>NZ_CP020038.1:1015000-2215000 GCF_002157225.2 Agarilytica rhodophyticola
CGGCCGTAACTATAACGGTCCTAAGGTAGCGAAATTCCTTGTCGGGTAAGTTCCGACCTGCACGAATGGCGTAACGATGGCGGCGCTGTCTCCACCCGAGACTCAGTGAAATTGAAATTGCGGTTAAGATGCCGTATACCCGCGGCTAGACGGAAAGACCCCGTGAACCTTTACTATAGCTTTGCACTGAACTTTGAGCCTACTTGTGTAGGATAGCTGGGAGGCTTTGAAACTTAGGCGCTAGCCTAGGTGGAGCCAATCTTGAAATACCAGCCTGGTATGTTTGAGGTTCTAACCTCGGTCCCTTAGCGGGATTAGGGACAGTGTATGGTGGGTAGTTTGACTGGGGCGGTCTCCTCCCAAAGAGTAACGGAGGAGTACGAAGGTGCGCTCAGCATGGTCGGAAATCATGCAATGAGTATAAAGGCAAAAGCGCGCTTGACTGCGAGACTGACACGTCGAGCAGGTACGAAAGTAGGTCTTAGTGATCCGGCGGTTCTGTATGGAAGGGCCGTCGCTCAACGGATAAAAGGTACTCCGGGGATAACAGGCTGATTCCGCCCAAGAGTTCACATCGACGGCGGAGTTTGGCACCTCGATGTCGGCTCATCACATCCTGGGGCTGAAGCCGGTCCCAAGGGTATGGCTGTTCGCCATTTAAAGTGGTACGCGAGCTGGGTTTAGAACGTCGTGAGACAGTTCGGTCCCTATCTGCCGTGGGCGTTGGAAATTTGAGAAGAGTTGCTCCTAGTACGAGAGGACCGGAGTGAACGAACCTCTGGTGTTCGGGTTGTCACGCCAGTGGCATTGCCCGGTAGCTATGTTCGGACGGGATAACCGCTGAAAGCATCTAAGCGGGAAGCCTCCTTCAAGATGAGATTTCCCTGGGGCTTGACCCCCTGAAGGGCCGTTTAAGACTAAGACGTTGATAGGCGGGGTGTGGAAGCGTTGTGAGGCGTTGAGCTAACCCGTACTAATTGCCCGTGAGGCTTGACCATATAACGGAAATGATTGAAAGATCTTTATGGCAACGATAATCGATGATAAACGATATAAGTTGTGTAAAGGCTTTGATTGTGTTGATTATACAATGAATGTATTGCTGGCTAGGCTTGGTACTAATCAAGTTATAGCGTAGAGCACTTTAGTTCATGAGTGACACTGGATTATGTGTGTATAAGAACACTATGCTGTCTTCTTCTTTCGCTTGTTAAAGCCTGTGTAACAGGCATGCATAACAGATTCGATGTTGTTGCTAATAACCTTTAGCTGCTTCGTCCACCGGTTATGCCTGACGACTATAGAGCACTGGAACCACCTGATCCCATCCCGAACTCAGACGTGAAACGGTGCATCGCCGATGGTAGTGTGGGGCTTCCCCATGTGAGAGTAGGTCATCGTCAGGCTTTTATTATGAAAACCCCATCCGCTCAGGCTGATGGGGTTTTTTATTGTCTAATAAGAATAACTACATCACCAGATCAACATATCTAATAGCGTTTGACTAACCCTTCTATCTTATTACAGCCCAGTATTATCCACGCTTAAATACTCATCTGTGGCAAATCACTATTTTTTGGTATCATCAATAGCGTGTAAAGCTAATCTAATATGAGAAAACAAAAGGAGTTGAGTGAAGTAAAAGTCTTAAGTGAGTATTTTAAGGTGAATTTATTGTGAGTAATCCGTCATTAGTGTCGCTAGAAAATAGTATTGATAAAGCATTTGAGCACTATCAAGATACTGTGTCTGATAACGAAGATATTTCAAAAAGACTTAATATCCTTACATTTGCATCTGCTATTCCACTTTTGGTTTATGCTCTTTTTACTGTCTTATTGAGCTTAACCTATCTTTACCAGCTATTATCCTTCTTTATTATCCTGATAAACCCTTCATCTATTTTGTCCGCTTTGTTACAGGGAATAGGACTTATTTTGGCCGCGCCATTTTTAATATTTTTATTAAGACCCTTTATACAAAAGGCTTACAATAAACCCTTTTTAGAACTAAGCGAGAAGAATTATCACGATTTTTTTTCTGTTATCGACAAACTGTCTTCAACTCTTCATATTGATCCTATCAAGAAAGTGTATGTCTCTACCGATGTCGTAGTGGATGTTTATTACAAATCTATTAAAGACTATAAAAATAAAGTCCTAAGTTTGGAAGTCGGGCTGCCTCTACTGACAAATGTATCGTCCCTTGAACTTTTATCCTTTATTAGCAGAGAGTGCAGTTTCTACTCGGAGAGTAAAAATAGCCAATACTATCTTATATTGAGAAGTATCAGAAGTTGGTGCTATAGGATCGCTTATAACGAAGATCCTTGGTTACTAAAAATAGAGGCTATAGGAGAAAAGCTTACTCTATTACGCTTTTTATTTATTCCTGTTTACTTCGCATCATCATTCACAAATAAAGTATTTCAGTTATTTCTAAATATAGTTAAAGCCTTATCTGGATCTGTGTTAGATAAAATGAATTATAAGGCAGATAGTTATCAGGCACATCTCTTAGGAAGTGATGAGCTGAATCAGCTTTTAAAAAAGTTAGTAAGGATCGATCAAGCCTATCACTCTGCACTTGAGAAAATCTTATCAGAGGGTAACGCGCCGGCAAATATGTCTAGTTTGATATCGTCTGTTTACGATCAAACAACAATTCAAAAAGAGCAGTTCATTGAAATGACGCTCTCTGAGTTTTTCAGCAGCTGGCACATGCTGCCGCCTCCGAGTTCGAGAACAAGAGAGATAACTAAGCTTGCGATTGACAGTAATATCACGTTTTCTCAGCCAATATCCTTTCTATTTGAAAATATTGAAGATATTTCTACAGCTGTAACAACACTATTTTACAAGCAACACGGTATTCAAGGGAAAGTCGAAAATGAAAATAAAGGCGACAGTAGAAAAAAACATGAGCAGCAACCTGTTGTCATGGCAAAAAATGAAGAGATTTTACGTAAATTTTCTAGTGGTCTTTATCGCAGAGATATTGTTTGGGACACAGCTGAAGTTGATAAATTCTCAAAACTTGATGAAAGTAAAATAACACCCTTTTTGAATAAGGTTGTTGTGAGTATTCGACATAGCCTTCCGGAGTTTAATCGTTGTATTGAACTGCTCAGTGATCATCAGAAAAACATGTCGCAATACCATTTCTATCATTGGCTTATAAAAGATGGCAGTGGTAAGCGACCACAGATTGAAGTTATCGAGAATCTAAAAAGCACTATAGATGGGTTCAATACAAAATATAAAGATAGTATCCCTACCTACCGAAAGTTCTACGGTATTAGAGTTGTTGCAGGTATTGCTCTAGGTAGAAATCACCAGGCTCATTCGCGCGCACTTATGTTGCTAAAAATGTTAGCTAAGCTAAGCGAGCTTCAAAATACGGTGGCGGATAGTAAAATAAAGTGTGGTACCTTAGAACAACTAATTGAAAGGCGAGAACAAGGAGATACTTTTCACCAGAAGACTATTTCTAGATTGACTCGAATGATTTTAAAAACCGTTGAGAAAACGGAGAGTGTAATTGCTCACTTTCCTTCTTCTCTATTGGAACCACATATTACTGTTGATATAAATGCAAATAAGCTACAACTTGAGCAGCTGAATGGCGCGGACTATGAGCGTTTAGTTATTAGGCGTTTTTATGAGCTAGTTCGTTATTTTGAAGCCTATAATACAGCTATAAGTGCAAAAATTGCCCTCTTTGTTGAAATGGTTGAGCGTAAACAGAAGATAGAGTCTGTCGTCACGGTGGTTCTGAAAGATAAAGTTGTCACTTCCAAGTAAGAGATTCTTGCTTGACTATTGTTGAGCTGGCTGAAAAACTTGTAGTGTCTACTACCACTGAATAAAAAAACATATATGTCTATTCTCCTTGGAATCGACCCAGGGTCACGTAAAACCGGCTACGGTGTTATCAACTTTACCGCAGGCAAGGTAAGCTATATCGCGAGTGGCCTGATTCGTATCCCTGATACATTATCACTGCCTGAAAGACTTAAAGTGATCTTCGATGGCGTATCCGAACTTATTGAACTCCATATTCCTCAAGAGTTTGCTATAGAACAGGTTTTTATGGCAAAGAACGCTGGCTCAGCGCTGAAATTAGGACAGGCTAGAGGCGCTGCAATAGTCGCAGCAATGGATAATGATGTGCCGGTATATGAATATGAAGCGAGAAAGGTAAAACAGTCGGTCGTCGGAACAGGCGCTGCGGATAAAACACAAGTGCAACATATGGTAAAGACATTATTGAAGCTTCCGAAAACACCGCAGGAAGATGCCGCCGATGCGCTTGCTATTGCGTTATGCCACGCTAATACACAGCAGCATATGATCAGAATGGCAGGTTCTAAACAATATCGCCGTGGTCGTATAATTTAGCAAAAGGCATGGCTTGTCGTTACAATCAGGCTAAGGTGACTAAAGAATATAGTGCATAGAGTTCTTATTGAGTGCTTTGTATACATAACAACTTTTCCTAAATCATATTAAGCTTAATGCTTAGTCTAAGAGTTTAAATTTTAATTTCGGCTATGTGCCAGAGAATGTAATAAAGAGAAAAATTATGATTGGTCGACTGACTGGCACCCTCTTGGAAAAACAAGCTCCCCATTTACTTATCGATGTCCAAGGTGTCGGCTATGAATTACAGTCACCCATGACGACTTTCTACCAGTTACCTGCAGCCGGCAAGCAGGTAGTATTGCACACACATTTCTCCGTCAGTGAAAATTCTCAGCAGCTGTTTGGCTTTATTGGTACTCAAGACCGAGAACTTTTTCGCTTACTTATAAAAGTTAGCGGTGTTGGACCTAAAATGGCTATTGGCATCATGTCTATGGAGGCAAATGACTTTGCTCGGTGTGTTATGGATGACAATGTCTCTGCTCTAGTAAAAGTTCCGGGTGTAGGCAAAAAAACAGCTGAACGCTTGATCGTCGAGATGCGTGACAAACTAAAAGATTGGAGTATAGAAAAAACTCCAGATAGTAATGAGAGTGGGATTATTAAGCTCGACGAGCCTGCCTCAAACGTTAATGACATGATTGCAGAAGCTGAGAGTGCCTTGATTGCCCTGGGCTATAAGCCAACAGAAGCTACTAAGGCTGTCTCAAAAGTAAAAAATGGTGATGTTCAACGCAGTGAAGATTTGATTCGTCTGGCATTGCGCGGAATGTTGCCTGCTTAGCATTTTTTCTTAAAAAGTAAGCTAGCACATAACATTGTGTTGAATTGCCAGTTTTTGGCATAGAAAACTGTTATTGTATTTTTAAACGCCAAGTTTTCATTGGTAGAGTAGTGACATAATGATCGAAGAAGATCGTATTATTGGGCCAAGTGCTCAACCAAAAGAAGAACATCTCGACCGTGCAGTCAGGCCTAAACGCTTACAAGACTATATCGGCCAGCCAGCTGTTCGAGAGCAAATGGAAATATTTATCGGTGCGGCCAAAAAGCGTAACGAAGCCCTCGACCATACCTTAGTTTTTGGACCGCCTGGGCTCGGTAAAACTACCCTGGCAAATATTATTGCCACTGAAATGGAGGTAGATTTAAAAACTACCTCTGGCCCCGTTCTTGAAAAAGCTGGGGATTTGGCCGCTTTGATGACGAACTTAGATGCAGGAGATGTACTATTTATTGACGAAATCCATCGCCTAAGCCCCGTTGTAGAAGAAGTCTTGTATCCGGCAATGGAAGATTTTCAGTTAGATATCATGATTGGAGAAGGGCCTGCTGCGCGCTCGATTAAATTAGATTTACCCCCGTTTACACTGGTAGGGGCGACAACAAGAGCGGGTTTACTAACCTCGCCTCTCAGAGACCGCTTTGGTATTGTGCAGCGACTCGAATTTTACAATAAGCAAGATCTCACCAAAATTATTGTTCGTGCGGCCAACCTGATTGGAGTAGAAATTGACGAAAGTGGCGCTGCAGAAATTGCTAAGCGTGCCCGCGGAACTCCTCGTATAGCCAATCGTCTTTTGCGTCGTGTTCGCGATTACGCAGAAGTTAAATCAGACGGCAAGGTGATCGCGGAAATAGCCGATCTCGCACTGAATATGCTTAATGTTGATGAAAACGGTTTTGATCATATGGATCGCCGTTTATTGCTGACCATGATAGAAAAATTTGCTGGCGGGCCAGTCGGGGTTGACAGTCTAGCTGCTGCGATTAGTGAAGAGCGTGATACAATCGAAGATGTGCTTGAACCCTATTTGATACAACAGGGGTTTATGATGCGAACGCCAAGAGGAAGAATGGCAACGCAGCTTGCTTATCAGCACTTCGGTTTGCACGCACCTAATACGGTGAAACAAGATTCACTACCTGGGATATAAGTGCAGGACTCCATGACTTTGGACAACGAATTTTTTTTTCCAATACGTGTCTATATCGAAGACACAGACGCAGGCGGTATAGTTTTTTATGTGAATTACCTAAAGTTTATGGAGCGAGCTCGCACAGAACTTTTACGTAATAAGGGTTTTCCAAAACCTGCTGTATTAGACGATGGAAAATTAATGGTGGTAGTATCGGCGAAAGTCGATTATAGAAAACCAGCTAAACTTGATGATAATCTTGCTGTCACAGCAAAAATTATAAAGCTTGCTCGCACTTATATGGTGTTTGAACAAAAAATATTTTGTGACGGATTTTGCTTAACTGAAGCTGAAATTAAGGTCGCATGTGTAAATCGCGATACAATGCGTGCCTGTGCATTTCCTAAACGATTAGTTGAACTACTCAGTTAAACAAAGAAATGTCATGTGTAAAATACATACCTTTGTCGTAACAAAGCATACAGGAAGGGGATTTATTTCATGAACGATGAGCCACTGTCGATTATCCATTTGATATCGAATGCGAGCTTACTTGTCCAACTAGTAATGATGGTTTTGGTTCTTGCATCCATGATTTCCTGGTTAATGATTGTGCAAAAAGCAATTTATCAGCGTAATGCCCATCGTCATTTACGAGCGTTTGAAAATACTTTTTGGTCCGGTGTTGATTTAACTCAGCTATATCGACAAGGTAATGCCAAGTCTGGCAAGAATAGTATCGAGGGAATAGAAAATATTTTTCGCTCTGGGTTTAAAGAGTTTTCCAGTCTGCGTCAACAGAGCGGCACAGAGCCTGATGCGATTATGGAAGGCACACAAAGAGCGATGCGTGTGGCTTTGTCGCGAGAACAGGAAAAGCTTGAAAGTAACCTACCTTTCTTGGCGAGTGTGGCATCTGTAAGCCCCTACATAGGCTTGTTTGGAACTGTCTGGGGGATTATGAATTCTTTCCGTGGACTCGCTAATCAAACCCAGGCAACATTGGCGACAGTTGCACCGGGTATATCAGAGGCTCTAGTAGCAACGGCCATGGGTTTGTTTGCAGCAATACCCGCAGTACTTGCGTACAACCGTTTTGCAGCCAAAGCAGAATTTTTAACGGGTAACTACGAAACTTTTGCTGAAGAATTCTCGTCAATTTTACATAGGCAAGTACACGCGAAGTAATTATGGCTGGTAAAAAACGTAAACCAATGGCTGAAATTAACGTCGTTCCTTATATTGACGTTATGCTCGTTCTGTTGGTCATCTTTATGGTCACAGCCCCCCTCTTAATGCAGGGGGTCAAGGTTGATCTGCCCCAAGCGCCCTCTGCACCGGTCGACAAAAAAGACGAAGAGCCAATAATTGTTTCGGTAAAAACTGACGGCACTTACTATATTAATCTT
The DNA here is from genome assembly GCF_002157225.2 of Agarilytica rhodophyticola. Lineage (NCBI taxonomy): Bacteria > Pseudomonadati > Pseudomonadota > Gammaproteobacteria > Cellvibrionales > Cellvibrionaceae > Agarilytica > Agarilytica rhodophyticola. Next base: position 1,022,753 of record NZ_CP020038.1, read on the forward strand.
GGCGATAAGCAAGAAGATGCAAAGCCGCTTAAAGATATTGCTAATACGGTGAGCAAAGTTTTACGGCAAAAGCCTGAAACTACTGTTCTTGTGTGGGGGGATACAAAGGTACCCTATGGCGTCGTTGTAAGCTTGATGACTGAGTTGCAAAATGCAGGTGCACCAAGCGTGGGTCTCGTGACAGACCCTCCACGTTAAGTGGTGTACTATGGAATTTTTAACTAAGTTCGTTATTCCTGCAACAGTAAGTCTAGTGATTCACGCTGGTATTTTTTTAGCGTTGACTGTTAGCTGGGAAGGTAAAACGGAAGTTAAGAGAGTTATTCCTCCCAAATATGTTGAAGCTAAGCTGGTAAAGTTAAAGGATACTTCGAAAAAAAAAGCGTCAGCAAAAAAGCAACCGAGAAAAATAGATCTTACAGCTAAACGTAAAGAACAAGCTCGCTTAAAACAAGAACAAGAGCGAAAGCGCAAGGCAAGAATAGAAAAACAGAGAAAAGAGGCGCAGGCAAAAAAAGCAGCCGAGAAAAAGAAGCGAGAAGAAGAGCTAGCGAAAAAGGCGCGAGAAGAAAAGCAGCGCAAAGAAAAAGAACAGCAGCAAAGGTTGCAACAAGAATTTGAACAGGCCTTATTAGAAGAACAAGGGTTGTTGCAAGAAGAAGAATTTGCTGACGAAGCGCAATCCTATACTTCGAAGTTTCGTCAGCGTGTTGAGTCGAAATGGAGCCGACCACCTTCAGCTAGAACAGGTATGCGTTGCGTGTTGAAAATTCAATTGGTGCCAACAGGTAGAATCGTCAGTGTGAATATTACGGAGAGTAGTGGTGATTCGGCTTTTGACCGCTCTGCAGTCCAGGCGGTAAAAAAAGTAGAAGTTTTCCCAGAAGCAAAAGAAATGTCGCCGGATGTATTTGAGCGTTACTATCGCACCTTTAATTTCTCATTTAATCCTCAGGACTTAAGACTGTGAAGATAAAAATATTGCTCGTTACGATGATACTTAGCTTATCATCCGTATTGCATGCAGAACTTACGATAGAAATTACTCAGGGTGTTAACGACCCTACTCCCATTGCTGTAGTGCCTATGGGCGGTGTCAAAGTACCTGAAAATATTTCTAATATTGTTTCAGCAGACCTGCAGCGCAGCGGTTTATTTAGACCAATTCCTCGCGGTGATATGTTATCTCTGCCAACTCAGGAGTCTCAAATTCACTACCGAGACTGGAGAATCTTAGGAGCCAGTTATGTATTAATTGGTGGTTTGCAGCAAACGCCCAATGGTTTTGAGCTGATTTACGAACTGTATGATGTGGTTTCTCAACGAAAAGTTTTTCGTAAATCTTCTAGTGGTGGTACATCGGCACTGAGGGATATTGCCCATGCTGTTAGTGATGCTGTATACGAAGCAGTAACCGGCATTCGTGGTGCTTTTTCCACTAAAATTCTCTATATTGAAGATCTACGCCGAGGGCCTAAGCGTTATCGTTTGGTAAAAGCTGATGCAGATGGTGCTCGCGCTAAAGTAATTTTTAGTTCCAGCCAACCACTGGTTTCTCCGGCTTGGTCCCACGACCTCAAACAGGTAGCTTATGTTTCCTTTGAAACATCGCGTCCTGCTATATTCAGACAAAACTTAGTGACCGGTCAGCGTGAACAGCTCACCAATTTTCAAGGACTCAACGGAGCTCCAAGTTGGTCGCCAGATGATTCCAAACTAGCTTTAGTGCTTTCTAAAGATGGAAACCCCGAAATATATACTTTAGATATTGCAAGTAAAAAGTTAACACGAGTGACACGCCACTTCGCGATTGATACCGAACCGAATTGGACCGCAGACGGAAAAGGTATTATTTTTACGTCAAATCGAGGAGGTAGCCCACAAATCTATCAAGTTGGGCTTGCCAGCAGGCGTGTAGAACGCTTAACCTTCGAGGGTGATTACAACGCCCGTTCTAGAGTATCACCTGACGGCAAGAGTCTTGTGATGGTGCATAGGGAAAATGGTATCTATCACATCGCATGGCAAGATATTGTATCTGGAGATTTGCGCATTCTCACAGAAACACGGCTTGACGAATCGCCGAGCATAGCGCCTAATGGCGCCATGCTTTTGTATGCTACTAAGCATCAAAATAAAGGAGTGCTGGCGGCGGTTTCGATGGATGCGGGGGTTAAGTTCAGGCTGCCCTCAAAACAAGGTGATGTGCGTGAGCCAGCGTGGTCTCCGTTCGTTAATTAGCTTTCGTTAGTTAGTAAATTAGGTGGGTTAAGTGATTTTTTTAAAACTTGGGAGTAAAACAGTGACTAAAACGATTAAACTATTTTTAACAATATTTGCATTAACAGGTGTATTGGCTGCTTGTTCTTCCAATACTCAAGTAGAAGAACCCGTTGAAGATACAGCACCAGTTGAAGATGATACTTCAGTTGATAACACCGATTACGATCTTCCAGAACCTGTTCAAGACCCACTTGAAGGTGTTGATAGTGTTTTCTACTTTGAATTTGACCAATCTATTTTAACTTCTGAAGCGCGTGCTGCATTAACTGTTCACGCTGAAGTTCTTCGTGATAGTCCTAAGTCTATCCGTCTTGAAGGTCATGGTGATGAGCGTGGCAGCCGCGAATACAATATGGCTCTCGGTGAGCGTCGTGCGAATGCTGTTCGTGACTATCTTGTACTTCAAGGGGTTGATGGAAGCCTAATAGAAACGGTAAGCTATGGCGAAGAGCAGCCTGCAGAAGTTGGAAGTTACGATTCTGCGTGGGCTAAAAACCGTCGAGTTGAACTTAAATAAAATTTAAATTTTATGATGTACCGCTTTGTTACGGCCGCTATTGCTTCAATGGCGGCCTGTTTTGTTTCTGCCCAAGTAGAAGTTGAAGATCGCCGAATCCCTTCTGGCGCAACCCCTGTGCCTGTGGCACAGCCGGCCAATAACTCTGCTGAACTTTTCTATCAGCTTCAGACCCTACAGCAAGAAATCCTGCAGCTAAGGGGATTAGTAGAGCAGCAAGCTTTCGAAATTAAAAAACTGAAACAGCAGCGCCTGGATGACTATATTGACCTGGATCGCCGTGTCAGTGAATTAAGTCAAGGTGGAGTAACAAAGCCTACCCAAAGTGTTGCGGGTCAAAACAATACCGTCACGAGTTCTACTCCCCGGCGTTCGGGTTCTTCTGCAGATGAGCTGAAAAGCTACCGTGCTGCAATGAACTTAGTTCTAAAGCAACAGAAATATGACGATGCCATAGTATCGTTAAACAAGCATCTTGAAGATTTTCCCCAGGGGCGCTACTCGGCTAATGCTCAGTACTGGTTGGGCGAGATTTTCTTGCAGAAAAAAGATTTAGAAAAAGCCCAGTCTTGGTTTTCTCGCGTTATCAGTGAGTTTCCCAGCCACTCTAAAGCAACCGATGCGCAATATAAGCTAGGCACAGTCTACGATTTGCTTGGTGATAAAAGTACGGCGAAAAACCTACTTGAAGAAGTGGCAAAATCTAATACTAACGTGGCTCGCCTTGCCCGTGACTATCTAGAAAAAAATCTATCTCAGTAGAGTTTAAGTAAAACTCTACTCGATCAATGCCATCAATTTATGTACAATCGGCCGCTTTTTGGCCAGTATTGCTATGTCCGACATTAATTTGCGTATAACAGAAATATTTTTTTCTCTGCAGGGAGAGTCTCGCACAGTGGGCTTGCCCACGGTTTTTGTCCGTTTGACCGGATGTCCTTTGCGTTGTGTTTACTGTGATTCTGAGTATGCGTTCCACGGTGGCGATAAAATGCCTCTTGACACCATTCTGGCTGAGGTGGCCTCTTACAAAGCTGGTTACGTTTGTGTCACTGGAGGTGAGCCACTGGCGCAACCTGCGTGTCAGAATTTACTTACCAAGCTTTGCGATCAGGAATATGCCGTGTCTCTGGAGACCAGTGGTGCGATGGATATATCCCAGGTAGACCAGCGTGTCTCAACGGTTATGGACATTAAAACGCCAGCTTCTGGTGAGCAAGGACGTAATTTATACAGTAACATCGATCATTTAAAACGCAGTGACCAAGTGAAATTTGTGATTTGCGATCGGCAAGACTACGAGTGGGCGCGTTTTAAATTAGACGAATACAAACTTGTCGAAAAAGTCAGTGATGTGCTTTTCTCGCCTAGCTATGAGCAGGTACCTCCGTCTGAGTTAGCACAATGGATATTGGAAGATGGCTTAAATGTACGCTTCCAAATGCAACTTCATAAACAGCTTTGGGGCGATAAGCCCGGAGTGTAATACTAAATTTGAGATAGATGTATGTCAGAAACACAAGACAGGAAAAACGCTGTTGTGTTGACTTCTGGTGGCTTGGATTCCACAACGGTCATCGCGATAGCGCAAAGTGAGGGTTACCAAGTATATTCCCTTAGCTTTGATTATCAGCAGCGTCATCGCACAGAGCTAAATGCTGCAGCAAGGGTTGCTAAAAAAATGAACGTAAAGGCGCACAAAGTGGTTGGTTTAGATTTACGTACCATTGGTGGTTCAGCACTTACAGACGATGACATTGGCGTGCCAGATGCGGATATAGAGAGCACAGGAATTCCGATAACTTATGTTCCTGCGAGAAATACGGTTTTTCTTTCTATCGCCTTGGGCTGGGCAGAAGTTCTTAACGCAAGTGCTATTTTTATTGGCGTCAATGCCGTCGACTATTCAGGCTATCCAGATTGCAGACCAGAATACTTGGAGGCCTACCAAAACATGGCTAATCTTGCTACAAAGGCGGGTGTTGAGGGTGCAGGTGTTAAGATCCATGCCCCTTTGCTTGAGTTGACAAAAGCCGACATAATCAAGCGTGGTTTAGCACTTGGTGTAGACTACAGTGCAACTGTTTCCTGTTACCGAGCTAATGAACTTGGTGAGGCTTGTGGAAAGTGTGACAGCTGTGTTTTACGCGCAAAAGGCTTTGCAGATGCACAAGTGGAAGACCCAACTCGCTACGTTAGCTAATTTTTATAAATGAATTGATAAAAACTTCTTGAGTTTTATCTCGAAATCATTACTATATGCGCCTCTTTGAGCGCAGTCAGTTAATTCAAATATGCATTGCTCTTAAAGGTTCCCGGGTCGTTAGCTCAGCTGGTAGAGCAGTTGGCTTTTAACCAATTGGTCACTGGTTCGAATCCAGTACGACCCACCATATTTAAAGTTTCTCATTTTTAATGTGAGGTGCTTTATTAAAGTTAATAACAGATAGATAAAGTATCGATAGCTGAGATTGTTACTTTAGTTGTCTTTAAGATATTGTAAGTTTTACGGGTCGTTAGCTCAGCTGGTAGAGCAGTTGGCTTTTAACCAATTGGTCACTGGTTCGAATCCAGTACGACCCACCATATAAAAAGGCTCATCCGAAAGGATGGGCCTTTTTACTATCGGCTACAGATGTATTTTCAATACATGAAGATACTTTGCAAGACTGAGATTGGCCATTAGACCAGTTGAGCTATCAGCTGTATGAGCAATCTGCAGTGACTGACCTTGCGTAAATGAAGGCAGCGGTGTTCCCCTTTTTTGTATGTGCCATTTGTAGTAAATTCACACATCGCGTAATGATTATGTAGGTAAATATAAATGACTGCGGTTTCTGACGATGTTCAACAAGTGATGGCTTCCGCTACTGATATGGTGAAAAGCCACCTCGATAGTGCTTTGGCGATAAAGCACCATGAGCCTGTCAATACTGAAATCCTTCGCAGCAGAATAAAACAGCAGTTAAAAGAGCATAACGCTGTACTGGTGGCTCATTATTATACTTCGCCAGAAATACAGGCGCTTGCTGAAGAAACAGGTGGCTGTGTAGCCGATTCTCTAGAAATGGCAAGGTTTGGTAAGGAACATCCTGCAGAGACTCTCATTGTTGCAGGAGTTAAGTTCATGGGTGAAACCTCCAAAATACTCTCTCCTCAAAAGCGCATACTGATGCCGACCTTAGAGGCAACATGCTCTTTAGACCTCGGCTGCCCCATCGATACATTCTCAGCTTTTTGCGATCAACATCCGGAGCGGACAGTCGTTGTTTACGCTAATACTTCAGCAGCAGTCAAAGCACGTGCTGACTGGGTTGTTACCTCTAGTATCGCCCTTGATGTTGTGGATTACCTAGACCGTCAAGGTGAAAAGATAATTTGGGCGCCAGACAAGCATCTTGGTAGTTATGTAGCGAGTAAAACAGGCGCTGATATACTGCTTTGGGATGGTGCCTGTATCGTGCACGAAGAGTTTAAAGCAAAGGGCATTTTGGATATGAAAGCCCAATATCCCGAAGCCGCTGTTTTGGTTCACCCGGAGTCGCCAGAGTCTGTTGTTAATCTAGCTGACGCGGTTGGCTCAACCTCGCAGTTAATTAATGCTACAAAAGAATTAGATGCGAAAGCTTTTATTGTGGCAACAGATCAAGGGATTTTTTATAAGATGCAACAGGCTTGTCCAGACAAAGAGCTAATTATTGCTCCCACTGCTGGTTCTGGTGCAAGTTGCCGAAGCTGCGCTAACTGCCCTTGGATGGCGATGAACGAACTGCAAAGTTTGTCTCAGGTTTTCGATAACAGCAATAATGAGGTTTTTATCGATCCTGAGCTTATTCCTAGAGCCATGCGTCCTTTGCAGCGTATGCTGGATTTCAAAACATCTTAACATTTGTTTTGATATGATCGAATCAAGCCTGATAGCTGTTTTCTAAAATGGGTTTGGTTTTAGGATGTTTTTGCTTTGCGTGCTGATAAAAGATAAAATTTTTGTTTTTTCATCCTATCAATGCTTATTTTTGTAGGATATTGTTGACTCTCGCTTCTGCTCTTATTAAGCTTTTAGCAAGTTAAAGAGAGTAAATATTTAATGCAACCTTATTCCTCAGCTTCTAATTCCCAGATACTGGATGGTCATGCTAATGACTATCCGGCGAGGTTGCGTATCCTACACGACGACTCATTATTACCCTTGCCGCGCTGCGGCCACTAGAGTTTGTTCCTGTCACACTGCTAATACCAAGCGATGTCTACATATATCATATATGTAGCGCCACGCGAATGATTAAATTGATAAAATGTAATACGAGTATCTGCTCGTGGTGCTTATTTGGAGAATACAATGAGTAAAGAGAAACTGGTCATATTCGATACCACCCTAAGGGACGGGGAACAGAGTCCTGGAGCATCAATGACCAAGGATGAGAAAGTGCGTATTGCTAAGATGCTGGAAAAAATGCGTATTGATGTTATTGAAGCTGGCTTTGCTATTGCCAGCCCCGGAGACTTTAAATCAGTCAAAGCGGTGGCGGATGTGATTAAAGACTCTACCGTTTGCAGCTTGGCTAGGGCCGTGGATGCTGATATTGATCGTGCGGCAGAGGCATTAAAAGGTGCTAATCAATCTCGTATTCATACATTTATAGCCACCTCTCCTATTCATATGAAACACAAGTTGAATATGAGTCCTGACGAAGTGCTGGCTCAGGCAGTGCATGCGGTAAAGCGCGCTAGAAATTACACCAATGATGTGGAGTTTTCTCTTGAGGATGGAAGTCGATCAGACTTCGACTTTATGTGTCGTATCACTGAAGCTGCAATCAATGCTGGTGCCACCACTATAAATGTCCCTGATACTGTGGGCTACGGAGAGCCTATTGAATACGGCAATATGTTCAGGCAATTAATTGAAGCAGTGCCGAATGCCGATAAGGCTATCTTTTCCACTCACTGCCATAACGACCTAGGGCTAGCTGTGGCGAATTCCCTCGCCGCGGTCATGAATGGAGTGCGCCAAATTGAATGTACTATTAATGGTTTAGGTGAAAGGGCCGGCAATGCTTCTTTGGAGGAAGTGGTAATGGCAATTCGTACCCGCAAGGATATTTTCCCTGTTGAAACTAATATTGATACCACAAATATTTTGCCTACCTCACGTTTAGTTTCTTCGGTAACGGGCTTTCCTGTACAACCTAATAAGGCCATTGTTGGTGCCAATTCTTTTGCTCATGAGTCCGGGATTCACCAAGATGGTATTCTTAAGCACCGAGAGACTTATGAAATTATGCGTGCTGAAGACGTTGGTTGGAATACTAATAAAATAGTGCTTGGCAAGCATTCAGGGAGAGCTGCCGTTAAAGCGCGATTTGAAGCGCTGGGTATAAGTTTTGAGTCGCAAGACGCGATTAACTTAGCATTTTCGAGATTTAAAGAGTTAGCAGATAAAAAGCACGAAGTTTTCGATGAAGATTTACATGCTCTGGTGTCTTCGGCTTCTAGTGGGCGCAAGCAAGAAACATTTTTACTCGTCGATATGGATATCGTCTGTAAAACTGGACATAAACCACATGCCAAGTTGACTTTGCAGGTGCGAGGGGAAGATGTAGTGGCCGAGTCTGACGGTAGTGGTCCTGTAGATGCTTCCTACAAAGCCATTGAGCAAGTCGTACAAAGTGGCACTGATTTACAGTTATACTCTGTCAATGCAATTACTCAGGGTACAGACTCTCAAGGTGAAGTGACTGTCCGCCTGGAGCGAGATGGTCAAATCGTTAATGGTATCGGTTCTGATACCGATATTGTTGCTGCCTCAGTAAGGGCTTACTTAAGTGCGTTGAATATGCTGGAAGCGCCACATACCGGCGTGCATCCTCAACGCAGTGGTGTTTGAAAAAAGTTTTTGTCAGTATGAAAATGTTTAGAACTCATCATCTGACAGGTATTAGATATGAATGAATTAAATCGCATGCAGTATTTAGAGTCGATTGGCATTGACAGTTTCGTGCCAAAGTATATATTGCCTGCTGCAAAAACAGCGGTGTTATGTCCGTTACCTGTCGTTACAGAAACTATTGCTATAGGTGGGATAGAAAAGTCGAGTGCGTTGGCTTTTTCTGGAATTTCAGAGCCACATAATTTATCTGGAATACTAGACAATTCCTCAGATAGCTCTGATTTTGCAGATGTGTCTAAAGTTAACGAGCTTAAAGATAACCTGTTAAGAAACGATGTTTTAAAAAATATCGATAAAATCTCAAACGAGATTTCTCACAATTCTATCAATAGTGAAGTTAGTAGCGCAGAAATTATTGAAGACCTTGTATTATCTGCTAGAGTTGAGGCCGCAAAATTTTCTCTCTCGCTATGGAATATTGGTGACGATATTTTTGTTATAGACTCGCGAGGTTCAGGGGATGCATTGCCAACACAGGGACTATTGATAAATATATTACGTGCAATCGGTCAGCTACCTGCAAATCTAATAAATGCCGAGATCCTAAATTGGCCAATGGGCTTAATGGAAGGTAAACACGATACGAGTTGGTCAGCTGCACGGCAAATGGTACAAGGTTTTATTGAGGCCCGTATATTCGATAAACCTACACCTGTATTTTTATTATTTGGTAAGGATACTTGTTCGGCTGTATTGGGAGAAGAAATCAACTTCGAAGAAAATTTGTATAGGCAAGTTTCGATTGAGACATTCTCTGCCGACGCAATAATACTGCCAAGCCTGGCAGATATTTTATATTTGCCACTTTCTAAAGTGAAAGTTTGGCAATCTTTAAAAAGCTATAACTTTGCTGCTGGTCGTTAGGTTATCTGCATACCGGTGGTGAAGAATTTATATGTTTGAATTAAAAGATATATGTTTTTCTTTTCGCCTGTCTGACGATGGGCCATTCGAAATTCGTAATTTTAATAACGAAGACTTAGATACGATAGTGCAGTTAGATCGCAAAGCGTCCAAAACACCGTGGACTCTAGAAAACTATCGTGACTCGGTCTGCTCATCACATATTTGTGTGGGCGTTCTGTATCAGCAGTCATGGATTGCCCATGCTGTTTTTTCAATTGCCGCTGATGAAGCGGAGTTATTGATTATTGCCGTTGATCCAGATTATCAAAAGCGCGGCATAGCTAAAAAATTACTCACTTTTATGGAATCGGTGTTAAGTGATCACGCCAATGAACTTTTTCTGGAGGTTCGATTGACTAATAGCAATGCTATTTATTTGTATGAATCTCTCGGTTTTAACTGTGTTGGCGAGCGCCGTGGTTACTATCCACCGCAAGGCAATAACAAAAAACGGGAGGATGCCCTGATCTATGGCAAACACCTAAGTTCTTAATTATTGAATGGGTGTATGCCTATAAAATAATTTTGAGTAAATATGAGTAAGAAGTCCATCCTACCAAAATCCTCTCTGGCCGAAGGGTCCATCTCCAACATTCTTTTTAATATGGCTATGCCCATGGGGTGGGGTATTTTGGCCACCATGTCATTTAATATTGTCGATACTTATTTTGTCGCAGGCCTAGGGGACGATGCCTTGGCTGCCCTGAGTTTTACCTTCCCAATCGTACTGTTTGCAGTTTCTTTATCTGTGGGCTTAGGGGCAGGCACATCATCTGTAGTAGCTATTTGCGCAGGCATAGGTGATGAACGTGGTGTTAGAACCTATATTACCGATAGTATTACGCTGACTATTGTTGTTACGATCTTTATCGCTATTGTTGGGATTCTTTCTATTGAGCAACTATTTCGATCCATTGGTGCAAGCGAGCCTTTGATTGCTTTAATCAGTGAATATATGGTGCTTTGGTATATTAGTATTTTATTTTTTGTTGCGCCAATGGTTGGCCTGTCAGCATTAAGAGCGATTGGTAATACAAAATTGCAAGGCGTTTTGATGATTGCTATGGCGATTGCGAATGCCATTTTGGATCCCATTTTCATTTATGGTTGGTGGATATTCCCGGCTATGGGAATTAAAGGTGCTGCGATGGCGTCCTTAGTAGTTCGAATGCTGTCTTTTTTTGTACTTATATATTACCTACATTACAGTATGCATTTGTTTGTTAACCCTTTTAAATTTAAGCGTGCATTCGCTTCCTGGCGAAAAATTCTCAATATTGGTGTACCAGCAATGACGACCAATGTCATTGTGCCTTTATCAAATTCTGTATTACTGATACTTGTTGCCTCTCATGGGGCGGATGTAGTAGCGGGCTTCGGTGTAGCATCTCGCGTGGAGTCGTTCGCCCTCTTGGGGTTTTATGCTCTTTCTGCCGTTATTGGGCCTTTTTGTGGTCACAACCGCGGAGCCAAAGAATTTCAACGCTTGCACGATGCACAGAAGATAACTGCGCGTTTTTGCATCTATACAGGACTTGCGATCAGTATGTTCTTTGCCTTTTTTGGTCGTGAAGTCGCTGTACTTTTTAGCGATGAGTTATTAGTTATCGAGGCAACCTATCATTATCTTCTTATCGTTCCTGTCAGCTATTGTGCCTATGGCATTGTGATGGTAGTCAATGCTTCATTCAATGGTTTAGGGCGTCCGATACCTGCAGTGCTTCTATCTTCGATTAGAGTTTTGGTGATTCTCCTGCCTCTAGCATGGATAGGTAATCACTATATGGGAGTTTGGGGTATTCTAGCGGCGATTGCTATTTCTAACATTATTGTCGGGTTTGTAGCATATATTGGTGTGCATAGAACAATCGGCACTATGGAATGGAATGACAAACATAAAAGAATGGCAAAGAATGATTCTGATCAGGATGATATGAATACTAAAGAAATGGCTGCTGCCTAAACTCCGATAGGTTTTTTCCGATAGACTTGTAAGTTGTTAGAGTTTTCGCTAATTATCGTTTACCATTAAAACATGGCTAAAATATCTTTGGTAATGATCATGTGTTTGGTGTTCACCACATCTATGGTGTGCACTATAGACTCGTGCCCGATGATGGGGGATATTTCTAAGCTGGCGCCAAAAGAAACACAGAAACAACCTTGTCATGGCATGTCTGATACTGCCGATATTGGTTTAGTGATAGATTGCATCGATTTAGACCTTTTTCAAAATGGTGTAGAGCAAAAAAGCCAACTTTCAAAAAACTCAGATCTACAAGATTTCGATTGGGATATCGCTGAATCTACCTATGCCTTTCAACGGCGTAATCGGCATGATATACGTGGGCCTCCGCTTGTAACTGATGCCTCAAGCCTACAGTTTTCTATTCTTTTATCTACCCAACGCTTCCGAATTTAAGCGATCTTTTTTCTATTGTGTATTTTTTACTTTTTAGAAAAGAAGATGGCTTATGCGTGTTTTATTATTTTTGATTATGGTTCTTACTTCTTCAGTCTGGTCGGCTGAAGATATTTATCTATGCCCAATGCATCCTCACATCAGTGGTGAGCAAGGTGACACTTGTCCCGTTTGTGGTATGACTCTAGTGCCGAAAGTGAACGATTTGAGCAATGATGCAGATGCAATGGCTGCTTCAGAGGGTAAGGAGATCAGCTTTCGTATTGATCCATCTTATGTTCATGTATTGGGAGTTAAGGTGGATAAGGTTGGCTATCATGAATTTGGCCGCAATATTCGTGCTTTTGGACTGATCTCGCCAAGCACTCGCCTCGAATACACCTTCGCAATTAAAGAAGAAGGCTGGGTGGAAGATCTTTTTGCTAGTGCTATTGGTGACGTTGTTAATAAAGGAGAGGTACTCTTTAGTCTGTACAGCCCAGCGATTATTGAAGCCCAGTCGGATTATTTGATTGGACAAGGAAAAGCAAATCCAGAACAAATTCTGCACTTGGCTGGTATGGATAAAAAAGCTATTGCGTTGTTTAAAAAACAGCGACTTATCCAGGAGCATATCCCTTTTCATTCACCAATAAATGGTGTCGTGACACAACTTAATGTGAGGCGTGGGTCATTTTTAGCAAAGGGAAGTGTGGCCATGACGATTCAAAATTTTTCCAAGGTATGGGTAAACGCGGATGTGCCACTGCGCGACGCTAAATTTTTAAACGCTGGCGGTTCAGCTAGCATCATATTACCGGAAAGTGGCGAGCGATATTCTGCAATCGTCGATCACATTCATCCTATAAATAATCCTCAAAGTCGCACGGCCACAGTTAGGCTTGTTATAGATAATCCCATAAGAAGATTGAGGCCTGAAACCTATGTTGACATTATTTTTGATGCCGACGTGGAACGGCGTTTAGCTGTTGCTGCTGAAGCGGTGTTGTATAGCCAGCGCGGAGCTTATGTAATAGAGGATCTTGGGGAAGGGCGTTACCGCCCTGTTGAAGTTGAAACAGGAATAACATCTTCAGGAATGACGGAAATAAAAAGAGGACTGCTTGCAGATCAATCTGTCGTGAGATCCGGACAATTTATGCTAGACGCTGAAAGTAACCTTCGCAGTGGTATGACCTTGATGGAACATCATGATAACGCTGAGGCTAGTCATAAGCAGCATAAGGAGATGTCTGATCATGTCCACTAAGGATCAACCTAAAAGTGATCGATTCCTGAGAGATAATCATCAACAAGCTGATGGGATAATAGCGAGGATTATTGATTTTTCTGTAGCGAATCAATTTCTAATAATACTAGCTGCGTTCACTCTGCTCGCCGCCGGTATTATCGCTATTCAAAAAATACCCCTCGACGCTATTCCGGACTTATCGGATACACAAGTTATTATTCGCACTGATTGGCCCGGTCAAGCGCCACAAGTAATTGAAGATCAAGTCACTTACCCTCTTTCAAGCCAAATGCTCAGCTTACCAAAAACCAAAGTTGTACGAGGTTTTTCTATGTTTGGCACCAGCTTTGTTTACATTGTATTTGAGCAGGGGGTGGATATGTATTGGGCACGTAGCCGTGTTCTAGAGTCCCTATCTCAAGTGAGAAGTAATTTACCAGTAGGTGTCGATCCTGGGCTTGGCCCGGATGCCACAGGCGTGGGCTGGATTTTTCAATATGCTTTATTTGATCGCAGTAAACAGCATGACTTATCTCAATTGAGAAGTATGCAGGACTGGTTTATACGTTTTGAACTAAGCACTGTCGATGGTGTTGCTGAAGTGGCGAGTGTTGGTGGTTTTGTTAAAGAGTTTCAAATATTAGTTGATCCCAATAAATTGCGAGCCTTTGATATTTCCTTACCTAGCGTTATCGACGCTGTACGCACCGCTAACCAGGAAACAGGTGGGCGAACCTTAGAAATGGCGGAAACAGAATATTTAATTCGTTCATTTGGCTATGTCGGTGGGATAGAAGATTTACAACAGGTGGCTCTGAAAAATACCGACAGTGGCATTACCGTAACCTTAGGTGATATTGCTCGTATTGTTGAAGGCCCAGCCATCAGGCGTGGAATTACCGAGCTTAATGGTGTCGGTGAAGCAGTCGGTGGCATAGTGGTCATGCGCCCAAGTGCCAACGCCTTGGAAGTTATTACTGCGCTTAAAGAGCGTTTTGAATTAATCGAACAAGGGCTTCCTGATGGTGTTGAAGTCAAAGTTATTTATGATCGTAGCACCTTAATCCTAGGAGCTGTTAAGTATTTAAAAGATAAATTATTAGAAGAAAGCATTGTCGTTGCTTTAATAACATTTATTTTCCTATTACATGTACGCAGTGTTTTAGTGGCCATAATTACCATCCCCCTGGGGATTCTTGCAGCTTTTATTATTATGGCTGCACAAGGCATTAGTGTAAATATTATGTCTTTAGGTGGCATTGCTATCGCCATTGGCGCCATGGTAGATGCCTCTATTGTTATGGTCGAGAACGCGCATCGAAAATTATCTTCATCAAATTCTATACAAAGTAAAGAAGATAGGAAAAAAATATTAATTGCTGCTGCCAAAGAGGTAGGGCCAGGATTATTTTTTTCTCTATTAATTATTACGGTTTCTTTTCTTCCTGTGTTTGCTTTGACAGGGCAGTCCGCTTTGTTATTTACACCACTTGCTTATACAAAAACTTATGCGATGGCAGTGGCAGCATTACTATCAGTCACGCTCATACCCGTGCTTATGTTATTTTTTATAAGAGGAAAAATAAAGCCAGAGAGAGATAATCCTATTAACCGCTTTTTCATTGCTCTTTATAAGCCCTGTTTAAATATGGCTCTTAAATGGCGAAAAACTACCCTAGCTGTTAGTTTGCTCATTTTAGTGAGTAGTATATTTCCTATCTTTAAAACGGGAAGTGAATTTATGCCGCCCTTATATGAGGGCAGTTTACTTTACATGCCTATGACTTTACCTGGTGTTTCGGTAACTAAAGCTCGAGAGATACTGCAAATAACTAATCGTCAAATTATGACTATGCCAGAAGTACAACATGCTTTTGCTAAAGCTGGTCGCGCCGATACTGCAACAGATCCTGCGCCGCTGTCAATGATCGAAACCTGGATCGAATTAAAGCCTCGTTCGCAATGGCGTAAGGGAATGACACAAAAAAAATTAATTGCAGAGTTAGATCAGCGTGTGCGCTTACCAGGTATGGTAAATAGTTGGGGCTATCCCATCAAAACACGCCTTGATATGTTGACCACAGGTATTCGAACACCTATAGGAATAAAGGTTTCAGGATCTGATCTTGTCACTGTCGATCGCTTGGCCAAAAAAATTGAAAGCATTGCCGCAAGTCTCCAAGGTACTCGCAGCGCTATTGCAGATCGTGTGGTTGGCGGCAAATACATAGAAATAAAGCCTAGGCGTCGAGAGCTTGCGCGCTATGGTATTTCGCTAGATAGGTTTCAATTAATTATTCAAACGGCTTTGGGTGGAGTGCAGTTAGACGAAGCGGTGGTGGGGCGAGAACGTTACCCTATTATGTTGCGCTATGATCGACCTTACCGCGAGCATATTAGTCAGCTCGATAATATTCTAGTGCCTGCTCCTATTGCTAACTCTGGGTCAGGCCTACGTGCCCACACCCATGTTCCCCTGGCCGACCTCGCTGAAATCAGTATAGCGGCAGGCCCTGCCATGATTCGATCAGAAGATGCCCGTCTCAACGGTTGGGTCTTAGTTGACATTGAAGATCGTGACATGGGGTCTTATATTTCTGATCTGAAAGAGAAATTGAAAAGCATTACCCTACCTACTGGATATGCTCTGACGGTAGCAGGCCAATACGAGCAAATCGAAGAGGCTAATGAACGATTAAAAATCGCAATTCCCGCGACACTTCTGATTATTGCCACACTATTATATTGCCATTTTGGGCATTGGAGCCGTGTCGCTTTAATTATGTTATGTATCCCTTTCGGAGTCTCAGGTGGGATATGGTGGCTTTGGTTTGCCGATTACAATGTTTCCGTCGCTGTCGCTGTGGGCTTTATTGCTCTGGCGGGTATTGCCGTTGAAACGGTGGTGATAATGCTTATGTATATCGATCAGCAAATGCAGGATAATTGGCCACTGACCTTCGAGCATTTACTAGATAACGTCCGTCATGGCGCTGCTACTCGCTTGCGCCCAAAACTTATGACGGTCAGCACTATTATTTTAGGTCTGATACCAATATTTTTAACCCAGGGCCCGGGTGCAGATGTGATGCGGCGTATCGCTTTGCCAATGATTGGCGGGATGTTTACTACTTTAATATTAACGCTTATTCTTATTCCCGTTTTGTATGTTGTGATGATGCAGTTAAAATTGAAACTACCTCGCGTTGCTATTGGTCAAAGCAGTAATTAAGTCATTACTTTAAAATTAGTTTCATATGGTCGCAAGCATTCAATTGGACGCCTAGTGTTCGGCAAGTATAATGAACTGATATTGGTTGCAACTGACCGGTTATAACACCCAAAAAGGGGAAGTGTATGAGGATTTGGAATTTACCTATGTCGACATTGGTGCCTAAAACTGCGTTGCTATCTAAAGCTGCATTGATCGTTACCTTAGTGTGCGTCCACCAAAATAGCTATAGCGAGATATTCAAATGGGTAGATGAAAATGGCAAGGTGCACTATAGTGACCAACCTCATCCCGATGATGAGCAGAAGTCTGAAAAAGTAGAAATAAAAGACCCCAACTCTTTTGAAACTAAGAAATCTCAGACTTACTATAGACGCGAGTTATCTCGTAAGAATACGCAGAATCATAACAAACAAAACCAGCTTTCCCCAGAACAGTGCAAAGCCGCGCAGGAAGAGTATACAGAACTGACAACTGCAAAACGTCGTGGCAGAGTTATTGAATCCAAAGCATTGGTTCAAGATGGGAAGACCATGTCGAGAAGAGCACAAAATAACTTAGCAGAAAAATATCGAATTAAAATGAATAAGCAAGGATGTAATATAGCTCAAACAGAAAACATGAAGCTATAGACATATATTTACGGTTATTATTGTCCTTGAGTCCTGAGTAGGGAAAATTTTTATACGTAAGTTACTTTAATAGTATTCAGTATTAGAATTTTCCTGTTTTATTTAAATTTCATAGCTTCTATCAAATATTCTATTTTTGAATAAATCTGCCAAGCTCCAAAGTTTGTACTGCAAGCGGTTTCCTTTATTAAAATACATGGCTTAAAAATACTAATAGCTGCCTACTGAAATTAGTTGCTTTTAAACGCTTCAAATAAATTTTATTGGGTTTGCATTTTTAAATGTATATGAATGGTTTTAATGTAAATATTCTATTAGCTAAAATATTTTAATTAAAAAAATTGTTAAGAAAAACTTAATTGTTTTTTACATTACTTAACAATTACTGTTTTAATGATAACGTTATCATTGCCTCTTCACTATTCTTATGAAGAAATAATTTTTATTCTCCTAAAAACAATAGTATTGAATTTTCTATTTTCAGATTTTTTGAAATCAAAAAGTTCACATGTTATTTAATTTTTTGTGCCACTAATTTTTAGACAAAAGCCGTATTTAAAATTTTTGTGGAATTGGTCTTAACAATTTAGAACGTTTGGTTTAGTCTGGGGTTGTCATGGAAGTGCATTTAAAAAATACTACGGAATAGAATCACTATCCCTCAATGTAAATATTTTACAAGTCAAAACTTTCGATCTAACTTAGCAGGAGATTCGAATGAAATATATTTCTATGTATATAGCCAGTGCTGCACTCTTTGGGGCAGCATCATCTTTCGCAGTTCCAGATCTAGATGTTATTGATAGACTAGAAGAACCATTAGCAGAACATTGCACCCAGCAAGAAATTAACGCTATTAGTAATGTTCGAAGACGTTTTACTTTTACCTTCGAGTGTGGCCGACGTTTGTTTGATACGCGTTTTAACATTCTTGATGGCGGTGGTGGTAATGTAGGGAATGGTAAACGTTATTCTGGTGTTCCAAGAGCAGATTTAAATGGTTCTGATCAGTGGGCCAACCATTTTCCCCAACGACGCTCAGGCCCAGACGGAGAAGCGTGTTCTGATTGTCATGAAGAGCCTTTAGCAGGTGCCGGTGCATCTGGCTTAGATATCGTTTCCGACCCATTAAATAGTGGTAATTTAAGCGATTTTATTCAACGTAATACTACCAGTATGCTAGGGGCTGGCCCTTTGCAATTATTAGCAGAGGAGATGACTTCCGAGCTTATAGCTATTCGTGAAAGAGCAAGACGCACTGCGTGTAATAACAATCGAGTAGTGCGAGCAGACTTGCAAACTAAGGGCGTTGAGTTTGGCTTTGTCCGCGTCGCCTGCAATCCAAGGAATGATGACACGCGAAGAGTCGCTGGGGTTAACGATGATTTAATTATCAGGCCTTTTGGTTGGAAAGGTAACCAAATGAGCCTGCGTTCATTTAATCGCGGAGCTGGACATAATGATATTGGTGTTCAGGCTGCTGAATTAGTTGGCGTTGGTGTTGATGGCGATTTTGACGGTGTCACTAATGAATTATTTATCGGCGATATGACTGGTCTTGCTATTTACCTTGCAGGACAGCCTCGTCCTGTAACGCGATTAGAGCTCGCTGATCTTGGGTTATTACAAAGATTTGGTCAAGAGCCTCTGCGTAATGGTGAGCGCGCATCTATCCGTCGTGGCGCAGCTGATTTTAGATCTGTTGGCTGTGAAAGTTGTCATCGCGCGAGCATGACCATTGATAATACTATTTACTCTGAGCCTAGCCAAACAGTAACCCATAGAGACGAAACTTTTCCATCTGGTTTGAATCCTTTATCCGTTGGTGTTAACCCTAATATCCCAGTTTCATTTGATGTGACTAGAGATGTTATTGAGAATCGTATACGTGTAGGCAATCAAACGGTAGCACTTGGTAATCTACAACGAAATAGTAGTGGACAAGGGGTATTAAATCTATTCGGAGATCTAAAGCGTCATGAAATGGGGCCAGAATTAGCTGAAGCGATACCCGATTTTGGAGTTGGTAATTCTACTTGGATAACAAAAGAATTGTGGGGCGTCGGTAGTAATGGTCCCTACCTGCATGACGGTCGTGCATCAACGTTGACGGAAGCTATCATCGCTCATGGGGGTGAAGCAGCGGCTAGTCAGAGAAGCTTTTTGGCACTATCTCGTTCGAGGCAAAATGATATTATAACTTTTCTCAATAATCTAATTTTAGTAAGAGAAGAATCTAATTAAGCGATTTTTATTTCTATTGGAAAAGTAAAAATACTATTTGTCTTTTAAATTGAAATTAGCAACCTTGTTTTATAATAACCAATTATAGAAGTTTATATTAGGGGAGTGGCCATAGGGATATGGCTCATTCACGGAGTGTCAAAAAAATCTAGCTATTGTAACTCAAGAAAATGATAGTCATGAGATTTTTATTGATACTCGAATTTTTAAATATTTTTTAATGCAACTAATTAAGATTTTGAAAAATATTATATTAAAATAAAAATATGGAGTTGGTTTCTTTTTCTTCATTAAAGGAGTTTTTTAGGTGCCAATAGGTTTGATGATATTTTTTTGAACCCTTCTTTTATTCTTCCAAATATTTTCCGTTATTTTTGGCGACATCTCTTGATGTGCTCTATGGTGCGCACCAAAAAAGTTCGCATGTAAGATTGATTTAACTACGAAAAAATATAAATACACTTCTCATATATCGTCTAGGTATTGTTGTAGTTAAAAAATGCATCCCTGGGGGTTTTTTTGTAGAGTAAGTTTGGTCTGGCAAAGACATTATTTTTTAATGCTTTAATTTGATTGATGAAAAATATTTTTTGAGGTAGTGCGTGAGTAGATTTTACCTGGTATACCCGAGTCTGATGATGCATGTAGCTCGATAGCTTATTTCTCTACTGTTAGTTCACTACAAAAATAACTTTACATTGCGGGAAACTTCGTAAACTAGTAAATGGATAATATTTTTTAGGATATTAAAGTGAGGTTTAAATTATCGAAACTAATGTAGTTTAAATATAAATAATATGTTATCCGAAGTGTCTGTACCTAGAAGACTGTGGCTTTTATATAAAGTCTATTGTGATATGCAATGATAAGCTAGAGGCGATGCTGTGGCTCAAAACTGATTTTCCATCCGAACGGTTTGTTGACATTTACCCCTCCTTTATCTAGCGCCTTATTAGGTCATATCTGGTTGTCCGCCAACCAAATTATTGCACGCTATCGTGCCAAGAAAATCTCATATTTAGATCGTAAACTGCTGATAGTAGAAACCTCATAAAAAACACAAATTAAGTTAAGTAGGATTAATAAAGTGTTGCAATTTAATAAAAGTTTGAAATTAAGTTTGCTAACATCATCTATGATGATAGTGTCTGTGGTTCCGTGTATAGCGATGGCAGCTGCAACATTGGAAGAAATGGTGGTAACTGCACAGAAGCGAGAGGAAAGCCTGCAGGATGTGCCGGTTACCATTACTGCCTTTGGTCAGAGCCAGCTTCAAGAAGCGGGTTTTGACAGTATTTCTGATTTAACGCAAATGTCACCTTCACTTCAATTTGGTAATTTCGGGCCTGTTACCTTTGTCACTATGCGTGGTATCGGTAATGAGAATACTACTGCCGGTGGAGATCCGGGTGTTGCTATGCACCTGGATGGTGTTTACATGGGGCGTCCTGTCGCTAGCCTTTTCAGCGCCTTCGATACCGAGCGCGTAGAGATATTGCGCGGCCCTCAGGGAACCTTATATGGCCGTAATGCCACAGGTGGGTCTATTAATCTGATTACGGCAAAGCCTGGCGATGAGTTTGGTGGCGAAGTTGATATTACCTATGGTGATTATGATTGGTTGCGCGTACGTGGAGCGATTAATTTGCCTGTAAGTGATGTGATCAAACTGCGTTTAGTTGCTTTTAGTGAAGATCGTGATGGCTATACAGAGAATAGTTTTCCTGGCGGCAATGAGGCTAACGATGCTGATGACGCAGGGGTGCGTGGCCATATTAGTATCGAGCTTGCTGATCAGGCATCACTTTTGTTATCTGGTTCTTATATAACGTCGGGCGGTGTCGGAACCAAGGCAGAATTGCGTGAGCCATTTCCCGGCTCAACCACTGGCCAGAATATCTCTGGTCCGCCAGCATTTGCATTTGATCCTCTAGGGCCTGCTAGTGGCATTCCCGCGCTCAACAATTTTATTAATCCTCAAACCGGGCAAGTTGTTGTTAATGATCTAACCCCTTTTCAAGTAAGCAAAGATACTAAGGAGTCGCAAGATAACGAGTTCACCATGTTTTCTGCTACCTTTGAATGGGATTTTGACGACTTAAGTTTTAAATCGATTACAGGCTACGCACAAACTAGCTATGAATCCCGTTCTGATGATGATCAGTCAGAGCTGAACTTACTTGAACTTCTTCTGATTGAGGACTCTGAACAATTCTCTCAAGAACTGCAGCTTTTATCTGCAGATGATGGGCCGTTGCAATGGATTGTTGGCTTTTATTACTTTAGTGAGAAAGCTAGTAGAGAAGCACTTTTTTTAGGAGGGAGATACGATGTATTTGCCAACCAGTTCGGTGTGCGCGCAGGGTATGAATTTGGTGGCGATGTGGATTCTACTTCTTTCGCCGGTTTTGCTCAGGCAACCTATGAATTGACTGAGAATCTGAGACTCACAGGAGGACTGCGTTATACCGAAGATGAGAAAGAAGGTGTTAATACAGGTTTTCTATTCGCAGGCGAGCCCTATGCAGACCCGTTAGAGGACAGCTGGGATGAAGTCACTTATCGTTTAGCTGTGGATTGGAATTTGAATGACGATCTTATGTTATTTAGCAGCTATGCCACAGGCTATAAATCTGGTGGTATAAATCAAACCGCTGCAGTGTCGCGAGGCGCGGAAAACGCAATATACCAGCCTGAAACTGTTGATGCTTATGAAGCCGGTATCAAGGCAACATTGCTAAATGGTCGTATGCAGCTTAATTCTTCATTATATCGAAATGAATATGATAACTTACAGTTTCAGGTTTTCGGCCAAAGCGGCCCCGAAGCGTTCAACGCCCAAGGCGCTGTTGTTCAAGGGGCAGAAGCAGAACTCCGCGCTGTATTAATAGATTCGTTGACGGTAGATGCAAGTGTCGGCATTACTGATTCGGAGTTTGACGATCAGATTATTAATGGTGTTCAAATAGGTGGCAATCAAGTTCAGCGTACTCCCGATTTGACCTACAGTTTGGGTATCAGTAATGACTGGGAAGTGGGAGAAAAGGGAAGTTTGAAGTTGCGTCTTGAATACGCGTTCACTGATGAAATTTACTATACAGCGCTTAATCGCAACGCTGGATTTGCCGAAGCGGGTGGCTCTGATTTGGCCGACGATTATGACAATGTCAACATACGACTATTTTGGTTTAGTAGTGATGATAGATGGACAGTTGAAACCTTCGTTACCAACTTAACGGATGAAGAACAAGAGGGTAATATTCTTCGAGGCCCAGGATTTGTTGATATTGCAGGCGGCGGCGGTCCTGAACTCGTTACCTATAATCCACCAAGGCAGTGGGGAATGCGATTGGGTTATCAATTCTAGACGTTAAGAAAGCTAATTAAGGATATAGCCTATTCCTTTGGCTCGATTGCGTATCCCTTTAGCTCGCTTGTGCAAGCAAAACATACTCACTACACTAGGGCTTGCTGACACTAGTGGAATTACACCAGCAGGAGCGATTCCGTTAGTGTCAGCAAGCCCTAGAAATACTCAAATTATAAAGGAGAGGTTATGAAGTATTGGTTTAGTGTTATTTTGAGTTTAGTTGTTGTGTTTTCGCAATCATCATGGAGTAATACATCTGTTAGTAAAGAGGTTCAGACGCTGCTCGATAAAGAAAGCGCCCATTATATTCAAGCTTTAAAAACAACTGAAGGTGAAGAACTCATCGAGCTTGCTCTCAAGCTTCAAGATTCGGGTATTACTGATAAAGAAGTGCTTGATACTGCTGAAAAAGTTGCTCTTGCGCAGCATGAATTTTTTAATCATATAAAAAATAAAAAAACAAAGAAAAAAAAGGGTGACAAAGAAAAAGCTAACAACGCTTACCGAGCGGCTGCCAGCCTTGCCCGCTTTTTAGCTGGCAGTGGCAATACGGATTACTTTACTACGTTAGATATTTTTATGCGAGAAAGTAAATCTCGTGGCTTACGTAATTTATCTAAAACACTGATGACGCGAACCGGCTGGTATATTGATAGAAATGAAATTATGAATGACTTTTCTTCTTATGAGCCTGGAAAGTCACTTTATCAAATACGTTATACCAATTTACTTAACGCACAAGACCGAACTTATGGTCGTTACGCCGCTGAATCTATGAGGCGTCAGAATAACACGGATAAAGTTTTAGTTTCTCGTATGGCAGAATTAATTGATGAAAACTTTACTAAACCAGGAGAGGGTAATCAATTAGACGCCATTGCTTGGTATATTCGTTTTATTGGCAGAGAAGCACTAGATGATCACCGTGATCTGCTAGAAAAAGTGTCGGCTTATCCTCTACTCGATAAAAAGCTTAAAAAACACGTTAATAAAGCACTTAAAGGAAAATAACTAAAGTCTCAATATTGGCCGCTTAGAAAAATGCTTAACTAATATAGTTAGGCACTTTTCCTGTAAGAGAGAATTTATTTTCTCAATGGCGGTTAATTTGGTTGAACTGTTTAATACTGGGAAACACTATTATAAGACGAGATTAGATATATAAAATTTACCTGGATTAGCAGATTAATATGCGTTTAGAAAATGCAGTAAACAAGTTTGTAAAGTTGGCAGTTAAAGGTGCTGAGGCCGTAGAACGGCTAGCTGATCGGCTTTCTGATGCTGAACCCTCAGCCCCATATTTTCCCAGTACTCAGTCTCATATGATGTATGAGCGACCAAATGCATATATTGACCAGTCACAGCAAGCTTATAGTAGTGCGCCCCCTCCATATTATGCCAGTCCGTCGTCTTATGGGGATCAACGTCCGCCCCAACAGCCCTATGGTAGCCCGCCACCTCATAGTGCTTTTGCGGTTCAATATCCACCCCAAGCGCCTTATGGTAATCTGCCACTTCATAATGCTTTTGTGGGTCAACATCCGCCCCAAGCGCCTTATGGTAGTCCGCCACCTCATAGTGCTTTTGCGGTTCAATATCCGCCCCAAGCGCCTTATGGTAATCAGCCGCTTCATAATGCTTTTGTGAGTCAACCTCCGTCTCAGCCGGTCTATACTAGTCCATCATTGCAGCAGAACCGTCCGCAAAGAACTTTGATGGAAGAACAACAACACAGAGCAAGCTTGCTCCCTAAATTTCCATTTAAACTTCCCAACGGCCAACAGGTGACTATAACTCGTGAAGGGCCTGTCGAGCGGCCAGATTTAAAATACGATAACATACGCCAATGTCCTGCTACTTTTGGTATGATCCGCGGTATTATGAAAAACAGCAAATTCGAACCGAGAGTCACCAGCTATTTACCAAACGATTTAAAAAATTATTTGCTTGCAGATATTGGATGGCCCGAAGATGGTGGTCCATTAGCCATTACTGATGATATGATGAAAAAGGTAGCACATACCTATTACGACAGAATGTTTGGTATTAAGATACCACAACATGAAAATCTTAGTTTAGCAGAAATAAAAGATAGAATTAAAAATCCGCCGAACACAGATTACTTAACAGCTGGTAAAAGAGCAGAATATCTAAGGTTCAATGGAATACCAGAGGATGCTCCAGCCATGTCGGTAAATTTTGGCCCTCCTCCATTGGGGTCAAAAGGGGCCTATCAAAGAAATGAACTGGGTATAATAAAACGTCAGGTTACTTATGGTAACCCACTTGCTTAACAGGAGTTTAAGCTGTTTTTATATTAATGCTTTGTAAAGCCCTAGTCTTGTTTACCGCCTTGGCAGCTGTGTGTTGCAGACATTTTTCAGTGTGTGAAGGCGGTTAGTGAAGATAGATATAAAGTAGAGCTCCAATAGTTCGTGGACTCCTAAGTCTTTACGACTTCACAGGTTTGCATAAAATTTCTTCAAACATCTTTTCTCTTTTTGTAAGCGATAAAATCGATTTTACACCCTGTCTAATATTAAGCCGATGGCATTATCAAGTGGTATTGATATAATCCGGCGCTTTTACTTTTTCGACTCCGCCTTGGGGTATCATCACAATGTGTGCGCGAGGGCGTACACAAACCAGGTTAAAACGTAATGACATCGGAATTTATTCAACAAATTCAAAGACGTAGAACATTTGCGATTATTTCTCACCCGGATGCTGGTAAGACCACTATTACTGAAAAGTTGCTGCTGTTGGGTAATGCGATCCAATTAGCGGGCTCAGTAAAAGGTAAGAAAGGTCCCCATGCCAAATCAGACTGGATGACAATGGAGCAGGAGAGGGGGATTTCGGTGACGTCCTCTGTCATGCAGTTTCCTTATAAAGAGCGTGTAGTGAACCTACTTGATACACCAGGGCACGAAGATTTCTCTGAAGATACCTATAGAACACTCACTGCTGTTGATTCGGTGCTGATGGTTATTGATGGCGCCAAGGGTGTGGAAGATAGAACCATCAAGCTGATGGAAGTTTGTCGTTTGCGCGATACCCCCATTCTCTCTTTTATTAACAAAATGGATCGCGATATTCGCGACCCTATTGAAGTGATGGATGAGGTAGAAGAAGTATTAAAAATTGCTGCAGCGCCTATCAATTGGCCTCTAGGCATGGGCAAGGAGTTCAAAGGCGTCTATAACTTATACACAGATACAGTGCATGTCTATCAACAAGGCCAAGGCCACACCATGATGGATGATATCCAGATTAAAGGTCTCGATAGTGCCGAGTTCGACGAACTTATGGGGCCCTATGCCGATGATGTGCGTGAAGAGATCGAGTTGGTGCGTGGTGCGACTCACGAATTTAATTTAGAAGATTATTTAGCTGGCAAGTTAACTCCAGTATTCTTTGGTACCGCCTTGGGCAACTTTGGTGTGCGTGAAATGCTTGATGGCTTTGTGGAGTGGGCGCCAAAGCCGCAAAATCGTGTAGCGGATGCACGTGAAGTGGATGCAGAAGAGGAAAAATTTTCCGGTTTTGTCTTTAAAATTCAAGCAAATATGGACCCTAAACACCGAGATAGAATCGCATTCATGCGTGTTTGCTCTGGAAAATATACAAAAGGTATGAAGATGCGACATGTGCGCATTGCCAAAGACGTGAAAATTGCCGATGCTGTGACCTTCCTTGCTGGTGATAGAAGCCATGTAGAGGAGGCAATTTCTGGCGATATTATTGGTTTACACAATCATGGCACCATCCAGATTGGCGATACTTTTACGGAAAGTGAAAGCCTTAAATTTACCGGTATTCCCCACTTTGCTCCAGAACTATTTCGACGTATCCGTTTGAAAGACCCACTTAAAACTAAGCAGCTTAAGAAAGGTTTACAACAACTTTCGGAAGAAGGATCAACCCAGGTATTTTTTCCTTTGAATAACAACGATATCGTTGTTGGGGCGGTGGGGGTGCTGCAATTTGAAGTGGTGGCCTATCGTCTAAAAGACGAATACAAGGTAGAAGCAATTTACGAGCCGGTAAATGTGGCAACAGCGCGCTGGGTGCACTGTGACGATGAAAAGAAATTTGCCGAATTTAAGAAAAAATGTGGCGATAATTTAGCTATTGATGGTGGTGATCATTTAACATATTTAGCGCCAACTCGAGTTAACTTATCACTGAGTGAAGAGCGTTATCCCGATGTTGAATTTTGGTCAACACGGGAGCATTGATCGATTATTTATCAATAATTATCTGCTCTAGTATTAATTAATGGATAAACAGGAATTTTAATGGGCTTTACCTTACCTTCGGTGCCAGATAATGCACCTACTGGCGGCAATGGGTTTACTCGTTGGCTAGGCCGGACTTCACTGCGACTACTTGGATGGCGTATAGAAGGTACATTGCCAGATTACCGCCAACTAGTGCTGTGCGGCGCACCACATACATCTAATTGGGACTTTATTCTTTCTATATTTACCGTTTTGGCTTTAGGGTTACGATTTTCCTATGTGATGAAGAAGGAAGCTTTTTTTTGGCCGATGAAGGGTTTGTTTCTCAAACTAGGAGGGATTCCACTGGATAGAAGTTCTACCACCGACGTGGTAGAGCAAATTATTCGCTGGTATCGTTCTCATGACAAGGTCTGGCTTGCCATCACGCCAGAAGGAACACGTTCCAAGGTGGATAAATGGAAAACGGGCTTTTTGAGAATTGCCTATGATGTAGGTGCGCCAGTGAAACTTGTTTCCTGGGATTATTCTAAAAAAATTTTATACTTGGATAAGATGTGGCAACCTACAGGTGACCATGTTGCCGATGCAGAAATGATCCGGGATTATGTACAGGCACGCTTCGTAGATAAATCTTAAGGATTATTAAGCGGCCCCAAATTGTGGGTTCACGGCATAGAATATATTAATTCGTTTAAAGGATGTGTATATGGAGCTTAATTCACCCATTGCCCGCTTTTTATTTGTCACCGCGTCGTTTGTGGTAGTGGTGGCAGGTATGCGTGCAGCAGAGTCTTTACTGGTGCCTTTCTTGTTATCCCTTTTTATCGCAGTGATTTGTACACCGCCTTTAATGTGGTTGCAGCGCAAAGGTATCCCTAACGCTTTTGCCATGCTGATTGTTATTTCATTTATTGTCATCTTTGGTGTACTAATCGGGGCAATTGTCGGTTCTTCTATCAATGCCTTCCGTGGTGACTTACCTGAATATCAGGTACGCCTAGCCCAGCTCACCAGTGATCTTTTTAGTAAGCTGGAGTCATTGGGTTTATCTATTGATATCGCGCAACTGCGAGAAAGTTTTAATCCATCTGCCGCTTTGTCAATGGCTGGTAATACCCTTGCCCAGTTTGGCAATATGATGACCAACGCTATTTTAATTTTACTGACGGTTGTGTTTATTCTGGCAGAGGAGGTGGGCTTTACCGAAAAGCTCAAGGCATTAGGGAACACCGATAAAACACTGGAAGCGATTAAGACCTTCTCAAGTGGCGTTAATCAATATGTCGCTATCAAAACTATGATGAGCCTACTTACAGGCTTTCTTATTTTAGTATGGTTGTGGATACTTAAAGTCGATTATTTTGTTCTCTGGGGAATGTTAGCTTTTCTGCTCAACTTTGTACCGACTTTAGGGTCTATTATTGCGGCAGTGCCTGCGGTGTTGCTGGCATTAGTTCAGCTAGGTGTTGGTGATGCGGTTTTGGCTGGTATCGGCTTTCTCGCTGTGAATTTTGGCGTTGGCAATATATTAGAGCCTCGAGTTATGGGAAAGGGCTTAAATCTATCAGCTTTGGTGGTATTTCTATCCTTAGTCTTTTGGGGATGGGTGCTGGGGCCAATTGGTATGTTGCTTTCCATTCCACTGACAATGACGGTGAAGATAGCCTTAGAAAGCTTTGAAGATACCCGTTGGTTTGGTGTGATTTTGGGGGCTGGTACAGACCTGTATGAGCACAAAGATGATGATGAGGTTATCAAGCTTTCCGTATCACAACAGGATTAGAGCTTGTTATCAGCTTCGAGAGCTTAGCTTCAGCGTGCATTGTGCTGGCCTAAATAATAGAAGTTTGCGAAGCTGTGAAACTTCCTCGTTATAGAATAAAGGCATCTCTATTCATTGAATTTGGGCCTCCGCTTCAAATCATTTATTAGCGATTGTCATAATAAGAGATCATTAGGTATGAAAATATTGAGTAAATTTGCACTTTTCTCTGCGTTATTTTTAAGCTCTCATTTAGTATTCGCGCAGGATAAAAAGCCAGAAGTCACCTTTGCAGTAAATGAATTGGCGCCGGGTCTGTATATGTTATCCGGTGATGGTGGCCCGACAGGAGGTAATATAGGTCTTTCTATCGGTGACGATGGTGTCGTTATGATCGATGATTCCATGCCTCGATTTTTAGGGATACTACAAGATGCTATAAAAAGTGTAACGAAAAAACCTATCGATTTCCTAATTACAACTCATGTACACGGCGATCATATGGGCAATAATGAAACTTTTAGTAATGAAGGGGCACGTATTGTTGCTCACAAAAACCTGCGCAAGCATTTACTTGAAAAAGGAATGAGAACAGCTAAGGGAATGGAAAAAGCCCCTAAAAGTGTTTTGCCCGTGATTACTTTCTCTGAAGAATTGAGCTTCCATTTAAATGGCGAAGATGTGCAAACATTCCATGTTGCAGAGGCGCATACAGATGGTGATGCCGTGGTGCATTTTAAAAATGCTAATGTTGTACACACAGGTGATACTTTCTTTAATAATTTGTTCCCATTTATCGATTTAAATTCCGGCGGTGACGTGGATGGGTATATTGCTGCCCAAGAAAGAATTCTAAGCATTGTTAATGAAAAAACAAAGATTATTCCTGGTCATGGTCCACTTGCAAGTAAAAAAGACTTGGCAAAAGATTTAGCTGTATTAAAAGATTGCAGAGAGATAATTGCTAGGTTAGTTAAGCGCGGTAAAAGCGAAGAGGAAGTAGTTAAAATGAATCCACTCGCTAAATATCATGATGAATATAACTGGGGCTTTATTACTACTGAGAGAATGACACGCCAAGTATATAAGAGTATGAAAAATACAGCGAAAGGAAGCCATTATCATCATGATGGCCAAGCTAGTAATCATCGTGAAAACCACACTCACTCTCATTAGTTTACAAGATAAGAGTCATAATATAAGTACAATAGTATAGCCGTGCCTCTTTCCGATGCTGATCTACAGACAATATTTTTAACACTGCGCTTAGCGCTGACCGTCACCTGTATTCTTTTACTTGTGAGCACGCCAATCGCTTGGTGGCTCACAAAAACTAAAACTTTTTGGAAAGTACCTATTAGTGCATTGGTAGCATTGCCTCTTGTGCTACCACCGACAGTGCTAGGCTTTTATTTTTTATTAGCTATGGGACCACAGGGCCCGATAGGGCAACTGACACAATTTTTAGGCATAGGTTCTTTGCCTTTTACTTTCTGGGGGCTGGTTGTGGCTTCCATTTTTTATTCACTGCCCTTTGTTGTTCAGCCTATCCAAAATGCGATGGAGGCGATTGGTGAAGAGCCTCTGGAAGCAGCAGCAACAATGGGAGCTGGCCCCATCGATCGCTTTTTTACTATTGTATTACCTTTAGCGAAGCCCGGCTTTATCACTGGAGCTATTCTGGGGTTTGCTCATACGGTAGGAGAGTTCGGTGTGGTGCTTATGATTGGTGGCAACATTCCCGGTGAAACCAAGGTGGTGTCAGTGCAAATCTATGATCATGTAGAAAGCTTACAGTACACGCAAGCCCATTGGTTGTCCGCAGTGATGGTTGCTTTCGCTTTTTTTGTATTGGTTGTGGTGTATTCGTTCAATAGAAAAAACGTGGGTCTGCGCTATAAAGGATAATCTTGTGCCGTCATCGAATCTATATCATAACGATAAAATTTTTGCTCAATTTGAAGTTGGATTTGACCAGTTCAAACTTGACGTGGATATCACGATTCCTTCTCAAGGTGTCACTGCAATTTTTGGCCACTCTGGATCTGGTAAAACTACTTTATTGCGCTGTATCGCAGGGCTGCAAAAATCGGAATCGGGAAAACTCATTGTTAACAATCAAATATGGCAAGATAATACTCGCTTTTTATTGCCCCATCTTCGTCCTATTGCTTATGTTTTCCAGGATGCGCGTTTGTTTCCTCATCTGAATGTGGAGGAGAATCTTAATTTTGCATTAAAACGTGCACGTAAGCGCTCGGCCCCCTTTTTATTAGATATAAAGTCGTCAGGTAACGGGCCGCTAGGTAAAAAATCTCTAGATAAAATCATTGCCATGTTCGATATTTTATCATTATTAAAACGCTATCCTGAAAATCTATCCGGTGGTGAAAAACAACGTGTTGCTATTGCTAGAGCTTTGCTTGTTAATCCTGAACTACTTTTAATGGATGAACCTCTAGCGTCACTTGATGATAAGCGGAAACAAGAAATTATTCCTTTCCTTGAACAGTTACGTTATGAATTTAATATCCCTATTATTTATGTTAGCCATTCAGTGACAGAAGTGGCGCGGCTTGCTGATAATGTTATCGTGTTACATGAAGGCGCTGTAGATTCTCAAGGTGATGCTACCGAAATACTTAATCGACAACAACATAAGTTAGACGCTGAGCTAGGAGTTATTATAGAAGGTACAGTTATCGAGCATGATAATAAGTGGAACTTAGCTTATGTTCAATTCGATACTGGTAAATTATTTATTACAAACTATGCTTACACTCTGGGCCAAGTTTTGCGACTACATATTAAAGCTAAAGATATTAGTATTACACTATCGCAGCATCACGATACGAGTATCTTAAATATCTTACCTGCAAAAATTATTAATATTTACGATGCTAGTGATTCTTGCTCAACACTTGTGGAACTATCCCTAGGGAGAACCACTTTAGTAGCCAAAATTACTAAACGCTCATTCGTTTCTCTTAATCTTGAAAAAAATAAAGAGGTTTGGGTTCAAATTAAGTCTGTTGCCCTTGTCCGTTAACAATATAATGAGAACCCATTTCAAAATTTATAAAATAACTGTGCTGCCTATAGCAAGTATTGCTAGCCATGACACGAGGTAAACAGGCGTACGTAAAAAAGGTATACCAAGAATATAAACCACAGCATAGCTTACTCTTGCCCAGAAAAATATAGCTGTCCAGGACGCTATTAGTGCTAGGGTGCTTTCCACGCTTGCAGAAAAATAACTTGCCCCCAATACAGTTGCAATAAATGCGGGCATTGTTTCGACTGTATTTAAATGCGCCCGTTGTGCTCGCTCTGCCCATAAAGGCTGCTGAGGCTTTTCGATGGGAAAATTTTTTGGATAGTTGTTAAGAAATGTGGGGAGCCCCCAAACAAATACACGAGCAAGAATGTAAGGTGTCCATAGCAATAAGGTCAACATTCCGCTAAGAGTTAAGTAAAAATAAATATCATTTAGTATTGTACTATCGCTCATCATATTAATCTCCAGTTGTTAATTTCAATGATGACATTATGAGTACCTAGGTGTTTTTACTCTATGTTCGATAGTCGCGGTAAATTGTTCATTCGTACAGATTTATTGTGTTTTTAGGATTAATTAGAGTCGCCCGAAATTAAAAATAAACTAATAAATAGTCTTTAGCCTTTGGGATACTTATATACCGCTTCTAATTTATATCCAAAGATATCTTGTACACCTGTTGTATATACCTCGCCGCAAGGATGTTCACGAAAAGCAGGCTTCCGTTCAGTCTTACCGCCATGAATTAACGCGGTATTATGAAAATCATCTACTTGTTGCATGTTTGCTGCTGAGAAGGCGATATGAATAGGGTTGCTATTCTGTGGGCAGTAATGTGTATTGGAAAGTGTTAGTATAAAATTAATATTACCTTTGCCGTACGCAATGATATCTGAATATTTAGCATATTGTTTATATGAAAGTGTCGCCAGTACAGCGTTATAAAAGCCTGCTGCTTCCTCAATATCAGTAATGTAAACACTAACGTAATCGATCATGGTTTCTCCTATTTTACCCAATACCTATTTAATAACTATCTCATAGCTGTTAAATAGCTATCGCGAGCATACCAAGAGTATGATAGATATGTTCGAAGTAATAGCGTATGCCTGATCGTCCGTTTTTTTTGTCTAATTCACTTCAGCATTACTACGGGTTCTTTCTTTTCTATACTCCCCTGGGTTTTTATTAACAATCCTTTTAAACGCTTTGCTAAAAGATGCTAACGAGTCATATCCGATATCTGATGCAATTTGTTCAATAGATAGTTGGCTTTCAACCAGCATCCTTTTAGCATTCTGCATTCGCCAATGTGTCACATATTGCATAGGCGATAGGTTTAAATATTGTTTGAAACGATCAGAAAATAGTGAGCGTGACATATGTGCCTCCTCTGCTAGTCGCTCCACCGTCCAATCAGCGGCATAATTGTTGTGAAATGCCATTAAACCTTTCGATATTCTAGGGTCATTCAATGCTGCTAAAAAGCCTTCATTACTACCCTGCCTTTCATTCCAAAAACGTACAGATTGAATAAATATGATTTCAGATAGCCTTTTGATAATTGCTGAACTGCCTACTTGATTTGATTTCGCTACATTTGCTAAAAAATGTAATGAGTCTTTTAACCAAGAAAACTCCGTGCCTTCATTTTCATTGCAAATAATCAGTTGCGGTAAATAATCAATAAATGAGTGCTTGTACTCTTCATTAAACTCAAAGTGTCCACAGACCAATTGTGTGCCGTGCAATATCGAATCTTCACCAAAATGAAAAATTCCTTGCCCGTTATAACCTGTATGTGTAAAGGCTTCGTCTAGTGTAATAGGCGGTGAGTCTGGAGTGTCACTAAGTATATGCTTAGCACCGTGAGGTATAATTATAAGGTCGCCTACCGATAGCATCTGTGGTTCTTCCATTCCAGGAACTCTAACCCAACAGTGTCCCTGTGTAACATAATGAAATCTTGCCACACTTTTATACGAAGGTACTTCAATACTCCATGCGCCATTAAAGTTTGTCGCGAAATAAAAAGTTCCGTTAAAACGCAATAAATCTAAAATTTTACTGAGCGTATCCAAGGCTTCACCTTATTCAGTTTTATTTTATGTTTAATATAAATATTTGAGTCAATACTAGCCCATCTATTCTAATAAAACTACCTGTCTGGACGAATAAACAAAATTGCTGGATTGCCGATCATAGTGAGATTTTGGCCGATGCTTATAATTTCACTCAGCTTAAGTAATGTCGCGAAAGATAAAATTTAAGCACAACAAAAGACAAGTCTTAAATTTAAAAAAGGGTTCCTATAGCTACTGAAGATTGTTCTTGCAAAGAGTAAAAAATAATTCAATTGATTAACTTTAAATATTAAACTTAACATAAGAGATAAACATATGAAAAAAATGAAAACTTCATTATTTGCACTGATAACCGCTGTGATTACGATATTTTCAATTCATACATCCGCTGATTCTATTAGTAATAGTACGGTAGGTGCTGGTGGTTATGATCTAGTATCCTATCAGGATGGTAAAAAGCCTCTACCTGGTAATGGTAATTTTGTTGCAACTGTAGATGGGGTTAACTACATTTTCTCCAGTAAGGAAAATCTTAAAAAATTTAATAAGAATCAAAATAAATACTTGCCACAATATGGTGGCTACTGTGCCTATGGTACTTCAGTCAATAAAAAGTTTATCGGCGACCCTAATGTCTGGGAAGTTGTAGATGGTAAGCTTTACTTCAACCTTGATAACAGTATAAAAGCTATCTGGGTAAAAGATATTCCGGGTAATATCAAAAAAGCAGATAAAAACTGGAAGAAAATTAAAAACGTAGCGGCTTCTGAATTATAAGAAGCTTCTTATGTGTGTTTTGTAAGTGGAAGGTGAAGTAGGATTAAGCCTCACAAGGATGTGATACTTTAAGGTAACTGTATATTTTGTGATGAAGCTCGAATATTGAAAACCAAAGTGCGAAGTTACTACCGCTATTCCATTTGCTAACTCAGTTTGCTTTTTAGCCACTCTCAGTGTCAACAGGCCTTGGCAACAATCAAAGATGTAGTGTAGCGTAAATTTACTTCCCAAGCCGTCAGGTTTGACCCGATAAAACCATTCTCCCCTTTAAAGCGCTTAAGTATATCTATCCTAGCTAACCTCACTCTATTTTATTTTGATAGAGAGCATACCTTTATATGGCATTAAAGGTTTACAGTATTAATATATAGTTGTATGGTACAACTATATATTAATGGAGGATATTAATGAACACCGTATCTGCCTTAGTGATAGATGATATTCGTGAAGCTTCTAGAACCTTAGTTCGAGAGTTTGGCTTTATGGGTCGTAATCTAGCTGCGACCTCCCTTCCTCCCTCTGCTGTGCATGCTTTATTAGAAATTGATTTAAAGGGCCCGCAAACGGCCGCAGAACTGTGTGTAAAGCTCAATCTTGAAAAGTCCAGTATTAGCCGCTTGCTAAAAAAACTGGTTCGCGCGGGAGAAGTTAAAGAGAGCATTTTGCCAGCGGACGCTCGTAGTAAAGTACTGACATTAACGGCTAAAGGTAAAGCTACGGTTAACGTTGCTCATGAGTTTGCTCAACAGCAAGTAAACAACGCTTTAGCTGATCTATCCTATGATGAAATTGCTAGGATTGTGGATGGCCTATCTACTTATGCCGAAGCGCTAGAAGCTAAGCGTATTAATGGGACAACAACGCCAGTCTCTAGGTTTGAAATTATTTCAGGGTATCGTCCAGGAGCTATAGGCACTATAGCTGCATTATTTTCCCGTTATTTTGCACAGTATTATAACTTCGATCAGTACTTTGAACAAAAAGTAGCGACCGAGTTGGCCGAATTTACTCAGCGTTTGTCAGCAACAAATAACGCCCTATGGTTGGTAATGAATAATGATCAGGTACTGGGTTCACTCGCAATCGATGGTGACGATTTACCTGATGCTGATGTTGCTCATTTACGTTGGTTTATTATGGCGCCTCAGCTGGCGGGACGTGGTCTTGGCAAGCAGCTATTGGAAAGAGCAGTTGATTTTTGTCAGGATCGAAGTTTTCGAGAGATTCACTTATGGACAGTAAAAGGTTTGGATGCCTCTAGTTATTTATATGATCGTTATGATTTTACTATTGAGGAAGAATTTGTAGATAAACAGTGGGGGAAGGAAACCATTGAACAAAAACGAGTAAAGCGTCTTTAAAATATAAAGCCCATTTCTGGGCTTTATTTAACAACCAAATTCTTCGTGGAATTAGTTTGCTCCAACGCTAGATTACAGTTTTTGTAAGATTACAGAACCTGCTGAATATCCTGCTCCGAACGACGAGATAATGCCATAGTCCCCAGTATTTAACCCTTGGGAGTTTTTATGGAAAGAGATAATAGAGCCTGCTGAGCTGGTGTTGGCATAGGTATCCAAAATTACTGGTGCGTCCTCGACATTAAACTCCTTACCTAAGACATTTTTGGCGATGAGTTGATTCATGCTGAGGTTGGCTTGGTGTAACCATAGCCGTTTAATACTTTGTCTGTCTATATTGTTGGCGCCAACGTGGGTGTTAATTAATTCGGCTACCATTGGACAGACCTCTTTAAAAACACTTCTACCCTTTTGGATAAAGAGTTTATCGGCGTTATCTTTTGTCTCAGGTGCTGTTCTGTTTAAGAAACCAAAGTTATTGCGAATATTATTGGAGAATTGAGTAATGCACTTGGAGTCTATGACGCGGTAGTCGCCTCCTTGGGCAACAGATTCATGTTCTACTAAAATCGCAGTAGCGGCGTCACCAAAAATAAAGTGGGAGTCCCTATCGCGGAAATTTAAATGGCCTGAGCAGATTTCCGGGCTGATAACCAAGACACTCTTAGCAGTACCTGCGTTAATAGCATCGGTAGCCGTTTTTAAGCCGAACGTGGCAGAGGAGCATGCGACATTCATGTCAAAGGCAAAGCCGCCTGCCCCAAGCAGTTGTTGCACCTCGATAGATATGGCTGGATAGGGTCTTTGCAGGTTTGAGCAAGCAACGATAATGAAGTCAACATCATGAGCTTCTCGACCAGCGGTTTGCAGTGCTTGTTTGGCAGCAAGCACGGCCATTTCGGCCAAGATGCTAGGCTCGTCGTTGCCGCGTTCAGGTAGCAGCGGCGTCATTATCTTAGGGTCTAGCACGCCTTCTTTACTGACAAAGTAGCGACTTTTAATACCAGAAGCTTTTTCAATAAAAGCATCGGAGGAGTGAAGCAACGCGCTCACTTCCCCAGCTTCTATTTTAGCGGCGTTGCTTTTATTGAAGTCATCGACATATTGATTAAAAGCTTCTACTAGTTCGGTATTGGAAACAGAATGCTCCGGGGTATATAGGCCGGTAGCGCTGATAATTGCCATGTTTAATTCCTAGGATGTAGTGTCAAGATAATCAATAGTGACTATCAATGAACGAACAATGAGCGAACAGTAAACGAAGGAGCACGTGAAGCTATTGATGTATTGGCCTGTGTATCTGTATCAGCCATTTCGTATTCATGTCATTCTCTAGTTATTTCATGCAATGATGCTAAGCCTAAGCGCAATGCCTAAAAACACAAGGTGTATGAACAATCATGAAATGACAACTGCTACATTGCTTAATTAATAGTAAAGTGCGTAACCTGGGATTATTATTATCACTATTTTTGCTGCTGGTTATCTTTCTGTTTCGTACTTTATTTTAAACTTCAGTAGTTTCAGGTGTTACTTCTTCTCA
Source organism: Agarilytica rhodophyticola (assembly GCF_002157225.2). Classification (NCBI taxonomy): domain Bacteria; kingdom Pseudomonadati; phylum Pseudomonadota; class Gammaproteobacteria; order Cellvibrionales; family Cellvibrionaceae; genus Agarilytica; species Agarilytica rhodophyticola. The sequence continues at coordinate 1,060,375 of NZ_CP020038.1, forward strand.
ACCCTACATCCTAATTAATACACTTATAGTGTCAAGAGCAAAATAAAGCTTCTTTGGCTAAATTACCTTCCAGCTCGTTGTTAGGTGGGGGGTGAGGTGGGAGGTTAGGTGGGAGAGTGGCGACGAATACATTAGAGTACCTCGACTAATAGTCATTCTGTTTCGCTGTATACATTCTTATACTGGTCTGGCCACTAATTTTAAAGTATCTGGAATAAGCATATGATGAATAGTTAGTACCAATCGTTTTTGCTATCAGGCCTGACGAATACTTTCAAACCTCATTTCATAGGATCCCCTTATGCAAGCAGATTCCCTACTCAATATTGCATTCGCACAAATTGCTCCAGTATGGCTAAATAAACTGGCAACCATTGATAAAGTTATCGCCGCAATTGAGTCGGCTGCAAAGCTGGACGCACACCTTGTGGCATTCGGTGAGTCGTTATTACCAGGTTACCCATTTTGGCTCTCCGTCACTAATGGTTCCGAATTTGAGTCAAAAGTGCAAAAAGAGATTCATGCTCATTATGTGCGCAATGCTATATCTGTCGAAGGCGGGGACTTAGCCACTATCTGCGAAACCTGCAAGCAAAATAACATTGCCGCTTATATTGGCACTATCGAAAAAGCCTCCAATCGAGGTGGAAAAAGTCTATATTGCTCGATGGTCTACATTGATGCCAAGGGCATTATCGGGTCTGTGCACCGCAAGCTTATGCCTACTTATGAAGAGCGTTTAACCTGGTCGCCTGGCGATGGCAATGGCCTTCGGGTTCATCCTCTGGGAGCGTTTACCGTGGGAGGGCTTAACTGCTGGGAAAATTGGATGCCCTTGCCACGCGCTGCCTTATATGGTCAAGGAGAAGACCTGCACGTAGCCATATGGCCTGGCAGTGAGCGTAATACTCAAGATATTACCCGTTTTATTGCAAAAGAAGCGCGTTCCTATGTTATGTCGGTAAGTGGTTTAATGCGTAAAGAAGATTTTCCGGAAGATACGCCTAATCTAGAGCTAATCTTGGAAAAGCCGCAAGACTTCTATGCTTCAGGAGGTTCATGTATCGCAGCTCCTGATGGCTCCTGGATAATAGAGCCTTTGAACGGTGAAGAAGCGGTTATGGTCGCTACTATTGATCACAACCGAGTTTTGGAGGAGCGCCAGAATTTCGATCCGTCTGGGCATTACTCTCGCCCGGATGTAACGCACTTGTCTGTCAATCGCAAACGCCAGGCCACGGTATCCTTTAGCGACGACTAAATAGATTTACCATTTCACCATCCTAAGGCTTAGCCACCTAAGCCTTAGCTGAATCCTCTTCAGTCCACTTTTATCTGTTATATGTAACTCTGCGTTGTCGTCTTGCTATACTTCATCCTTGTCAATATTACGGAATATCCGTCGAAATGATTACTGATACTACTGATAAAAGCTTGTTACATCTTTTACGCTGTAATAGCCGCGCTTCCATTGCAGAACTGGCACGAGAACTAAGCCTGTCTCGCTCCACAGTCAAAGACCGTATTAGTCGTCTGGAAAAGAAGGGCGTGATTAAAGGATATTCTCTGGTGCTCAGTGATGAATATACCAAAGGTCATGTGTCGGCCCATGTGATGGTAAGTTTAGCATCAGGGTCTTCTGCGCAAACTATGCGAAACCTTAAAGACATTGAACAAATTACTATCGCTTATGCTGTCAGTGGTATCTACGATTTGATTGTCTTGGTGGAAGCAGAATCAACCGGTGAACTAGATAAGGTGCTTGATGATATTCGCGAAATCGAGGGTATCAAAGACACTGTCACCAGTGTAGTTCTGTCAACAAAGTTTGAACGCTAGCAAGGGCCTGCCGACACTCGTCACACCTGCTGATGTGTATGCTTTTCGTATTATTAGAGGCGATAGGAGCGGCCCAACTGGTGTCAATAGACCCTAAGATCTTTGGCTAATATTAAACATTATTTTGTCTAAAATTGTATTTTTAAAATAATATTCTATAAAAACCACTAAAAATGTTAATATTTCGAACATTCGTTCAGTTTAATCGCCTTTAGTGATTGTTTCTTTAGGCAGGTTAAGGATAAAATTCCGCTCCCTACTGAGTAGGGCTAAATCTAAATTACCAAGTATGAAATGTGAGGGTTCTCAATGTCAGCCGATATCAAAAAAGTTGTTCTTGCCTATTCTGGAGGTTTAGATACCTCGGTCATAGTGCTTTGGCTGCAAGAGACTTATGGCTGTGAAGTGGTGACTTTTACAGCGGATATCGGTCAAGGGGAAGAGGTAGAGCCAGCTCGAGCTAAAGCTGAAGCGCTTGGCGTCAAAGAAATTTATATCGACGACTTGAGAGAAGAGTTTGCCCGTGATTTTGTCTTCCCTATGTTTCGCGCCAATGCTATTTATGAGGGTGAATACTTATTGGGTACTTCGATTGCTCGCCCGCTAATTGCTAAGCGTTTAATTGAGATCGCTAATGAAACCGGTGCCGATGCTATTTCTCATGGTGCGACGGGTAAAGGTAATGACCAGGTGCGTTTTGAACTAGGGGCCTATGCTTTGAAGCCGGGCATTCATGTAATTGCGCCCTGGCGTGAATGGGATTTAACTTCTCGTGAAACCTTGATGGCCTATTGTGAAAAACACCAGATTCCAGTTGATTTCTCAAGTGCTAAGAAAAAGTCTCCTTACTCTATGGATGCCAATCTCCTTCATATCTCATACGAAGGCGGAATTTTGGAAGATCCATGGGCAGAAGCTGAAGCTGATATGTGGCGCTGGTCGGTAGCTCCGGAAGATGCGCCCGATACTCCAGAATATCTAGAAATTAGCTTTAAAGGCGGTGATCCCGTAGCCATTAATGGTGAAGCTATGTCTCCGGCAACTTTACTTGAGTTTCTCAACAAGAAAGGTGGCGAGCATGGCGTTGGACGACTCGATATTGTTGAAAATCGCTATGTTGGAATGAAGTCCCGTGGTTGTTACGAAACTCCCGGTGGGACAATATTACTGCCTGCCCATAGAGCTATTGAATCCATCACCTTAGATCGTGAAGTTGCACATCTGAAAGATTCGCTAATGCCTAAGTATGCTGAGCAAGTATATAACGGTTACTGGTGGAGCCCTGAGCGTAAAATGTTGCAAGCCGCTATCGATGATTCTCAGCATGTAGTTAATGGAGATGTTCGCGTTAAGCTTTATAAAGGTGCTGTTACTGTTGTTGGGCGTCGTTCTGATAACAGCTTATTTGATGAAAACATTGCAACTTTTGAAGACGATGCCGGGGCCTATGATCAAAAAGATGCGGCAGGCTTTATTAAACTCAATGCATTGCGCATGCGTATCGCTGCACAAAAGGGCCGTACTCAAGGTTGATGGTTTATTTAAGCCGGCTTTTAACGGCAGTTTATTAATTGTGTTTTGATCATTTGAGGCAGGGCATTTGTCCTGCTCATATAATGTGATTTGCACTTAAAACAAGTCTTATTAAGTCCATTCTATTGCTTTCATTTCTCTTACTTTAAATAGGGCTTTTGGCTTAGTATTCGTTAGCTGAGCTCAGCTGATAGAGAATCGACACATCTGAACGTGTAGTTATTTGCGTAAAATAGTAAGGCTTATTTCAGCTGTTATGTGTAACTGCCATCTGTAGCTATTATCGCTGCATATAATTAGCAGGTTAAATATCCAGGTTAATAGCAAGTCTTATAATATTGTCATACCAGTAGTATATATATGCTACTGTTATAGCAGCTTATGAGTACTCTGCTGTGTGCTTTTGTCGGTGCTTACTTTCTCTTCAATAGTATGGTTGCTCGCTGTTGTACTTTCTAGGTTATTTTGAAACTGAGTGTAAACCGAATAGCAAGGTAGCATATCGCTATTTTGTCCACTATGATTGGCGCCGAAATTTTGACTGCAACATTACTTGCCGTTTTTGGATGAAAGATAAGCATTAAACACTAAATATTACTTTAGTGTGACCAAAAGTCTTTAGAACAGGTCTAAAAACTGTTATCTAGCACAGGTGTTTATAACCAGAGCCTATTTTTAAGTACTTATGTTGTATTGAATATAGGCTCTTCAGGTAGTGGCGCACTTGACTCTAATCAAAGTACTGATGCCATTACCGTCTATAATTTCTAAAAATGACGACAAATCGAGAATTGGGAATCCGCGTTATCTCGGTGTCGACTGTTTAAAAACAATATATCTTTAATAGGAAAAGTGTATGAGTGCTGACGTGGCATCGGCTCATGGATCACAAGATAGTGAAAATTATAATTATCATGTGGTTCAACAATTTACCATTATGACAATTGTTTGGGGCATTGTCGGTATGGCAGTTGGTGTAATGCTGGCTGCGCAGCTGTATTGGCCCGAACTTAACGATATCTTGCAGCCCTATTCTCACTTTGGCCGCCTGCGTCCCTTGCATACAAATGCTGTTATCTTTGCCTTTGGTGGATGTGCTTTATTTGCTACATCCTACTATGTTGTGCAAAGAACCTGTCAGGCTAGGCTCTTTGGTGGCCCACTTATTGGGTTTACCTTTTGGGGGTGGCAAGCGGTTATTGTAGCGGCTGCTATCTCATTACCTATGGGTTATACCACATCGAAAGAGTATGCCGAGCTAGAATGGCCGATTGATATATTGATTACCTTGGTCTGGGTTTCTTATGCGATTGTATTTTTCGGTACTGTCATGAAACGAAAAATGTCGCATATTTATGTGGCTAACTGGTTCTTTGGTGCTTTTATTCTAACTGTTGCAGTTCTGCATGTAGTCAATAGCATGGCAATACCCGTAGGGCCTATGAAATCATACTCCATGTACAGCGGTGCCATGGATGCGATGGTGCAATGGTGGTATGGTCACAATGCGGTTGGGTTTTTCTTAACAGCGGGCTTTTTGGGTATTATGTATTATTTTGTACCTAAACAAGCAGGCCGCCCTGTTTATTCTTATCAGCTCTCCATCGTGCATTTTTGGGCTTTAGTCTCCATTTATATCTGGGCTGGCCCCCACCATCTGCACTACTCAGCGTTGCCCGATTGGGCTCAAACGTTGGGTGCCATAATGTCCATTATTCTATTGGCGCCATCATGGGGCGGTATGATCAACGGTATTATGACTTTGTCTGGTGCTTGGCATAAATTGCGTACTGATCCCACCTTACGTTTCTTGGTGGTGTCTCTGTCTTTTTACGGTATGTCTACTTTTGAAGGGCCGATGATGTCAATCAAAACTGTAAATGCCCTTTCTCACAATACTGACTGGACTATTGGCCATGTTCATTCCGGTGCTCTGGGCTGGGTTGCGATGATTTCTATCGGTGCTGTCTATCACCTTATTCCGGTTTTATTCAATCGTAAACAGATGTGGAGCGTAGCTTTAATCAATGTACATTTTTGGTTGGCAACAGTAGGCACCGTGTTATACATCGCCTCCATGTGGGTAAACGGTTTACTACAAGGCCTTATGTGGAGAGCATTCAACCAGGATGGAAGCTTAACTTATAGTTTCGTTGAATCGGTAGAAGCCAGTTATCCAGGGCATTTTGTTCGCTTCCTCGGTGGTGCTTGCTTCTTACTTGGCATGTTGATTATGGCCTTTAACGCTTATCGCACCGTATACGATAAGGAGACTGAACCCGACAATGTCAGTGAACCGCAGCTTGTTTAAATCGGATTTTGGAAGAGATAAAAATAGTTATGAATACACAATATGCCTGGCTGGGAGATACTAAGTGAAAAATCACGACATTGTTGAAAAAAATCTCGGGCTTATGTTGGTGCTTGTTGTTGTCGCCATTAGCTTTGGTGGCTTAGTTGAAATTGTTCCCAATTTCTATTTGCCTGAAACGTCTAAACCTATCGCTGGTTTGAAGCCTTTAACCGCTGTGCAATTGGAAGGGCGAGATATTTACATCCGTGAAGGATGCACCGTTTGCCATACTCAAATGGTGCGTCCACTCAGAGCTGAAGTCGAGCGTTATGGCCATTATTCGGTCGCGGGTGAATCTGTCTATGAGCATCCCTTCCTATGGGGGTCTAAGCGAACCGGTCCTGACCTTGCCAGAGTGGGCAAACGTTACAGCGATAATTGGCATAAAGCGCATTTGTACAATCCACGAAATGTCGTTCCCAATTCTAATATGCCAGCTTTTCCCTGGTTATTTGATAACAAACTCGACGGTAAAGGTACAGCTGCGAAAATGGAAGGCTTACGTTTTGTAGGAGTGCCATATACCGATGAAGATATTGCCGGAGCAAAAGCCGCCGTTAAAGGTGTGACGGAAATAGATGCGCTGGTTGCCTACTTACAGCAATTGGGAACCCTGAAAAAAGCAAAACGCTAACGTTGGAGTTAATCGATGGATATTAATACCTTACGCGGCATGTCGGTTATTTTAGTAATGATAGCGTTTGCTGGTATTTGCTGGTGGGCTTTCAGCCCAAAGCACAGAAAAAAGTTTAATGAGGCAGCACAGTTGCCCTTTGCCGATGAGTCGGCAGAAGACGAGAACACAAAATCAAATATTCATTGTCAGCAAGATGATGATGCGAGGGCAAATTAGCTATGACACTCTTTTGGCAGTTATGGATTTTTATTTTGACAGCCACATGCCTGGGATTAATCTTTTGGGTATTGATGGCCAACCGCAAAGTGGCTTTACGGGACGACGAAGATCCGGAAAATAAAACCACAGGCCATGTATATGATGGTATTGAAGAGTATGACAACCCCTTACCTAAGTGGTGGTTCCAGCTATTTTTAGGCAGTATGGTTTGGGCCTTGGTTTACCTTGTTTGGTATCCTGGTGTGTGGGATGGCTTTGGCGGATGGACTTCCGTTGGCGAACTTAAAGCACATCAAGAAAAGGCGGTAAAGAAACATGTAAAAAGTTATGGTGTGTTTTCGCAGATGCCGGTGGAAGAACTTATCCATGATAACCGCGCAATGAAAATGGGAGTGCGTCTTTTCGCCAATAACTGTGCTGTATGCCATGGCGCTGATGGTGGTGGTAATTTTGGCATTCCCAACTTAACTGATGGCGATTGGTTATATGGTGGTACACCAGACACCATAAAACACACCTTATTAAATGGTCGTGCAGGTAATATGCCCGCATGGGGGCCGATTTTAGGTGAAGAGAAAATTTCACATATTGCTGAGTATGTGTTGCAATTGTCGGGGCAAGAACACACACAGAGTGTCGCGGCCATCGGAAAAACCTTATTCGATCAAAACTGCAGCGCCTGCCATGGTGCTGATGGTAAAGGTATGGCGGCATTGGGTGCGCCTAATTTGACCGACGATGTTTGGCTATATGATGGTAGCCGAGAAGGTATTTTACATTCTATTCGCAACGGCTTAGCAAATGAGATGCCGGCGCAAAAAGACTTACTAAGAGAAGAGAAAATTCATATTTTAACAGCCTATGTCTATTCGCTCTCTTTTGATTACGAATAGTCTGAAGTTTATATTTATAAGATTATTAACGGCTAGGATTGCCATACAAGGGCTTGAGTTCTCAAGCCCTCAAGACTTTATAAGTCGTCTTTAATTTTGAGATAGGTTCGAGTGAAGTGGCAGAGGAAAAACAAACATCGGGCGGCGATGGAGAGATACGTTACATAAATCTCTATGAGTCAGAAGATAAAATTTATACCCGCAAAGTTTCTGGTTTCTTTCAGGCAATAAGACGTTATACCGGCCTACCTTTAATTGCCGCTTATCTATTGTTACCTTGGTTTGTCATCGACGGACGTCCGGCCGTGTTGTTTGATTTGCCGACTCGTCAATTCCATGTTTTGTGGCTGACTTTTTGGCCGCAAGATTTCATGTTACTAGCATGGCTACTAATAATTTCGGCATTCGCCTTATTTACAGTAACGGTATTGCTCGGCCGAGTGTGGTGCGGTTTTACTTGTCCGCAAACGGTATGGACACTTATGTTCATTTATATCGAACATCTTTTTGAAGGAGATAGAAATAAACGTATCAAATTGGATAAACAAAGGTGGAATGTAGAAAAGTTTTTACGAAAAGCAGGTAAGCATAGTGTTTGGGTATTAATTGCTTTTATCACTGGCGTCACTTTTATTGGTTATTTTGTTCCCATCCGAGATTTATTAGAAGGACTTTTCCCCTATCGCGATGCTTTAGGTATGATCCGCATCGATGCCCATCCAGCTGCAGCTTTTTGGACTCTATTTTTTACCGGTATGACTTATCTAAATGCAGGATGGATGCGAGAACAGGTCTGTAAGTATATGTGCCCCTATGCGCGCTTTCAGTCTGTTATGTACGACAGTGATACTTTGGCAGTACATTATGATCAAAAGCGTGGAGAGAAGCGTGGTGCCCGCAAAAATACCGATGACACAGAAGCTCTAGGCTTGGGGGACTGTATTGATTGTTCCTGGTGTGTACAAGTTTGTCCTGTTGATATTGATATTCGCGATGGTCTGCAATATGAGTGTATTAACTGCGGTCTTTGTGTTGATGCATGTAATACCGTAATGGATAAAATGAAGTATGAACGCGGACTGATTCGCTTTACTTCTGAAGATGAGTTGGATACAGGGGTGACGAAATTTATTCGCCCGCGTTTATTTGGCTACTGTTTTATTGTTGTTGCCATGGTATCGGTTTTTCTTTATGTGGTATTCACACGATCTCCTTTGGGGCTCGATGTCATTCGCGACCGCGGTGCACGTATGTATCGTGTTGTCGGTGATGATGTGCAAAATGTTTATACCATAAAAATTAGTAATATGGATCGTTCCACGCACAGTTATAATATTAGTATCGACGGGGATTATCCATTTAAAGTAGAGCGTTTTCGTTCATTCGAGGTATTAGCTGGCGAAGTGTTTTCGATGCCGCTTAGAGTATCGATTCCCAAGCGGTCTCTTGAAACTGAGAAAAGTAAAATTAAAATTGTTATTGAAGCCAAAGACGATAGTTCGATTTCAGCCGTAGAAGAGACCAATTTTATTGGGCCGGTGAAAAAATGAATGTTCCTGATGATCAAGTAGCAAAGGTGTGGTATCGCGAGCCATGGTTTTGGATGGTATTAGCGCCACTTATTGCTGTTGTTTTTTCCTCTGCGACCATGGTGTTTTTGGCTGTTACCTCGGCTGATGATGTGGTGTCAGATGATTATTATAAAGAAGGTCGTCTTCTGGCCCAGGAATTTACCTCTGAGGAGCATGCTAAATCCTTGGGTTTACAGGGGGATATTAGGTTTGACTGGTTAACCCATGAAGTTATCCTGCGTCTAAATAAGAATATAACCGCTGATCAACTGTCTCTTCTTGTTTCTCATCCCGCCAAATCAAAATATGATAGGACTTTAATTTTACAGCGAGTTGCACCTAGTTTATTTCGCGCGGATTTGGATGAAATGCTTCAAGGGCGTTGGTACTTGCGCCTAAGTGCTTATAAAAAACTAAGTAAACAAGAAGATCCCCTTGCAAGTAATGCTGGCGAACGCGAAAGTGGCGGCGCAGTGTTAGAAGAGATTTGGCGTTTAAATGGTGAGGTCGACTTTGTAGATACCACAGACGTCGTGCTCGAGTAACGATTGTGAGCCGTGCGTGTTTTCATTGTGGACTACCTGCAATCGATGAGTTTTCTATCGAGATAAAAGGTGAAAACCACGCCTTTTGCTGTATGGGCTGCCAAGCTGTGACGCTTGCGATTATGGCCGGCGGTTTATCAGATTTTTACAGTTATCGAGATAAACTTAATGTTCAAGCTAAACCTGTTGGTTCTAGCTATCTCGCCTATGACCTTGATGAGGTACAAGAAGAATTTGTTTCTTTGCTAGAGGATGGTAGTAGTGAGGCACTCATTTCTATCCCTGATATATCCTGTGCTGCCTGTGCCTGGTTAATTGAGAATCACATAATTAATCTCGATGGTGTTAAGAAGATTAGTGTTAATGCCACGAATTATCGCTGCCGTATTATTTGGGACAAGTCGCGCACTAAATTAAGCGATATTTTTATTGCCTTGGCAAAAATAGGCTATACCGCAACTCCATATCTAGAATCACAAGATGGTGCTATGCGCAAAGCTCAATCGCGCACGGCACTTATTCGTCTAGGTGTTGCCGGTATAGGTATGATGCAGGTGGGTATGTTTGCGATCGCCTTGCATGCGGGGTCTATACAAGGAATTGAAGACTCCTGGCAGCAGTTCTTTCGCTGGTTTAGCTTACTGGTAGCAACGCCAGTGGTATTTTTCAGTGCTGCCCCTTTTTTCAAAAGTGCCTATAACAATTTAAAACTATTCCATTTAAATATGGATGTGCCTGTGTCTTTGGCAATCGGTTTAGCTTATGTTGCTAGTATTTGGGCCACGTTACATAATACTGGCGACGTCTACTTTGATTCCATTTCGATGTTTACTTTCTTTCTATTACTTGGTCGCTTTTTAGAAATGAAAGTTCGGCACAGCAGTGCTTTTTCTACTGAAAAAATATCTCGCTTACTACCTCTAAGTGTTACGCGTGTTAACAAACAAAACCGAGAAGAAGTACCTCTTAAGGCTCTAAACATCGGTGATACGGTCGAGGTGTTAGCAGGAGAGGTGATTCCCTGTGATGGCAGAATTATTGAGGGTCACGGTGTTGTTGACGAATCTATGCTAACGGGGGAGTTTTTGCCGCAATCAAAAAAAATTGGCGATTTTGTTTTTGCTGGAGCAACCAATCATGAGACGCCTTTTTTACTGGAAGCGACAGCGGTAAGTCATAAAACACAACTTGCATCCGTTGAGCAGTTAGTGGAAAGGGCGATGATGGATAAGCCTCACATTGTTGCCAGCGCCGATCGTTTAGCTAGTCGATTTATTTTATTTATCCTTATCACTGCCTTTGGGGTTGCCACTTACTGGTATTTTAACGCACCAGATAAAGCGTTGTGGATTGTATTATCTTTATTGGTGGCTACTTGCCCTTGTGCTTTATCATTGGCTACACCAGCTGCTTTAACCGCAGGCACATTAAGGCTTCGCAAAATCGGATTGTTAGTATCATCTGGGCAATTAGTAGAAAAGCTTGCCAACGTCTCTCATATTGTTTTTGATAAAACCGGAACTTTAACCGAAGGTGATTTTTCGATAGCAAAAGTTCTTCTACAAAGTGATAAAAGTGAAGCTGAAGTTTTAGAGATTATTTCAGCTTTAGAGGCCAATAGCCGCCATCCGATTGCTGCTGCATTCCAGAAAACTGCTTTGCCCTATGTTGCTTCCAATGTTGAAATCATCACTGGCGGTGGGGTTGCGGGTGAGGTCGACGGTATTTACTATAGGTTTGGTAAGAAATCATTTGCTTGTCCGAATAAAACTTTAGACTACCCAAGTGATGGTATGTGGCAATTGCTAGCTTGCGGTGATGAAGTTGTTGCCTGGGTATTATTAGTGGATAAGCCCAGAGAATATATTCAAGAGCTACTGAATTTTTTGAATAGTAAAAAGATTAAAACGCTTCTCTTAAGCGGCGATAGAAAAGCCAATGTTGATCTATTTGCTAAGACCTACAACATCGAGGCCGTCGGCCAGGTTTCACCGGAAGAAAAACTAGCAACAATTAAAAATATGCAAAAGGATAATGCGCGGGTGTTAATGGTTGGTGATGGTATTAATGATGTGCCGGTGTTAAGTGGCGCCAGTATGTCAATCGCAATGGGAGATGCCACGCGCTTAGCTCAAACTCATGCTGATGCAGTATTGATGAATGGTAATTTACGCACCATTGTCACCGCTATGGAGTTAGCCACTCGCATTCGTTTTAAGATAAAGCAAAATCTTACCTGGGCGTTGATATATAATGTCAGTATTCTACCCTTGGCCGCTGTAGGGTGGGTACCACCTTATGCTGCGGCAATCGGTATGTCGTTAAGTTCTTTATTAGTTGTGTTAAATGCTGTGCGCTTAGGTGCTGATAACAGTTCTGATGGAAATAGCGGTAAAATAAAAAAGTAAATTCGAACCCTCTTGTAGGTAAACACTTGTGGAAAGTTTGTTTATTCTCATACCAATAGCTATGTTAATAGTCTTTATTGCCGTGCGCTTATTTATTTGGGCGGTAAGGTCTGGTCAGTTTGAAGACTTGGATACAGAAGGTAAACGGATTCTTTTCGATAATGATATAAAGACTACCTCTACAAGCAAGGCGAATTCAGATAATAAGGATACAACAGCACATACCCGTTCAGATAAGCTGGAGTAATGCCCCTATATATACTTGGTTGTATGACTATGTCTCAATTAATTTTCTAATTTTTCTATTTTATACACGCGAATTTCTATCTCTTAGAGCTATTTTATATGTCCATAGATGTATTTTTTTCCGCTTTTGTCATTGGTTTATTAGGTGCAGGCCACTGCTTAGGTATGTGTGGCGGAATCGCGGCAGCTTTATCCTTCGGCATTGCAGAAGCTTCGCAAGTGCGTAAGTTGTATATTTTAATTGCTTACAACTTAGGGCGTATTATAAGTTATGGTTTGATAGGCGCTATAGCCGGTATTTTAGGGCGGGCTTTACAGCCGCTATTTAGTGGTTTTACGGATTTGCCTGTGTTACGTATATTCGCTGCCGTGATGTTAATTCTAATGGGCTTGTATATTTCCGGCTGGTGGAAGCTACTAGTACAATTAGAAAAACTCGGAGCACTACTTTGGCGCAGATTGCAACCTCTCAGTGAAGGGCTTTTTCCCGTACAAACATTGAAGGCTGCATTTTGTATCGGCGCTCTCTGGGGGTGGCTTCCTTGCGGTCTTGTTTATTCAGCTTTAGCATACAGTTTAGCCCAAGGTAATGTTATCTCATCGTCTGTGGTTATGTTGGCTTTTGGTTTGGGAACGCTACCAATACTATTGGTAGGAGGTTTAGCAGGAGAAAAACTTAAATCATTGTTACGCGCCAAAGCGCTGCGTTGGCTAATGGGCGTGCTATTGATTGCTTTTGGTCTTGCCAGTCTTTTCTTTACTTTCCAGCATGCAGGTCATGATCATGGAGGAAAACACTCCACATCCTCAAGTTCCGTCTATAATCATAGTGATGTGGGAGCTAACGAGGAGAATAAAGGCGAGCATGAGCACCATCATCATTAAGGCATACTCTCGTTAGCTGAGTGATATTTTTGCACTGGCGTAGATCTGGTCGGTGCATATAGCGACCTAAGTCGATTGTTGATTCTTTATGGGCCAAATATTTATTGCCAACCCTAAGGGTGGGTGCGGAAAAACAACCATATCGACACAGCTGGCGGCATATTTTGCAACGCATGGCCAACGTGTCTTACTTGCAGACCATGATGCACTGAAATGCAGTAGCGATTGGCTTGCCAGTCGGCCCGATTTCATTGCGAAAATTGAGTCTGTTGCTGCCAGTGTTGATGAACTAATCGACAGTGATGGTGTTGATTGGGTTGTGCACGATATGCCAGCCGCCTGGAGTTTGGATAACGTGCAAAACATCTTGCACAGCCACGACTATGTGCTAGTGCCAGTGTTGCCCTCGCCCAATGATATTAAAGCCTGTTTACGTTTCCTTATGAAGATTTATCGTTCAGGGATTTTAGAGTCGGGAATAAGAGTGGGCCTGATCGCAAATCGTACACGTTCTAATACGCGTTACTTCAAAATTCTAAATGCTTTTTTACTGCGCCTCAAATTGCCGATAGTAACTGAGCTTCGTGACACTCAAAATTATATTCGTGCAATGGATGAGGGTTTAAGTATTTTTGACCTACCACCCAGTAAAGTCAGTCGTGACCTTGAACAGTGGGCGCCAATTTTTGAGTGGCTTGATAAAACAGCTTGAGTATTTCTTTCCTACTATTTCCGCTTGAAATTTAGTCGTTATATCTACAAAAGATTAATACAGTGCAAGTGACGACTAAATGATGTATATATCTTTATCTAAAATAAATCTTTGCTGACAAATGTAAAAAAATGTACGTATATGTGGCGATGTCTTGCGTCGATTTATTCTTTTAATGCCTTAGTGAAGAAATAAAAGAAAAAAAATGATTGTTTTTTTTTCCATAAACTCTGTTCTTGGTTGTATTTAGTTATCAACTATAAACCTCTATTTAGATGAAATGTGTGTCTTATTAACGATCTCCTTTTTCATCACTTACTTATATTCGGAGGGTGTCTCTCGCTCTCGTCATATCGAAAAAAACGTAAATTTTATCCCTTAATAAAATTTTGTTTAAAGTTTTTAATGTCATTTTTGTGTTCTTTTTGTCATTGTTTGATGCGGATTTTTGACGTTTCGTGAGGTGTTTTTACAACTTTAGAATCATTCCCCGATTTGCTAAAAATAATATTTTATATTCCCTACTTTTCCAATCAATATTCGCCTAGATTAGCTTCCTAAAAATCATAATGAAATTCAAAAAAAGTCTTTAATATAAATGCTTTTACTAGTAGCAATGCATATAAAGAATAAAATTTTGCGCTTAATGGAGTGTGCTAATAAAAAAGCGGAAAAAATTTTTTTAATGAAGAAATATGATTAAAAATATCATTCTTAATGTCATTTTAAGTCTGCTAAGTCGTCTTTTTTTTAAAAGTTTCGGCCAAGTAAATTAAATTTTTTTTGAGGTTAAAAAAAACTCCTCGTTATGTATCTGGGTGAGCGTAAATTTGTCGCAGACTACTTAAAGTTCGTTACTGTTTGGCTTGCCTCATCATATATAAGTAATCACATTAAAATAAAAAAAATGAAGGAAGAAAGGACGGCTAAGAAAAGGCGACGCGAGTTTATGTGACTTACTGCAATTGTAAAAAATCACGTAATTTTCTGTTTAGCTCTTGGCTACTGAGATAACTAACTATTTAATTATAGGACTGAACCCATGAAAAGATTTATTACGCCAATATTAGGAATGGCCGCTCTTGCGACGGCTGTTTCCGCACTGGCGGCAGAATCTACACTTAAGTTGTCAGACTTAAATTCCAGTGTTGTTGCACCGAGTAAAACTCAAGATTTGCACATCGTTATGTTGCGCAGTCAATCTTTGATGGAGTACAACGGTGGTATTAGTGGTATGAAGGCCACTAAGCCTGCTACTGGTAAGAAAATAGACCCTGAGAGTGAAAACGTTGAGCGCTACTCTCAATACTTGGAAAACTTACACGAGAGAATTCTGACTTCAGTAGGTTCTAATACCAAAGATAAAGTATACACCTACCGCTTTGCTGCTAATGGCTTTGCTGCCAACCTTACTCACGATCAAGTAGAGCAGCTGCGCGCAAATTCTGAAGTTGTTGCCGTTTACAAAAACGAAATTTTAAAGACCCAATCAAATAGCTCTCACAAATTTATCGGTTTGACTGATGAAGGTGGTGCTTGGTTGCGTGGATACACAGGTGAAGATGTTGTCATCGGTGTTCTAGATACTGGTGTTAATCCAGAAAACCTCGCATTTGCTGATGTGCCTACTCCTGCAAATGGTGCGACTGGCGATTTAATTCCTTACGGTCCAGTACCAGCATCTTTTACCGGCAGTGGTTGTGAATTCGGTAACAACGAATTTAATGAAAACGACGGTGATTTCACTTGTAATAATAAGTTGATTAAAGCGGACTACTTCGTACAGGGTTGGGGAGAAGACAATCTTGCCACCACTGAATTCTTATCAGCACGTGACAGTGATGGCCATGGTAGTCATACAGCTTCTACTGCTGCGGGTAACTATGGTGTTGCCGCTGATATCAACGGCGAATTCCGAGGCGATATCACGGGCATGGCGCCACGCGCACGGGTTGCTGTGTATAAAGTGTGTTGGCAGAGTGACGTGGATGGTCCAGATCAAGATGATGATCCAGATGCAGGTTGCGCAAGTGCTGACTCAATGGCAGCTATTGACCAAGCCGTTGCCGATGGTGTTGACGTTATTAACTTCTCAATTGGCGGTAGCTCTACTTCTTTTGGTGGCCCAGATGATCTTGCTTTCCTACGCGCAGCTGACGCTGGTGTTTGGGTAGCAACGTCACAAGGTAACAGTGGTCCAGGTGCTGGTACTACCGGAACGCCTTCTGGTGTGCCTTGGATTACTGCTGTTGGCGCGGCTCAAGATGATCAAGTATTCGGTACTGGTCTTGAGGTTTCTGCTCCAACTTCGGTCGCTGATACTTTCGCTGCACTTGAAGGTGGTGGCGCTGTTTCAATCGAAGACACTGGCGCTATTTCTTCAGACGTAGTGCCCGTGCTACCAGCAGATGGTTGCGCTGCGATCACTAATACTGCGGCGGTTGACGGTAAAATTGCGCTTGTCATTCGTGGCGGATGCGGTTTCTTGGACAAGTATAATAACGCTGCGGCGGCGGGTGCTTCTGCCATTGTAGTTTATAACGATGGTACTTCGCCTACACGTATCGACCCAATTTCCATGGGTGGATTCGATGGTTCTGAAACTATTCCTGGTGTAATGATCGGCTTCAATGATGGTGATGCTATTGCTGCAGCTCACGCTGCTGGTGATGCTGTGACTGGTCTATTGTCTCCAGAGATTTCAATTCCACAAGTTGACCGTATCGCTGGTTTCTCATCTCGTGGTCCAAACGGTGGTGCGCCAGATATTATCAAACCAGATATTGCTGCCCCTGGTGTAGAAATCTTAGCAGCAGGCAGTGCCCAGCCAAATGCTCATGCTAGAAGTGGAAATTTTGCTGTATTAAGTGGTACTTCAATGGCGAGCCCTCATGTTGCCGGTTTGTTCGCATTACTTAAACAAGCCCATCCTGATTGGTCTCCAGCTATGGCTCGCTCTGCAATCATGACCACCGCTCGCCAAAACTTGAGAAAAACTTTCCAAGATAGAGCTGCAGATCCTTTTGATATCGGTGCTGGTGCGGTTGTACCTAACAAAATGTTTGAGCCTGGCTTAGTATACGATGCAGGTTTACCTGACTACTTAGCCTTTACTTGCGAAAACAATGTAATGTTAACTAGCATTGAAGTTTGTGCCGCGCTAGAGTTTGCCGGTTATTCTAAAGATGCCAGTAACCTTAACCTACCATCGATTGCAGTAGCAGATCTTCTTGGCTATCAAATCGTTCGACGTACCGTAACCAGTGTTGCTAAAGGAACTAATACTTTCACTGCAAGTTTCGATGCACCTCAAGGTATTGAGATGCTAATCTGGCCTGACACTATCACGCTAAGAGAAGGTGAAAGTGCAGAATTCCAAGTACTTTTCCAGGTGACTGAAGATGCTGTCATGAACGAATGGGCATTTGGTTCTATCCAATGGTCTTGGGATGACGGAGTGGTTCGCAGCCCAGCAGCTGTTCGCCCTCTACTGCTAAGCACACCATCAAGCTTAGATGAGACTGGTACTGATGGCTCAGCTTCTTTTGACGCGTTAATTGGTTATGACGGCAGCTTTAATGTTGCTATGAACGGTATGGTTGAAAGTGTTGTTAGCGCGAATGAAATTGAAGATGGAGGTAGGAATCAGTCTGATGTGTTTGTCATTCCAGAAGGTGTAACTCTTGCTAGATTCTCCATGTTTGACTCTGAAGTTGGCGATGGCTCAACATCAGATGATATGGATATTCGTGTATTTGGCCCAGATACTGCCGGATTCCCTCTGCAAGGCAGTAGTGCTGGCGGCACTTCACAGGAATCTGTAGAAATTGCTAATCCTGCACCTGGCGTTTATATAGTCGTTGTCGATGACTTCGCAAGTGCTGAAGGCCCAACGACTTATGCTGTGCATAACTTCAATCTTACAGGTGGCGACAGTGGCGCAGCTACAGTTACCACTACCAACAGTGCAACTAGTGGAACATTTAATAATGTTAATATCTCCTGGTCTGACTTAACTCCAGGTAGCCGCTACTTAGGTATTATGACTTACAGCGACGGTGCAACACCACTTAACGGTTCCACTGAAGTGATGATTAACACCCAGTAATTTAGTATCAATATACTGAAATGATAAAAGCCCGCATTATGCGGGCTTTTTTATGAAGTGCTTTGCAAAGTAAGAAGGGCAGTTTTATCTACTTCCATGTTTGATATGAACCTTAGAAAGAAGAATAGATAAGCTCAAGCTGAAGTGCTTTAGATAAATCCACAGGCGTAATCATTTTTCTATTAATCGGCACTGTTCCACCTTCAATAGATTTGATTAACTTTTCATATTTGCCCCAATGTAACTCACCTAGTTTAACTAACTTCCCCATTCTCAAGCCAGTCGCGTCATTAAACGCTTTATAAATAAGTTCTGAACAGTAAATACTTTCATCATCCATCCTATACCTAATATCATATGGATGATTTAAATATTTTTGCGTTGCTCGGATAAACTTCGGAATATATTTTTGATACTTTGACTTCAGTCTAAAGACATCGATACTATTATTTCTTCCTCGCTCGATAAATACTGATAAATCAGTATCGTGCACACTCTCGATAGCTTCTCTTACTTTCCATCCTGTTGAAGTACTAATGACTATGCCAACATGGGAGTAAGGCGATCGCGTAGCACCTTCTATTGCATTTGCAATGTCCCCATTTGGTAATGATTGAAAGATTATGTCTCCTTGTAACGGTACATATTCATCACTGGCGAAACTGCCGATACAGTATAAGGTATTGAAAGCCAAAGAAAATGTAAGTAATACTACTTTAAGCATACGTTCAGACTTTAAGACATTCATATAGTTATCTTATCCAATTCAGTCAATATTATTGCTAGCTTACCATATGTTACTATTTATACTTTGTAATGTGAGTATTGGAGTCAATGAGTAACAAGAGATTCACTATGGAAGATATTGATGATAGTTGGCTAAACCTTACCGAAAAATATGTAGAGAAACTTCATGCCAATGAAAATGTTTGGGCGAGCTTAACCTCTAATGAGGCGGAATTAGCCGCTCTTTGGAAACTAGAAACGGATATGAATAATGGTGGGTTTATGCAGTTCTTTTGTAACTGGGGATTGGAGTGTTATGAAATTGCTGTGCGAGGCTTACAAAAAATAAAGGCCGAAAAGATGCGCGCTATTATAGAGGCCGAGTTTGCCATCGTTGATAGCACATATGAAATAAATAAAAATAGTATTAATAGTTATTCTGATATAGGTAAATTTATATCAGAACAAGATTTTAAACGCCTAGATGAGTTGGATGAGTGTTTTTGGCAATATCCTGAAAGTATCAGTGAGTTGGGCTTGCAATACTATACTCGGTATTCCGATATTAACGGTGCTTAGTGAAAAATATGAAGATATATAACGAGTGCCTCAACGATTTAATGGATTATTTTATTTTGGCAGATATATATCATTTATCTGAGTTCGCAGAAACTAATGAGCTCAGCGATAACCTTATGTGTGAATTTACGTCCAATCAGAGTGGCGATAAGGCGGTGAATGAAGGCATTATTTTGCCTATATGTGGCATTGAAAACTACCCTTATATAGTTTGTTTTAATATGTCTGCTCCATCTATTTTTTTCTGCTTACAAAGGTGATATACAACATCAAAAAAATGGTTATATATTAAATGTATCTAGAGGAAAAGTGTATTTACTTACTATGCCTTTGTTACAGGCCTGGAGTAAAAATTTAGAGGACATCGAATCGAGTAGGCCATTTTTTGAATTAGAGAACGGCTGGTATGAGGTCTCCATTAACTGTGGTGAAACCTTACAAGAAAGTGGCTGGGAACCAACGATAGAGTTTAATTTTAATTATAAAAGTGAGCGTCCTAGTTTTAATGCTAATTTAGAATACCGATATGCAGTACATTGCCGAGAATACTAGTGCTAACTGGATCTTGATAATATGAATCTTAGCAAAGAAATACTAATGTGGGATGGGAAGTCTGCTGATAGTATAACGTATATTTTTAAAAAATATTCTAAAAAGTCTTTATTTGAAAAAGATTTAATAGACTTGATTTCTTCGGAAGATACCGACAAGGGGGCTTCTTGGCTATTAAAAAAATGGCTAGAGTCAGGTAATAATCTAGCGGAGAAGGACGTGAAAAATTTATGTGGTAAGTTGCTTGAATTACAGAACTGGGAAACAAAGCTTCATATCTTACAATCTTTACCCTATCTTGATTTTAATAAAAGTGAATGTTTGACTATATATGCTTTCTTAAAAAGTAGTTTAACAAACAGCAATAAATTTGTTAGAGCATGGACATACAATGGCTTCTATGAATTAGCAGCTCGCTTTCCTGAATATACTGAAGAAACAAAAAAATATTTCGATATGGCGATGAAAGATGAAGCAGCTTCAGTAAAAGCAAGAATTCGAAAGATACTTAAACGTGGGTTTTAGGTATATGAAGTTATTACACAAGATAGCTAAGTTTAGTTTTCTTTATCACTTCATCATAATTTTCTTTTACTTTTTTCTAAGCAGCTGTGTATTATTTGATACTAGCCTGCCTGTTTTGGGTAAAATTGATGAGAGTCATTATACTGCACCAAAACAACAATTTAATTGTCCATTAACGGGTAATAAACTCTTAGGCTTAAATGACTTTCCAAACGTGATCGATGCTTTGCGTGTTGTTCACAAAGAAGATATTCCTCTCTCTCAGCGTTCACCTAGTGATACTCGGCTTACGAAAATAGTGAAAGATGAAGTTATGCCAGCGGCCACAGTTAAATTTTACTACAAGTCAGGTACCTCAGTTGAAATTACCAGTGGCCGGCGTTTTCCTTCACATAGTGATGAGATAATACTTTATTCTGGTATGACAGGTGGCGTTGCCTGGCCCTTTTATACTCGTGAGTTGGAGTCATCTATGAAGCATATTATGAGTTTACAACTGGTGCCTTGGCACCATGAAAAAGATGTGTACATGGGAATTAGTGCACTGGCTGCTTATAAAAGTGGACGGGGGCCTGATGCACAACTATGGCTTATTAATAATATTGCCAATAAAAATGTTCATCATCATATTATTATACGCCTACCTATCACTGACTACATTCCGGCAACTATAGATCCAAGAAATCTTCCTGCTATCCGTGATGATATTGGTATACGTGTAGATTTACAGTCTGATCTTTTTAATGCCGCTAGTGCTTGGCTACGGCGATGTGAGTTTTCAAAGGAAATTTAATTAACAAGACATTTTTGATACTTTAAAAATGAAAGGAGGGTGAATTATATTCACGCCCCTTAAGTGTTATTTCTTATTCTTTATTAGTCATTGTGTTTCTATTATTTTGTCTATTTTCCATTATTCTGTCTCTATTGGAGGACATGCCATAAAGCGCTCGTGACGGTCAGTATGGTAACTATATCTGCGCCCCTTTGCTTCTAGTATCATGCCATAACCACGAACATTTTTTTGCTTCTTTGCCCCTTTACTGTCCTGATAGTCTGGGCACCCTAAGTCTTGATCAGGCCATGTCACTGACTTTATCGAGATAACTTTAACCTTTTCGACAGACATTGACAGTCTTTTCGCTAGATCTTCCTTCACTGTATTAGAAATTACTTCGATTTGTAATTTTTGAGGTTTAACTTGAGGCTGGTTATGGACTTTTCTTGATTTAGTGCACACAAAAGCCCGTGTGCCGCCTATATGTACATTGTAATGAAGTCCCTGACTTTCCAATTTTGCGTAGTAGCCGGGCACGACGACCTGAGGATAATTAATACCCGGTCTAGGACATCCAATGCTAGCGTCGGGCCATTGCTTTTCGGTAAAGCTAACAACTTTGATATCGTCTGTCAGTCTATTCTCATCTTGCGACAGGTGTATTCTCAAGGCGTCAATAGCGCTTTTTTTCGCTTCTTCATAAGTCATGTCAGTACCTGCAAAAGATATACTCGACAAACATTGGGCCAAAAGTGCAAATGCTAAAAACATACGCTTTCCTAGCATTCCTTGCCACTGCAATAAATGATGAAATAGATAACTTTGACTATTGTTACGACATTGCATAGTTGATTATTCCTAGATTTGCCTAAAATTCTTTATTTTTGTTTGTTTGTGCTCACTAACAAAGGTGGTGTCATGCTAGATATTGAAACGATTGGCATGCCCCAGACCGTAACAAGCAGTGTATTCATTTACACTTGCTTGCTTTTTAACAGCTATTATATAGACGACAACTTTCTTCTTGGAATGGCCAATTGTGGAAATAACAAGACAGTGTTGATGATAAAGAGAGCGTTTATTTGCCAAATTGATAGCGGCAACAGGCCCAAGGTACGAAAATGTGGGGTAAACTAGCCCCTGGGATATTAGCTCAACGGGCTTTTTGTTTGATATATAAGGAGAACCTGTGAACGCAGTGAATGAGGATTCTATCGAGTGTCTGGCGCAAAATGTTGAGGCCATTGATGAACTGCTGCTAAACGCTGAGCAGCAGCTAAAAAAAATAGGCCAGTATGAAGAGCTTGGTCTTGTAAGTGATGAGTCAGCGCCTGAATATTCGTTGTTAATGGATAGTTTTAATACCTTTAGCCCTATCGACCAGAAAATCGATATCTACCGAAATCGCTTTACCATGTGGAGTGAATTAGATATAACAGTCTACCAAAAATCTGAAGTGACACGATCTCTAGGACAGATAAAACGTTTAACATTAGTGACACGAAATATTTTGCGCATATGCAGAAAAGTCTTAGGTTTTCCTGATCCAGAACGGGAACAGGAGGAATTGCAAATGCAGCTTATGATGATGGGCCAGCAGTTTAAATAAGAGGCGTCTTTAAAACTACTACTTTGCTTACTTGGGAAGCGCGGTAGCACAATGCACGATAAGAGTTGGCGCAGGTCGCATATAAACTCATATAGAAATTAATTTAGAAATAAAAATAGAAATTAACGTAGAAAGACTCATAAGAAGTTTCACAAAGAGTCTTATAAATAGAGGGTACTGCAGAACGCATGGAGATAGTTCATGGAGAAAGTTGAAGTCGAACTTGATTCGGCATCAATGATCAGTCTTATCTACGAAACGGCAGAGCATGTTGAGCTGTGGCCAAAGCTGCTTGAAACCTGCTCGCAGGATTTGCAGAAGCATCTAGAGCTTTACGATGACGGTAAGACTATGAGCTCCACTGAAGAGGAACTCAATATTCATGTTCAGCGTGCGCTGCGAATGAATCTTCGCATTGACCAGATGCAAAGTGAGATTGGTACGACCAAAAACCTACTTGATTCTCTACCGATGGCAGTGATAACCGTCAGCGAAGACGCGCGAGTGGAAAACCTCAACCGCCTTGCAAGAAAGGTTGTGTCTGAATCGCAATTTCTAAGCCTTCACAACAACACTGTGGTCGCGGATAACCAAGCAAATACTAAAAAGTTACTGGATATTATTGCTTTCGCTTTAGGGAAAGAGAAGCCTCAAAGCCAACAGCGAACCCTCAAATTAGGTACAGGTAAAAACAGTGTTTCTATCTTTGCAGTAGAAACAGCAAATAAGCTTGAGGGGGACGGGGCGACCTTATGTACACTATTTGTGGTAACCAACTTTCTTTTAGACGATTCTTTAGTAACTCAACTTTACGATATGTATCAGCTTACCCCAGCAGAAGCTAAAGTTGCACTCATGTTAACCAGTGGAGATTCACTAACCCAGATTGCTGATAATAATGGCGTTAGCCAAAATACGGTTCGCAACCAGCTGAAGTCTATTTTTGCGAAGACGAATACCAAACGCCAGCCTGAACTGGTAAGTTTAATTTGGTCTACTCCCACCGTGGTTGCCGATAAAAACCTGTTGTCTACGGGTGTTCACAAAAGTATTTCTATCGATGATGAGCAATATAAGTCCTTAGAGTTAAGAGACGGGCGAGCGTTACGCTACTTTGAAGTAGGTGATCCACTGGGGAAGCCGGTACTTTATGTACATGAGATAGTGGTATGGGATTGGTGGAACCTTGTGGGTCTTGATAATATCGGACGTCTTGGTATCAAGCTTATCGTTCCATGTCGCCCTGGTTTTAGCGGCTCGTCTGCAGATCCTCATGTCTCAATCGAATCTTGGGCGAAGGATGTGGATGAACTTTTAACACATCTAGATTTACAGAGGTTTTATTTACTGGGGCATTCCTCTGGTGGCCCATACGCTGCGGGTATCGCCCATTTTTTAAAAGAGAAATGCATTGCTTTGAGCTTAGTAAGTAGCATGGCTCCGATCATACATTTGTCTGATATTAAGTTTGTTAAACCACCAATGTCCCGTTTACTTATGGGCTTTGCTAAAAATACTCCGCGTATTTACCGCACTTTTTTTAATACAGTATTAAAAACAGCATTTGCCAACTCGCTTGATTATATTCAAATGTACGTACAAAACTGGTCCGAATATGACCGCAAGCTGGCAACCCAAAAAAATGTGCTCGATAGTATAACGCGCTGTTTCCGCCAGGCCGTTAAGTCTGATCCATTTGGTTTGATTAATGAGTCTATTGTCTTAACCAAGCCTTGGGGCTTTGAATTACAAGAGCTTGCCGTGCCGACATACATATGGCGTGGGGAAGATGATCGAGCGGTGCCGCAAAACCTTGCCGAAAAATTATTTTCTATTCCCGGTCATCAAGCTCGTACTATACCAAGGGGCGGCCATCTTATTATCTACTATCATTGGCAGGGCATCATCGAGTCTATGATTCGTCAGCATCACTCTGTATCAAAGACGGGTGTCTTTCCTGCTGTATCAGTCTCAGAGACTGATAAGTTATCACTCACGATTTAAAGCCTGTGGCTTTTCTAACTATCTCTTAATTCGAACAAGGCTATGGTAACGGTGATTTTGTAACCGTTTGTATCTGCTTTTAAACACTATAGTCCATTTGGGTCATGCCTTAAAATTCGCCCTGCGATATATTGACTGCCATATACGGATTGTCCCTTTTTTTGATATAGATATTAACCATGAGACAGCATAATGAGTCAGCGCCGTTTTTCTTTGAAAAAATCATCTTTTTTATTAGTTATTTGTTTTTTATTTTCTTATTCATGTCTTGTTTTATCGACCGCTGCAGCGGCACAGAACTTTCATGCAGATGTGGGTATTGGCAGTGTTGCGCCGACTAACTCGGGTTATGAAACTGGCTATGCTCTTGATCATGCCATCGCATATGAGCATTCTATTTTTGTTTTTCGCTTAGGTGGCATGTTCCTAGGAAGCATTGAGCCAGAGGATGCAGCTGAAGATACAGAAATAGACATTGGTGGCGTGTATCTTAATGTCGCTGGGGTTATTGAGCTTGCGCCTGTAAAAATAGAACTTGGAACTGGT
Source organism: Agarilytica rhodophyticola (assembly GCF_002157225.2). NCBI lineage: Bacteria > Pseudomonadati > Pseudomonadota > Gammaproteobacteria > Cellvibrionales > Cellvibrionaceae > Agarilytica > Agarilytica rhodophyticola. The sequence continues at coordinate 1,085,643 of NZ_CP020038.1, forward strand.
GTTTTATTTTCAGAAACTCGTGCTGACTTTATGGGGCGAAGAGTTTCTGAAGAATCGGATCAGAGTCCTTTTGCTGGTGTTAAGGTGATACTGGGTATAAACAAACTCGTCTCTTTACAGGCAGACTGGAAATATATTGATGATGTGACCGGTGGCAATTTAAATGTTGTTAATGCCGGTGTTCGCTTTTCTTTTTAACAGGGTATGACGATGAATTTTCCAACAAGAGTCTTAGGTTTTACTTTGCTATGCTCATTAACGCTAGCAGGATGTGATGACGATGATGATAATAACGTTTTGTCGGACACTGTTAGCACTGGGCAAATATATGCTACGTTTCAAGTGGTCTCGGATGGTAATGACGAGGTTTTTGTTGAAGCGCAATTGACTAAGGGGGTTCCCCCTACACAGAACAATCAACGAGAGAGCTTTGTACGTTTAGTAGACGGAGACCAGCTTTGGCTGTCAACTGGAGAAGATATCAGCCAGATAGATTTATCTGACAATGTTTTTGACGGCGTTAAAGCGCTAAGCGATACTCAAGTGCGCTTTGAAGAGCGTAGAACTGAGCGAGAGTCCTACCGTCTATCGTTTCTGTTTTTATTTGATCGCGTTATTCTTAGTGATTTCGGTGATTCATATTCCGCTGAGCTACCCAATACCTCTTCACGATTTCGTATTTCTTTTTTAAGAGACGATAGTCGTAATGCGACCGATTCTTTTGTTGATCTCGCTGAGCCTTTCAGTGTTGTTTCTCCATCGGTTAATAGTCGTTTTAGTCGCAGTCGTGATGATATTATGGTCGAGTGGGACAATACAGATAGTGAGTCTTCCGTTGAAATCGCAGCTAATCTCAGTTGCCCTAATGGAAGTTTTTATGAATATACTTCTACCATCGATAATGACACGGGGATGTTTGTTATTGGCGCTGGAACTCTGGATCAGAGTAATCTTCAAGGTATTTGTTCTACTACCTTAAATGTACGAAAAGTAAGAACAGGTCAATTTGATCCGCGTTTTATCGGTGGCGCTGTTAATAGCTACCAAGTACGTAGGGTTGTTTTTAATTTAGAGAGTTAAATCATGTTTGTAAAAAGATTTTTATTACCGCTAATGGTAAGTAGTGCGCCTTTATTGTGTCAGCAAACTATGGCTGGCGAAGCCTTTATTATGCCTGAAGTAGGAAGAACTGAAATTAAGTTCAAACCAGACGTTGTATTACCAGGGTTTGATACGGAGGTTTTAGGCGGAGCAGTCGGCTTCGTTGCAGGCTATAAGTTTGATAGTAATTTCTTTGTTGGCGCTAGCCATTCTTTTTCGTCAAACGATAGTTTCTTTGAAACCTTTGATCACTACGACTTACGCGAGTTTGGTTTCACAGCAGGTTACGCTTTGCATATATCAGAGCATTTTCGTATTGTGCCTGCTGTGGGTTTTAATTCTTACACTATCGATTTCGACGAAGGACGCCTTTTTAATCCCGGTGAGGAAGACTCCCGAGAAATTGACGGTGAAGATTTTTATTGGCGAATCAACGTCGAAATTCCATTTACTGAACTGATACAAATGAACTTTGCTTACATTGATGGAGACTATGATTTTGGTGACACTTCGTCCCTTAGGGTAGGGCTTAAACTTTCGTTTTAATGGAGTGTTTAAATGGGGCGTTTTAAATCCCCATTTTAAAGAGCTTGTTTTAAACGACTCTACAAGAAAGTCTACTGAGCAAAAAAACCGCGAGAAGCTTCGCAAATACCTCTCGCGGTTAAACTCCAGTTTCTAGACCGGAGGAGAATGTATATTAAAACTCAGTTTTAAATCGAATACCAGCAGTTCGTGGGGTATTGATAAATGCGATGTTTACAAAATGATTAATGATTTGTTTTTGAGCATATCCTTCTTCTGTTAAATTTTGTACATATGCTTCAAGTCTGTACTGACCATTATCGCCAAAGTTTGTACCTGCACTTGCGTTCCATATAAGTGTCGCATCCACCTCATCATTGAAAAATCGTCCATCGCCAAAAGCGTCTGCGCTGGCAGAACCACAGCAAGTGATCATTTGCTCAAGTGGAATTTCTTCGCCTAAGTTGTTGTAACCACGATTGGCAAAAGGAGTCGCGTGGAAACTACTGCGATAAGATGCGGTAAGTGTCCAGTCGACGCTGCCCCAACCTACATTAATATCTTGACCGAAATTAATAACGGCCGTTACATCTGAAGCGTTAATTAGAGGATTACCCGACACATCGATATTAGGTGCACCAACTTGCGTTGGTACGCCATTAATATCTATTGTCTGGGTAGTTTGACGTCCATCAAGCGTTGTGCCTTCTTTAATTTCCGCTTCGTTTAATAGGATGTTCCAGCCTAAGTTAAAGCCTGCCGGCATATCCAATGAGCCATCAATTGTTAGACCTATAATTTCAGACTTACCTACATTGACACTGACTTGCTGAAGATTAGCCGCAACATTCGTTGCATTTGGATCAAATCCGCCATCACCCGCGACTCCAACTTGAAATACTTGATCGTCATATTGGTAATAGAACGCGGCAAGATTAAGTGTCATCGACATATTATTAAAATCAAAAGTATTTTTTGACCCTAATTCAAATGCGGTGAGCTCTTCTGGATCAAACGTTTGTGCCAATGGCTCTCCAGCTGCATTAAATACTGGAGTATTTACGCCACCGGCTCTTGTCCCTGTAGAAACGGTTCCATAGACAAGACCTGCGCGATCAGAGTCCCACTCAAAACCAAGACGCCAATTTATGTAATCGTCTTCGTATACGCCGTTAAAAATCCCACTACCGGAAGGTGAGGTAAAAGTTGTGGATATAACACCGCTGGCAACATCTAATGGTGTGCCAGCCGCCGCGTGGGCAGCGAGAATATCTCCCCAGGTATCGCGCCCTCCAAAGCGGCTTACGAAGGAATTAACAAAATCGTTTGCATTTAAACCTGCTGCGCGAGGATCGCTTAGCGTTTGATCTCCTGCACGAACCAAGTCAAAGCCTGGTGTACTTAGACGTAAAAATGACGAGTCTAAATCATTGTAGACTTCGCTGATGTTACCGTCGCCATCTAAGTCAGTAATATCGGCCAGGTTACCAATATTGACTTGTGCTTCCCACCAATCAAAAGTTTTTTCCTCATCGGTATAACGTACACCACCCTTAACTCGAAAGGTATCTGTTAATTCGTAAGTCGCATCGGCATAAACAGAAAATGATTCTGCATCGGCGTTAGTAAGATCCGGTCCCCCTAAGTTCGTTAAGCCTGTTGCTCTATCTGAAGTATCCCATCTAAATTCATCTGCAGACTCATCTGATATAAATATACCGGCAGTCCAGTATAAAGCGCTCTCATCATCGTTAGAGAAAAACCGTAACTCAACAGTAGATGTTTCGTTGATGTCAGAAATCCAGTTGGTATTGTAATTATCGTTAGCCCATCGACCGACATTAATAATATCATCAACGTTTTGAATTTGATCTGTGGCAAAACCATATTGGAAGGGTCGTCTTGGATTAACTGTTAACCCTTCAAATTCACGATAACTACCAATTAATTCGGCACCGACTAAGCCGAAATCAAAATTGAGTGTTAGCACAAATGAGTCGATAACATTATCGACACGGCCTTGAGTTTGAAAAAATTGATTCCATGGATCATCCAAGTCATCAATAGTTTGGCCTGTGCTAAAGAGTTGGCCACCAAACTGACCTGGAAAGCCAGAGCCCCCCATCGTCATATGATCATAAACAAAATTACCCGAAAAAAGTTCTGTTTCCCAAAGCAATGACCAACGTAAAGCTTCTTCATCTTCTGAGCCAGTTCCCTGTACATTATCAGGGCCTTCGCCCAAACCTGCATTGGAATAGTAGTCATCGTGTTCTCTTGCAAAGTAAGCAAATCGTGTTGCTACAGTATCGTTTAATGGAATGTTAAGAGCCGCTTCAATTTCTTGACTGTCGTAATTACCTACACCTAAAGTAAACTTTCCTCCAAGGTTATCGAGCTCCGGTAACTTAGGTAAAATATTAATTGAGCCTGCTGTGGCATTACGGCCACGCAAAGTTCCTTGCGGTCCTTGATTCACTTCAATTCTTTCCAGATCAAACATCACCGGACCTAAACCGCGAGTTTTGGGGATGTAGGCACCATTATAGTGAACCGCAGTTGGCTGGTCTGAAGACGGGCCATTTGCTTGAGTGCCAATGCCACGAATATAAATTTCTTGGAAGCCTTCATTAAAGGATATTTGTAAACCGGGAACCACCGCTTGTAAACTTTGAAAGTCTGCCCCGACTCCCGCTTTTGCTAAATCATCTTGACTAAATGCTTGCGCTGTTCCAGCAAAGTTTTGTAAAGATTGTTCGCGACGGTTTATTGTGACAATAACCTCTTCCACTGAAGACGCATTATTATCTGATGATTGAGCAAACACCGGTGAAGCCATCAGTGTTGCGGATATCATACTTGCAGTAGCGCTAGTAATGCATTGGGACAAATAGTTTTTTTTCATAATTATGCCTCCCTGCGTAATTCGCAGGTTGAATTACAAACATCACACAGATAAAGCGGGATGTTTAACTTGATTGAGCGACGTGGTTTAAGACAGCAAACTTGAACCTATAAAGTTATTATTTTTAGTACTCTTGTTAATTTAGGACTTACTTAGATGTTCAGACAGCTAAAAACATTTAAAGGGGTTTCCAAGAAAACGATTCTATTAATGCTGAATACTTTATTCATAGGCGATTTTTATACCTATGTTTAAGCGCACGATAGATAAAAGTTTATATTTTTTAAATAAAAGTGCTTACTAAAATTTTTGCTTTTAGCACGCTTTTATGTATCTATGTCGTGTAAAAGTATTATATCAAGATGTATATACTTTAAGATGCTGAATAGGTATGTACTATTTATCTAGTGTTGCTATATTCCGGATTAGTAGTTGTTGGCCTGTGAATAATCTTAGGTTTTTTACAATATTACTTTTTTAAATATCATCGTAAGTATTACTTTTCCATAAGTGTGGCCTTTTAACGAAGCAGTATTAAATGGTTCTGTATTCTTGATCATTTGAGTGAATAAGAAGTAGCTAAAGCAGTGTTAAATGTTTCTATAACGTAATTACTTACAGCTAGCTATCTGCGACCTACTATTTAGAAACCACTATTTTTAGAAACCCTTATACGAGTACCTTAAGCGCTTGCATAATCATCCGTCGTTGTGATCGCTTAGGCCTTAGTTGTTGGTCTTATTATAATCAAGTGGCGTTCATATAACTGTCATTTATTCTCCTCAAAATAGCGCTTTAAATTATATGATATGGGGCGAAAACAGTGTTTATTTACAGTAAAACAATAATATCTACAGCAATGTTATCTGCGTTTGTCACGCTTGCTGGCTGCGATGGGGACGATGGCAGTGCGGGGGTGCAAGGCCCAGCAGGTATGGATGGCCGACAAAGCTTAATCACGCAAACTCCTGTCAACCAAGGGGATTCCCAGTGCTTTCAAGGTGGAACTAGGATAGATTCGGGGCTAGATGCTAATAATAATAGCGTCTTAGATGCCGATGAAATTAACGATACTTCTCATATTTGTGCGCCAACGGTGCTTAATGAAAGGCAAAACTTTAACCGTGTTTCGTCTTTTTTAGTGTGCTCACAGATTGATACTGATTGCGATACCGACACTGAGACAGCCGCTGAAATTATTGCCGCTAGTAGCGATGGTATGAGTTTGATATATACCGATAGCCCGGAAAATCAGCTGGGTTTTGTCAATATTCGCGATATTTCTCAGCCTTTGGCTGCGGGAACTCTCAATTTATCCGGTGAACCTACATCTGTTGCCGTCAAAGGCGCTTACGCTTTGGTAGGAGTGAATACATCCACCGACTTTATCAATGTTTCGGGCCAACTTGATGTGGTTGATATTACTAATCAGACGATTGTGCGCAGTCTAGATTTAGGTGGCCAACCAGATTCGGTTGCCGTTAGTCCTGATGGCCAATTTGCGGCGGTTGTTATCGAAAATGAACGCGACGAAGATTTGGATGATGGCGCTCCCCCTCAGTTACCCGCTGGGAGTTTTGTCATTGTGGATACTGCCGATGCAAATCCAGCTAATTGGTCAACTCGTATGGTGGATTTAACCGGTGTGGCAGACTTATATGCTGCTGATCCAGAACCTGAATATGTTGATATTAATCAGAATAATGTTGCCGTTGTAACATTACAGGAAAACAACCACATCATTTTAGTAAACCTTGTTAACGGTGAAATCGTAAACAATTTTCCTGCAGGTTCAGCAGATTTAGTTGCTGTTGATTTGACAGAAGGCTCGCCTTTATTTATTGATCAATCAGAAAACCAAGATAATGTGTTACGTGAACCAGACGGTGTCGCGTGGATTAATAATGAATACTTTGCAACAGCTGATGAAGGAGATCTAAATGGAGGTAGCCGTGGTTTTACAATCTTTAATACTCAGGGTGATGTTGTGTGGACGGCCGCAGAGAGCATTGATCATTTAACGGCACGCCTAGGTCATTATCCTGATAAGCGTTCGGGAAATAAAGGTAACGAGCCTGAAAATGTTGAAGTAGGTATTTATGGCAACGATCGCTATCTATTTGTTAATTCAGAGCGCTCGAGTTTAGTCTTAGTCTATGACGTAGCTGATCCCTCAAAGCCACGATACAAACAAGTACTACCTGCTGCTGCTGCACCTGAAGGCGGGCTTGCAATCCCCGCGAGAAATTTACTGGTGGTTGCCAGCGAAGAAGATAACCGTGGCGATAAGCTGCGCTCTGCCATCAATATTTACCGCTACGATCATACACCAGCTTCTTATCCTACTTTGTACTCGACTGATAGAGAAGACGGCTCGCCCATTCCTTGGGGGGCAATGTCAGGGCTTGCTGCCGATCCGTTAGTTAATAATACCCTCTACAGTATTGAAGATAGTTTCTTCAAGTCCACGCGTATTTTTACTATTCAAACAGCAAAAGATGAGCATGCTGCAGCGCGTATTACCAGAGAAACTCGAATCAGTGATAGTAATGATGTATTCGCTACATATCCGGCAGCAAACTTAGTCGACGCTTCAGTGAATGATGACGATGCCAGTCGTGTTAATGTTTTTGATGAAGCTGATTTGCAACTGATGATTAATGAAGACAAAACAGTCAATATTGATGCGGAAGGTATTGCTAAAGCTGCGGATGGTGGTTTTTGGATTGCATCTGAAGGCAGTGGTACAGTCAATGACAGCAACCGTCCAATTAACTCGTTAAACTTTATCTTCAAAACTGATGCCAATGGTGTTATCGAGAATGTTATCTCTCTTCCAAGCGGTGTTAATGATATGCAGCTGCGTTTCGGTTTTGAAGGGGTTGCTGAGTACGATAACAAGTTATATGTGGCATTCCAGCGTGCCTGGGGAAGTGAGGCTAATCCACGCATTGGCATTTATGACTTAACAAATATGACCTGGAGTTTTGTGTTTTATCCTCTAGATGCAGTTGAATCACAGAATGGCGGTTGGGTTGGCTTATCTGATCTAACATCTATCGGTAGTGGGGAGTTTCTTCTTATCGAGCGCGATAATCAAGGTGGTCCAGATGCGGCAATTAAACGTCTTTACAGCGTTGATCTTTCTGCTGCAGTTGCAAACAGTACGATTAGCAAAACATTAGTGAGAGACCTAATGGCGGACCTGCGCGCACCGGGTGGTTTAATTTATGAAAAAGTGGAGGGTTCAGCAGTAACCGCCGATGGTAAGGTTTATATTATCAACGATAACGATGGTGTTGACGATAATAGCGGCGAAACTCAACTGATTGACTTAGGCTCACTATTATAATGTCACCTAAGTTGCTTTATAGGGTATATGTTCGATAAAAATTTAATAAATGTGCGCATTCTTTTGAATTTTCTTACAGATATTGCCTATAATTGGCTTGGCGTGTTGCATGAATGCAACACGCCCAACAATATTATTTTATTCAGGCGATAATGTTATCCACCAAATAAATAGCAGTACCTTTAAAGTACTCGATGGCAACCATAATACTGGCTTGCTAACTTATAACTCTAACAATAGGGGGATATGGTGGTTCATGATCGCTTGTTAGATTATTACAACCAGGTTCGTCAGCAGACAGTAGCCCTTACCAAAGGTCTTAGTGCAGAAGATTTAACTGTGCAATCGATGCCTGATGCAAGCCCTGGTAAATGGCATCTTGCCCATACCTCATGGTTTTTTGAGACCTTCATCCTACAAAAATTCATGTCGCAGTTTCAGTGGTTTAATCAAGACTACTGTTATTTGTTTAATTCTTATTACGATACTGTTGGTGCGCGTCATGCTAGGCCTCAACGGGGTTTACTCACACGCCCAAGCTTGGATGAGGTGCTTAATTATCGTCAGCATGTGGATGCTCATATGCGCGAAGTGCTCACTGATCGAGCAGAAGAGGTGGAGGCGTTAGTTACAATCGGCTTACATCACGAAATGCAGCATCAAGAATTATTCCTAACGGATGTGCTGCATATGCTCTCTCATAACCCAATGCATCCGGCCATTATTTCGAATAACAATGAAGTGCTTAGCCAAAGTGCTTCGACTATGAATATGTTGAGTTTTGATGGTGGTGTTATCGAAGTTGGTGCTCTCACAGAAGGGGATAACACTTGGCAAGGCTTTAGTTATGACTGTGAGCAGCCACGTCATAAGACGTTATTGCAGCCTTTTAAATTAGCTTCACGTTTAGTCAATAATGCCGAGTGGATAGCTTTTATTGAAGATGGCGGTTATGACGACTCTCTGTTGTGGCTATCAGATGGTTGGGCTCGTAAAAATCAAGAGCAATGGCAAGCCCCTTTGTACTGGCGCAAACTGGAGAGCAAGTGGTACCAATATGGTCTCAATGGTTTGCGAGAGCTTGATTCCACAGCACCTGTTTGTCATGTGAGCTATTACGAAGCTGAAGCCTTCGCTCGTTGGCAAGGTAAGCGTTTGCCTCGTGAACATGAATGGGAACTGGCTGCACACAATAAAAAAATTACTGGTAATTTCTTAGAAGCTAATCGGTGGCGCCCTCAGCCCTCAGCGCCTAATAGTGAAAGCTTTAGTGATATTTATGGCGATGTATGGGAATGGACGCAGAGTGCTTTTTCCCCATATCCTGGCTTCGATCCAAAGCAGGGTGCCCTTGGGGAATACAATGGCAAATTTATGTCAAATCAGTATGTCTTAAAAGGTGGTTCTTGTGCGACGCCAAGTTGGCAGATGCGCGCAAGTTACCGCAACTTCTTTTACCCACACCAGCGCTGGCAGTTTACAGGCGTGAGATTGGCGGAGGATATCTAAATGCCTGAAGCGGCTTTACGCAAAGCTGAATATTCGGTTGAGCGAGATGAATTCTACAAAGATGTAATCGATGGACTGACAAAAAAAACTAAGACCCTTCATCCAAAGTATTTCTATGATAAAAAAGGCTCAGAATACTTTGATCAAATATGCGACTTAGATGAGTATTATCCTTACAAAACAGAATTAGCTTTATTGCCAAAAATAGCTGCAGATGTAGCCAAGTTACTTGAAGGTGAATATGCACTAATAGAATTTGGTGCTGGTTCCTTATTGAAAGTTAAGCCTTTATTGCAAGCGGTAGAAGGAATTAAAAAATTTATTCCAATTGATATTTCAGGGGATCATTTGCGTGAGTCATGCCTCGATTTAAGCAAAGAATTTTCCAAGCTTGTTGTCTCGCCTATTGAAGGAGATTTTTGTCAACCTATTGAAATTGGTGATGTAGGCGGCTTGGAAAAAATAGGGTTTTTCCCTGGCTCAACTATTGGCAATTTTAAGCCTGACGAAGCTAAGGCCTTTCTTGCCAATGCGCGTACTACATTGGGTAAAAATAGTTACATGATTATAGGCGTGGATACTAAAAAGTCTCCCGAAAAATTACATCGGGCATATAACGATAAAGATGGGGTGACTGCTAAATTTAACCTTAACATTCTCGATCGTATCAGTAGCCATTTTGACAGTGTGGTAGCGAAAGAAAAGTTTGAGCACTACGCCTATTACAATATGTACAAAGGCTGTATTGAAATGCACTTAGTTTGTCTTGAACCTCATATATTGTATCTCGATGACACTGCGGTTGAATTTGAAAAAGGCGAAAGTATTCATACAGAAAGTTCTTTTAAATACTCCCCAAAAGAGTTTACAGCTCTGGCCCAAAGTGTTGGCTGGCAGGTCGAAAAGTTGTGGCTGGCACAAGATGATATGTTCAGCACTTTCTTATTAAAAAGTAATGCATGACATAAGCTTCTCGCCGGTAAACTGCCATTTGGTCACATCGTTTACTGGCGAGCAATGCCAAGGAAATCAGCATTTAGTTTTCGTTGAAACAACATCTATTTCGCCTCAGCTATATGTATGTCAGACTGGCTGTAGGGATTACTACGTAGATATATCTCTTAAACTTTCACCCTATATTATTGTTTTTCTCTGCTTATCTGAAAATAAAAATGATGGTAAAACAAGAGCTGGCGCTCGATTCTTTCAGAACGGGCGTGAAATACTTCGCTGCGGTTCTGGCAGTGTTGCAGTAGCTCATACCTTATTCAAAATAAGGGCACATAATAAACCAGGAGATGCCTTTTGTTCTCTTGTAACTCCAGGGGGCAAGGTTGAAATTGGCTGCAAAAATAACGAGGTATTTTATCTAAGCCCTGTTTTACCTTTGTCGACCTCTTATCAAAAGCGCGCGTGGGGTAATGTTATTAATAAGCCTATAAAAGATGTCATTCTTGTGGGCTCTGAAAAAGATTACTGCATACTCGAACTTTATAACAGAAAAGCGGTCAAGCAATGCATTATTAACACGCAGCAGCTTATCCGTTTAAGCCGCCGAGCTGTAATCGTAACGGCTCTTGGAGAACACTGGAAGCACGACTATGTTATGCGTTACTTTACGCCACAATACGGTCAGTATGAGGATAAAGCCACTGGATCTGCCAATGCTATGTTGGCGCCATACTGGCAGGAGAAATTAGCTAAAACTAATGTTCGTAGTCGGCAGTTGTCTGCAGCGGGAGGAATGTTGCGGATTGAACAATGTGGTAAGCGGCAGAGAGTGTTTGGTAAAGCAGGTTCTCAAGCATTGCCGGTTAATATAAAAGGTATAGTTGATCGCATACATGAATAATCGCAATATGAATTGGGACACAATTAAATTGTTTTTGGCTTTGCATCGCGAAGGTTCAGCCCGGGCTGTTGCCAATGAGCACTTGTTAAGCCCCTCTACGGTTACCCGACGTATTAGCGAATTAGAAGATGCTCTAGATACCAAACTATTTAATCGGTTGCCCTCCGGATTTAAACTCACAGAGTCGGGACAAGAATTGTTACTTGTTGCTTTAAGGATGGAGGCTGATGCCTATGAGATTGAGCGCAAACTACTGGCTAACAGTGGCATTATGGAAGGGGCAATTCGCTTAACCATTCCCAACCACATAATTGTTAAGCCACTCATGGAGTCTTTATCATTATTTTCACGTGAGCATAGCCAGGTCGACTTAGAAATAATTCCTTCTTACACTCCGTTTGACTTAAATAAAGGAGAGGCTGACATAGCTCTGCGTATTATGCTGAAGGGAAGCTCGCCACCGGATGAGCTTATCGGCACAAAATTAGTCGATGTTTATAGTGCCGTTTATTGCTCCAAACGTTATGCGCAAACCCAGGATTTAGGTAACGCCGATGAGTCGAACTGGATTGGCTGGGACGATGAAAGTCGCTACCCAGACTGGGTTTTATCCAGCTCATTTCCACATCTACCAATTAAACACCATATTAATGATCCTTTTATGCAGCTCTATGCTGCCAAGGCACATATGGGGCTAGTGATGATGCCTTGTTTTATGTGTGATCCAGAAATTGATTTGGTTCGTATCCCCCCTCATGAAAAGTGGCACCGCTTCGACTTGTGGATGTTATCTCACCCTGATCTTAGAGATACGCTTAGATTCCGAGAGTTCAGACGTTTTTTGCGGGAGCAGTTTGAGGAAAACCTGGGCGTTTGGCGAGGCGATAACTATTGCCGCTAACAACCACCTTCAGCCACTGTCTTTACCTATCACTACTAATTATTTGAGAAAAGTATTTGAGAGTCTTAGTGCGAACAAGCCGTTAGATATAATTTAAGCACTATTTTCGTATTCTTTCTCTAGTCATTTACAGCTTTCGGTATTGCAACTAACGCTTTTGTAAACACTCTAGCAATTACTTTTCTCCCAATATCATTGAGGATGCCAACTGCTAGTTCGTTCCCTTAGGGTATAAATTTAATATTTACAAGGCCGTTGTGATGACAATAAATAAATCCAGTCATTTTGCTTTCATTATAACTTTTACTAAAGTGGGCATGAGCAAATTAATGACTAAGTTAATAAATAGGTTGGTTCTATGTGCGACACTTTTGATCGCTAGCACTAGTGTAACAGCTGAGCAATCAGAAAGCGATAAGGCGAATGTTTTATTCGATGAACTGTTTAATGCGGAAATTGCTCGCAGCCCAATTTCTCAGGGCTATTTGGGAATAAAAGACAACAATGATAAGTGGGACGATATTTCCGAAGCTTTTGCAAAAGAAAGTTATGACTTTACTAAAAAGCAGCTTACTACGCTGAAAACCATTGATGTTAAAAAACTAGATAAAGCTACTTTGTTAAGTTATCAGTTGTATGAGAAGAAGCTAACAGATTCTATTAATGATTATAAATGGCGGCATTACAACTATCCTGTTAATCAAATGTTTGGTATTCACTCTACCATTCCTTCATTCCTCATTAATATTCATCAAGTAAGCAGTGTTGAAGATGCAAAGGCATATATTTCGCGTTTGGAAGGTATCCCTTTGCTTATCGATCAGTTGATTGATAATTTAGAAACTCGTAAAAAGAAAAAAATTATCGCACCTAAATTCGTTTTCGCGCACGTTATTAGAGATTCTAATAATGTAGTTAAAGGGTCGCCTTTTGAAAAAGGGGAAGATAGTACTTTAATGGCAGACTTTAAAAAGAAAGTCGAAAAGCTTAATGCTAATCAAAAACAGAAGAACGAGTTAGTGAGTAAGGCTGAAAACGCATTAAAGAAAAAGGTTGGGCCGGCCTATAAAAAACTTGTTTCTTATTTAGCCAAGTTAGAGAAATCTTCAGATACCAATGATGGCGCTTGGAAATTTCCTGAAGGAGAAGCTTTCTATCGACACGCGTTAGAAACAACTACAACAACCCAACTTTCAGCAGATGAAATTCATAATATTGGCGTTAGGGAAGTTAAACGCATTCATGATGAAATGCGTACGATTATGGAAAAAGTTAACTTTAAAGGTTCGTTGCAAGAATTTTTTGTATTCATGCGTAAGGATAAGCAGTTTTATTATCCTCAGTCCGAGGCTGGTAAACAGGAATACTTAACCAAGGCGACAGATCTTATTAACACTATGAAAAGCAATCTTGATAAGTTATTTATTGTCAAACCAAAAGCTGACTTAATAGTGAAAGCTGTTGAGCCTTTCCGAGAGAAGTCTGCGGGAAAAGCTTTTTATCAACGCCCTGCTCCTGACGGCTCTCGTCCGGGTACCTATTATGCGAACCTTTACGAAATGTCAGCTATGCCTATTTATCAAATGGAAGCGTTAGCGTATCACGAGGGTATTCCTGGCCATCATATGCAAATCAGTATTGCCCAAGAAATTGAACATATGCCAAAATTTAGAAAGTTTGGTGGCTACACGGCCTATGTCGAAGGCTGGGGGCTGTACTCAGAACTTATCCCAAAAGAGTACGGCTTCTACGAAGACCCATATTCCGACTTCGGCCGTTTAGCTATGGAGTTGTGGCGTGCTTGCCGTCTGGTTGTGGATACTGGAATACATGCTAAAAAATGGACAAGGCAGCAGGCTATCGACTACTTGATTGCCAATACACCTAACCCTGAAAATGATTCAATCAAAGCTATTGAACGTTATATTGTGATGCCTTCGCAGGCAACAGCTTATAAGATTGGTATGTTAAAAATTTTAGAGCTGCGGCAAAAGGCGAAACAACAACTTAAAGATAAATACGATATTCGTGAGTTTCATGAAGTCGTGTTAAAAAATGGTCCAGTGCCTCTCGATGTGTTAGACAAGCTTGTTAATGATTGGATTGATGCCAAACAAAAAGGATGAGTATGGGGCCTGTTGATAGAAATTAGTCAGCGGGCCGAAGACAAATTGAAATTATTTACATTTTTATATTTTAAGGCAGCAATATGCAAACTGTAAATTTTGGCGATGAAAAAATTGCACCAAGTAAGATTGTTTGTGTGGGACGTAATTATGCAGAACACGCTCGTGAGTTGGGCAACGATATCCCTGATGATATTGTATTTTTTGTTAAGCCAAATTCTGCTATTAGCAATAGGCCTAAAGCTTTCATAGATGAACCTTTACATTATGAAGCTGAACTATGTTTTCTCATAGAAAATAATTCTTTTGCTGGCCTAGGTTTGGGGTTGGATTTGACCAAGAGAGCCTTACAGTCGATATTAAAAGAAAAGAGACTGCCTTGGGAACGTGCCAAAGCCTTTAATGGTGCAGCTGTGTTTAGCGATTTTATCCCATTGCCTAATAGCTCCCTCGAGGCTTTGAGATTTGAAATGAGCATTGACGGTGAACTACGTCAGGCGGCAGGTTTTGATATGATGTTAAACAAACCTGAGAAAATTCTAAACGAGTGTTCGTCTTTTATGAGTTTACAAGACGGCGATATTATTATGACAGGCACCCCAAAAGGTGTCGGCAAGGTGCCACCAGGCGGCTTGTTTGAAGGACAAATTTTTTACCAAGATAAGCCAATACTTCAGGTTACCTGGCTTGCTGAATAAATACTCCCTGAACTCCGGAGATACCATGAAAATTACATCTTTTCTCTTAGCTTTATCATTGTGCCAATTTGTTCATGCAGTGGATCGCGTAACGGGTCGTGTGGATGCCACCCGTTCAGAAACTATAGCTCCAAATGCTATGGCAGCTACCAGTCAGCCTTTGGCTACACAGATTGCCTTGGATATCATGAAGTCAGGAGGCAATGCAATTGACGCGGCTATTGCCGCTAACGCTGCCTTAGGCCTCATGGAGCCGACAGGAAGCGGTATCGGTGGCGATTTATTTGCTATTGTTTGGGATGCAAAAAGTAAAAAACTCTATGGCCTCAATGCTAGTGGTCGTTCACCTAAAGGCTTAAGTTATAACAAACTGAAAAAAGAGCTTAAGCAATTAGATCGTGAATTCCTACCTCCTTATGGCATGCTGCCAATCAATGTGCCTGGTGCTGTTGATGGCTGGTTCGAGTTGCACAAGCGTTTTGGCAAGCTCGACATGCAAAAAATCCTCTCACCCACAATCAAATATGCAGAGGATGGTTTTCCCGTGAGCGAGCTAATTGCCCATTACTGGAACTTGTCTGTGCCACGGCTGTCACCACAACCAGGCGCTTTTGTCGAACATTTTACGATTAATGGAAAAGCCCCTAAAAAAGGTGAAATGTTTCGTAATCCCGCGCTTGCTGATACTTATAAGTTAATTGCTCAAAATGGACGTGACGCCTTTTACAAAGGCAAGATAGCGCGAGCAATTGATCTCTTTATGAAGAAGAATGGCGGCTATTTGCGTTACGAAGATTTAGCTGAACATACCTCAGAATGGGTTGAGCCCTTAGGTGTTGAATATAAAGGACATACGCTGTGGGAATTACCCCCTAACGGACAGGGAATTGCCGCACTTCAAATGCTACAAATTTTAAAAAATTTTGATCTAGATGCAATGGGATTTAACAGTGTAGAGGCTCTGCATACTTTATTCGAAGCTAAGAAACTTGCGTTTGAGGATAGAGCACACTTTTATGCAGATTTGGCTTTTGGAAAACAGCCTATCCAGGGTTTGATATCTCAAAATTATGGCAAAGAAAGAGCAAAGCTTATTGGTGAACGCGCAGCTAAACGTGTTGATGCGGGTAATCCGGCACTATATGAAGGCGATACCATTTATCTGACCACGGCCGATGAAGAGGGCAATATGGTGTCTCTAATTCAAAGTAATTATCGTGGTATGGGATCAGGTGTTGTGGTTCCGGGTCTCGGTTTTGTTTTTCAGGATAGAGGCCAGCTTTTTTCTATGGATCGTAAACATGCTAATGTTTATGCGCCAGGAAAGCGACCTTTTCATACAATTATTCCCGCTTTTGTTACCAAAAATGGCGAGCCCTATATTAGTTTCGGTTTAATGGGGGGAGCAATGCAACCGCAAGGTCATGTGCAAATTTTAGTTAACATCGTAGATTTTGGTATGAACTTACAAGAGGCTGGAGACGCTCCGCGTTGGCAGCACTTTGGCTCTACCGAGCCGACCGAGTCCTCTACTAGCTTCCTTGAAGATGGTGGCTATGTTGAGGTAGAAGACGGCGTTCCCTACCAGACGATTCGTGATTTAATGCAAATGGGGCATAAAGTGCGTTATGGTCTCGGTGGTTATGGTGGTTACCAAGCAATAATGCGAGATTCAGAACAGGGGGTTTATTATGGTGCCTCTGAATCGCGCAAAGATGGTATGGCTGCTGGATATTAACTTTCACAATAAAATAAGAGGCCGTGAGGTTTACTTATGGCCCCTTATTTTTTATTAGTATTTTATTTTTATGAAGAATATCCAGTTGGATCATTCCCAACATTCTGTGCAAATGAAGCGATATCCTATTTGTCTACTGGCACATGATATCAATCTGGCAGTTAATATTGGCAGCTTATTTAGATTGGCGGATGCCTTTGCGCTAGAAAAGATTTATTTATCAGGTAATTCTGCTGTACCGCCTAATAGAAAGATTAATAAAACTTCAAGATCCACACATAAAATTGTGCCTTTTGCCTATGCTCAAGAACCCTTAACAATTGTTAAAGAGCTTAAAAGTGACGGTTATAAAATTATTAGTTTAGAGATTACCTCTGCCAGTGTAGATATTCGAACATTTACAACATCTTTGTACGATAAAATATGTCTTATACTCGGTGATGAAAATAGAGGCGTTTGCCAAGGGCTTATCGATGCCTCAGATCACGTTGTACATATTCCCATGCTCGGCGAAAATTCGTCGATGAATGTGGCATCAGCTTGCGCTATCGCAGTTTATGAGTTGGTTAATCAATATCAGGGAAAATAAATATTTACTAGGACTAGAGTCTATTCCTGTTCTTGGCAAAGCAGAACCAAGCGCGTGCCGATAGTAAGCGGAGATGTTAAAAAACTTGATATATGTCTCATGCAGTGTCGTGCTATAAAAATTATTGGCGCGATAGCTTAGTCATTGAAATGTAGGACGGCTGGTAAAATATCGAGCTCATCTTTGTTCTTACCTCACATACAAGGATCGCCGAATGTTTCCTGATATTAAGCCTGCGTTTACCCATGTTGAAAAATTGCTTGTCCAATTCGCAAATATTAAACATCCAACATTAGCTGATTTTATGGCCTTTCGGACTCGGGCTCAGGTTGGTGATTTTCTGGACAAGTACCGTGCCAACACTGCAAAGATGACACAAGAACAATTACAATCAGAAAATCATGATTCCGCACGTATGGGACGTTATATGCGCCGAGCTGACACCCGCGCCCTTCGCCCCGGTGTGATGCTCATGCTATTATTTCAGGGGGGCATAGGGACGCTTTAACACTTCGTTTGCTCTTAGCGTGGGTAGGCATACGAGTTGATGACCCTCATAATGGATGCTGGTTGCCGCGGGACTGGGACGATCGTAAATATATGCCAAATCATCTTCGTCATGCTGTTCCCCACTGCCGCATCCACCATGAGCAATATTATTTTTGGCTACGTAATCGTATCAACCCCACGATGATTAAAACGCCGGATCAATTGATAAATACTCTACGCTTGATTAGAGTGGCCTTACAAAGTGGTGCAGTTCCAGCAAACGTAATGCCGCAAACAGGCCGATAGGATTTTCATAATATGACACTTTACACAATTGTTTTTGATAATCGTCACTATCTCTCGATGATTTGGGATAGCACACAAATTATCGAACTTTCCAATAATCAATTGGATCACCGTATTGATATGAACGGTGCGCCTATTCGTCATGCTGGTATTTTTACAAAGCCGTTGAATGTAAGTTTCGAAAAAAATTTTGAGAGTGATGAAAAACTGTTTAAGCCGGATATAACTGTTCAAGAAGGTCGATTTTATTTGAATGATCAAGCCTATCAAACTTTGTTTAATCTTATTAAAGACGATGGTGAATTTTTGCCTTTAATTGATGATGAAGGTAACTCTTGTTACGTGTTTACGCCTTTACATGTTGCGGAAGAACAAGGCGGATTAGACACTCAGTTGAGTAAAAAAAATGAGTGGGGTGATTTAGAAAATCTAGCGTTTCATGAAGAAAAAGTTAAAAACTGGTCTACATTCCGCACAGAATTTAACGCTTGTATGACATTACAATGTAATCAAGCCGTCAAAGATGCAATTGAAGAAGCTAACTTGAAAGGTGTATTTTTTACAACGGATTTAGGAAATGGTTACTCAAATCAATTTGATGAAGATGTGCAGATAAGAAATTAATAAGAAATAATCCACTATACGGCTTAGGCGGCTGTGTAAAGTTGGTACCTATAACACTTTTTTAACATCGCTCTTGAACAAAACAAATTGGCCAATTCCCAAACTGTGAGCCATTGACATTGCCTTCGTAAGCTCGGCGCAGAACTCCTTTCTCATGAGCATTAACGATACCGAAGGCAAAGTTTATTGTACAAAAGGGGCTTGCTAACAAGCCCCGGCTTATTATTTTTGAATTATTCTAGTACCCATCTTTCAACGTCTAAGTTGTACTCAGCATCCCTAAATGCTCGTACAGAGATAAAAGTTTTATCGTTGGCAAATACTTCGCACGTTTCATTAGATGTTGATGTATAAGGGCGGCAGACCCAATCTGAGAGGCTTGGCTCAGAACCAAAGTTTACATACAAATCTGCGTCTCCTGTTCCAGTCATAGTTGCTACCAATGGTACAACAGAGGAAAACTCCCCTAAATGATCCCAGGTGTTTGCTTCTACAACTCCACTAAAACTATCAACAACACGTTTAATCTTAGGTGTGTATGTAATTTCTAGTGAGAAGTTAGAGGCTCTAAATGAAAATGCATTGACTGATACATATATAGCTTCATCCGCCTCAGATGTACAACTTTCATCTGATGAACGTCTGACATTTGGACGACAATCCCAATTGAACCAATTAGGCCTTGCCCCTTTGCGAACGTAGAGGTTCGCATCACCGCTACCCGTCATTACCGCGCTTAGTTCATCGGTAGAATTGAAGGGGCCGAAGTGTACCCAGCCACCGAATGAGACTGCGCCATTATAGTTCATGGTAATTGGGTCAATTGTTGGTGGTGGTGGTTCTTGCCCACAGGTTAACACGCCCACGGTATTAAATGCTGTTGTAACGTCTTCGGTACTGTAACCTGCATCTGCTGCTGCACTTTGAACTCCACAGGCACCATCGTCAAAGTCAGTGCTTTCAGTCCAATAATTTTGGTTAGCGCGAGCAAATACGGTGAAAGCTTTTTTAACATCCCATCCATCCATATTGGCCAGTAAATAAAATGCTCGATTAAACACACCCGAAGAAAAATGCACATCCATTCCGGCGGTAAAATCATCGGCGTGGCCAATTGAGCGACCATCTAAAGTTGGGTCTTCAAAATAACGTAATGACCCGTCGCCTTTAAATATTTGTGCCCCTACTAACCAGTCGTTAGAGCAGGTTCCATCTTCCTGCATGCTGTTAAAACATTCTGCTGCTTCACCGGCTATGTCGGAAAATGCTTCGTTAATTCCACCTGATTGTTCCGCATAAATAAGGTTAGAGTTTTGTTCTGTAAACCCATGGCTAACTTCATGAGAGGCGACGTCGAGGCTGACCAATGGATAGAAGGTTGTTGCTCCATCGCCGAATGTCATTGAACTGCCATCCCAAAATGCGTTTTCATAATTGACGCCGTAGTGAACGCGCATTGTTAATTGAAAAGTCAGAGGTGCGGTATCTAACCATTGGTCGTACATATTAAATACGATGCTGCCAAAAAAGTGGGCGTCGTTTAAGGGGGAGTAGGCACCATTTATAAATTTTGCTTCATTTTGAGGACATTCAAATGTATGAATGTCAGTACCATCTGTCGTATTGTTAAGGTTGATGGTTCTAACATTAGTATTCTCCATTGAACACTCAGTTCCATTTTGAGTTACATCGAGAAAACCAAAATCAGTACCATAGAAATATTGACCAGTCTTTTCGTTACCTCCTGGGCCTGTGCCAACTTCTGCATGAGTTAGCCCGTCTCTCTGCTCAATAATCTCTCCTGAATGTGCGTCAATTAAAATAAATGGACGACTTGGCTCAACACCATCATCTATTACATAATTAATATGATAGGCGAGTGTTCCTGATTTTCCATGAGATGTTACAACTAGCTGTACTTTAGGGTTTTTATAGTGTGAATTATTCTCATCAAAACCTGCTGCGGCTAAAGCAGTATTTTCATCAATGCTAGGTACAACTGTATCTAGCTTTAGATCTTGCATTATATAGCCAGAAACATTATGAGCTATGTCGGCCTTATTTAGGTGTGAAATAATTTCTCCACCATAAACTTTTACACCTTTGTAGTACTGATCCATACGGATGTGTTTGTCGCTCTTTTGCTCTTTTCTCGCTACAAAATCGGCAATTGATGAAAACCCTTTTACGCCATTAATTTGATCCATAATAGCATTTTTATTAGTAAGTGCGTTGACGTTAACAAGTTTTGCGGCATGTATATTAGGTGCAAAGGTAACGCATAGCGCTGCCATTGAAATGGCAGTACTAAGTCCTTTTATTTTATTCATATGTAATGCTCCAAAAAATAAAATGAAATAGAATCCATTCACTATTGGAATAGTGATGAGGAGGTTTAATGAGTCTTTATAAATCAGTGCTTATGGTTATCGCAGCAATGACTAGAAGCCATTTCATAACTGCTGCACGTGCCGATACAGCGTTAAAAATAATCTCAAAATGCTCATTTACTTCGTGTAAACTCCGCTTTTTCGATTATTTTTGCCTTGTCTCGCCTGCGTTCGCGAGTTATGAAACAGCTTCTAGATGTTTCCGATCAAGTTAATTAAGACTTAACGGAATTGATATGAAAGATATAGAAATATTGAATTTATGGAAATGTTATTACAAGACACTTTGGGCTATCGAGTGACATAATGCTATTTAATATAAAAATACAGAGGCAATTCGATATTGTTTATTGTTAGCAATTATTCACTTAATAAAGTATTGTAAAGTTTTAGTTTCGGATCGCTGAGATGAGATCTTGGCTTTAATTTTATTTTATTAAATTTTTTTAAGGTTAAATGAAATGTCTTTTTGTAAAATTTACGGCTTAAAAATACACATAACATAAATAATTATCTTATGATAATTATTTATGTTATGTGTCGCGTACAATTAGTTCTGTTTTTATTTTTCCAGATGTAACTTCTTTATTGTCCAAAATCTGCATTAATTTTTTAACAAGCAACTTTCCTGCTTGATAAGTATCTTGACGGATGGTCGTTATTGGAGGACTGAAAAAAGCGGCAGCCGGGATGTCGTTATAGCCCACCACAGATACGTCTTCTGGCACACGTAAACCTCGGTCAATCATCAGGCGAATAAATGCCATTGCAGCAGTGTCATTGTAGGCGAGTACGGCATCTGGTGGGCCACTAATCGAGTCTAGATACTCACTCGCCGCCTCAAAAGCCGCCTCATAAGTGAAGTAATCTAATTCAATATTATTTAACTTAATATCTTCACCACTTTCTTCCAATACCTGCTGTAAGCCTTTGTAGCGAGCATAGATTTCGCTATGGGATAAGTTTCCTAAAAAAAGGAAGTTTCGGCGCCGACGTTGTAAAAAATATTTACCCGCCATTTGCCCACCTAACACATTATCGCTGCCGACTACACAATAGGATGTATTTTCAGTAGGGGCGCCCCAGACTACAAATGGCGCGCCAGTGGATGCAAATTCGTCTAGCACATCCATTCTGTGACCTTGCCCTAGAAAAATAAACCCGTCTGCACCTCGTGATGAGTAAATATGGTGTAGGGAATCTGTATCATTATGATTAGGCGCACATAATAATAAATCTTTATTTAAATCACCAAGTGCCTCTGATACTCCAGCCAGTAATTCAAAAATAAAAGGGTCAGAAATATGATTTTGTCTATGTGAACTAAAATCTATCGAGACTCCAATTGTATTAGTATTTTTATGGCGCAGCTTTTGCGCGTTACGATTAACTGCATAGCCATATTTACGAGCGACGGACAGGACATGTTTTTTAGTTTGGGCGTTAACTAGAGGGCTATCACTAAGAGCGCGGGAAACGGTAGGTTTTGATACTTTAGCTAAAGCCGCAATATCATCCATGGTTATTGGTTGTTTCGGTGACACTCTTTACTCCTCAATAATGACAAGGGCTAATTCTTCTTATATATAAGTCTAGGTAGTTAATGTTTTTTCAGTGTAACGATTATTGCTTGCTTTGTAACTCCGATTTCATTGACGGATCTTGTTTAACCAATTTAGGTCTTGAGTATGGTTTTTCTTCTTACTATCCGGCGATGGTGTTGTCGGTACAGGAGGCCTTTGGCTATATATTCTTTGCCGCCAAGCAAGACACATGTAATTGAGGATATTAACATTTTATATGATTTATATGAGAACTTATTATGAGAATTTATGAAATGCATTTCAAAAATTTATTGAAATGCATTTCATAAGGAATTACACTCTTCCTTAAGTGTAAAAATGCTTTTCACGCCATAAAAATAATGAACCTTATCCAGGTAAAAGGGGAAACACTCATGAATCGCTTTGTCATTGCTAATAAGCGTCAAGTACTAAAATCTGTATTGCTTTTCGCTACCATAAACACGGCATTCTCTGCTGCAGCGCAAGATGACGATCAATTAGAGGAGGAGCTAATTGTTGTCGGTACTGCAGGGGGAGCGGGAATTAATAAGCAGGATGTTTCATTTGCCGTCAGTGCCTTAAATGCTGACCAAATCGAGCGCTTTGCTCCTAAGAGCACCGCAGATTTATTCAAAGCTATCCCTGGTGTCTGGGCAGAGAGTTCTGGTGGTGTTGCAGGTGCAAACATTGATGTGCGTGGTTTACCTGGTGGGGGCGATGCGCCTTTTGTTACGCTTACACTTAATGGAGCGCCTTTATATGGTACAGAGTCGCTATCGTTTTTTGAGCAATCATCTATTTTCCGTGTCGATGAAACCATCAGTTCAGTAGAAGGGTTACGAGGTGGTCCTGGTGCGGTCTTCGGCAAGGGGGAGCCTGGACTGACAGTCAACTTCAATTTGAAGCGCGGCAAAGAAGAAACCGAGGGCAGAATTAAATACACCACTTCTGATTATGACTTGCAGCGTTTTGATGGTGTTCTAAGCGGTAAGCTTGCAGATAATACCTACTACATGATTGGCGGCTATTTCCAACAATCACCTGGTATTAGAGATGCGCAGTTTACTTCGGAAAAAGGTGAGCAGTTTACCATCAATTTGACTCATGAATTTGATAATGGCGAGATCAGTGTTTTCACGAGGGTAACAGATGACCACGGACAGTGGTACCTGCCGTTTGCCTTAAACGCTGGGCATGATGCTGGTGAATTTTCTCAACTCGGCAATGCCACACGTTTACGTGAAATTCAAATCAATGCTAATGGTGATACAGAAGTCTTTGACTTTGGTCGTGGTCGAGGTTGGGACGGTTCAGTATCCGGCGCTAATATCGAATTCGACTTGGGAGGAGGCTGGACTCTGCGCGATAAGGTTGGCTTGACCTCTGGAGACGCTAATACTTTCGGCTTTGTTCCTTCTGGTGGCGCTGTTCAGGCCTCAGCTTTGAGTGCTGTTATCGGTGGCCCAGTTACCACACTGGGTGGGCAAACCTT
This sequence comes from Agarilytica rhodophyticola, assembly GCF_002157225.2. Classification (NCBI taxonomy): domain Bacteria; kingdom Pseudomonadati; phylum Pseudomonadota; class Gammaproteobacteria; order Cellvibrionales; family Cellvibrionaceae; genus Agarilytica; species Agarilytica rhodophyticola. The sequence continues at coordinate 1,109,805 of NZ_CP020038.1, forward strand.
AGCAGGAGACGATTTTGTTCAAACTTATGGTCATTGGGTTGTGCTCAAAGATTTGCGCTCTTTTGTTAATGATTTGAGTTTAAATAAAACTTTTGCTGATCAGCATGACGTAACTTTTGGTATTTACCAATCCAGTTTTTCTGCTAACGACTTCTGGTCCATTGGTAACCCAATCGCGGTGCACAATACCGCTAATGGCGATATTCTCGATGGCGTCACGCCTGATAATATCGCAGCAGCAGGCGGTGACGCTGGCTTCAATTTTGGTTTGGCTTCTGCCGGTGATGCACGCACTACGGCGTTTTATCTTGCTGATTCTTGGCAGGTCAATAATGACTGGCGCATTGATCTTGGTGTGCGTCAAGAAAGTATCGATATAAGTTATGTGCTCGATTCTGGGCCAGGTTTTCCTGATGGCAGCCGTGACTTAGCAACGGATTTGGACGACGACCAAGTAGCCTATACTGCTGGTGTTAATTGGGATGTCAGCGATAGTGCAGGAATTTTTGCTCGCTATTCTAAAGGCTTTTTATTCCCACACTTCGACAATGTTCGTGAAAACCAACTAGAAGTGAATGATATTGACCAGTACGAATTGGGCTTCAAATATGGTGCTGGTGTTCTCGATTTATTTGCCACGGCTTTCTTTAATACAAATGACTCATTCGATAGTGTAGTGGGTGGCAATGTGGCATCTTCCTCTTTTAAAACCGAAGCCTCGGGGTTAGAAATCGATGCCGTTGCAACTTTTGGTGCTTTGCGTTTATCTTTAAGTGGTGTGGTGCAGGATACTGAAATTACAGAATCTACCATCGCTACCAATGTTGGTAACGCGGTATTACGGCAGCCAGATTTCCAGTTCCGTTTTGAGCCCAGTTATGATTTCCAGCTTGGGGATTTTAGTGGCAGCCTTTATGCCGCTGCCACCTTTGTTGACGATCGCTTCGGTGACTTAGCGAATACTGTTGATTTACCTTCTTATGAAAAATATGACGTGGGAGTGCAACTGCACGGACAGTCCGGCATCTTTTTCCAAGTGCATGCTGATAATATCAGTGACTCCGATGGTATTACAGAAGGTGATCCGCGTAATGCTAATTCTCCTAACGGACGTCCGATTCTTGGTCGATCAGTGCGCTTTAGTATTGGTTATGATTTCAATGCAAGCTAAAAATGTTACTTAATAATGTAAATACTGGATTTACTGTTTCCATTCTCTTGGGTCTTTACTTTGCCGTGTCAGGTGTTGCTCAGGCTTTGCCAGGAGCCGAGCAACGAACGCCTGCGCGTGCAGAGTATTTTTCTTGGATCAATAATACTAATGAAGGCCCAACTGCTGAACAAACGTTAACTAACTTAGATTTCTTTGACTGGTTACAAAAAGAGTATGGTTTACAGTTAGATATTTACGCATTTGATGCGGGAGCAATTGATGGTAAGCGCTGGTATGGCTCGACTAAATCAGAACGCTTCCGTCAGCAGTTTCCTGCCGGCTTAGATCCCATTTATCAGCGTGCCAGTGAGATGGGGATTAGGTTGGGGGTATGGGGAGGCCCGGATGGTTTTGGCAACAGTTTAGCAGAAGAGCAAGCGCGCATTGATATGATGCTTGAACTATGTGACCGTTATCGTTTTGCTTTATTTAAATTTGATTCGGTCGCCGGTCAATTGCGCGATGAAAAGCAAGACGCGTTTGCAAAGATGATGACTGCGTGCCGTAAGTTTGTTCCCGATTTAATTTTGTTAAATCATCGTCTAAATCTTGGTGACGTGGGAACCCCGCACGCCACTACCTTCCTCTGGGAAGGGCAAGAGACATATATTGATGTGCACTTAGCCAACAATAAGCCGGCACCTCATCATCGAGCTGGCGCTCTCGCTCGAGGTTTACCGCCTAAGCTTTCTCGTTTAACCGAAGACCATGGTGTATGCTTTGCAGCGCCTTTGGATTATTGGGACGATGAACTTGTTTTACAAGCATTCAATAGGGCGTTGATTTTATCTCCGCAAATTTATTGTAATCCCTGGTTACTGCGAGATGACGAATACCCTAAGCTTGCACGTATTTTCAATTTGGCTAGGAAATATCGAGATATTCTTGTAGATGGAATGGTTTTGCCTGAGCGTCGCTATGGTAAGCATGCTGTTGCTCGTGGTGACGACAATACTCGATTATTAACTCTACGTAATTTATCCTGGCAGCCGGTAACTTATACTCTTCGTTTGTCTGATGAAATTGGTCTTAAGTTATCAAATAGAAAGGCTCTTTATGAAGTCAGACGATTTCATCCAGAGGAATACATCCACGGTAATTTTTCCTACGGTTCCAAAGTAGATATTACCGTCGAGCCTTTTCGCAGTGCTTTAATCCGTGTGGCCAATATAAGTAATTTGGCCAAAAGTGATATCGGGGTAAATGGAATAACTTATCAAGTGTTGCGTGATATACCTGGAAAACCAGTGGAAGTATTACTGACAGGCAGACCCGGCGAAACAACAGATATATTTTTGACGGGTACCGAAGGTTTTGTGTCTGCCAAACTGGATAATCATTCAGCTGACGATCTATTAAAGAAAGACCAGACTCTGCCTCTAAGCTTTCCTGGAAAAGCCTTACATAATGATACTTACCGCTATTTAGGGCGTTTACAGCGCAGTGACTATCCCAAAGATGCCGAAGCTTTATACGAAACTACTGTTTTCTCCAGTGATAATAATGCTCTTGAAGTAAGAGCGTTGGCTCGCTCCGGTGATAGCAAGATCAATGTGGTTAATAAAGCGAGAGATGCTTTTTTTACTCAAGCACTTTTTACCGATAGAGGGATCTGGGATCGTAACTTATTTGACGATAATCCTGAGACAGCTTTTTTTAGAATGCAGCGCTGGCAATATCAATGGAATACAGACCCGGATGCAACAGTTAATGGCGGAGCATTTAGGCTTGATATGGGAAAAGTTAATAAAGTTGATTTTATAACATTAGAAAGCCGAGACGAGGAATCTATACAGCCGCTAAAAACGGGAGAAGGTATCGTTGCTGAAGTTTCTGCAGACTTAAAAACATGGACAAGCGTTACTTTTATTGCTCAACCCTCGATGCGCATTAGCATGCCTTATCAAGGGTTTCCGGTACGCTATCTACGAATTTTAGAGGCCCCTGCTTGGCTGAGTGAAGTTCGTGCTGCTTATCAAAATAAAATGATCGATAGGAAAAAATGGCGAGCATCTAATTTATTTGGTCACTATAAAAACATGAAGTTTTCCAAAGCTTGGCAAAAACGTCTAGTAATTGACGAGGTTACTGAGGGAGCCTATTTAGCGATTACTGTTCCAGGTAAAGTCGGCAACGAGTCAGTATATGCCGCTATGCGTGTTCATGGTGAACAAGATGGAAAGGCAAAGATTGAGTTAATTGGTGCATCAGATAGAGCGCCATCCTACCCCGCAAACACTTGGGAGTTGCAGGTAAAGCCTGTGGATGGTAATTATACGTATTATGTTCCACTACACTCTAGCTGGAAGGGAAAACCTATGGATGTGATTTTACTGGCCAACGATGAAGTCTCTAATATTAAGTCTGAAGTGTGGCTAACGCGATATCCTAAGCCTCTTGCACAACGACGGTTAGTACTTGAGCGAGCACCGGCAAAGAAAGTTAGTTATTCTAGAGAGTCATTAGAGAGTGGACTCTAACGCTGATTACGCAGTGAGAACCTAAAGTAAAACAATAATAAGTATATTAATTGATGGGGTGTGTGTATGAAATTCTGGAGTATCAGACTTTCACTATTTATCAACTATTGGATTTTCGCAATATTACTAAATAGTGTTGGTACTGTTATTTTACAGGTGCAGAATAGTTTTGCGATTAGTGAGTCTGCAGCTGGTATTCTAGAAGCATTTAAAGACTTGAGCATCGCAGGCACATGCTTTCTAGTGGCTTCATTTATTACCCGTATTGGTTATAAAAGGGCTATGCTCATCGCCTTGGGCTTGGTGTGTATTATGTGTTTACTTGCGCCTCAAGTGCCTGCATTTTGGATGAACAAGTTGATGTTCGCAGCCATAGGTTTTAGCTTTGCTCTTGTTAAAGTTTCTATCTTTGCCACTATAGGTCTGGTAACGAATAGTAGTCGAGAACATGTCAGCTTAATGAATTTCATTGAGTCATTTTTTATGATAGGAGTTCTCTCTGGTAATTATATTTTCAGTCGTTTTATCGATGATGCCAATCCTGGTTCGCTAGTATGGCTGAATGTTTACTATGTTTTAGCTGGTTTTGCTTTTCTGGCATTTGTACTACTATTTTTTGCCCCTTTGGATGAATCCAGTGTTACAAAAAATGTTGCAAACGAAGATAGCATTTCTGCAAGTAGTGATTTTATTAGTATGTTGCGCCTGGCATATCGCCCGTTGGTGTTAATTTTTATCGTTTGCGCTTTTCTATATGTGTTAATCGAACAAAGTATTATGTCATGGTTACCGACATTTAATAGCAAAATCCTAAATTTATCTACGACACTTAGTATCCAAATGGCAAGTATACTTGCTGCCTCTACTGCGCTTGGTCGCTTTGTGGCTGGTTTTATATTTAAGAAAGTTGACTGGTATCGAATAATAGTTGTTAGTTTAATTTTTGCCACTTGCTTAGTATTGATGGCATTACCTTTAGCAAAAAACATTGACGCAACACAAGCCGGTGCCACGCAAATAGATAGCTGGTTCAGTGCGCCCTTGGTCGCATTCGTTTTTCCTTTAATTGGATTTTTTATTGCGCCAATATACCCGGCTATAAATTCAGTTATTTTATCTGCTTTGCCGAAGCATGATCATGCTTCGATGGCTGGCCTTATTGTTGTCTCTTCTGCACTAGGGGGGACTACAGGGTCTATCATTACCGGTACTTTGTTTGAACATTTTGGAGGCACGGTTGCTTTTTATTGCTCCCTCATTCCAATTACGATAATTTTAGTGGCTCTGCATTTATTTAAAAAGCAAACTGATAAATTAGAGTCGAATCGAGCGCTCCAAGCACTCGATGTTTAAAAAAATTACAATATAAATTACTAGACGCCACCCTATAGCTTGCAATTGTAGAAGTTATAAAATTCACTCTACTGTCTATAGCTGTGGCAGAGGACAACAATGTATAAGATTGAAACACCTGACAAAATATATGGCCGCCTGTTTGAAGAGGTGCAAGGCAAACGCTTATTTAAAGACTCTAAGCAATTTGTTGATGCTATACCTAAAAGTGAACCGGCGACAATCTTGGCTTCTTATGAAGCTAGCTGTCAACGTGATGATTTTGATCTAAAAAACTTTGTCGTCACACATTTCGATTTTCCTGAACAAGAAGGTTCTTCATATTCCGAAGATGCAAAAAAGCCTGTGAGGGAACATATCGAATCCCTTTGGGACGTCTTGTCTAGACAAGCAGATAGTGTAAGTAGTGACATATCTTTAATTCCGTTACCTAAGCCTTATATTGTGCCGGGTGGACGATTTAGGGAAATTTATTACTGGGATAGTTATTTTACCATGCTTGGCCAAGCCGCTTCTGGGCGAATTGACATGCTTGAATCTATGGTTGAAAATTTTGCCTATTTAATTGATAAGTTAGGCTTTATCCCCAATGGAAATCGCAGCTATTTTTGCAGCCGTTCGCAACCACCATTCTTTGCTTTGATGATAAAGTTGCTGGCAGACAAAAAAGATGATCCGTCTGTTTATATTAAGTATCTTACTCAGTTAGAGAAAGAATATGCATTTTGGATGGATGGTTGTGATTCCTTAGAAAAAGATGGCGATAGTTGTCGGCGTGTAATAAAAGTAGGCGAAGGCTTTTTAAACCGTTATTGGGATGATTCTGATAAACCCAGACAGGAAAGTTATTTTGAAGACTTGGAACTTGTTAATATCTCAGCTCGTAATCCAGACAAAATGTATCGGGATATTCGCGCAGCTTGTGAGTCTGGCTGGGATTTTACTTCTCGTTGGTTTTCTAACTATAAAAATATTGAGAGTATTCGAACCTCGGATATCGTGCCGGTTGATTTAAACTCTCTTCTTTATTTTGTTGAAGATACCTTGGCACAAGCATATAAAATGTCTGGGGATCTTATACTTAGTCAGAAGTTAAGTAAAAGAGCAACTATTCGCAGGAAAAATATTCAGGAACTATTTTTTGATAGCAGCATAAACTTTTTTTGCGATATAGTGTTGCCGGATTTTAAACATAGTTCTGCACTTTCATTAGCTTCTATTTTCCCTCTGTTCTTCCGTATTGCATCATCTGAACAAGCGGCACTATGCTCAGAAAAACTTGAGAAATTCTTTTTAAAATCTGGCGGTTGGGTCACCACTTTGAATTATACTGGCCAGCAGTGGGACGCGCCCAATGGTTGGGCCCCCCTACAGTGGATAGTATATCGAGGCCTTTGTAACTACGGCTTTGATAAACAGGCGCAAGAGGGTGCGAAGCGTTGGGTCGATAACAATTTGTATGTATATAACAAAACAGGACAGCTAGCAGAAAAATACAACGTTGAAGAAATTGGCGTTTCAGCAGAAGGCGGCGAATATGTTGTCCAACACGGTTTTGGTTGGACAAATGGTGTGCTGTTGCAAATGATGAATGAGTTAGGGCTTGACTAATTAATCCATTATTTTCATATATTAGGGCCTGTTGGTAGGCCCTAAATACGAATTACGCGTTTACTTCCTCTTTAATGGATAAAATGTTCCGTTTGCTGGCCTCGGTCCTGTTCTTCTAATATCTTGATAGCCTCTTAGTGTATACACTGCATTACTATTGCTAATATTTTGTTTCTCATTGCGATCGTGCTTCGCCTGATTATTAAAAATGACATTATTTTTTCCCGGAGGACGATGGCCATATGATGCTCCACCCGTTTCGATAACATGCCAGTGATGTACAAAAGGGAGCTGTATGCTATTTTTTTCGACCAAGTTATTGCCGTCATCACCGTTGTGGAAGTTAATATCGACTTCAAGCTTGTTCTGGAAGACTACATTGTATTCGCCACCCAGTTGTATTGAAAGATGGCGTATCTTTCGAACATTTTCGTTACTTACTAGAACATAATCGCCATCAATGCGGTAGTAACAATTGCCACCACCACCTTTGTTATAACAACGATAAACATTGTTACCTCGCAATGTAAGGTGGCTGGATTTGTTATCGACATGAATGGGATCGGTTCCGGCTTCTAGCAGATCCGTATTTTGAATCCACGAATCATGACTATCACTAAACTTTATAAAGCCTACATACAAATTTTTATCTGAAATGGTTTTTTTATTTCGATCACCTCGTCTAATCTTAACGTCGTTTATCCAGGGCCAAGGAGATGAAGTATTTTTTTCTCCAAAATTGTTATGGTCTAACGGTTCATAGCCGGGGACAGAATAAAACAATGTTAGGTTTTCAACTCCAGCACTTTTCACATCATCCATTGATATCGCAAATGTTTTCCTAGGATTTGTATTCCAGGAGTTACGCATATTAACTTCTAGTCGAGTGTCTTTTCTACTTTCCCCTCGCAGCACAACATTACTTTTCATTCTAATAGTCGATTCGACTTTATACGTACCTCTTTTTAGTAATACTACACCGCCACCTTTTTGTGATGCTCGATTAATAGCACTTTCAATATTCTGTCCTGGAGCTATTGTTTCTACTACTCTTAATTCTCCTTCACATGGAATGCCACCTCTAACACCGGCTTCAGTCCATTTTTTTATTTGAGAGTGTCGAGAGTCCCCACGGCTATCATCGTAAATCCATCCAGGGTCTCCTATTTTAGGTGTGCCGTTGCAACTAGTACTATTGCTGCCTTTTTCACGTATATCAAACCAGTTTAAATTAAAATCACCACTTTGAATATTGATGCGAAGCTTATGATTTCCCCGGGTTAGTCGACCTAGATCTAGACTTGAATTTTTCCATTTTTGCCAGCCGCCGGTTCTATCAATTGTTAAGTTTTTACCAATATCGAGACCATCTATTTCTAGTGTTAACAGCCCACCACCTGGAGCCGATGCAACTCGAAAATCTACTGTATATTCTGTCGTTTTACGTACAGTTATATCATACTCCAGCCACTCTCCAGAATCTGTCCAGCCAACATTATAGCCGCCACTAGAGTCTGAAGTGTTCTGTATATCTACATCTTGGTTTTTAAATTTCCCGCCTGCATTGCCGGGTGTAGTATCAAAAAAACGATTATAATTTTCTGCCTGTATCTTTCCTGGAATTTCCACTGCGGCTGTTAAAAAGGAATAACCAAGAAAACATGAAGCTATAAGATAAGGACTTAATTTTCTAACTAGTGGTTTTTTTTTAAAGAACTTTGTTAGTTTGGGCATTTTTACCCCTCTTTATTAAGGTATTTCTAGCATTTAGTGTGCGAATGAAAGTAAGTAATTTTAAAATAAAAAGTAAATTTTAATCGTGAAGTGACTATATAAACAGCTTGATGCTAGCTGGACGGTTCTTTAGAGTAAAGGAACTAATTCTGCCAACATTATTTTTTGTGAGAAAATTAAAAAAATAATCTCAAGGTTTAATCGTTTTCTTTTTTTTTTTCGTTTTTAAAATAGAACTTTGAAAGCTTTTGCCGGATGTAACTAAGAGATTAGTGAATTTAAGTATCCGTTTATTTTCAGGATTGAAAAACGCTAATTTAGATTCTATGGCCCCATCTTATAAGTAGTTTCTCTTCTATATTTTTTGAGACAAAATATCTTAAATAGCGATATTCCATCCTTCGTTGTGAGTCTGCTGGCGTCTATTATAATACTTGCCGACGAAAAAAATTTAGGTATGAGTATTATGCGTGTTGTTCCTCTATGTTATATGTTGCACCCAGCGCAGATCTGAGATCGGATGTGCAAGGTATGCCGTAGAAACGTATTTAGGTACAATCAAGATAATGCCTGACTAGTAACAGCGATCAAGAATTTTTTGTACCGAGAACTCGCTAATCACATCAGTAATTTCGATATCATAGTAATCAACATTTAAATGTGGTGGTGTTGAGCCAAATTCTGATGTCCATACAAAACCAGCAGTAAAAGTATCGGCTCCTTCTAGTGTTGGCAGTGCGCTAGCATTTGCACCGTTAAATACATTCACCTGGCGGGATATACCGTTTCGAACTGCACCTAATCGAGCGTCTGTCATCCCATTAGAAATACATGGTTCTCGCAAACGATCATCAATAGGGTGCCAATTCAGGGGGACGTTCCAAGTATCGTTCGAGCCTGGAATATTGTAATCAGCTTTCCTGTATGCAAAGCCCACAATCAAGGACTCTGCCAATGGAACGTCTTCAATAAGGGGTAGATTAGCTTCGAAGAAAAAATCATCTACGTTATAGCTACCTGATATCGGTAATAGGTTGCCACCAGCCCCACCTTTACAGCTGCCGGGAGCGAGTTTCAAACTTGAAGACTAGCGATGAGTGATAAAGAGTTACTGACTGTTGGAAGTTTTTTGGCTTCGATGGGGGTGTAACTCAGACAGTTCCTATCGCTTGTTCATATTTTTGTTATTGTAAAGCAATAACTCTGACGTAAGCGGCTTGCTCTGGAGTAAGTGTGTCGAATCCACCAAACAAGTTAATAGATACACAGGTTGGATCACCATTAACACCTGTAATACCGTCGGTTATTTTGAGTGCATTTTTGATATTGGTAATATTACTGTAACCATCATGCACAGAGGCGTGGTTAGACCTTCAATATCAAAAGGAAAATTGAATATTCCCTGCCACTTTATCTGTGACGATGAAGATCGGTAGAACCTCACTAAGAACAAGCGGGTGGCACCTAAAGTTCTTTTTCGTTAGGAAGTATCATAGAGAATATAGGTAGAAAAGTGCCTACAGTCGCTTTTAATTTTTCAAATGAAATAAAAAATAATTTTTTATATTTCTATTTTGTATATTTAATTTTCTAGGTACTCTTATATAGATAAGTCTTTGGTAACTTATTATTACTTCTGGTTTTTCAACATACGGCTTGTTTATCATGTTAACGATTAGGCCGCATTAGATTTTTCAAAAAAGCCGCTGGCATGTTTTCTATCTAATACTTTAGTATTAGGAAAGCTAGATTCTATTAGCTCTAATATAGAGAACCCTTATAAAGTATGTATTGTTCGTGCGTGGCTGTGAGCTCTCACATTACACAAGTTATTTGTGATTATGTATTAATGGGAAAAGTTATGGCTGGATATTTGTTTGTCATACTCTTCAAGTACAATGCACTACTTTAACTCTTAAGTACATCTATGAAGCGATGCTCCATAGAGGCTTATATTCAGGCATCTTGATGTTAAATATTTATGAATTCGTATACCCATGCGCGCTAAAATAGGGCGTCTTATTAATGAATAAAGATCTAACCTATTGCCTCTGCAGCTCATAGCGTCTTTTATTGACATTTGGCGCATTTATTGGTTTTTTATGGTGATATCGCCAATTATCCGAGGGTTTGAGTATTATTGACATTCTTATTGATATCTATAAACTGAGGCCCGGCAAGAAAGAAAGTCTATTATTTATGTTCTCCCGTTTCGAAATGTTGTTTTTGATCTCGTCTTGTAGTTTGTAAGTTCCAGTCTGTTTTTCTGCTACTTTTGCCTTTATTGGCTAATTTACTTTTATAAAAAAATATAGGATCTACTCATGTCTGAAAAAGTTACTGGAACCGTAAAGTGGTTCAATGAATCTAAAGGGTTTGGTTTTATCGAGCAAAAGTCTGGCCCAGATGTTTTTGCGCACTTTAGTGCGATTGTAAGCACAGGTTTCAAAACTTTGGCTGAAGGTCAGCAAGTTGAATTTACTATCGTTGATGGCCAGAAGGGCCCTCAAGCTGAAAATATCGTTGCTATATAATTTAAGTTAAAAGTTAATTGGTTTTTAACTAAAACTTTTACCTGACTAAAATTACTTATATCATCATAAAAGTGGCCGTATAGAACGTGCCACAAAAATGATAAGAAAGAGATGATAAGATGTTAAAGCCTTATCATCTCTTATCATTATCATCTCCTACTCATCATCTCTTATGTATTATCTTTTGAATAGAAACCTCGTTTCATTCAACCAGCTTACCGCCTTTAACAACAATATCGATGCTTTCTAATACTTGAATCTCTTTGAGAGGGTCAGATTTCACAGCAATAAGGTCTGCAAAACGCCCTACACGGATTTCACCTACATTTAACTCATTATTTGAATTTTTCCAAGCCAAGAGTTCTGCTGCATGTATGGTTGCAGCTTGAATCGCCTCTAGCTCTGACATACCCCAATCCACCATATATTTAAACTGTCTTGCGTTAAGACCGTGAGGATAAACTCCAGCGTCTGAACCAAATGCTAGTTTTACCCCCGCTTTAACAGCCTTGTTAAAATTTAAACGCTGGGTCTTACCTACCTGACGTTCTTTTGCTAATGATGCTTCCAGAATCCCAGCTTTCCTGCCTTCTGAAAGGATATAGTCGCTAACATAGATATCCATGACTAATGTCGTGCCGTGTTTTTTTGCCAAACGAATCCCTTCGTCATCAATCAAACTCGCATGCTCAATAGAATTTACACCAGCTTTGATCGCTCGCTTAATGCCGTTTCTGCTATGTGCATGGGCTGCGACAATCCTGCCTCGATCGTGAGCTTCTTCAACAATAGCTTTCATTTCCTCGATACTAAACTGGCTAGAGTTGATGCTCGTTCCTTTTGAAAGCACTCCGCCTGAAGCTGCAAATTTGATAACATCCGCACCGTATTTAATGTTCTCACGCACGGCTTTCCTTGCTTCCCAAGGGCCGTTTGCGCTGCTGGGTGAGCGGTTTTGATAGTGAGGGGCCAAGAGCCCTCCGTCGCAATGACCGCCTGTTATACATACCATTCTGCCAGCGACGCGCATACGCGGACCGGAAACTTCTCCTTCATTGATGGCATCGCGCAGTGCTACATCGGCAAAGCCTGCAGCACCGAGATTCCTTACTGTTGTAAAGCCGGCTTTGAGTGTTCGCTGTGCACTATTAACACCGAAAATTGCTGCTCGCGGTATAGAGCGTGATAGCCGCTTGTAGCCGTGTAATTGTGAGCTACTTGTGAGGTGAACATGGAGGTCTATAAGACCAGGTAATACATAGTAGTTAGAAAGATCTATCGCTTCAGCTTTTGGTGGAACAAAGCCCTTATCAGAGATAGATACTATTCTTTCGTTGTTAACTTCAAGGATTTGGTTATGCATCCATTTCCCCGACTGTACATCGAGCATTTTGCCAATCTTTATATATTTTGAATCGGTGGCTCGGATGCTTTGCGCTTTTGTAGTTAGAGGTAAAAATGCCAAGGCAATGATCAGATAAAAGGAAAGTGTATGCATAGGAATATCCGTTAAAGCGATATTTTTTTAAACAGTCGTTTGGTAGTGAAAAGTAACCCAGGTTAGATAAATTGGACAAGCTTTATTATCACTAAAGTAGACATTATATTTGCCTTTGCGTGTGTTCGATGCAGAAACTCGGTTATACTTTTTAGGTAGAGAGGTTTTAGATAGAGAGATTTCGGGTGGAGAAGGGAACTAATGTACTTTTGATAAGGGGGAGTACCAATGATAGGCTTTGATGGATCTCATCGGGGTTACTACACTTAACAAAAGAGGCGTAACCGTTGAATGCTAGCACACTCAAAAGTTACGCCCCTTTTATCTATAGCTCAAATAAGTGCTATTGAAATTAAGCTGCTTTCTTCAGTGCTTTTTTCAGTTTTTTTAGCTTGCCTTCTTGCTTAGCAATTTTAGTTTTACGTGCTTTGATTTCTTTTTTAATGGATGCTACTTTTTTTGATGCTTTAGACATGTGTTATCTCCAAACTATTTTGATATAAATTACGTTCGATATAAATTACGCGTTACGCGGTTCACGCCGCCTTCAATCATCGTTTTGATGTTGCTCTAAGAAATCACGAACAAACTTTCGTATTTCCCGAGCAGCGCTTGTGTCCAGTTCTTCGCATAATGTAATGAACTGATCTCTCTCCTCACCATTAATACGAATAATCAATTGACTATCCTTTTTTGGCGCTTTTTTTCGCTGTTTTTTCCCAGCCATACGAATTATCTTCAAGTTTACTGTGATATGTTCACGGCGTTTTGAAGGCTAAACCAACAGCCCTCTACATTGATGTAAATGCAATGTATATACAAAATATATGCGCTGTAATTATGTTTGTCAAATTAAATTTGTGACATTTTGTTATAATTAAGGCCTTTTTAACATTAGGACAGCTCTATTAATCTAATGTCGAGCAGTATTTTCTAATGCTAATTTGGCCTTCAATAATCCAGCGTTACGAGAATAGTTAACGCAACAAAAGTAGCGGCTTATTTGTTTGATGAAGCATTTTGGCGGTAAAGCTGCCTAGTAAAAAATCACGAATACGGTTATGACTAAATGCACCCATTAGCATAAGGTCAATATCATTATCTTTCTGGTAGCTAACTAGAACTTCTTCTATTTTACCGTTGAGCTGCGCTGTCTGAGTTTCAATCCCTGCTTGTTTCAGTGTTTCGGCGGCATCATTTAGAAGATCTTGATTGTTGTCGCCAACATGTACGATATGACAGGGTAAACCTTTGAATAAAGGACTGGATGCAACCATCTCCAGAGCTTTTTTACATGCTGGGCTGCCGTCGTATGCTAACATCACTTTCTTGGGCTGCGTATATTCGCCTTTGACCACAAGAATTGGCTTGTGCAAGGCACGAATAACAGACTCAAGCTGAGTACCTATTTCACTATGTTGTTCCCGTGGTTCCGCCGGAACACCGAGCACCAGCACTCTGATTTTATCTTCTAAGTCAATAAGTGCTTCGACCAGACTACCATGGCGTTGGCAGGTCTCTGGCGCTTCTACTCCGTCCTCTATTGCTCTAGCTTTCGCGTTATTGAGCATCAGTTGCCCTTTCTCTACCATGAGTCGGCTGCGATTTTGCTCGGCCTCAGTCAATTCATTGAGAAGTCCCTCTCGACTCCCCAAGCCTATGGCGCCAGAGTAATCCGTAACCGAAGGAGTCGTATGGTGTTGAATAGTATGTAATAGCTTGAGCGGAGCCTTAACACTTGTCGCTATCCAACTGGAATAATCACATACAGCTTCGCTAACTTTAGAACCCTCGATACATGATAAAACTACATTGTCACTACTCACTAGTGGCCTCCGAGTACTTTTTCTATTTCTTCTGGTTTATCGTGTACACCAAAGCGGTCAACAATGGTTTCACTGGCGTCATTGAGTCCAATAATGGCTACTTCGGCTCCTTCCCGACGGAACTTTATCACAGCTGTGTCCAAAGCGTGTACTGCTGAAATATCCCAAAAGTGCGCCAAATGAAGATCGATAACAACTTTTGAGACTGCTTCTTTGAAATCGAACATTTGCAAGAAACGATCTGAAGAATTGAAAAATATCTGGCCATGAACGCGATAGCTACGAATACTTTTCTCTTCATCTAAATCGCTCTCTACATACATAAAGTGACTGATTTTGTTCGCAAAGAAAAGAGAAGCCAGCAGAACCCCGACAAAAACGCCGTAAGCTAGGTTATGGCTCCATACCACCACTACGACAGTAGATAGCATCACAATATTAGTGGACAGTGGGTATTTTTTGAGGTTTTGTATCGAGCTCCAATCAAAGGTTCCAATTGACACCATAATCATAACTGCGACTAATGCTGCCATGGGTATTTGGGCTACCCAGTCGTTGAGAAATACCACCAGTATCAGTAGCACGCTGCCAGCAATAAAGGTAGAGAGGCGTCCGCGTCCACCGGATTTTACATTGATGACGGATTGACCGATCATGGCGCAGCCAGCCATTCCACCTAAGAGTCCGGCGCCAATATTGGCGATACCTTGACCTTTACATTCACGGTTTTTATCACTGGGAGTATCTGTTAAATCGTCGACAATGGTAGCTGTCATCAACGATTCTAATAAGCCTACCACAGCCATCGCAGCTGCATAGGGAAATATAATTTCCAGCGTGTTCAAGTTTAAAGGGACATCTGGCCACAAAAATATTGGCAGTGTGTCAGGTAATTCTCCCATATCACCAACAGTGCGTATGTCCATTCCTAGAGAAATTGCAACTGCAGTGAGTAGTAGTATGCATACCAGTGGTGAAGGCACTAGTTTTCCCACCATAGGTATATATGGGAACAAGTAGATGATGCCCAAGCCCGCTGCTGTCATAGCGTAGACTTGCCAGCTAACATTAGTCAGTTCTGGCAACTGTGCCATAAAGATCAAAATAGCTAGAGCATTAACAAAGCCGGTAACCACAGAGCGAGAAACAAAACTCATAAGGCTTCCCAGCTTTAAATACCCCATCGCAATCTGCAAGATTCCTGTTAGCAAGCTTGCCGCCAGTAAGTATTGCAGGCCATGTTCTTTTACCAGGGTCACCATTAGTAGGGCCATCGCTCCAGTAGCAGCAGATATCATGCCTGGGCGGCCACCGACGAAGGCAGTGACTACCGCAATACAAAAAGAGGCATACAAGCCCACTTTGGGATCGACACCAGCAATGATGGAGAAGGCTATAGCCTCTGGTATAAGAGCCAGAGCGACGACTAGTCCTGCTAGTACGTCACCTTTAATATTACCTAGCCAGTCTTGTTTTGTGGAATGTAGGAGCATAATTAACCCATTAATACAGACATTGAGATAGTCTTGTCTCAGTTGTTTTAAATTTGATGAAACCCATCGTTATCTAGAAATCAGGAAGAGCAGCACTTGTACATTATTAGTGCTGTTTTGTGGCACATCGAAAGGAGGTCGCATTCTACATAAACGATTGCCAAGAGTATAGGAGGAATTAGTAGCAACAGCCTCTGGTGATAATTTTTATAAAAGTAAAGAGCATGACTTTGTGAATAACAATCAAAGGGTTTAAAGAGAGTAAAGCCTCCATTGTGGCTGAGGCGAGTTTCAAGCTTTGGCTGCCTTATGCCTTAGATGGTAAACGATAAAAGCGATTTTTTGGGTAGCTTTCTTTGGGGAGAATGCTATTGATAACGGGAGTAAATAAACGAGCGAGAGCAAAAAAGTAATGTCGAAGCGTTATTATATTTAAATAGAGGCTTTAACTTCTTATCAGGTTTTGATGAAAAGTTAGATGTATTCAAATTTGATGAACAGTTGCACAACTTTAGCGAAAGTTTGATGTAAAACTCATTGGAGTAAATATCTATTCTCAGTACAGGCAAAGTCTTCGTAGTTTTGAGCGAGGGAGTCTTATGATGAGAGAGGGGCGGATGTATTGTGAAACTGTAGACTTTTAAACGGGATAAAATAAATAGGTGACGCTAGCTGATAAGTAAGATGTTGATTAGATATTGGTAATTGCTAATAGTAATAAAGAACATGCAATATTGTTATATAAGGTATGCTTTTACATCGCCAAATTTAACATGCCCCGGCACTGTGCTGTTGTTCCTTTACTTTTTAGTAAATGCCATTATGTATGATTTTATTGCGCTGGTTGTGATAGTTACCGGCTGTGATAATTAGGCTGTGATAATTAATAGTAAAAACGGATCAGCTTTGATTTTGAGTTTTGCTTTGAGCTTCTAAGATTGAATTCTCAGAGTTATAGCTAAGTTATTTTTGTAGTTCACGTTTTTACATTTATTTTTCTACATATAAAATCTGTAAAGTTCGCGGAAATACAGAGATATAGCGTATTGTAAAAATTAATTATTAAAGAAAAATAATGTACATATTATTTTTTGAAAATTTCGTTTAAATGCTCTTCTTTGGCGCACTAAAAGTGATGTTGGTAAAATTTCTCTTCCGCTGTTTATGATGATAAAGATCAATCAAGTGGTGTTATATGTGCGGCATAGAATGTTTTGGTTTCACCCCTCTTTACACTAATCAGATCCCTCTTTTATAATCGGTTACTTACCTGGATGTGCCCCGAAATTAATGAAGTAGTCGTATGATCGCCAGCGTGTTTTTAGAGTCTTTTGATGCGATATCAGCATCTCTATGTTCCTGTTAACAGGCTTTGGTTATTGTCAATACGAAGATCGTCGGGATTATAGTGCAATTAGCACGGCAGGCTAATTCCGCTAGTTGACCTTAATATGTTTTGCTTATGAGATGTTGATAATCCAAATGTGGTTTTGGCTATCTGCGTCCGATGATTCTTATTTCTTTTGCGGTAGTGGGTATGGGTGAAGTTCTTATGTCTGACCAGTTGCAAAGTGTAGCCTGTGATGTTATATCCTCTGGGCCTCTTTCAAATAGTAAAAAGATCTATGTCCCAGAAGTCCTTCATGATGGGCTTATCCTACAGGTTCCCATGCGTGAAATTAGCGTAAAAGATGGCGCCTCTCTAACTGTTTACGATGCCTCAGGGCCATATACTGATGCCAAAGTCGAGATTGACATTCATCGAGGCCTCAATGATGTTCGTTCTAGTTGGATTTTAACCCGTGACGATGCTGAGCAATATCGTACTTGCAAAAATCGTAACACTGCTAGTAAAGTCGATGCACACGGTGAGAGATCGAAGTTTTACAACTCCCGATTGCAAAGATGCCCCATGCGTGCAAGGCCAGGGCGAAATATCACTCAATTACACTATGCCAGGCGAGGGATAATTACTCCTGAGATGGAGTATATTGCCATTCGCGAAAATCAGCTTCGTAACAAGCTCAACCATGAAATAGCTAAGTATGCTAAAGAGGATAATGACACATCTGAGCGGATAGAAAAAAAGCAAGTCTCTAAACCTTTAAAACTTATTACCCCTGATTTTGTGCGTCGAGAAGTTGCGCAAGGGCGTGCAATTATCCCCGCAAATATTAATCACTCCGAACTTGAGCCAATGATAGTAGGTCGAAACTTTTTAGTTAAAATAAATGCAGATATCGTTGGCTCATGTGAATCTGGCAATATTGAAGAGACTTTGGAAAAGTTAATTTGGTCAACCCGCTGGGGGGCTGATATGGTAATGGATTTTTCGGTAGGGCCAGATGCTGATGCGATTCGTGATTATGTTATTCGTAATTCTTCGGTGCCTGTGGGGACGACGCCCATCTATCAAGCGCTAGAGAAAGTTAACGGCGTTATTAAAGACTTAACATGGGATATTTTCCAAGAGACACTTATTGAACAAGCTGAACAAGGTATAGACTATTTCTCTATTAATGCCGGTATGCGTTTAGCCAAGGCTCATGCTGTGTTAGAGAGGGAAACTGCAGATACACCTCGCGGAGGCTCTATTCTCGCCAAGTGGTGCGTTGAACATCAACAAGAGAATTTTCTTTATACGCACTTTGACGAAATTTGTAATATTGCTAAAGCGTACGACGTTAGCATTTCTCTTGGATGTTGTACTCGCCTTGACCCGACATCCAGTGGCACCGATGACTTGCTTACTGATGAGCTGATAAATTTGGGTGCTTTAACAAAAAATGCTTGGGCTCAAGATGTTCAAGTAATGGTAGAAGGTCCCGATCATATAGAAATGATTAAATTAAAACAAAATATAGATAAGTACTTAAAGTTTTATCAGCAAAGCCCTTTTTATTCATATGGTCCGATGGCCGCCAACATTGTTCCATCTGACTATCAACCTAATGACAATATGGGAGCAGCTATGATTGCATGGTATGGCTGCTCTGTATTGTGCTACACGATACCGCAAAAACGATTAGTTTCTAGTGATAAAGCTACCATCAAAGAAGATTTAATCGCTTATAAGTTTGCTGCACACACTGCTGACTTAGCAAAAAGACACCCTGGAGTTTTTCTGCGAAATAAAGGTGCTGATGCGGAAAGCTTTTGCTCAACAATGTACAGCCCAAACTTCTCTACTGTTGTGGGAGTGTAAAAAATACGTGTTTGGATAAGTTTGCGTATTACTTTATATGCATAGCCTTTTTTGCATATATTAATTATGGTAAATAACTAAATTTTTCCGAATTGCTACTTTGTGATTTTTAAACCCCATTTATTTAAATCTAAAAATAAGAGCGTGCTAGCGATTCTGTCGATTTTGTAGGTGTTAACCACATAAGTAATTACTAAGAATTCAATATTAGTTGATTCCTGCCAGACTAATAGATAAGAAAATGTAAAAAGTGAGTGATGGGATGATTGACTGGAGCGGAAGCTATTTAGATGAAATTTCTACTTTTGATATGTATCGCATATTGAAAGCACGACAAGATGTTTTTGTTGTGGAGCAAAACTGTGTCTATCAAGATATGGATAGCATAGATCAATATGCTTGGCATCTTTGTGCTTGGCAAAAAAAAAGTCGAGAAAGTGAATTGGAGAAAGCTGAGAAGACCCTGATGGCATATCTGCGTGTAGTTTTCCCTGGGCACAAATATGCTGAGCCATCAATTGGACGAGTTCTCACCACGCAGGAGGCTAGAGGCACAGGCCTTGGCAAACAGCTACTTGAAAGAGCGCTGCTATATATTGATCAAAAGTATCCCCATCAGCATGTACGAATTTCTGCTCAATCTCATTTACATCAATTTTACGCAGCTTTTAGTTTTGTTAGTGTATCTGAGCCTTATGATGAAGACGGTATCCCACATGTTGAAATGCTAAGGAGAGCTCCGGGGCTTGTAGGACAACAATAGGCGAAAAGATTCGACAAGTCATTCTTAATTTTTATTTAATCGGTTGCGAGTTCGAGGATGTAAGTAAACCATTTGACCAATAAATGTTGGTTTTAGTGGCAGGTTTCATTATCCTCTGTAATGTAAAAGCGCAAAACGCTTTGATTTCGACGATTCAGAGGACACTATCCATATGATCCCATTAAATTATAGCCGTCGCTTACTGGTGATGGCCTTCAGCTCTTGTATACTTCTCACTGCTTGCACTAAGTCTGATCAAGCCTCCCAACCAAGTACACAAGTACCTGCACAGCAACAGGCTGAGGCCTCATCGATAAAAGCCCAGTCTCAAGAGCTGAAAGACTACTTACAAGCGATGGACTTGGAAGATATGCAGCGTTCGCCTTTGTTTGCCTCATACAGAGGTGAGAAAATAGGCTATGACAAGTGGGATAATATCAGTGAAGCTTATGCTAATGAGACGCTAGCGGTCTGGCTACGGCGTTTGGAGGAACTCAAACAGTTTGATGCAAATACTCTTGCAAGTAATGATGCCCTGAGTCTAAAAATAGCACAGTTAAATACTTCCCGAGCAATAAAGGGAGATAAATTTCGCCATAATAACTACATAATGCAGCAGTTTCGGGCTTGGCATACTGTTGTGCCAAGTATGCTAATCAATATTCATCGGGTGAATTCAGAACAAGAGCTTAAAGATTACATTGCTCGTGTTCAGAAGGTCGGTGTTTTATTTGATCAAGTCGTTGAACAAATGCGTTTGCGGGCTAAGCTAGGTGTGTTCCCTCCAAAGTGGACTTATCCGCAGATGCTTGAAGCTTCAAAAAATGTCATTGTAGGTGCTCCTTTTGAGAAAGGAGACGACAGTACAATACTAAAAGATTTTAAGAACAAACTTAGCGCTTTATCACTCGATAATTCTGTATCACAAAAGTACCTATCAGAAGTAGAAGCTGCACTGCTGTCTTCTGTTAAACCTGCCTATGAAAAATTAATTAAAGAGTTGCAATTACAACAAGACATTGCCCCAGAAGGGGATGGAGTGTGGCGCTTGCCTAACGGCAAAGACTATTACAATTATCTGCTTCAGTTTTATACAACCACCGACCTAAATGCTGAGCAAGTGCATCAATTAGGTTTAGATAATGTGGCTCGCATCCATCAGGAAATGCGAGACATCATGACCAAAGTAAAATTTAAAGGTGAATTGCAAGATTTCTTTGCGTTTATGCGTGACGATAACCAATTTTATTACCCAGAGACTGATGATGGTCGTAATGCGTACTTGACGGAAGCAACTAATTTGGTTGATACAATCCGCAAGAAATTACCCGAATATTTTGGCATATTGCCTAAAGCGGACATGGTGGTAAAACGCGTTGAGCCGTTTCGTGAGCGATCAGCGGGCAAAGCCTTTTATCAAGCGCCGTCAGCAGATGGAAGTCGAGCGGGTATTTACTATGCCAATTTGTTTCGCATGTCGAGTATGCCGAAATATCAAATGGAGGCCTTAGCCTACCATGAGGGTATTCCAGGACATCATATGCAACGAGCGATTACCGTTGAATTAAAAGATATTCCCAACTTCCAAAAATATGTATCGTTTACGGCTTTTACCGAAGGTTGGGGGCTCTATTCTGAATACCTGCCTAAAGAGATGGGATTTTATCAAGACCCTTACTCTGACTTTGGTCGCTTAGCGATGGAGTTGTGGCGTGCTTGTAGGCTTGTTGTCGATACCGGCATTCATGCTAAAAAATGGTCACGCGAAGAAGCGATTAAATATTTACAGGACAACACGCCTAACCCGGCAGAGGACACAGTTAAGGCTATCGAGCGTTATATTGTATACCCTGGACAAGCAACGGCGTACTTGATTGGTAAGATTAAAATATTAGAGCTGCGCGAACATGCAAAAGCTGAGCTTGGCGATAAGTTCGATATCCGTGGCTTCCATGATGAAGTTTTAAAAGATGGTCCGGTACCTCTTTCATTGCTAGAAGAAAAAATTGACCGCTGGATTGAAAATGAAAAAAAGTTGTAGATAAGAGAGCCTATTAACAAACTGTCTAAAAGAGGAATAACTATTGCTCCTCTTTTAGAATTTCAATGTTACTGGAGCTAAAACATGTGTTCTGATTTTAAATTATTAGGTTTTCAATGATTAAATTATATGTGAGTTTAATTGGCCTTCTTGTTGTATGTAGTATTTTTGCCAACACTCCAGTTTTTGCCGGGACACTGTTAGTAGCCAATAAAAATGGGCATACCGTAACTTTGTTTGATACTAAAACGTATAAAAAAAAGGCCTCTTTACCTACGGGGAAGATACCCCATGAGGTCGCTGTATCTCCAAATGGCAAAATTGCAGTTGTCACCAATTATGGTGATAGAAACGTGCCTGGTAATACCTTGACGCTGGTTGATATTAGAAAAAAGAGTGTCATTAAAACTATCGATTTAGGTAAATATACCATGCCTCATGGTGCCACCTGGATGAATGACAATCGTTCCATTATTGTTACAGTTGAAGGTATGGATGGTATTGTTATAGTGGATGTAGAAAAGGCTAAGGTTGAGAAGTTTATTAAAACAGATAAAGCGGTTTCTCACATGCTTGCAATGGATAGCAAAAATGAGCGTGTGTATGTATCTAGCATTGGTGGCGGAGCAGTTACAGTTATTGACCTGCTGAACGGCAAAGTGATTAAGCAAATTGAAATAGGCAGGGGTGCAGAAGGGATTGATTTAAGTACGGATGATCGTTGGTTGTGGGTATCTAATCGAAGTGATAATAAAGTTTTAATTATTAACACTAAGTCATTGGAAATTGTTAAAACATTTCCAGCACAAGAGTTTCCTATTCGCGTATCACTAGATTCAAATAGTAAACTAGCTTTTGTTTCAAATGCATATGCCGATAGTATTTCAATTTTTGATACGCAGTCTTACAGACTAAAAAAGACAATAAAATTGTCCTCCAATTTTATAAGCAGAAATGAAAAATGGGGCAGGCATAAAGAAAGCTCTATCCCCATTGGGATTGAGATAGATGGGGAAAGACCTGTTGCTTATGTCGCACAAACTAATGCAGATCAAATTTCAGTAATCGACCTTAAAACACTAAGAGTTATAGATAGCTTTGGCACGGAAAAAGAACCTGATGGTATGGCTTTTTCTAGTTTTTAATTTCATAGACGCGACTTGCTTTATCGGTTAGTCGTTGAAGAACTCAGAAACTTTAAAAGTATTCCAGCACTTCGATATCTGCCTTATCGCTGTTGCCCTGGTCATCAATAACAACTATCTGATAGTTTCCAGGATTGTTAAGACTATAAGAAGAATAATTTCCTTTGTTACTGCTGTGAAGGTATTTACCATTAATATACCAATGGTATCTACCTTCCCCACCGATAGCTTTTAAGGGGATTTTAGCGAGGTTTTGTTGCTGCCGAGAAGAAAGGTATTTATTGCCATTCTCTGTTCCTGTTATTCTAATCTGTGCACCACCTGTAACTTCATTGCCTAAACAGCGTTGATCTAATGGTGGCTTTTGGCTGCTATATTTAAAATTGTAGGGTAACCATGGATCAAGTACCTTTGGCCATAAAGCTACTGTTCGATAATGTTTTTGAGTTGTCACTACAGTGTTTTCTGTCTCACAACTAGCACTAAGGCGTTTGCCACTTTTACTACTTATCCAAAAGCTGGATTTAGGATTTTGCCAGTCGCCTAAATCTGCGGGATGCCAAGTTGGGGGAATTGTATCATCAATTACCCATGCATGATGTTTGCTATGGCATAAGTTTGTGCTGTTATCTTTTTCTGCTGTCCCCAGAGGCCAGCATATGGTGTGTTGTGTAACGCTGTGAGGCTTGCTAATACTAGTTTTGGGCTGTGACAAATAGTCTGCTACTGTATGCAATAGCGGTGCTGCAGTTGCTCTACCTGAGTGGCCTGGAATGGGAGTTCCATCTGGGCGGCCAACCCAAACACCTATGGTATAACGTTTATTTACCCCAATTGCCCAGGAATCTCTAAAACCATAACTGGTTCCTGTTTTCCATGCCAGCTGATGTGCACTGCGGGTTTGTGCAAGTGTATTTAATCTTCCTGGTCGTGCCACACCTGACAATATATCTTGTACGATCCAAGCTGCGCCCTCGGAAAAAAAATGACGCTGTTTGCGATGCTCTTTACTATTTGCTTGTTGTAGAAAATTGAGCTGGCTACTTTTACCTCCGTTAGCGAAAGCGAGGTAACCACTGACAAGCTTCTCCAATGATGTTCCCGCACCACCTAAAATTGTCGCAAGATTAGGTTTGTTTTCTGGCAGGGTTATTTGGACACCCGCATGATTCATGGCGGCAACGAATTTTTTGGGGCCTACTCGACTCAATAAATCGATAGCAGGAAGGTTGAGAGAACGTTGCAAGGCATCTGTAACAGATACAGGGCCTGAAAAGGTATTATTAAAATTACCTGGCCTATAGGTATCCCATGTTCTTGGGACATCAACCAGTAGTGACTTAGAATGAATCAAACCCTCATCCATTGCCATAGCATACAGAAAAGGCTTTAAAGTGGAACCTGGAGAACGTATTGCTTGTACCATATCAACGTGGCCATAGCGCTCATCATTGGCGAAATCAGCAGTGCCTAAATAAGCTTTTACATTTGCTGTTTTATTTTCCACAACTAATATGGCAGCACTTGTCTTGTGTGGTAGGCGTGAAATATATTCCTTAGTATAGTCTTCAAGCGATGCTTGTAGATCGCCGTCGATAGTACTCTTAATAGGGGAGATATTAATAGGAGAGGTGGTAGTATTGGAGGCTGTATTGGCTTGATTTATTAATCTTCTTGCCAGTAAAGGTGCATGTTGAGCCGATTTAATTCTTGTTGCGCTCACATGTTCCATTTTCGCATCTTTGACGACATCACTACTCCATATGCCGTAGCTTTGCATCCTATCAAGCACTTTATTACGCGCTAGTTCCGCCAATTTATTATTAAGATCTGGCCGTAGACGTGTTGGTGATTGTGGCAGCACGGCTAATAATGCCGCTTCTGCATAGCTCAGTTCACTTGCGGGTTTGTCAAGGTAGGTAAAGCTTGCGGCTTGCACGCCCTCGATTGCTCCGCCAAAGGGTGCGATGTTGCAATAGAGTGTCAGTATCTCTTTTTTGCTGAAATGCCATTCCAGTTGGAGTGTACGTATAGCCTGGTACAGCTTTCCTGTAAAGGTGCGAGAGTGAGGGTGTAGCAAGCGTGCCACTTGCATGGATAGCGTCGATCCTCCCGAAATAATTTTGTCGTACTTTATATTGAGATAAAGTGCACGTAATACCGCAAAAGGATTTATTCCTGGATGATGCCAAAACCACTTATCTTCATACTCGATTAAGGCTTCAAGATATTTGGGAGATACTTCTTCTAATTCTATTGGGTAACGCCATATACCTTGTTTGTCTGCAAATGCACGTAGAGGACGACCTTGATCATCAACTACGATGCGAGCGAACATTTTATCTTGATAAGGAATATGCAAAGGAAAATTACGATCCACTACATGAATAAAAAGTAAAAACACAAGTAATGATGTTACATAGAGGTGGCGCTTTGCCACCTTTAATAGACTTCGAAAAAAAGTAGTGAATTGAATATCCATTGCGATTAGTTGTTTTTAACTCGAATACTTTTAAGAGTACTACCTGTTGCTCTTCGTTCAGGTTGATACATATCCTCCACAAACGGTACAGGAACCTTATATTCTCCAGGCGTTACTGCCCGCACAAGATAAAATAAGTGGGATGATCGGTAGCTGCTAATATCTACTGCACCTACGTAGCGGTCATCACGGTATTCCTGGTATTTAATCGTTGTATTATCACGTAATTTAGTAATGCTTTTACCGTCGATCTTAAAGTCTTCTAATTTAATCGCGTGATCTAGATTTTGATTTTCCAGTTCGAATCCAGCTGGCAGTAAATCTACTATAAGAGCATCGGGGCTGCGTTTATCAGCACTAACTTCTATATGAACCAGAAATAAATCACCTACTTGAACCTGATTTGGTGTTACTTCTTCTCCCTTACTATTAAACCAGTGTCGATATATAGAAAAACCAGAAAACTCTTCCGGCGGCGCGCTAGCACTGTAGCTTTGCATCTCTGAATTAATAAATAATGTATGTTGATTCTTAGATCTGAACATAACGCCATTTTTAATTTGATCTTCATTTAAACGCTTTTTGAAATTACTCTTCTGCTGGAGTTCAGTAATATTCATATCGCTATTTATATTCTCTATAAATTGGGCTTGCCAAACATCGCTTGAACCTCTTTGCAAGGCTAAACCAGCCAGAAACATTGCAGTACGCTCTTGAGTACTAAACCATCGACGATTTCGTATTTCTTCAGCTAACTTAAAACTCAACTCTTGAGCTTGTTTTACGAAAACATCGTTAGAAATAAGAAGGTGGATAAGCATGCCATAGTCTCGCACCGAACTGCCATAATCCCCCCAATAACGTCGCTCATTGTTAAAGTTTGTCAAAGCCGTTTCAATCGCTTCATTGCCGCGCTTTTTATCTCCCATTTTCAAAAGGGCTATACCAAGTTGTGCTTGAGAAAAGCCCGATTTAGCATTTTTAGAATACTTATCGTATAGAGTTCTCATTGAACCAAGAGGCGCTTGATTAACTTTTGCTAAAACATATGCAGCATAAGCCTTATAAGCAAAGTTATAGTGATCCCTGTTTTGGCTCCACCGCTCATTGACGAAGCGACTATTGCGATTGAGATATCTTTTCAGTCGTCGCATTGTGCTATCTAGCATTTCTTGTGGAACATCAACGCCTTTATTTTTTGCTGTTACGAGAAAATCACCAACATAAGCTGTGAGCCAATGTTGCTCATTTGACCGATTGTCCCACAGACCGAAACCACCGTTAGCTAGTTGTAATGATGAAATTCTTGTTAAACCCTTTTCTATCATTTCGAAACGAGTTTTTTGATCGACATTTTTGATATTAAATTTACTCTGATTTTCCTTGCTGGCGTATAGTAAAGGAAATGATCGTGATGTTGTTTGTTCCAAGCATCCATAAGGATAGCTTAATAAGTGCTGCAATTGATTTTCAATGTTCATATCAACAACGGGAGAAGCAGACATAACAGCTTGCATGGTTCCCGGCAAAGTATTCGCGAATAGACTTGCATCGATAGTAAATTCTTCTCCCCTAGCCAAGGCCTTCCGTTTTTGAGTGATCATAGCCGGGTAGGGTGGGCGAACCCCCAATTTCCATTGACGTGAAAAATCTTCGATTTTTTCACCACTGACATGAAGTTTTATACTTGCTTGGCCTTGATAATCAATAGCTTTAATTGGGTAGGTGATCGTCTGTTTTTTATTTTTTTCTAAGATCATTTCCTGCGGAGAATAGTTTAGTTGAACAGGCCCATCACTCTCCATATTAATGATTAATGTATGTGTTTCATCTGTTAAATTATGAATATCAACGGCAAGGTGTGACGTATCTCCTGCGGCAAGAAAACGAGGCATAGCAATTTGAGTCACTATTGGTGATGCAACGGTTATCTCTTCTTCTTGATGGCCAAAACTATCATCTGAAAATGCCAATGCCATTAGGCGAAGCTTGCCATTAAAATCAGGGAGATCAAGAGGAATCTCTGCATAGCCATCTGCTGATACTTCAACTAGGCCACTAAACAGTGACACTATTTGGACTTCTGATTGCGGCTGGTCGCCGCCACGCTGTAAATCCTGATCGCCTCCGAATCGTAGACGAGCCTGCTGAGTATCAGAACGCTCTATGACCTTATGGTACATATCCTTAACATCAACACCATATCTCCTTTGGCCAAAAAACGCTTGATAAGGATCAGGTGTTTCAAAATCACTAATACTTAATACACCAACGTCTACCGCTGCCAGTGTTAAGTATATGGGAGTGTTTGCTATGGATGCAGCACTAGCTATTTTTACTTTAGCTATCAAAGTTTTTTCTGGTAGTGTTTTTTCTGGAATATCAATGTCAATATTTAATTTTCTGCTGTTTCTATTTAAAGGCAGGTGGACAATACCAAAACTCCGTTTTGGCGTAATAACTTTGCTCTCTTTGGCTGCTTGTAGAGCGACAACGGAAATATAAATATTGTGATGTTGCCAATTTTCATCAATGGGTATGTCGATTTGGTTTGTGCCTTTTTTTAAGCTGATGCGTTCCATCCACAAAGGAGTATCTCCTTCGACAATAACGAGCGCTTCAGCTGCATCGGGTGGAACTATCGTGACATTGGCGATATCGCCTGCGCTATAACTAGCTTTATCCAGAGCAACTGTCACACTATCGGGCCTTGCTGCACCAGAGCCTTGTTGAGCATTCTGCCAATCCTGGTACCAGTTATAGCCTGCATAAAACCTTATGCTAGAGGTTGTATTCGATTCCGGATCACTGACTTCTAAGCGATAGTTACCCCAACTGACCGGAAATTCCAATGTACGAGGTTTGGTGGCCTGTAGTGACAAACTTTGTGTAAACTCAGGATACTCTTTGTCACTCCAATCCCAGTGCCATCCACGATGATCACTAAAAGTCCAGAAGTATTGTCTATCCTCCCGTATTAATTTGACTTCTAGGTTATCTGCGTTTAAAAGCTGACCTTTACTATTAGCTTTTATTACATCAAATTTAACCCGGCTGTTAGACTCTGGATTCTTATCACCGAAATGTGGACGTATACCTACCAGAGCATTCTTCGGCCATACTAATGCTGAGTATGTACGACTTACAGGTCTGCCCCCGCTTTCGTAGAGGCTATTGATGAACTTTATGCGTAAAGGTGATGAGACACTTTTCCAACGTGAGCTTACTTGTAAGCTTGTTTTACCTTCACTATTTAGCTTTATATCATCTAAGTCAAAGCGTTGATTAAAGTCCTGCTCGTTAACATTACCAAACTGGTAATCTTTCAATACCTCTATAGGCGACCGCCACTGACTAACGTTAACAATAGTACTCAAGCGATTGTTGGCTGCTGGGGCACCATATAGATACTCTCCTAGTACATCAACTTCAATATCGTTACTTGCGTTAAACTGCGAGACTTGTTTTTCACCATTGTTATAAGTAATTTTCATCCTCTCTGGTAAAAACTCTTCCACTTTGAACGAATATGTTTGACGAGTTTTTAAAGGCTTGCCTATCACAAATTCCCAGTTACCTACCGGAGCATCATTAGGTATTTGCCACTCATAATGATAGTAGCCGTCTATCTCCTTAGACCAACGAATTTTTTTTGCTACGGAACCATTGGGCCGCCTAATTTCAGCATGTAGCACCGGTGAGTGAGTTTTATTACCATCAAAATCTCTAACCAGTGCATTAAAGTCTACAAGCTCACCAGGTCGAAATAGATCTCGTGCAGTATAAACAAATGCTTCTACGGGTAGCTGGGGGCGGTTACCTAAGTCAAACTCAGATAAATCTAATGCAGGCTTCTTCAATTCAATAAGAGATAAGTGTTGTTTATCACGTGCCACTACTAATGATGCGTTACTTATGTCACCGCTGAAACTGGCTAAACCATCCGGACTTGATTTTATTTGCTTAATGAGCTGACTTTTTTGATCCAGTAAGCTGACCGTAACGTTTTTTAATGCTTCTCCCTTTGTAAGAGAAGAAATATAAATATCTAGCTGATTCTCATAAACTCGAGCGTGCATACCAATATCGGTTACTGAAAACCAAACAATTTGTTTTTTCTCATATTGCCCCGCAGGTCGCATAACCGCGAGATAAACGCCGACCTCGCTAAGCTCTTTGTGATCTTGGATGTTAATACGCCGAGTAACACGAGTATTCTTAGGCACATCTAAAGTGTAGCGACCGCTATATGTTAGCTTTCCTTGCTTTGTTAAGTTATCGACGTAGTAATAGTAATTGTCTGAACGCATTGAACTAATAAAACTACTAAGTTCATCTTCTTTAATTTTAAAAAAGTCAATATCGACCTCATTGATATTCACGGCAACAACGGGTAAGCCAGAACCCATTCCTTGCGTTAAAAATGCACCACTGGTATCAAAATTGACGGACGGCCTTAGGTTTCTAGTACTAATGGTTTCAGTTTTTGAGGCTTGCAGTTCCTGGCCTCTTGCCGCTTTTAGGCCCTGATATATGGTAATTTCATATGTCGTGTTAGGTTCCGTATGGCTAAACCATACTATTTTCCCTGATTCTGATAGCTCCCAGCCACCGTCTACTATACCGTCTGATGTATCGCTGACATTGAAATATGATTGAAAGTCCAGTGATAGATCTAGCGGCTTAGATAGGGTAACAGCGATTGCATTTTTACCATCCTTGGTTCGTTCTGAGATATCGAGTATTGATAATATACTAGTGTCATCACTATCCCTGTTATCTTGGACTGATGGAGTTTTATTGTTACTCTCTTCAGGAGTAGATTGTTTAATCGTATCATTCTTAGCCGAATCGACGTTCTCTTGAGAGCATCCTACCAATGCTATGCAGCATGTAATAATAAAAGTACCGGCCCACCGCACGATATTCATCGTTTCTTTCACCCTATAAGTTGATTTAGTTGCAATGATAATTACCAAATGTGGCAATGAAAAGGCAAAAATGGGAACAAACGTGGTTGGCATTTCAACTAACGTAAGCAGTTTTGGTTCGTGATATAGAGTGGATAGTAAAAATGGCTTATTATCGGATGAATTTATTTACATTTTAGGTATGAGATCTGCTAAGGCAGAAATAAACTTGTTAAGGAATAGCCGTCTATATTATGAGGCTTAAGTAAGATTGCAAGTGAGTTTATGAGGATGATAGATAATCATATGTGCATGATCGACACTATGGTATCAGAAACTTTTTTTGCATTGTGAAAAAGCATACCTAGTTTTATATCATTAGTCGCTTCGATAGCAAGTACATGATGTT
Source organism: Agarilytica rhodophyticola (assembly GCF_002157225.2). Classification (NCBI taxonomy): domain Bacteria; kingdom Pseudomonadati; phylum Pseudomonadota; class Gammaproteobacteria; order Cellvibrionales; family Cellvibrionaceae; genus Agarilytica; species Agarilytica rhodophyticola. The sequence continues at coordinate 1,140,502 of NZ_CP020038.1, forward strand.
TTCCTACTTTTATAAACAGCAATGTACTATCGCTACCATTGAGTAATACTTGGTTCAATTTGCCTTTTGCTAGTTCTTTAATAAAAGTATCACCCAAGCTGAGAAGGCTAGCACTTATTGCACCGAAGCGTTCGGCTTTTATCCCCTCTCGCAAACTTGACGAAACTACAATACCATCTGAAGAAATAAGTGCTACGCTAACTACGTTTTTGTCATCAGATTTCATTTTCACTAGTAGCGCATTGACTTTATCCTTAAAGGAAGCATTATTATTAATTTGTGATATATTCGCCATGAATGTAAATAATTATCAAAGTAATTTTTCGATTGCAGGAAGTGCCGCTCTTGATTTGCTTATAACCATTCCCATATTTGCAGTGCCGCGACAGACAATAGTAATTACGTGGTTGGGATTTGTTCTTGAACGTAAAAACATATGCAATAAATTTTTACTGGTAATTAACATATCTTGAAAATAACGTTCATCGTTGCTTTCGTCGATTCCTCTCGATTTTTTAAACATTCTTTCAATGGACAAAACATTAGAGCCTTGATATAAATCTGCAGTGGCGGCGGCAACTAATTCCAATACTTCTGTAGGGTGAGAGTCAACGGTTTTTACACCTAATAACATTCCAGTTTCTATATCTGATACACCAGCGGCAAGACACTCTGGTATGTTTGACATGCTTTGTTGTAATTGTGCTTCGATAGACATATTGTCTCCAATATCGTGTGAAATAGTTTTAAATACTATATTAAGAGCTTATCATATTTTCAATTTTTAGCGAAAAATTAGTCAAAAAAGATGTTTGAATTTCTGATTGCACCCAGCGTGGTTCAATTTTTCTAACTGCCTCTAAAGCTTCTAAAGCTGTATATCCTTCCCATATTAATTGGCTGGCAAGCATAGTACCGGTTCTTCCTAAACCTGCATGGCAATGAAATGCTGTTGGTATTTTATTTTTTAACAGTGCTTCTATTTCTTTACAAAAATTTATTGCTTCCGGTATTTCTGGACAGTTCATGTCTTCTATAGGAAACCAAATATTTTTAATTCCAAATTCTTTTAATGCAGCACTATCAAATTCTTTTTCTGTTAACGTCACAAGCATTTTTATGCCTACACGTTTTAACGCTGCTAGATCATAATCCAAATCGTATAATAAACCTGGTTTGGGGGTGCCTGCCAAAAGTCCAGGTTTAAGCCAAAGAAAATTTCTTGGGCCAAAAGCATCGCTCACACATTCAACTTCCTCGATCTGCTTTGCAGGTGATTCGCTTTTTATTCCAACTTTTGCTTGGTCTTTTTGCGGTGGGTCTTTCTCCGCAACGGCACACGAACCTGTAGCGACCAAGTCTTTGGCTGGTTGCGATTGTGGTGAATTAAAAAAGTTATCAGTATCGGCAAATTCTTGTATAACACCTCCTGCTAATAAAGCAGAGTGTCCTCCTAATTGACGTGCATGCTTTTGATTGTGGGTAACTATCAATATAGCTCTTTTTTCTGATTCTTGTTTTAAAAATCGGATAATTTTGTCGCAATATTCATCATCTATGTCTGCGGTTGGTTCATCGAGTAGTATCATTTTTGGACTTGTTGCAGCGACACGAATAATTGCTAGCATACGTTGCATTTTTAGCGGCAGAGATACAACTTCATCATCTAACTTATCACCAAGTTCTTCCATATCTGCATTTAATAACAGCCTTTTGGCTAGTTCTCGTTGGCTGGCAATAGTGAGTTGATGCCTTTCAGGGAGTTCACAGACGATATTTTCCAATACAGAAGCTATGAGTAACTTCGCTTTTTGTGCAACCAACTGAGGCCATTCGGATGTTCCTAAAGGTTGATCTAAATACTCAGCTGTACCCCATGTCCTTAAAGAAGGACTGGCATTATTTACACCGCAAAGGCAACGTAATAATGTTGATTTTCCTGAAGCTACTGGGCCAAGAAGAGTTGTAATACCTTTGGGGGGTAAGCTTAAAGAGACATCTTGTAAAATTGTTTTTTCATAGAACGATGCGCCAAAATTTTCAAGACGTAGAAGGGTTTCCATTGAGTTTAGCCAACTTGCTGTGCGTCAATACAATAAAGTAATGCTTTTAAAAGAGTAATGACATCATTGAGTTTTCGCGCATCTACTTCAAATACAGCACAGCGCAGTTTTTTTTCAAAGATAATATTTTGATACTCGTCGATACTTGGCCCTTTGGCGCGAGTCATATGTGTTAGCCCTACAACAATAGGACAATCTGAAGTAAGTTCGGTAAATTTTTCAAGAAAAAATGTAAGGTCTTCTAGAGGTGATTTTGATGAGTGATCTATTAGAATAACAAGCCCCATGCAGCCATCTGCTAACACCTGCCACATAGACTCAAAACGTTTTTGTCCCGGTGTTCCGTAAAGATGTAAGGTATCTCCATTTTCTAATTGAACAGAACCGTAATCCATGGCGACTGTTGTATGTTGTTTTTTTAATTTTACATCGTCACTGGCACGTTGTTCAGTTGTGACTAAGTCATCGTCACTGAGTTGTGCTATTGCTGTTGTTTTTCCCGCGCCAACGCTACCTGCAAATATAATTTTATATTGTTCGCTCATGATATCTTTTTCAACGCTGGGTCACACGTGCTAATGTATTTAAAATATTAGTAATGATTGGTTGCCTCTGAAGCTTCTTAATAGGTAGACTTGAAGTCTCTTTTGGTTTTGATATAGCGTTATCAAATAAACCCACAGCTAAAGCTGCTGTAAAAAATGTATAAATATGTTCTCTTTCAAGATTTAGTAGTGCGGATATTTGGTTGATTGATAGTGCTTGCCTAGACCAGTGTGCCGCAATTTGTAGGTCACTGGGACTATACTCAAGGCGGGTAAAGTTAGGCCACTTTTTCAATCGATATACTTTATTTAATGATGATCCTTCCGGAAGCCTGCCTCTAGAGGTTCGTGCAGCAAGATTCCACATTAGTATTTCAACCGGTAGGGCCCATACTTCTTTCATTTGTCGTTGGGAAAAGCTTTTCATCGTTTCAGTTGTGAATTCCACTGTCTCTATTTCACTGGAGTGGACAACTTGCACTAGACCCAAATTTCTAAGTTGAGACTTTTTTAAATCAGATAAAATGACTCCGGACTCAGGGAAGAAAATAATTCTTCTATTTTTCCAGCATTTAATTTGTACGGTTAGTTTTTTACTTCTAGATTCTTCAATAGCATCTTGAAGCTTGCCTAATAAGAAATCCTCGATACGAAAAAAGGATTCCTTGGCTATATGCTTATTATCACTTTGGGGCGACTGAGAAACATCTTTATGTGTATGTTCAACGTCAACACTTTTTAGTTGGCGTAGAATGCGCCCGCGTTGGAAGGAGGCATCATTCATCGACTGATTATCTGTAAGCTCGATAATTAAGTCCCACATGCCATTTATTTTGGGTGGGTAGTCGATGTTTTGTATGCCCTGGTAGTTTTCCATTTTTGGGCCAATAAAAATAATTGGCGTGTGTGGATATTCCAATAATTTCTTTTTAAGCGCCTTTAATTCCCCATCATCTTTGGCATGGGTTTCAGCAAGTATTATTTCTGCCTTGGATAGCTCAGTTAGCACGCACTGGCCCTTGTAGTTCATGTTGAACACCAGTTTCATTCGAGCTAGGCTATCTTCCTCCATGCCTAAAGCGCCGACACAGATAGGTTTTCTTTTTGCAATCATAGAGTTCTGCTATGCATTGTTAGCGAGCTTATACCTCAGTCTAGCATAAATTTTTTCGCCTACTTTTTATGTCGTTTAGGGCGTAATTTACTTTTACTTATTTCGATTTGGTAGGTGTGCTTAAGCACAGTGGAACATCACGAGAGGTACCGCTGGATAGGGAGATCAGTTTTGTGAGTTCTTTATAGTAGGCCGCATGCTGCAAGGCCAATTACAGGTTTTAATTTTGTAATTAAATGTTAATCAATTAAGGGCCTGTGAATAGGCCCTAGGCTACCTGACCGGTCGTGCGCACACGTTTGGAACCTTTGACTGGTTTGGCTTTCCTTGCTTCTTCTTGTTTCTTAATTTCGTTATCAACAACATTTTTAATAGCTATAAGTAAACCTGCTACTAAAAACGCACCAGGCGGCAGTATTGCTACTAAGAAGCCTTTGTAATTTTCGCCGAATAAAACAATAACCCAGCTTCTCGCGCTTTCGCCAAATATTAAATGCATATTAGAAAATAGTGTCCCACTACCCAGTACTTCGCGAATAACACCGATGGTCAGTAGAACTAGCGTAAAACCTAGTCCCATCATGAAACCATCGAGTGCGGATGGAATCACTTTGTTTTTACAGGCGAATGCATCCGCTCTTCCTAGAATTGCGCAGTTGGTAACAATTAACGGAATGAATATTCCTAAAATTTGATATAGCTCGTAGGTGAACGCCTGCATCAACAGTTCTGTGCAGGTCGTGAATGAGGCAATAATCATCACAAATGCAGGTAACTTAACGGCGTCACTTACTGAATTTCTCACTAATGAGACCGCAATATTGGAGCCTACAAGTACTAACATGGTCGCCAGTCCAAGACCTAGTGCGTTGACAACCGAACCTGTAACCGCCAGTAGAGGACATAAACCTAGCAGCTGGACCAGTGCAGGATTATTTTTCCACAAACCATTAGCTGTAATTTCTTGATATTGGTGCATTAGATTTACTCACCGGATCTACTTGTGTATTCTTTTTTGAAAAATGCCCTTAATTACTTTCATCGGCATTTACACTCATTGGCAAACCTGTGTTCGCTTGCTCATCTATATTGCTTTTCGCAAATATTAGGTCTCGATGCTCTTGGAAATATATAAGAGTCTGCTTAATTCTATTGACTACCGCACGTGGCGTAATTGTCGCGCCGGTAAATTGGTCGAATTCACCACCGTCCTTTTTTACCTTCCATGCCGCAAGCACTGGATCATTGAGGCTTTTGTTATTGAAGCCTAGAATCCATTCATCTTTATTGAGATCAATTTTATCACCCAAGCCTGGTGTTTCTTTGTGTGCAAGAGCTCTAGCTCCAGCAATTGTGCCATCGGTATTGATGCCGACAATAATTTTGATGGCACCGCTATAGCCATCGGGCGCAGTGCTCGGAATAATTGCTGCGACAGGTTTTCCATCTTTGCGGGCAATATGAATAGCTTCGCCAGTGGCAATGCCTAGCTGCTGTGCATGTTTAGCTGGAATTGGCCAGGTATCATCCAACATGTCATTATCATGACGTTCTAACGGCACTATTTCTAGCAACGCTAGTTGAGCCGCGCGCTTTTGCGCTTGGGCAATTTTTGTCTCAGTTGCTTTAAAGGTAGTCGCAAGCACGCCTGCTGTTATCAGTGCAAAGCCGCCAAGTATTACGCTATTTTTACTGATCGATTTTCCTAACACGCCAATTTATCCCCTATTTATGACCATAACTGCGAGGTATGGTGTAGTAATCAATAAATGGAGCTGCAAAATTCATCAGCAATACTGCAAAAGCAACCGCGTCAGGATAATTACCCTCGACTCTTATTGTAAATATCAATACGCCGATGCAGGCGCCGTAAATAAGGCGTCCTTTATTACTGACGGCAGATGATACGGGATCGGTAATAATAAAGAAGGCGCCTAACATCGTGCCTCCAGATAACAGATGCAGTAGGGGTGAGCCCTTACTTGCAGAGCTGCCGCCATCGTAAAATACAGCGGCCAATATCGCCAATGAAATGAGCATGCTGACAGGTGCGTGCCAGGTGAAAACTTTATTGTATAGAAGGTAAATGCCACCAAGCAGAAACCCGATATTAACCCATTCCCATCCGTATCCTGCCCACATTGCTTTGCTTAATGTGGGTTCTTGCTGGTAAAGATCTACTAATAATTGGGCGTTATTTTGTTTTACTATTTCTAGAGGGGTTGCGCCAGTGTAGCCGTCGATAGCATTTAAAGATGTTTGGCCGAAAACTTGTTGCAGCCCCGTACCGATAGATACAGCGTTATCGAATATGCCTCCTGCAGATAGCCATTGAGTCATTTCCAGAGGAAAAGATATGATCAGTACCACATAGGCTACCATCGCCGGGTTGAATGGGTTATAGCCCAAACCACCATAGAGCTGTTTGGCAACAACTATAGCAAAAAAGCAGCCTACCGCTACCATCCACCATGCTGCGTATGGGGGAATGGCTATCGCCAATAGCACAGCGGTTACCGCCGCACTGTAATCCTTAAGGTAGAAGCCAATATTACGCCCGCGCAACTTCAGTATGAGAGCTTCAAAACCGAGGCAAAATATTAGGCTCAGCAGAATATTACTCAATGTCCCGAAACCGAAAAAAACGGTGAGAGCGATGACGCCCGGCAAGCAGGCAATGATCACGGTTTTCATGACATTGCCAGTATTACTTCTGATATTGCTGTTTACGTGAGCATGTGGCGATGAGGCTTTCAAAAATGCCATAGTTATACTTTTTCCTCAGCTTCGCGAAGCTTTGCTTCTAGTTTCTCGACGCTACTTTTAAAAGCGTCCAAGTGCTCACTATTTTCTTCTTCGGCTTTCTTTAGTCTTTGTTGTGCTTTTTCCAGACGTCCCTTGAGAGATTCGATCTGCGCCTGAGTTTTTTCTTGATCAGACATATTGGCCATGGCCGCCGTTTTTGCTTTGGCCTTTTCGATGGCTATATCGGCGGCGGACATCACCTGCGCATCTACTTCTGACTCTTCGGTTTGTTCTGCTTGTGCAGGTAGTGATGCTAATTCTGATTCTGCATCAGCGAGTTTGGTACGTAACTTTTCCACACCTTGCTGAAGAGCATCGGCACTGGCTGCACCACTTTGTACCGCTTCAGCAAGTTTCTCTTCTGCAGTGGCGATACGTTTTTTCAACGTCGCAATACTTTTTTCTTGCTTCTCTCTTGGTGACAAAGCCAGTTTTTCTTTGATGGGGTTGGCCTGCACCGCAGCACCGTTAGTATTAAACTCTGCCAGCTTGGATTCGGCATCACTTAGCTTTTGTTGAGCTTGTTTTAAACGTGCTTCGAGGCTCTCGATGCGAGCTTGATCGGCTTCTTGTTTTCCTGTTTCAAGTTGTTCTTGTGCACGGCTAACTCTGCTCTTGGCGCCCGCAACTGCTCGTTCTAATTTGCCACGCTGTAGATCTGGATCATCTGATTTTACAGTGGAAGCTTTTGTTGGTGCTTTTTGAGGAGCTGCTGTCGCACTTTGTTGTTCTGATGACTGGTTGTCTTTCTGTTCTGCCAGTAAGCGCTTTGCTTCTTCTGCTGCCTTTTTCCTAGCGATACGCTTGGCTTCTTTTTCTGCTTGCGCTTTGGCAAGTCGCTCCTGGCGGAATTCAAAACGTTGTCGTGAACGGTCGGACTTAACCTTATCTGCTTCCTGTTGGCGAATAGTGCCTTTTGATGCACGGTAGTATTGCACAAGTGGGATATTACTTGGGCAAACGAAAGAGCATGCGCCGCATTCGATACAGTCAAACAGATTGTGGGCGTTGAGTTTTTCGGTGTCTTCTGCCTTCGCGTACCAGTACAGCTGCTGAGGAAGTAAGCTTGCAGGACAAGCCTGTGCGCACATTCCACAGCGTATGCAGGGTTGTGCTTGTTCTTGTTCCGGCATTTCTTCATGGCTGGGGACAAGTAGGCAGTTGGTGGTCTTAACGACGGGAATATCTGAGCGCGCCATGGCATAACCCATCATCGGGCCGCCGATAATCAATCGGGCACATTGATCAGGCTCAAAATCGTGTTGTTGCAAAACATGGTCGATAGGCGTTCCCAATAATACTTCTATATTGCGTTGGATATTTAACGCCTCGCCAACCACAGTGGTCACTCGTTGAACAAGAGGCTCACCGTACTTTACTGCGCGATAAGCTGCCGCTGCAGTTGCCACGTTTTGTACAACAATTCCCACCTGCGCAGGGATACCGCCACTGGGCACTTCTTTACCTGTGAGAATATGAATCAGCTGCTTCTCGCCGCCAGACGGATATTTGGTTGGAAACTCTATCACTTCGATGGCCTTATCAGCCGCTGCCGCTTGCATAGCAGCGATGGCCTGTGGCTTATTATCTTCAATGCCAATAATGACATTCTCTGGCGAATCCAGTAGGTAGGCTAACAGCTCTGCCCCTGCGATAATCTCACCGGCGCGCTCGCGCATTAGCACGTCGTCAGCCGTGATATAGGGCTCACACTCTGTCCCATTGAGAATAAGAGTGTCGATCTTCTGATTGGCATGGGGGCTTAGTTTTACTGCTGTGGGGAAGCCTGCTCCCCCCATGCCTGCAATACCTCCCTCGCGAATTTTCGCTAGCACTTCCACTTTGTCGAGGAGTCTGTAATCCTCACAAGGGGACAAGTCTATCCACTCATCTTTGCCATCACATTCGAGAACAATACAGAGCGCATTTAAACCGGAAGCATGAGGTATTGGGCGTGCCTCAATGGCAGTAACAGTGCCCGATGTGGATGCATGTATGGGGGCGCTTACCAACCCTTGAGGTTCTGCTATTACTTGCCCTTTTAGTACATAGTCACCAACGGCAACTTTGGCAATGGCCTCTGAACCAATATGCTGCCCTAAGGGCAATATCACTTCTTTTGGTAGAGGGATGCTGGTAATTGGTGTGGTGTTGGATTGTGATTTATTTTCTGGCGGATGGACGCCGCCAGGTATGTCCCAAATTTTTCTCACGCCGCACTCTCCTTATCCTCGTCATCATGTCCATTGTCATTTTTAGGGGGGATATAAGAAGACGTTTTATCACTTGCTATAATCTCAACTGCAGGTGGCTGGTTCCATTTCCAACCTGCAATACCATTATCGACAGGCAACATATCAATGCAGTCGACAGGACATGGATCTAGGCATAAATCACAGCCGGTGCATTCTGAAGCAATCACAGTGTGCATATGTTTGGCGGCACCTAAAATAGCGTCTACAGGGCAAGCTTGTATGCATTTTGTGCAGCCAATGCAATCTTCTTCACGAATAAAGGCCACTTTTTTAACTTCAGACTCTTCACCATGCTCTTCATCTAAGGCCGGTGCTTCTACGTCTAACAAATTGGCAAGTGCATTGATGGTGGCATGGCCACCAGGTGGGCATTTATTGATGGCATCGCCATCCACAATGGCTTGGGCATAGGGGCGACAGCCAGGGTAACCACACTGGCCACATTGGGTTTGTGGCAATAACTCGTCAATTTGCTCGACTAGAGGGTCACCCTCTACCTTAAATTTAATTGCGGCAAAGCCTAATACAGCGCCAAAGCAAGCAGCGAGAGATCCAAGTGCTATCAGGGCACTGATAATAGGGTTATTGAAGAAAAAATCGATCATTAAAATATTTACACTAATCCTGCAAAGCCCATAAAAGCAAGGGACATTAGTCCTGCGGTAATCATGCCGATTGCTGCACCTTTAAACGGCACCGGGACATCGGCTACGGCGAGTCGCTCGCGCATGGCAGAGAACAAAATAAGTACCAACGAAAAACCTAGAGCTGCACCGAAACCGTAGAGCGTTGATTGGAAGAAGTTGTGGGCTTTATTGGTGTTTTGTAAGGCGACACCTAAAACTGCACAATTGGTCGTAATTAGAGGGAGAAAGACGCCTAGTACACGGTATAACAGCGGGCTAGTTTTCTCGATAAACATCTTGGCAAACTGCACGACAGCGGCAATCACTAGGATAAATGAAATAGTTTTAAGGTAAGTTAAACCTAGAGGCTCAAGAATCCACGCGTGAATCATATAACTGCAAATTGAGGCGAGTGTCAAAACGAAAGTGGTTGCCGTGCTCATCCCTATGGCCGTCTCCAATTTATTGGAGACACCCATAAAGGGGCATAGCCCAAGAAACTGTGCCAGTACGAAGTTATTTACAAGCACTGTACTGAGTAAAATAACGGCAAATTCCGTCATGCTTATCTGCTTACCTTTTTGCTTTTGTTTATTTTGGCGAAGGGCGTCCTGCCCTTCGCCAAAAGTCGCCCCCCAAATGCTTAACGCAAAAGTGTGATTTTGCTGGCATTTGGGGGGCTCGCATTGGCCTGCGGCCAATGGGCAAGCCTTCCTGGCTTGCGTGCTGATTTAGTTTATTTTGAAGAGGGCCTCGCTGTTTTAAAGGGCCTGTTCTTCAGATAGTTAGCGCTACAATACGTTTTTGCCGGAACTTTGGACTGCGCATTATATGACACGCATTCCCGGTTGAGCACCCTCATTTGGCTCAAGAATATAAATTTCCTTTTTGCCAGGCCCTGCGGCTAGAACCATGCCTTCAGACATACCAAACTTCATTTTTCGGGGCTTGAGGTTGGCTACCATGACGGTGTATTTGCCGATTAAATCTTCAGGCTGATAGGCATCTTTAATTCCCGAAAAGACGTTGCGCAGCTCACCGCCTAAATCTAAGGTTAAGCGCAGAAGTTTGTCAGCGCCTTCCACATGCTCTGCATTCGCGATGCGTGCTATGCGCAGATCTACTTTGACAAAGTCGTCGAAGCTGATTTCGTCGGCAATAGGCTCTTTGGCAAGCCAGGAATCATTGTCGGCAGAATCTTTCTTTTTAGGAGCTGCTACTTTGGGCTGCTCTTCTTTACTGGCTTCAATCATGGCCGCCACTTGCTTGGCATCAATACGTTGCATCAAGGGTTTGAACTTGTTGATCTCATGCTCGCCTAAAAATTCAATTTTTTCTGGCCATGCCAAGTTATTGTTAAGGAACAGCTCAGATGCGGCAGCTGTTACTGGCAATACCGGTTTTAAAAATGTCATCAGTACTCGAAAGCAGTTAATTCCCAGTGTGCATATATCAAGCACCTCTTGTGTTTTACTACTATCTTTTGCCAAACTCCAAGGTGCTTGAGCCGCGATGTACTCGTTGGCGGCATCCGCTAAGGCCATGATCTCGCGCATGGCTTTGCCGTATTCTCGTGCTTCATAAAGTTGGGCAATGGTTTGGTTGGCGGCAACAAATTTCTGCCAAAGTTCAGCATCGGCAATATTGGCTGATAACTTTCCGCCGGCTTTGTTAACAAATTTGGCGGTACGGCTGGCAATATTCACCACCTTACCCACCAAATCAGAGTTAACTTTTTGTACAAAGTCCTCAGTATTGAGGTCGAGATCGTCCACAGATGCGTTGAGCTTATTGGCGTAGTAATAACGCAAATATTCTGGGTTCAGGTGCTCAAGATAGGTACGGGCATTTATAAAGGTGCCACGGGACTTAGACATTTTCTCGCCGTCTACCGTGAGAAAACCATGGACACATACTTTAGTTGGCGTTCGGTATCCTGTGTTTTTTAATATTGCCGGCCAAAATAGTGCATGGAAGTTAACAATATCTTTACCGATAAAATGGTAGAGCTCGGACTTCGAATCCGCCTGCCAATAATCGTCAAAATCTAGATCATCTCTGCGGTCACAAAGGTTTTTAAAGCTCGCCATATAACCTACAGGTGCATCCAACCAGACGTAAAAATACTTGTCTTTCTCATCGGGAATCTCAAAGCCGAAATAGGGGGCATCACGGGATATATCCCATTCTTTTAGCTCGCCATCAAGCCACTCAGATAGTTTGTTGGCCACTTCATCTTGCAGGTGTCCTGCGCGCGTCCACTCTCTTAGGAAATCTGTAAATTCAGGCAATTTAAAAAAGAAGTGCTCTGATTCCTTAGCGATGGGCGCGGCGTCAGAAATTGTCGACTTTGCATCAATAAGATCCATCGGTGAATAAGTCGCGCCGCATACTTCGCAATTGTCACCATACTGACCGGGGCTTTTACATTTTGGACAGCTACCTTTGATATAGCGGTCGGCCAAAAACATTTCTTTTTCTGGATCATAAGCTTGCACGATTTTACGCACAGCAATTTTGCCATTGGCTTTTAATGCTTTATAAATATTGCCAGACAGTACTTCATTTTCTGGCGAATGAGTGGAGTAATAATTGTCAAACTCCACCAGGAAATCTTTGAAGTCTCGCTCATGCTCGGCTTGTACATTGGCAATTTGTTGCTCTGGGCTGATGCCTAATTGTTCAGCTTTGAGCATAATCGCAGTGCCGTGGGCATCGTCAGCACATACATAGGTGCATTGATTGCCTCGCTGCTTTTGGAATCTTACCCATATATCTGTTTGAATCGTCTCCACCATATGGCCGAGATGTATAGATCCATTGGCGTATGGAAGGGCGCTGGTCACTAGTATTTTTCGTGGCTGATTCATCGTATGACTGTCGTTTTTGAAGGTTGTGTCTAAGACGCGTTAAAATTGGCGCGAAACTATAGCATTTTTAGAAGTAAAATTTGACTTTAACTACGACTATATTTGAATTCTTGATATTTGTTACGGTGGATATGGGCATTTGTTTCATGCTATCGCTAAATTTGTTCGATGGTTGAGCGAAAGCTAGAGCCTGTTGACACTAATTAAATTACACCTGTCATCCCTAATACTCGCCAGTTTAGGCGCGAGAAGCGCAGTTTGGTGAACCAAATAAGCGACGAGCAACGACAAATGGCGAGTATTAGGGATGACCCAAAGGGCTGGGCGTATTTTTTCCACATTCTGCGTTGCTGCTCGTTCATTTGGAATAACCAAATAACACTCACAGCGTCTAAAATACGAAAAAAATACACTCCAGCAGGCGGGATTCTATTAGTGTCAACAGGCCCTAGACCAATCCTAGACCAATAATGGCGCGTAGACTTGGATTCTTTTATTTCTGCCCCCAAGATAAGCCAAGAAAGTGAAAAGCATCAACATCATTTCTTTCTAGCCATTCATGTCACTATCAATCGGAGACTCCCAATAGTGTCTAATCCCACCGCTGAACAAATTATAAACATTCTCGCACACGTTAATGTCCCTGGCACTTCTTTTAGTGCTGCTGATATTGCTCAAGTTAATGAAAGTGTAGGCCCTGTAAAAGTGACACTTACAGTGGGTTATCCAATTTCCCAAGTAAAAAATTCTGTGGCAGAAGATGTGCGTCAGCGCCTGATGGCCGAAAATATCGACGCTGCCGTTGTACTTGAGCAGCAGATCCCATCTGTTAAACCTAGTAATACTGATCAAACAATCCCCGGCGTTAAAAATATTATCGCGGTTGCTTCTGGCAAAGGAGGGGTTGGCAAGTCCACTACAGCAGCAAATTTGGCTTTGGCATTAGCCTATGAAGGTGGTCGTGTTGGTTTACTGGATGCGGATATCTATGGTCCTAGTATGCCGCAGATGTTGGGCCTCGGTGAACAAAGGCCGGAAATAGTGGACAACCGCGCAATGCGTCCTCTATTGGCACATGGTATACAGGTGATCTCCATGGGTAACCTAGTGACAGAAAATACCCCAATGGTCTGGCGCGGGCCAATGGTCAGCGGAGCTCTAAAGCAATTACTTAATCAAACCCATTGGGATGAGGTGGATTACCTGGTAATTGATATGCCTCCTGGCACAGGGGATATTCAATTGACACTAAGTCAGTCGGTGCCCGTATCAAGCTCTATCGTCGTTACTACGCCGCAGGATATTGCGTTGCTAGATGCCAAAAAGGGAATTGAAATGTTTCGCAAGGTGAATATTCCTGTTGTGGGTGTGGTAGAAAATATGGCCATGTATACCTGTTCCAACTGTGGTCATAGCGAGGCGATTTTTGGTGAAGCTGGAGGCGATCGTCTAGCTCAAGAATATGATACCCAAGTACTTGCTCGATTACCCTTGCGCAAAGATATTCGCGAACAGATGGACAGTGGCACACCTCCTTTAATTGGTGACCCATCGTCAGAGGTTAGCCAACAGTATCTCAAGATAGCACACGCTGTCGCTGCCGATATTTGGCAGCGCTCGGAAGATTCCTCTGGTCCAGTAATATCCTTTACTGATGAGTAGTAATAACGTCGCTTTAATTTAAGGTCTGTCAGCAAACCCTAATCTTCTTTTATTATTTAATAATAATTTCATTTTCTTCCGCAAAAAGTGGTCTTTACTTAGTGAAGGCCCGCACAGATTCAATTGCTGATTACTTTGTACCTCTACAAAGTTTTTGTTCCCAACCATTTCTTGCCAAATATTCGTACTAATCTTGATTTAGGAGTAGTAGACGCATGTGCTATTTAATTATTTTTTGCTTTGCCGTTTTACTAAATCACAATACTGATGCTCACACCTCTTTACCTATTAACTTTATTCCTGCTCACGGCGCGACAGATATTGAAGTAGTCCCCACTTTAAATTGGCCTCATATTCCTGGTAGTCAACTCTACAGAATTTATGTGGATTCGGTGGCGGACTTTAACCGAGCGCCAGAAATAATGGAAACTACCAACACTTATTTACAGTTAACACATTTAAAAAGGCAAAAAAAATATTATTGGCGAGTAGAATCTTTCAGTGCTAGAGGTGACAGAGTTTTTCAAAGTGAGGTGCTGGCATTTACAACATCGACTTTTGATATTAATGATAGGGCTGATCTCACACACTTATACAATTATGACGGCATTCGTGATGTTGGTACTGCGCCACCAATAGGTGAACACCCCAGAGTTTTTTTTAACATAGAGGATGTTCCAACTATTCGACAAAGGCTTAACACAACGCGTTCAGGTATGGCTGCTAACGCGCAAATACAAGCGTATATGAAGCTGTTAGAGCTAGGTTATGACGGTGGTTGTAAGAATGGAAAATATTGTCGACAAGATGACTATGCTTTAGATCCGTTGGGCCGACAAAGAATTAGCAATCCTGGCCTGTTCAATGTTAAAGGCTTGTACCAAGCACTTATTTCAAATGAACAAGATCCACTTAAAAATACCAACGCGACCAAACGAATTTTACTGTGTGGCATTATTGCTCTGCGCAGTTTCGACTACCTAATAAAAGATAACATTGAAGGGCTCAGGGAAGTGGGTAGGGCAATTTCTAGTTTAGCTCGGGAAATGGACAAATACAGTAGCGACTATCAATGTAATTTTCATATTGCGATGGCTTATGATTTTGCCGCCAATGCAATGAACTCTGCACAAAAAGCTCTAGTTACCGATAAATTAGGTAAATATTTAGCCACACAAGAACCTTATGGCAGTTACGAAGAGTCCTATGCAACTACCAGCAACTGGGTGGCTTTGACATCCTTTATTCCGCTTGTATATATGGCGATTGAGGGTGAGGTAGAGGATATAAACCCGCTTGCCTATAAAGGTGCTGTGCGCGCCTACTACAATTTTTTAAGCTATGGTTTTTATCCTTCTGGAGCCGGCGTCGAGGGCTTAGGTAAAAATTATATGTATGCCACTACCATGATCGCCATGGAGCGTCGTGGTGAAAAACTTCTGGGACATCCTTATGTACGATCTTATGCAGAAAGATTTTTACCCGCTTTAATACAGCCATTTGGCTTTGGCTTCACTGCTTATGATTCCTTGGGGGGAAGTGGTTTTTACCCTTCGCCAAGTAAGCGACAGTTCTTCAAATTTGATGCCCACGATGCTATTGGTTTGAAATGGATATTTCCTGATAGCAAGACGGTTGATTGGCTCTGGCGAAATTATATTGGTCACGCCGACAGTACCGTTTCTAAAGAGGCAGAAAAACATTATGCTAATCAATATTATTACGGGCAATTTCAGCCGCGAGGCTATCATAATGCTCTGTTACTTTCGGCGATATTCGCCTCTGACTTCGATACTAGTAACTCCTGGCAAAATCTTAATATCCCCTTAACATATTCAGCATTTGACCGAGGGTTGGTGCATGCTCGGAGTCATAATAGCGAGGATGCTTTGCAGCTGCAATTTCATGTACGCCAAGATTTCGGTGGCCATACTAATGCTGATCGCTTGAATATTAACTTAAGTGCGTTAGGGCGCACTTGGGCTGTCTATCGCACAGAAGTTGCCGGTGGTAATGACGGTAATCCTCATCAAATGAAATACCATTCTAACGTCCTTATTGATGACAAAGGCATCAAGGTGAATCGCAAAGATGGTACTAAAGCGCGTCAGCCGGCTATATTGCTGGAGGTTAGTGATAATGAAACCATGATGCTTGCCACTGGTGATGCTAGCTATGCCTATAAATGGGAATATGATTGGAGCGCTGGAGACCCTTCGCTAGAAGATGTTCGGTTGAATCAAGGGTGGTTGAAAGTTAACGAAACTCTGAACGACTTTAGGGCTATAGCAGGAGCACAACCCCATTTAAATATTCCGTTTTACAATTATGCTTCTTGGCACGGTTTTCCTAAAGCCGAACGGATGGTAAAAAAGCCTTGGTTAGCGGTGGATTCTGTGATTAGGACAGTCGCTTTAGTTCGTGGAGACAACCCCTACGCTCTGGTGCTGGATGATCTGAAGTCAAATGACGGGGCAATACACAATTATAAATGGCAATTACAAATACCTGACGATCTCTCGATTTTAACGGTTAGTACAACTACTCATCCACAGGGAGCTATACGCGATATTATTCTGGCTGAGCCAGAGCTAAGCGGTAATAGGCGTTTATTGGTGAGAGTATTGTCTGCACAAGGATTGATCTCCGCGCCTGCCTATATCACAACCCGCACTAATCCTCGTCCTGGGCGTCATGACCAACTTTGGCCGGCTTTAGTACTTGAGGCATCCACTAGCCGCAATCCTCAGTTTTCAGTGATGTTATACCCCTACCATGAGGGCGATGATTTACCTGAGACGCAATGGCTGGACGACAAAACCTTTGTCGTAAAATATAGTGGCCTAGAAGATACAATTACCTTGTTCAATAAGCATGGCGGTCGCAGTTTAGGTATAGCGCGGCGCTAGCTAATACTGGTAAGCAATCACGTTACTGATAAATTCAACTCATTCTTTTGTCGGAAATTTGTTCAGTGTGGGCATGATTTACCGCCCAAAGAAGAAATAAAACTTACCAGCAGTAGCGGTTAAATTAGTGTCAACAGGCCCTGCGCAGTGTTAACATTGGCAGCAGTTGATGGTAATTGAGAATATAGAAGATATGAGTATAAAGTCTGACAATTGGATCCGTCGGTTGGCGGAGCAAGAGGGTATGATCGAACCTTTTGATGCGGGTCAAGTGCGTTACGACGATGCAGGTAATCGTCTAATTTCCTATGGTACTTCAAGCTATGGCTACGATGTCCGTTGTGCAGATGAGTTTAAAATTTTTACTAATGTTCACTCTGCTGTTGTAGATCCTAAAAACTTTGATGACGATAGCTTTGTCGATATAAAAAGTGATGTTTGCATCATTCCCCCCAACTCATTTGCTCTTGCGCGAACAGTGGAGTATTTCCGTATACCTCGCAGTGTTTTAACTGTCTGTTTAGGTAAGTCGACATATGCTCGCTGTGGCATTATTGTCAATGTGACACCCTTGGAGCCAGAGTGGGAAGGTCATGTGACCTTGGAGTTTTCAAATACAACACCGCTACCTGCGAAGATCTATGCCAATGAGGGTGTTGCTCAGATGCTATTTTTTGAAAGTGATGAGGTGTGTGAAACCTCTTATAAAGATAGACGTGGTAAGTACCAAGGGCAAACCGGCGTTACCTTACCTAAAACCTAACTTTACCCAAAATATATGCTGGGCCTAAATCTAAACGGCATGTTTTTCTTTTCCCCACCCTGGATATCTATAAAATCTCGCGTTTACATTGATTAAACGCGAGCTGCTTTCTCAAAAAAAAAGTTACTAGATTTTGGATGGAATAGGCAAAGAAACTCAATTTGCAAAAATTATTCAAACTTGCTTTGAAGGGTAAAGGAAATATTCAAATAGGGTATTTCGCATCACATCATATTTCGAAAATCAGTCAGGAGGATAAATGGATAACAAAGCTTTATGGAGAGTCTCAACTAAATCACGACAACTTGAAAGTTGTTCTTGAGATAATGACGAATAAGAATTTTACTATGCTGAATGCCTAATTCCCGCAACTGGTTATGAAGAGGCAAATGGTACCATTGAACATTTGCTATGAGACAAGCAAATGCAGTTAGTCGAAGTACTCAAGTGCGAAATTTACAACGCCGAATCGTGGAAAAATACAATGTGATTTAGCCAAATCAAGCAAGCCGCTGAATATGCCAAAAACAAACAACGAGCCGAAGTTTGCTTTATTTATATCTTCCGAATGTCTGAGACTTCCGTTGGTGAGAGTACTGTCAGCAAGTTCTTCGAGCGTTTAGCGAAACCATATTCAAGTCCCTCAATTGCCTTCTGAAGGACGTGACGATACATAAAGATAATCGCACATAAGGCTTGGTTTTGAGTTGCAGCACTCACACGTCGATGCGTTGCGAGATAACTCAGAAATCGTTCGATGTCACGATTACCCATCTCTGTCGGGTGCCGTTTATCATTGAATAAGATGAAGTGGCGTATTCAATAAAGGTACGTCTTCTCTGTGCGCAGACTGTAATGGCGCGTCCGCAACACTGCACGAATCTGTTCCAGAAAGGGCGATGGCGGTATGATGTCAATCCTTTGATATGTATATATACAGCTATAACGAATTTTGGAACGTTTGCCAACCCTGAAGTCTCGTGAGAACCGAACTTTGTATTCGTGATCATCCCGCACTCAATCAGTTATCTTATTGATTTATATAGGGGGTTTTCGTTTAGTTTGGTGCATAAGAGACCTGCTTGGGGTCTCGTTAAACACAATGGCTTACTTTTACCCGTGATTGGCGCTCGGGCCTATTGCTGTAAACTATTGAATCCGATAACGTTTTATACTCAAAATTACTCGGAAAACCGTTGTGGATAAGTGGGATAAACGGGAATTCCGACCAATACACTGTTATAAATCTCGATCGGAGATCTCATGGACATCGAGAGCATAGAATTCGAACTTGTCAGACTGTCTGAAATGGTAGGTATAGGACATTTTGATGAAGCTTTGAATGGTATCGACACGCTATATGCCTTCATCAATGAAGGCAGCGAAAGAAACGCTGTGTTTTTCAGAATCGCATCTAATATTGCGAGTCTATTTGTTGATGTCGGACATATGAAGCCATGCGTTGAATCGTCTCAAAAAGGCATGGATATTCTTAGTCAATACAAAGATGAAATAGTCGGGCAGATTGGAAAGGATGCTTACTTTTACAACCTGAGTAACGCAAAATCAAATTTGATAGCTGAGAAAAATCCATTCAATCATACCTTCTCAACTATTGAACAGCTTGTTGAAGTAAAAAAAGACCTTTGGAAAGCCATAAAGTCTTGTGGCGACATTGATAGTGTGAAGGCTCAGCCAACCTATGTTGTCAATTTAGGTAATTCCTTAAAGCAGCAGTTCCGTATATCTGAAGCCCTAGACTGCTATGAAAGAGTTAACTCACTTAATCTAGATATTCCACAATCTTGGATCAACAGATCTGAAACTCTCATGATGTTGAATCAGGTTTCTAATACATACTCCATTCAGATGTTAGAGCAGATTAAAAACGGATATGAGAATGTGTTATCGTCGAAAGAAATTCCTCCTTCGTGGTTAGAATATTACAGGCAACAAGTTGCTTATCATCAGAATAAGATAGTAGAGGTCTGTAAAGACGCTGAAATCGAGATGGATGCTCATGATTTGGACAAAACTGAATCTGAGTATAATGAGCTAAGTGATTACAGAAAATTTTGTTTAGACAATAATTTAAGTTTGTCAGAGCATGGGTTGTACTGTTCTTGTGCGGGGAGTTCCAGAGATAACTTAACCATACCAACTTCAGGCGGAGTAGTCGGCGACTTTGTTGTTCCAATGGAAATGGTACTCAACAGGCTAAAATCAGAGTTTTCATTTGCACGACATTTGTATTTCGAATATCTAACTGAAGAGCAAGATTATGAATTGCTTCATGATTCATGTTTTTCCGAGCTGTTTAATGACGAGCTGTTGGGTATTGATGTTGAGAAACTTAGAACGGCTTTTAGGTCATGTTTTGGCATATTGGATAAAATAGCCATCGCTATTTGTGAATTATTCGACCTGTATCCTCCTAACGGAACGGTCTATTTTCAGAGCTTTTGGCAACTCGACCGAGACAGCCGGAGAGAAAAATTCAATAGCCATAAAAGCCCAGGGCTCTTGGCCTTGTATAGTATTGCAACAGATTTGAATGATAGAAAAGGCGGTGAATGGTCGTTCTTTAAACAGTTGAGGAATGATTTGGAGCATGAATTTGTTGTTGTTCACAAAACGGACAGTCCTAGTGATATTTATAAATCATATGAGTTTATAAAAAATATCGTGTTTATTAATGAGGGCGATTTCCTCAATCACCTTGAACGTCTTTTTCAGTTAACTCGTTCTGCAATTTTTTCGTTCGTATTTGCTGTTCGTGACAAAGCTCTAAATGAAAAGGAAGATGGCCGTATTTACCTTCCAAATAGCATTCTTCGGAAAGATTACAAATGAAGCATGAGATTTATAACAAGGCGCTGCTGTCGGACAATTTTTTCACTGCGTTCCAAAATTGCCGCAGAGCGCGGCGTTAGGCATTAATCATAAGTCGAGGTAAAATCGAGAAAAAAGGAGGTTATAATGAAATTAGAAATAAACGATGAGGTTTCGAAACTCCTCGATCTAAGCGAGGAGGAAATATTAGAAGTACTAGCAGTTTCACTTTATAAGATGGAGAAAATTAATGGCGTCCAAGGTGGAAAAATTACGGGTAAATCCGAAATAGAATTTCATGGCCTCCTTGGGAAATATGGTCAATTTATTAACTATGACGAAGGTGACCTAGATGCCGATTTAAACAATCTTAAGGACTTTTAAGCATGGATAAGCCAGGAAAAATAGTTATAAGTGACACAACTGCAATTACGTACCTTTCCAAGATAGGTGCGATTACTTTATTAAAATCCTTGTTTAAGCAAATCTATATACCAATGGCTGTTTATAAGGAACTAACTGATCCAGGCGATGCAAACCCCGGATCACAAGAAGTAAAAACATTGTCATGGATCAAAGTCGAAATTGTACCAGAATTCGAAAAAATATCTGCTAGATTTGGTCGTAAGCTAGATCCAGGTGAGAGGCAAGCAATAGGAATGGCTCTGCAAAAGAAAGCTGACCTATTAATTATCGACGAACGTAAAGGTCGTTTGGAGGCTGAGAGCTTAGGTATTCCCATTACAGGCATGATTGGTATATTGCTTAAAGCAAAAGAGAAAAAAATAATTCCAACAATCAAGCCTTATCTAAATAAGTTGAGATTAACCAACTTTAAAATGGGTCCTTCTTTATACAATAAAGCGCTGATGTTGGCTGGTGAAAGCGAAATACATGGAGCTAAGCAAAAAAATGCCTAACAATGCGCTCCTGCTGAAAACCATAAGCTCCGGCTTCGCCTCCGCTTATGTTTTCAGCAGAACTTGGCGTTATCTGCTAGAGGTGGTTAATGTACATTAAAGTTCTTATTTTTATCCTAAGCTCAATTTTCACAAGTGTTTGCGCTGCCGACGACAGTGATTTCATTGCAGGTTATGAGGCTTATGAGAACGAGAACTACGATACAGCTCTCGATCATTTTATGAAGTCTGCCGAGAATGGAAATATACGAGCCCAGAACAATCTCGGGTGGATGTACCTTCATGGTTTGGGGGCCGACATTGATTACAAGAAGAGTTTCTATTGGTATAAAAAAGCCGCTGTTTCAAAAGAGCCATTAGTCCTTTACATGCTGGGTCAAGCATATTTACATGGTCGTGGCACAGATAAGAATAAAGAAATCGCTTTTAAACTGTATCATCAAGCTTATGGCAAGGGAGTTCCCGAAGCTGACTTGAGGGTTGGAATGGATTATTACTTCGGCATAGTATCAGAACAGGATGTCGAAAAGGGCAAGAAGCTTATATTGCAGGCAGCTGAGGCTGACCAACCATATGCGCAATGCTTCATAGGTATGCTTGCTTTAGAGAAAAGTGATAAGGATAGAGCTTTATCATGGTTTCGTCGTGCCAAAGCTCAAGACTACAAATTTGCTAGTGTACTTATTGGTGCTCTTGAGCTTGAAGAAGGTAATTACCTAGAAGCAACGAAGAATATATTATCTGGAGCATCAGTCTTTACTTCACTAGAAATTACAGTAACTGAGAGTGAGTAGAGATAACAAAGTCATCAATTTGACCGCCTTACGCTGCGCTTCAGGCGCCAAATTATGGCGGCATTAAGCATTATTATGATCAAAGTTATACATAAATCTTTTGCTCTCGTTTGGCTATGGTACGCTTCGATAATATTGTGTCAGTGCTTTTGGGGTGGCCTTGAGATTCCAGTTGACGGCGTTATGGAAATTGTTTTTCCATATATTTTCTATAGTGATTCTGCTTGGTATGATGCCCCCAAATATTCTAAGTATGATTTTATTGGCAATATCAAGATTGTTACGTTTTTAGCGGTAATGTATTCGATTATTAAAGGTGCTATGTATTATCGAGCGCGAGGTTCTAAAAATGCTTAACAAGTCAATTAGCTACGTCAATTTATAATGCTTCAGCTATATAGACATGTATTCTTTTCAAATATCCCGTTAGTATGATGGGGTCAAGCTTGAGAGAAAATTAATAAAAGAATGAATACTTTTTATTGGCACGATTATGAAACCTGGGGCGCTAATCCTGCCATTGACCGGCCTAGCCAGTTCGCTGGCGTTCGCACTGATGAAGATTTAAATATTATCGACGATCCTTTGGTAGTTTATTGCCGTCCTCCCGAAGATATCTGGCCCCACCCAGAAGCGTGCCTGATCACAGGCATAACGCCTCAAAAAGCTTTGGCCGAAGGCTTGAGCGAGCGGGAGTTTATTGCCAAGATCCATCAACAGTTAGCGCAGCCTAAAACCTGTGGGGTCGGCTATAACACCTTGCGTTTTGATGATGAAGTGACTCGTTACACTCTGTATCGCAATTTTTATGATCCTTACGAACGTGAGTGGAATTTTGGTAATTCACGCTGGGATATTATCGATATGGTGCGTTTGGTTTATGCACTAAGGCCAGAAGGTATCGAGTGGCCGATAGTGGATGATAAACCCAGCTTCAAACTTGAAAACTTATGTATCGCTAATGGCATCAGTCACGAATCAGCCCACGACGCCTACTCTGATGTTGAAGCAACGATCAATCTTGCTAAATTGATTAAAGAAAAAAAGCCAGCACTTTACGACTACGTTTTGAAAAATAAAAACAAACATGCTGCCGCCGGCTTTATTGATATTGCCAATTGTAAACCCTTATTACACATCTCCTCTAAATTCCCGTCTACAAGAGGGTGCGCTGGACTTATTGCCCCACTCGCAATGCATCCAGTGAATAAAAATGCGGTAATAGTTTTCGACCTTGCTGTTGATCCTAAGCCACTTGGCTATTTGAGCCCGGAAGAGATTCATGAGCGAGTCTTTGTTGCACAAGAAGATTTGCCAGAGGGAGAACAGCGCTTACCTATTAAACTCGTTCATTTAAATAAATGTCCTATTTTAGGGACAACTAAACTGCTCGATCAAAAAACAGCAGATAAACATGGTATTGATAAAGCGCAATGTGAAAAACATTGGCAGACACTTAAAAAAATGGATGTTGGCAACAAACTTAAGCAAATGTATCAACTAGATACTTTTGCTCCTTCTAGTGATCCTGAATGCCAGCTTTATGATGGTTTTATTCCCAACAACGACAAGCGTCTAATGGCTGAGCTTAGAGCCATGACGGAGCAGGAGTTTGCTACGACCAATGTCATCTTTGAAGATCCTCGCTTAAATGACATGATTCTGCGCTACAAAGCGCGAAATTTCCCCAATTCTCTAGCACCTCACGAACAAGAAGAATGGCGCGAGTTCGTAGCACAACGGCGAGCCTTTGGCGCAGACAATATGCTTAGTCATGAACAATTTTCAACGCATGTTGCTGAGCTGAAGCAGTACTATAAGGATGATGATGAAAAGCAAAATATTTTATATGCATTAGAGCAATATGCTATGGCTCACATGGCCTAAACTTAAAGGATATTTTTCTTTCTAGACGACTTGCATAAGCGTAGAATATGCGCCAAATTTTATAGGGCTTGTTCACATAGGGGTAACTGACTTTGAAATTTGCTGGTGCACATATCCTTTCTGTCGATCAATTTGAACGCGCAGATATTGAACAAATTTTTTCGGTTGCCGATATTATGGAACCCTATGCTTTGCGGCGCAAAGTCACCAGGGTGTTAGAAGGCGCTATTCTTGGCAATATGTTTTTTGAACCGTCCACCCGAACTCGAGTCAGCTTTGGTTGTGCTTTTAACCTGCTCGGTGGCGAGGTGCGCGAAACCACAGGGTTTAAAAGCTCAGCAATCACCAAGGGGGAATCCCTTTATGACACTGCGCGGGTTTTATCCGGCTATAGCGATATTATTTGCATGCGTCATCCTGAGTCAGGTTCTGTGGCTGAGTTCGCTGGCGCTAGTCGTGTCCCAGTGATCAATGGGGGTGATGGTGCCAATGAACATCCCAGCCAAGCGCTGTTGGATTTATATACAATTCGTAAAGAGGTTCGCGATAAAGGGCGTTCTTTAGATGGTTTGCGAATTGCGATGATCGGTGACTTAAAATATGGTCGCACGGTGCACTCATTAATTCGCCTGTTGAGTTTATTTAAAGACTTGCAAGTTATTTTAGTTTCCCCCGATGCCTTGCAAATGCCTGAAGAACATGTGGAGCACCTGCGTCAGGCTGGGCACCAGGTTCTTGTTTCGTCAGATTTAACCAACAGCATTGGGCATGTGGATATTGTCTACTCAACACGCATACAGGAAGAGCGTTTTGAATCGAGCGATGAAGCTGATTTATATCGCGGGCGCTTTCGGCTTAATCAAGCTATCTATACCCAATATTGTGAACCCAATACTGTCATTATGCATCCCTTGCCGAGAGACTCTCGTGCCGAAGCAAATGAACTTGATAGCGATCTTAACCAAAACCCCAACTTGGCAATTTTCCGACAAACAGATAATGGTTTGCTAGTGCGTATGGCGCTATTTGCACTTATCTTGGATGTGGTGGATCAAGTCGAGCTTAGCTCGCGGCCGGTCAATTGGTATCGTCAAAGAGAGTGATGGATGGCGTTGCTATTTTTGTTTCTAGCCATTTAATTTAGGTTTAAAAACTGGTTTACCTTAGCAATCAGTTGGTTGGCTTCGAAAGGCTTGGTAATACAGCCATTGGCGTGAACTTGCTGTCCAAAACGTTTTAACTCTTCTATGCCCGATTCGCACATTAGTATCACTGGTATACTTCGTGTTTTATCGTTGTTTTTTAGCTTTTGGCAAATTTGCTGATGGTTAGAATCAGGTTTGATATCTAAAAGGATCAGATCTGGATAGTATTCTTCAGCAAAGTTTGCGCAGTCCTCGCTATGGGATAAGGGGATAACAGAGCAGTGCCCGCGCAGTATCTGGCACGAACTTTCCAAGCTTTCTTCATTTTCATCTACAACTAGAACTTTGCTGTAAGGATTAAACTCTCGAATGATCGCCTGGTTTCTGCCTGCGCGTTTGGCGCAGTAGAGTGCACGATCCGCTTGATCTATTTGAAATATAAGATCTGTACCCGTGGTGTAATTGACAACGGTGGCACCTATACTTACAGTGACACACTTACTGACAGATGAGTCTCTATGGCGTATCTCAAGTGCCTCGACAGCGCTGCGGATCGTTTCACATACGTGCTTCGCGCCTTCTTCATGAGTATCGGGTAGCACTGCAATAAACTCTTCACCACCATAGCGAGCTGCCAAATCGGCGGATCGATTTAAACTGCTTAACAGTGCTCTGGCGACCTCTTGGATACACTTATCTCCAGCTGGGTGACCATAGCAATCGTTATAAAGTTTAAAGTGGTCAATATCGAGCAGTATAATTGTGAAGGGAGTTTTATGGCGAGTGGCATAGTCCCAGAGATCCGCTGCTTTTTGCTCAAAGGTACGGCGATTATATAATTGGGTGAGATCGTCGCGCTGGCTGAGAATCGTTAATTCTTCGTTGAGCTTTGCCAATTGGTTACGCATTTCCGTAATGCGTTCCATGGCGGAAATTTTGGCATTTAAAATAACTTGGTTAACTGGCTTGATAAGGTAGTCGTCACCACCTGCAGATATACCTTCTTCTAAACTCGATGCTTCACTTTTACCGGTGACAAAGATAATAGGTATCCAGTGATCGCCCAGCCATTCGCGAATCAACTTGGTGGTTTCAAACCCGTCCAAGCCTGGCATTTCAACGTCCATGATTACCATATCGACAGGCGTAGTATCAATAATTTGTAGTGCTTGCTCACCACTTTCTGCGACGATTGTTTCATGTCCAGCATTCTCAATGTATGCACACATGGCATAACGGATAGTAGCGCTGTCCTCTACAAGAAGTATTTTCATGTGTTATTAATGATGCCGGCAACTCATATTCATTCTCTTAAGTCTAACATATCGCGCTGACTTCGCTTTGGCTAGAGATCTAATCCACTAAATGAATAATTGCCTCGCTAAACTCACTATTTAAACAAACTTGATTGCTGCATCAGATTGCTTGCAAAGGCTACCAGTTTTGCGAGCTGCAACCTTCTTTACACTAAACCTTCTGAGGCTAGGGTCGAGGCGCAAAGCAATTAATAGGGGGAGGCTTTAGTCAATTCTGTTTTGTACAGGTATAATCGCCGGCAAAAACACTTGATAAAGCTAAAATTGGTTATTTAATCACCCATTTGATAATGTAGATAGCAGGCACTGATGTCCGAATTTGATGCAATAAGACCCTATGATGATAGTGAAGTTAAACGTGTTGTGGATCGTCTTCTAGGAGATAACGAGTTTTTAGATACAATCGCCAAGCTAAAGCTACCCAAAATTGGGAGGTTTATTGCGCCTGCGTTCCGGGCTATGGTTCGAAGTCGTTTATCAAAGGAGGTGGCCAATGTCAACGCCGTGGAAGACTTCCAGGCACTGATAGAAGATTACTTAAAAAATGTGCTCGATAGGACAGTGGATAAGCTATCGATTTCAGGACTATCTAATCTAGATAGGAGTCGGGCGCACCTGTTTATCAGTAACCACCGCGATATTGCCATGGACCCCGCTTTTGTTAACTGGACGCTCTATCAAAATGGTTTTACTACCTTGCGCATTGCCATTGGCGACAACCTGTTAACCAAGCCGTTTGCCTCCGATTTAATGCGTCTTAATAAGAGCTTTATTGTCAATCGATCTGCTACGGCGCCTAGAGAAAAGCTAAAGGCAGCCAAACTGTTGTCAAAATACATCCAGCATTCAGTGGTTAACGATAATGAGAACGTATGGATAGCACAGCGGGAAGGGCGAGCCAAAGATGGTATAGATAGCACTAACCCTGCAATTATCAGTATGCTGACCATCAATAAAAATAAGCAGGAAAAATTTGAGGACTATATCGAGAGTTTACAGATTGTACCGGTGAGCATCTCCTATGAATATGATCCTTGTGATAAAGCCAAAGCTCGTGAGTTGTATGAAAAAATGACCGAGGGTGAATATACCAAAGGTGAGCACGAAGATGTAGAGAGTATTGCTCAGGGCATCGTGGGATATAAAGGACGCGTACATTTATCTTTCGGTCGGCCGCTGGCTAATTTTTCCGATATTGAAGGCGTCACCGAGGAACTGAATAAACAAATCCGCAAGAACTACGTGTTACAACTAACCAATTGCTTTGCCTATGAAACCTTAGAAAAAACTTCACCCCGTATTGCCGTGGGAGAAAATGGCGATATGTTCCATGAGCTTAATGTGGATGAAGAAAGGCAAAAATTTAAAGCACACGTGCAAACCTGTGACGCTAAGCACCGTGATACATTACTAAAAATCTATGCCAATCCTGTGTATGAAAAACTGGCAGTGTTGTAATTAATGCTAAGTAAAAAAGTCAAAGAAGAAATACAAAAAGCCTATAGCCAGTTTCTATCGGCAAAGTCGTTAAAGCCGCGCTATGGCCAAAAATTAATGATCGCCGAAATTGCCAGAACGCTCGGGAATATAAGACCTGGTGACAACGATGATGACGATGTTAGCGCCCCTATTTGTGTGATTGAAGCCGGCACAGGAACAGGTAAGACGGTGGCGTATTTACTGGCGACCTTACCTATTGCCAAGGCGCTGGATAAACGTGTTGTTTTAGCTACCGCTACCATTGCTTTGCAAGAGCAAGTGGTACTTAAAGATTTACCTGAAGTTGTGCGACACAGCGGCTACGACTTCGATTTTTGTTTAGCGAAGGGCCGCGGTCGATATTTATGTCTCGCCAAGCTCGATAAGATACTTTCCTCGGATGATGGCTCACAATTGATTCCAGTCTACGAAGATGAAGACGCAATCATCAATGAGCAGGATGCGAGTCTCTACAATGATATGATGCTGCGCCTCAGTGATGGCAAATGGGATGGTGACCGCGATAGTTGGGAATCTGAATTAGCACCGGAAGCGTGGCAGCGGGTGACGACAGATCACCGGCAGTGTACAGGACGAAAATGTTCCCATGTGCGTAACTGCTCTTTTTTTAAGGCCAGAGATGCACTCAATGATGCCGATTGCATTGTTGCCAATCATGATATGGTATTAGCTGATCTTGCTCTCGGGGGGGGCGCTATTTTGCCGCCACCAGAGGAAACTATATACATCTTCGATGAAGGTCATCACCTGCCCGATAAAGCGCTCAATCATTTTGCTAGCCATACCCGCTATAAGAGCACTATTCGCTGGCTCGGTCAAAGTGAAGGGCAGTGGCCCAATATGGTCGAGCCCTTATCAAAGGCTACTTATTTTAGTGAGTTAGCTCAGCCTCTTGAAGGACAATTAAAGGCAGTGCGTACAGTTCTTGAAAGTAACTTGCACCAGTTGCAAGAACTGACGCTAAGTGTTGATCGCAGCCAGCAAACGCCACGTATCCGCTTTGAAAAGGGGGTTGCGCCTAAAATAATGGAAATAGTGGCACAGCAACTACGTGATCAGTTTGCACAATTATGCGACTCATTGGGAAAACTTTATGACGAGCTCAATGTTCTTATCGAGGAAGATTATGCCATTGTGCCTAAAGTGGATTTAGAGAATGTATATTCCATTGTCGGTGCTTGGCTAGGGCGAGCAGAAGGTAATCTTGAATTGTGGCGCTTATACTGCGATACAAAAATGAATGAGACTTGGCCTCTGGCCCGCTGGGTGACCTTGTTGGAATACAACGATATTGTGGACTATGAAATTGTCGCCAGCCCTATTCTTGCCTCTAAAGCGTTAGCAAAAGATTTGTGGTCTCGTTGTAGTGGTGCGGTGGTAACTTCAGCAACATTGACTGCATTAAATTCTTTTGAACGGTTTAAATATCGTGCAGGCACATACAACGATAGTCATTATGCTGTTGTGCCCAGTCCTTTTGATTTTGAGCGCAACGGTGTTATTCGAATCCCGCAAGATGCAGTTGAAGCTAATGATACTGTTGCCCATACTGATAGTATTATTTCCCTACTGCCAGATATTATCGACCCTCACAAGGGTAGCCTAGTATTGTTTTCTTCTCGTCGGCAGATGTCAGATGTTTATGATCAGTTGCCCGCTGAACTTCGACAGCTGATTTTAATGCAAGGAGTAGAAAGTAAACAGGCACTGGTACGTGAGCATAAATCCCGCATCGATGCCCAGCAAGGCAGTGTCATTTTTGGGCTAGCGAGTTTTGCTGAAGGCGTGGATTTGCCTGGTAATTATTGTATTCACGTTGTGATTGCTAAATTACCTTTCTCTGTTCCTGATGACCCCTTGGAAGCCGCACTATCTGAATGGATTGAAGCCCGTGGCGGTAATGCCTTTATGGAGATTAGCGTGCCCGATGCGTCCATGAGATTAATTCAAGCATGCGGTCGTTTGCTACGCACTGAAACTGATTCAGGCACCGTTACTATATTAGATAAACGTCTGCTAACAAAACGTTATGGCAAAGCATTACTAAATTCTCTACCTCCATTTAAAAGAGAATTTTAATGAGCCAAAACATGAATGAGGATTGTTGCTCCCCAGTTGAGTGTGGCTTGTTGTAATTTTCCCCTCTTATATCCCCTTAACCTTTATATAAAAACAGCTATCTTTACCGCTGTAGGCTAATATGACTCCTGCGATTTATGACTAAGGACTGAGCAATGTTTTAATATTGGCGGAGGGGATGTAATAACAAATAATCTCGAAGAATATAAAAGTAGCAATGAAACACTAATTATCGATCACTTTTATATTATTTATATAGTAGTGAATAACCAGCCCCTCTCTTAATGTGTATTTAATATTCTTCGCTTTTAATAAAATGTAAGCAAAATTATTGACTATGGAGAATGTCTTTTTTGCGCTGTTTTATAGCCGTGTGTGGCATTTTGCGTTCTTTATGGTATCTAATGATTTCAATACACTACTGCCTTCTGCCAAGTTAGTTAAAATTAATAGCTGATATAGAAAGCATACTCAGCTCTTCATGGTTAACTACGGTTGTAAGAGTATTAGAATTATTAGAGAACATAGCATATTGTTTTTTATTCGCTATTCTTTTTTGTTACTAATCCTCCAGGTTAATGGTAGAAATAAAAACTCTCAGATTATCTATATTTTGTTTATTTTTTATTAAAAAAAATTAATTTAATTTGTTGTCTGGGTGTGTTTTATTTTGGTAGTGATTAAAAAATAAATATGTTCTCATTGTTCGCAAATCATGAACTTTGCGAAATCTTTATCGATTACCATTACTTTATGCAAACGCTGGGTTTTATAAAAAAACCATCTTAAGCGTGCAGTTTCTCTATGTAATGGGCTGTTGTAGAAATTTTTTCTAGCATTGAAATTAATATAGTTGTTTTTTCAATCTTTGCAAAATTATTGAGTGTTGTTTTTGTGAGTATGGTGAATATCATAAATAACCTTGTTGTAGTTGAAATCTGTATTAAGTTTTTTTTATTTTTAAGTTTGTTTTAATGCTTGGTGTGTAGAATGTAAAATAATTTTTTTTTTTGAATTTTTCTTTTTGTTTTATATTGTTTGTGTTTGCGGCTTTTTATTGGCGCTTTAATGTTATGTTTTTGATTTTTTAGATGACAGTATAAATAATAATGATTTTTTATAAGTGCAGTGTGCTTTCACTAGATTATTTTTATTGGCACATCATTTTTTTAAAAATAAAAAACAAAAATTGTAAAGCTTTTCCCTATTAATAAATTGGGCTATATTTATCTAGCCAATCAAATCATGGTTCGGTCTAAAATGCATTCGCTTTTGTCGAGCTTGATTAATTTTTATGTTCTCATTTTGCAAGCATCGAGTTGTTGAACACGATTAGCCTAGTGTTAACCCAATATTTTGAAAGAGGAAAGTAAATGAATCATCAGCCTGGAATGTCCATCGAGCGTTTTGAGGAAGAATATGAAGGCCAGCCCGTATGGGATGTTGGCAAACCACAGCAATATTTTGTTGATACATTATCGGAGAACTTGCCAGAGGCACCAGTTCTAGATATCGGCTGTGGTAAAGGGAGTTTGTCAAAGCTTGTAGCTGATTTAGGTTGTGAAGTATTGGGCATTGACTTTTCACCCAAAGCTATAGAATCTGCAAGAAAGAAATTTTTTGGTTCGACACCGAACTTATCTTTTAAAGTTCATGACGCTTTTAAATTGGAGGAATTAAACTCTGAGTTTGGTTCTATTTTAGATTGTTGCTTTTTTCATATGCTTGATGATAAAGCGCGAGGTAAATATATTTCAGTGCTGAATAATATTTTGAAGCCTGGCGGTAGGCTATATATGTTAAATTTTGGTGTGGAGTTAACTGTACCAGGTGCACCTCGTGGTGTTACTGAAGATGACATTAAGGAGAACTTTCAAGGTGATTGGTATATTGTTAATTCAGGTGTGACAAACATTGAAGTTAATGGTTTCCCTGAGGGCGTACCTGGTACCTACGCCTGTATTGAAAAAACACCTAGTTTAGTCATCTGAAATTTCTTTATTTCGTTATTCTTCGAGGTGTTTTTAAATAAAACTGGCTGATAATACGTTATTAGCTTTACTGGTTAAAAGTTTTATCCTGTTTTAGGATCTAATAAAAGCACTCTAGATTATTTAAGCAGATTTGAACGAGCTTTTTTCATTCGCTCAGTTATTACTACATGGAGGTAATAATAACTGAGGTAGAAAGGGCTGTTGTAGGAATTTCTGGGACTTGATCTTATCTCCGTCCTGCACGGCGGGGGCGAGATTTTAATTTGCGTCGTTTCTGTACTGACTCAACACTTTCATCTTGCATTTCTTTTATTTTTTTTGTCAGTTCATCTTTCTTCTCTGAGGATGATGTTTTTAACGCAAGTTCTACAACTGGATTACTCTGTACCGCTCTATCTTGATCCACTTCGGGCATTTTTCCTACGGCTTCTCCAGCCAAACGATCTGGCTCATCAGTGTCCATTTCTAATTTGCGAAATTCTTTTTTTGCCTGGATAAGTGTTTTTACTGCTTCAGCTTGAGAGGTATTGAATTTAAATTCTTGACTCTTTAATTGCATTCTGCCACCAAAGTAGAATGCAATAATCACACTCAGCAATGTCCAATAACCCTCCGGAATAGAATTTAACCCTGTGGTAATTAAAACTAAATGCTCTGGTGAGATGTAGGCAATAATAAAGATTGAAAGTACTAGGGTTACAATAAACGGGCGAATTAAACGGTTGAAACCATCGGCAAAGATATCAACCCAGCTACGGTTACTGCGTTGATGAAACTCGGCTTGATATGATTGCAATAGGGCCATTTGTTCGTCTGCGGAACGCTGTGCATCTTTTTCTTTATTGGTGGTAAATACACCGGCAACGCTTTCAATACCTTTGGAGGCCGCGTTAATGACGCCGGAGATAGGGTTAAAGTCAGCCATGTTCGCTCCTTATGCTGCTTGGGGTAAAAAAGATCGTGCTCGATTTAACCATCCCACTAAAAACACGGACTGGCTGGGATTATTTGCGACGATATTGGCGTAAAACATTTGTCGTTCTTCGACTAGAGCTACCATCATCCACTCATCTAGTTCTTGATAACAGGCATTCGCTTGTGCTCGGGTCTTCGGTCCCATTAAACCGTCTGCGACGATTGGCCCAAAGCCTGCGTCATTACAAACATTTTGGACAAATTTAATTGCTCGCCTTGGCCCGTGATTAACAGCAGAGTCGAATACAAAATGCTGAATATCCTCGGGTAAGCGATCTATCTTAGGTGAACGGTAATAGCGCAACTCATAAATATGTCGAGCTGTTTCTACATCAAGAGCTTTTACATCTTCGACGGTAACATTTTGTTCTAAGTACTTCGAAAGAGTATGCTGGGTAATACCAAAATTAGTAGCACCTCCCTTGTCTGCTGGATGGTTAACAAACCCACCTTCTTTACTTAACACCTCATCAACAAGGTGCTTGATGTCAATTGTCATAGTGCTTAGTCTTCCTGTACGTTGTTCTAGAGCTGGCTAACCATAGATTGCCATAAAGAAAAAGAGAGAAGTTTTGCTGCCTACCTAAGCGCTTAATGCTGCTCATAGCACTGCTATGAGCAAACGAAACAAAGGCAACAGACGATAAAACAACCACTTTTATTATGCCAATTTATATTTAATTAGCTCTATGTATTTATTTGCCATGTTATTTGCAGGAATAACAGCTCGTAATACCAGCTAAATTAGCGGTCTACTGGATACTACGAATATCCCAAGATGAATGTTCCACTTGCTTCACAGCCGTTGCTGAGAAATCTGTAAGCTAAGGTCACAAAGGTTTTAGTTCTTAACCTATTAATGACATTAGTTAAGATAATTGCCTTCTTGGTTACAACAATCTACTTCTGTGTGACGATTCTAAACGTCTAAGGGATTAATTTAAATGCATGGTGTCGAACAAATGAGCGGCGCAAGAAATCCTCTTGGTTATGTTGCAAATTGCGCCACAACGATAATATCGACAAAAACCTCGGTTTTTGCTCTTAAGTTTAGGCTTGTACTCATACTTTTTGCCATGATTGCTGCCAGTCATACTACTATTGGTAAAATGTATGTCTTTAAGACTATTAATTTGTTTTTTGGATGTATATCTAGATTCAGGTATGAAAACTCAATAAGACTGCAGTAAAGTGTGTAAGCGGTAGCAGAAAATATCTTTCATACACAACTACTTGTTAACGAGCCCTGAGGCAAGTTAGGAAATATATGCATTATCAAATTTATGAATTTTACCCCGAGCACGGTGTTGATAAAGAAATACTAAATATAATATTGAAAATTGGCTCACAAATTCCCGAGTTTGGCAGTGAACATAATATTCAAAAACTTGAGTCTCGACTTACTGATAAGATCTGTGCCATTATCATTGCTTATGACAATCAATTACCTGTTGCTTATAAAATTGGTTATGCCTTATCAAGTTATCAATTTTATAGCTGGCTTGGCGCAGTGGTTCCCAAATATAGGAAGAAAGGTATAGCGGATGCTATGTTACAGCAGCAGGAATCTTGGGTTATTGATCATAACTACAATACTATTTCTGTTCGTTCGATGAATCGATTTCCTGCAATGTTACATATGTTAATCTCCCGCGGTTATCATATTTCGGGGTATATCGACAACGGTACTAGCGATAACAGTAAAGTCTGTTTTATTAAAGATATTAGAGGTGTCCAATAAAAGTAACTGGCACTTTAATTTATTCTGAGAGTTGATATACCACTAGTGTTAACAGGTGCTAGCCGATGATCAAAAAGATAATACTTGCGTTATTTTTTCTACTAAATTGCAATTTCGTTTTGGCAAAAGATTATGCTATCGAGGAGGTTGAATTCTCTAGCCATAATACTAAATTAGCTGGATCTATCGTATTTCCCAATAGCGAGAAATGGCATTCTGCTGTTGTGTTTGTTCACGGTTCTGGTAAGCAAAGTAGGAATATGTACATTGCTAAACGTTTTGCCTCTCAAGGGATTGTTGCCCTGGTATATGATAAACGCGGAGCGGGGCGTTCAGGTGGTACTTATGAAGGAAATCAGAGTGTCAGTGAGATGAATATTACCTTACTGGCAGATGATTCATTGGCAGCATTAAAGGTGCTGCATGACCACCCTAAAACAAAAAATTTACCTTTAGGCTTAACCGGTATTAGCCAAGCGGGTTGGATAGTCCCATTAGCTGCAGAAAAAAGTTCTATGGTTAGTTTTATGGTCCTGTGGAGTGGGCCAGTTTGTAAAGTGAGTGAGGAAGATATTTTTAGTAAATACACTGCTGACCTAGACAGCGAACAAGTACCTAGTTATGAAGAAGCATTAAGCGCAAGAAAAGTAAAATATATTTGGCCTGACTTTTTAGGTAAGGATTCAGATCCAAGTGAAAGTTTACAAAAAATCACTATTCCGGGACTTTGGATCTTTGGTGGAAGCGATGGCAGCGTGCCAGTTGATTTATCTATCAAAAGGTTGCAGCAACACATAAATTCCGGTCGGAAATACGACTATAAATTATTTTCAGGGCTAGGTCACAATAATATACCTGAAACCTTTGATAATGCAGTCGCTTGGATTAAGGGATTGTAAGTCTGCTGGCAAAATAAAAAAAAGGAGGATGTATGAAACTGAGTGACAAAAGAGAAATTATTCAAGTGTATTTGAATGCTTATAATAAATTTGATATCGAAGGTATGCTGAATACCTTGGCCGATGATATTGAGTTCGAAAATATTCAAAATAATCAAGTAAACGCGTCCGCGAGCGGCAAAGATGAATTTAGAGCCCTGGCCGAACAGGGAAAAACTTTGTTTTCAGAAAGGAAACAGTCGATACTGGCCATTGAAGAGACTTCATCAATAACATTAGTAAAAATATCATTCTACGCTAAAGTTGCCGAAAACTTACCTAATGGTTTAAAGGCTGGAGATGAGTTAAACCTAACTGGTACTTCTGAGTTTATATTCTCGAATAATAAAATTTCTTCAATTCGCGATATTAGTTAGGGCTTGCAGGGCAAGCCCTAACACTTACTTGCATATAAGATTAAGAGAAGACACTAAGAAAAGCGAATACTATTCAAAACCTACGACAATACATCGTCGGCTCATAGAACAAACGAAACTATGCTTATGGGTATTTCTACATAATTATATAGAAATACCCATAAGTCTGTGTCATCGAGTATAAGTACAAAAAGGCCCTAGTTTAGGCTCATACTTTGTGCTTTTTCTAATTTCCTCTTCCTACTTTCTTCTATGTTCATGCTGGATAACCGATAGTCATCAACAAATAGCGCACCACAGGTTTTATTACGAAGCATAAGTGGTAGGGAGTCGCGTGCCCATGTAACGCGCTTTGTCCCACTTATTTTTTCGGTAATATAAGACTTTTTCTTGCCTATTCTAGATAGAGATACATCACGTAAAGAATTCATAAAAGCAGCATCTTAATTGTTTAACCGTATTTCTTAGTGTCAAATGGCGCAAAAGGTTCATTGCAAGGTGTAACCTTACTATGAAAGTGTAGATAAATTTGCCGAAAAAGCCGCAAATCGATAAATTTTATTGATTGCTTACTGTTAATTTCGGTATGTCGTCTTTAATAGCAATCTTGATCAAGATGTGTGAATTAATTAGGTTTATATTGGAGCCTGCTAATACGAAAACTTAGAGGTGTGGCGTATATATATGAATAGGTATCAGGATCGTTTTATCCAAGTTGTTCAATATATCGAAGCTAACCTTGATGAACCTATCAATACCAACACATTGTGCGATCTAGTTGGTTTGTCGAAATATCATTTCCATAGGCAGTGTTCTATATTTTTTGGTATGTCTGTTATGGCGTTTGTAAAGTTACTTAAACTCAAAAGAGCGTCCTACCAGTTGACTTATCGTTCTGACATGAAGGTTATCGATATTGCACTTGCAAGTGGTTACGACAGCCATGAAGCCTTTTCCAGAGCGTTTAAAAAATACTTTTCCCAAAGCCCTTCTGAATTTAGAGGCGCACCCAATTGGGGGCCTTGGCGCTCGAAATATGAACCTATTATCAAGCTGAGAACCCAAATTATGGACAAAAAAGTCTTTTTTGATGTTGAAATTACGGACTTTCCTAAAACACTTGTTGCGGTGATGGAGCACCGAGGCTCGCCGATATTACTTAATAAGGTCTTATCAAGTTTCATTCAGTGGCGCAGAGAAAATAGTTTGCCACCACATAAAAGTAAAACATTTAATTTGATCTATGATGATCCGGCATTAACAGATGCTGAGAACTATCGTTTTGATGTCTGTTG
This sequence comes from Agarilytica rhodophyticola, assembly GCF_002157225.2. Lineage (NCBI taxonomy): Bacteria > Pseudomonadati > Pseudomonadota > Gammaproteobacteria > Cellvibrionales > Cellvibrionaceae > Agarilytica > Agarilytica rhodophyticola. Next base: position 1,177,907 of record NZ_CP020038.1, read on the forward strand.
TGCCATCGAAAATCCAGTGGAGGAAAATAATTACGGTGTCATCAATAAAACTATCCCGGCAGGCTTATGTGCGAAAATTCGCCATGTAGGTAGTGATGATGCTATAGGTGCAGCTGTTCGTTATCTTTATTCAACATGGATACGCCAATCAAATTACGAACTTAGAGACTTCCCTATTTTTTTTGAAAGAGTAAGTTTTTTTCCAGATGTGTTAGAAAGTGACATGATTACCGACGTTTACCTGCCTATCGAAAGCCCTTGTTAAAAGGGCTTATCAAGATAGAGTACACACTCTGCTACATTTTCCTCATAACATTAATGCCGAGTAAGTTAAGGCCAAGTTTTAACGATTTTGCACATGCTTTACTTAACTGTAAACGGCTGGCTTTTTGTTCAGCACTGACATCGGACTTTAATATAGGACAAGCTTCATAGAAGGTCATAAAAGCGCTGGCAAGTTCGTAAAGATGAGAACACAAGGTGTGGGGGTAGGCGTCATCTGCTACCTGCTCAATAATTTCTGGTAGACGCATTATTTTAATCGCTAAGTCTTTTTCCTGGGGTGCGTCAATAGTGATGGTGCTGATGTGTTTGTCCATGTCTATTTCAGCTTTGTCGAAAACACTGCAAACACGTGCATAAGCGTATTGCATATAGGGACCGGTATTCCCCTCAAAGCTCAGCATCGACTCCCAGTCAAAGACGTAATCTGTCGTACGTGTTTTTGAGAGATCCGCGTATTTGACCGCACCGATACCGACATTATTAGCGATGGTCTGCATTTCCTGCTCGCTAAAATTTTCTCTGCCTTGAATAACATTTGACGCCCTTTCCACCGCTTCTTGTAATAGATCAGCCAGTTTGACAGTACCTCCAGCACGGGTTTTAAATGGTGTTTTATCCTTACCTAGCATCTTGCCAAAAGCATGATGCTCAAGTGACGTTTCCTTGGGAACAAATTGGGCTTTTCGCGCTAGGGTGTAGACTTGTTTTAAATGCAGAGACTGACGGTCATCAATAAAATAAAGTATACGCTGGGCTTTTAGGTGATTAACTCGATATCGAATTGCTGCCAGGTCTGTGGTTGAATAAAGATAGCCACCATCATTTTTCTGGATGATAACTACACTGGGCTCGCCCTCTTTATTTGCCAATTCTGCTAGTTTGACAACTTGGGCACCTTGATCCTCCTGCGCAAGCTTTTGCTCTTTTAGCTCTTCAACCAGAACCGGTAGGTCATCGTTATAGAAGCTTTCCCCACAGACATGATCGTTATTGAGTGTAACATTTAATGTTTGATAAATTTCTTGGTTGTGAGACAAGGAAATACTTCTAAATTGTTGCCATAGCTTCAATATCTTGGCATCTCCTGACTGCAACTTAACTACGTATTCTCGCGCAGTATTGGCAAAGGCTTCATCGCTGTCAAAATGGCTTTTTGCCTGCTTGTAGAAGCTCTCAAGATCTTTCAAGGCAAGTTCTGCCTGTTCCCCTTCACTCATGTGCAATTCAAGTTCTGCGATTAACATACCGAACTGAGTTCCCCAGTCGCCCACATGGTTTTGGCGAATCACTTGGTCACCTAAGAATTCTAAAACTCGCACGATAGCGTCGCCAATAATGGTCGAGCGCAAGTGGCCCACATGCATTTCTTTAGCGAGATTAGGCGCTGAATAGTCGACAACTACGGTTTGTGGCGCAGTTTTTTTCGCGATGTTTAGCCTGTCGTCGTTAGAGATATTAGCAATATGATGTGCTAACCATGAATGGTCTAAATGGATATTAATAAAGCCCGGCCCTGCAATTTCAATTTTGCTTGCTATATCATCCAATGTCAGATGATCAACAATCTTTTGCGCGAGGTCTCGGGGATTCATTTTGAGCCCTTTGGCTGCTGCCATAGCGCCGTTAGCTTGGTAGTCTCCGAACTTAGGGTTCTTACTAGGCGCGACGTGAGCTTGGAATTTGCTGGGAACCCCGGCAGCTTTCATGGCACTTTTAATATGTTCGGCTATAAGGTTTCTTATATTCATCTCGCGTCGTCTATGTTGTGTAGGGTGAGTGTTTTTGGCGTGAGTTAGATCTGTCTTCAAAAGGCGAGATTGTAGCGGTCTTGCCGACAGATGCAAGCCGCCTTAAAAAGCAGGCGTAAAGAGCTAAGAACTTGGCATTAGCCCCTGACTAAGTGCTTTGTGATTGACTAAACATAACAATAATCAACCGTTAATTGCGCTTGGCAAGTTGACGATAAGTGAATTTTGAGGAGATATCCATGAGCGATGAGATTCTTGTAGAGAAGGAAGGCAAAATTCTGCAACTAACTATGAACCGTCCGAACCAGAAAAACGCGATTAATTTGGCCATGTATGAAAGCTTGACTGAGCATATGAAACAAGCTGCCAACGATGGTACTCGCGTTATTGTTCTCAGTGGGGCTGGAGGTTGCTTTACTAGTGGTAACGATTTGGGAGACTTCGCTAATAATGCGAATGTTGTTAGCAACGATAACCCTATTGCACGATTCCTTTACACAGTGCTAGAGCTACCAATTCCACTGGTGGTGGCCGTTGAAGGTGTTGCTGTGGGTATTGGTACCACCGTGCTTTTGCACAGCGATCTCGTTTACGCTCATAGCAATGCTCAGTTTAGCTTGCCTTTTGTTAATCTTGGCCTGTGTCCAGAATTTGCGTCTTCGTATGTTTTACCCGCATTAGCAGGTCGAGTAAAAGCCGCAGAGTGGCTATTGCTCGGTGAGTTTTTCTCAGCTGCTGACGCTAAAGATGCAAATCTAATTAATGATATTACCGACAACCCCCTCGAAACAGCGCTGTCTCAAGCGCGCAAGCTAGCCGCTCAACCGCCCGCGGCGATGCGCAACGCCAAGGCGCTTATTGCAGCTCCCCATAAGGACAATATTGCCAAGGTCATGGAGAACGAATTCGACATTTTCAATCGCTCGCTCAAAGGAGCCGAATTTTCAGAAGCGGCAAAAGCATTCTTTGAAAAACGTAGGCCTGACTTCTCGAAATTTTAAGTTTGTGCTAAGGATTAATGGCCTACATGTAACCAGAAAGAGGGGTGGTCAAGGGGAGTCAATGGTGAAAGCTCTGGGTTGGTGATACGTATAACCCTTCTCCCTTTGAGATTGGCTTTGCTAAGGATTTCTTTTATTAAAGGATGTGAGTAAAACAGTCTGTCGAAACTACCATCGGCGATGGCATTACTTAAACCGCGTTTAATAGCTTCACCCAATTTAGGGTTTTTGTTGGCAACATAGAAATAGACAGGAAAAGGATAAAAAAGCAGGAGCTCCTGTTCCACGGCTAAATTTAAATGCTGCCAAGTGTTTATTTCATCCCAAGGTTGATGAATGGCTCTGGGCAAAAGATCGAAGCGGCCCCCTTCGAGCATATAAAACAGACTTTGGTATTTAATAGGGTCGATCACGTGTAGGTTGGCTTGTTTAAGTATGGGGGTGTTTTCCCAGTAGCGGCCTTGGCCAAGAGGAATATTGCGTACTTCATCAAGTGTCTGCAAGTCTTTATAGTTGCCTTGATCATTGCCGCGAATTAAGAAAATTTGGTAGCCCAATAAGCCCTTTAAAATAGGAATGCGTATTGGCCGTATTTGACTTTCTTGGCGCTTTGGTTGCGATGCGCTTAACCAAATAACATCCAGCAGGCCTTCCTCCAGTAAGCTCGTGGCATCACCCTGATCAAGCTGTTGCAATTGCTGATACTTGTATAGATGTTGCTGACCACTTTTCTCAATGGCTAGGTGCAGCACATCGACGATTAGCGCTTCCCAGGGAGTGTTTGCCGGCAGGTAAGTAAGAGATTTCTCAGTTGCAAAGCAGGTTTGGTAAACAACAAGGTGAAAAAGAATTGAGCTGACTAATGCCCCTATACGAATGTTGGATGAGGAATAATGGGCGTTCATATATTTAAGGGATGACAATCAATAGTTAGTCCACACTATAACTTGGTTAGCGATGTATATAGAGCCTGTTAACGGCACTTTGGCTCGCTAACAAACCTTAGCATTCTAAGTGTAGACTTTCGGCTGACCTTCGCGCCCTCTAATTTGCGACACACTGCATACTTCTAACTAGGGCTGCCCTTAACAAGGCTTAGTCAGAAAAACACAATAGACGGTGAAACTTTGGCATATTTGAGTCGAATGGTATAAGGATGAGTTCATAAGCGGCAAATTGTGTAGAATACCGCTCCGCGCCGCAATGTCCCATAATCTGCGGTATGTAGGCGAATAGTTAATAGTGTTTTCGGAGAACATACATGTCGCAAGAACAAGAAGTAGAAGATTTAATTTTAACCCTAAGCTGTAAAGATCAGCCGGGAATTGTTGCCTCAGTGGCGAGTTTATTCTCACTACAAGGGTTCAATATTCGCGAATCTTCTCAGTTCGAAGATGTACATCAAAATCGCTTCTTTATGCGTACGGTATTAGAGTCAGTTGAAGGCCCGAAGCGCTTAAACGATATCAAAACCGCCTTCCAATCCGTTGCCGATCGCTATTCTATGGTGTGGGATATCTGGGGAAGTCAGGAGAAGATGCGGGTACTACTGATGGTATCTCAATGGGGGCACTGCTTAAGCAGCCTGTTGAATGCATGGAAAGCTGGGGCCTTACCAATAGAAATTGTCGGTGTTGTTTCAAATCATGAAGATATGCGATCTCTGACAGAGTGGCACGGTGTGCAGTACCACCATCTACCAATCACCCCAGAAACTAAACACGAGCAAGAGCAAACACTTTTATCTTTAATCGAAAGCAGTGGAGCCGAACTACTTGTTTTAGCCCGTTATATGCAAATTCTCTCCGATACCATATGCGCTGAACTTGAAGGCAAGGTGATTAATATACATCACTCTTTTTTACCCGGCTTTAAAGGTGCGAAACCTTACCATCAAGCATATGAGCGTGGCGTCAAACTCATTGGTGCGACCGCCCACTACGTGACAAAAGACCTTGATGAAGGGCCCATTATCGAGCAGTCAGTTGAAAGGGTCAGTCACGCAGATACGCCGCAGGAACTGGTGCAAATTGGGCGGGATATAGAAGCGGTAACCTTGCGCAGAGCCGTGCACTGGCATTCGGAACACAGGGTGCTACTCAATGGTAAAAAGACAGTGATTTTCCGACGTTAACCCCAAGAGTTTTGAGCTGCAATTTAAAAAAATACACTATAAATCATTGTGCAGGCGAGCAGTGATAAGGTGAGCTTTAAGCCGAGTAGGTACTGCTGCGGTTCGATATGAGCGCGAATTTTAGTACCTACATATGATCCCACTACAGCGCCGATAGCCATAAAGAGTATTGTTTGCCAGTAGTCAATGAATGCAAAACCTAAGGCCGCGTAGATGGCTATCTTTATCACATGTGAGCAGGCCATAAAGAGGGCACTGGTGCTTATAATACTGTCTTTCTTTTTTAGCTTCTCTGATAGAAAAGTAGTAGCCAGTGGTCCTGTTGCACCGATAACTGTTCCCAGTCCCGTCTGCACTGCACCTATGAGATAGAGGTTTTGTCGCTTATCGGTTATCGCACGAAACTTTGGCCACCATAAGTGAGATAAAATATATACACCTAGGGCTAGCGGTAACCACTCGACAGAAATGTGAGCAATCACTTGCCATGCTAGCACCACGCCGAAAAGTGATCCGACAAGAAACGGTGGCACAAATTGCCATTTGACATGAGGCAGAGCAAAAGCCGTCCTAGACAGATTACTCATTAGCTGACACGCACCATGCAGAGGAATGACTGCGGGTAAAGGTAGCAAAAACGGTAGGATGGCGATAAGTAACATACCACCACCCAAGCCAATTATTGCGGCTAAAGTCGAGGTGATAAAAGCGATTAACGCTAGTAAGGCATCTAGTTGCACAATGTTACATACCTATGGCGGGAAGCTTGTTATTGTTTATCGACTCTAACAGTTTTGTGTATGTCTATATAATTCGAACTATGAATAATGAATATAGTCATGAACAATAGGGAATATATACTTATACTATTAGGTGCTGTTAGGTATGTTGTTGGAAGCTTTGAAGATAACAAAAGTTGACTTTATCAATGTCGAAAAGCGTGACCGGAGTTTGTGTTTGCGCTTTTAATTTTGCTAACCAATTGTATAATCCTGTGGAGCTAGTTGACACTATTTTTGAATTGGCAATACTTTAGGCGCTTTGAGAAAGCTCTTGAAATATTCTTGATAGTAACCAGTTGCTGTTCAAAATGGATATTGGCAGACCTCAAGTGCAAATGATTGTTACCATTAATGACTAAGATATGAATTGCTTGCAAGCTAAAGGCAAACTCTATCTCAATGATGTATATTGATTATATGGCAGTAGATATTCTCCGCTCACGAAGTTTTTTTACAACACACATAAGCGCTGTTTTGAACTTATGCGCATCCAATGCGATACCAGTGCTGGGAAAGATATATGGAATGCGCGGTCTTATAATGTCCGGTCTTGTAAAATTGCGAACATCTAACTTCATGTCTGCCAAGAGCTACTATTCTCAACCTACAGGGGCCTGCTCGTATATATCAGAGGTCTCTTACGATTCTAAGGTATTGCTACGATGGGCTTTAGTGTGATGGTTGAAGAAGATAACCCCAATACGCTTATTAATTCTGATCTCCTTCAAAAGTCCGAAGGCGAATTTTCCCGTATCGAGCTTTTTCACAAGGGGGATGCCTACCGGGTAAACGTCGGCGATTTACCTTTCTATATCGGGCGAGATGACCGTGTTTGCCCACTTTCTGTGGATAAAGACGTAGTCTCGAGAATACACTGTGTTGTGGAAATCAAAGATAACCAGGTGGGTATTCTCGATAGAAGTACTAATGGCACAGTGGTTAAAGTTGGCGAAGCAAATAGCGTTATTATCCGAGATGAATTTTACCCGCTCACCGGTAAGGGTTGTCTTTCTTTGGGAGAGCAATACAGCTCTGATCAATCGGAAATGATCTTATTCAAGGTGATTATGGAGTCTGCTTAGTTGCTTTGAGCTTTGATCCTACATCCTTTTCTTGTGAACTCTTATATCTATGCTGTTGAAAAATATAATAACAGCTGAACTCCAGCGACAATAATTGTCTTATTGGCAAGGGACTGTTGTGACCATGGGTAAAACTAGTATTAACAGCCCCATAGCGCTCAGCGTAGATCTTTACTCTAATGGCGAATACTAGTACCGTGTTCGCCCTTGTGGGCAGTAGCGTTTATTGAACTTGCCTCGACCCCAAAGCAGCAACAGATAATCTTTGCGAGAGGTTTTTCTCGAACATTCTCTTATATTTTAGGGTATATGTTCTGAAGTATACGCTTCGAGGTCTGCAATTCGAGGTCTACAAGTAGTACAGATAACTTCTATAGAATTAATTTAGGTTTGAAACAAATGGTATTTACAGCGATTCAACGATGGTTAGTGGTTAGCCTCGGTGTGTTAGTGCTTGCCGCATGTAACGGTGGGGATGTAGGTGGGTTTAATGAGCTAAGGGATCTACGCCTGAGCAACTTAGAAGTCGTTGCCGGTGGCACGCTTACCTTCGAAGAAGATGCTGTTGAGGAGTTTGACCAAAATAACTTTGGCCCCTATCGCATTGTATTAACAGATCAATCTGTAACCAGTGTTACTTTGCGCCCGACTATCACTGTGGATGACGTGAACCTGCAACTGGTTGAGGTCAATAAAGGCGAGAATGACCAAGATATTATTCGTGAGAATCTCACCTCAGGGGAAGACGTCACCGTAGACATCAGCGAAGGCTCAAATGTTATTCTGATGCGTTTGGCAAGCACCATAAACAACGTGGTATCAGAATATGTGATTCAGGTGAATAAAGTATCTTCATCGGCGGCTTTGGCTGAAGTGAATATCCAAAATGTGCGCTCGGCAAATAGTACAGACAATGTTCGTTTCGATCCCTCATCCGGTATCGTCGAAGATGTTTTCTCTTATGATGTGGCCATATCGCAAGAAAATTGTGGGGTCACTTTTCTCCCATTTCCTGCTAATCGACGTGCTACAGTCACCGTAAATGGTGAGCCTTCCTCACCCCTTCAGTTTGAATTTATTCCCCTGGATAATAATGATCCTACACCTGTCGTAGTACGAATTGTATCTGAAGACAATAACAATACGGCTGAATACACTTTTACCCTAACAAGGGCTACCTCTAGTGATTCTGATATCGCCAATGACAGTACTTTGAAGAGTATTGATGTCAGCTCATCGAGAAAAGTAGCTGATTTTCGCTGTAACCTTACTACTAGCTCTAACCAGACGGTAAGTAATAATGTCACCGCTGTAACTTTGGTGGCAGAGACTAGTCGCTCAGGTGCGACAATGACTATCGGGCGAGCCCGAATTGAAGATGGTTCTCCGGCACGCGATACAGACGGGAGGTTCGAGTCAGTAGACCCTGAGCCCCTTACTTCCGGGCAAACTTTTGATGGGGCAATTTTGCAAAACCTTGAAGAGGGAGAGAACTTCTTCATCATCACTGTGACTTCTGCTGATGGAGACTCTATCACCGCTTATCAAGTCGAAATTGAGCGACTCACTACTAATGAAGTGTTTGTCGAAAATGCTGAGCAATTACAACAGGCGCTTCGCAACGCTGGCCCTAATGACGATATCGTTGTGGCTCCTGGAGATTATGTTGGTACCGTTGGCGATGCTAGTAGTGCAACTGGTAGTGGTGACCCTAGCGCACATTTCTTCTCATCTGGCAGCGGTACTGAAGATCAGCCGATTCGCCTGCGTATAGAAGGAGGCGACCCGGTACGGCTTATGGGTACCGATCTTAATCAAAACTCTGTGCTTAAAATTACTGGAGATCACTGGGTTATATCATCGAGATTTGAATTTTCACAAGCGCAAAATGGTATTGTCCTCGATGGTGCTAACAATGTCCTAATGGAGCTAGTGGAAGTTGAATCTGTGGGCGAGCGCGGCATTGTTATGCAAAATGGTAGTAGCAATAACCAGGTGCGTTTAAGCACAATCGACAGAACTGGTTTAGAGCCGCAAACGCGAGATGGTGTGACGGAGGTATTTGGTGAAGGTGTTGTTATTGGTGCTGGAGATATGACTAGCACGGGTAATAGCGTGCGTAATATGACCTTCGGTAGGAATATTGCCAACGAAGCTATCGATATCAAAGCTAATGCCACTGACACTAATATCCAGTTTAATGTATTCGAAAGTGATAATACGATTGTTCGTCCTGTGACAGATAGATCATTAATTAATATCGAAGGCGCTGCTACAGAAGTGAGTTACAACCAGTTTGAGTATAACGATATTGAATCTGGAACCGACGATTTCTCACAGTTTATTGTCGCTAATGCTGCAACTGGTGCAGTTACAGAAGTATTTCAAAATATATTTAACCTCGATAGCCAAGCAATAAACATCGTTAACGGGATTGGTATGGGTGAGACTGATGTTGCGGATAATACCCGCCAAGACACTGGCGATATCTTATATGCTGGGACGGTGGATCAAAATTTTACTACGCCATCGTTTCAAATTCGCTCTACCCTAGATAGTAACAACTGCCTAACTCGGCAGGAGGTCAATATTCTTCGAGATAATCTTGACGCCAGTCCGGAAGGGATCGTCGTGGCCGCCTGTGATGGCAGTGAAGCTCAACAGTGGACTTTTACCATCATTGACGATGGTTTCGTATTTATTTCACCTCGGTCTAGCTTGTCAACAAAAGTGTCTTTTGTTTCGTTAGTCAATGGCGATACCACTTTAACTTTTGCTGCTAACCGTGAAGATACTGGCGAGGTTTTGGACAGCGCTTTCTTCTTACGCTGGCGTATGCTGTTTAATGGTGAGGAAGTGGTTTTTTCTAATCGATTTAACCCAGCCTTTTTTCTAACGGAAGCTCCAAATATTACGGTGGCTGATTTAGAGGGTGGTAATCAGCCTATATTTGCAAAAATACCTGTCACTGGCGAGTCAGGCACTTTTACCCTCGTTCGCCAGTAAGTCTTTGGTATACCCAGTTTTGTTCAACATTATCGCATGCAACTAAGTTTTTACTTAGTTGCATGCATTGCTCAATACTTTGCGGGAAATTATTGCGGTAGCGTTGCTTAATTGCTTGAGATTTTCTTTCCTTTTTCAGTAGCTCGTACATTTTTCCAAAACGCTCAGTAAAACTATTTTGTTGGGCCATGGATGTCTTGTAGATAGCATGGAATTTAGTAAAAGAAATAGTCGAGTCCCCTAAGCCTATAGTGAGCATTTTTTCAATGTAGCGAGGATATAAACTTGATAAATATTGTAGGGCTTCTTGTTCTTGAGGTTTTTCTGGAAACTGCAAACGGTTGCTGTTCGTGAGCGCATTGTTAGGTAAGCGATTAGCAGGAATATTAATTGCCATATAATAAATGTCTTGGCCACATATGAGACGATCCCCATGTATTTCGCACCCCTGCATTGCTCTCCCGTGATCCACTCTTTTGCTATTTGCGGACCGTGCTTTTGAGGATGGCTGTTGCTTATAGGTTTTGGCTTCGGCTTTGCGCGATGTAACTGGAGTTCTTTTTTTACTGACAGAGCGAGAGGCATTGCGCTTACTAACTTTTGGTAGTGTTATTCCTGCTCTTTTTGCCGGTCCTCGTAACAATAAATTTTGTGTTGTAGCAGGGTTGCGACGAAATTCGTTAAATGCAGGTAGAGATTGCCCTTTGCCTTTTTCCACTAGTTGGCAGTAGACTTTTTCCAAGTCTGTTTTAGCCGAATCGAAACACTGCTTTGCGGTAATTCCTTGGACGTTTTGCACTGTGCATAATATGGTGATTGTTACCACCAGATGAAGTCGTTGTTTGAGGTTTATTTTATTCATAGTGATATATGTAACGCTCAGCTTCTTGCCATTGTTCTGGAGTATTGATGTTAAAAAATGGATCTATTGGGCTCGTATCAAATACGGACTTTTGATATTTCTGTTGTACAATAAAATGTCTAACACTACGCTGACCTGATTCTATAAATTGAATGAGTTTTTCGTATAAATGGACAGACCAAAGAGCCGTAATATAGTGATCTCTACCGGCGCTGCTGCAAAAGACAACATCTAATTTGTGGCTATCATGTGATTCCACTGTGCTAAACAATGTGTCTAGTAGGTTGTCTGGAATAAAAGGGCAGTCTCCAGGTACAGTTACACACCAATGGGCGCCTTTTGTACGCGCTACCTTGAGGGCTGCCAATAAACCACCCAAAGGCCCGATAGGCGGGGTAAACATATCATTAACAACCGTTAGGCTATAGTCCTTAAATCGGCTCTTATCGCCATTGACATTGAGAATAATATTCGTTGATTGCTTTTTGAGCGTTATCATTAACCGCTCTAATAACGTTAGGCTTCCCAGCTTTAGAAGACACTTGTCTATGGTGCCCATTCGATTGCCTTCGCCGCCAGCTAAAACAACAATAGGAATATCTTTTTTTTGTTCAAGCATAATATTGGGCCTGTATGGGCTAATTTAATTACTCCTATTTGCACTTATCACAGTTAAATATATGTGCTTTTTTTATTAAAATCATCAACCGCAAAAGCAAGAGTTACGTAAGGGTTTAGGGCTAAGCACCTAATTAGTATATCATTGATTGATATTTCGCCAGTAGGTGTGCGGGCAGCGATTCTTAACACGCCTGTTAGGCCCTATGGCTCTTGTGATACAGTGCCTAGCGAGTCGTCCACTTCCTCAATTAGTGCAGGGGTGCGAGACACTAATTCTTCCCCTGCTGGAGTCAGCCCTACTTTTCGAGTTGTTCGTAGAAGTAGACGTGAGCCTATCTTATTTTCTAACTGAGCGACATATTTGGATGTTAAACGATGAGAAGTTTCGGGCCTATTCACAGCTTCTGTAAATAAACCTGCTTAGGCTGTGGTCACGAGGGCCTTTAAATTGTCAATAATATCCATAATTCTATTACTAAAAGTAAAATGTTGATCGTCATCCTATATAGTCGCCATTGTGTTGAAAACCTGTGAGTCACATAATGATAACTGGAGCAGCATTCATCACCCAACCAAGTATATATCACGAGAAAATATTCTTTGTGGCGCTAGCATTCACTATTATGATATCCACAAAAATATTTATTCTTGCGCAAGTGAGATTTTCTCGATTGGCTAATATTTAGGACCTAATCTATTTCATAATATTTTCATTTGGTACGTCTTAAAGAAATTATCAAGTTTGCCGCTCTCTTTAGCGATATAAATTAACATATTATTTTTTTAGGTTTTTTATGATAGCGATGATGTTCTGTTTAAAGCTTAGAAATAAGTTAGTTTACTTGTTTCTTTAAGATTTTATAAATTCAATGCAGGTGGTTTTTTTGGCTATTGCACAATGGTTTACCGTTAATAATTTGAATACTGAATCCAGAGCTATAAGCTTCTAACGCGCAACTTATTTACTAGATTACACCGCTGAAACAGGTTTAAAAGTATCTCATCTGCTGTCGATATAGCGTTTATTTTGTTGATACTTATTTCTGGCTATATGCCCTTATTCCTTAGCGTTATTGATCTTATCGCTTGGGGGCTTGCGGTAGCCTTTTCGACAATAGCGATAACTCAAGTGAAAGCCCGAACAAGTAGGCCAACCTGACGCTTGGTGGCAAAGGTTGCCTAGGTTTGAAAGGTAAGAGCGTATCACACACCTTCTGATACGAAGTTATTTAGGCCATTTCACTCAGGCCCAGAGTAAATAATCGGCAGTGTATTAGATGTTCATACTGGTTGTGTCATACTTGGCGATATGCATTTTTCAATGCTTTGGATGTTGAGGAGCCATTAAATTAGTGTAGACAGCCACTTCTAAATCTATGAGATAATGCTGCAATTGTAAGTCCTAAACAAAGATGCCTATATAGAGAGCTAATGTATATGGAATTGGAAGATATCCGGCGAGAGTATTTGAAAGATGGTTTAACTCGGGAGAGTCTAGAGAGTGATCCTTTCAAACAATTTGAAAAGTGGATGCAGCAGACAATAGCCAGTAAGATTCCGGATCCAACGGCGATGACCTTAGCGACAGTTGATGCCGAAGGTCAACCGAGCCAGCGTATTGTGCTTCTTAAGCACTTAGATGAGAGAGGGTTTGTTTTTTATACCAACTACAGTAGTAATAAGGCACAGGATATTGCTGCCAATAGCAAAGTATCATTGCATTTTCCATGGCATATGATGGAAAGACAAGTTAAGGTCTTGGGATATGCGCAAAAGGTGCCTGTGAGCGAATCTCTGCAATATTTTGCCTCACGCCCAAGGGACAGCCAACTTGCTGCTTGGGCTTCTCAACAAAGCCATAAGATAAGTTCACGGCAATTTTTGATGTCGCAATATCTGTCTATGAAAGAAAAATTTAAGCAAGGCGATGTGCCCCTGCCTGACTTTTGGGGAGGGTATCGTATTATTGCCAATCAATTTGAGTTTTGGCAAGGAGGCAGCAACCGTCTGCACGACCGTTTTAGCTATGTGCGCCAAGAACAGCAATGGTCGATTACGCGATTAGCGCCCTAGATAACAACCCGTAAACCATTACAAGATAAAACCCGTATTTTATTTAAGTCTATTCTTATGCTTTCAATGAAAAATCTACCCTCTATTATTTTAATCGGCATGCCCGGTGCTGGTAAAAGTACCCTTGGTGTGCTGTTAGCGAAAACCCTGGCGATGCCTTTTATCGACACTGATATACTCATCCAAGAACGCATGGGTGAAACATTGCAAGCCCACCTAGATAGAGAAGGCTATCAGTCTTTGCGCAAAGAGGAAGAGAAAGTATTACTAGACTTAAACTTCACTAATACTGTTATTGCAACTGGAGGAAGTGTTGTCTATAGCGCTGCGGGAATGGAGGCCTTGGCAAAAGCAGGCTTGAGGGTTTATCTGAAAATATCCTACGATACTTTAATTAAACGTGTTAACAATCAGGGGGAAAGGGGACTTGCTTGTAAACCAGGAACTACATTAAAAGATTTGTATGACGAACGTTATCCGCTTTACGAGCGCTACGCGGACTTAACCGTAGTGATCGATGATTGTAATTTTGATGAGGCACTAGCGTTACTTTTATCATCGCTAGAGCAGAAATTTGCATAAAGCGCCGATAGAGTAATTCGTATTTTTTGGTTGTTTTATATGCGCTCTCGGTCTTTCAATTCGCTATTTTGGTGAATAATTGTCCACAGGGGCATATGAATTTTACAAAGAAGATTATTTCTCTATAAGCACTGTATTTAATAAATTTTGGGCTATAACTATTACTACATAAGAGAATTTTTTATGCCTTGATTGCTCCATGGTTTATTTACTTCAGTCTAAGCAATGTATCTCCTTATGTAACCCTTTCTTTTTATACGCAATTCTGTAGCCCACATATTATGTGGGCTTTTTTTATCTTTCTAGGGAAGTGTTATTCTCTAATATACAAGCCGCAGCGAGCCCTTCTCCTGTCTTAAGCCCTTGTTTAAAGGGGGAGCGCTGTCGTGTATTTAACCTGTTTTAATGCAAATACTGAATTAACGGATGCAACATTAGGTAAATGTACTAGGGTTTTCTTCAGGAGTTTTTCATAGTGGTCGACATTTGCCACAATCATACGCAGAAGGTAGTCTTTTTCTCCAGAGATACTATAACATTCAACAATCTCATGGACTTCTTGAACAGCGCTCTCAAAGGCTAATAAGGAATCCTCGTCATGACTTTTTATAGTAATATAGGCGTGTACAGAAACATTTAAATTAAGTTTGTCTGCCGATAGAAGAGTAACTCGGCGTTGAATAAACCCTTCTTCTTCCAAGCGCTTTACCCTGCGCCAACAAGGGGTGTGTGATAAGCCAACTTGATCGCCAAGGTCTGCCATTGAAAGTTCGGCATTACTTTGTAAGGCCTTTAGTATTTTTTTATCGTAGTTATCTAATGACACTGTAGCCATATTTTAGCCTGTAAGTTTATTGCTTGTTAGTAGAGTTATTTCTTAAAAGGAGAATATTCTTTTAGCTCATTACTTGTTCAAAGTATTGTAGTGTTTACTGAGTCTTAATAATGCTGCAAGTGCATGAGATAAAAGCCTAGTATGAGCGCCTCCCCAATAAAGCTATAATCCCATGGTTTTAACAATAACTGAAGCCCTAATGATGATAGTGGCATGTGATAGGCGTCTCTATATAAGCCTTGTTTACCCTGGCCTGTTTGAGCTAAGAGATGCGAGATTACGAGAATATATTACAAGAACGTGTAAAGGTACTTGATATGTTTGAACATTTACAATTGATTCCGCCAGATCCTTTGTTGGGGATCATCGATAAATTTAATAAGGATACTAACCCAAATAAAATTGACTTAGGGGTTGGCGTCTATAAAGATGAGAATAATCAAACCGCTGTGCTTGATTGTGTCAAGCAAGCCGAAACATTTTTGCTTAAAAAACAGACGTCGAAAAGCTACCTAGGCCCTAACGGTGATAAAAATTTCACGCGTTTAATGTGCCAGCTAGCGTTGGGGGAACAGTCTGCGGGAATCCTTGAGAGTGGTCGTATTTCTGCTTTGCAAACCCCAGGTGGTTGTGGTGCTTTGCGGGTTGCTGCAGAACTGGTGAATCGTTCTAAGCCTGGTGTCAAGGTGTGGGTGAGTGACCCTACTTGGGCCAACCACGTTCCATTACTGGGGGATGCGGGGCTTACGATTGAAAAATATCCTTATTATGACCATGGCACTAAAACCATAGACTTCTCTGCTATGCTCGAAGGTTTGAAAGCTGCACAATCAGGTGATCTCGTATTACTGCATGCCTGTTGCCACAACCCCAGTGGAGCCGACCTATCGCAACAACAATGGCATGATTTATGTGATCTTATGCTTGAGCGCGAATTAGTCCCCTTTATTGATATGGCGTATCAAGGTTTTGGAGAAGATCTCGATAAAGATGCTTTTGGCTTAAGACTAGTTATTGAAAAATGCCCTGAGGCGATTTTTTGCATCTCTTGCTCAAAAAACTTTGGTTTGTATCGAGATCGAGTAGGTGTTGTAGGCTTTATGAATGTATCGAAAGATACTTCTCCTGCGTTGATGAGCCATCTTGTACAAGTGGTACGGGGTATTTATTCTATGCCGCCTGACCATGGTGCAGCAGTTGTGGCAAATATTCTTGGCAGTGAAGAATTGAGAGCGGGCTGGTTGGTGGAACTCAACACTATGCGTGAGCGCATTCAGCATATGCGCCGAGGTTTGGCTGATAATATGGCTGCAAAAGGTTTTGGCGAAGATTTTCGCTTCGTTGAGAGTGAACGAGGCATGTTTTCTTTTCTTGGTATAAATCCGTCCCAAGTGCAGCAACTGGGAGATGAATACGGTATTTACATGGCGGATTCTAGTCGTATTAATATTGCTGGTTTAAATGCTAATAACCTGGAATATTTTTGTGGTTCTCTTGCCACGGTTCTCAGCGCTTCATAGGGTAAAAACGCATTGTTTTTATCGTTCTTATGCGATAAAAGGAGCCACATGCTTGATGAATTTATATTTTGATAGCCTATAATATACATGGCGTACCCAGGTTTAAATGAGATACTTTTGTATCATTTTTTGATAAAGAGCACCTCTAATAATTGGATTTCAGTCCCTACTTGCGAAGAGGTCAAAACCAATTATTAGATTTGCCCTACTAAAGCTTAATGCCAAACGAAAAGAAAATTAGTGTAGATCAACTCAGAGTCGGAATGCGTGTTTCCAAGCTAGATCGCCCTTGGCTTGATACGCCCTTTCTAATGCAGGGTTTTACCATCGAAGACAGCAGCGATGTTCGAGTAGTGGCTGAGTACTGTGAGCATGTTTGGGTTGATCTAGATTACGTAAAACCAGCCAGCTCCCACAGTAGTAGCGAAGGTACGGCCTGCACCGCTCCCAAAAGAGATCTTAGCCATCAAGTTACGGTTGAGGAAGAGTATCAGCAAACCCATGAAAACTTCCAAAAAGCACGAACCTTTACCGGCAACTTTCTTGATGATGTTCGACTTGGCAAGACGGTTGATACGGAAACCGCTCGCGATACGGTTGAGGAGTGTGTCAGTTCAGTACTGCGTAACCCCGATGCTTTGTTATGGATGTCAAAAATCCGCCAGGAAAGTCAATATACAGCGGAACACAGCTTAAACGTCTGTGTTTTGGCGGTGGCTTTTGGCCGCCATCTTGGGCTTAATCAGCAGCAACTGGAAACTCTTGGCATGTGCGGCTTATTGCATGATATAGGTAAAATGCGTGTGCCCAATGAAATCCTCGAGAAGTCTGGCCCTCTTAGCAAGAAAGAAATGAACCTTATGAAGGCGCACACGGTTCACGGACGCAATTTACTGTTGTCTACGCCTACCATTAGCCCTATGGTGATTGATTCGGCT
Source organism: Agarilytica rhodophyticola (assembly GCF_002157225.2). NCBI lineage: Bacteria > Pseudomonadati > Pseudomonadota > Gammaproteobacteria > Cellvibrionales > Cellvibrionaceae > Agarilytica > Agarilytica rhodophyticola. The sequence continues at coordinate 1,195,376 of NZ_CP020038.1, forward strand.
TATAGTCATCACGAAAGGATAGATGGGCAGGGTTATCCAAGGAAGATTAATGGCCCAGATATTTCGCGCTTTGCTCGAATTATAAGTATTGTCGATGCTTATGATGCAATGACTGCCGATCGTTGCTACTCCAAAGCAAAATCCACAACTGTTGCACTGAAAATTATTTACGAGGAGCGCGGCAAGCAATTTGATGAAGAGTTGGCCTTACAATTTATCAAAACCATAGGTTTGTTTCCCGTGGGCAGTGTGGTGGAACTCTACAACGGCGAAATTGGTATTGTCGTGGAGACCAACCCCAAAAGGCGCCACTTACCTCGTGTGGTGCTGGTGTTAGATAAAGATCATGTTAAAAAAGAAAAATATAAAATCGCAGATCTTTCCCATATTGAAGAAGGTGATCTTCCTCGCGATTATTTGATTAAGCAGGTGCTGCCCGATGGTAGCTTTGGCGTATTTCTGCGAAAATATCAAGAAGAAGGCATTCTACTTAATTATTAATATCAATATCCCCGGCACTTATCCTGTTGATTTTGCCAGCATAATGTAGCAATCCTCTTAAGGAGGGGTGTGAATTCGTGTTTATCTGAGGCTTTCCATGAGAACCCCCTTAATTACCAAACAGGGCTATGAAAACTTACAAAATGAATTAAACCAGTTATGGCGCGTTGAAAGACCTGAGGTGACCAAGAAAGTGGCCTGGGCAGCAAGTCTAGGTGATAGAAGTGAAAATGCTGATTATCAATATAATAAAAAGCGATTGAGAGAAATAGATCGGCGTGTACGCTATCTGCGCAAAAGCTTAGAAAATCTTAAGATAGTTCAATACAACCCGGAACAAGAAGGCAAAGTCTATTTTGGTGCTTGGGTTGAGGTAGAAAATAATACCGGTGAAACCATGCGTTTTCGTATTGTAGGCTACGATGAGATCTTTGGGCGTAATGATTATATCTCTATTGACTCGCCAATGGCCCGTGCGCTGTTAAAAAAAGAAGTAGATGATGACGCCGAAGTTAAAACTGAGGCCGGCTCAGTAACTTGGTTTATCAATGCCATCGAGTACGAAAAGAGTTGATCATGCATCCATCGCCACATGTTGCCGATACGAAGCTTATAAAAAAACAATACTAAACGATTATATAAGCCAAATATTGGCTTGTCTTTTTTATTAAGACTTTATCTGTACACCTTTTATCCTATCCAATATATAGCTATGGTGCAGTTGGGATTTCTGCACCGAAAGAGTGAATAGTTTTATTCTATGTTTTCAATTTTGAGGGGAAATTTCGCCGTTTCAGGCAAGGAGAAACCGAATAATTTCGCGTAAAACTGCAATTCACTGTCGAGCATATGTTCCACTGTTGCAGCATCACGAAATCCGTGAGCTTCGTTTTCGTAGGTGACATAAGCCACAGGAATACCCTTAGCTTTTACTGCATCAAACATTGCTTTGGCTTGATTTGGAGGAACCACCTTATCTTGTAAGCCTTGGAATATAAGCAAAGGGCAGGTAATTTTATCAATTCCATGAATAGGGGATCTTTGCTTGTAGGTATCTTCTGCTTCGGGATATGGCCCAATTAACCCATCTAAATAGCGTGCTTCGAATTTGTGAGTGTCCTGCGCCAGCATGGCTAGATCGCCTATACCGTAGAGGCTGACGCCTGCTTTAAAGGTATCGCGGAATGCGAGTGCGGCTAATACGGTATAACCTCCGGCACTACTCCCTTTAATCACACAACGGTTTTTGTCAATCCAAGCGCGGTCGGCGAGATAATCAACCGCAGCGCAGACGTCGTCTACATCATAAACCCCCCATTTATCTTGTAAGCGGTGACGAAATTCTCGGCCATAACCGGTACTGCCGCGATAGTTAATATCCGCTACTGCAAAACCGCGATTTGTCCAATACTGAATTTTAAGGTTTAAACTACTTTCGGTTGCGCCTGTTGGGCCGCCGTGGCAAATAACAATAACGGGAGGTAATTCGCTGTCGCATGTGTACTGGTTATTATTAGGTGGATAAAATAAACCTTGTGCTGTGTCACCCTCAGATGTGGGAAATGTGATCGCTCTAGGCGTTGAGAATTCCGCAGAAGATATCGCGGACTCCACTGGTTTTATGGCTGACAGCTTGCCATGCTGATAGCGATAGATATTATTGTCGACACTGGGTGATGCACCAATAAATATCGCTTGGTTATCGTGTGCCTTCAAGGCTTGAATATTGGTGCAAGAGGTATCGATGATACTGACTTTAATATTTTCAGGCTCACCAATATCTATCTCTAAAAGCTGCCAAACACCGTTGCTGGTAGCGGTGGCAATAATTTTTGTATCGTTAAAAAAACCATAGGTGGACATACCGAAGACCCACTGTGGCGTTGCAAACTCTGCTTGCTGATCTAACAGATGGATGATCTCGGGGGATGGCGATGATAGGTTGTCTTTTTTTACACAGTAGATATTCCACCATTGTTTGCGATCCGAAACAAAAAACAAATCACCTTGTTTAGACCATTGTGGCTGGAAAATACTTTCTTCGCCGTTGCCTGCAATTTTTCGAATGTTATGCAAGCCCTCTAAGCTTAGGTCAGCAACCCATAACTCTGTATTATCCCAAGGCATATTCGGGTTATCCCACGTTAACCATGCCAGCTTTTTACCGTCTGGGGAGACACTTGGGTTGGAATAAAAGTCATGGCCCTCAGCAATTTTTTTGAACTCATCGCCTTGGTCTGAAGAAGTTTCCATTGGTATGGCAACGAGGTAATTTTTCACATCCGTATGATGCGGGCCGCTATGTTCTTCGCAGACGGCGATAACCTTCTCTCCCGCAATTGTAAGATCGGCGAAACGAAAATTTCCTTCAGGTGTGATAGGTGAGGGCTTAAAGTCAGTTTGGCTTAGCTGACTGCGGTAAACACGTTGATCATCTCCTAATACAAAAAATAAAGTATCCCCCGAAATAGTGTAGGCCGCGCCGCCGTATTCATGGACCTTGGATTTGGCGCTCAAAGGCTTAGGTAATATACACTTGAGTTGATCGCCATCGTGCATCATGATGGCATTGCGGCCTTTTTCTTGGGCAATCGACTCACACCAAAAAAAGCGTCCATTATTAATCTGTGTATCGCTAAGCTTGGGACTTTTTCCCGCTACCATGTTGGCGGCAATGGGGGATGGCCAACTGCCAAATGGCAGGCTTTTTTTTGTTATAGTATTTGTCACAGTAAATGATCCGGTTTGTGAAAACATTGAATATTAATATTGAGAATATTGTACAAGAATACGCATCGACTTTGATCTCGGCAAATACTCTGTGGGTGGCATTTAGCGGTGGAGCTGATTCTACGGTTCTTTTGCATTTGATGGCTCAATTGACACAGCTCCAGAATGATAAAATCTACAATGTCAAAGCATTACACGTTAATCATCAATTATCAGAACATGCGGATAACTGGCAAAGACATTGTGAAGCATTCTGTGCAAGTTTAGACATTACCTGTGTCAGTAAAAAAGTCCTTGTGGAAAATATGGGTAAGGGTATTGAAAGCAGTGCGCGCGAGAGGCGCTACCAAGCATTTGCGCAAGTAATGTCACAAGGGGATATTATTCTTTGTGGCCATCATCGTGACGATGTTGCCGAAACCATCATATATCGTCTGATGCGCGGTGCTGGTCTACAGGGCTTAACGGGAATAAGGTCTAAGCGAGTTTTTGCTGGCGGAACACTATTGCGGCCTTTACTTAATTTTTCTCGCCAACAAATTATACAGTATGCCAAGCAGCATGGATTGAATTGGATTGAAGATGAGAGTAATAGTGATCAGTATTATGACCGCAATTTTTTACGCCATAGCCTTTTTCCTATATTAAGTAAGCGCTGGCCAAATTTTCAACAGCGTCTAGTGACAACCAGTGCGTGGCTGTTAGAATCCAGTATATTATTAAGCGAGTATGCGCAGCAGGATTTGGCTCAGTGTAAAGTTAAAAAAATGACGCGCCACGAGTTAGGCGAAAGCTTGTGCCTGAACACGTTTAGTGGCTTTTCCTATATAAGACAAAAGCACCTTGTCCGTGTTTGGTGTCAGAGATTGCATTTTAGCGTTCCAGATGGTGTTGTTATTGAGCAGCTGCCTACTCTTTTGTTGGCTCGTAATGCATCATCACCGGTGTTGTGTTGGGGCAATGTTGAACTCAGGCGTTATAAAAAACGCTTATTTCTAACTAGAAAACTTCCTTCTTGTGATCAAACCTCTTTGCCTATTATTTGGGATGGGCGTGAACCCCTTAAATTGAGTGATGGCAGTACTTTACACTGTAGTTATGCCGGTTCTGAAGCTATAAGTTTCACCGTGAAATATAGGAGCGGTGGCGAACGTTGCCAACCTCAACAGCGCACTCATTCCCAGACTTTAAAAAAATTACTACAGGAATACGAACTAGAGCCTTGGCTACGCCAGCGGGTGCCGCTGATTTATGTTGAGGACGAATTGGTTGCTGTGGGTGATATTTTTCACTGTAAAACTATCGACAACTATACTAAGACGACGCTGTCTTTTGAATGGCATTATCACTTTGAAGAATAAGCCAGAGGGTTAGGTGTGTAATCGATAGATGTTTTTCATACGTGTTTGGTAAGTCCAGCTTTTCTATCCTATTCTCTATGAGAACCCTAATATTTCACCATTGTCGTCCTTATAACATCGTTTAGTATGTGAACGGCTACTACGAGTAGTTTTATGTTTGAAAATTTAAAGCTTAATACCCTTCTAATGTTGTCGTTTGGCTCTATTTTGATGCTCGTGTTTGTTATTTCATTGGTGGCATATTCGGGCCTTAAAAACGGGCACGACAGTTTTGTCGATTATCGAGGCTTGGCGCGGGATACTAATCTTGCCGGACGAGTTCAGGCAAATATGTTGTCAATGCGACTATCGGTATTGAAATTTATCAATACTCGCTCTCAGGCGGCTATTGATGAGTTTGAGCTACGCAGTAAAAAAATGAAAAAGTTTTTACAAGAAGCCAAGAGCGAGATCCAAGAACCTTCGAGAGCGCGCCTAGTTAAGGATGTGGACTCAGAGGTGGATGATTATATTAACGCATTTGAAAAAGTTGTGAGCTTATATGAAAAACGTAATGCACTCGTAAGCGATCAACTTGACCCTTCTGGTTTGGAAATGCGCAAGGTGGTATCAAATATTATTGTTTCATCTAACGATGATAATAATGCTCAAGCGTCATTCTACGCATCACAACTTCAAGAGCATCTCTTGTTGGCGAGACTTTATGTGACGAAATATCTCGTTACTAATGCACAAGAGGATGCTGAACGAGCGCAATCAGAATTGACCGATGAAATGCCCAAGTTTTTCCAGCAGTTGGAAGCTAACTTATACAGTTATGATCGTCTTGAACTGATCAAATCGGCAAGATCACATCATCAAAACTACCTTAAAACCTTTGGGGAAATTCGATCGGTGATTCAAGAACGTAATGATTATATTGATAATACCTTGAATCGTATTGGTCCGCTTGTCGCCTCTAAAATAGAAGAGGTTAAGTTGTCTGTTAAAACTGATCAAGACACTCTCGGGCCCAAGGTTCAGCATGAGTCGGAAAATTTTATCGTTCTTATTAATAGTATTTCAGTCTTGGTCATAATTATTGGTGTAACAGTGTCATGGCGAATGGCGATCATTGTGCGACGTCCTATTGGTGGTGAACCTAGGGAAATAGCAGAAATTACCAGCCGAATTTCTGAGGGCGATTTAAGTAAGCAATTAACCGTTAATGAGAAGGATACGGGAATTTACCGCTCAGTATGTGACATGTCATCGAAGCTTCGATCGTTAATTAGTTCGATTATTGATACCAGTGATAAGCTTATTCATTCTGCCAATGAAAGCTCAAATATCATTTCTTCAAATGTTGAAACGGTAGAAAATCAGAAAAGTATGACCGAAAGTGTTGTTGTCGCGGTGGAGCAAATGTCCCAAAGTATACTGGAAGTCGTAAATTTAGCCTCTAACTCGGAAGATAAATCCAGAGTAGGAATGGACGAGACAACAAAAGGTCGAGAAACAGTTAAAGTTGCAGTTAAATCAATTAATGAACTATCAGAAAATCTAAACAGTTCAATGAATGTCATTAAAAACTTAGAAAAACAGAGTTCTGAAATTGATTCCGTTATCGAAGTTATTCAAGGCATTTCAGAACAGACTAATTTACTTGCCTTAAACGCAGCTATTGAAGCGGCACGCGCTGGTGAGCAAGGCAGAGGATTTGCCGTCGTCGCTGATGAAGTGAGAACTTTGGCCCAACGTACTCAGGAATCGACCACTGAAATACAAGAAATCATTCAGAATTTACAAAATGGTACTAGTCAAACGGTAACCGTAATGGAACAGAGTGTCTCCAAAGCCAGAGACACAGTGGAATTTTCTAACAAAACCGATCAGGCTTTATCGACGATATACGATATGATCAATGACATATCTCAAATGAATACTCAAGTAGCTACTGCCGTTGCTGAACAGTCCAATGTTGTTAAAGAAGTCACTGCTAATATGGCAAATATTAATGACACATTCGATGATACGCTAAGTAAAGCTCAATCTGCCCAAGCCATGAGTAGCGATGTTCGACAAATGGCTGCAACACTGAATGAGCTGGCTGATGGATTTAAAGTATAATTAAGTTTAATCAGGACGGCCTTTAATCTAATTTCTGCTTTAACCCTGCCTGTTGGGCAAAGTGGTTTAGGGCGGCATTGAGTTTTTCGCCATGGGAACCGTGTGGCGTATCGAGTTTAGCTAGACGAACAACTAGCGATAGTTTTTCCTGGGATAAATGTTCTATGCCCTTGCCGTTCTCTGTGAAACCTCCAGCATGTTTTGCTAAAAGCCCCAATGCCTGATCCTTATATAGACCCGCCTGCTCGCCAAATTCCATCAGTATATCTCTTACTTCGCGCCCATTAGGCATATCTGTCGTCTTTTGCCTTGCTTCTGATAAAACGTTACTTAGACTGGCATTTTTACCGTATGAGCGCTGCGCTTTGTCGGTACCTTGCGACAACAGATTTTGAGCATCCAGAGCATTTTTAGAATCGGCTATGTCATTTTGTAGCTGATTCATTATGGCTTTCATATTGCTCTTTGAATTATAAGGATTTACTTCCTTGAGAATAGTATCAATTCTGGCCTTGGCATTATTTCCTACATCAGCATTTATTTGCCCCAGTGAAACACGCACATCTATGCGGTCTTTGGCGAGTTTCATTACATTTTCAAGTTTGGATTTGTGCAGATTATTAAGCCCTTGCTTGCCAACACTTTCATCGCCTAAGGAGACTGCATCAAACCCTGTATTAATTGCTTCTTTTATAGCATTTGCTTCCTGGCCATTGGATATCAGGCCATTCATTTGTGCTAAAGCAGCGCCGTAATCTTTTTGCCTAAAAGTATCGAGTGCTTTTTTCGCGAGGGGGTTTAGCGTTGGTGTTTTGGCTACATTGTTAAGTTCATCATTAATATTATACTGTTGTTGACGGCGAACGGTGCGCTGTGAAAACTGTAAATTTCCCGAAGGCCTTGGTTGATAAGCCGGCCGATATACCCCCGCCTGCATAGGCTGATATGTGGAGTGTTGAGCTGCTGATTGCTTAGGCCGAACGGTTTGCCCTGAGAAATTTAAGGTAGGTCGAGACGGATGGCTAGGCTGATACACGCCCACCTGTGCTGATGTGCGCGAAGCCTGCTGCGGTGATGATTGTGGCCCTGAGGTTTGCGATGCTAGCTTATTCGCTATCTTTGTTAAGCGATGCTTTAAGCCGTCAGAAACTTTTCCATCACTAGCATAATATTGCATCATTTTTTTATGTTGGGTGAGCAAATCATCTCTATTAGATGCTCTGTTTGCCCCAAATAACTGGCCTAGGTTGCTTATTACCCAGCTTTTCTCCCGAGCGGTAAGATTAGGGTCTCTGTTGACTAAATTGCGCTCTGCATGAATAAAACTCCTTAATTCTGCTTGCTGCTTTATAAGCTTTTGTCCCTGTAGCACATTGTTAAACTGTGCACGCCCAGATTGTGCACCTTGCAGCCCGATATTTGCTTGACGATTTCCTTGATGCGCTTGAGGTTGAGGGGAGTGTATTCTTGCGGGAGTGGGCCTAGAAGCGGCAGAATATTGTGATCCTGTCGTCCTTGGGTTTGCCGCTGGATAAAGAGAGGCTCTAGTCGAATTGAATTGTTGCGCTGCCGTCACTGCACCAGCAAAAGCTAGGCGTGTTTGTTTGGCATTGGCAAAATTACGTACCTGTCCTGCAAATTGACGATGTATGTTGGCATCGTATCGTCTAACCATCTTTATCCTCAGCAATTTATTTGTGGCTACTAGAGCCTGTTAACAGGCCCTAGGTCTTTCTCTAACCTAGCGTTTTTCACAATATAAGTGAGTATGATGGAGATAAAGTTCGAAGCCTCTCAAGGCATAATTTACGCCACTTCCTTGTGATTACGTCATAGTGCAGCCTTTCATTAGGGCACTCATTTAATTAATGTTAATGTTCACCCAAAAGTACAATTGTGCTGGATGTATTAACTAAAGCCTCTCCGTTTAACACTCTTGTGTAGGTATTAGAGTAATAATCTTTAAGCTTGGTACCGTCTTTAAATATGCCTTTTACGTTAATGGTCTGCTGCGTTTTGCCTTTTTCTAAGTCGATAGCAACAACGACGCGATCGTTTAGTTTTTTATGGCTAAGTGTGCGAGAAAATACATAGGGTTGATCACTTAGTTTTTTGTGAATGCCCGCTCCCACAGCGGGATGAGCTTTGCGAAACTGTCCTAACTTACTCCAATGTGACCAAACCTCTTTAACCTGGTAGCCATTTTTCTTAGCGTTGTTATTTAATTCATCCCAATTCATATAGCTACGCAAATTTGCATCACCATTTGCACCTGGATAGATTAAATCCCGCGCACTTTCATCTCCGTAATATATCTGGCTAGCTCCAGGACTTAACAGCAACTTGATTGCCGACTCAAAAGGCTGCGAGCGACTTGGGTCGAGAGGATGAGCATCATCATGACTGCTGATGTAATTCACCACAGAGTATTTATCTAGTGCTCCGCCGTGAAGAATATTACTGTAACGGCTAAATATGGTGTCGTAGTCTTGCTCAGCGGCACTCCTTAAGGAAAAATTAATCAGACTATCGAATCCATTTTGGTAGAAATTAACTTGTTCTGTGGCTGACATATTAAATTGTTGGCCAGATTCAATCGTATAGTGATATACCTCACCCATCATATAAAATGGATCATCATTCATTTTTTTTTCGGGATGATTGCGCTTCCAAGTCTCAAACTCTTGCTGCGCAAGTTTGTTTAGCTCCGCCCATATAGACGCTTCGGTATGTTTGGCTGTATCAATGCGAAAACCATCTACTCCCAATTCCCTTACCCAGTCTAAGTGCCATTTCATAAGGTAATAGCGAGGTGCACGCGGTAGCTGTGTGTTAGCAAAAAAAGTGTCTAATTCCTGCATTTCTGCTTCATAGCGCCCTTCTTCTTTCCATTTTTTCTCTAAACTTGAGGGCAAGGCTACATCATCGTCGCTCTCGGTTTTGATATCGGGTAAGTTTTCAACCAGAGTGCATTCAACCGTCGTCTTTATCGACGCAAATTCACATTTCGGGTCGGTTCGTACCCATTCCTTAGGCCATACAGGATCTGCTGATGTGACTGGGCCGGTATGATTAATCACCACATCGAGTAAAACTCTGATACCGTTTTTATGAGCCGTGTCGACGAATTCCTGCATGTCTTTCATAGTGCCAATATTAGGATCAACCTGTGTCCAGTCTGCCGCCCAATAACCATGGTACGCATAGGTTTTGCCTGTACCCTCGTCAGTAGCACCGCTTATTTGTTCGACATGTGGCGTCAGCCATATAGCATTAACTCCTAAGTCAGTAAAATACCCCTCTTTAATTTTCTGAGTAATGCCTTTGATATCGCCGCCTTCATAACCGCGTAAAACTGCACTTTCAGTTTTGGCTACGGGATGGTCATTACTAGCATCACCATTGTTAAACCTATCGGTTAAGAGAAAATAAATAGTGGCGTTTTCCCATAGGAAAGGCTGTGAGTCTTTTTCTTGCGGCGTTACAGTAATAGGGGCCTTACTACTGCATGCAATGCATAAAAGTGCAGACAGGGCATAGATCCATAATTTCATAATAATTGCTCTTTATCGTTATCTTTTTATCGGCGCATTGATGGCCATAGGGCTGTGAGATAAGCCTCTTCTTACAGTGTGTTAATAATAAGGTTAGTGTTAGGTGAAAGTCGCTTTGTATTCGTATGCGAACAAATGACTGAAATATTGCTTTGCGCGCCAGCTAAGATTGAGTCATTGGCGCTTTTCTGGTAATCTGGCGCCCCGTTTCGGGAGGGCAGAATACAACATGCAATCGTCTAATTTTTTACTACTCTCTCACCAAGGGCCGATTAACAAGGTTCCAGACACCGCGGTATCTTCGCCGCATAAATAAAACACATATTTTGATCACCCTCGGCCTTTCTCCGGGGCGCTCTATTGTTGATTTAAGGGCTTATATGACGCGTTATATTTTCGTTACAGGTGGCGTAGTTTCTTCTTTGGGTAAAGGAATTGCATCGGCATCGCTTGCAGCGGTGCTTGAATCTCGTGGTTTAAAAGTAACCATTTTGAAGTTGGATCCATATATTAATGTTGATCCGGGAACCATGAGCCCCTTTCAGCATGGCGAAGTGTTTGTCACTGAAGATGGTGCTGAAACTGACTTAGATCTCGGTCACTACGAGCGTTTTATACGCACAAAGATGACACGTAGTAATAACTTCACCACAGGTCGCGTTTATGAAACTGTTTTGCGTAAAGAGCGTCGTGGTGATTATCTTGGTGGCACTGTACAGGTTATTCCCCACATAACCGATGAGATAAAACGCCGCATTTTAAGTGGTGCTAAAGAAGCTGATGTGGCCATTGTTGAGATTGGCGGTACCGTAGGTGATATTGAGTCTCAGCCGTTCTTAGAAGCTGTTAGACAATTGAAAGTGGAATTGGGTAGCCAGCGGGCCTTATTGATGCACTTGACTCTGGTGCCCTACATCGCCACTGCCGGCGAGACTAAAACTAAGCCGACCCAGCACTCCGTGAAAGAGCTTCGCTCTATTGGCTTACAGGCTGACATCTTGCTGTGTCGTTCAGAGAAAGAAATTGATGTGGATTCACGACGCAAAATCTCTCTGTTTACCAATGTGGAAGAGCGCGCTGTTGTGCCATTAGCGGACGCTAAAACAATTTATGCTATTCCTGAGTTGCTAAAAAGTCATAACCTCGATCAAATTGTTCTTGAGAAGTTCGGTATAGAAGCCGATGAAGCAAACCTTAGTGAGTGGCATGCTGTAGTTGAAAACGAACTCAATCCCGAGCAAGAAATTACCATCGCGATGGTAGGTAAGTACATGGAATTGCTCGATGCTTATAAGTCTCTCAATGAAGCCCTCAAGCATGCTGGCATTCATACTCGCACTAAGGTCAATATTAACTATATCAATGCTGAAGATGTGGAGGAGCAGGGAACTTCAATCCTTGATGGTGTTGACGGAATTTTAGTGCCAGGTGGCTTCGGCGAACGAGGCTTGGAAGGGAAGCTAAGTGCCGTGCAATTTGCTCGTGAAAACAAAATCCCTTATTTGGGTATTTGCCTGGGTATGCAAACAGCGGTTATTGAATTTGCGCGCAATGTTATGCATTTAGATAAGGCAAATAGCACGGAATTTGATCGCAAAACGCCGGATCCTGTCATTGCCTTGATTGCTGAGTGGACTGGTAGCGACGGTAGTATTGAAGTGCGCGACGAAACCGCAGATTTAGGCGGCACTATGCGTTTAGGTGCACAAGAATGCCATTTAGAAAAGGATTCAAAAGTTGCTGAAATTTATGGTAAGAATGTGATCGTGGAACGTCATCGCCATCGCTATGAGGTGAATGATGCTTATGTAGACCGTATGCGTAAAGCCGGCTTGAAAATAGGAGGCTGGTCTTCTGATGATACTCTTGTTGAGGTAATAGAATACGCAGATCACCCTTGGTTTGTCGCATGTCAATTTCATCCAGAGTTCACTTCCACGCCGCGTGATGGCCACCCGTTGTTCTCCAGCTATATCAGCGCTGCTATTGCTCAAAGCAAGAAGTCTTAAGAGGATAATCTATTGCAAAGTAAGATCATTGATATTCAAAGTATTCCAGTGGCTAACGACAAGCCTTTGGTGTTATTTGGCGGCATGAACGTGCTGGAGTCTAAAGACCTGGCCTTGCAGGTAGCTGAGCACTATAAGAAAGTAACAGACAAACTAAGCATCCCCTACGTTTTTAAAGCCTCCTTTGATAAAGCTAACCGCTCTTCAATACACTCCTATCGTGGCCCAGGTATGGAAGAAGGCTTGAAAATTTTTGAAGCCATTAAAAGTGAATTTGATGTGCCCATTATTACAGATGTCCATGAAATTCATCAGGCGCAGCCAATAGCAGAAGTGTGTGATGTAATTCAGCTACCGGCTTTCCTTGCCCGTCAGACAGATCTGGTTGAAGCTATGGCAAAAACAGGGGCAATTATTAATGTCAAAAAACCTCAGTTTTTAAGCCCTGGACAGATGAAGAACATCGTCGATAAGTTTATCGAGTGCGGTAACGCAAAGGTTATGCTGTGCGAGCGTGGTACATGCATGGGCTATGATAATTTAGTAGTTGATATGCTGGGCTTTCGCACTATGAAAGAAGTCAGCGGCGGGTTGCCTCTAATTTTTGATGCGACCCATGCATTACAATGTCGTGATCCGCTGGGCGCGGCCTCAGGCGGCCGGCGCCATCAAACAGCTGAGCTTGCTCGCGCAGGCATCGCTGTGGGACTTGCGGGGCTATTTATTGAGGCCCACCCCAATCCCGATCAAGCTAAATGCGATGGCCCTAGTGCTCTTCCCCTGGATAAGCTCGAGCCATTTTTAGCACAAATGAAAGGGGTTGATGATCTCATAAAAAATCTACCGCCATTAGATATTAATTAAATTAGGCCACAAGCCTAATAAATAAATACCAAGGAAAAGGAATAAGACTATATCGACTATCCGTCAATTCAGTCTTCTACAAACATAAGCAAGTGCAGAAAACACGACACTAAAATAGTGAGGGACACTATTTTTTAAGTAGGTAAAAGAACAGCAAGCACAGGAAGTGCGCCATTGACCGAAGGTCAATGCGAGCCCTCTAAAATCAAGGATTTCCGCGCAGTAGCCACATGGATGTGGTGTATTAGGGCAATGCAGGAGCAATTGCCGATCTGCCAGATTTTGGAGGGCGACCAAAAAAATAGTGAGGGACACTATTTTTTTAAGTAGGTAAAAAGAACAGATTTCCAATTCATTAAGACAATAGAGAGAATGTTGTATGAGTAAAATAGCGGATGTTAGAGGTTTTGAAGTGATGGACTCTCGCGGCAACCCCACAGTTATGGCTGAGGTTGTGCTTGATTCAGGTGTTATCGGCAGTGCATGTGCACCGTCAGGCGCATCTACCGGCTCACGTGAAGCCCTTGAACTTCGTGACGGTGATAAAGCACGTTATCTTGGCAAAGGTGTCTTGAAAGCGGTTGCCAATGTCAACGATAACATTAAGCCTTTATTGTTAGGTAAAGATGCCAACGAGCAGCGTCAACTCGATACTATTATGATCGATGCCGACGGCACAGAAAATAAGTCTCAGTTTGGTGCCAATGCTATTCTGGCTGTATCCTTGGCGGCTGCTAAAGCGGCAGCGGCAGATAAAAAGATCCCACTTTATCAGCACATCGCACAAGTTAATGGTACAGAAGGTAAGTACACCATGCCTGTGCCTATGATGAATATTATCAACGGCGGTGAACACGCAGATAACAATGTTGATATTCAAGAATTTATGATTCAGCCAGTTGCTGCCAGCACGTTTAGCGAAGCGTTGCGTATGGGAGCCGAAGTTTTTCATAGCCTGAAAAAAGTATTATCTGGCCGAGGATTAAATACGGCAGTTGGTGATGAAGGCGGATTTGCTCCAGACTTACCATCTAACGAAGCTGCACTTGCTGCTATTGCTGAAGCGGTAAAAAATGCTGGCTATGAATTAGGTAAAGATATTACGCTAGCTCTCGATTGTGCTTCATCTGAATTTTATAAAGATGGCGTGTACAATATGTCCGGTGAAGGTAAGACTTTCTCTGCACCAGAATTCTCCGATTACCTCGCGGAACTTGCCGGCAAATATCCGATTTTATCCATTGAAGATGGTATGGATGAGAGTGATTGGGATGGCTGGGCTGATTTAACCCAAAAGATTGGTGATAAAGTTCAACTTGTCGGTGACGATTTGTTTGTTACTAACACCAAAATTTTACAAGAAGGTATCGACAAAAAGATCGCCAACTCTATCTTGATTAAATTCAATCAAATTGGCTCTTTAAGTGAAACTCTCGATGCGATTAAAATGGCACAAGCTGCAGGTTATACCGCAGTGATTTCTCATCGTTCAGGGGAAACCGAAGATACCACCATCGCCGATTTAGCTGTGGCCACAGCTGCAGGTCAGATCAAAACGGGCTCCCTATCTCGCTCAGATCGTATTGCGAAATACAATAGACTGTTGCGTATCGAAGCAGAACTTGGTGAAAACGCTGCTTACCGTGGTCGTGCCGAATTTAAGTAGAATTTGCTAAAATGTGCGAAACGTAACACATATATAAAGGGCCAGCATTGCTGGCCTTTTTCTTTATTGGGATTTATGTGTTACTTTTAAGAATAGGATTAACTAAATTTTCTCATTTATGAAGTTTTTGCTTGTTACGCTAACGCTGATCGTACTAGGACTACAATATCGTTTTTGGGTAGGCGATGGCAGTCTTGCGCATGTAGTACGATTGAATGATGACATTGAACGTCAACAAGCTGAAAACGATCGCCTGAAGGAGCGCAATCGTTTACTAGCGGCGGAAGTGGAAGCTTTAAAAAGCGGCACTGAAGGCATAGAAGAGCGCGCACGTCACCAAATGGGTATGATTAGAGAGGGCGAAACCTTTTTTCTAATCGTTAACGAAAGCCCCTGACAGCAATATTTCCCCGACACTACACATCTCGATACTCGCACTTTATTTGTCACTTTTAACGTAGCTCAGCCATGAAGAACATTGCTTCTTAGGAGCAATAGAAGCCATTCACAGTAGGGTCAACAGGCCCTAGATACCTGATCGTTAACAACTGACAATTAACACGTCTTAATGAACTATTGCCTCGCTATCTATCACTTACAACCATAAGTTTTAAACACTTAAGAACGTCTTAATTTAACCATAACACTTATATTATTGAAGGCTATGCTCAACTACATAAAGAATAATCCAACCATTACCTCGGCGCTTGATACTTTGGGGCGAATAGCTTCTGAGGTAAAAAACACATTAAAAGATCTTATAAAGTCTGTCAGAGCTGCAGCGCCTATGCTCATTTCAGCTGGCACACAGTCTTTACTGTCTGCGGCCGGTTCAGCGCCTACCCAAAATAACATTGACAGTTTGGTGAATAGTGCCGCTAATCATGAAAAGAGTGGCAACCATAGTATGGCGTTTAATGCATACTCCGATGCTTTATCTTCGCATCAATCATTAAATGGTAAAGGGTCGGCACCACCAGAATTACTGAATGCTGTTGTAACATCCGCTACAGGGTCAATTGCTACGGCTTTAGAAAATGGCGATGGCGTATCCGCTGCAGGCACCTTGGAAAAGGCAGTCAATCTACTTGACGCTGAAATTAATCAGCCAGCGACAGAATCTGCTACATCGGCACAACAAGTAAAGGCCAATTTACGCGATAAAGTTGGCACTAAGTTAGCGGATTTAGGTTTTATATTATACCAACAAGGGGACTACCAAAATGCTAGGGAATACTACCAACAAGCTCTTAATATTCATACCAGCTTTGGAGACAACAATATAGGGAGTAATGATACTGATATCGCTACTATCAGCCAGTTTTTAGGTACGGCATCCCTTGAGTTAGGAGACTATGATGCTGCGCAAAAGCCTCTTGAAAACTCCTACAATATGGCATTGGAAAAATTTGGTGAAAATCATGAAACCACTGTGACTCGCCGTAACAAACTCGCACGCTTAAATTTAGAGCAAGGCAAATTTAAAGAAGCGGAGGGGTTGATTAGAACGAATCTTGAATGGGAACGAAAAACCTATGGTGAGGATCATATTGACACAACCACCTCTCTTGGCAACTTAGTCATCGCGCTCCGAGGACAGGGCAATTTAAGTGAGGCGATGCAGCATGCCCAAAAAGCGTATGATATTCAATTAGGACACCACGGAGAGGATCATCTTGCTACTGCAGACAGTGCTATGGCTCTGGGTGCTGTCCACTTTTCGCAAGAGAATTACGCCGCTGCCAAACACCTTGTTGATCAAGCGGTTGCTACCTATGAGGAGCATCTCGGTGGAGAGCATCCAGCGGTGCAACATATGAAGTCAAATCAGGCTAAATTGAATGAAAAACTAGCTTAGGGTCTGTTAAGGTTCGAGTGATTGTGTATACAGTTACTCGTTTTATTTTTGGGCAGTGATTCTTTCCAATAGATATCATTGCCTTAATAAAATACCAACAGAGTATCTCGCTCCTAGCTGCTTTTTTGCATATTAATAACATAAAAATTAATTCTACGTTTATCTTATTGCCTCACTGTTTCAGGGCTGAATTAACTTGTGAAAGGTATCGAAAGTTAATTTTTCAGCAAGTAGCTTTAAATAAAAGTAACTCATTTTTTATTTTAAGTTAAAGCAGTCAGAGCGACAAAGTTTTATGTGTTGACCACAACGTTGACGGATTCTAGACATCTCTTAAGCGGCGTGTCTTGTATTAGCCGTGGCGATGAACTTTTTAACGGGGTTTATAACAGACAGATATAAATGCATCAGTCTAATAGGTAGTGGTAACTAAATATTTTAGTTATGGTGAGCCATGGGAGAATTTAACCTCGCATTAACGCTTAGCCATCGCCAGAAAAAATTAGTTATCTGTTTTCTGCAATCAAATATATGGCGTGACACATGCTCAATAATATAAGAGAAAATTTGATCCGGCCTATAGTAAATACCTCAAAAAAGGTAGCTCCGGAGGTGAAGAGAAACCTTAAAGGTATTATTGATTCTGTCAACGAGGGCGCGCCAAATCTTATAGACGCAGGTGTATCTTTTTTCTTGTCGAGAGAGAACGAATTACGCCCTGAAACTGCATCATATCCCACACTTGTGTCGCCAGTAGTGCATAATCCTGTACTTGTGGCCTATCCAATTTCTGCTACAGGTAACTCCAAGCCTGAGGCTGCTAGGGCATCTTTTATTAATTTAGCTGCCACCGTTAAGCGAGCCAATACAGATATGAATCGGGCACGTGAGTTTGAGAAAAAAGGAGAATATTGCAAGTCATTTAGAGCCTATTGTAAAGGTGTTAATGCGTTAATTGAAGCTATTACAAGTCACCAGAAGACCAATGGCAAGGGTTTAGTTACGCCACAACTGTTACAAGCTTTAGAGCGCTCTGTCGAAAGTGTTGTGAGTAGTTCTGTGAAACTGAGAGAAACAACAGGACTTGAGATTCTTGCAGACGTAGGCAAGCTCCTTGAAAATGAGTATCAAGCTGATAGAGAGTTTGCGCCGGTAGCAAAACAGACTAAAGTAAGATTGTTTAGCTATGCAGGAACTATGTTATTAAATGAGAGACAATATAACATTGCCAAACAACTACTTTCCAAATCGTTCCAAGCTAGCAAACAAAATAAAGATTTAAATCATGCGACTATAGCCACTAATCTGGGGCTTGCCTGTTTTCAACTACAAGAATATGAAAATGCTAAAATTGCTTATCGCGACGCGTTAGCCGCTCACATAGCCTCAGGTAGCGATAGCGAAGACATAAGTTCTGCTCAGCAACTTTTGGGCATTGCATATACTGAATTAGAGCAATACGGTAAGGCGAAAAAATGCCTCGAATATTCTTATGATATGGCAGTTGACCAATTTGGCAAAATCCACAATACAACCTTGGCATGCCTCGATAAATTAATCTGTCTTAACATAAGAGAAAAAGATTTCAGTAAGGCAGAAAAACGTTCAGAGGAGTACTTAGATGGTGTGCAGACACTATATGGAAACGATCATATCAAGACCGCTCAAGCGATATTAACCTATGGCAAAGTAAAATTTGAGCTAGGTAAAAACATAGATGCGCTAGCACTGGCTGAACAGGCTTTGGCAATTAATACCAAGGAAGGACAAGATTGGCATACAGCTGATTGTCGCCATACTATCGCATCTATTTATCGTGCGGATGGAAAGCATGACGAAGCTTACCTGCTTTTTACAGAATCTTTTAATACGTTAATGTTTGTTAATGACAAAGCTCGGGCCGCTGAAGTGTTAGACAGTGCTGTAAATATGCTCGAAAGTTTGGGGAGGATGGATGCGGCAAAAAAACTTTGTTCTAACGTATTGGAAATTCGTGAACAAGTGCTAGGAAAAGACCACTCTGATACTAAAAAGACTCGTGAAGAACTGCATGTGTTGCAGGAATTAACTAATAATTAAGTCGTAGCGTGTTTTATAAGGCGTTACTTATTAAATATACTTAAATTATGTTATTTAAACTAACAAGAACTTTAAACTATGGCAAATATACACAAACCTTTTGCTCATAATGTAAATACGTATTTATCTAATTTTGCCACGGCAACAAAAGAAACCCTTAGTAAATCTTATCATGCGTCTCGGTTTCGTTCTGCTAAAGCTGAGTCTCCTATATTAGTTCAGCCCCATAATACTTCTCTGCTGTCAAAAGTAAAAACTGCTTATCATAAATTTGAAATAGAGCAAGCGTTATGCAATGGAAATATGGCCATTGAAAATCGTTCGCTAGTATTCGCATTAAAATCTTATGGTAAAGCACTTTCTGTTTCCCAAAAATTACCGGGCATGGCAGATAGTTCTAAACATAAATTAATCGAAGCAATTGCTAATTCAGCAATTAACCTCGTAGATGAGATGCTTAAAAGAGACAGAATTTCCGCTGCGGCAGAGGCCATGGAAAAAGCTTTCAAAGCGTTAGATAGTGAGATTAAAGGGAATGAAAATTCAGAGCCTGAAAAAGCAGCGAAAGGCGCTAAAAATGATATGAGAGAGCATGTTAATAACTGGTTCAAAGATCACAATAGCTGTGATATGCATAAAGTAAGTTTCGAATATCATTTAGCTAAGCATAGCTCCAAAGAAGAGTATGCTGATATGGCACATCATTATGCTCAAGTGCTTCATACTAATAACAAATCCTATGAAGCTGTACTCGTGCTCAAAGAGTTGCTGGCTTTTCATAAACGCTCTAACAGCGGAGAAGAAGAGATAAATAAAGCACAGGATTTGCTAAACGATGTGCGTGATAGATCTGTAGAAGCGTCATAAGTTGTGAGTTAATCTGTTTGCTATTAACGAGCAATAAAAAAGTGATATCACTGTTAAGGTGGTCTGCTTAATTCCTATATTTTTACGCTTTATTATTGATACAATCTAGAATATCGATAATAAGGGCAAAATCAAAAGTGACTAAATACACTCCTAAAATTTGGGCCGTCATTCCAGCTGCTGGTGTTGGCAGTAGGATGGAATCGGATACTCCCAAACAGTATATGCAGTTATTTGGGCAATATTTGATAGAAATTACTATCAAGAAAATCCTCCAGCTAACATGTGTTGACGGTATCGTTGTAGTTCTCAGCGCTGAGGATGCCTATTGGCAAACATCATATTTTACCTCTAACGCCAAAGTACACCGTGTTGAAGGCGGTAGCGAACGTAGTGATTCTGTGCTCAATGGTCTTGAATATTGCCGCAGTATTATGTCCGATCAAGATTACGTCCATTCTTGGGCCTTAGTACACGATGCAGCAAGGCCATGTGTTACTGAGCAGAAAATGAATGAACTGATAGCACGGGGCTTAAGCTTTGCTGAAACTTTTTCTGAAACGACACAAAATACTGACAACCTTCATCTTAAGAAGGATAACAATCTTGCTGCAGCTACTTGTGGAACAATATTAGCGTCTCCGGTTGCCGATACCGTCAAACGTGTTAGCAGCAACGAGCAAATTGAACGTACTGAAGATCGCAGCCAACTGTGGTTAGCACACACTCCGCAATTTTTCCCTACTGAGCCCCTAAGCCAAGCTTTACATAAATGCCGACGTGACAATATTGCAGTGACCGATGAAGCTTCAGCAATTGAAGCGGTCGGAGGCAGAGTTGCTGTGGTTAAAGATCGTCGCGATAATATCAAAATAACGGTACCAGAAGATCTTTACTGGGCAGAAACTATTTTAAAAATGCAGGGGTTCAAGTAATGCGCATAGGGCAGGGTGTTGACGTTCATAAATTTGGTAGCGGTGACAAGATTATTCTCGGTGGTGTGGTTATTCCGTTCCACTCAGGCTTGGTAGCACACTCTGATGGTGATGTTTTATTACACGCACTTTGCGATGCGCTGCTCGGTGCTGCTGCACTTGGGGATATCGGTCGTCATTTCCCAGATAATGATCCTCAATACGCTAATGCGGACAGCGGCAATTTACTGCGTATGGTTTACGCAAAGGTAAAATCGCAAGGTTATCGTATCGCTAATGCCGATATGACTATTGTTGCTCAAGCACCGAAAATGGCCCCTTATATCGATCAAATGCGTGAGCGAATTGCTGAGCATTTAGAAACCGACATGGCAAATATCAATGTTAAAGCGACTACTACAGAGCGTTTAGGGTTTAATGGTCGCGGCGAAGGCATTACCGCCTTGGCTACAGTGTTGCTCTGTTAGTAATCTAATAGTGATACTGACCTCTGCATTATTGCCTGTTAATATGCTGCGATTTATGTATTGCTAATCTTATGACCAATAATCTTCCCCTTGATACAGAATACGCCTACGGTAAACCCTCAGCTCGTGCTAAGTTTCGCACGGAATTATTAGATTTCATCGTGGTTGAGCAGCTTGGCTTTGAGCTTGCCGATGAAGGTGAGCATCTATGCCTTGAAATAAAAAAACGCGGCGAAAACACCCAGTGGGTGGCTGATAAATTAGCCAAGTTTTTAAATGTAAAAAGTATGGATGTGGGCTTTTGTGGCATGAAAGATCGACATGCTGAAACTACCCAATGGTTTAGTGTTTATCTCCCTAGAGAGCCTGAGGATACAGACTGGAATAGATTCAAAACATTATTTGAACTCGATGTAGAAATACTGAGAAAAACTCGCCACACAAAAAAATTACGCCGTGGTGCTCACCAGGGAAATGCATTTAAAATCTGTCTCAGAGACCTCCTACAACAAGAGACCTTAGAAGAACGTCTGAGAAAAATTTCAGAACACGGAGTACCCAATTATTTTGGTGAACAGCGTTTTGGCCGCGGCGGTAATAATCTTACTATGGCGCATAGATGGCTAGTTGACGGTGAAACTATCAGGAATAGAAGTAAACGCAGCATGGCAATGTCCGCTGCACGTTCCTATCTATTTAACTTGGTTTTAAGCGAACGCGTTAAGCAAAATAATTGGTTTAAGAATGTAGATGGTGATGTTGTAGAAAATGGTTGTGCCACAGCGCCACTTTGGGGGCGAGGACGAAGTAAAAGTACTGGCGCAGCTTTAGCGCTGGAAACGGAAGCTCTTGCACCTTTTTCTACATGGTGTGATCAACTTGAGCATGTAGGTTTACACCAGGAACGTCGCTCCTTGCAGTTAATGCCAAAAGACTTCTGTTGGGATTGGCAGGACAGTAGTCTTACTCTCTCATTTGTACTTCCCCCTGGGCAATTTGCCACTTCTGTTTTGCGCGAAATTTGTTTGCTAGATAATCAAAGCCATTAATGTGCTATATTGCTGCCGAGCGTCTTGGGGCTACAGGTCATGTGGTTTCTAATGTGTCGTTTTTAACAATAAATAATCAATAAGCAATAAGGCAAATTTTGTTATAGCTTGAGTTTAATGTTTCTTTGGGGAGAGATGTGGACTTACTGAAGATTGAAGGCGTCGGCATGACATCTCGGCGCACCCGCGATCGTTTGATTCAGCGGCTTGTTGAACAAGGTGTGAGCAACCAAGATGTGTTGGATGTGATTGGCAATACACCACGCCATCTATTTCTTGATGAGGCTTTAGCTCATCGAGCATATGAAGATACCGCCTTGCCTATTGGTCACGGGCAAACCTTATCCCAACCCTATATTGTTGCACGGATGACAGAGATCCTGCTCGGTGCTGCTGGCAACCTTGAACGAGTGTTAGAAGTAGGTACCGGCTCTGGTTATCAAACCACGGTGCTCGCCCAATTAGTGTCCGAAGTTTTGAGCATTGAACGTATTAAGCCTTTGCAGGATAAAGCGAGAGAAAGAATACGAATGTTGGGTTTGCGCAATGTACGTTTTAAGCATGCTGATGGCAGTCTGGGATGGCCTGATATTGGCCAGTTTCAGGGGATATTGTCGGCGGCAGCCCCTCGTTCTATACCACAGAGCCTGCTGGATCAGTTGGCGCCAGATGGTGTTCTTGTTATACCTGTGGGGGCGGATACACAATACCTAACACTTGTTGTAAGAGAAGGAGACAGTGATAAGTTTCGCACAGAGAAACTTGAGCCTGTAAAATTTGTACCCTTGCTCTCTGGAATAACACGATAATTTAAGGATCAAGATGAAGAACCGCACCGTGCGTGACTATGTATTACTTGTATTGAAAGGTTTAACAATGGGAGCCGCAGACGTTGTTCCCGGTGTTTCAGGTGGCACCATTGCGTTTATCACCGGTATCTACAATGAATTACTTCATTCTTTGAAAAATATTGGCCCCTCAGCTTTTGTTGTTTTGTATAAACAGGGTTTTGCTGCATTTTGGCAACATGTAAATGGCAGTTTTTTGCTCGCTGTTTTTGCCGGTATTCTTATTAGTATTAAAACCTTTGCCTCGATTATCAGTTACAGCCTAGAAGCATATCCCCTATTAGTCTGGGGCTTCTTTAGTGGGCTTATCGCCGCATCTATTATTTTGCTTGCTAGAGAGCAAAAGGGTTGGGGGCTTTCTGAGTGGGTGTTTTGTTTTATCGGAGCTGCCTTTGTATACATTGTTTCCATCGCGTCGCCGCCACAATTGCCTGGTCATTGGTGGGTACTTTTCTTTGGCGGATTTATCGCCATATGCGCCATGATTCTGCCTGGAATCTCAGGCAGCTTTATCTTACTACTGTTGGGCCTCTACCCTGTCTTTATTGAAGCGGTTAAAAATGTCGATGTCGTTGCAATTGCGAGCTTTGGTGCTGGATGTTTTTGTGGTTTATTGGCATTTTCTCGCTTCTTGTCCTGGTTGCTTGATATGCATTTCAGACCGACAATTGCTGTATTGATTGGTTTTCTGATCGGATCACTCAATGTAACTTGGCCGTGGAAACATACACTTGAAGTTATGGTAAATCGTCATGGTAAAGAAGTTCCCTTATTACAAGAAAATGTTTTCCCTGCACAATTTGAACAAATAACGGGTATTAATGCCCAACTTTATGCTGTCATTCTTTTTGTTGTTTTTGGTGCTTTTCTAGTACTTTCGACTGATTTTTTGGCGAAAAGAATGAGCCGTAATTAGTCAGTTTAAATGATGAAAATTAACCAAAAGCATTAACTTAAATCGGAGAAGTGTGAAAAAACGCATAATTTTATCGGTTCGATTTAGAATTTTTTTAAATATTATCAACTTATTAAGCGCTTTTGGTTCTAATAAGAAGTCTTAGTACTTTAAACAGTGGCGGCATTATTCGGTGTATGATGACACCTTCATTAGGAAAACAAATTAGCTATGTGTTAAATATATTGATCACCACCTTTATTTTGGGGGCGTGTGGTCAAACTTCACACTATGCCGCAGTAAAAGAATCACGCCAGCCTCCTTCTCAAAAAGTAAATACGCATATAGTGGCCAAGGGGGAAACGCTATATTCGATCGCGTGGCGATACAATCTGGATTACAAGCAACTCGCCAAAGCAAACGGGATTCCTTCTAATTATCGCATCTATCCAGGGCAGCGTTTGCTGCTAAAAGGAAGTGTTAGAAAGCCATGGAAAGCACCACCAAAAGTGGTTAGGCAGGTTAAAAAACAACCAAAAAAACCAAGACCTCAACCCGCTCGTTCAAAAAAAGAAACGCCAAAAGTTGCCAAAAAAATTACCTCCGCGAAGCCCTCAAAAGTAAAAAAATGGGTGTGGCCTGCAAAGGGCAAACTGCTGGCGGGCTTTCAATCCAATAGCGGTTTAAATAAGGGTATTGATATTAAGGGAAATTTGGAGGAGCCTGTAGTTGCTGCAGCAGCTGGAAGGATTGTTTATTCAGGCGACGGTTTGCGCGGCTATGGCAAATTGGTGATTGTTAAACACAACGAGAAGTATCTCAGTGCATATGCCCACAATCATCGGTTGCTAGTTAAAGAAGGCGCTTATGTCAAGCAGGGACAAAAAATCGCCGAAATGGGTTCAACGGGGACAGACTCGGTAAAGTTACATTTTGAAATTAGGTATGATGGAAAACCTGTTAATCCTCTAAAGCATTTGCCCAAGAAGTAGTAAAAATTAAAGTTATTTACTAACAGCCGAAAAATATATTTATCGACGACAATGTAACTGAAGATTCTTAACAAGATACCGAATCATTTAGTTAGCGCATTAATTGTTAAGAGATAAATACGAACTACATAGATAATAAGTTCGCTAAATTAATAAAAGGTCACAGGGGAACGGTCATGTCAATACAAGAACTAGAGGTTTCTTCTTCAAATGGTGATATTGATTCGGTAGTGCTGGCAGGAAATTCGCCGTTTAACGAAGAGGTGGTAGACACAGATGTTGATGTTGAGGAATTAAAAAAGAGTTCCAAAGGTAAAGGCGATCCAGATCTTGAAGATGGGTACAGCAAGACGCTTGACGCGACACAGCTTTACTTAAACGAGATAGGCTTTTCGCCGCTGTTGAGTGCAGAAGAAGAAGTGTTTTTTGCTCGCAAAGCCTTGAAAGGTTGTGAGGCTTCACGAAAACGCATGATAGAAAGCAATCTCAGGCTTGTGGTGAAGATTTCTCGTCGTTATGTCAACAGAGGTCTAGCATTACTAGACTTGATAGAGGAGGGAAATTTAGGACTTATCAGAGCTGTTGAAAAATTTGACCCAGAACGGGGCTTTCGCTTTTCTACTTACGCCACATGGTGGATACGTCAAACCATAGAACGTGCCATCATGAATCAAACGCGCACCATCCGTTTGCCAATTCATGTAGTTAAAGAGCTGAATGTGTATCTACGTGCAGCGCGAGAACTATCGCAAAAACTCGATCATGAGCCTTCACCAGAAGAAATTGCGATGCTGCTGGATAAGCCTGTAGCCGATGTCGAGAAAATGCTTGCACTTAACGAACGCGTTACTTCAATGGATGTTGCGGTCGGTCCTTCTTCTGATAAAACTGTTGTTGATACGGTTCCAGATCAACAGGTTTCAGATCCGGTAAAACTTTTGCAGGACAGCGACCTAAGTACCAGCCTTGATTGCTGGCTAGATGAGTTGTGTGAAAAGCAACGAGAAGTCGTCGCAAGACGCTTTGGGTTGCGCGGTCACGAAACTAGCACACTGGAAGAAGTTGGTCGTGAGATTGGTTTAACTCGCGAGCGAGTTAGACAAATTCAAGTAGAAGCCTTGCGCAGACTGAGAGATATCCTTGAAAAACAAGGGCTAGATGCAACAGCGCTGTTTGGTGCTGAATAGGTTAGCTAACAACACATAATATCTTTTTTATTTTGATTGCAATTATAATAAGCATCGCAAAATAAAAATACTTCGTTTAAGCCACTATCTTTGATAGTGGCTTTTTTATTTGGCTTTAGTTTTAGAGTCAACGAAGAGATTGTATTTTGTATTACACCGCTCGTTAAATGTATAAATTGAGTGATATGTAAATGACTAGATGGATATCTGGCGCTAGTAAAGTGTTAGCAGTCGCTGGGCTATTAATTTTTTCAACAAGCTTTTCGGCTTTTGCAGCTGTTCAAACAAAATATATCAAAGATGTTGGTTGTCACATTAATCGCACGACTTGTTTCGTCTATATCGAAGGAACTATAAGCTCTGCATGTGCTAATAATGATGGTTCTTTCCGTTGGAACGGCACTAGTGATACTAATGGAAATGCAATATTAAGCATATTGTTAGCGGCACAGGCAAGTGGTAAACAGGTGACCTTCGGGGAGTCCGGTTGTTTTGAAAACTTTCCGACATTTAATTACGCAACTATAAAAAAATAACGCTTTATTTTTTCTCTATAATTGTCAACTATAAAGCCTATTACAGATAATTTGGTGCGGAGCGTATATGTTTATTGCAATGAATAGATTTAAAGTTGTATTGGGATGCGAGCAAGACTTTGTGGATGTATGGAAAAATCGAGAGACATATCTGGACACCGTTCCGGGCTTTAAAACCTTTCATTTATTAAAAGGGCCAACTGATGAAGAATGTACGCTCTTCGCTTCCCATTCAGTATGGGAATCACGCGAAGCATTTGAAGCATGGACTAAATCCGAAGCCTTCAGAAAAGCTCATGCCAATGCTGGTAGTAAAGGGAAAAAAGATATTTATGTTGGCCATCCAAAATTTGAAGGGTTTGAGGAAGTATTGTAAATAAAATACCACTCACTGTTACTGAGCTGATAATCTTAACTTGTTGTGAGAATGCTAGGCTAGAGCAAGGAAATGGAGCGGGAATGATAATTATTTCTTTTTAGAGTGTGGCTGCAGCAGAACTTAAAATAAATAATGCACATTATTTTGACACTATTTAAATCTATACGTTTAACGCTACAAATCTCTTTGGGGAGAAATTTAAAAGTCGCTATTTTTTGTAAATGCCATTAAATAACGACTTTAAATTCTTGCAGCTAACAAACAGCTAGCGTTCGAGATGTTGCAGCTTGTTTTCCACGCCATCCCACTGATCTGCGTCAGCAGGGGACTCTTTCATCTCAGTAATGTTTGGCCATACGTCTGCAAGTTCTGCGTTTAGCTCCACAAACGCTTGCTGATCATCTGGTAATTCATCTTCAGAAAAGATTGCGCTCACAGGGCATTCTGGTTCGCAAAGCGCGCAATCAATACATTCGTCTGGATGTATGACAAGGAAGTTAGGCCCCTCGTAAAAACAATCAACTGGACACACTTCTACACAGTCTGTGTGTTTACATTTGATGCAGTTTTCGCCCACTACAAAGGTCATACCGTTCGCCTCCGGAAAATTTGAGGGCGCATTCTAGCAGGATACGAGGGTCGCAGGAATACCCATTTGCACATTTACTCGCGCCTGCTAGCCGGTGTTTTAGCTTAAAGAGTTTTCAACTTATACAAAATATCGAGTGCCTCTCGCGGAGAAATGTCGTCGGGCACCAGCTTTTCCACGAACAGGTCAACAGCACTGGGCTCTGCGTTAGCAAATAGCTCGCCCTGAGCAATTTGTGGTGCGGGCCTTGGCTTTACAGGGGCTTTGTCATTCTCTGGTTTTTGGTTTTCTAACTTTGCCAACTGTTTTTTTGCACAATCTATGACCTGTTCAGGAATGCCGGCCAATTTGGCCACTTGTAAACCGTAGCTTTTACTAGCTGGCCCTTTTTGAATATTGTGTAAGAAGACAATGTCGTCATTATGTTCAGTAGCGTCCAGATGAATATTAACAACGGCATCTAGTTGATCCGCAAGTGAGGTGATCTCGAAATAGTGAGTGGCAAATAAAGTGAATGCGTTAATATTTTTAGCTAGGTGCTCGACACTGGCCCAGGCTAAAGAGAGGCCGTCATAGGTACTAGTACCACGGCCAATCTCATCCATTAGCACCAAGCTTTTATCGGTTGCATTGTTAAGAATGTTGGCGGTTTCTGTCATCTCTACCATGAAGGTGGAGCGGCCGCCGGCGAGATCGTCAGAAGACCCAATACGGGTGAAAATACGATCTACTAAGCCCATCTGGCAGGCTTCTGCGGGTACATAACTGCCAATTTGAGCCATTAAAACAATCAATGCCGCTTGTCGCATATAGGTCGATTTACCCCCCATATTAGGGCCGGTAATGATCATCATACGCTGACTATCATCGAAGCTAACATCGTTAGGCACAAAGGGCGTATCCAGTACCTGCTCAACTACCAAGTGTCGCCCTTGGGTAATGTTAATGCCACTCTTATCGTTAAGTGTTGGGCACACTAGATTTAGCTGCTCTGCTCGTTCTGACAGAGCGTTGAGCACATCCAGTTGAGCGACTGCTCCGGCGGCTATTTGCAATGGCCCAAGGAACTCGTTAATACGCTCGACCAATTCGTCGTAAAGGGCTTTTTCCCGCGTTAGTGCGCGGCTCTTAGCTGAAAGTGCTTTATCTTCAAATTCTTTTAGCTCGGGGGTGATAAAGCGCTCAGCGTTCTTTAAAGTTTGCCTGCGAATATATTCAGCTGGCGCTCGCTCAGACTGGGCTTTACTTATTTCTATGTAATAACCATGTACCCGGTTGTAGCCGACCTTGAGCGATGAAAGCTTGGTTTTTTCTCGTTCTTCATTCTCTAAGCGAACCAGAAAGTCACCCGCGTTCGAACTAATATTGCGTAATTCATCCAACTCGCTATCGTAGCCATCATCGATAACACCACCATCTCGAATCACCACCGGTGGGTTTTCTACTAGTGCTTTATCTAACAGCGCTACCAACTCTGGGAATTCGCTTATTTGCTCTGCCAGTTGTTTTAGGCCTTCGCTGTCGGTGCTTGCTAAGTTTTCTTGTAATTTGGGATATTCTGCCAGTGAGCTACACAAACGAGAAAGATCCCTTGGCCGCGCTGATCGCAGGGCGACGCGGCCTAAAATTCGTTCCAAGTCACCAATATTTTTTAAATGGGGCGTCAGAGATTCGAAGAGATAGCCACTCAATAACTCGGCGATAGATTGCTGACGTTTCACCAGCACATCTTTTTGACGCAGAGGGATATTTAACCAGCGCCGCATCAAGCGGCTGCCCATTGCCGTTGAACAGGTATTCAGGACGCTGTAGAGGGTATTTTCCTCACTGCCATTAAGATTAATGTCTATTTCTAGGTTACGCCTTGTGGCTGAATCCAGGGTGACGCGATCATCCTGATTTTCCTGCTGCATTGAGGCGATATGTTGCAACGAGGTACGCTGAGTTTCCTGAGCGTAGCCAAACAGACAGCCAGCCGCACGTATGGCGAGTAAATCATCACAGCCAAAGCCGCCAAGGTCTTTTGTTTGAAAATGCCTGGAGAGAGTATTGCGCGCAGTATCTTCGTCGAACTCCCATTCAGGGCGCTGCCTGAACCCTGGCAACTGACTGAGCACAGCCGGATGTTCCAGCCCATCCTGGGCTAATAACTCTGCTGGACGCAGACGCGCTATCTCATCGATCAGAGAAGCTTCACTGTCAGTATCGAACACCACAAACCTGCCACTTCCCATATCGAGGCTGGCGATACCGAAGGTTTCATTACCGCGATAATAAGCCACCAACAAGTTGTCTTGTGTGGCGTCCATTAGCGCTTCATCACTTACCGTACCTGGCGTGACAACTCGCACAACTTTCCTTTCTACAGGACCCTTGGTGGTATTGGGGTCCCCTATTTGCTCGCAGATAGCTACAGAAACACCAAGTTTGACAAGTTTAGCTAAGTAATTTTCAGCCGCGTGGAAGGGCACACCACACATGGGAATAGGGTTGCCACCAGACTTGCCTCTCGCGGTAAGTGTTACATCGAGCATACGCGCTGCCTGTTTGGCATCATCGAAAAATAACTCGTAAAAATCTCCCATACGGTAGAAAACAAGCTCGTTTGGATGTTCTGCTTTAATGCGCAAATACTGCTGCATCATGGGGGTATGTTGTGCTAAGTCTGCTTTTGAGGACTTGTTTTTTTTATTGCTTTGGCTTGCAGTAATACTCATAAAATCAATAGCTTATATTCGATGATATTCAGTTGAATTAGTGTTTTGGCTAACAATCGCTAATAGGCAGTATATTCGACAGGGCTACGCATAAGCTGAAAATGAAAGTCATTCCAATTTGGGTGGCGATATTGCAGCATTATACCAATGCTTGCAATAAAAGCAGTGATAACTTGAATGGTCTATTGTGGCAGGTAAGTAGGTTTTCGGAGTATAAATTGTGGTCAATTCTGTAAGAAAGCGTTGTGTCGGTTTAACTTTTCCTACAGTGCTCGGTTTTTGATCTGCCGATTTTGCAGGAGCACTAATGACGATTGGTTACTATTAGCAACTCCTGTTAATGGGATGGATGGCCAACGATACCTTTTCAACAATCTGTCGCATACGGTTTGTTTAGGCTTTCTCTTTTAGTAAAAATATCAGACCGCAAGTAATTAAGAGCGAGACTATAAAATCATTTATTATAAAAACTATTTTTTAGCTTTTTTAATTTCTAGCTTTGATTTGTATTAATACTCTATGGATATTAGATTTATACTGAGTGTGTTTTACATAATTTGTTAAGGAGTTTTTAATTTAATCTCACACTCTTCAAGCTCGTTGTTTGATCGTGCTTAAATGAAATGACCAAATTTAATAGCTGCCCTCCAAATATATACAGAGTAAATACATAGCGCTGATCCATGTCACGATACCGCTCTTGCCCATTTATCCCGTTGGAATTCATCACTATTCCTTGCTGGTATCAGCTCCGACAACTCAGGTATTAAAGCGTACACTTGAAAACAATCCACATGCGCAGGCAAACTTGCCAGGTGTGAAGTAGATGTTGGGTGCATGGGAGAGCCAGGCCGCCCCTTTGCCATGCGTTCAGCAAAGCTTATCGTATCACTAATAGCACTTTCGGTTTTACGGATGCCCTGCGAGAAAATGTTGCGTATCTTCATAACAAATACCCTCCCAAAAAATGCGGTAAATTACGGTTCTGATTATAGGTATTATTTTTAAAGAATTAGTTCGAGTAATAAATATTCCTGTGCCATGTGTAGCTGAAATATACCGTGAATAACTTTTGGTCGTGCGTTATTTAGGCGATTAGCGCTATAGAAAAAAATAAACCCAGGTTTATTAGCCAATACTTTTTTAGAAATAGCTTCTGTTATGTCCAAACAAGAAACAATTTTGTTCTGTCAGAATTTCTGGCTTATAACGAGTTAGCTATTACCTTTCCCATTTTTAGCATAACTGGAGGGATACATGCTTACCCTTTACACGCAGTGTATACACTTAAATTATGTCAAAACTCTAAAGCACTCAGAGGCGTATAGCCTGAGTTTATAAAATATTGGCGTGAGATTCGGTGTTATGGTATGCGATAAGTCATCAATTTTCGCCCTAGATGAAAAAAATCACATTAAATAGTAAAATTACTATTTTTTTAATATGCTTTATCATAAAAACTATGAATGAATATATCTGAAGTATTGTTTATATGGAAAATAATCTCTACTCTTTCTTCGAAAGACGTTTTTGTACAGTAAAATCATGGAGTTTTACTTTAATGGCAGCTAATTTAAAAAATAGCTATATAAGACGGGATTCAATCTCTATTTTTATAAAAATACTCCAGCTAGTTGGTTTCCTTCTAATCTCCCCTCTCAGCTACGCTACTGAGGATGTCTGGACTGCCTTTTGGGACGATGAGCATTATAAACGTGGTTTTAAAGATAAAAATGGTAAGGTACGTATTCCTCCAAAGTTTATGGGAATGACTCAGGCGACGGTATTTAAAAATATTATCGCAGTTATGGAAGAGAAAGGGGAGGGTGTAAAGGGTGGAGAATATGAAAGGAGTTATGACTCCTACTATCTGCTTAAAGATGGGCGGCGAATCGATAGTGTTGATATGTTTACCTTCGATAACAGTTTCGATTGTGAAAGCGATGGCAAAGTCCGCTTTCGGGATAAACAAACGGGTGGCATGGGATATCTTGATGGCGAGGGTGAGGTTGCTATTCCAGCGATATACAGTATTGGCCAACCCTTTGCGAATGGTGTCGCCAGTGTTCTTAACGGGGGAACGTTAATGTGTGGCAATGGACAGCCTTTTTCTAATGAGAATCGTTGTGAGCATGCCCACTGGCAAGGCGGTGAATCGCTTGTTATTGATGCAAGCAATAACGTGATTCTCTATGGGCTATCCCTTGGTCAAGAGTTTGATCGTTATTCCCTTACCATTAGTGATAATCCGTTAAACGATGTCGCTGTTGAGTCTTTTAAAGGTGTTGATGGTAAATTTTACAACTTTATTAATAGGGAAAAACACTTTGAAGATTGGTTTCGTCAACGTATTTTAAACAAACTAAGTAAAACGAATTTGGAAAAATATAGCTTTGAAGAAATAACTTTATACGATAGTCAAAGGGGGTGGTATAAAGAACCTAAAAGCAAATTTTGGGCGAATAATAACAAAACTGTTTTAGCGGCCTTGAGTTTACTTAAAAAAGAGGGGGGTTCATTTTTTGTAACAATGAATAATCTCAATAGAGGTATTTATGAGGAAGATAAGTATCGAGAGTTTTATGCAGAATGCTACAATGACTATGAAAATAAGCACCCAGTATTATCGGTGGTAGCAAATCATAAACATAAAGATTTAGAAGTGCAAAATGCATTTGAATTTTTGAAAACGGTCGATGGATATAAGTTGATTAGCTTGACTGTGCGCACTGCTGCACTGAATTAATCAATGATATCTGTGCTCTTTATTAACCTGAACAATTTATTAAGTTATCGGCGTCCTATAGCGTTGAGAATGGGGTTATCGATTATCCCAAATAGAAGAAAGCTAAAACCCATTATTATGGCCACTATTGGAATTGCATAAAATGTTCCTGGGTCATCGCTTCGATTAACTTTTCTTCCTAACTTGTTATCGCTAGAGCCGGTTTCATCTTTGAGCATGCTTCTTATGCCCCAAATAATAAGTAGTGAACCAATAATCTCACCAGCAGTAATGCCCATTTTTTGTTCCCTTTGGCTTAATATTTTTAATCGAGGTGATAGTTTATGTAGAACGTGTATTATGGTATGGATACTGAAATGTATCTTATCTACTCTGCGCGTTTTTGTTTTTATTCGTGTTTGCCTTGGCATATCTTGGAAAAGGGTTTTGTCAGGCAACTATCAAGCTAAACCCTTTTATGAGCATACATATCGGTTATTCTTTAAAAAGCTTATCTCGGTTGATGTGCTTACAATATTTTTTGTTGTGGTTAAAATTTATACTCTCGCATCACTAATTTTATAGTGGCGTTCGGCACCAGCGGAAACCTTGCCCCAGTTAGATGTTTTTACACGCTCTCTATGGGCTTCAAGGGCGTTGCGGTCGGTAAACTCTTCGTAGACATTAAATATATTGGTATTGTAGGAGTCTCGCGTTACCTGAAACTCCAAGCAGCCTTCTTCGAGTCTAGTCCGTATTATGTGCTTTGGTAGCTCTGTTTCTACTGCTGAAAGGTCTCTATCAGCAACAACAATGTACCCTTGTAGAATAACTTTTGACAATGTTAAGTCCTTATTATGTATTGCGCATATACACAGTTTACGTGTATGAGCTATATTATATTACTTATTAAAAAAACCAATTAACTCAATAGTATTGAGTTAAAGCGTGGTGTTACTATTTTAGCAGGCCTATTTTAATAAATCTGTATTAACTGGCCCTATTAGGAGGGAATACTCTCCATGTATGCATCGGTAATATCCAAGTTGCCTGTTAATTATACCGTTAATGATGCTATTGTCTATTACGAAATATATCTCGTCGGTATATGTGGCTAGCCCTTTTTATTAATACGACTATAGTCTAATTTATCTTGCTCACACTTTTGCGGGTTAATCCTTAATTTAGTAAGGCAAATTTACCTTTATTCGTTTTCTCCCAACATTCAATTTCTGTGTCTAAGGTTTTCATTGTTAGTTCTAGGGCTTGTAGCGAATCTAAGCCAACCATACCAAAGGTTTTACTTTGGGACTCTGTGCCAATCTTATAAGGGCACATCCAATCTAGCTTTTTATTAAGCTCGTAGGGTTTTCCTACTTTAATAAACGCTTTTTCACGCTTACCATCTGCGTGGACAAACTCCATTTTCCTAGAAACAATGACTTTATCTACCTCTTTTATTTTTTGCACATGCCCTCCTCAACACTTATCTCTTCGCCATGTTTTATCAATACCCAGTTAACTTATATAAAGCTCTATTGTTAAGACTGTTGCTGAGCTATTAAAGTTCGATAGTGAAGAAACTTGAATAAATTGAAGTAAAGTACAGTTCATATGGGCAAGGTGTAATACATAATAGTTATTAACTTATACAAATTTAAACTAGATTAAACTTGTAATACTTTTGTTAAAACTTTTGGGTTTTTTTTTGAGTTACTATGTGAAGCTTGCATTTTGCATCATGTGTAATTGTCGGTTTAATCTTTTTTCGTTTAGTTTTAAAAGAGATAGGCAATACCATCCTTTTTATTTACTGTTTGAGCATAAGTAACGAAGGTCATAAGTAGAAGGCATATGACGTATTGCATATGCTATAAGCGAAAAGGCGACCGCTATTCTAATTTCTACTTGGAAGCTAAATTTTAATCGCCTATCTGGTTCGCA
The DNA here is from genome assembly GCF_002157225.2 of Agarilytica rhodophyticola. Lineage (NCBI taxonomy): Bacteria > Pseudomonadati > Pseudomonadota > Gammaproteobacteria > Cellvibrionales > Cellvibrionaceae > Agarilytica > Agarilytica rhodophyticola. The sequence continues at coordinate 1,230,237 of NZ_CP020038.1, forward strand.
CTACTGCGACTACTTTGTGTTGACAAGATCTAGATAGAGTTGGTATCACTTTTTGCGCGAAGGCTTTGCTTATATTTAGGTCCTAGCCTTTCAATTTCATAAATAAATTTTTCCACCTCCTTAGATAAGGATTTACATAGCTTTTTTAACGGCGCTCGGTAAATTTCACCATTTTTTATCCACCAATCAATATTTTGAGGAGTATGATACTGGTTCTTAGCATATACCCAAATAGCACGGCCTAAGGCACTGTCATCATTTTTTCCTCTTGCGATATCCTTGGCATCGCCAGCTAATCTTACGGTTGCATGAATTTCGAATGTATTGCCATTTGTGTTTAGCGTAACTTTTATATGAGCGTGTAGATTCTTACAAGAAGTCTTTAGGTCTTTAATATAGGTGTTGGGTGATGTAGATGCTTTATCACTAAAACCGTTATCTTTTAAAAATAGTTCGACAGACATAGTCCTGCTCCTCTAATGAAAGAAATATTTTTTCATTGAGCTACTGTTAAAAGATTGGGCAAACTTACTATTTATCAATAGCCCCTCATGTGAGAGGCGTTGAATTTATAAAGTAGTATTGACAGCTTCTAAGTGCTCCAGCCCCAATGCTTTAATAGTTTGTTGCTGAATTGGTGCTACCGCGCTGTTAATAGCGTCAGCACCGAAGCTGGTACCCACCACTTTTCGAGCAGGACGCTTACCATTGGGCGCCTCAATTAATTCTACAATAGCTTGGGCAACGTCATGCAAATTAGGCCCGTTATCGGCTTCGAACATCGACATAAACTGCACAAACATAGCCTGGGGAATTTCGCCGGTGGTGCCGTACTCGCTAATACATTGTTTATCAACCGGCTCCATGGCGCTGGCGTACATGTTTGTCGGGTAAGCGCTAGGTTGCACTAGAGTAACGTCTATGCCCAATTGAGAAACCTCGTAGCGGAGGCTGTCGCTTAAACCTTCTAGCGCATACTTACTCGCACCATATATACCAAAGAATGGAAAAGTGATTCGCCCCAGGATAGAACCAATGTTAATAATTAAGCCAGATTTTTGCGTCCGCATGATTGGCAATATTGCACGGCTAACTCTATGAGGGCCGATGACATTCACATCAAATAATTCATTCATTTGCGCAGGCGAGAAGGCTTCACTTACACCAGCTGATGCGAGGCCTGCATTATTAATGAGTACATCAATATATTCGGCTCTAGTTTTAATGTGAGTAACGGCCTGGTTGACTGACTTATCTTGTGTAACATCCATTTCGATCACATAAATGCCCATGGCTCCAAGTGCTGCTGCATGATGACTATTTTTTCCTTGTGGGTCGCGCATGGTAGCGAAAACACGATGGCCAGCACTTGCCAGTGTTTCTGCTGTATCTCGGCCAAAGCCTGTGGATGTTCCTGTGATAACTACGGTTTTAGACATAAAAATCTCCTATTTAAGAATCGTCAAACTGATGTAGGCATCCTCTCATGTTCTAAAAATGCTAAAAACAGTGATTAAATCAAAAGATTTGTGCGTATAATTCACAAATGGCTAATTTATCAAATGTTGAGTTGTTTATTCGTGTAGTAGAAGAGGGGAGCTTTTCAGCAACAGCGCGTTTACTTGGGTTGACGCCATCGGCGGTGTCGCGACAGATATCCCAATTGGAGAGTGAGCTGGGGGCGCGTCTTTTTCAGCGTTCCACACGCCGGCAAAGTCTTACGGAGGCCGGTAATATTTATCTGCAGTACGCTAGGCGTGTGTGTGAAGAACTAGATGCAGGTCAGCTGGCAGTTAAGAGGCTGACGGCTAACCCCTCTGGCTTATTAAGAGTGACAGCTGAAGCAGACTTTGCGCTAGCGTTTATTGAGCCTCTTTTGCCTGAGTTTCTAGCCCTTTATCCTGATGTTCAATTGAGTCTGCATATGAGTACGGGGTTTCAAGATCTTATTGATAGCAGTTTAGATCTGGCAATACGTATTGGCCATTTAGAGGACTCAAGCCTAGTAGCTCGCAAATTAGCTCAGAGTCACTCACTGCTATGTGCTAGTCCTGGATATCTTGCTAAATATGGTACGCCAAAACACCCCAATGAGCTTAAGTCCCATAGCTGCTTATCGTTTCGTACTCAACCGGGCATTAATAACTGGTGTTTTAAAATAGAAAATGACGCGGTTGATGTGCCTATTAATGGGCGTTTAAGTGTTAATGGTTTGTTTTTTTTGCGCAATGCTGCACTCAATAGCATGGGCATAATCATGCTACCCAAATGGATGATATGTGAAGAATTACAACAACAGCGCCTACTGCCGGTTTTGCAAGACTTTCCTATTATTCCAGCCGGTACACCTATTCATGCAATATTTGCTAATAAAAGACAACTTGCCCCTAAGGTTAAAGTTTTTGTTAACTTCTTACTTAAGCGAATGAGAAAAATATAAAAAAATTTTAATATCGAAGACTTATTAAAAGTCTCGTATGCTTTACGAACTAGCGTTTGCTAAAAGTGTCTAGAATTTAGTTTTTTATTTTTAACTAACGATGGAAATTGACATATATGAAAATAAGACTATGTCACACAATAACATTGTTATTGTTGTTATTACCTTTGGCCCTGTATGCACAAGAGGAGCCGGTTAGCACGGGTTTTTTTAATAAGGTTGCGGCAGGTGGTCATGATGTTAAGGCTTATCATGGCTTGGCTAGGAGCGATAAAGCGGTCAAAGGCAAGAAAGACTTTGTGGTTGAATGGAAGGGTGCTAAGTGGCGCTTTGTAAGCCAACAAGACAGTGAGGCTTTTGCAGAAAACCCCGAGCGCTTTGCTCCTGCATATAATGGCTATTGTGCTAATGCGCTATCTCTGGGTGAAGGCTTGGTAAAAACTAATGGCAAACACTGGGCGATTTTTGATAACAAATTATTTTTGTTCTATGCTTCTCGCGGTGCTGAGCGTTGGCGAAATAGTAACTATAAAGCCTTGAAAAAAATTGCCGACCGAGAATGGGCAACTATCTTACAGGCTAAAGTAAAATAATTACCCCCAGTTAAAAAAGTCTATTTAGCCAAGCTGGTTTTTATAGCAATGTTTTTTTGACTCACTAACAAACCAGTAATAATTAATACGGTTGCTAATATTTGTGCTGGACTAACACTTTCGTTATAGAAAATATTTCCTCCCAATAAACCAAAAATAGGGACTAATAGTGTTAATGGCGCGACGCTGGAAAGTGAATACTTAACAATAAGCCGGTTCCAGATCCAGTAGCCGAGCAAGGTGGTTGGATAGGCTTGAAATAACACTGAAAACCAAGTCCCGCTATTTACTTGCTCGAATAAATTATGGAATATTTCACCGCCGTGGGTTAACCAAGCAAGTAACACTAATGGGATTGGCGCAAATAACATCGACCAAAGATTAAAAGCAAATATGGACTTGGGGTGCGCGCTTTTTAAAATAGCGCCTGTAATACTCCAAAATAATGCGCCCAGTAGCACAAGTAGTAAACCTGCTGAGGTGAGTGCGCCACCGTTATATAGTAATTCTTCTAGGATAATAACGCCGAGTCCTGTGATCGCCAGCGATGCTCCCAAGGCTTTGGCCAAACTAATAGAATCACCAAAATAAAAGCGACCTATAAGTAGACTGCTCACCACATTAAGTTGCAGTAGTAGCGACGCCATGCCGGCAGACAAGCCCATATCAATAGACCAAGTCACCATTCCCCACACACCAATGCCAAAGCAGAGGCCGTGAATGATGAGGTAGCTCCATTTTACATCAGGTTTTTTAATAAAAAATATCAAAGGTAAAACGGCGAAAAAAAAGCGGGCGGCGGTGAGTAGTAAAGGGTCGGCTGTGCCAACGCCAAGTTTTATCACACTAAAATTGAATCCCCATAAGCACATAATGGCAATACCTATGGATAAGTCTCGAATACTCATAATCAGCTCTGCAATGGTGTTTTTAGGGTATTGTCGAGTAAAATAAAAATAGAATACAGTATCAATTTTTGAAATTTTTTAGGGTACAATTTTGCATGTGGTGAATACAAAAGCTGTTCATATGATGACCGTTTACATAAAACTTAAGGTAGAGCCATGAAATTGTACCTTTCACTTGCTGAGCACTACATTGATGATATTAAAGTAGGGCGCCTGCCACCGGGGGCGCGTTTGCCGGCTTTGAGACGAGTGGCAAGTCAGCACAATATTAGTATGACCACAGCGGTCAAGGCTTATCAGCACTTGGAACAAAGAGGTTGGATTGTGTCGCAACCGCAGGCAGGTTTTTTTGTCGCTAAGGGCGCGACTACTAATGCTTCCGATCAAAATCCGGATATTCCCAGTTTTACTGCACACACATCGGATCCTAGTGCTTGTGCCCCTGTCGCTGGTTATAACCCAAATAGCGGATTTTTTAGTCCATTGGGAACTTCTATGCTGTCGCCAGCGTTATTGCCCACTCAAGAGTTGCAACTGAGCATTAAGCGCGCCGCTAGAAGAGCAGGCAATGACTTGCACTACTACCCTGAGCCCCAAGGCAGCCAGTCGTTACGGTTGGCATTACAGCAACACTTTAGGAAGTATGATTTCGCATTTTCGGATTCTGACCTGGTCGTCACCCATGGCTGCCTGCAGGGGATTAGAATAGCGGTGGACACTGTGAGTAAAGAGGGTGACACCTTAGCGGTAAGTTCGCCATGTTTCAGTGGTCTGTTAGATTTACTTTCCAATATGTCTCGCAAAATTATCGAAATTCCAAGCTCGCGAGACGGGCTTGACTTAGCACAGCTAGAACGACATATGAAGCGTAAGAATATGACGGCTGGCTTGTTTAGTACTTCTCATGTGAATCCTCTTGGCATCAGTCTTAAACCCGAGCAGAAACAGCAACTTGCTGCCCTTGCCAGTAAGTACCAAATTCCTATCATAGAAGACGATGTGTATCTGGAGATGGGCTATGATAAAAAACCACCTTTAGCCACTAAATACTGGGATAAAAGCGGACATATTATTTGGTGTGGTTCCATTTCTAAGACTTTGGCTGCTGGCGTTCGCCTTGGCTGGTGTCTACCTGGTCGCTATCTTAATGAATATATTACTCGCCATAGAAACACCAGCTATGGTGTTAACACTTTAATTCAAATGAGCATGGCCGACTTTATTAACAGTGGCCAGTATATGCATCATCTCAATAGAATGCGCATAAAACTGCAGCAGCAGTCTTATCAATACCAGCGCTATTTAAGAGACAACTTACCACCTTACACCAAAGTTAGCGATCCATCGGGAGGCTTAGTTTTATGGGTTCAAATTCCTGGTTTGGATGCAGAAGCCTTAACTGAGAGAGCTCGGCACGAGAAAATTGATATACGTTCGGGGCTTAGTTTTAGTACCCAAAATTATTATCGAGATTACTTCCGCATTAACTTCGGTTGGTCCTTAGAAGCACATGATAAGCAAGGTAATCTACTAGAAACAGAAGCGTTTCAACAGCTGAAGCGGGTATGCGAACTGGCGAATGAGCTATGTAAGGTTAGCAGGCCCTAGTTGTTGTTTGTAAATAATATCTAGCGCCTAGCCGTTGTGATTGAGCATACTCCCACTTAACATTAGTAAAAGGGGAGATATGCCTTGGGGCTTAAAAGTCTTGCACTGCTTTTTCCTGTTCTTTATAGCGTTCATTTAACTTTTTTTGAACGTTTTTTGCATCATCCATTAGTTTTTTTATTGCCTGCGGATTATAGACTTGACCCTGAGGCATGACATTGTTTTGTGTTTGAGCAATTTCTTGTGGTTCCTCTTCTTCAATTCTCAAACCTTGTACAACATTCACATTAGGATCAATTTCAAGTACTTTACGCTGCACGTTTTCCGGCGGTGGTTCTGATGAATATTGTGTGACGCCATTTTCATCCACCCATTTATATACCGTACTACTACCACTTAGCGGATTGATTTTGTCCAATTTGGGGCTGCTCAATGATAGGTCTGGTATTTTCATATCATTACTGTCGAAGGGCGTCTTCCCCGTCATGATATACAGCATGTAATTGGATGCCCCTAAAGCAATGACAACAACTAAGATTGCTTTGGTTATGAGTTTTTTCATACCTCGTATCTCCTTGCTAAATAGTATTCGAGGTTTTTAAAACCTTCTTAAGCCAGTGTTAGGCCATCATACCCTAGGTATCGTGCAGTGACTGTAACGGTCTAGGCTCAGGTATTTTTATCTTTTAGTATAAAGTCTTTTCAGATAAAGCAGTTCTAGAGTGTATTTATAGCAGCTCCTAGGGGAATTGTACGTCATATATAGAAGAGTAGCGAATACTGATCTATTTATCCTGCGAGCATAGTATTATTATGTTTTGTAGCTTTTAAATACTAGAGCCTGTTACTGCGCTCTAACAACATGACATACTCAATGTATTAATCAGCAAAACCTTATATGAATCAAGAAATAGTCAAGCTTGCTCAGCAATTGGGGCAAGTGTTAGGTAGTAATAACTATCAGGTCACCACAGCTGAGTCCTGCACTGGTGGTGGAGTAAGTACGGCAATCACAGAAATTGCTGGTAGTTCTGCTTGGTTTTCTGCCGGCTTCGTTACCTATAGCAATGAGATAAAAGAAAAAGTACTAAACGTACCTTCCAATATTCTCGATAGTTATGGTGCTGTAAGCCACCAAGTGGTAGAAGCCATGCTGCGCGGTGCGATAAGTATTAGTGCGGCTGACGTAGGAGTCGCTATTAGTGGAATTGCAGGGCCAACTGGCGCCGCACCAGGTAAACCAGTAGGAACTATATGTTTTGCCGTGGGTAGCACATCTAAAGTCAACACATATACTGAGTACTTTGAAGGTAATCGCAGCGAAATTAGAGAGCAGGCGGTGGTTACTGCCCTTAGTTATTTGCTGGATTTTTGCTCATTGGAGCAGGCGGTATAGTACTTGTAATAAAACAAACTACTGTATAAAGATATAATGCTGTTTGCGTATACAGTATTTTTGTCGTATTCTTATCTACAGAATGCTAGAGAAGGAACTAATCTAGTCTTTCATAAGATTAAAGAACAAAAAATAAACATTTTTTAAAGGTGATGGGTAAAAATGGATACCAATAAAGAAAAAGCGTTACAGGCGGCATTGACTCAAATCGATCGCCAATTTGGTAAAGGCACAGTGATGCGCTTAGGCGATCGCGAGCAAGTGTCTATTCCGTCTATTTCTACAGGTTCATTAGGCTTAGATGTGGCCTTGGGCATAGGAGGTTTGCCCCGTGGGCGTATCGTTGAAATCTTCGGCCCTGAATCTTCAGGTAAAACGACCCTTACTTTGCAGGTTATTGCAGAAGCTCAGAAACAGGGCGGTACCTGTGCTTTTATCGATGCTGAACATGCCCTTGATCCTCTTTATGCCGAGAAGCTTGGCGTTAATGTGGAAGAGTTGATTATTTCTCAGCCAGATACAGGGGAGCAAGCGTTGGAAGTAGCGGATATGTTGGTTCGTTCAGGTGCTATTGACGTTATTGTTGTTGACTCTGTGGCTGCACTAACACCAAAAGCCGAGATCGAAGGAGATATGGGAGATCACCATGTGGGCTTACAAGCCCGATTGATGTCGCAGGCATTAAGGAAAATCACCGGTAATATTAAAAATGCTAATTGTATGGCGATTTTCATCAACCAAATCCGTATGAAAATTGGCGTAATGTTTGGTAACCCAGAAACCACAACCGGCGGTAACGCTTTGAAGTTTTATTCGTCTGTTCGTATGGATATTCGACGCATTGGTGCTGTCAAAGATGGTGACGAGGTGGTTGGCTCCGAAACTCGAGTTAAAGTTGTTAAGAATAAAGTTGCCCCTCCATTTAAACAGACAGAATTTCAAATTCTCTACGGGCAGGGTATTAATCGCCTAGGGGAAATTGTCGATTACGGTGTGAAGCTTGGCTTTGTAGACAAAGCGGGTGCCTGGTACAGCTACAATGGCGATAAAATTGGTCAGGGTAAGGCAAATGCTATCCAATACCTACGGGAACATGCCGATATTGCAGAATTACTTGAGCAAAAGATAAAGTCGGAGCTACTTGGTGAAATCATTGAAACAGAAGAAAGTGAGAATGAGCAAGCTTAAGGTTTTCCATTTGGTGATTTCTAAAAGCCGGTAGATGTACCGGCTTTTTTGTGCATGGTAATTGTTTGAATGGACACAACTTTAAAAAAAGACGTGTATAACAAAGCTATTGAATTATTGTCGATGCGTGAACACAGTCAAGCTCAATTGCGTGAAAAATTGCAGCAAAAATTCAACTGTGATCAATCCTGTTTAGAGCCTGTTCTAGAGCGTCTGGTGGATCAGGGCTACCAAAGTGATGAGCGTTTTGCGATAGCGTTTACCCGCAACCGATTAGCTAAAGGTTTGGGTAAGCGACGTGTCTTACAAGAACTCATGTATAAAGGCATTACTACAGATATTGCCGAACAAAGCTTTAATGCAGAAGCTCAAGGTGAGTTGGCGAGTGTAAATATTATCGAACAAACATGGCGAAAAAAATTTAAAGCGCTGCCTCAAGACCAAAAAGAAAAAGCTAAACAGTATCGTTTTTTACAATATCGAGGGTTTAGCATTGACGAAATAAGTCAATTATTTAAGCGAATAGAAGGCTAGAGGTGTGTTGCTTTAAAAAATCCCAAGGCCTTAGTAAATGGTAAATAGCCTCAATAAGGTATGAGAATGTTTAACAGATTCTAATGTTGGTTGCGCTACTTGTCTTCATGTAGCGCAGCGTGATTGGGATGTTGCACATTTATAACAACCCTGAAATCCCCTTGAGTGCCGTCAGTAAAGCGGTAATGATCAGCAATACGATAGATATTTTTTTATAGCCAATATCACTCGTGCGTTTAAATATCATCTCTCCTACTTTGCTTCCTGCAATAAAAATCGGTAAACCCAAAACTGCGTAAATTAGCATTGCTTTATCAATTAACTCTGCGGCATACAAAAAAGGAATAGCTATTAAGGATGTAAAAAAGAAAAAGATGATCATCGATGCACGTGCTTGTACTGGTGCAATACCACTACCCAAAAAATAAAGGATAGCGGGCGGCCCTGGCATGCTGGCTAATCCTGCGAACAGACCTCCGAAAACGCCACAAGGTATTGCTGATCTAATGTTGGCTTTAATGGGCAGACCTCGTTTACTGATCAAGCCTATTACCGCAAAAATAACCACCCCAGCAATAACAATTCTCACAATATTACCATCGAGCATTGTGAGCAGATAAACCCCGAGAGGTATACCCACTAGTGAGCTAATGGAAAACCACGATACGGATGACCAGTGCGCTTCCTTTCTGCAGGTGGGAACATCATATAAACCAATGAGGGCTTGTAACAATGTTATGTATGCCACCGAAATTTCGGGGGGCAAAAACAAACTAATCACAGGAACTGCGGCAATGGCAAAGCCAAACCCTGTGATACCGCGTAAAACAGCACAAGCAAAAACAACGGTGTAAAGTAATACACTAGCCCCTTGGGTTAGCTCCATATTGTCGCCTCGTCTTTTAAGTAGTACCAGACATAAGACATACTTTGTCCCATTCGCCTAAACGGCGTTAATACGCCGTAATGGGGTAAGGGCGACTGGAAAATGGGCAGCGTTAAGTCCTGCTTTTGTCCTGCAACTAATTGCGCTAAACGTCGACCAGCTTGCGCGGAATACATTACTCCATTACCGCCATATCCTAGCGAATAATAGGCTTTTTGACTTTCATCCGGTTGAAATATTCGCGGCATCATGTCGTGGCTCACATCAACCCAGCCCCACCATGAATAATCGATTTCGACTTTTTGTAAGTCAGGAAACTTGCGATATAAGCCAGTTTTTAGTAGATCCAAATGCTTTTGGTGGGGGGCACCTTTACCTTTAATTGCACTTCTACTACCAATATGTACGCGATTATCTGGCAGTAAGCGATAGTAGTGACGCAATGTTCTCGTATCCGTAAGCGGGCAGTGGACGCGAATACCGCATGCCCGTAACTCGTCTTCGGTCAACTGACGGGTTACAATGGAATTAGAAAGAATTGGCATTAATCTATGTTTAGTTAATGGGCTTAATTCGCCAGAGGTATAACCGCCAGTGGCAACTGCTACCGACTTTGCTGACACAGTACCACCGGGGGTGCTTAAGTAGTGTCTACCATTATCCTGTGTCCACGCTATAACCGGGCTACTTGTATATATTTTCGCACCTAATTTACGTGCAAGCTTCTGATAGCCAAATGCCAGTTTGCCTGCGTGAACACTTGTACCATCTTGTTCCCACATAGCACCAGCCGCTTCTCTATCATTTACATGCTCTGCTTGAAGTTCATCCTTGGAAATGACCTTTGCGTTATAACCAAAAACATTTCGAAGCAACGCTGCTTCTTCTTCAAGGCTCCGAACAACAGTGGGCTTGTGCGCAATATAATAATGACCGCCCGGTCGGGGGTCACAGTCAATAAGGTCGTCTTGAATTAAGTCATCGAAAAGTGCAAATGCATCCATCATTTCGGCATGCATTTTTTTTGCAATATCAATGCCCCAACGCTTAATCCACTGTGAACGTTTTAAGCGACCCGATGAAAACTGTGCTTGACCGCCATTACGTGTCGAACATCCCCAAGCAACGCTATTAGCTTCTAAAACAACCGCTTGGATATTGTGTTCTTTGGCGAGATGAATGGCGCATGATAACCCTGTATAACCGCTACCGATGATAACAACATCGGTGGTGAAATCAGTCACAACAGAGCCGTCATCTTTGGGAAACTCTCCAGCAGTGTCTATCCAATAGGTTGGTGCATATTCTTGCCCATGCCCGGGAGTGCTCTGCACCAAGGGGTCGTATGTGGGATCATATGGAGAGAAGTGTGAAGTATGCTTCATAAAAGCCTCTTTAAAATACTGATAAACTAAACTTGAAAAGCTGGACGAGTTTTACGAAAAGCTTGTTTAACCGCTATCTTTCCATTTTTTAATGTAAATAAATCCGCTCCTTGAGCTTCCACTCGCATGCCGGATTTATCCGTACCCATAAATGTCCATTCAGAGACTGCTCTATCTCCCGAGACCAGATGGCTATGATGTGCCCATTGTGCATCCGACATAGCGGTCCATACAGCACTAAAGGCATCTGCGATGGCGCTCTTACCTTCGATCTTATTACCGAAAACATCATCGCCTGCAACGGTGTAGAAGATTGCGTTGTCATTAAAAAAACTCATAACAGCATCAATATCATGCAGATTAAAGGCGTCAAATAATGCAGATAAATCTTTAGTCGTCATGGTTAAACTCATAAAATCATTCTCTTTTAAATATTTTATCGTTAATAAAAATGTACCTAGTACCCCAATACTCTAGGTAGCCATAGGGATAACTCTGGGATATATGCAATAACAAAAATCATTGCGGTATTAACAAAAACAAATGGTAAAGCTCGCGCTGAAATTTTCTCGATTGAGACTTTAGAGATACCAGATGCGATAAATAAATTTTCACCCAGTGGAGGGGTTTGAAAACCAACGCCTAAAGCACAGACCATCACAACCCCGAAATGGATAGGATCAATACCAACATTGAAAGCGATGGGAAGCATTATCGGAACCAGTATTAAAATAATAGCCAGCGTTTCCATAAACATGCCAACAAAGAGTAAAAATAAAATAATCATTGCCCAAATCAGATACATATTATCGGTTAGCTCAAGCATAGACTCGGCAATTTTCGCTGGAATATGATTTTCAACGAGTAGACGACCGAATACAGTAGCGGTGAAAAGAATCATTAATACTCTGCCACATAGCCAAGTTGTTGTTTGCAGTGAAAAAGAGAATGAGGGCCAATTTAATTCTTTATAAATGAAAATTCCAATAAATAAGGTATAAGCTATGGCAACAATGGCAGCTTCTGTCGGAGTGAAAAATCCTGAGTAAATACCACCTAAAATAACAATCGGTGCTAGCAGTGACCAAATAGCATTTCGAATAGATTGTGCAATTTTTTTAAAGCAAAGTATTTGCTGGCTACCGACATAACCCTCTTTTTTACTTAGAATATAATTGACTGTTAGAATCCCAATGGCAATAACTGAGGCCGGAATAACTCCTGCCATAAAAAGCTTTGAAATAGAGACCGTTTGAAACAACCCAAATTCTTCAATAGCGGAGGGTGAAGGCATAACTCCTAACGCAGCGATACCAAAAATAACCATTGGAATAGAAGGCGGAATTACAATGCCCAATCCTCCTGCTGACGCAGTTACTGCTGCGGCATAGTCCTTTTTATAGCCGCGCTTTACCATAGCTGGAATCATTAGCATACCAACGGCGGCAGTTGTTGCCGGGCCTGAGCCTGAAATAGCGCCAAAAAATAGGCATGCGACCACAGCTGCTGCAGAAATTCCCCCTGTAAAAGGCCCTGCGAGGCTTTCGGCCACATCAATTAGACGTTTGGAAATCCCAGCCGCTTCCATTAATGCGCCGGTTAATATAAATGCAGGGAGTGCCATGAGTGGAAATGAACCCACCGAGGTGAAAGCTATTTGCACAAATTTAATCGGGTTTTCTTCAAGATACAAGAATGACAGCAGTGAGGCTGTACCAAGTGCTACAGTAATGGGAGTCCCCAAAATCAATAATAATAAAAATGTACCAAAAACTATCAGCGATATTTCACTTTGCATGGATTTACCTTTTTCATTAAACACGCTTGCAAGAGAACCGGTTGTTTCTCGACGACATAGGTAAGTGTTGTTGTTTAAAACAATGCGAGGCTCATTAACTGTCTAGTGTTTGTATATCTTCATTTTTAATAATGCGACGATAATTTACTTCGATAATCCTAATTGTCATTAGCGTAAACGCAACCGGCAAAATAATGTAGATATACTTCATCTCGATGCCGAGTGTTTGTGATTTCCAGAATTTGTTCATCCGATTGAAAACGAAATCATAAGATAAATAAATAAAATAGACATTAAAGAAAATCCAGAATAGGTCGGCAAACGAGTCTAGGTATTTCCCCCATTTTTTGGGAAGTAATTTGAACTGAATGGTAACGCGGTTGTGCGCATACAATCGAGCAGCTTCACTTGCTCCCAAATAAACAAACCATACAAACATATAAACTGACAGCTCTTCAATCCACGCAAATGAATAGCTGAATAACTCTCTACTTACTATTTGTACAAAGAGTAAAATGACAAAGCTGCACAGTAAAAAACTGCACATCAGTTTTTCGAAATTATTCCAAAGATAAAGGCTTGCCCGTTTCATGTATAAACCCTTGAACTAAAATAAAAGATATAGATAGCCAGGTGCTTGTCACGCACTTGCTAAAATAGGAACATTGTTATAAAAAAGAGGCTGTAGGGGATACTTTGTGAGGCCAAAAAATGGCCCACAATAGTAATACACAATCCTTATTTTACTTGCGGACGGTCTAACTCTTTTAGTACTTTATTGAGTTTTTCTACACCGCCAACGCTGTCATAGAATTTTGGCCACACTGTCTTAGTTGCCAATTCAATAAATTCTTTTTCGTTATTAGCCGGTTCAGTAATTTGCATACCTCTTTTAACCAGCTCAACTTTAATTGCCTCTTCTTTGTCTCTAAGAAGTTGTTCACTGAACTGCGTAGCTTTTTTACCTGCTGCCAGTATTGCCGTTTGATCTTTCTTTGATAAGTTTTGGAAAATAGCTTCTGAGACAATTAATGGTTCAATGGAAAAGATGTAACGAATATTGGTGATATATTTTTGTACTTCATCAAATTTCATTGCATAGACCGTGAGGTAAGGATTGTCTTGCCCGTCAACCACCTTTTGTTGCAGGCCTGCAAAAGTTTCAGACCACGCCATTGGCGTGGGGTTAACGCCCCAAGATTTATAGGTTTCAATCATAATTTCGTTTTTTGGAACACGAATAACCAGACCTTTCAAATCATCAACAGATGACACAGGACGCTTCGAGTTAGTCAACACACGAAAGCCTGAATAAGCCCAGCCGATGATACGCACACCAGCATCACGAATTGTGTTTTCAATCAACCCTTGACCTACAGGCCCTTGTGTTAAATTAACTGCATCTTCCAAACTTAAAATTACGTAAGGCAGAGTTAAAGTGCCGACGGTAGGGGAGAACGGCGTAATGTTATTAATGGCGAGAATAGAAAAATCTAACGTGCCTATTGCTGCTGAATTCACTGTGTCCTGTTCAGATCCTAACTGTCCGTTAAGAAATAAACTTGCGCTGTGCTTGCCCTTGCTTTCTTCTTCTAGGGTGGCGATAAATGCTTCGCCAAGAGCTTCTTGTGCACCGCCCGCGCCATCGCCAACCGCGATTTTGAAGTTTTTTGCGTGAGTCAAAGAAGTTGTTAGTAACGAGGTAGCGAGAACAGTGACGAATAAAAGACCTTTATTAAAAATCATAGTGGTTACCTAAGTTTTGAAAGTTAAGCGACAGGTAAATATTTCAAAGCATGTATTTAAGTTATCAAGAACTGGTAAACGATCGTATATCCAGTTAAATAATTTTATATATCCAGTTTTATTTACAATGAAAATTGCGAAGTAATCACGGGGTTAAAATCGTGTTGAAATTGAGTAATCGTATCTAAAACCTAAGGAGAACGAGTGAAAGTCTTCGCTAAACTCAAACTCCCTGTTTAGATATTCTAGGTGCAACTTCAATGCAGAAACTGGCTGCCACTCAAGCGTGACGTTATAGCCGTCATGCTTACCACTTTCAGGTCCTTCAATGCCATCATCAAATTTAAAATACCCCGCTTTTACCTTGAAATTATTGAACACTGGGTAGGCGAATGCAGTGTCAAATGTGCTTCCATTTCGCTTGTTAGCCCCTAACTCTTCATAGGTTCTGTCTTGATAAGCAAGAGCTGTATATAGCCCATTGCTAAAGGTATAGGCAACAGCACCTGCCCAGACATCGTCGTTGCGAAGCACTTCATTCCCGTCGGCAATTTTTTGATCTAAATAAGTGATTGCAAGGTGCAGATTATCCGTGTCATAACTGATACCGGTATTGACTAAATCGCTCGCATCAGCGCCTTCTTTACCGTCAAACTGCGCCGTCGTCAGATATGTGAAATTGCCCAAGTTTTTTTTGTAACTTATTAAATTATCTACAAAAAATATACTTTCTCGATCATACGCAAAAGGGCTTGATGCGTGGTTGAAAATATCGATATAACCCGCAATTAGTAAGTATTGAGTCGGGCGTTGCTTACCTAAACCAATATTACCAAAGGATGAATTTAGAGCCACATACACTTGGCGTGCGCGTCCAAAATCACCATTATTAGCTAGCGAAATATCCCATTCGCCATGCGCTATTACCGCCAAACTACCCATTATTTCATGAGCAGCTTTAAAGCCTGCATGGCTAAGTGCATCTCTTGTATCCCATACTTTTACGGCACTTTCATCGATGTAACCAAAGGTTGGACGCAAGGTGACGTATAGTTTCGCTTCACCTTCTAGGGGAGTGTTCGCATTAGCGTCTAATGCCGCGATTTTATTTTGCAGTGTTGCTAGTTCACGTCTAAGCTTTTCCACCTCATCTTCCAATTGGGTATCGCTTGCACTGGCAAAACAAGAATTAATTGTTGTTGTTGATAAAAGTATCAGTTGACATAATAGTGACGACTTTTTAATTTGTTTTTTCATTTGCGGCTTCACATTAAGTTCTCTGAGAGACTGTTTTAATTGGTGTAATTACGTTAGCAATACAGCGTGATGAAAAATATATCCAGTTGAGTTTTTTTATATGGCCAGTTTTTATGACGCTATCTGAGATGTCTGTTGAGTTGTTCGAACTCGACCCTTTATTAGGCAATACCATGCAAACACAGCTGTGTGCTGCGATCCTCAATAAGATTCGCAGTGGTGCAGCGTTACCTGGGGCTAAACTGCCTTCTAGCCGAAAGCTCGCAAAATATTTAGGTGTGTCGCGGCCAACGGTTTCTCTTGCATATCAAGAATTGGTTTCTCAAGGGTTTATCGTTGCACATGAACGAAGTGCTTATCGCATTGCTGATCTGCCACCTATCGAAAATTTTATTTCAAAGCATCAGCAAAAAAATATGGGTGAAAAACCTTCAGTTTGGCAGCATCGTTTAAAAAGTTCAGTTATTGATGAACGGCGAAAAATTCGCAAACCTCGAGACTGGCGAGGATTTCCTTATCCATTTATCTACGGACAAATGGATCCAGAGGTATTTGAAATTTCTGCCTGGCAAGATTGTTCACGTAAGGCACACTCGAAAGTTGATTTTGCGAATATGGCAAGTGACGTGGTAGCAGCTGACGATCCTGTATTGGTTGAATTAATTCGCACCCAACTTTTACCCCGCCGTGGCATTCATGCTGATCATGAAGAAATATTGATTACTATAGGCGCGCAAAATGCGTTATGGCTTTCTGTTCAACTTTTAGGTAAGCGTGCACATGCCGTGTGTGAAAACCCCGGTTACCCTGATATTGCCACGATGCTAAGCTTGGCTGAAAACCAAATAAGTTATGTGGATATTGGCCGTGAAGGTCTAAAAATAGAACAAATCCCTTCTAATGCTGATGTGGTGTTTGCTTCTCCAAGCCATCAAGCTCCGACAGGGGTTACCATGCCTTTGGCTAAGAGGGAGCATCTTCTAGAAAAAGCGTCTGAGAACGACTTTATTATTGTTGAGGACGACTACGACTTTGAGATTCGTTTTTTGTCGAATCCAATTAAATCTTTAAAATCCATGGACAAAGACGGCAGAGTCGTTTACATAGGCAGCTTTTCTAAGTCGATGTTTCCTGGTGTTCGCATAGGTTATATGGTGGCCGACCGTGAATTTATTCGTCATGCGCGTAATATCAGGGCTTTAATGCTGCGGCACCCAGCAGGCCTGTTACAGCGCACAGTGGCTAACTTTATTGCACTTGGTCACTACGATACACATCATCAACGTATTAAGCGCATTCTCACTCAGCGTCGGTTTGCTTTACTTGAAGCATTAGATACTGCGAATATTACCGACATTGCCGCTTCCCGCATGGGGGGAAGCAGTTTATGGATACGTGCGCCTGAAGGTATTGATTCCTTAGATTTAGCAGAACGTCTCTACCCTAAAGGTGTTCTGATTGAACCTGGAGCCCCTTTTTTTGCTGATTTCACCAAGCCCCATCGAGAATTCAGGTTGGGTTACTCTTCCATATCGGTAGAAAAAATCATGCAAGGTGTTGAAATAGTTGGCAATGAAATTTTTGCATGTTAGCTTCGTTTGAGTGCTTTTTATTAAGAGGGGTTTTTAAGACAGATCATCTAACACCTATTCTGAGGTAATGATTTGTGCAAAAAATGGTCTTTTTGGTATATGATTGATCTGATATTGTAAGTGCCTCTGTTAGTAACGCTTTGAAATCTTATTCATCTGTTCGTGTGGATATTCGACGTATTGATGTTGTCAAAGGTGGCTTCTCCGAAACTTGAGTCAAAATTGTCAAAAATAAAGTTGCTCTTTCCTTTAATTAGGATGAATGTTCAATACTTTATGATCCGGATATTAGTCGTCTAGGAGAAACTGTTGACTATGGTGTGATTGCCGAAGGTGAAGATGCAACCGAAAATGAAGCAGCTTAACTGAACTTTTATGGTGTTAGTTGCATCTAAAGAATTATTTTGCCGCAAAATAGATTGTTAATAATCACTTCGTTGATATTTTGCATTTGATAGAAAAAACTGAAATATCAACTACAATCTATAGTGTCTAGCGGATTTAAAAATAAAATTGAGATAAACGGTCTAAAAAATGCGATGTTTACTTCGCATTTTTTTTATCAGATATTTTTTTTCATGTAACATAGCTTTAATATCTTGGACATTAATATACGGAGCTTTATTTGGGCAGAGTCTAGTAAGTTGCTGTTTTTATGCACAAACACTTTTGCTTAAATAAAAGATTTTATTAGCAACTATAACTATTAAATAGTGGTTAAAATATTGAAAAATTTAGCGAGCAGTGACGCTTCTATCAAAAATGCCGCCTTGGCTCTACTAGCACGCCGAGAGCATTCAAAATATGAATTAGCATCCAAATTATCCCGTAAGTTTTCCGATGCGCAAAAGGTTCAGCAAGAGCTGGATGCCTTAGCCAAGGACAACTTACAAAGTGAAGAGCGCTTTGTTGAATCCTTTATACGTGCAAAGAAAAATCACGGTAAGGGACCAAAGTTTATTAAACAGGAGTTGCGACAACGAGGTGTTAGTGAATACCTTATCGCTTCATATGTATACGAAAATGATGAAGACTGGTTAGAGTTGGCTAAGCAAGTATATACAAAGAAATTTGGTATGACCCCTGTGGCTGACAGCAAAGATAAGGCGCGCCGTATTCGCTTTATGGTATCCCGTGGATTTTCCGCTGATAATGTTATGAGTTTGTTAAGTAACTAGCCTGCTTTTTGCGCTAAGTATCATTTTTTAAGGAAAGTTACTTAGCGATATATTATCCATAACTCTAATGCTTGCACCTTTCTTTTTTTCAACTCTTTATGGCTTATAGCCATATTTAAATAGTTTATTATCGGCAGTGTTATTATATTTTATTTACTTTATATAGTGAGCTGCAACCGATTTTTCCTCCGTTTATTAATAAACACATTCTTAGAAAAAACAATCAATTATATCACCATCTAATGCACTTCTTTAGCTTACCTCTTTATTCAAAACAAAAGATAGCTTTCATAGTAAATTTAACTTTGTAAATAATAAAAAGAGAGCAAAAAAAGCTTAGTTCGCACGATTTTTCAGAAGAAAAAAGATGTTTAATTAAAACTCTGTTCTTATCATTTTATGAGCGTTTAAATATCTTTGATATGTGGAAATGGGATTTTCAAATACTAAGTGACTCTATGTTTAGCCTTGATGCTTTTGTAAGATATGTAAGACTAGTTACATATATGTTTTTACTTTTTTCAGGTAATAATCTTTATGCTTATGAAGTGCAAGATATATTGCAAGAAATTAAGAAACTTAAGGAAGACAATATTCGTCTTAATCAGCGCTTGAAAAAAATAGAGACAGCAGAAAAAACAACATATTCAGATGGTAAAAAAGTAATTAAAGTAAACGGCTATATAAAAGCTGATGCACTCTATGACCTTCACGCGAAAAGTGGTGACCGGATTAATTATTTATCGATTCCTCTTGATGGATCAGTCCAAGCAAATAATAGCAATCATTTTCGTATGCATTTAAAGGAGTCAAGAATAGGCTTGTTTTCTAAAAGAAAAATACAAGATCAGCTTATAAAACTCTATTTTGAAGTCGACTTTTTTGGGGATGGTACTGAAAGTGCCCCGGGGTCTGAGCTTGTGACTAATTCAGTAGGACTCCGCTTAAGACATGCTTCAATTAACGTTGGTTCGTGGTTAATTGGTCAGAGTTGGTCGAATTATGTCGATGTCCGCTCCTTTCCTGAAAATCTTGATTTCGCCAATGATACGGGGCAGTCACTCATCTTACAGCCGCAAATACGTTTTACAAAGAAAATTAGCGCTATCATAGCCTCAATAGCAATTGAAAACCCCGAAAGTGATTTTGTGGATTTCGAGGGTAACAAACGTCCAGGTGCAAAAGACTCACTTCCTGATTTTACCGCTAAGTTGTTATATGAAAATAATAAAAGCCACTACTCTTTACAGACAGTTCTTAGAGAAATAAAAGCTTATCGAAATGGCTCTTCGTTATCAACGACGGGGTTCGGTATAGGAATTTCGGGAAAAAAGTTTGTTTCTAGTAAAAACATTATTCGTTTTCATTTTAGTTACGGTGATGGTATTGGTCGCTATATTCAAGAAGCAAGTAATAGTGCTGCCATTGTTTATGATAGCGACACTGTTAACACCCTTGTTAGCCAGCAAGCTTATGGCGGTTATATTGGCTTCCAGTATCAATGGAATAATAAGGTGCGTTCTAATATCAATACTGGCTTTACGAGAATTAATTGGGATGATGCTTTCAATATTACTTTTGAAAATGGTGAAGTTTTTTTTTCGCACTATCAGTCCCTGCATGTAAATTTAATTTGGCGCTGGTTTGAAAAGACCGATATCGGTGTGGAATATTCGCTGGCCAAAGCCAGGCTGTATGATAATAGGCAAGGTAAGGTCAGCCGCATACAAATGAGTATAAAGTATCCATTTTAATATTATTAATAAATAGAAGTATAGGTGTTATTTATGTATTTAATAGTGCTTCGATTACTTTTACTAAGTTCTGTTTTCTTTTGTTACAGTAGTAGTGGTAAGGAGTTAGATAGTCAGCAAGATATACCTTATGACATAAAAGAAATTATTGATCGTGGTACTCTAAAAGTAGCCGTTTATAGTAAAGATACTGAGCCTTATTACTATGTTAATAATAACGGAAAATTCACAGGCATCGATATAGAGCTTATAAAAGGATTTGCCAGTTTACTCAATGTCGACGTGGTTTTTGACCGGTCTGCTAATTCACTAGACGATGTTATTGAAAAAGTGTCTTCTAAGCAGGTCGATTTGGCAATTTGCAAACTTAGCATTACGTTTTCACGAGCTTCTAAAGTTAGTTTTTCAAAACCCTACTTGCGTTTATATCAGGGACTATTAGTTAGTCGGTTAGCTTTGTCTAAGCAACAAAATGGGCGTAGTAGAGAAGAAACTATACAAAACTTAGAAGGTAGGATTGGTGTCATTTCAAACTCTTCATATGTTGGATATGCCCAACAACGTTTTAAAGGGATGGAAATCACGGGATTTGACTCTTGGCAGAATGTGGTTACTGCTGTAACAGATAACAAAATCGTTGCTGCTTATCGCGATGATAGTGAAATAAAAAAAGTTATACGTGATGACCCTGATGCTGCAATAGATTTATTTGCTGTTGTTTTTTTAGATGCTATAGATCAAAAAGGGATTGCTATACCGTGGGAATCCTATCACCTTAAATTCTTAATCGATCAATACATTACTTCTTTAGATTTAGATTTGACAGCAGATCGAGTACTTTTTGAATACGATACTGTGCTAGAAAAAATTTATCGAAATACACATTAAAACGTTAGCTGATAACAAGATAGTTTCTGAATAGTTTATGGTTTGGGTTGTATTTATATATTTTCAGAATAGGAAACTCGTATGTTTTTCTACGATAGATTAAAAAAAGTAATTAATTTTGAGTCGTTAAAAAGTATTTGGGCGGTACTAATTGGCGCTGGTGTTGGTGTTTATATTGGTGTAGAAAAAAAAGAGTATGTCAGCTTGGTGGCACCAATGGGAGAGATTTATTTAGATATCTTGGAAATGTGTGTACTACCAATTTTGCTATCGGCTATTACTGTCAGTATTAGTCGGCTTATGGTAGACCATGGTGGTTCAGATTATATCAAAAAAATTCTTATAGTATTTTTGATATTCATCACATTCGCCAGTGTATTGGGTACTACGTCAGGTTTTATTACTCGACCCGGTAGCAATTTAGATACGAACGCTTTGACTACTTTGGGATCGGTTGTTCAGAGCTCAGGTAAGCCTAACTTAGAAATGTCACTATCGACACCTTATATAGAGCCGGAGAAAGAGTCTATTATTGTCGGTTTTGTATTTGACCTTGTTCCCAATAATATTTTTGATGCATTGAGCCGAGGTGATAATTTAAAAGTGCTGTTCTTTGCCATATTGTTTGGTACCGGCATAGGGGCATTGAAAAAACAATCTTCTCTTGCGTTAATTTCAGTCATGGACAGTGTTTCAGGTACCTTCATTAAAATTGTGCAGTGGCTTATGTATTTACTGCCTTTTGCTTTTTGTGGTTTGATTTCTTCTACTCTAAGTAAAATAGGTGTTGAAGCGCTTGTCGGATTAATAAAGTTTGTATGCGTTGTAATAGGGTCTTATATTTTTCTCTCACTGGGCTCAGGTATAATCGTATGGCGCAGAACAGGCTCATTAGATCTCTCGGTGAAGGCATTACGCGAGCCCGCTTTGTTGGCCTTGGTGACCTCTAGTATTATGGCAGCTTTGCCGGCGACAATAACGGCAATGAACAAAACTCTGGGCTACAATAAGCGTTCCGTTGATTTAATTATCCCCTTGTCCTTCACTTTGTGTCGTATCGGACCTACCATGTATTTTGCCTTGGCAACAATGTTCGTGGCTCAATTATACGATGTTAAACTAGATCTAGAGTCTATTTTCGTTGTGATTGTTGGGTCGGTGATCGCCGGTACTGCCACTGCGGGTTCATCTGGTGTGACATTATTGGCGATGTTAGGGCTTATTTTGTCGGCCTTAAAGCTACCGTTAGAAGCTGTCATCATTCTCTTTATTGTGATAGACCCCATTATTGCTCCGTTTCGAGTATTAGTGAGCGTGCATGCGGCTTGTGCCATTGCGACTTTAGTTCTTCCTAAAAAGGAATTATCTCTTAATAATACATGAACAACTAACGTGAACAACTAAAGCTTAAAACTCTAGGTGTTATCTTTGCACTCATACCCCTTAACATAGCTGTATGTGATTTTCTATAGATTGATATCAGCCCCAATCAAATTTTAACTTTACCACTATTTATAATTGACGGTTTTTTATTCGATAGCAATAGTAAATTAAAGCAGTAGTTTTTCTTAATTTATAAAAGATATCAAATTTATATTCTAAAAATAACGGAGGAATGTATATTTTGGTTAATTTTGTGTTGTATAAGTGGTAACAAAATTATCCCGGCCTTGTTATTCTTATCTCGCTTTTTTGTCACGATTATATTCTCTAAAATATCTACAACGCTATTTTGCTCTATTTTTTTAGTTGTATTTATATCTCTTCCTGCTCAGCAGTTATCACAAGACCATCTCTTTGGTTTTCACTTCTTTGTTTATTAATAAAATTTATTTTTTAGCTTAATAGGATTTTTAAATAATTTTCGTTTTTGATCTTTCTATGATGTATTTTTTTGTTTTTATTTCTCTCAAATATTATTTGAAACGTTATTTTGGCGTGATGAATTGCATTTTTCGTTTTTCAATAATCATTCTCATCAGCGAGCGTTATTGCCTGTTGTAAAGCATAAGAAAAAATAATCGTATTTGAATTATTGCGTTTTTCTTTACACATCCTTCACTTACCTTAAATGATAACAATATGAATATTACCTACTCTCAATTAAAAGCAATTGCTAGAGGTACTTCATTACGATTGCAAAATAACAATGCAACACCACTAATGAAGTTTACAAAAAATATTATCGCTTCTACT
The DNA here is from genome assembly GCF_002157225.2 of Agarilytica rhodophyticola. Taxonomy (NCBI): domain Bacteria; kingdom Pseudomonadati; phylum Pseudomonadota; class Gammaproteobacteria; order Cellvibrionales; family Cellvibrionaceae; genus Agarilytica; species Agarilytica rhodophyticola. The sequence goes on from NZ_CP020038.1 coordinate 1,253,584, forward strand.
GTTCATGCCGTTAGTAACTCGCAAAAAGTATTTGTGCGTTCAGTTGCCGTCATCTCGACGACGACAATTCTAGTTGCATGTGGTGGTAGTGATAACGATGGCCCTGTGGCTGCAACACCTACCCCTTCTCCAGCAGCAGAATTAACTGCAGCTGAAGAAGCCACCATGATTGTTACTCTCGGTGCACGTGAGGCAAATCGTAGCGTCGAAGACTTTTCTGGATCAGATAGAAGCTTCCGTAGTGAACTTAATGTTTTTATTCCCAGCGCTATCGATGTGGATGAAGACAACTTAAGAGATAATACCAAGGCGAATGTCACACTACCTATTTACGAAGGTGTGGGCCCTTCAGGTGAACCTACTTATTTTATTATCACAGAAACTTCAACCCAAGAAACGTCCAATATTTTAGGAACAATTCTATCGCCTAAATTACGCTACGGTGCTTTACCAAGTGCAGCGGATGCGGCACAACGAGTTGAGCTAGACAATGAAGGCCGTATTATTTTCCGTGGTGATGTAGACTTTAGTCCTGAGAGAATTTTGGAGCCAGGTGAAAACGGTGCTTTTCCTCCTGCTGTTGCGCAACCCGGTGCTGTGGGTGATGCAGAGTATTCTTCTTTAGTTGTATTGCCAAGTGGTTTAGTGATTAACGCGCAAATTATTGCCAATGGCACTGGCGAGCATGACCGCTTAATTGAAATTAATCGAGAAGAACGCTGGGCACGCTTCCAATTACTTGATGGTTGGCAAGGTGGAGATCGTTATTATTATCACTTAGTAACAGATGCTTCCGATCCTGTGCCAGCGACTATCGAACTAGGTGTTTACGCTCCTCGTCTTGCTAACCTTCCTGTGTTTGGTCAAAGTGAGCTAGATAGTGAGAGTGTACTACTCGGCTTTTCTCCGAATATAAATGGTCTTTCTGTTGGTGAAGACGGTGTTGGCGGCAATGAACGTCAAGGGCTTGGTTCAACCATTCTCGATCAAGATCTTGATCCTGTAAACGTGTTTCCATTTGACCCAGATAATTCAATAGAAGAAGGTAATAATTATTCGCCATTTTGGGATGCTCATTTAAATATGTGGACCGACGAAGCTATTAATGGTCCTAACGGTGATGTAAGACGGGCAATCCGAGGCTTTGATGATTTGCAAAACCTTATACAAGAAGGTTTGGTGACAAGTTTTAGCGGTAGCCCTGGCATTGAGAATTCGTTTTTATTCGGTCTACGTGCAAGTAATGCTGTTATTAACTGTCCTGTTATTATGCAACCTTTTGAAGGTGAAAATATTGTATCGAGAACTCCAGCCGAAGAAGCGCGAGCAATTGTAACTGCTGCGGCTAATGAAGCTAATCGTACTTTAGAAGATTTCAATGGATCTAATCGTGAGTTTTCTTCTGATCTAAATGTATTTTTGCCAAGTGTTATGTCCATCGACATGGCAAACTTGCGTGATAACGAAGCGGCTAATGCCATCTTACCTCTTTACCGAGGAGTCGGCCCGCAAGGTGAAGATGTTTATTACATCATTACCGAAACTTCTACCTCTGAAACCTCCGAAATCATGGGAACAATATTAGCGCCTAAATTACGCTATGGTGCCTTACCGGCTTCTGCGGCGGCGGCACAACATGTTGATCTCACTGACGACGGTCGTATTATTTTTAAAGGAACTGTAGATTTTAGTCCTGAAAGACGGCTTGATCGTGGCACTGATGGCGCATTCCCTCCATCTGTTGCGCAGCCAGGTGCAGTTGCGGATGATGAATACTCCTCGCTTGTGGTACTACCTAGTGGTTTAGTTATTAACGCGCAAATTGTTGCTAACAGTACGGGTGTCCACGATCGTATCTTGGAAGCAAATATGGACGAGCGTTGGGCGCGTTTCCAACTCTTGGATGGCTGGCAAGGTGGAGATCCATTCTACTATCATTTGGTAACAGACGCTTCTGACCCAGGCCCTGCCACTATCGAGCTAGGTGTTTACGCTCCACGTATGGCCAACCTGCCTACATTTGGACGCAGTGATATCGATCGCGAAACTGTTTTACTTGGTTTTTCTCCTAACGTAAATGGTTTAACGATTAGTGAAGATGGACTAGCGGAAGATAATATAAATCGCCAAGGTTTAGGATCAACCATCGTGGATAATGATCGCGACCCTGTAAATATCTTTCCTTTCGATCCTGACAATAGCTTTGAAGAAGGCAATAATTATTCACCTATGTGGGATGCCCACTTAAATATGTGGACAGATGAAGCCATTGCTAATGGCCAACGTCGTGCAATACGTAGCTTCGAAGATTTAAGCCAACTTATCGAGCAAGGTCTCATAACGAGCTTTAGTGGCAGTCCTGGTATTGAAAATGAATTCCTCTTTGGCTTGCGCGCAAGTAATGCGGTAATTAACTGCCCTGTTATTTTGCAACCTTTCGAAGGTGAATTAGCACCGGGTGAAACACCTCGTACTGAACCTTATACTCCTGCAGAAGAAGCACGTTTAATTGTTGAACTTGGTGCACAAGAAGCTAACCGCAGTGTGGGTGATTTCTCTGGTTCAAGCCGCAGTTTCCGCGATGAACTAAATGTATTCTTACCTAGTGCGATCGATGTGGATGAAGCGAATTTGCGTGATAATACACGTGCAAATGTAACACTGCCTATTTACGAAGGTATTGGCCCTAACGGTGAGCCAACGTATTTCATTATCACTGAAACGTCTACGCAAGAAACGTCGCAAATTTTGGGTACAATTTTAGCGCCTAAACTTCGCTATGGAGCGTTACCCTCGGCGGCAGCCGCTGCGCAACGAGTGCAACTATCACCTAATGGCCGTATTATCTTTAAGGGTGATGTGGACTTTAGCCCAGAGCGTATTTTACAAGCCGGTACCGATGGTGCTTTTCCTCCAGCAGTGGCGCAGCCAGGTGCAGTGGGTGACGCAGAATACTCCTCGCTCGTAGTACTTCCCAGTGGCTTAGTGATTAACGCGCAAATTATTGCTAACCGCACAGGTGTTCATGACCGTATCAATGAAATCAATATCGAAGAACGTTGGGCTAACTTCCAACTACTTGATGGCTGGCAAGGTGGTGATCGCTTTTACTATCACCTAGTCACAGATGCCTCTGATCCAGGTCCTGCGACAATCGAGTTAGGCACATATGCCCCTCGTATGGCAAACCTTCCTGTGTTTGGCCAAAGTGGTCTTGACGGCGAGAGTGTCTTACTTGGCTTTTCTCCCAATGTGAATGGCTTGAGTATTACGGAAAATAATCTTGCCGCTGATGATGTTAATCGACAAGGACTTGGTTCTACGATCTTGGATAACGATTTAGATCCAGTGAATATATTTCCTTTCGATCCAGACAATAGCTTTGAAGAAGGTAATAACTATTCACCCATGTGGGATGCCCATTTAAATATGTGGACCGATGCGGCAATTAATGGTCCTGGTGGTGATCAGCGCCGAGCAATTCGTAGCTTTGAAGATCTACGTGAGCTTATCGACCAAGGTTTAGTCACCAGCTTTAGCGGTAGCCCTGGTATAGAAAACTCTTTCCTATTTGGTTTGCGAGCGTCCAACGCTGTGATTAACTGCCCAGTTATTATGCAGCCTTTTGAAGGAAACAACTAAACATTGAACCTAAAGTGCCCCGGTATATGCCGGGGCCTTATCATGTCTGTAATTCCAATATCCACATCAGCAGCACTCCTGTATGAAATTTGCGCAAATGTTATGACTTGTAATATGCCAGTTGAACAAGAAAACATACCATTAACAGGTTAACTGCTAGTTCTAAATGTAAAAAAGATGTAAAAGCTTTTACATAAAAGATATAAAAGCTAACCCGATTTACACCCTAAGCGTATACTTACTTATTAAGATCAGTCAGAATGTCGTCCTTGATGTCATTGGCAGGTGCTATTAGAGCTGATACTCAACTGATGAAAAATAAGCTGCTACAAGTTGGTGTTGTGTATATGCTTATTAAAAATGTGTTTATTTTCGATATTGCTTAACCCTGTCCTATATTATATTTATGGAAAAACGATAACAGGGTTTACAAAAGGTAAAGAGTAGTCGTGGATCAAAACGAAAATAACATGACAAGTAGTGCAAATGATCAAGATGTTCTTCTTGAATCGCTTGTGCACATATGCTCCCTCGAAGGAAAAGTTGTCGGCCGGTCTGCTTTACTGGCGGAGCTGCCTTTAGTCAATGGCAAACTTTCTCCAGAGTTGTTTTTACGCGCTGCTGCTCGTGCAGGCCTTGAAGCAAAAATTGTAGAGCGCGAATTTAAAGCCATATCGGCACTCGTTCTTCCGGCTGTCGCTTTATTTGCAGACAACAAAGTTCTTGTTATTGAGGGAATAAATGAAGAGGGAGATTATAGTTATTTTGACCCTCAAATAGGTGAGAATGCCCGTGCAACTCTTGATGAACTTCAGCAGGATTATTCAGGGCTCTGCATCTATATTCGTTCAGATTATTCATTAGAAGCTCGTGTCGAACAAGGCGAGACCCGTACTGAGCCTCATTGGTTTTGGAGTACATTAGGCCGCTCATGGCGGATATATAGAGATGTTCTTATTGCATCTTTCATGATCAATATTTTTGTTATCGCTAACCCTCTGTTTGTTATGAATGTATACGATAGGGTGGTGCCAAATAACGCAATTGAAACTCTCTGGGCGTTGGCGCTAGGAATATTAGTGCTCTACTCTTTTGATTTTATCTTACGTTTGTTGCGTACTTATTTTATCGAGGTGGCAGGTAAAAAGTCCGATGTATTGCTGTCGACTTTTATTATGGAGAAAGTCTTGGGAGCTCATTATTCTGAGCATCCCCAATCTGTCGGTGCTTTCGCCAGTAAAATTAAAGAATTTGAAGCCATAAGGAATTTTATCACTTCGGCGACAATATCCACATTTGTCGATTTGCCATTTGTTGCTCTTTTTATTGTTGTGGTGACTTATATTGGAGGGCCAATTGCGTGGGTGCCAATTGTGGCTATTCCGCTTATTTTAAGTTACTCATGGTTTGTACAAAGAAAATTGAAACTGTTGGTGTCGAATACTTTTGTCGCATCAGCACAGAAAAATGCCACCTTAGTTGAAGCCCTATCCAACCTTGAAACATTGAAAGGCTTAGGTGCCGAAGGTCGCGTTATTCGTAAATGGGAGTCTGCGGTTGGAACTCTATCCTTGTGGGGGCTGCGCTGGCGAATATTTTCTTCCAGTGCCACCACGTTTTCAGCCTTTGTGCAGCAGATGGCAGGGGTGTTTGTCGTAGTTGTTGGGGTTTATAGTATTGCTGAAAATGAACTGACTCAAGGAGCACTTATCGCCAGTGTCATTCTGGTTAGTCGAGCACTTGCACCTCTGGCACAAGTTTCTGGCTTACTTGTGCAGTATCATCAAGCTAAGTTGGCCTTAGATGCTTTAGAAGAAATTGTAACCCGACAACAAGAGCGGCCGAAGCATAAAAAATTTATTGAAAGGCTAAGTTTTCAAGGAGCGATAGAATTTAAAAACGTTGATTTCTCCTACCCAAATGAAACTATTGCTTCTTTAAATGGTGTCAGTTTTAAAATTAACCCGGGGGAAAAAGTCGGCATTATTGGGCGTATAGGATCGGGCAAATCCACTTTACATAAGTTGTTAATGGGGCTGTATCAGGTAAGTAACGGATCAATTTTGCTTGATGGCATTGATATTATGCAACTTGACCCCGCTCAGCTCCGTAATAATATTGGGTATGTCCCTCAAGAAAGTGTGTTGTTTTACGGTTCAATACGAGAAAACATTGCCTTTCACCAGACAAACCTTAGTGATGAGGAGATCATCCGCGCAGCTGATATTGCCGGTGTGATGGATTTTGTGAATCAGCACCCCAAGGGCTTTGAGCGAATTGTAGGTGAACGAGGTGAAGGTCTTTCTGGAGGCCAAAAACAAGCGATTAATATTGCTCGCGCGCTGGTGAGTAAAGCTCCTATTGCTTTGCTCGATGAACCAAGTATGGCAATGGATAATGCCAGTGAATTACGTTTGTTGGCTAACTTACAAAAAGAGCTTGCTAGTAAGACGCTCGTGCTAGTTACGCATAAGTCGGCTATGTTGGAATTAGTGGATCGTATTATTGTACTTGAAGCGGGACGAATTATCGCCGACGGGGCAAAGGATAAAATTCTTGATGCATTAAAAAAAGGTCAGCTTCGTGTCGCTAAATAAAATACACAAGATGTACCGCACTTTTCGCGATATTTGTCGTCATGATGATGACAAAATCTCCCTCGTAGACGAAGACTTAGATTATATTTCTTCTGCTAAAGCTGCTGTTTTACAGCAAACACCGAAGGGTGGGCGGCAGCTTTTATTGGTGGTTTTACTCTTTTTTATCAGCTTTTTTTTATGGGCCGGTTTCACTTTTGTCGATGAGTTTACTCGGGGAGAAGGTAAGGTGATTCCATCTCAACAAGTGCAAATTATCCAAAATTTGGAGGGCGGGATACTGGCGGAGCTGTTTGTCGCTGAAGGCGATCTTGTGAAAAGAGGCCAGCCTTTAGTACGGCTTGATGACACACGTTTTGCTTCTTCTCTGAGAGAGGCAGGTGTGACTTTGGCGCAATTACAAATACGTTCAGCAAGATTGAGAGCAGAGGCCGATGGCCAAGAATTTAAAATTCCCACCGATTCAAAATGGGATCCAACTTTAAGCGCTCAAGAAAAGGCATTTTACGATTCTCGTCAAAGTGAATTAAATAGTAATCGTCAGGTTTTATTACAACAAATATCTCAAAAGAAGCAAGAACAGTCTGAACTTGGCGCCAAGTATAAGCAGTTACAAAAAAGCTATGAGTTACTCAATACTGAATTAGAGTTAACACGACCGTTAGCGTCAGAGGGGGCTGTTTCAGAAGTGGAATTACTGCGACTTGAAAGGCAACTCAATGATTTAAGCGGTGAGCTGGCTGCGGCAGAACTCGCTTTGCCACGAGTAAAATCCAGTCTGAGAGAAGCCGAAGAGAAATTAAATAACCTGAGCCTGGTTTTTCGCCGGGAAGCACGAGAACAATTGAACGAAATTACATTAGAACTTTCTCGTTTGGCTGAAACCAGTGAAGCTCTTGCTGATCGAGTTGAAAGAACACTCGTTGTTTCGCCGGTCTCTGGCACGGTTAAGCGCTTATTGGTGAATACTATAGGAGGTGTTATCCAGCCTGGTATGGATATCGCCGAAGTGGTTCCCAGTGAAGAGGTGTTGCTGATCGAAGCGAAAGTCAGGCCTTCTGATATTGCATATTTGCATCCTGGGCAAACAGCTAAGATAAAATTTACAGCCTATGATTTTTCGGTAATGGGTGGGCTTAATGGCAACGTCGTCCATATTAGTCCCGATACTATCACTGACGAAGAAAATATGAGTTTTTACTTAGTAAAAGTAGAAACTAGCCGTGTTTTCGTTGGCCCTGATGGTACTGAGTTGCCAATAATTCCTGGAATGACGGTGAGCGTTGATATTCTCACCGGAGAAAAGACCATACTCGACTATATATTAAAGCCAATTCTTAAAACTAAACGTCTCGCTCTAAGGGAAAGATGACTGTTTTTTATTCTTTGTTCTTGTTTTAAAGAATAAAAAGTGATGTCATTATAAACAAAAGAAGTATCTGGCGTAAGAATAAAGAATCTTGTGTCGAGTTGTTTTACATAATCGTTTTAACAGCATTTTTTCTAATGTCCAGTGAATTTATTAATGCTGTTTTTATGAATAAAAATAAATAAGCGATGTATGTGCCGAATCTTTAGTTATGTAATAAACGCATAAAGGCAATAAAAACGGCATTTTTTGCATATTCCTAAAGAGTTAGCACATTATTTGCAGTGTCCAATTTGAACTGAAAAAAACTAGGTGGGGATGGATGAATAGTCTACATGTGAAGGCTCTTGTAGTGGTAATTATTTCGTTTGTGGGGATGTCAACGCAAGCGTATACATTAAGCGAAGCAGTGGAGGAGACCTTAAAGACTAACCCGAGAATGCTGTCTGTTATTCATGAATTACAGTCGCGAACCTATGAAGTAAAGCAAGCGCGCGCTGAATATTTACCAACAGTAAACCTAAATGCAGGTGTTGGTGAGGAAACGCGAAATGCGCCGGTAACAGGTGGAGAGGATATAGACCTCACCCGCGAAGAACTGTCTTTGCAAGCCGAGCAACTTATTTTTGATGGCTTCGGAACTAATGCAGAGATTCGCCGGCAGAAAGCTCGCGTGGAAAGTTTAGAGTATGTGGCCAATGCCACTGCACAGGATATCGCCTTGCGTACTGCAGAGGTTTATATCAATGTGCTAAGACAAAAAGAGTTGTTGGATTTAACCCGCGCAACTTTGTGGGAGCATCAAAATATATATGATCAGATGAAGTTGCGCAGTGATAAAGGTGTGGGTAGCAAAGCCGATCTCGATCAAATCGCTGCTCGTTTGGCTCTGGCAAATGCCAATATGGTAGTTGCTCAAAATAATTTAGCTGATGCTCAAGCTAACTTTTTTCGAGTCGCGGGTTTTTATCCCAACCTTGAAAATATGGCTAAGCCTGAAGAGATTGGTGAGTTGCCAGAGTCTATTGAAAATGCGGTTGCGGCGGCGGTAGAAAAACATCCTACCTTGCACTCGGCGACAGCAGATTTCAAGGCAGCTCAGGAGCAGTATAAAGCTGCTGGCAGCAGATATTGGCCAACCTTAAGATTAGAAGCAGAGAAACGTTGGGATGAAAATATAGGCGGCATTGAAGGTGAAGATGAAGATCTGATCGTGGCTTTGCGCTTGCAATACAATCTATACAACGGTGGTGCTGATAGAGCAAGAAGAAAGCAAACGGCCAAATTAATAGAACAGTCGAAAGATATACGTAATAACTCTCGCCGACAGGTGGTAGAAAGTACAAATCTTTCTTGGAATGCTCACAAAGCATTAAGTGCCCAGATGACGTTTTTAGAAGGGCATTATAAGGCTGCCACATCCACCAAAGCAGCCTACGCCAAACAATTTAATATTGGGCGTAGAACATTACTAGATTTATTGAATACTGAAACTGAAGTTGTTGAAGCCAAACGCGCACTTATCAATGCTCAGTATGACCAGTTATTTGCCCGCTACCGTATTTTTAATGCGCTGGGTACATTATTGGCAGCGATGAATATTAGCTACCAATAAATTTTTTTGATGAAATGAAGGTATTTTTCACATGGCAAATGAAACTTCAAACACAGACAGTGGAGTAAAGGTTCTCGGAAAAATCGAAGGAATCCAAGGCAATATTATTGTTGTTGATTCCAACGGTGTAAAAAGTCCGGGGCAGGTAGGTCAGTCATTGCCGTATGGAAGTACTGTTAAAACTATGGGCAGCAGTGTTGTGCTGCTCTCGGTTGATGGTCATGGTGTGGTCAGCCTTGGTCACGATGAAGAACTTACACTCGATCAGGAGCTACTAGCCTTACTTGATCAAATCCTCGAAGAGGGAATCGGTGAAGGTGTTAATTTTGAGCTTATAGCCCAGGCTTTAGAGGGAGGTGAATCTATTGAAGATTTGCTGCAAGCACCTGCTGCAGGCGGCTCACCAGATGGCAGTTCTAGTTCGTCTGCTGGTAGCGCTGCACGGGTAGAGTTGACCGCTGGTAGAATAACCCCAGAAAGTGGTTTTGAAACATCGGGCTTAACTCGTGTCGCCACACAAACAAACGCTGAAAATTTTCAGCAGTTTAACAACCCGCCGAGTACCACCGGAATCGCAGATGTCAGCATTGACGAGGATGTTCCAGTATCCTTCGATTTATCTCAGTCTTTTTCTGATATCGATGTAGCGCAAAGTCTACAATTTACTGTTAGCTCGTTGCCTGAAGGTTTGTCCTTCGACCCCCAGACTGGAGTGTTAAGTGGAACCCCCACTAATGACGCTGCATTTTCGCAAGATGGCCAGTACCTTATTTCTGTGACAGCCACGGATAACTCGGGCTTTGTTAACAATTCAGTAACGACAACATTTAATCTCAATGTTAACAACGTTAATGATGCTCCTATCGCCGGTGCTCCCATTGACCTTGGGCAAATTAACGAAGATCAAAGTATTGTTTTTAATGCGACACAACTATTGGCGGGTTCTTCGGATATTGACGCTTCCGATATTCTAACGGTTTCAGGTGTTAGCTTAGTGTCTGGCGAGGGGGAAGTTATTGACAACGGTGATGGAACCTTTACTTTTACTCCTTCGGAAAATTGGTTCGGAAATCCCCAATTTTCTTATACCGTCTCCGATGGCCAAGGAGGTGAAGCTGAAAATACAATCTCTCTTGCGGTTGATGCTGTTAATGATGCACCGATAGCCAATGCCGATTCTCTTGTCAGTACCGTTCCGCTGACATCTGTTAACGTAAACGCTTTGGGAAATGATACCGATGTTGATGGCGATGACTTATCCATCACTGGTGCTAGCGCCACAAGCGGCAGTGTCGTAATCGAAAGCGATGGTACTTTAACCTATACTCCCAACGACGGTTTTTTTGGCACGGATACTATTCAATATACCCTATCTGACGGTAATGGCGGTGAAAGCCAAACCACAATTCCGGTGTCTGTTGTTTATGACCCAGGTGTTGTGACAATTAATAATAGTGACACTGTAAACACGAATACTCCCAGCTTCTCAGGTACAAGTGCGAATATCCAAGGGGATATCACGCTTACTGTAAATGGCGTCGATTACAGCGTTACTCCAGCTTCAGATGGTAGCTGGAACTTTACTATACCTGCTGGTGCAAGCTTGCCTGATGGCAATTATCAAGTGAGTGTCTCCGGCACAGATATACTCAGCAATGATTCCACAGCTACTGATGATTTCATCGTTGATGCTTTGTTACCAACGGTCACTATTGTCGATCAAAATTCGGTATCAAATAGCTTCCCTACCTTTGAAGGTACGAGTGCTAATACCGATGGGGACTTCACTCTATCAGTCAACGGTGTTGATTACACAGTAACACCTCAGCCAAATGGGGACTGGAGTTTTACCCTTCCCGCAGCCTTGCCTGATGGAGATTACACCGCGCAAATTACTGTAAGCGATGCGCAGGGTAATACGGCTTCCGCTGATGATTTATTCGTTGTTGATGCCTTTGCGCCGGAAGTCACAATAGATGATCAATCGGTTGTCTCTGGTACTGTGATTTTTTCGGGCACTTCGGCCAACACTGATGGCGACTTGATGCTGACCGTCGACGGTATGTCTTATTCGGTAACACCTGCGGCCGATGGCTCATGGACTTTCACTCTGCCGCCATCAGACGTATTGCCAGACGGTAATTACACCGCCACCATTATCGGCAATGATGCCCAGGGCAACTCCGCCTCAGATCGCGATGATTTTGTGGTAGATAACGACATTCCCATCGTCACCATTAATAATTTGGATACCGTTGATTCGCCGCTCCCTACTTTCTCTGGTACCAGCGCAAATATCGATGGCTACCTTACGCTGACTGTCAATGGTATTGACTACACCGTAACGCCAGATGCCACCACCGGCGCTTGGGTATTTACTATCCCAGACCCCGATGCCTTGGCCGACGGTAATTACACGGCTTCCATCAGCGGCAGTGACTTAGCTGGCAATGTCTCCAATGATAGTGATGATTTTGTTATCGATGCAGTGGATGATATTCCGGCTATCAGTGGCGATACAGCAGGAAGTGTTACGGAAGATGATGCGGCCACACTAACCGTTTCTGGAGATTTAGATGCTGCTGGTGGTGATCCAGGCGAAGATCAGTTTAATCCAGAAACTCTGAACGGTACCTATGGTGAACTTGAAATCAACGCCGCCGGGGAATGGACTTTCACGGCCGACAATAGCCAAGCAGCGATTCAAGCCTTAGCACCGGGTCAAACCTTGACCGACACTTTTACCGTGACCAATGCGGACGGAGTCACTACCCAAGATATCGTGATTACCATCAATGGTAACGATGATGTGCCTACGATTACGGGCGATACCACTGGCTCGGTCACCGAAGATGATGCGACAATGTTGACTACATCTGGTGATTTGGACGCTGCCGGCGGTGATTCGGGAGAAGATCAATTTAATCCTGAAACGCTAACCGGTACCTATGGTGAACTTGAAATCAACGCTGCCGGAGAATGGACTTTCACGGCCGACAATAGCCAAGCGGCCATTCAAGCCTTAGCCCCGGGTCAAACGTTAACGAATACTTTTACTGTCACGAATGCGGACGGAGTGACGACCCAAGATATCGTGATTACCATTAATGGTAACGATGATGTGCCTACCATTACGGGCGATACTTCTGGCTCTGTCACTGAAGATGCTGCCGCAACCCTCACCACTTCTGGTGATTTAGATGCGGCTGGCGGTGATGCGGGAGAAGATCAGTTTAACCCCGAAACGCTAACCGGCACCTATGGTGAACTTGAAATTAACGCTGCCGGGGAATGGACATACGAAGCGGTCAATTCTCAAGCCGCGATTCAAGCCTTAGCGCCAGGGCAGACGCTGACTGACACTTTTACCGTCACGAATGCGGACGGGGTGACCACCCAAGATATCGTCATTACCATCAATGGTAACGATGATGTGCCCACGATTACCGGCGATACTGCCGGTTCCGTGACAGAAGACGATGCTGCCACGTTAACGGTTTCCGGTGATTTGGATGCGACCGGCGGTGATGCGGGCGAAGATCAGTTTAATCCTGAAACTCTGAACGGCACCTATGGTGATCTCACGATTAATGCGGCTGGAGAATGGACGTATTCGGCTGTGAATAGCCAAGCCGCGATTCAAGCCTTAGCGCCTGGTCAAACGCTCACGGAAAGCTTTACCGTCACGAATGCGGACGGAGTCACTACCCAAGATATCGTGATTACCATCAATGGCAATGATGATGTGCCCACCATTACAGGCGATACCACTGGCTCGGTCACCGAAGATGATGCGGCAATGTTGACTACATCTGGTGATTTGGATGCGGCCGGCGGCGATGTGGGAGAAGATCAGTTTAATCCTGAAACTCTGAACGGCACCTATGGCGAACTTGAAATCAACGCCGCGGGGGAATGGACTTTCACGGCTGACAATAGTCAAGCCGCGATTCAAGCCTTAGCCCCGGGTCAAACGTTAACGGATACTTTTACTGTCACCAACGCTGACGGGGTGACGACCCAAGATATCGTGATTACCATCAATGGTAACGATGATGTGCCTACGATTACGGGTGATACTTCTGGCTCTGTCACTGAAGATGCTGCTGCGACCCTCACCACTTCTGGCGATTTAGATGCGGCCGGCGGCGATGCGGGAGAAGATCAATTTAACGCCGAAACCCTGACCGGTACTTATGGTGAACTTGAAATTAACGCCGCCGGGGAATGGACTTTTACGGCCGACAATAGTCAAGCGGCGATTCAGGCTTTAGCCCCGGGTCAGACGTTAACGGAAACCTTTACCGTCACGAATGCGGATGGGGTGACGACCCAAGATATCGTGATTACCATCAATGGTAACGATGATGTGCCCACCATTACGGGCGATACCACTGGCTCGGTCACTGAAGATGATGCCGCGACCCTAACAACCAGCGGTGATTTAGACGCGGCCGGCGGTGATGCGGGTGAAGATCGATTTAACGCTGAAACACTGACCGGTACCTATGGTGAACTTGAAATCAACGCAGCGGGGGAATGGACTTTTACGGCCGACAATAGCCAAGCGGCGATTCAAGCCTTAGCCCCGGGTCAAACGTTAACGGATACTTTTACTGTCACGAATGCGGACGGGGTGACGACCCAAGATATCGTCATTACCATCAATGGTAACGATGATGTGCCCACGATTACCGGCGATACTGCCGGTTCCGTGACAGAAGACGATGCTGCCACGTTAACGGTTTCCGGTGATTTGGATGCGACCGGCGGTGATGCGGGCGAAGATCAGTTTAATCCTGAAACTCTGAACGGCACCTATGGTGATCTCACGATTAATGCGGCTGGAGAATGGACGTATTCGGCTGTGAATAGCCAAGCCGCGATTCAAGCCTTAGCGCCTGGTCAAACGCTCACGGAAAGCTTTACCGTCACGAATGCGGACGGAGTCACTACCCAAGATATCGTGATTACCATCAATGGCAATGATGATGTGCCCACCATTACAGGCGATACCACTGGCTCGGTCACCGAAGATGATGCGGCAATGTTGACTACATCTGGTGATTTGGATGCGGCCGGCGGCGATGTGGGAGAAGATCAGTTTAATCCTGAAACTCTGAACGGCACCTATGGCGAACTTGAAATCAACGCAGCGGGGGAATGGACTTTCACGGCCGACAATAGCCAAGCGGCGATTCAAGCCTTAGCCCCGGGTCAAACGTTAACGGATACTTTTACTGTCACGAATGCGGACGGGGTGACCACGCAAGATATCGTGATTACCATCAATGGCAATGATGATGTTCCCACGATTACCGGCGATACTGCCGGTTCTGTCACTGAAGATGATGCCGCGACCCTCACCACTTCTGGCGATTTAGATGCGGCCGGCGGCGATGCGGGCGAAGATCAGTTTAATCCTGAAACTCTGAACGGTACCTATGGTGAACTTGAAATCAACGCCGCCGGGGAATGGACTTTCACGGCCGACAATAGCCAAGCGGCGATTCAGTCTTTAGCCCCAGGTCAAACCTTGACCGACACCTTTACCGTGACCAACGCGGATGGGGTGACCACCCAAGATATTGTCATTACTATCAATGGCAATGACGATGTGCCCACCATTACCGGGGATACTACCGGCTCGGTCACCGAAGATGATGCCGCGACCCTCACCACTTCTGGCGATTTAGATGCGGCCGGCGGCGATGCGGGCGAAGATCAGTTTAATCCCGAAACCCTGACTGGCACCTATGGTGAACTTGAAATTAACGCCGCCGGGGAATGGACTTTCACGGCCGACAATAGCCAAGCCGCAATTCAAGCCTTAGCCCCAGGTCAAACGCTCACTGACACCTTTACCGTGACCAACGCGGACGGAGTCACCACCCAAGATATTGTCATTACCATCAACGGCAACGACGATGTGCCTACGATTACGGGCGATACCACCGGTTCGGTCACCGAAGATGATGCCGCCGCCTTAACGGTTTCGGGCGATCTTGACGCGGCCGGCGGTGATGCGGGAGAAGATCAATTTAACGCTGAAACCCTGACCGGCACCTATGGTGATCTCACGATTAATGCGGCTGGAGAATGGACGTATTCGGCTGTGAATAGCCAAGCCGCGATTCAAGCCTTAGCGCCTGGTCAAACGCTCACGGAAACCTTTACTGTCACCAACGCGGACGGAGTCACTACCCAAGATATCGTGATTACCATCAATGGTAACGACGATGTGCCCACCATTACCGGGGATACCACCGGCTCGGTCACTGAAGACGCTGCCGCCACCTTAACGGTTTCGGGCGATCTTGACGCGTCTGGCGGTGATGCGGGAGAAGATCAGTTTAATCCCGAAACCCTGACCGGCACCTATGGTGAACTTGAAATTAACGCGGCGGGGGAATGGACTTTCACGGCCGACAATAGCCAAGCGGCCATTCAAGCCTTAGCCCCAGGTCAAACCTTGACCGACACCTTTACCGTGACCAATGCGGATGGGGTGACCACCCAAGATATTGTCATTACCATCAATGGCAACGACGATGTGCCCACCATTACCGGGGATACTACCGGTTCGGTCACTGAAGATGATGCTACATTCTTAAGAGTTTCTGGCGATTTAGATGCAGCCGGCGGTGATGCAGGTGAAGACTTATTTACTCCACAGACTCAAACTGCCACTTATGGTGTACTTATCATAAATGCTAATGGTGGGTGGGAGTACTCTGTAGATAATGGTTTAAGTGCTATTCAAGCGCTAGCGCCCGGCCAGACAATTACTGAGACCTTTACTGTCACCAATGCGGATGGGGTGACCACCCAAGATATCGTGATTACCATCAATGGCAATGATGATGTGCCTACGATTACCGGCGATACCGCCGGTTCCGTGACAGAAGACGATGCCGCCACGTTAACGGTTTCCGGTGATTTGGACGCAGCAGGTGGCGATGCAGGCGAAGATGAATTCACCGATGCCACTTTAACTGGAACTTATGGCACTCTTGAAATTAGCCGCAATGGCGAGTGGCGTTATAGCGCCGATAATAGTCAAACTGCTATTCAGCAACTGGCGGTTGGGGTTGCTCTGACAGATACATTCACAGTATTGAATGCCGATGGTGTGACTGCTGAGACTGTAGCCATCACGATAAACGGTGCTGATGATGTTCCCACCATTACCGGAGATACCACCGGTCTTCTGACGGAAGATGACGCGCCATCATTGACAGTAACAGGGGATCTTGACGCTAGCGGAGGTGATGCAGGCGAAGATCTTTTTGTTCCGGAAACGATCACCGGTACCTATGGTGAGCTAACCATCGATGCTAACGGCAACTGGTCTTATAGTGCAGCGAATGATCAAGAAGCCATACAGCGCTTGACCGACGCCACTGATAACCTAACTGATACCATTACTGTGACTAATGCTGATGGTGTTACTACTCAAGATATTGTGATTACCATCAGAGGTGATCTCAATGGGGTTCCAGATGTATTTGTAGATGATTCGGATATTACGCCCACTACCGTTAACTTAGACTTTGAGTTTGTAGGCGATGATTTCGATCCAACACCTCAAGATGATTTTACTGATGCCGGTGGCGTTGATCCTGCCAACCTCTCGTTGAATTCAGAAAGCAATGTTACAGTTAACTTTGTTTCCGAATCGGCGGGCTTTAGTAGCTCTATTGGTTGGTATCAGATAGATGATAGTGGTCGCATTGTTAATACGGAGTTTATCTGGGCAGACTCCAATAACATTTCGTCGGCCGATGAAAGCATTACACTTAATAACGTGAGTGAAGGTCGTATAGGCTTTTTTCTTGTGCAAAATGGTTTTAGCGATGTGAATGCTCTGTTATCCAGAGGAAGCGGCTTCTTCCGTTTTGAGGATTCTGCCGGTAACCCAGCGACAACCTCTACGCCGGGTGCTGTACTTGTTTACTACAGTGATGGCGATGAGAATAGCCCTGCAGGCTTCAGGCTAGAGTTGCCGCCAACTTTACATGCTAGCAACCCCAATTTAAATCCAGATGGACTGGAGCATTCTGATTCAGGTGTTGATGCTGGTGATCCAAGTCGACTGGTGATTGGTTTTGAAGATCTTATTGCCTCCGACCCATCAAGTCCTAATTCTGGCGTCGACTGGGACTTAAGAGACTTTGTTTTTAGCATTGAAATCTCAGGTGTTGCACAAAATGTGGCAAGTGTGGCATCCAACCTCGAAATTGTTGACGATGGCACTGACTTACAAGCTGCAGCAGTAAATCTTATTTTAGGTCGAGAAGCGGATCAGCTCACTTTGTTGGATGTTACGGAAGATTTGGCAGCTTCTTACGGTATTACTGTAGAATATGACGCTGTTTCTCGAACCCTCAACTTTTCCGGAACCGCCTCCATTGCGCAGTACGAAGAAATTTTGTCGCAGATACAGGTTGCCAGCTCGGAAACACTGGGAAGTGAACCTCGACAAGTAGAGGTTAGAGTCACCGATACTGATGGCAATACTAGTGTGGTCAACACCATTAACCTGAATGCGGACGCAAGTTATAGTTTTGATCAAGACGACTTTATTGCAGGCAACGATGACGGTAATCTGCTATCCGGACTGGTAGGCGACGACGTGATCTTTGGTGGTCTGGGTAATGATACTGCTACGGGAGGCTCTGGTGCTGACACATTTGTTTGGCAGGCAGGCGATGAAGCCTCATCGGCGGTTGACACTATTACCGACTTCACTATTGGCGTTGGTGGTGATGTTTTAGATGTCTCTGATTTACTGCAAGGCGAGAGTGATTCTGCCTTAGTTTTGGATGATTACTTAGACTTTTCATCTGACGGTACGGATACAACAATATCTATTGATGTGGATGGTGATGGTTCAGGGGCTGATATGACCATTGTGCTACAAGGGGTTGATCTGACGACTTTTGGCGCTGATCAGAGCATTATTCAAAACCTCATAGATAACAACAATATTATTACTGATTAGGACTAGTGGCTTATGGAACCTGTTATCAGGCTCCATAAGCTGTAATAAAGTCTAACATGCGTTCGTCGGCCCAGCTTGCTCGGCGGATATGCTTTATAAAAGCGCAGTGTGATCCATAGTCTTGAATATCAAACGTTAACTTCTCACTACAGTTTTTCTTTTGTATGGCTTCGATATCCTCTATGGGAATTACGGGGTCATCTTTACTTGCAATCAACAGTGTCTCAACTTTTATTTCTGATAAAAGCTCCGGCGTGATCGTGTAGGATTGAAAGTAGTCTTCAACGGAATCAAACCCTGTATATTCAGGTATAAAAAAGTCATTCATTTTTACCAGTGTGTTCAGGCTTTCTAACTGTGTCTGATAGTTATACTGAGGAAATAAATTCAATTTTTTCTGTAAGGAATGTTTCCACTTGCGCACGAAGTACCACTCGTAAAAAGGTAGAGTGTCTGTTATTGCTTGCGTACTATGGTCGGGTCTTATTACCGGGCATATAGATACAATACGAGCTAATGCATGAGGTAGCTCGGTGGCACGAGTGCCTACTCTCAAGGCGAAGTTTGCGCCTAATGAAAAGCCTGCAAGGTAGCAGTGTGTATGGGGTATAAGTGTTTGGATTTTAGCGATAGCGTCCATTGCCTCGTCAATAAGTGATGAGTTGAAAATGCCTTCGTTAAGATGATGTGAATCATGATGATCTTTGAAATTGAGACGAAAAATATTGAATCCTGATTCGAACGCTTTGCCTCCAGATGACAAAACATAGCCGGAATCACAAGAGCCTTCCCAACCATGAAATAATATAAGTAAAGGCCGGGTGGTCTTATCGTTGTGTATGGTTTTCATACCACTTAAGCGAACGTCGTTTGCAATTTCAAGAGTGACTTGCTGTGAGTTTTTTATTAGCGATGAATACTCTCTTTTTAACAGTATTCTTCTTAAACGGCTGCTTGTAATAAGGTTCTGCACATGTGTATTCGCGATCCAAACGGATGGCTTAAAAATATCTCTACTCAAGTGTATAACTCTATCTATTGATTTGCGAATACTGTTGAATGTTGCATATTATTGGTGGTTAAGTCCAATAGTATGATAAAAATACACGCCTAACCTTAACTGTATTAAGTAAGAGTGCTTAAATTGTGCGCATTTTAATTTTCTTTGTATATCTTTTTTCTGTGTCTAGTGTGGCTTCCGATTTACAAATATCCGGCGAGTGGATACAGGGTGGTTTATTAAAGGGTAAGACATCACCTGCAAATAAAGTGATAATTTTTGATCGTGATGTTTACGTTTCTGAGCAAGGCGAATTTGTGTTCGGACTAGGAAGAGATACTCCTAACAAATTTAAAATTTCGGTTAAAGCACCATCAAAAGAAGTGCAAGACTATTTTTATGATGTTAAGCAGCGCCAATACCCTACACAGAAAATTGAAGGCGTAGCGAAGAAGTATGTCGCCCCTCCAAAAGAGGTGACACGCAGAATACAAACCGAAGCTGCGCAAGTTAAAGCTGCGCGCAAACAATTCTCCACCCATGATTTTTTTACAGTAGGATTTAAGCTACCTCTTAAAGGGCCTATTACTGGAGTATATGGCAGCCAAAGGGTTTTTAACGGTGTACCTAAACGGCCACACTATGGTTTAGATATCGCGGGGCCTGTTGGCGCAGTAGTAAAGGCGCCTGCAGCCGGTATTGTCAGACTAGTGCATGAAGACATGTACTACTCCGGTGGCACCTTGATCATTGACCATGGTCAGGGTATCTCATCTACATTTATTCATTTGAGTAAAATACTGGTATCTGAAGGTGATATGATTGATGTCCTTGAGCCTATTGCCGAAGTTGGTGCCACCGGCAGGGTGACTGGCCCGCACTTAGATTGGCGTATCAATTGGTTTAATCAGCGCCTAGATCCTGCTTTGTTATTGCCGTCTTCTGATTCGAAATCTCAATAAATCACGAGGAGCTCCGCGAGATAGAGACACAGCAGGGGTAAGCAGTGTAATATTCGTGCTTTTCTTCGATTTAGTATGTACAAGAGATATGATTGATAAAAAATTGCTTAGTATGTTGGTGTGTCCGGTGAGTAAGGCTCCATTAATATACGACCAAGAGAAAGATGAGCTGGTGTGTGTGGCCAGTGGTCTTGCCTACCCTATTCGTGACGCTATCCCTGTTATGCTGGAATCAGAAGCACGTGAAATATCCTTGGAAGAAAAAGAATATTTCGCTTCGAAAAAAACCTAATTCGCTCGAATGCACTAATTTTAAAAAGGCTTGTAATGGCTGAAGAAACGATTTTTACTAAAATAATCAACGGCGATATTCCTGCTGACATTGTTTATCAAGATGAACTGTGTATTTGTATCAAGGATATCAACCCGCAGGCGCCAACCCATGTGCTTGTTATTCCCAGACAACCTATTCCTCGCCTGGTAGATGCTAATGAGGAAGATAAAGCTTTACTTGGCCATTTAATGATATCTGTTGGCACTATCGCCAAACAGTTAGGTGTCGAGGATGCATTTCGAGTACTTATAAATAATGGTGAGGATGCCGGCCAAACGGTTTTTCATTTACATCTCCATATTCTCGCAAATAAAAAGTTTAGCGAAGACTCCCTGGCTATGTCTTAGGCCAGCTATGGCTAATTGAATAGAATTTATTTAAAAATATATTATCGGAATACAGTTTTATGAAGTGCGCGGAAATTAGAGATGCTTTCTTAAATTTCTTTGAAAGTAAGGGCCATACCATTGTACCTAGTAGCTCCTTAGTGCCTGGTAATGACGCAACTCTGCTTTTTACCAATGCCGGCATGGTGCAGTTTAAAGATGTTTTTTTAGGTCAAGAAAAGCGTGCTTATACTCGCGCAACTAGTTCTCAGCGATGTGTTCGAGCTGGTGGCAAACATAATGATCTTGAAAATGTAGGTTATACAGCACGTCACCACACATTTTTTGAAATGCTGGGCAACTTTAGCTTTGGCGATTACTTTAAAAGAGACGCGATCGCTTTTGCTTGGGAATTCCTCACCAAAGTGCTAAAGATTCCTGAAGAAAAAATGTGGGTAACGGTTCATATTTCCGATGATGAAGCAGCAGACATTTGGCTAAAAGAAGTGGGTGTGAGTCCCGATCGTTTCTCTAGGCTCGATGAAGATAACTTCTGGCAGATGGGGGATACCGGTCCATGTGGTCCCAGTTCTGAAATATTTTATGATCATGGTGCTGATGTACCTGGAGGGCCTCCAGGTAGTGAAAATGATGATCTAGACCGCTACATTGAAATCTGGAATCTCGTATTCATGCAGTACGAGCGCCAAAGTGATGGTTCACTTGTTCCTCTTCCAAAACCCTCGGTAGATACTGGAATGGGCTTGGAAAGAGTGGCCGCGCTATTGCAAAATGTGCATACCAATTACGAAATAGACCTCTTCCAAGCCTTGCTGAAATCTGTTGCTGAAATCACCGGCACCCATGATATGAGCAATCAGTCATTGCGCGTTATTGCCGATCACATTCGTTCATGTTCCTTCCTGGTATCTGACGGTGTTGTGCCTTCAAATGAAGGCCGGGGTTATGTTTTGCGCAGAATTGTCCGAAGGGCGATTCGCCATGGTCACAAGCTTGGACAAGAAGCCGTTTTCTTCCACAAGCTCGTTGCTACATTAGTTGAGCAGATGGGAGATGCTTATCCAGAGCTAAGAGAAAAACAACACCATATTGAATCGGTATTATTGGGTGAAGAAGAACAATTTGCCAAAACGCTCGATAAAGGTATGGCGGTGTTAAATGATAAGCTGGCCAAATTAGAGGGAGATATTATACCAGGAGAAACGGTTTTTGCTCTTTATGATACCTATGGCTTTCCCGTTGATTTGACTAATGACATCGCTAGAGAAAAAGGCTTGAGCATTGATAGCGATGGCTATGAAAAATTAATGGCGCAACAAAAAGCTTCGTCCAAAGCCGCCGGCGGTTTTACTGTAGACTATACCGATAACCTGAATATAGCGGGTCAGACGCAATTTATTGGCTACACAGATGTTAATGGTACAGGCTCGGTCAAAGGCTTATACAAACAGCAAACCGAAGTTGGTGCCCTTGAACAAGGTGATGAAGGTATTGTTGTTTTGGACAAGACGCCTTTTTATGGCGAGTCTGGTGGCCAAATTGGCGATACAGGATATCTGGTAATAAATGACGCTAAATTTGAAGTTCGTGACTGCCAAAAACACGGCGATAATCATATCCATATTGGTGTGATGTTAGCCGGTAGGATAGCTAAAGGCGATGAAGTACAGACGATAATTGATGGTGATGTTAGGCAGGCTATAACCCTTAATCATTCCGCTACGCATCTGCTGCATGCAGCACTGCGCAAAGTGCTAGGTGAGCATATTACTCAAAAAGGCTCGCTGGTTGACTCCGAAAAGCTTCGTTTCGACTTTTCTCACTCTGAAGCGGTTGGCGAAGACAAGATCCAAGAGATAAGCAAGCTGATTAATGATCAAATTCGTTTGAACTCCGAAGTTAGCACTGAGCTTTGTGATATGGATACCGCTATGGCCAAGGGTGCAATGGCCTTATTCGGCGAGAAATACGGCGATGAAGTGCGCGTATTATCTATGGGTAATGGTTTTTCTGTGGAATTATGTGGCGGAACACATGTCAGTAGAACAGGAGAGATAGGTGTTTTCAAAATCGTCTCTGAAAGTGGTGTGGCAGCGGGTATTCGGCGTATAGAAGCATTTACAGGTGAAAAGGCATTATTGCATTATCAGTCTCAGGAAATGGAGCTCAACAGCGTAGCGAAAAGACTGAAAGCCGCGCCTTCGAAAATCACTGAAAAATTGGAGCAGTTACTCTCACAAAATCGTCAGTTGGATAAAGAGCTTAATCAACTCAAGGCAAAATTAGCCTCTTCATCAGTGGATGCTTGGTTGAGTGAAGCGCAAGAAATATCAGGTGTAAAAGTGCTAGCAAAAACACTTGAAGGGGCCGATGCGAAATCCTTGCGCGATATTGTTGACCAGTTGAAAAATAAATTGGGAACCTCCGCTGTACTTTTAGCCACGAATAATAGTGGCAAAATTTCCTTAGCTGCAGGTGTTACCAAAGATGCCACAAGCCTCATAAAAGCAGGTGATATTGTTAAGCACGTTGCTACCCAAATTGGCGGAAAAGGGGGAGGTCGTCCAGATATGGCACAAGGTGGAGGCACGGATGTTGGCGCGCTTCCCGAAGCTATGGCGTCTGTTCCTTTGTGGGTGGCAGAGAATATCGCAAGTCGATAATAAACATTGATAGAAGTAGATGCAGTGGTTAACTTTTGGGTTAAATTAGTGTTTAATTGGCGCCCTTTTTCTAGCCTCTGAAGATTGAAAATTAGGATTGGTAAAGCTAACACATGAGTTTGTTTGTACAGAAGTTTGGTGGGACATCCGTAGGTACTACGGAGAAAATCAAATCAGTAGCTAAGAAGATTGCCGGCTTTCGAGACGACGGTCATGATATTGTTGCTGTCGTTTCTGCCATGAGTGGTGAGACTAACCGCCTCATTGGTCTTGCTCATGAAATGCAAAAAGTGCCTGATGCTCGAGAGATGGATGTGTTGGTTTCCACCGGAGAACAGGTCACCATTGCTCTTTTATGTATGGCCTTAAAAGACTTGGGGTATGAAGCTCGGTCTTATACTGGCGGCCAAGTTAAGATTTTAACAGATGACTCTCATACAAAAGCTCGTATTCAAGAAATTGACATTGAAAAGATGTCCGCTGACCTCAATAAAGGCAGGGTGGTTGTAGTCGCAGGCTTTCAGGGAGTCGATGAAGAAGATAATATCACAACGCTGGGGCGCGGTGGCTCAGATACTACAGGTGTAGCCTTGGCTGCGGCGCTAAAAGCAGACGAGTGTCAGATCTACACTGATGTTGACGGCGTGTATACTACTGACCCTAGGGTTGTGGAATCAGCACGCAGGTTAGAGCGTATCACTTTTGAAGAAATGCTTGAAATGGCAAGTTTAGGGTCGAAAGTGCTGCAAATACGTTCGGTCGAGTTTGCTGGCAAATACAATGTACCATTGCGTGTTTTATCGACCTTTAAAGATGGTACTGGTACTTTAATTACTCTCGACGAGGAATATTCAGATATGGAACAACCTGTTGTGTCAGGTATCGCGTTTAATCGTGATGAAGCGAAACTATCGATCTTAGGTATCCCTGACTCACCAGGCGTTGCATACAAGATTTTATCTGCCATCGGCGAAGCTAACATAGAGATTGATGTCATCGTACAGAACATCGCTGCCGACCAGAGTAATGATTTGACATTTACAGTGCACCGTAATGATGTTGAAAAAGCAGAACACATACTGAAAAATGTAGCCACCGATATTGGCGCTCGGGAAGTGCGTGCAGACGACAAGATTACAAAAGTGTCGATAGTTGGGGTTGGTATGCGTTCCCATGCAGGTGTAGCATCGACAATGTTCAGTGCACTGGCAGAAGAAAATATCAATATTCAGATGATTACTACTTCTGAGATAAAGATATCGGTAATCATTGATGAAAAGTATTTGGAGCTAGCTGTCAGAGCTCTTCATACCGCATTTGGGCTTGATAACACTATAGAAGAGTCTTAATGCAAGCCAGGAGGCGCGAAGTCACAACCGGAAGGTACAAGTTGTGGTGGTTCAGTGACGGAATATCAAGAATTAGCTGGTTTAATGCAAAGATCCATCACTAAAGCTCAAGTATAAGAGTTAATAACAAAAAGGGTCAGATAATAACCTACGGTAGCGGCTAATTCGCATAAACATTAAGCTGCCGTGCTCACAGGATGACGTAAGGAGAATACAACAATGCTTATTTTAACCCGCCGTATAGGTGAAACTTTGATGGTTGGTGATGATGTCACCGTAACTGTTTTAGGTGTAAAGGGTAATCAAGTTCGAATTGGTGTTAACGCGCCAAAAGAAATTGCAGTCCATCGTGAAGAAATCTACCAAAGAATTCAACGCGAAAAACAAGAACAACAGCACCAACATCAGCAACAACAGCACGAAGAAGAAGAAGAGCAGCAAGGTAATAGCTGATCTGGCAAATATCAATAAAAACTCAAAATCATCAACAAGAGTGTTTGACTTTGTGCTTTTTATTGATATCATGCCGCCCCTAAATTGAGTCAAAGACATAAATACACAGAGCAACTAAATCGTGTAATTATTGAGTTGACACCTACTTCGGAGAGATGGCCGAGTGGCCGAAGGCGCTCCCCTGCTAAGGGAGTATACTGTGAAAGGTATCGAGGGTTCGAATCCCTCTCTCTCCGCCATTTCGGAATCCCCCTTCTTCAATCCCTCTAGAAGCCTGAAAGGGCGTGCGATAGCGGCGGTTCGAAACCCTGTTTTTCGGTCATATATAAGGTGCTGAGGAAAAGCCAGTTTTAACACGGCTCTTTTGCCTAGGTATTGCCCTCTATCCCAGAGCCTGTAAGGGTTTGAAAGAAATTCTTTGGCGGTTCGAAAATTTTTGTCAAAGCTGGCGCTTTCTTTTCCAAGATTGCTTAGTTTTTCCTCTATAACCACCTTGTCTAATTCAATATCTTGAATGCGTTTCTCATAGGCTGCTATGACCGATTCAATATCCGTCTTGATCAATTTATCAATGATCTTTTCCTTTTCACGATCAAGCTGTTTGATGTGTTTTTGCAGGTCTTGCTTACGACGGTTCTTATCTTTTGTTTCGTTGTCCCATAGAGATTTAAACATTTTTGTCGCGGTTTTCATTAAGCTTTTGGCTGGCGTGAGTTGCTTTAACAAGGTTTCAAATTGGCTTTCCATTTTCTCACGCAAAATAGATTTGCCGTAGCTCACACAGCCCTTTGTGCGGCACAGATAATAAGGATACTTCTTGTTGCGTCCACTGCTCCAGTTAGCGGTCAGAGGGTTGTTACAATCTGTGCAGCACACCGCACCCCTTAAAACAAAATCTTGATTTAAGTCTTTGCGTGTTGGCGCAACAGTCTTACCGTTCAAACGATTTTGTATTTTCTGATAGGTGGTCATAGTGATCAATCCTTCGTGATGCCCTTCACGCAGCCCAATTCCTCGACATTTTAATTCGACCATTCCGGCATAGACCGATTTCGTCAAAAGCTTCTTGACTAAATCTCGATGTACTTGTCGCCCCTTATTGCGTGTGCGCGGAAACTCAGGACAAGTTTCTAAAAAACGTGCAACCTCACTTTGTGTTTGAAAACGACCACAGGCAAAGCCCTCTAATGCTTCTTGTATATAAGACGCGATCGGCTCATCACGAATTAAAATGCGAGGCTTCTTTTTATCCATCTGCATTTTATAGCCTAAAGGTGCGGCTAACCCCCAATAGCCTGCTTCAAATCGCGCACTGACTTTTTGTTGGACTTGCCGTGCATTTTGTTTACGCTCAAGCTGACCACCTGCTGCAATAACCGTTTCGTAAAACTCGCCTTCTGGTGAAGCTTCAAAGGTGAAGTTAAGACATTCCACCCGCACCTTCAATGCGTCCAATGTCTCACGCAAGATAAGATAATATTTGGTATCACGAGCAAGACGCTTTAAATCATCGAAGATAACAACATAAGAGGTATTGGGGTGACATTTAATATGCTCCAACATTGCTACCATTCCTTTGCGATCCATAAAATTTCCGCTACCTGTGACATCATCAGGAAAGACCGCTTCAATCTCATAGCCTTGTTGTTCCGCATGAATACGGCAACGTTTTTCTTGTGAGGTCAAGCCCGACCCCTCATGAAGTTGTCGCCTTGTACTCACCCGGCAATAAATAAGCACTTTTTGCCGCATATGCTTCATAGACAATATCCTTTCTGTATTACGAATTGAAGCTTTCAGGATTGATCAGAATTTTCTAAAAGATCAGGGGAAAACATATTGGTAGAATCTATACCATGCTCTATTTGAACAAACATTCTCATCATCTCCCACAGCGTGAGTAAGAGTTCGTCTTCCTCTTCTTTGGTTAAATTGAACTCGGCTATATCACCGCGATAATCATCAAGATTACAATTCATCTATTGCCTCATCAGTTTAGAGTTAAGGGGGTTAGCTGATATGCTTGTTATAAAAAAAAGTGCGGCGAATATTGGGAAACGGAGAGAATTAATTGTGTAATTTTGATGACTTGATTAGTCCTATAAAAATAGGCATAACCATAAGCGGTGGTGGTTGCCGTCTTTTTTGTGAAACTCAATCTTAAGCGGATGCGTAAGAATTTTTCGGGTTTCCAGAAAATCCTTTCTGGAATAACAGCAGAAAGGAGGTGATGGCATGGCAGCAGACTTGTTGCTTTTGTTGGAGTTTCTTTATCATATGATAAAAGCACTCCAATTATTAATCGAAGTGCTTTTATAGCATAGTAGATTATATGTCTTAACTCAGCGGCAATCATCACCGCTTTTTCTTATTATATGGCCTAAAGATTAAGGATTTGTCAATAAAATTCCTTCCACGTATACCCTTAATTTAATAGTACATTAAAGGCTTAAATTAAAGTCCTGCTTAATTGAGCGTTTTCGTGTACGCTGTAAGTGTTGTTTTATTTCTTTGGGTCTCTCTTGTTCAAACATGGTTGTTACAGCGTGTTCTTTTTTTAAGTACGTCCTTGCTAATTTAACTTACTCTTGAGCCAATATATAGGCGCTTATAAATTCTGCTGCGACTTCCGGTACGATTGCATCCCCCGCCGCATGGATAAGACCCATTCGCTCGGTATCCCCATGAGCCAACAGGGGAATGCTGGGTTCAATTGCCCTTGGTTTGTTATCGGGGCAATTGATCCATTCCGTTGCTTGCCAGAAATCGTTACTGCGTGGCTGTCCAAATTGTTGCTTGAGTAGTGAGGATTGAATACTGGTTTTTTTTCTCCAATTTTGTAATCCCGTATTTTTGTTGTTACCCATAGAGCAGCCGTTTCCAAATTCATGCCTCGC
The DNA here is from genome assembly GCF_002157225.2 of Agarilytica rhodophyticola. Lineage (NCBI taxonomy): Bacteria > Pseudomonadati > Pseudomonadota > Gammaproteobacteria > Cellvibrionales > Cellvibrionaceae > Agarilytica > Agarilytica rhodophyticola. Next base: position 1,281,816 of record NZ_CP020038.1, read on the forward strand.
CGCTGACCGCTCTTCCTTCTTCGAATAGTCGAGCCATTTTCTACTAAGTCTAGCTTTGTTGCGCCCCTGCCACCCGTATTCGGTGTCGGCCACAAACCATAATCGGTCTCGTTTGTGGGGTGCACCGACACTGCAAGCTGGCAATACAACCGACCCGACGGCGTAGCCTTGCGTTTCCAACCCTTGATAAACATCGTCAAGCCACCCTTTGGTAATTGCGTTTGCAACTTGTTCTCCAAAGACTGTTGCAGGGCGACACTCTTTAATGAGGCGTTCCCATTCAGGCCATAAGTGTCTATCGTCTTCCTGAGCTTTTTGTCGACCTGCTGTACTAAATGGCTGGCATGGGCAAGAGCCTGTCCAAACGGGTAAATTATTTTTCCATCCTGCGAGGTTAAGGGCGTAATCCCACAACCCAATGCCTGCGAAGAAGTGACACCGGTCATAACCGTGCAAATCTTTTGCTTCAACATCTTTGATTGATCTATCATCTATGTCTCCTTTTGAAATATGCCCGTCGCACATAAGAGCGTTAAGCATTGAACATTTTTTCTTGTTACATTCATTGTAATAAACACGCATTAAATCCCCTTAGTATTGATCTGATGAATTTGAAAAATTCACTGGGGATTATCGAAAGAAACGAAATAACATTTGGGAAATAGACAAAGGCAAATCAATTAAGTACCTATTGATTACATCTATAAACTCAAATTGAAATCTCGCTTAATTGAGCGTTGTTTTGTACGTTGTAAGTGTTGTTCTATTTCTTTGGGGCGCTCTTGTTCAAACATGGTTGTTACAGCATGTTCTCTTTCTTGGTGTATATCTGCACGCTGTTTATCTATCTGCTGTTGTAACTCTTGTCGTTCTTGTAGTTGGCTATAAATGAGATGATCCCTTTCTTGTTGGTCGCGTAACAGGGCTTGGTACGCTTCATATTGATTGCGTTGTTCAATGCGATTTTTACGGCCTATGATTTTATCCCAAAATCCCCTCAAGCCTTTATTAAAGCGCTGCTGGCGCTCTTCTTGTTCGGCCTGTTGTCGGCGCTGCTGTTTTTCTTTTAAATGATGCCGCGCTTGTTTATGGGCGCGTTGCATTGCCTGTCGTTGCTGTCTTAAATCTTTAAATTTAGGAACATAACGTTTTTCCACTTCTTTAAGGAAATGATTAAGTTTTTTAATTTTCTCTTGATCAAAGGCCGCTTTCACTTCATCTACACTTGGCAGTGTGTCGGTTGGGTCAAGCTGGCTTTTTAAGTCTTTGGCTTTCATGCCAAGCTGTCGTGAGAGCGAATGTACTTCCCCTTGCCAATTCACTACCACATAGCCGCGCTTATCGCCTCTAGCAAGTTTGAGGCCGTGCTGCTCAATATTGTGCTCAAATATTTTTTGATTTTTTGAATGCAGCCAATGCTTTTGTAGAATCTGTTTAATCAGGCGTGGATCGCTTTTACTGCGCTTGGCTTGCTGCCATTCAGTGAGGGTAAAGTTCAATGGATTTCTAAGAGATTTATCAATCAGACCATGTGGTAATGTCCAGCCCTTGGAAAGGTAAATTTCTTTGGTGAGTTCTGTCAGACGGTTTTTAAAAAACGGAAGATGAATCGCCCGCATATGCTCGGCATCAATCCGTGACCACACCACATGCGCGTGACGGCGGCCTTGCTTTTCATGAAAGACAAAGGCGTAGGGTTGATCTTGTAAGCCTAATTTTTTGGCGGTGGCCTTTGCTGCTTCTTCAAACTCTTGTGTTGACACATTCTGATTAGCAGGGGGATTAAAACTACAATGAAATAACGGTTGTTTACAGCGCGTCCCTGCGGCAGTGGCTTCTATTTCCATGAGGGCATCACGAAGCGTATCCGCGCTCATCTGTTCCAGCTTGTGAAGCGTCACATGCTCATTATCCTGTGTGTTTGAGAGATGCCGTGCTAATTCCCCGGCATTGCCACGCTGTGATGCTTTAATAATCATGGTGCTTTTATTCTTATATTTTGTTTTTTATATTTTTTTACTTGCCATGGTGATCAGAATTTGGCGTATCTTTTTAATATCGACCGTGGCTTCAAGAATGGCGGTCTCCGTCTGATCAGAGAATGACACCGTGCCGCAATGAATGGCATGAGCGATTTGATTCATATTGCTATGTTGGCGGGTCTTACCCAATAAGGCTAAGATACGGGCGGCATCTTCCCGACCTAAATTGATCTCTTTCCTTTTGGTGTGAAAAAGTTGCCTACGGGCATAGGCACTTACATCCCGTCCTTGAGTTTGTTTCACGAGTTGATGATACTGTGTTTCATTGATCCAAAAAGTGAGCTTATAAAACGCTTGTTTCTCTTTCTTTGTGGTCACATCTGAACCCTCTTATACGAATGGTAGTCAAGAGGATTAATCTACAGGTATGTGTGACAATAAATGGGAAATGGAAGAGAAATAGAAAAAAGATAAAAGCCGATAATTGATAATAAAATACGTATAAAAAAAGGCAGACACTGGATATTGTCTGCCTTTTGAGTGGTATTGCGTCATACGCGACTACAGATTAAAAGCCTTGCTGAGGTTGCGGGTGATGCTGTTGTCTTTGCTTTGGTTCTTCATGCACTTGTTGCGCGTTTTTATGTTGGCGGTTTTGTGAATATTCCACCGCTTGTGCTTTTAGTTCAGGATGTTTTTCCTCAATCGCTTTTTGCTGCTGATGCAAGTTGTTAGCAATGCTTTGCACCGTCTGAGACGCGGCACTTATATCTTGCGCTAGCTTTAACGCTTGTGGATTGTCCTTCATCGTTAAGGCAGCAGTCACCGCACTTTGCAGTTGCGTATTGGCCTGATATAGGCGTTTCTTATTGGATAATGTAGAGACATAGTGTTGCTTCTCTGGTGATAGGTTGTCGTAGTCATTAGACATGGCTGTCATTTCCTTTCAGATTTTTAGTTAAGTTCGATGATGTCAGCACTTTGCTTTTCCCATCATCACATCACCAATCTACTAGGAGATGTGCCTTTATTTGGGAAATAGACGTTTTTTTATTTTGTCCCGCTATAGGCTTTGCTGCATGCGCTTTTCTTGGATACGATTAAGTGTTTTGCCAAATATTTTCGCTTTTTCCTGAAACTCAGGATAGGATTTTTCTATCTCTCTTTTTTTATGATGAAGATGCCTGACAGAAGTCAGCATAATCTCTGCGCTCTCGCTAACATCATTCGCTATGTTAAGCATATCAGCACTTCCGCGCATATAGGTCATCATTGTTGAGGCGGAACGTTGTAGCTTCTCAATCCCCTGATAATAGCGTTTTAAATCACTGAGGATGTTAATATAGTCTTTGTATTTTTCTGCGGCTTCCTCCTCTTTTGTCAGTACTTTCTTTTTTCCCTTTGCTTGATCACGATGTAACGGGGGTAATACCGTTCTATCTGTCTGAGCATTGAATATGGCACTATGACGTTGTTTATTGGCGGCGGCCTGTTGGACTTGAGAAAGCGACTTATGATAAAGCTGTTGGGCTTTTTCATTGAGCCGCTCCACACGATTATGTTCACGGGTAAGACGTGTCCTATATTTTGTACGGTCAACCTCTTCCATCCCTTTTGGTTTGAGAACCGGAACAGGTTGTTCTTGTTCCACCATGCTTTTTTCTTGGGCGTGATGAGCCTTACCCCGTGTCTTCTTCTGCTTTGGGGGATAGGCTGCTTTATCGTTAAACTCTTTCACCGTTTACCTTTTAGTCGTTGCCATAGGCTGGGTGTATAAGGTGGATAGCCCTTAGGGTATGACCACATACCGCTGCTATATTGCGGGAGATGGGATAGGCAGTTGGGAACTGGTTCGCTGATAATAGGAACGGTTTTTTTACCCCATAAACCTTTAGGTAACGTCACCTTATCAAAAGGTGGATGATAAGGATTAGGCAAAAACTTATGAGCGACGTTTGGGTTCTTAAAATAAGGGATTTTCTTATATACATAGGGATGTATGCCTAACCCTTGAAACGCCATTAATCCTTTATCGGGGGGCATCCGTATCAGTTCGTCTGGTGTGATAAGGGGACGTTTAACCGCTTCGGGTAAGTCCATTAATTCATGTTCGCGCTGAATCTCAGGTAAGGCGGGAAGTACGTCTCCGCTTTTTAACATGTCATGCATAAGTTTCACTTGTTTAGCGTGCCTCTCAATGGATTTACTTTTAGGGTAATACTCATAGGTGGTTTGCCCTAAATAATCGCTGATCATTTCGGCAGAAAGTTTTGAGGATACGCCTAAAATCAGTTTCGTTTGTGCGTTGGAAAAAATTGTATCAAAACCATCCTTGCCGTAGTGTTGCAAGCCTTGACCGATATTTTGAAAGTAAGCACTCACTCTGGATTTGCTTCCTCTACCGTAGCTAAACATACGCGGCATGGCGTCAAAATTGCCTAATTGCCCGGCCTCATCAAGTAAGAGGTGAATCCTTTGTGTCGGTTTGCGTTGTTGAGCAATAGTAAGAGAGGCGAAAATACAACGAATAACAGGGGCGCAGGCTTCGACTAAATGTGCAGGGATCATTAAAAATAATTTGCTGACTTGTTCTGAGGCACAAAATTCTTGAGGGGTTATTGTTGAGGGACTGGATAGTGCCATTTGTAGCGCCGGACTGCCGAGAATTTGCAGCGCATTAGAAACCGTGGACATGATGCTTTCAAATTCTGCGGGGGCTTGGCTTTGTTTTGTTAAAAGCTCTTCTGCGACTTGTCGAACGGCGTGATAAGGTGAGGCGATCATGGCGGGATAATGCAAGGCTTCGAATGCCTCTGTCCGAATATCGCCGACTACGTGATAGACATCCACCAATGATGCGTGATTATTATTATCTTTAAGTACGACTAAAATAGCTGTAAGTATCTGTACGGCTTTACCATAGAAGTGTTGTGAAGTACCGTCACCGCCTGAGGGTTTGGCGATAAGATTTTGCGCCATTGACATGCACTCTTCATACTTGCTTGCAGAGCCTTGTTCTATGACATCAAGCGGATTAAGTTTAAAATTCGTGGGCGCATACCAAGGTTTGTCCGTAAACAATCCATAGGGATTAAACCCGTAGCATTTAAAAAACGCCTGCATCATCGCACTGATTGCGTAGCTCTCACCTTTCATATCTAAAACCACGGTATGTTCGGGATGTAAAAGCTGGTAGCTTATTAGTGTTGTCTGTTTCCCTGTTCCGGCACTCCCCACCACAAGGATGGGGGTATCTGCATCAAACCCGATTTGCCGTGGTTGGGCTTCATCCGTAAACCCCATTGGCAGGGCGTTATTATTAAGTAACCCCGCTTTTTCCAAATCTTCTGCCTTAGCGAGGTCGGCAGAACCGTAACGTTCATTCGCATTATTCATAGAGTTACCTCTTTGGTTTACGTGGTAGGCTTAGGCGTACTAAAAGCCCCGTAAAAAAATGGGCAAGAAATGTTATGAGCATGACAATGATGCAGCGGGTTAAGGTGACGACCGCAAGAAATACGAGCACCAGCCAAATAAACGACCACATCACATAGCCAAGACTTAATAGTCCGCTGATTTGTGCAATAAAGTAGTCCAATGTCAGATCATGAATCGACTTCTTCAAACAAGTTTGTTAAGCCTTGTTGAAAGACATCGAGCGGGTTAAATGCATAACCGTTAAGATCCGGTGAGGTCATAGCGCTAATAGCATAGCTTTCACCCTTTAAATCCAGCACGGTGGTGTTTTCAGGATGTAGCGGTTGGTAACTAATCAAGGTGACTTATTTTCCTGAGCCAGCACCTCCTATTACAAGGGTGGGTTTATCCTCATCAAACTCGCTTTGCCGTGGTTGGGCTTCATCCGTAAAACCCATTTGCACGGCGTTATTATTAAGTAACCCCGCTTTTTCCAAATCTTCTGCCTTAGCGAGGTCGGCAGAGCCGTAACGTTCATTCGCATTATTCATAGATTTACCTCTTTGGTCTGCGTGGGAGGCTTAGACGTACCAAAAGCCCCGTGAAAAAATGAGCAAAAAATGTTATGAGCATGACAATAGTGCAGCGGGTTAAGGTGACGACTGCAAGAAATACGAGCACCAGCCAAATAAACGACCACATCACATAGCCAAGACTTAATAGTCCGCTGATTTGTGCGATGAAGTAGTCTAATGTCAGCTCATAAATCGGCTTGGTATAAAGCAGGCCAACGATAATCCCTAGAATTTTTCCTAATGCATTACTAAGAACTTTAGGGGGCATTCGGTTCATGATCGACACCCCTTAATGTTAATCACATCACGGAGTAAAAACCGCTGGGAGTAAATGGTTGAGTGGCCTGTCTCAAGTACGCTGAGCATATCCCCGCCTTGATTGCCTTGCCCGGCGGAGAACTGATATTCTTTAGCAATTAAGGCATCACCCACTTCAACCCTGAGCGTCCCTTTGATTTTTTTTGATGCATTGCCACCATAGTGATTAATGCCAATACGTAGATTGCAGATGCTGATAGGGAGTTGATAGGTAATGAGTTCGTAAATACTGACCTGATCATGTTTGCCACTCATAATATCTTTGTGATGGGTGGCATAACGACTCGTTTTATTACCGTAATAAACGGGTATGCTGTCCTCCCTCAGCATCCCGTAAATATCCAGATCAACTTTACCCTCCCAGATAATGCCAAGACGTACCCGCACAGGTTTATAGGCACTAACGACAGGATTAACCGAGGGTGTGCGAGTAAATAAACTGCTGAGCGGTTGTGAGGATGTATCACTACGCAGCTTGTACTTCATGGGGAGCGGCTTAGCGTTATTAAATAACCGCTTTGTTACGACACTTTTATCTGTGCTAAAGGTAACGAGTTTGCCTTGTTGCTTATGCAGGTATAAATGATAGAACCGCTCTACGCCTTGACCGTAATGATAAGGTTTGAGGGTATTGGATAATAAAAAATGAAAACGCTTGCCTTTTAAACGATCACGCACATCATTAATTCCGAACAGACCTTTAAAATAGGATTGCATAAGATTGCTATCCGCCGGATATGTTTGACCTTTGGTGATGGCCTCATCATCGACTTCTGGTAGGTCAAAACTGGCTGAGCCGATTAACACAATGTCTTTGACTTGCGGATAATCTTGGCTAATAACGCTCATTAATTTGGGGATATGTAATGTCCCAGCTGTGTGTTTGGGTGTGGTGCGGCTTTTTGCAAATTGTTTGAGATTGGAAAAGCCTTCTTGGTTTTTAATTAAGATCGTTCTCTTGGCTTGATATTGCTGCTTTTCTGGACGGGTTAAGGTTGCAATGCTGTCACTGTTCCAACCATTAAGCACAATGATGCTGTCTCCCTTGGGTTGTTCGAACAGCCAAGAACGTAATAAGTTAATATCCTTTAGCGCATTGTCTTGAGTTTGGTGCGGTGATATGACAGCCAGTATCGTCTCCGCTTTGACAGGCAGAGATACAACAGCAGAAAAAATAAGTGTGATAGGTAAAGCTTTAAATACATTTAACATGTTATTTTCCTCATTTATGAAGGTCGTTATATTGAGCTTGTGCCACTGCGAGGCGAGCAAGCGCATCGTTGGTAAAAGCCTCTTTTTCAGCTTTAAGTTGGGTGTTTGCATTTTTGGCTTGGGCGGAGGTGTTATTATTAGGCGTGCACATCACCTCTGCTTCGACAAGATCGGCTTCGAGCATACCGTGCTCCGTGTTGTCTCTTTTTTGGGGCGGCTGATAGGTATCTAAAATGCTTGTCACGCGCATGAATAGGCAGGCTGATACCATCACCTCAGTAAAGATTTGTGTGAAGCTAAGCCAATTGCCTGAATTATTACTCTCTAGTGAAAAGTCGAGATCAGGGAGATCACTGGATAAACCGTTATATTCGGCTGAAAACAATGCCATCCAAGCAAATGCAGAGAGTCCAGTAATACCGGTAATGACACGTTTGCACAGAGACTTTTCGGTCTCCCTTTTAAACATAGAAGGCAAGTTTTTAATAGCTGCCGCTGCACCCACAGACAACAAAGCTATAAATTTTGCTTTTGATGGGTCGTCAATAAAAATCGGTAAACCAGTACCCAACAGGTTAGCAAGTACATTACTGTAAGCGGTAAACATAGAAAGTGTTGCAAGACCACCATAAAGCCCAAGTTGAATAAAATCGGAGAGGCTTATTTGACTTAAACCACCGATTAAACCTTTTGCGTTTTCAGGCGGTGCGTCTAATCGCTTAGGTGTTTCGAGCAGAGCGTTAGCTATCGCGTCTCTACGCGCATCAGCAATTTTCTTATTTTTTTCAGCCTGTATCTTTGCCTCTTCCAATGCATTTAAGAACGGGAAGTAACTATCAAATAATACTGGAGCTTGTGCTTTTACTAATGTTATCGCTTCATCTTTGGGTAAGCGTCGGGCTTTTGCAATAAAACGATCCATGTCGTTGTCCAATGCTTGACGTTTGGTGGGGTCGAGTAAGACAGCATCTTGTGCTTGTTTTTTCGTTCTCATCTTTAAAATCCTTTGGTAAATTCATCGATGTTGATCCAAATTGTCAGACACATGACAACGTGTTTTGGGAAATAGAGCTGGTCGAATTTGCACTCTTAAAAAAACCACCCGTACCCAATTCAGGCACGGGTGGGATTAGATTTAATAAATGGTTATCAGCCATTCATAGGAGAAGGGTTTACGGATACCAATAAAGACCGCGAGCAACATAAGTTTGTAGCGATCACGGCGTGGGCGGTGCTGTTTCATAAAACCTCTTAGCCAACGCGCATCATCGCCTAGTGCTTCGGAGACATCAGGGAATTGATGCTTACGAAAACAGCCTTGCTCATCACAGGTGTAAATGTCGCCCGGATAGTCATAAAGCGTGTCACCAATGAAACGGTAAAATTTACGGCTGGAATATGCCAGTTCAAAACGGCTTTCATATTCTAGCTTTGCCTCCGCATATTCCCTATTAATCTCATCTCGCAGTTTTCTTTGAAAAGCGTCATGATCTAAAACCATATGTGACGGTGCGATAATGATGGGGGTATCTTTGCTTTCTCTGTTAACTGCTATTTCGTTTGAATCTTTTCTTAAATCTGTTCTCTTCATTTCGCTTTCGCCTATTAAGTTGGAGAAAGCAGGCACCTGCTTCAGTCGTACGTTTTGTTTCGATCAGCAAGTGGCCTATTTGCTGATACCTGCTGAAATCAGAAGGTAGGGCTATTTTCAAACGAGTCCCCCAAAATTCAAACGGAGCTACGGAGTAATCGCTCCCTGTGCACTCCGAACAGCTTAAAAACTGTGTTTTGGCGCATATTTCATTTTTATTGACATAAAATTGAAATATTGGTACAAAAAAGAAGGAGTACTGGTTTAACAAGGAAAGAAAGTGAATATCGATAGTGAAAAAAGAATTTGAAAAAAATGTAAACTGGAGAGAACTAGCTTTTGAAGAGAAAACACGTTATTTGGTAGAAAGGCACACTTCTCTTTTAAAAGACAAGATCAAAACTATTGTTGGAACATACGACCAAGATTTGAAAGAAGAGCTAGCACAGGCGTTTAAGCTACGAAGCAAAAAAGGAGGTCTATCAGAGGAAGAACGTCACATTCTTGAAAATGTTGATGGCAAAGCCACAATGACTATTAATATGGAAGTACCCGTAGATATTGGATTACTTTTATACGCCCTTCAAGCGGATATAGCTGAAAAACACCCCGATTATACTATCGCAGATTTTTTAAGTGCTAAAGTAACAAGCAAAGCCGAGCTGTTTTATGGTGACCAAGAGAACCCAGAAGAAGGAGCATTGGAAACTGGTGAACTTTTGGTCAAACTAGAAGAAGCCGTATTAAAACAAGCAGCAATAGATTTAGAAGAACCTAAGTATGGTAAGGATATTAGACTTGGATGAGTGTCGCGCCCCAACAGTGATCTAAACGTCAATTTCCCTACTATTTAGATCATATACTTTATATAACAGAAGCTTACCGTTAACCTTTCTATAAATTTCTTGGAAAGGTAAATATACGTGAATCCTTATGACTTACCCTTTAGAGAAAACGATAGCGAACAGTTCGATAAAATATGTGTTTCAATGACACAAACTGGACTAGATGCTGCCTTCGCAAAATTTCCGAATAAAAATTATGATAGAAAATCTCTGAAAGGAAAGTGGGAAGGTTTTCACCTTGTTAAATTTACAACCTATACAAAGAATAAAATTGCAGATGATGATACTCTCAACGAAATTTATAAGCCTTTCAAATGGTCAATAAGTAAACTTCAAAGGTACGGCTCAGATCAAACACTCAGGAACAAAGAAGATATAGAGAATGTATTTAAGTGTATTAGCCGAGCTCAAGGGATTTCGTTGTTTGAATGCTTTTTAAATTTCCTTGAATTTTGCAGTAAAGAAAATAAAGGTAGAGGCTTTTTATTTTCAGCATTTAATTACAGTCAAGAAACATTGCTAAAAGAAATTGAAGACAAAAGGGATTATCTCACCAAAGAATTCCTCCGTTTAGGAATAACATCAAGCATATCAGGTAAATCTTTTGATGGTTTGAGCTTTATTTGGGAAAAGCCGAATAATAAACATGAACCTCCAATTTGTAGAATTGAACCAGGTTTTGCCCAAAAGCAACTCATTATCCCTAACACATATGACAACATCGATTTGGAACAACCTTCTACTGTTTTAGGCTGGTCATCTCAAATCACCCCGTTTATTGGTCGTAATGATGAGATAAAGCATTTAACAGATTGGCTTGATAGTGATGCTGATAAGTCAATACAACTTATTTCTGGTGATGGCGGAACTGGAAAAACTAGATTGGCTTTCCATTTTGCTGAAGAAATCGCCATTGATAAAGGCTGGGATGCTGGACAGGCTACAAGTGACTTAAGAGGCCATTGGCACTGGAACGACAAAGGTATTTTGTTGATTATTGATTATCCAGAGGAGCGCAAGACAACAGTTCGTCAATTTTTAAAAGCTGTATATGAAATGGATGATATTCCTAAAAGCAAACGACTTAGAGTGTTGTTGTTATCTCGTGATGATGAATTTATCGATCTCGTTGAAGAGGAAGCTCCAAGGTTGTCTAATCGACCTATTCATCTTAAGGGGCTAAGTACTGAAAACCTACAGTGGGCATTAGCTCAAAATATGTGGGATGGATTAGAATATCAAAGAAAAAATACTGAACAGTCTCGATGGTCAAATGAGCCTGAACATTTATTAGCCTTGAAAAAAAATGAATTTCTAGAATGGCAAGAACGCCAATTGATACATAAAACACCATTAATGGTTATGGCGCTCATTTACTATATAAATAGTGAACCCGATTCATTAGCTAGTGGGATTTTAGAGCTAACCGCCCAAAACATCATTCGTTATATGACCAAGAGAGAAATTCGTTTTATTCGAAAGGAGGTGTCCGAATATTTTGGCCTAAAAAAGCTCGTTGATTACCCCGTAGAGGGTATCTTTTTACTTAGAGCAGTAGCAGCAATTTCTGAGGGGTTTGCAAAAGGGGAGCTTGTTGTTATCGTGAAAAGAATTAATGAAATGAGTTTAAAATATCAGTTACCAGATGCGGATCATATAGTAAGTGGGTTTGCTAGAGGTGACAATTTCTTGCAAGTTTCTCCTGACATCCTTGCAGCAGACTTTTTATTTTATTGCTTTGAGAAATGGGCGGGTGGTCAAGAACATAATTGGATATCAGCTGTTATCATGTGGGATAATGATAAGCAGTTACAGACTAGAAACGAAAAAGTAATCGAAAACTTTAATAAATTGGGACGATTGGTTTTTGATATGAGGGTGCGTTTAAGTTTAGAGTGGCAAGACAGCATTTTAAAGCCTCTTGTCGAAGATCTTCCTGCCAAGGCTTTTTGGATAGCTAAATATCTATCCGGTAGAGATATGCCCTACCATCTCAGTCCAATGGTTGCCTATTCACTCCATTACTGTTTGGATAACCATAATCACCCTGATATGCAGCAGGAAATAACCGCAGCTGAACTGGCAAGATATTGCTTTAATTTATCAGTTCTTTACTTCAGTGAGAATAAATTTGATGAAGCCTTTAGCCTTGTTAAAAAGATACTTCCAGTTTATGAGAAAACTTTTAAGATGTTCGGTGAAACGTATGCACCAGAGTATCTGTATTGCTTACGTTTGTTAGCGAACATCTATTTCAACAAAAATGCTTTTCAAAGCGGGCTTGAAGAAATAAACAAAGTTTTACATATTACGAAACCTTTGCTGGAAAAGAACGTCAGGATGTATGGATTAAATTATGCTCAGGACTTGAAGATAAAAACAGCTTTGTTAAGTAGCTTAAATAGTTTTGAAAATGCTGAGAACTGTATAAAGGAGTCTGTTCGTATATTAAGGCAATTAGTCACATTACATGACAAGTTATACTATAAGCAATTGCTTGCTGAAAGCTTAGTGGAACAAGGTACTTTATATACTGATCCATACAACCCACAAAGCGCCAAAAAAGGGGGAAAGTTTACCGAAGAATCTATTGATATATATGAAAAATTAGTGCGAGAGGATTATCAATTATACGCACCTCATTTGTCTATAGCACTCAACAACTACGCCATGTCGCTTCATCACGCAGGTGAAGCCGATAACGCTACCGTTCTTAAGCCAATTATGAGAGCAATTGACATTATCCAACCATTAGCACATGACAATTTTGAAAGGTTTGGTTTGGAATTGGCAAGCAGGTATTACACTATTAGTCATATTATTGTTGAAAGGAGAGCTACGGGTTTTGAAAAATATGGTTTTTTTGCGATACAGTCAGTTCTCATTCATTATGCACAGCTTGCAAAGAGTAATTTCGGAATGTATGGAGATTCTTTTTCAAACTCAATAGGGATATATATAAGGTATTTGACTCAGTATCAAGAGCTTAGGAATTCTGATACAGAAGGTGATCTGAAAGCTCTATATCATCTCTTCGAACAATATGTTTTAGAAAACGAAGACAAATACTCAGTTCACACGTTTATTTCTCTTACGGCTGCATATGTAAGTTATTTTGAAAGGTTTTATAAGGAAGATATGCCTACATAAAATTGGATGCTTTCCTTCAATTGAAAACGTCCTTACTGATTGCTCGTAAACGTGGGTATTAGGTATTATAAAACTATTGCTTGAGCATAGTGTACTAAATAATTTCGAGTCATAGCTACTACAATTTAGGATAAGTCGTAACTTATCAAGTTGTTTACTTTTATTGATATTAATGCCTACACCCGCATGTAACATACAAAACTTTCCCCAGTTTTTCCCAGCATTATGTCATTACCCGTTTAAGTTGCTGCCTTTCGTAATCAAACAGAAAGGTAAATTAAATGATTTCAGATACAAAACGAGTAATTTATATTGCAACACGGGAAGAGCTGTCATGCCACTGCTACTATCTACGATTGTGGATGGCGGTGAAAAATATCAATATTTCGCGGCGCTTATGGCTTGATGAGCTTGCCGATACATTCCGGGATTTTCCGGGGCATGTTTTACAACGTAATGGTCATCCCTTCATTATTCCCTGTCTTGATGATGTTTTTGGCAACGACCCAGATTTACGTTGGCTCGGTTATTACCTGCGTGAGGATAAAACAGGCATCCATCCCAATAGTATAAGCCGTAAAATGGAGCGCTTGCGGCTGTTAGATTTATATTTCCGTATCAAACACCCGCTTATTGCTCGACATTTTGGTAAGTAAAAATCGGGGACTTAGGGGATTATCGTAGCGGCTTTGGAGTGCTCCTAGGCCGCTACGTCTTATTTATAATATACCATGCTCGGCAAAAGAATAGGTATCCATGCCACCCACCACTATATGATCTAGCACTTTTACATCAATTAACTTTAATGCTTTTGATAGCTGTTGTGTCAGTTCTCTATCTGACCCGCTAGGTTCAGCGCAACCGGAGGGATGATTGTGGGATAAAATCACCGCCGATGCATTAAATGCTAATGTGGCTTTTACAATTTCACGTGGATACACAGCGGCGGTATTGATCGTTCCTTGAAACATTTCTTTCAATGCGATGAGCCTATGCTTGTTATCAAGATACAAAACATTAAAACTCTCACTTTCTTTTTCGGCATATTTTAGGGTGAGATAGTTCTTCGTATCTCGGCTACTGGAAAGATTTTGTTCCGGTTTATATAGCCGGGTTTCTAAAATATTCAGGGCTTGGTTAATCATGTCATCATCTGTCATTATATGTACATCCTTGTGTTACTGGTTCATCGAGGTCAGAACAATATCAGGCGGTTGATGTCATTTCGGGAAAAGTGTTTCATAGGGTCATTTGACGCGGCATGAACGTGTCATGCTCGCTTGATGAGAAATTACTGTATCGCTTAAAAATGGCTTTTTTGACGAAGGCAAGCTGTGTGTTTGTCTGACAAAATCGTGCCGATTTAGACAAACACAAAGTTTGGCAAGGGGGCTTGCTGCGCGCCCCCGTTGCATCCCCCATGCCCAACGTCTTACCGTTGGATCACGCGCAGGGTTAGGATATATGCATATCCTCCTGCACCACACCTTTGCATAATCTGATGGCAGATTAATCACCAGCCAAAGGAGCGTTCCTGCTCCCTTAACAATCCCATGACCATTTCATGGAGACCAACCGTGCGCCGATTGGATGCCGCCAGCGTTTCGGCTGCTGGACTTCGACCACTGTGTCGCCAGTAGATGACGACCAAGGAAACGTCCTTGGATGCAGAAAACAGGGTTTTATAGGACAACTTCTAGCTTGTTTTCAGGAATGCTCTTCATTATCTAGAGGCTCGAACAGCATAGTTTTTTCGTGAAGATTGCAAATTACTCGTCCTGTTTTTTCTACACGCATTTTCCGCCACACTTCAAACCCTGTCAGTATGGCTTGCTCCCACTGTTTGGGAGTTGCCTTGCTCACCTCAAGATGTCGAGTTAACAGCCTTATCGTTTGGAGTAGCTGTTCATCTATTGTAGTGACGCCTTCATAAAAATTATGGTTTCTTGCATGCTCGAAGACCAGTGCAGAGATTGCCTCGTCTATAACTACTGCTCTCCCACCATCTTCAATCTCATTTACTTTTTCATCGCTTCTACGCTTTTTGTGCATTAATCCTCTAGATGTTGGTGACCAACCCAATACCGTCACATACGAGAAGTGAAAGAGATCATGATATCTGTAGTAATCGCCCTCATAATGATTGTCACGGATAGTATTACCGAACGTTTCCCCATTGACGAAAATATTGACACATTTTTTATTGTGCTTATCAGTTCCCTCCCGAAATTCCGCAACAAATTCCCGTGGGAGTTGTTCATCTTCATCATAGTTATCATCGAAAAACTCACCCTCCAACTCTAACTGAGCCTTGTCGGTCAAGTCTTCCCACCTGTCTTGAGTTTTCTTGAGGTTATGTGTCAAAATTTGTGAGAGTGGAATGTCTTCAATTGTGGCAATCGAAGCTAAGTACCAGATGATATCACCGAGTTCTTCAATAAGTTTCTCCTTAAATATCTCGTAATTATCACCGTCACGCAGTTTTTTCTTATACTCTGTAGATAGGCCTCCAACCTCTCCATTCAAGCCGAGCATAACAATTGAAAGCGCAGTGCTTTCCTTTTTATCAAACTGCATAGTTTCAGCGGCAAGCGCCTGGTACTCATCGACTTCCATTTTACCTTCCTAATTTAACTTTCCACTTCGGTGGAAAGAAATACTTAATTGGATCATCGTTTGGTTTAAAGCGTTGCTTTATTCGTGTTCGACCTGAAAATCCTAAAAGGTCAGGGTGTGCTACACGACAATACTTATCTACTTCGCAAAAAATATTCTGTATATCAATATACTGAAGCGGCCTGTCGCCAATTCTTTTAAAATCTAAACCAAGCCTTTCAAACTCTAGCTCCTGTCGATCTGACATCATTTTAATTATTTCAGTTTCGGATAATCCGCCTAGCTTTGAAAAACATTTTTTTATCCCGTCCCTCGCACCAGGGCCGGGAATGGTAAACTCAGTTTCTTCAAAGTCAGTCAGAGTGCTGTAATTTAAATCAGTCACGTATTGGTATGCGAGAAACCTTCCAATAAGGGGGTATTCTAGGAGTATCGAATAAGCCTCTCTCATTTTTTTACATGAGGCTATTTTATCGGCAAGATTGTCTTTCAGCATCATATCTAAAAGCATTAAGTGCGCGTGGTGCTTTCTTGTGACATCAAACTCCTTGCAACCAGACGCCATCATATATGCGTTTGAGTAAAGTGTCCGACCTCGATTCATTTCGCCATCAAGAAACTTCTTGAAAGCGCTAACTTTGAAGCTGGTAGTTGTGATTTCCCCAAATTTATTTTCAAGCAATTGCCATGTTTCAATTTTATTGAAAAGCTTAAAAAGAAAGATTCTCAACAATAAATCATCATGAGACAGATCGCCCTTGTGCTTGTATATAACTTCTTTTATAAGGAACTGGCTCACTCTATCACACGCTCGATAGACATTTGTGAATTTGTATTCTTTTAAGATCGAATCAAGAGTATATGGCTCATAGTTATTCAATCGATTATAAAATACATTTTGCCTCTCATACGCAAATTTCCAGTAGGTATCGTAAGCTTTAGTGGGTTTGGCCGGATCAAGTTTTATAATTATGTTAGTCTTTTTTGGCATATTCTCTATACTTATTTGCAAATTCTTTCGCTTGCGTTTTTTTCATGTTTCCTAATGCAAGAACGCTAGCAATGCAGTTAACTTCGTCTAATTCCAGCTCCATTTGGCTAGCCATATAATTTCCCAAATTTTGAAGCCCTAAGTAGTTTCCGTAGCCTCGGTCAAATAGGTGCTGCATTGCGTAAATCCCATTGATAGCCATCTTGCCATTTTTTTTAGGAACGAAGCATACTTGTTGTAAACAGGGAAACCCACGCATTTTCTGAGCTTTGTGATCAAGTTTTGGATCAAAGGTGAGCGCAATCAGTGCCGACCTTCTGTGTACTGGTTTTCTTCCTCCCTCGATTCCATTGTAAGTATCGATGATATGCTTAAGCTGGTTGATGGGCTTTCCTTCTTTTTCATTAAAAGCGACCATCCGTCTAAAATAATGCCCTTTATAATTTTGACTGTCTTTTTTGACGTACTTCCATATGTTATCGAAGCGGTCGAATAGCGTCTTAGGGTCGCCAGTTGAAAGGCTCTGAGGAAATATTGTGCTTGCTGTCGTTTCAATAGTGTTTTGGCCGACATCCTCAAGCAATTCGTTTAGATCTTCTTCAAGGCTTTCTTGATAGGGAGGAGGTTCTTTATCGGTTGAAAAATTAGCAATAACAGGTGATAACTCTTTTCCTTTCCCGTCAGCGATTTCTATCAAAATTTTTAGCCAGCATTCAATAGCCGTGTCTCCATGAAAGATCATTCTTCATCCTCGTCATACTTGTATTGATAAAACCCATGAAATTTAAGACGGCTAACCTTTGCAAAACAACTCCAGTTGTCATTGAATAGGCGTGTAATGCCAGGTGCTACGGCAGTGTATATGTTGAAGGTATCACTTAATGCAAGCTCAATTATATTAGGACCATCTACTGCAAGCGATTTTTTGGATACTATAAAGTCACCGACTTCTAGTTCTATCGCTTTATCGTCCCACCATTGATCTACGAAAAATATCTGATTTTTTGTTTTTTGTCCGATTATTTCGTATCGAATATCCGGCAGCTTTGCGTTTTTAAGTGATTGATAGTGTTTATACGTAATGATACGAAGGTTATAAGTTATGTGGCCAATAAAGCCTCGATACGAAACACCAAAATATTTGGAGAGTATATAGGCGTCTTTTGGTGTAATATTTTCTGCCTCGACCCCGTATCTTTTTAATGTCAGATTTACTGCGGATGAGGGCATAAGAAGCATACTGGCAAAGAAATCAGCTTCCTGCTCCTCTTGTTTATCTGAGCCATCTTCCAGCATTTCATCAATAGCTGTCCCATGTCCTAAAACATGGTGTCCAATTTCGTGGGCACAAGTAAAACGTTTTCTGCCTTCAGGTCTTTCTGCTGATATGAGGACAAGGTTTTGGTTTGCAACATACATCCCTTCAAAAGACGGAATCCTTACGAACTTAAGTTCAAACCCCATTGCTTCACAGAGTGCATAAGGGCAAATTGGCTGATGGGCGGCGGCTCCAAGAAACGTCTTACGAACCTTAAGCGCTTTGGAAGAGATTTGTATCGCCCTAATTTTTTCCATCCGCGCCTCCTGAACTTTTGATCATTTTGATGGTATTAATCAGAGTTTCTATATCCTCATCCTTCATTGAACTTAGTTCTCTTGCCGCAGCGAGAATAGACTGGTCTATTTTTTCTTCACTGACCTTGCCTTCAGCTATCCACACTATTTCAACCCTATATAAATCAGCAAATTTTGTTAATTCATCCGATTTTACATTTCTTCGACCTGCCTCGATCTCGCTAATAGTCGGCCTGTGCATACCAAGCCTTTTGGCCGCCTGTCCCTGTGACAAGCCTGCCATCTCTCGTGCTGAACGGAGCCTACCGGCGATTTCTATTTTACTCATTTACCACTACCTTTATTTACTTTGTCAATTGCTTGTGCAATTGACGAAACAGTTAACTCTTCAAACTTTTTACCCGCAAACAGCTTATCGGGGGGAAGATCACAACCTACTTTGTCCTCCAAAGATATCAGAACTTCAATAGTTCTCAAGCTATCAAAACCACTAAGGTCACTGGCTGGCTTTGTGTGTTTTGTAATAGGAGGAACTGGTTCTCCTGAAAGTTCGAGGTTTTCTTGCAAACAAAGAATTACTGCATTTTCTAGCTCTTTTATATCCATGACGCGCTCCTTTTCTTACGAGTGGTAAGATAATCTTACTAGTGGTAATAATTTGAGTCAAGCCTACATACAATGTGATTCAAATCAGAACTACTAATCAAAGGCACGAAAAGCGACATTCTATTGAAAATCAATGATTTACCATATTTTTCAACTGATAGAATCCCCTGTTTATATAATCGAGACAGGGATTTATCTATGGCCATTCCGTCGACCACTTTAAAAGTTTACGAGATTAACCGGGTTGACCGGACGATCGAAGCTTTTGCAAATATTAAAAACCCGACGATATCAGGTTTGAATTTTGTTAAGACCCAAGGAGATATTCAAAGTGGTATTGAGCAGTACCGTATGGGCGCTATGTCAATGACAGAGCGCCAGCGATTAGAAGAAAAGCATAACTCCTCGAAGTTAGCTGAATTTATGGAAGCGCAATGTGATCCTCGCCCCAATACAGAGTGTCATTGCCACTTCATTATTTCCGGTGGTCACCCAACCGTGCGCCGATTGGATGCCGCCAGCGTTTCGGCTCTGGACTTTGACCACTGTGTCGCCAGTGGATAACGGCCAAGGAAACGTCCTTGGATGCGAGGATGAATAAGGATGGAAGGATTTGAGAAATAGCCGCTATTCACAAATTTCTAATTGAAAGGCAAGCCCGGATAGTCCTAGTCTTTGAACATCATGACGAAAAGCATCGGTACAATATAAAACACATCCCCTGTCATATTCGATTGTAAACAGGGGCGGTACAATATTTGGTGCAGCCTTGGTAAAAACGAGCTTTTCAACACGCTCCCATGCGCCATCTTCAAAATATGATGATGTGCTTTGCTCAAGGTTAATAATGTCATTGCCTTGTCTTTGCGTAGAGTTAAACAACATGTAATCTTTACATGACCCAACTAACGGAAATAGTTCTCCGGTTGTTTCCAGTATATTTTTTAAATGATCTACAGCTTTTTTGTTTAAGACTAAGATAGTATCAGTCCACTGTGTCATATCTGGCTTCTCAGTTGAGCCGCTATCACTTGGTAGAAAATTAGCTTTAGGTGCTTGCCATTCAAAAGGTAATGATTGTCCAAATGCTTGAATATTAAAACTCTCCATTTTTGTGTAAACATCAAGATCGTCAACAGTGAAAAGCATATAGTTTTGAATGTCGGAATGAATGCGGTAAATACTCATAAATACTTATGTCCTAGCGGATTGTTCGTAAATCCTGTTTGCCTTTTGCCGTTAGGATATCAGGTAAATTCCGTGCATCAATAAGCTTTAGCCGTATTCCTTGCAAACGCCTGATTAAATCACTGAGGTTATTTGCAGGTCGAATTTCTCTTGTTACCCATTGTGCATAGTCATTTGTGTGAAGATATACATGCCCCACCGCATTAGGATAGGGTGTTCCTTGAGCATATTTGTGTTTTTGCGGTAACCAACAGCCATTAAATGGATCATTAATGAGCATATAAGCCAGCAGAATAAACCTTGCTGCTGCATGTGATCCGTGACGGCTACACACAATATGATGTGCTTGCCACCGAAAACCACACCGAAATTGTCCAATCGCACGTAAATGATTGCCAAGTTTTTCCGAGTTATCCGTAGCCAAGCATTCTTTAGCTCGTTGAGCAGGTGTCATACTTGAGTTAGCCTCTCGGTATGCGTCAAGTTTTGATTGTAGCTTTCCAATATTTTCAAGCTTGGCGCACTCTTTAAACATAAATTCGCGCTCTTTTTTTGCAAGCTCCTGAGAATCTGAATCTAGCTGTGAGCGCATATGTTTTAATTCTTTTTGTGATTGCTCAAAAACAACATCAAGGAGGGACTTAAGGTGAGTGTTTTTTATATGATCGGATGGTTCTAGATGAGCCATAAATATCCTTATGCAGAATTTGATTATGAATGGCTAAACTTTAACATGCCCGGTTTACTATCAGTTTGGCGCGAAAATGTAAGATAGTGTTTATGATGTCAGACATAATAGGTTTTGTGAAAGCTGTCACATACCTTGTTTTTTAACCCAAGCCTGTGTGAGGCTTGGGTGGTTGTTTAGAGTTGTTATTCTAAAAGCTTGGTGGTTGTGGTGCGTGTTCCTGTTGTTTCGGTGTGTCTGTCTCGTAATATTTAAATCTATTGACCGTGTTGTTGTAAAAGTCTTCGCATACATTCTCAAATAGTTGGTTTGGGATGGTAAAGCCTTGCCGCGTGATTTCTTGTATGATCCCCTCAAGGGAATAGACCACAGGCGGATAGATATTCATCCAGACAATATCATCATAATAGGTTTTGCCATCGGGCGTGTCGTCTTCTGAGGCGGCGAGGATCGTACCGTAAAATTGCCGTTGTGGTTTATCCCAGCCGATTTGTATTTGATGTTCGATGCCATTTAGGGTCTGCTTAAAAATATGTTTGCTCATATCTGTGTCCTTTCATGATGAGTGTTGCTTTATGTGGAAGTTACATGAGGTGATGGTGGTTTTTGGGAAAAGCGCTGTATAGGAATAGATTTCACTTTTGTGTTCCCCCGCCTCAGCGGGGTCGAGTTTTCCAACCTTCGCTAGTCGCTCATTCTGTTAAAGGACAGCAGGACTAGAGGGCTTCCAATCTCTAACGTCTGCCGCGCTCTGCTTGCCTTTGCCTCCGGCGGACGCTCACCAAAAACAATGTGTACGGAGACCACGCGGCCTCATCATAAAACACAGTGAGAACCATGCCTACAACCCCGCAAGGGGGTATTCCGGCAGAACCCTCACCGTGTTTTATTGGCCTTGCGCGGCTCCGAAAACAATGTTTTTTCATAAGGGAACATCATCATTTATCTTGATTAGCGTTTGGAGAATCGGCATAACCATAGGTGGTGGTGGTTGCCGCATTTTTTTGTGAAACCCAATCTTAAGCGGATGCATAAGGATTTCTCGGGTTTCCAGAAAATCCTTTCTGGAATAACAGCAGAAAGGAGATGATGGTATGGCAGAACTTGTTCTGTTACTGGAGCTGATTTATTGCATAATAAAAGCGCTCCAAATAATTGAAGCGCTCCTATCGGTGCTTTAATATTCCATGAACTTGCGGCAATCATCACCGCTTTTTCTTATTATATGACGCAAAAATTAACAGGTTGTCAACGAAATTCATATTTAAGATGTGTAGATGTTCTTAAGCGAATGTCGGGAAATTAAGGGATGAGTATCGGAGTTGTGGAAACACAATAGGTATACATCGATATTAAACCAGAAGTTTAAAAGCAATCTCTTAAACTTAGTTTCATCATTTTTTATTAGAACAGCCCTTTATTCTTTTTAAATTGTGGCATCTAAATCTATACGTAATAAATAGTCGTTAATTTACACTGATAGCGAATGGCGTGTGTTGCAGCGACCGGTTGAATCTACAGCCCTTAGGAGACATTGGATAACGTGCAAACTAACGGCGTAGTATCGCCCAAAGCGGGCAAAAATCTACTTATATGGAAACCTCCTAAGCAAGTAAAATACGGATTTCGCCTAATAGACTCATATGTTCGCAGAAAATTTGGCCGCACTCGCAAAACTGGTACTATCCAGACGATTCAACCCACATTTATGTAGAAGTTAGTCAAGTAGAACAAGCCAGTGCCATCTTTAGATAATTTTAGATAAGGAAAGAGAGATGTATGACTGACAAGAGTAGCTTAGAATCGAAAATATGGAGAATACTCTACGCTATCGTATATGCGGCGTCACTAGTATTTATCATGATAAAAATTTCAGATGACTACTATAGTCTAGAAGATTTTATTCCATTCCCAGCGGCAATCGCATTTCATGCATTGACCCTTAACGAAAACAAGAGTGCGTTAGACATCGTTGGAACAATGTTTCTCATCGGCGGCAGCTGCCTCGGAGTGTGGAGCCTCGCCCAGCAAGAACGAGGCACATCGATTCCATTGGGATTTTCTGCGTTTCTCATATTTGTGGGCTTAGTCCTAAGAAAACTGATCAGCGGAGACGCTTTTGCAAAAATCGTTTCCAAAAGCCTTGATACGTTTAAAGGGGGCAAAAAAGAATGAACACTTCAAAAAGCAATATCACAGTAGAGTTCGTGGCTGCACTGTCTACGTACCTTACAATGTCATACATTTTTCTTTTAAATCCGATCTTGCTCGCCAAAATTGATGGTGTGAGCATAACAGCTGTATTTGGAGCAACGGTGTTAACCGCTGTTTTTTCAACACTAGTTATGGGGCTTTGGGCAAAGGCACCTTTCGCGGCAGCGCCGGTGCCATCAATTACGACGTTTTTCGTCGGTTATGTTGTACTTACTCTAGGTTTGACTTTTGAACAAGCGTTGGCTGCCGTTCTCCTTTCAGGGGCACTATCTCTGATAATGACGACGTTTTCAATTAAAGGAAAAATAGTTGATAGCGTATCTCCACTCGTATCTTATGGTGTTTTGGCGGCTTTATGTGGATTTCTATTAGCAGTAGGGCTAAAACAAGCAAACCTAATTCAATATCAAAATGGACTCTTCTCTGCCCTTACATTAAATACCGAAGGCTTAGTCATACTGGGGGCAGGTCTATTCGTTTCAGTGTTGTTTAATAATCAGAATATACCTGGACCTCTAATCGGTTTGCTAGCCGCATCTATTATTGCGTTTTTGTATGGCCATCGAGGTGTGTCTGAGGCGGAATTTTCCACTGAATTGTTCTCTTATGTTGGGGCAATAGAGTTTTCGGCAATAGCTAAGGTAGTGAGTAGCATTGATTTTTTCATTGCTGTTATCGTTTTCTTTGTTATTGATTTTTTTGCAGGGGTTGGGAAGTATATAGGGCTTTTTCAAGCACTAAAAAGCGACAAAACTGATGGCAGCGAGTTGTTTAATGATGAAGAAAGTAAAACAAAACTTAGCCGTTCATTGTATTCTGACGGCCTAGGGAACATCTTTGGGTCAGTTTTCGGCGCAGGAAGCGTTGCAGTTTTCGTATCAAGTGCTGTTGGAGTTAAAGCAGGTGGTCGCACTGGCTTAACTGCAGTTTTTATTGCTGTACTAATGGCGATCAGTATTGCATTCATTCCACTTGTTGGAATCATACCCACCATAGCTATAAGTGGAATATTGGTATATATAGGGTTTATCCTGTTACCAATTAGGAGAATTCGGTCCGAGATTGACGCAAGAGCTATTGGATGGATTGAGGTAAGCCTTTGTGTGGTGGCGGCCATGCTTTCTCTATTTACATTCAGTCTAGATCTGGCGATCGCCCTTGTATTTTCGCTAAACTCCATTCTGCTCCTAATTACTTCGGGAGATACTATAGGCAAGCATGCGTTATTTCACTTATCGTCAGTGATTCTCGCATTCGCTGTGGGGTACAAGTATGTCGTATAATGACAACTCACAGAGTAAGAATTTATCATTTATTCCAAATGATAATGTTTCGCTACGCTACGAATCCAGAATTAGGGAGCTAGCCAATACAGTTTTTATTCATCAAGCGTTAAAAAATAGTTTCTATGAGTTGTGGGTTTCACGCCCATTCACAGAGATTGAATTTCGAAAATTTTCTCATAACTATTTTTATCGAGTGCATGCAACAACGAGAAGGCTTTCCGTGGCTCTAGTTTCTATAGACGACTGGAACTCAAAAATTCAGCTACTCCACAATCTTTCTGATGAACTGGGGGCGGGATTTTCAGAAAATGTACATGTACGAGTTTTGCATCGTTGGATTAATTCACTTGGTAGAAAGATTGATAGCAGTTGGCGCTTTGACGCCATAGATGAATCGATGATCTTGGATACTACCAAAGAGTTCATAGCAGAAACTGAGTCCCTTTGCCAAAAGGGCGCACTAAGTGCGTGTGGAGCTATACTTGCCCAAGAGTGGCATGGATACACGCAGATTGGTTTGCTATATGAAGGGTTCAGGAATTACAAACCACTATATGAGTTCGATGACTTTCATGATGTCTCAGAATATTTTTATGTTCATCTAGGCAGGGCAGAAAAGGAACACAAGGAACAAGCTGTCACAATGTGCGCTCGTAACTGTAATAGTGAATCAGATTTCTTGGAGATGTCAGATAGTTTCCAACGTTACCTACAATTACTTGCGAAATTTTGGGACGGCATCCATCTTTCAATTACGGACAATCAAGTAAGAAGTACTTAAGAGAAGGAGATAGCCGAGGTTCATTAGGGACTGCACATAACAATTGGTTGAACTCGATAGCAATCGTACGGCAAGTATTACACCGAACAAGCCGGTAAATGCGACGTTAACGTCCGTTTTGTGGAAACAGCAGTCATTCTCTTATAAGAAAAATTTGGTCGTGGTCAGTTAAACCTCTCATCCTTACTGTAATATTAACTCTTTGTTAAACCCCGTGCTTTAGAATAAATATAACCATTTATTAACGTAATTAACGGGTGGTTGGGACATCGGGGTGAGATATGAGAAAGAATAAGGACATAGTAATCAGATTTAACCCTGTTAAATCTGATTATAATATCTCTATAGAGATATTCGCTTTTGCCCAGATTGCGGGGCGGCATGGATAAAGAGTTTGACCGCATCAACATGCGCGCCCGTCTAAAAAAAATCGATGATGATCATTATGATCTAAATTCTGAACGTTCAGGTCATGAGAATACAGGCCGCATCAAACGTTTTGGCCTTGAAAATAAAACCCGTGAAGAAAAGCAACACAAAGAAGAAAAACGCAAATTATCTGAGCTTGCGCTACTCATGCAAAACCCTGAATATCGGGAAGCGTGGACACATGCAATATCCACTTTAAACGAAGCTGACCAAGCGGTATATGATGCTTTGAATTTGGCAAATGAACATCTATCCAAAGCGCAAAAAGAACACGATGCTTTACAAAGTGAAGCCAGCAAAAAGAAATTAGAAGAAGCTCAAGCGCACTACGACCACATACAAGCGCATGAGCAACGCCTCGGTGACATTCGCGAAGCGTTTGAAGATCAAAATAATCCCTTATCACTTGATGAGATAAAAGCCTTTACCGCAGAAATTCAAGCTATTCATGCGGACGTATCCCCGAAAACGGAGAGCAAGCAGGAACTGGAGGTCACACATGTTAATCCCTCAGCCGTTCCTGATCTTAAATTGTAATCACTTTCGGTACGTCCCACACACACGTTCTGTCAGAGCCAGAAAAATAGCACTGGGATAAGAGTTTGGGTATTTTCTCATGCTTGCCAAAATCAGGCCGTTGCGTTCGGCGCGCTTATCACCAAAATACCAGTCAATCACACATTTCCCAGTCTCTTCGCTTTTCCCTGATGCAACTAATCCCAAAGCGTGCATTGCACCTTGTATCCAAAATTTTTGATGTGCCTCTGGCAAATTTAAAAAATCCTTATTCTGAAATCCTTCGGCATAGGCCATTCCCATAGGCTTACATGCCGCGAGGAAGAAAAATACAAACATACAAATCATTAAATATTTCAAGAGAGCTTACCGCCTGTCATCAAGGGCGCTCAACTTATGCAAACAGGACAAAAGGGAACCCTTTTGTCACAATTCCATAAGACTAATTTTTCCTTAAAATGCGGGATTTTATAGGCGTTTTTGACGTCATAAACTCCTTTTTTCATTGACTCGGCGTATTTATGTCTATACGACAAAAGGGTTCCCTTTTGTCTACCCTTTAAGAGCAAGAGGTATTTAAAAATTATTGTGAAAAAGGTAAAAACCTATGGCACTTATTGGCTATGCGCGGGTCAGCACGAAAGAACAAAATCTTGATCTGCAACTCCATGCACTCAAAAAAGCCGGGTGCGACATTATTTATAAAGATTTTGGCGTGTCTGCCACCGCATTGCATAGGCCGCAGTTCGAGCGTGTCTTAGATATTCTTAAAGCCGATGATGTTTTGGTGATGTGGAAAATGGATCGCGCTTTTCGTTCGGTTAAACATGCGCTTGATATATTAGAACTCTTTGATATGCGGGGTATCAAGATGCGTAGCCTGACCGAGCATATTGAAACCAGTAGTGCTATAGGAAGATGCTTATATATTCTCAGTAACAGCTTCGCCCAGCTTGAAATAGATTTAAATGCAGAGCGCACCACAGACGGTATGACGATTGCCAAAGAAAAAGGGGTTCATGTTGGCAGACCGCGCAAGCTTCTGCCTGCCATGTCTTCTTTTATCCGCTATGTCTTAGCGTGGCAACCCGACATCACCCACCGACAAATCGCCGCTCATTTTGGCATATCCACGCGGACACTGAGCCGTGAATTAAATGCTCAAGCCGATCCAGTATTGGAGTATGCACAATGAGCCATGATCCCCGCTGTTTAAGCCCCCAAGAGGATGAACTTGAGATGATCAAGCAAATTGGCCATTACCGTGATTATCTTATTCTCTATGCGGATATGATCGCCGAGCTTTCACGTTCGCAAAAACATATACAGCGTCTTGTGATCGGCAAAGACCTATCCCCATTTGAACAAACTCTGCGTAACCATATCGAACAATTTAGAAAGGAATGAAGATGGATTTTTATCAAAATGAATATAATGCCATTTATGTACATCTTTGTACGCAGTTAAAGCTTACCGAGGCTTACGCAAAACGTGTGGCGAAGATCGCTGCATACGGCATTGCCAACGATCTAAGCAAAGCGGAAATCATTAAAGACCTCAGCATCCTTGCTATCACTTATCCGACTGACAGCAAAGAATATGCGGTAACACTCGACATTATCAGGGTGACATTAGAGGACTAAGCTTTGTAACCTTTTAGGTTTTAGTCTTCATCAATATTATAGTAGTCCTGATTGTTTTACCTGTTTTCTCATCTCATCTAGTGAGGGAACATCATCTACATACTTACAATGAATAACCTGTTCTAGAATAAATTGCCATACATCCGCAGCTTTGCGTTTTTCAAAGTCATAGGAATATTGTACATAAACTTCACCTGTTACATCGTTATCACCATCATTGTGATTAAGCATCAAGCGAGCATACAGTTTAGGCAGGCCAACAGCCGTTATCCATGTAGCTGCGCTGCGCCTTAAATCATGAGGCTTAAAGTCTGTTATATTTAATTTATCTTTATTCTTGCGTGTTACTTGAGAAAACGCAGTTTGACCAAGAGGAATTAAATCAGGCTTAGGTTGTTTTGGAGCTTTAGAAGCGCGGGTTGCGCCAAAAACATAAGGGCAAGCCTCCGTAAAGACCATTGCTTGTTTGATAAGTTGGTGCGCTAAGGGCGTTAAAGGCACGCGGTGTATTGTATTATTTTTTGTATCGCTCATATGCATATGCCAGATGTTATCTTGAATAGCATCATGGCGCATAAAGCGTACCTCATTACTGCGTTGCATGGACACCAATAAAAACTTAAGCGCTTTTGCGGTAACAGGTGAAGAGCAATCTTCAACATTGTGCCAAAAGTGCCAGATTTCCTGAAAACTTAAAACTCGTTCTCTAACACCTGCTTCACCAAGCGATTCAATATCGTTGACAGGATTGTTTGTAACAACGTTTTTGTGCTTCTTTTTCGCTAGTTCAAATGCTTGGCTGATGTAAACTAGTGTGTGTTTGACGGCTGACCTGCCGCCACGCGAAGCATTTTTTTGTTTTGCAGCGCTTTTTAAAATATTGGTTTGAATATCGTCAATATCGCTACTTGTGACGCTATTAAGAGGTTTATTGCCTATAACAGGTACTGCGTGGCAGTTTAAGATTTTTATTTCATGATCTATTGTAGCTTTACCTTTAAGGCGCATGACTTCTTCATATGTGGGTAAAAAATCAGCAAACGTTGGTATACCTTTATTGGCCTCTTTTTTTTGTTGAATTTCTTCAACTGGATCACGCCGGTAATCATTTACTTGTTCATAATATTCATCATATTGTCGGCGTGCCTTGCGGATAGAATATTGCGGATATTTACCTAAGGTGAGCCAGCGGCTTTTGCGCCCAAGCATATATTTATAAACAAAGGTTTTTGTTCCATTAGGAGTAAGACGCAGCCCAAATCCAGCACTATCGTCACACCAGAAGACTTGACGTTTATCTGAGGGTTCTAGATTGCGAATAACAGAGTCGATAAACTTCATGACGTCACCTTTCCTTGTGCTGTTACTTTTGGAGTCAGCTAGTCCAAATCCTTTTTGGGCTACTCACTGGGCTACTCAAATTACCCTTACAATATGGTCATAATGAGGCAGTATGTACAACAAAAAAGCGAATTAACTTGTTGTTTATTAACATTTTTATTGGTTTATCTTGGGAAAATTTATCTTGCTGAAGAAATAAGGCTTTCCAATGCCTTAAAAGCCTTTGTCACTA
Source organism: Agarilytica rhodophyticola (assembly GCF_002157225.2). Classification (NCBI taxonomy): domain Bacteria; kingdom Pseudomonadati; phylum Pseudomonadota; class Gammaproteobacteria; order Cellvibrionales; family Cellvibrionaceae; genus Agarilytica; species Agarilytica rhodophyticola. Next base: position 1,311,012 of record NZ_CP020038.1, read on the forward strand.
AGGCACATATCAATTATTTAAATGTTAAAGCGTTTGACTACGAATCAAAAGGTCGGGGGTTCGACTCCTCCCGGGCGCGCCATTTTTTCCTAAGTTTTTCAATGGTTTATGCAAGGAGTGGCTTTATGGCAAAAGTTTGAAAAAACCTCAGGCTACTCATTGGGCTACTCACTTAGTGTGGGACAGAATCGGTTAAACAGTATTCTTATTGCTGGTAATTATGCGGATCATCAAGCCAGATTTGGATGTCATGTAAGCGAAAGGCTTTGCGGATGGCATTATCTTGCTTGGATAGCTTTTGCGGTTTTGGGAATGTACCATTATATACCCGGCGATCAATCTCCTGCCGGGACAAACTACAGAGCTTTGTCACTGTTTTGATTGAAACAAGCGCATTAGTCTGTAGCATAAGTGCTGCGGTAAGTTGGGCTTCAAACTCTGATTTTGAATTTTTAGATGTACTTACCACGCTGTCATACCTCCAAATCCAAACATATGTGCGTTAGGGAATGGAGGTCTTGCAATGATGAGCTGTTCATTCCCTGATAGGTGTTGCTCTCATAACTTGGCGGGCAGTTTAGAGTTTCTGATACTAATGGCAGATCACCTCCCAAATTCATCAAATTGGCTAAATCTCCATAGACACACACATGGGGCTTTTGTGCGGTGCGTTCTGTCATCATTATTAGTCCTGTTGCGTTGAGTGATAAAAGGATAACAGGTTCATGATGAGTGAACGGGAAAGTATTTTAGAAAATGGTAGCAAGGCGCAGTACAACTTTTGAGCAGTCACTTCTCTGCTGTATATGTGGGGTTAAGGTGCTGGATCATCTGGTCGGTAAACCTCTGGTACTTCGGCCTCTAGATAGGTGTTCCATTCCTCTAACGTCTCGAAGAATTGGTTCGAACTTTTACTAAAGCTCTCCGCCATTTATTTCTACCCTTTATTCCCCTTTATCAATAAAATCAAGCACTTACATACTGCGCTAAAAAAGCGTCTTACCCTATAACCCCCTTTTTTACCCTATAAAGTGGACTCCTTTTGGACACCCAAAAAGCACAAAAAAACCAGCTATTGAGCTGGCTTTAGAGTGGGCTATTGTTGTTGAATTTTTAGTCTTTAGATAGGGCTTCTATTTCATCTGCTAAGGATTGATCCCATTCGAAATTAATTTCAAATTCTCCTTGAGGCTTTAAAACAAACTTGGCCTTGTTCCATTTATTGGCACCGCCTTCTGTGGTGATTTCATGCAACTTATGAAAATTCTTAACCAGCATTCGTCTATTCTTAAATTCACGAAACTTGAACGAATTAAACTGACCTTGCTTACTAGTCCACCCACCAGAAAAGCCTATTGTATCTCCGGCTTCGCGCTCAACATCTAAATGTGACAGGCTCCAGTCATCAGGTATATTATTTATCATTTCTTGAGCTACAGACTTGTATATATGATCAACTGTTGTTTCCATTGCTAGCCTCCCGCAACATTTTCAAAAGTTCTAAATTTCTCTTTACCATCTACTTCGTAGAACACTTCAAAAGCTTCTGGTCGTTTACTATCGCCTTCGTATATGATGTCAATATCAACAATAACTACCTCTGGAGGGTCTTTTTTTAGAGCCTCAGCCCACGAATTTTCCATTCGCTTCCAAGCCCCTTTATTAAGGTTGCCATCCATTGCCGCATAGTTAATTTGCTCACCTGGCCCGTTGAAAATCGAGGCGATAATATGACCGCCCTCGTCATCAGCTAAACCATCCTTAATCCCGTCCTCCTTACCTGCTTTGGTTTGCTGGTAGGTGTTTCTATCGCGCTTCTCTAAGTCTAACGTACCCGATACACGATTAATACGGCCTTGGTCATCGGTCTCATAGAGGTACGGGCCTACTTGGTACTTATGTTCGGGCTTAAGCTTACCGTTAAGCTCAGCATTCCAGTTGCCTTTTTCACCAGGATCTAACACGGTGACATCATCCTTTTTAGGTGTGTTGTTTACTGGTGTTTGTCCTGGCGTACTGGTTTGAGGCTGTGCTGTTGGCTTAGAGGGTGATTCCGGCGCAAGCGGCACAGGTTTATGCACATGATTCTCAACGGTTGAGGAAGACTCACCCGTTGCGGACATTTTAGGCTTATAAGAAAAACTGTATGCTCGTAATTTACCAGAAGCTAAATAGGATTTTATTTTATCTTGTAATCCATCGTCTAAAGGTGAATATCCTTCTACTATTCCAGCATGATTTAAACAGCGCTTCCAGTACGACGCATCAGCTTTCACCGTCGCCATAATCGTTTGCGCTTTCTCACTGTCTAACATTGTCATGCCGTCTAATGCTTCGGAAGGGAGGCTTTCCGGCCCTTGAAAAAATACATAGCCGGTACCTTTACCGTTATGCGTGACGGGTGCACTATCTTTACTCGGCAACTCGTAAAAGCGTACATTTTGATTATATAGACAATGTGCAATCATGCTCCATGAAGCATCATGGGGTAACACATCATGAATAAATGTTTTCCAAAATGACTGTGAATAGCCACCGTAGCCTGTAATAAAGTTTTGTAATGAGAGCGGTTCACGAAACTTTTTTAATGTAGCGGCGGGATGGGGTTGTTCAAAGCTACGGGATATTACTTGTATATAGCTGAACATGACGCGAATAATTCGAGGGTGAATAGCGGTATCCTCCTTAATGCCTGATCATGATAGAAAATCTTTACTTGTACCCATAAGATACAAATACTAGAGGCGCAAAATTCTACATGTCATTGAAATATAGCCCAAGGAGCATGGGCGTCATAATAAAATTTTTAATGTCAATTTTTTTCATATGTGATCGTTGACACTTTTTTAATCTAACATTGTTTTCGAACCTTGCGAATCCTTGCCCCTTTAGTGCAGGGTTGGTAAAAACCTTTTAAAAACCGGCCTTTACTATCGCGACCTTTACGGGCTTTTTTTGTGGTTCTTGTGCTTCGTCTTTTCATCTTTTCATTTTTCCTTATTTATTAAGCTCCGGGTTTACATTACGCTAGCACAATACCATCTTGAATGGTTGTATCATCGTAATGATTTTCAAAGCGTGAACCGTTTTCAAAAACAGTAATGGCTTTTATTAATTCAAACATCCTACGATTCACCTCTAAAGGTTGATCAGGTGAGACATCTAAACGTCTTGCCACAAACCTAATATAATTTGCGGTATGGTTTTCACTTGCGGGAGCATAGGTGTTAATAATATCTCGCACCGTTAAAACACCGCGCCGCTGATAGCTTCTCAATGTTCTTGCCATCGCTCTAAAACCGTATTCAGGGGAGTTAAACTGTACAAAGTCTTTATCATTTTGAATGGCTTGTATCCCTTCCCATTCGATTTCATTACGGCGAATATTGCCGACATTTACTGCGAATACCTCGCAGTAAATGTCGGCGTGATATCTATACAATTCCCATTAACCCTAATCCTATAAAAAATAAAATATTCATTAGCGAATTAAACGTATAATAAGTGTTGTGGTCTGACTACCAATAAACGCGATGATCTCTAGACTAATAATAAAAACTAGCCTTCGACTTGAATATGCTTGTCTTCATTGGGTTGTAAGGTGAATTCTCCTAACATAATGATGAAACCTACATTTCTGCTTATTTTTTTCTTGAGCGTATTAAAACCGTCGTAGTGACAACGCCCGCGATGCCAAAAGCGATTAATAAAGTAAGTGTTGTGGTGCTGGTGCCTTTAGTAACGGATTTGGCGATCGCTCGTATTTTTGAAAACGCGTTGGCTTGTAAGCGCTTGCGCCTTTCTGATGTAATGTGTAATGGCATTGGAAAGAGTAAAGCTGTTTAGTAAACTTATGTTTACTTATATATTACCGAGCTTAGAACCGATGGTTCTGGCAATAGTGTATTGCTCTTAATGTATAAAAAATATACTGTATGCAGGTTTATGCTTAAGGCCGACTTGAGCCACCTACAAGAGACCATGGAGTTTCGTTATCACTCTGTCTTTAAGCAGGATGGTTTCAACGGGTAGATTAGCGTAAAACGCCACATTTGAAATTAATTCAAAGCTAGAGTTAGAATTAAGTAGGCTTACATGAAAAGTTTGGTGCTTTATAGGAGCTAATAGATAGAAAATGAGAATTTTTATTATTATTTTACTAGTAATTGTCGCTTTTTCGATAAGTGTGAAGTTGTCAAATTCGGCGATAGCTAAGTTTGCATCTTCTCGATCCGTCAGCCCTTATCGGACAAAATATATTGCAAAGACTATAAGCATGTCTTTAATGGTTTTTTATTCGATTCTCTTGATCACTTTTTTAGGTGTTGAGTATTCACAAATTTCTATTTTTCTATCTTCTATATTTGCTGTTCTTGGTGTTGCGCTTTTTGCTCAATGGTCAATTCTCAGTAATATTACGGCAAGCCTTGTTATATTTTTCGGTTTCCCTTATCGGGTTGGTGATAGAATTCGTGTGGTTGACAAAGACGATGATATTGCAGGGGTAATAGAAGAGATTACTCTCTTCCATGTTCTTATAAAGAAGGGGAACGAATTAATAACTTACCCTAATACATTAATCTTACAAAAAGCTGTTATAAAAGAGTCAGATCTTGATGCTTCGTCTCAGCAAGTTAAAGGTGACTGAAGTTTTATATGCTAAAAATTTAATAACTAGTCAAATTATTAAGTTTTCTGTGAACTATATTGAGTTTTAATCGTTTAACGCCTTATATGTTAAATTGTTGTTAACAAGTAATAGTGTCGATGCTATCTTCTTTAATAATTACTTCCTTATAGCTAAGTCAAACTAAATATTATAGATATTTAGTGTATGAGGTTATTTCTATTGGTCGGGTAGTATGTAAGCGCCTACATCTGTTGGTGGTGGATTACCTTTGCTTTTTAATTCGATCCCTTTAGTTTTGTGAAATAATACTATTCTATTTATAGCAATCTGTTTTTCAATGCTATCTTGATTTACTTGTTGGGCAAAATCTCCTTTTGCAATAGCCTTTACACTTAGTGTAGTTGCGCATATTTCTGTACAATTACTTTCCTCATTGATTAGGTTTATTTGATCTGCGTACGGCCCAATACCCTGTTGCTCAAAATTATTATAACTTGGCTCTACATTGTTGTGGCTTAGTTCTACAGAATTGGATTCTTCATAAACTTCACTATCTGTAGATTTTTCCTTGTTAATATTGCTATATTTATCTATATCCATATTGATAGACCCCTTTGAAATTTCATTTTTTGAAGATTGAAAAATGTGTTTGTCGTTTTTTGCTTTCGTATCCTGCAAAAGAGATTTTTTATATTGGCTTCTTGTGAAATCGAAAAATGGAAATGAAAAAATAACTATTAGTATAAAAGTAAATGTAACTAGCATATAAAATTTTGATGTTGGTGTAGCTTTCATTATTTATCCTTTAGTTATAGCGGAGAGTTAAAGTTTCTCCGCTATAGGTGATTGTCAGTCAATAAACGTTACACTGCAGTCTGCGTTATATTGATTCCATGAGAGCAACGAGAAGCTAGAATTTGTATCTCCTAGATTTGTCCAGGCACTATAGTTTCCATCTGTAAAATAGCAGGCCCAGGCTTGCTCGATATGTTGTGTTCCGCCATTACCACTTGTACCCTGTGTGTCACCTGAAGAGTCGCGCCAGTTTCCGTTGTCTTCGTTGTAGAAGAATAATGTTTCTCTTGAAGCTGTGCGGCGTAAACCATCCCAGTCATACATTGAAATTCTAATCTTACATCCATCTGAATCTGCACATAAATTCGTTACAACACTCTCGGGAATGTTTACACTGGTGCCTCTTTGATGTTTAAACGCTGTGTAGGTATATCTATCGACTGCATATGTATTTATCGAAAAAATACCTAATAAGAAAAAAGTCGTTAGCGTTAATTTTGAAAGTTTCATGATAAGAATCCGTTAATTAATCAATGAATAGAAAGTTTGCTGATTTATTAGCAATCTAAAGATAGAGGATAGAAATAAAGAGATGGCAATAGAGATGACATTTTTTAAATTATTTTTAAAAAGTAATAATTTTTATTTTTTATAACATACCTAATGTAGAGCCTTAGGTTGTTTTTCGCGAAGCTAGAATATTATGTAGTGTGATGTTTTCGTAAAAAACAGTTTTAATCATCAAGGCTGGCGGTAGTCATTGCTTCCTCAATTGCTGTAATAACTTCTAATACAGATAAAGGAGGTAGTTTTTCATAAACATGTACGGCGTAAATAGGAAGAGGCTTAAGATTGTATTCTGGCAGTAGGCGTACTAGTAGACCTTTTTTTAAATCTTGTGCTATCGCAATATCTGGTAATAGTGCCACGCCTAAGCCTTCCCGAGCGAAGCTAGCGAGTGCTTCGATGGTGTTACATTTAACTGTGGGTTGAAAGCTGAGTCGAAGTGTTTTTCCCGTCTGTTTTGAAGTAAGTTCTACTGATGTTGTTTCTCCTTCACGAAAATGCGCGATATAAGGTAAGTTTTGTAGATTCTCTTCCAATACTTCTTGGTTGTTTGTTAGCTCGTTAAAAAGTCCGGGGCTTAGACATAGTGTGTCTTGCAATGTGCCTACTCGCCTGGCTTTTAAATTACTATCGGGTAGGTCGCCTACGGAAATTGCAATATCAATTCCATTGCCAATAAGGTCAAGCCGCTTATCGTCAGCGATAACCTTTGGTATGAGTCTAGGAAAACGCTTGCGTACTTTAAGTAATGCTGGTGCTATTATCGGCGTCATCATGGCGTGAGGTGCAGTAATTGTGATTGGCCCGGCGGGTGCGGCACCGAAGTCTTCCATTTCCGTGCTCGCCCGGTTTGAAAGTGCGAGCATTTCCTTACAGCGTTTGTAATAGCGCTCACCCGCTGGTGTGAGCGAGAGTTGCCTGGTGGTGCGAGCTGCGAGTTTGACGCCCAGTTGCTCTTCTAGCCTTTTCAGGTTTTGGCTAACAGCCGATTTTGCGAGGTTTAAGGTATCTGCTGCTTTAGTTATAGAGCCTGCTTCGACAATGGTGACAAAGGTAAGAGGTAGCGCAGAAAGCATAAGCTATTGTTCTTTTTTTGTGAACATTTATTTCAAATAATAGCAGTTTATTAAACAAAGTGACATTCCTATTATATCTACATCGACAATATGAAATCGGAGATGACTATGAAAAACTTAATAACACTTATGACTGCAGCTACTTTGCTAATAAATGCAGGCTCTACTTTTGCTGATAAGGCAAGCGCTAAGGCGCAACAGGATTTTGATGTGCAAACAGCTGTGGCTGTTGGTAGCAAGGCTTGGCGAGATGCCTTTAACGCCGGTGATGCTAAAGCGGCGGCCGCACTTTACGAGGAAGATGCGATAATGGTCGTCAAACCATTTGGGGAGTATAAAGGCCGGAAGGCAATTCAAGCTTTCTGGGAAGATATTATTGCAAAGGGCTTTGATGATGTTATTTATATTAAGCCAAACACTAAAGTGATGAATGATACGTCTGCGAGTATTTCAGCTGGCTGGACGATGAATAATGCCAGTGGTGTGATCACTAATGAACTATGGGTTGTTCAGCCTAATGGTAAAGCGCTAATGCGTGAGGATCATTTTGAAATTGCTCAATAAAGCCAGCTGAATAAGGAGAAGTAGTATGCCTAAAATTGAGACGCTTGACTTATATGTCAATGAACCACAAATCCATAAGCAATTCTACATCGATATACTCGAAATGCATGAACTTGCGAATGGTCGGGTAGGTTACAGTGAAGAACAGATGGGCATACGCTTTGTCCAGTCTCAGGGGGAATATGAGCATCGACAAGCGGATTTGTATTGGAAGTTTGCTATTGCAGTTCCCGATCTTGATTTAGCCTATAGACAGCTGATTGCGAAGGGGATTGATGTTACCGCACCTCGCCAATTTCGTGATGTGGGCTATCTAACAAAAATTATCGCGCCAGAGGGGTTTGTTATAGAGTTAATACAGCATGTTTTTGAAGGGGAATCATCTTTAGTTGTGTCAAACTGCTCACGCTTGGGTGGAGGCCCATCGGTAAACTTATTGACCTTGCGTTGTCATGATATAAACCAGGTCGATGATTTTTGTATTAACAAACTTGGTATGCAGCCTTTGTCTGTGCAATCAGTAGAACCTTATGGCTTCACACTTTACTTTTATGCTTTCACTGAAGAATCGCCACCCGATTCAGATTTAAATGCGGTGGTAAATCGTAGCTGGGTATATCAGCGTCCGTACACCGTACTTGAAGTGCAGCATTTACATAACACAAACGTTATCAAGCAACCCCAAAAAAATGACGTTGGTTATGGTGGGGCTATTATTACCGGCATGTCATTTGATAAAGGTAATATCTTGGGGTTGATGAGTGAAAACTACATGTAAGATAGTGACGAGTAATGTAGAAGTTGTACATTAACTAAATTTGAAGTCTTTAATATTATCACGAAGTTCTATAGCAACCGTATTAAGGTCATTACCGCTATTTTCTACCTGTTGTGAAATATCGAAACTCTCATGGCATAAACTGTTAATTCTTTCTATAGCGGCGGCTACTTCATCAGAAGCTGTGTATTGTTGTTCTGTAGCTGTTGCTATTTGTATTACTAGATTATCGGTATCATTGATTAAGTGTTCAGTCTCATTGATTTTCTCTGTTGTGATTTTAGCGCTATCCAAGCAATTTTCCGCGATAGCTCGACTTTGCTGCATCGTACCAGTTGCCTTTTCTGCACTTAAGCGTAATGACTCGATCATTTGTTGAATCTCTTCGGTCGACTCTTGAGTGCGTTGTGCTAAACTGCGTACTTCATCTGCTACTACTGCAAAACCTCTGCCTTGCTCGCCGGCTCGAGCCGCTTCAATCGCTGCGTTTAATGCGAGCAGATTAGTTTGCTCAGCAATACCCCGGATGGTATCGAGGATGCCGCCTATATTTTCGCTATCGTCGGATAATTTTTTAATAATATCCTGTGATGAGGTTAGCTTTTGCGAAAGTTTAAGGGCTTCACTAGACGTTTTTTCTGTAGATAAGCGAGTCTGTTGAATATTCGCTGATGATTGTTTGGAATGCTCAGCAGCTTCTTTACAAGAGTCGGAAACTTGATTCATACTGGCAGACATTTGTGTAATCGCTGCTGCAATTTGTTGTGTCTGGTTCTGTTGATCGTCTAAAGATGTTTTATTCTTTTTAACTTGATCAAAAAATATCACAACTTGTTTGTCAAGTGTGTTGATAACAGTATTAATACTGGCAATCAGCTTACCCATCCAATCGATATATTCATTTATTCCATGAGAGATAAACGAAAGTTCATCATCTCCTTTTTCAGGTATACGTAGTGTTAAATCAAAGTTATTGATGCTGGTATTGAGTATCGAATTACACTGCTTCGTTCTGCTAACAATATCTATGCCTATAAATATTAATAAGCTAATCGCGACAATACTAACAAATAGTACACTTACAATAACAATAATGAGGTTAGTATATTGTTTGGATACCATGTTATCGCTAGTTCGACTTACATAATCAGCAAGTTCATTAGCAATTTTCTTGATAGCCTTAATTCTTTGTGTGGCTAGTGCAAACCAATCACTTGGCGCTATCCCAGAAACCTTGCTTAAATCTTTAGTATTATTTAAAAAGTTTGATTCATGTTGAACAACATCAGAAAAAATTTTCCTTGCTTCTAAATTTTTAATATCACTATAAGAAAAAGTGTCGTCGTAAAGTAAAAGAAGGCTTAATCTCGACTCGAATGCTTCAATATAACCTTTGATAGAAGAGTACTGAGTGACCGATGTACTGCCTTTAGCCAGTGCTCCGTTGATGGCACCGCGGCTTTGTCCGGCTTTTTCTTTCATCCATAATAATGAAATTAGCTGGTTTAGCTCACTTCGTAAAGTGGGTTGTTTTATGATATGAACAACTTGAGCAATAATATCTAAGGCTTGTTTATTAAGATCAGAATAGTATTTAAATGCACCTTTGTATGACGTGATATTGTCAACTTGGTTTTGTATCTTTTTCTTTTTTAAAATAAATGTTTGAAAATTTGACAGTTGTTTTTGGGGTATAAGTGTAGAAAACTCATTGTTTTGTATTAATTTTTCCAGCGCTTGTATCGTTGTGTCTGCCTTTTTTCTCTGGTCTATAACTTTGGCTTTAGTTCTCTCATTTCTGTTCCCCAAATAACCTGCGGTGAGTCCACGCTCTACTGCATGTTGATGTGCGATATTATCCAATATATTAACAATTTTAATGATTTTATTGGCTTTCTTTGAGTCGTTATATTCCTGAATGAAGCCTTTTAGTAACAAAAAACTTAAAAAAAATGTTGCTATTATAGGTATTACTGTAAGTAATAATAATTTATTCTTTATTTTAACCTTTGATAAAAGCATGTATTTGTCACCGATTTCGTCTGAAATTCAGTTTTGAGATTTGGTTGAGGATAATAGACATTATTAGTCTAGACGAATCTCATACCTTTTCTATCGGCTTGATAAAAACTGGCTTATATAACTGCTTAGTGATATAAGTATTTAGAATATTGTAGTAGGTAAATATGGGTAGTGATGTTGCTATGTTCTCTTACATCCGTGTAAGAAAATAGAAATGCTAATAGTAATTAGTGGTCTCCAGGTGTATATCTCTCTGTTGCGCGTTTTTCAACATCTTCTCTATAGTAAGCAACATCTTTAAATTCTGTGTTTACATAATTCACTATTTGGTCGTTAAAATGAGGTGATAAGGGATCTCCACTCTGGCCACCTGCGAGCAAACTTTTTGCTTTTACTTTTTTCCCAAATTCTACTACGGCAATAAAACTATTTCCTCGATAGCCATATAGTTTTTTTGTTCCTTCAAACCTGCGTGAGCCATAGGCAGCTAAAGCACCCCAGCGACCGGATGCCATGTTTACTGCTACACTAGGTTGCGTATCGTCGAAACTTGAAGCAATGCTGCCATTCAAACGTTGAAATCTATTGACTTCTCCCCAGGGAATATTCCATTTGCCGAAGTCGTTTTCCAGTTCTATGAGTACTTCGGAGAAAAACTTTAAACGTTCCTTCTCAGTGGTATCATTACTGAAATATCTTATTTTCTCAACAAACTTCAAGCCTTCAGGAGTATTTCCTTTATTTAAGTAATGCATTCCATAAAAATGCGCAAGTGACATTGCAACGGAGTCTTCCGATACCTTAAAGTCCCATTTTCTTAATACTTCAATAGCGTCTGAAGTTTTTTTGTCTTTATTTTTTGATTTATCAAAAGCCCCGATGAGGCTAGGGATAAGTTCGGCAAAAGCGGGTAAGAAGGGGTCGTAGGAAAGTGCAATTAACTTGTCGAGAGTAAAATTATCCTGACCTGCTAATACACTAACAGCATGTATGCCCCTATAGTTTTCTGCGTCGGGAGCCATGTATGTGGGATAATCGTTAGATTTTGGGCTAAATTCTAGTGCAGCGTTAAATGGAGTCGAATTACAGTTTTGTAGCCAGCCATTATCCGGGTTTAATAAAGTAATCATTTCATCAAGTTCATGAAGACCTTGCCAATCTGTTTTTGGATTGCTGCCATCGACGGGTTTGGAGAAATTGAAGCCGGCATTCCGCCTTGGCATAAAATTACCATGATAATAGGCAATATTACCTTGCGAGTCAGCATAGACTGTATTGTTTGATGAGTTTGTTCGGATGTCCATCATCTTATGGAATTCTTTGTGGTTGCGTGTTTTTGTTCTAATATAAGATTGCTCTAATGCTTTAGCCGGCTCCCAGTTGATCTTAGTTGCTACCCATTTGTTATCTATCATATGAGTAATGGGGCCATGATGTGTATGATACATGGAGAATTCTTTGTTTTTTAACACATTCCCATCTCTGTATTTTAACGTTACAGTTGACTCTTCTACTTTACGGCTCTCATTGCCATATTTGTAGTAAAGCTGCCCGTTTTTTGTAAAAATATCTTCGATAAACTCGTCTTTAAAATCTGCGTAGGTAGAGGTATGCATCCAGCCATTGTGTTCATTAAATCCCTGGTAGATAAAAAATTGTCCCCAAGTAACAGCACCATAAGCATTTAGTCCCTCTTCACTGACAACATGAACCTCACCACGAAAATAAAATGAAGTGTGTGGATTTATTAGTAACATAGCGTTGCCAGACTCAGTGAGTTTGCCAGAAATAGCAAATCCGTTGGAGCCTTTAGGTTCTGACATTGAATCAATTGAGGCTTGTAGTGGTATATTCTGCGCGCTACCGTAAAAAGCTTTAATGCCATCTAAGGGGATTTTTTCAATATCACCACCAATTGATCCCTCAAAGAAAAACATCGGCATCCATGGCTCAAATTGAGTGATAAGTTTGGGTTTTATATGAGGGTGAGTTTTTAGATAAAAATTTAAACCGTCGGCAAAAGCAATACATAAATCTTTTAACCATTGCGGAGCTTTTTGGTACTCAATTTTTGCTTGATCCAGCGTCATATATAGCCGTACGCGTAAATCGCTATATAAAGCTTCTTCACCTTCTATTTCGGCAAGCCTCCCCATGGCCCACACATAGTTGCGTTCAATACGTTTAAAGTCATCTTCTGCCTGTGCATAGAGCAAACCGAATACGGCATCAGCATCTGTTTTGGCATATATATGTGGCACGCCGTAGTTATCACGTATAATTTCTACAGCATTTGCACGCTCTTGTAAGCGGCTAAATTCGGTATCTGTCGGTTCTGGTTGCAGTTTTGAACACGCGATAAATGTTGAGAAGAGTAGGGTAATTGAACATATTTTAAATGAATACCACAATGGTTGTTTATTTGTAGCGCTTGAAGACAGAATATAAGAACTAACGTACTTCATCTCTTTGCCTCTTGTTATCGACTCTAGAGTTGCCTTATCGGTCAACTCTAGAGCGGCTCTATTATTTATATCTACTTCGGTTTTTATGGAATGATATTATCAAACAGCTTTATATATTTCCATTTGAAGCTTAAGTAGATCGAGAGCGAACGTGGCTACACAGACTCTAGCCATTTAACATGTGATTGAAAATGTCATACAGTGATTCCAAATTTGCATATCCTTGCATTATTCTTTAAATCCAGCGTTATGGATAACATCGCAAAAATTATGTCGATGAAAGCCCTCGACATGTTGTTCTGCTAAATCTGCAGCGAAGGTATGCATTGAAGTCTCAGGCTTTCGGCCTGCTACTTCAGCAACGCGACTAGTCATCATTTTTTTGAAGTTTTCTCTGGGGTAGCGGTCTATGACTTCATCTACAATTTTTGCATTAATGATATGCAGCGGTATCGCACCTACATCTATACCTGCACCCATCTGGACAAGAGCAATTTCTGCTTGTTTACACTGAGGAATACCCATTGTCGAATGGAGTGCTATGGCATCCCATACTATCTCAATTTTTTCATCGGGGTAGCCAGAAGCTTGAAGAAATTTTGCAGCTGCGTTGGCCCCATCTATTTCAAATCGATTATCTTCAACATAATCTTCTACCAAGCCAATATCGTGTAGTACTGCTCCAAGAAATAACATTTCCATATCAATATTACATGAGGCTTTCTGCCCGGCAAAAGCTCCAAAGAAGAATGTTCTCAATACATGATTGAACAGGAAAGGCTCGTGGCAATCTTTCACTAGCTGAAAAGCGGATTTACATAGTTTTGTATCTGGTATCTTGACAGTCTCAAAAATACTCATTGTGCCCTCACATTGTTTAAATAGCTTTATTGAGCTTCGGGTTTTAGTTGCTGTGCATTATCAGCTAGAGCTACCGCGTAGGATTTTTGGGGCCCAGATATATTAACTTGATCAAAATAATTGTACCAACCTGAAGCTTTGACTTGCTCCTCAAAAGCTCTTGCAAACTCAGTGTTGGGCATGGTGTAAACACAAAAGAAATCGTATTTTGCACGTCGATCTGTGTTTGAGTCGTTGTAACCAAAGCCGATAACATTAACGTCCCCTGTTTCCATCTCGGCGATTGCTTTGCTGACAATGTCCACGTAGTTTTCCCGTTCTTCTTGTGTAAGTTCAAACCAAGCAGGCTTGTAGTTGTAAAGTTCAATATAAAGCTGAGTATGTTCTGTGCTCATGGATATCTCCACCTGTATGTATTAATGAAAAATTAATTAATTATATTTAAGCTGCACGTACTACTTGTGAAACGGCACTATTCAAGCCTTTACCGCATAGATTCTGAAGAAAAGATTTAGCACGAAAAAAACGATTCATACCTTTGTTGTGGGACATCACCTCATTTTGAAAGGACGGCCTGCAACATACTCGCTGATACCATTGGTAAAGAGTAGGGTGGTGTTCAGCAATGGGGTATCCAGTTTCTATAAGTTTTAATACCTTCATTGACCAGAATGCATCTGCAATTGAGATATCGTCACTGATGAGAAATTTTCTGCCGTCAGTGAGCTCTCGATCAACATCATTAAATGCATGATAAAGTTTTCTAAGGTGATCTTGATAAATGTTTGAGGAAATATTGTTGACGCTATATTTATTATAAAAATCGACTAATTGCTCTTCGTCTTTACCCTCTTTTGCGAGCTGGGCTAGTTCACGTCGCTTTGAAGTATTTAACATCGCTAATTTCCCCAGTCCCCAGTGAAAAGAGACATAGCGTACTGATCGATGTAAAACTTTGGCCTGCGAGACCCTTTTAAGTGCCGACTGTCTCTGTGTTTGATTTTTTGGCAATAGTCTGGGGCCTACGCCACTAAATGCCTCATCAATGTATTGAATAATATCCATCGATTCGAGGTAGAGTTGGCCATCGTGAACCAGGGCCGGAACCACCATGTTGGGGTGAATACCGGCATAAACTTGAGTCATATGTTGTTTTTTAGGTAATGACACAATTCTACTTACCCAGTGTCCTTCATCGGAGGCAACGGCAGTAGCCGATATATCATCAAACTTCTCTTCACGACCACGACGTAAGCCTTTTTCTCCGAGAGCGAAGCGCACCCGCTGAGCGCAGGGAGCGCTATCAAAGTGGAATAAATGTAGTCCCTTTAATTGACGGGGAATGGGGCTTTTGGGGTGCTCAATTCTGGCCATAATCTCACCTGAAATATTATACTATTTCGCATAATAATATATTGAGTGCTAATATTATGCAAGTTGGTACAATATTAAGAGTTAATTTATGAAAAGAACGCGTGGCAGACCCCGTAAGTATGATGAGGGAGAGGCATTAAATGCAGCGATACAGGTCTTTTGGCAAAAGGGTTATAGCGATACCTCGCTAGATGATTTAGCTGAGTCAATGAAAATGAATCGCCCCAGCATATACCGTGCTTTTGGTGATAAAGAGGCTGTTTTCAAAAAGGCGATGGCTAAGTTTGCTTGCATGATGGATGCAGCCTTCGAGCAAAGCATGCAATCTGACGAAGAGATGGGGGTAAAGCTGGAGCGTTTCTGTCTTAGTGCATTAGATATCTATACTCGTGCTAGGCCGTACACAGGCTGTATGATAATGAGTGCCGCTGTTGCTGTTGCGCCGAGCCATACTGCTATTCAGGAAGATTTACTTGGCTTTATTCATCATATCGATACTAAGTTAGCCGAACAGTTTCGTCTTTCTGCAGAAGAAGGAAAGTTATCGGTGTCTGTCAGTCCTGAGAGCCGTGCAAGTTTGGCGCAGAGTTTGATTCACAGTCTTTCCCTAAGGGCGAGAGCGGGAGAGACAAGAGAAAAATTGCATGAACTCATTAAGGCGAGTGTAAAAGTGATTGTGATTTAAGTGCTAGTTTTTAGATTTAAGTGGTGTCAAAGTGTATCACTTTGACACCTTGTTTCAGGCTTTTACAACTCTACTTATTGCACCGCTGAGAAGATAGAGCCATATGATCCGTTAAAGCGAGAAGGTCTTGCACTGTCGCTATAAACCATAGTAATGCCATCGGTGAAGCTTTGTACGATAACAACGCTGCGTTGCGCTGAATTAAATACTCTAACTCTAGCATCTGGATACAAGGCTTCTAACTCTGATGCGTCGTTGACGGTCTTTAGATCAGCAAGCGATACGCCAGCGCTTGTTGTCCAGTTTTCAAATGACCAACGAAGGCTTGTGACTTCTTCGTTTGAAGTAGCGCCGTTGTTGAAGCCTACAATGACTTCACCTAGTTCTGCTCCAGTATCGTCATTTGCGATGAAAGTGCAGCGATAAAAACCGCTTGCTTCTGGAGTAGTACAGTAGCTTCTGTTTGGATCTTGTAAATCAAACTCCGAGATACTGCCAACAGCGGCTTCAACTTCTTGACGTGAATCGCCAAGAGCGACACCAATGGGTAATGAATCACCCTCTATAACAATGCCCTCGGTTACATTTTGCGCGTAACTAAAAACAGAAAAAGCACTTAGCGCAACAGATAAAGCCAGGTTTTTAAATTTCATAAGTAATACCTTATATTTTTAATATGTGTTTTGGAGTCTTGTGGCCTTCTAGGCCTCCTTCTTTAAACGGTAATGTTTAATTGTCCTTTAATTATAAAATTAATAACTTTGCAAAATTATTTTATAGTTTTGTGATTTTTATAAGTTATTAATAAAATTATTAAATTCTTATTTGGTTAGCTGTGTTAGTGGAACGCGAGATTAGGCTTTTTTTTTGTAGTGATCAAGGGGTGGTTTTTTAAAATTTAGAAGTGCCTAACATTTTTAAGTGAGATGGTGTTTGCTTAGGTTTTTATTTATGTCACTTCGAAGTTGTTAGATGATTAAATAAACTATGTATATAGGTTTTGTTTACTTTATAAAGTTTTCTATTTCTCATATCGATTCTTGAGAGTTACAGATTAATTTATTTTATTTGTTATTTTTTATTGCATTAGAGGCGCTTTTGTTTTTTGTATTAACCTTGAAATGCGTTGCATACGTTTTGTGTTGGGGGTAATAACATTGCAATTAACAATTTTGAAAATTGTAAGCTTCAATAATAACTAATGTAGGTGGTGAGGTTTGATTAATTGGCAGGTGATTTATTTTATTGTTGATGTGTGAGGGCGTTATAAATCTCCATAAGATTAAAATCGCTTTGATTAAGTGTTAATGAATTGCATTATTTTTGCTGCAAGCTATGACGTCAATAGCTCTGCTTATGAAAATAAAGAACTTTTCCTCTCTATATTTTCCTTACTGTAAATAAGAGAAAACTATTAATTGTGAAATAATAGATAATTTAGCATAGAGTTTTTACAGCCTTTCTCCGATAGTAATTACAGGAAATTTGTTAGAACAATTACATGTATCTACTAAGCGAGTATAAACGTTATATGTGAATTAGACTGTTGCTCGATATACTGAAAAGGTGCCAAGCGCAATAAGATTGGCACCTTAATTTTAAACTATGACTTAATTATTTATTAAAATGGCTTAAAAATCTCGCCATATGCTCCATTAAATGGAGAAGGCTCTGCAGTGCTGTTATTCACCATAAGAAGGCCGCTTTCAGTATCGTCCACTATAGCAATATTGCGTACTGAAGAGTTAAATACTGTTACCCTCGCATTTGGATATAGAGCTTCTAGTTCTGAAGGATCAGACACGGTCTTTAAGCCAGCAAGTGATAAGCCGGTAGTTGTAGTCCAGTTTTCAAATGACCAACGAAGGTTATCTACCTTTCGGCCTCTTCTGAAATCTACAATAACTTCCCCCAACTCTGATCCAGTATCATCATTTGCAATATAAGTGCAACTAATATCACCATCTGAGTCAGGGTTTGAACAAAAGCTTCTATTAGGGTCTTGCAAATCAAATTCTGAAAAATTACCGATAGCTGCTTCAACTTGTCGAACACGATCACCAATAGAAATTCCAATAGGAATTGATTCACCCTCAATTACGACACCCTGAGTTACATCTTGTGCATAACTGAAAGCAGAAAAAGCACTGAAAGCAGTAGCTAAAGCTAGTTTTTTGAACGTCATAACTTGTACCTTATTTTTTATATGTATTTTGGAGTTGTATGGCTTTTAGAGTCTTTTTTTAAACTATAAGGTTTAATTGCTCTTTTAGTTATTAAATTTAGTTAATAAATTTAGTTGAGCGGAAGAATAGGTTTTTTTATTGTCGCTATCAAGATGGATTTTAGAAAAAGTTAAAGACATCTCATAGTTTTAATAGAAATGACGTGAGTATTATTTTTTATTGATTTGTTTTTAATATTTTAGCTGTATAACTAGCCTGGATATATAAATTTTGTTTAATTCTTAATAGTGAGCACTTGATGTGCGTTAATTCTCACTGCTTAATATTCCAATAGTAAATTCTGTCAGTTTTAGAGCTTTCTATAATTTATAAATAATTTAGCTCGATTGGTCTTTGTTGAATTTATTATATGGAAAATTTATTTATGTCATAGAAATATACAGCAGTATGTACGCCAAGATGTGTTCTGAAACTTGATATCCAATTACAGCTTAGTTCATCACCGCTTTCATTGATTATAATCAAGTTGCAAAAAGTAATACGGCGTCTTACATCAGGTTTTGTTTGGATCTTGCAGGTTACACCCTGAAAAAATAAATTTTATAAAAAGGGCCATAACGAGAATAACCAATGGCTGTATTAATAGGGGGGGTGTTTCTTTAACGCTATAACTTACGTAAGTTTTTGAGCATAATTAAATTTAGAAACTACCTTTAGAAAAAGGAGAGTTATTGATTCAATATGTTAATATAAAAATGTAAATATAAAAAATTAGATTTTTGTATTTTTGAAAATTAAAATCGGTTTAGAGTCAGGTGCCCTTCTAAGCTCTACCAATGGATAATATCATTATCTAAAGTTGGATAATATGTGGCAGCTTGTTAAGTTTTTTAAAGTTTTGTTATTTTCTAACTACAATAGGGTAAACGTTGATGAGTACCTCTTGATATTACTCTTTATTTGTTGTTAAAAAATCCTACAGACTTTTATTTCTGCTTTCTGCTTTCTGCTTTCTGCTTTCTGCTTTCTGCTTTCTGCTTTCGCTCGTATCGATAATGGCGATTTTTTTGTTTTTATGGGTTTGCACGGGCTCTCAAAGTAACTAAGCCTAGAGAAATAGTCGTGAACATAAATAGTTCACTAAGGTGTGATTTTTTTTGAGTGGCAAATCACATTTCGTAATACCGCTATAAAATTCCTTATATGTTCTACGTTAGTATGGCTCTAATTAGATAACTGGGCCGATTGGACTGTCATGAAAACAATACGATATCTTAATATTATTGGTGTATTTGTTTTACTTCTTTCAGGGTGTGGCGGAGGCTCTGAAAGTAGTTCTCTGCTTGGTAGTGGAGATAGTGCTCCATCACCGACTGCTACTCCTTCAGCACAAACACCAGCTCCGACTGTTATTCCTGAGCCTACGGTAATGCCCACGCCGACATCAGAGCCGTTGCCAACGCCAAATCCTAACAATCCAATTACGCCTGTGGTAGACCAGTGTGATACTACGCAAGAGTGTCGGACAATATACGGTAACGAGGCGACCGACTGTGCCAATAGTCGTTCTGAACAAAGTATTTGTATGTGTGGCTCAACGCCTTGCTCTAATAATGCACCAAGTCCCACAGTAACGCCTACGCCCATTGCGACACCTGCACCAGGTAATAATAACTGTGAAGTCGAGGGTGTTCTGCAGCAATGGCATAGAGTCAGTGTTACTTGTAGTGGCTACAGTGCATCGGAAGAAGACGATGCAACTTTTACTGATCACCGCTTTAATGTCACCTTTACCCAGGGTAATAAAACTATGGTGATTCCCGGTCATTTTGCTGCTGATGGTAATGCGGCAAATAGTGGTGCTGTCGCAGGTGATAAATGGCGCGCCTATTTCTCACCTCCTTCTACTGGTGAATGGCGTTACAGTGTTTCTATGCGTCAAGGTGATAATATTGCTGTCGAAAGTAATGCTAATGCGGGCCAAGCAGTGAGCAACTTTAATGGCAATACAGGCCGCTTTACTATTGCGCAGGCTAACTCAGAGCCTAATGATATGCGTCAACGTGGATTCTTGGGGCATACTGCCGGTGAGCGCTATCTGAGGTTTGCCGGTGACGGTTCTGTTTATATCGAAGGTGGAATGGATAGCCCCGAAAACATTTTTGGCTACTCCGAATTCGATAATACTACCAAGCATAATAACGTTAACAGTTGTAAAGGGATTTTGCATGATTTCCCAACGCATGCAAACGATTGGCAAAACAACGATCCTACTTGGGGTAATGGGCGTGGCAAGAGCTTAATAGGTGTTGTTAATTACATAGCATCTACAGGTGTAAACGCTATTTACATTATGGCGATGACTGCAAACGGCGACGGCTGTGATGCTCATCCATGGGTTGAGTACAGTGGTAATCGTAAAGCGTTTGATGTCAGTAAGCTCGACCAGTGGGAGGTAGTTTTATCTCATATGATGAAAAAAGGCATCATGGCCCATATGATGACCCAAGAGACTGAAAACGATCAACTGCTTAATAATGGTAATCTCGGTTTTGAGCGTAAATTATATTATCGTGAGCTGATTTCTCGCTTTGCCCACCACCCTGCATTGCAGTGGAATTTAGGTGAGGAAAATACCAATACTCCCCAGCAGCAGCGGGCGTTCGCTAAATACTTTAAGGAAGTCGATCCATATCAACACGCTGTTCTAATGCACACCTTCCCTGGTGATCATGACAAGTATGATGATTTACTCGGTAACGCTGACTTCGATGGCCCCACTTTCCAATTTGGTGGTATTCCTAGTAACGCCACGGGTGGTTCTGGTGTTTATGGCAAAACTGCTGAATGGTTAAATAAGTCTACTCAGGCAGGCTATCCTTGGGTGATCACTATGACGGAAGCCTCTGGCGGTGACGCACCAACTCCTAATTCCAATGTTACAGAGAAGCAGAGAGTTTATTGGATGTGGGCCAATGTTATGGCCGGTGGCGCGGGCTTTGAATGGTATCTTAAAAACCAAGGTGTGGGACACGCTTACGATCTAGCGGTAGAAAATATGCGCGAGTTCGATGATCATTGGAAGCAATCGGGGCATTTGGTGAAATTCTTCCGTGATATCCTGCAGCGTGACTTGTCCATTAATCTGCAAAGTATGCAGGCTGACAATAATGTTACCAGCACCAACAGTGATTGGGTATTAGCCGATGCTGGAAACGCCTATCTCATATACTTGCGTGATGGTGGAACAACAGATATTAGCCTACCTAATAATCATAGCTATGAGGTTAAGTGGTTTAATCCGCGCACGGGAGAACTGAGTAACGGCGATACTTTACAAGGCCCCGGCGCGAAGAGTATCGGCAATCCTCCCTCTCAGGTGCTGGAAGATTGGGCGGTTATAGTAGTGGCCAAAACAGGCGGCCTTCAGCGTCATCCTGATATTGTGCGCATCGATAATATTCCTCTTGAAGATATTATTGATACCCCTGTTGCTGCTTGGAAAGATAGCTATTCCGTTGGCAATCAATGTTACTGTGACTCTAACTTCCCCGACAATGAAGGGAATGCCATGGTTAATACTAGCCGTGGCACTATGACAGTAAGAGAAGCTTGCGCCTTAGTTGGCCCTGGTCCTGGCGCAGCTGGACGTCCCCTATACAACGATGTGCAATGTGGTAATGGCCCTGTAGGTGATGCCCCTAATGAAAGTTATTGTCCAGGCCGTGTTGATGCGGGTAAAGAAGGTTGCTCTCATATTGGGCCTACCTGGAAATTTCCTGCCGCTACTGGTGATTATGTGGAGCAAGATGGCTTGGTGATTATGGAGGCGGAAAACACCACATCATCTCTTGACCTTTGGCAAACCAAAACTAGTATCTCTGGGCATACAGGTACAGGATATATAGAATTTAGCGGTAACACGCCACTAAATGGCCCTGCTAAATCCCCTTTGGAGTATCGCTTTACAATTAATCGTGATGGTCTTTACTTCTTGCACTTATTTGCTGCGAAAGAACATCGTGAGATTAATGGCGAATTGCGAACTGATGTAGCAAATGATGGCTTTGTGCGACTAGATGGTAACTACGACGCTGGGCCAAATGCAGGTAACTCCCACGGGGATGATGCACCTCTTGCTATGCTGAAGAGAAATACCAAGTTCTTTGGTGGTGCAAACAATCAATTCCAGTGGGCGTCCGGCAACCGTCTAGACCCAGGTGGCCACAATAATAAGCGTGTTGCGGTCTATCGCTTACGTGCAGGAGAAAGCTACACTTTTGTTCTGCACGGGCGTTCGCAGTTCTTTAAGGTTGACAGAATTGTGTTTCGACATCAGTCAGTGAGTGCAGGTCAGGCTCAAGATTTATCCAAGGGAGAGACTCGGCAATAAGGTAAATATACTAAGGAGCCGTGCTGATAAACGGCTCCGTTATTGTCAGCGTCGTTTGGATAAGTCCAAATTCGATTGGAAATGTTCTATAGGCTTAGTAATAAATGGATTCTTTACCAAGAAAGATCGATTGCCAATATTTTCTTCTGGCAGCGGTGAAGTTAGGGCTAGAGTAATGGGCATACCGCGACAAGGATCCTTTCTTACCCGGTACAATGTAATCAAATCTTCTTGATTATCTCGTTTTTTAATGTCTAAGTGAAAGCTCTTTTCACTGGTGCAACCGTTTGACTGCACCAAGAACCATAAACTTTTTTCGCGGATTTCCATCGCATATATCGGCTCGATATCGTGTTCTTCTTTGACCGCAGACTCTGTTAACGAATTATTGTCTAATGTTGTCGAAGAACAACCTATGGTATTTAAAAATAATGGTGCAATGAAGAATAAGCTTGCTATTTTTTTCTTTATACACATATAACTTTCCGCTTAATACAAAATGTTGGAAATTATGGACAGGCCTTAGGTAGCGCCAATACCGCATGAGTACTTGAGAGTCTTGTAAAGGTAGTTATCGCTACCTCACGTTAAAGCTATCTAACGCCATCTTACTTTGGGTGACATACTAATTAATTAGGTTAGGGTTTTCTGTATATTTTTGTATCGCGAACATGCTTTTATATTATCCATTAAGAAAGCGCTGGGAGTCTTAAACCGCTATGTGTATTTTTGATGCATTATTAGTTGAAAGTGTTTAGCATTTAGTGAAGATGTCAGGTTTATTGTGATGTAGATGGGGCTCATGGATAAAATTGCGGTAGGTATTAGTTCGTGTTTACTGGGACATGAGGTACGCTATAACGGTGGCCACAAACAGTCAAAGTTCTGTTTAAACCATCTTTCACAGGTTTTCGAATTCCAATCTTTTTGCCCTGAAGTAGCCATAGGCCTAGGTGTACCTAGAGAGCCCATTCGTTTGGTCGATCTTGAAGGTGAGGTCAGAGCAATAGGCTCGGTCAGCGATAACTTAGACGTAAGTGATGCATTATTGGCTTACGGCAGGGAGATCGGCCTGCTCAGCGAATCCTTATGTGGCTATATACTGATGAAAAAGTCTCCTAGTTGTGGGCTCTTTAGCACAAAGGTTTATCGCAATGAGCAGCCTCTGCCGGGTAAACATGCGGGTCTGTTTGTCAGAGCCTTACAAGAGGTAAACCCTTTACTTCCTCTAGAAGAAGAGGGGCGCCTAAATGATCCTATTTTACGAGAGAACTTTATTGCCAGAGTATTTGCTTATCATGACTGGAAGTCTCATATGGACACTGATCCAACGCCAAATAAGCTTGTCGAGTTTCATAGCCGCTACAAATATCTTCTTATGGCTCACGGACAGAAACCCTACAAGAAATTAGGGCAAATGGTAGCAAAGGCAGGCATCGGTGATATCAAAACCCTCACCAAGCAATATATAAAAGAGTTTATGACCTCAATAACCCAGTTGGCTTCCCGCAATGGCCACACCAATACCCTTTATCATCTGCTTGGATACTTACGAGAAGAGGTTTCGGGCACTGTTCGACAGGAGCTGGCTAAAAGTATCGAAGACTATCGCCTTGGTGCTGTAAACCTCGCGGTGCCAGTTGCACTTTTAAAGCACTATTTAAAATTATACGGCAGCGACTATATTAAAAAGCAAGCCTATCTAGAGCCATACTCCCATGATCTTGGGCTCCGCAACACAATATAACATCTCTTTGTGCGATAAATGTACGCTTAGAAAAATAACTTATAATGGCGCTTGACCGATGGGAAAGTCACCCATATAATGCGCGTCCTTGGTGAGGCAGAGGCCACACTAAGTCAGGTGCGGGGTGGAGCAGCCTGGTAGCTCGTCGGGCTCATAACCCGAAGGTCGTTGGTTCAAATCCAGCCCCCGCTACCAATTTAAAAAGCCTGATAAGGTCTTTCAGAGAAAGAGCTTATCAGGCTTTTTTTATGCTCGGTGTTAGCGGTATCATTAGTAGATGACACCTTATTTAATCAATAGCTATGAAGGAATTGGCCCAAAGCCCACTTCCTCTGATTATCTCGTTCGTTCCAGCCTTAATCAAGGGCGTGCTCAGATTCACTCTGCCAATTTCTCGGCGAAGCTGTTGCTAACCGGCTCAGAAACCTATACATCAGCAAGCAATCGTTTTGCTTTGGGCTCTGGTCAGTTTCTCTTAACTGCTCCAAGTGAATCTTTTGAGCTTACAATAGAATCTTATGCAAAGGGCTGTTGTTTTTATTTTGACCCAAACCGAGTAAGCCGCTTGATGTCTGAAGTTCTCTCTGAAGATATAGAGGGGGGAAGCGATGATGTTCCTGATGTAAAAACTATTCGTTTGCCAATCCGCGGCTCACAAGTGGGATTATTAATGCAGGCAGTTGCAAACAATAGACTCGATGCCGATGCTGATGTGTTAGCAACCTATTTGGCTGAGCACATTATCTACCTTGCGAATTTAAGTGCAAACCTTCCCTGTAAGCGAGCAAGTACTCGGCAAGAATTATTAGCTCGGCTCGAGGTTGCAAGAACTTATATCGTTGACTCTGGAAGTCATCATCTATCTTTGACCGATATCGAGCAGGCATCCTGCCTCTCTCGTTTTCACCTGATACGTTCGTTCACCAATATTTATGGCGTGCCCCCACTGCGCTTCCATCAAAATCTAAAACTGGATATTGCCAAGAAGCAGATAAAGGCTGGAGTACCTCAAACGGTGGTTGCAGAAGAACTTGGGTTTTCAACGGTATCATCCTTCTCAAGAGCTTACCGTCGTCGCCATGGTTATTCCCCTTCGGAAGACCAATAAAATAAGCAATTTCGGTATCTATAAAGCCAGTAGATATCATTTATAGTGAGAGATAAATCAGCTCTGAAACCCTGATCCTATTAAAAGGCGACGTCTGCTACCCTAATAGGACTAATAGGAGCTATACACTCACTATAAATAAAAAAGAGATAGCAATTGAAAGTAGTATTAATCACTCTAATTACACTGCTAGTTTCATGTGCGAGCCAGCAAGATAATCACCTTGTCGCTAATAGCGGGTATGCAGCAAAACCTTTGGAAAACTGTAATTCTGATTTGCGATATCTCAATCAGGTGCTGGGTTGGCAGGGTGGATGGCCTTCTCAGTGGCAGGCGGTTGTTGCTGGTGGCCCTGACAATGCACAGGAGCAAATCAAACACTGGCATTCAGCGTCTCAGGCGATTATATCTCTGGTCGATCAACTAAGGTTAGGAATAGAGATGAAGCAAACTGCACCACGTGCAGTTGTTTTACGTGTTCAACAGCAAGTAGCGGATCTCACTGCTGAATTATTATCCCCTAATTCAAAATATATATTTAAGAGTAAGGCTCACCCCAATGCGGCGGCTTGGAATGCTCTCGTAAGAAAAAAGATTGCTTTAGCTGTCGCGCAATTTGATGCCTTTCTTGTTAATGAGTATCTACCTGCAGTAAAAGAGCTTCCTGGTCTCCTGTTGACCAAAGATGGATCGCAGTGTTTTTTAAATGCCGTTAGATGGTGGACGAGTTTACGTTTGACACAAGAAGAAATTGAGAAAATTGGCTGGCGTTATATCAATGAAACTCGTGCTGAATTACTTAAAACTGGCAAGGATGGAGAAGACTTAAACACTATACTCAGTCGTTTACGAGGTGCGTTGAAAAATAATAAGACGACGGTTGATGAGTTAATTCGCATTTCTGAAAATGCTTTGGATCGCTCTTATGAAAAGACACACCTAGCCTTCTCAAATCAAATTTCTGAGAAGATAGTTGTAACCAAGTTGCCACAACACTTACAAGCAGCATTTCCCGCAGGCCGTTACCGTAGCCGACAACAAGGGGATTCTTCGGCCAGCTACATCATCAATCCATCGAGACCCAATGAACGTCGCATAATGGCCGAGGTGATCGCTTTCCATGAGGGTATTCCTGGTCACCATTTGTGGGCAACTTTTCCTCGTGATACGCCATCACCAAGATACGATTCAGGTCTTACTGGTTTGGTTGAGGGGTGGGCTATCTATGCAGAATACCTCGCTGATGAAATGAAACTTTATTCTTCTAGCTTTGATCGACAAGGGATGATGGCGAAACATCTTTGGGCGGCGAGTCGTCTTATCGTAGAGCCTGGGCTACATTTAAGAGGCTGGTCACGTGAAAAAGCCATTAATTTCATGCTAGAAAATACCGTTATGTCTCGCACAGAAATTGAAATAGAAGTCGACCGTTATATTGCCATGCCTGGTCAATCTCTAAGCTATATATTGGGGGCAGACCTTATTTTAACTGAACGCAAACGAGCGCAGGAAATTATGGGTTCTGCTTTTGACATAAAAGCCTTCCACGAAGTCGTACTCAAGGCAGGAGCAAGGCCCCTATCGATAGTGCAAAATGATATTCGAGCTTGGGTAAGTTCTATTATGCATGATACATCTATCTCTAAATGCCTGGAATGCGGTACATAGGCGTTACTGCTATATAAAAATACAGCAGCGCATAATTTGCAAAGATAAATTTTATTTTTTTATTTGTAAGTTATATGATATTCGATCATAAAATGTTGAATCATAACTAAATTATTATTTATCAGTTTCTTCACGTGTAAATTCTAGAATGTCGCCAGGTTGGCAATCCAGTACATCACATATCTTTACCAACGTATCGAAGCGAACGCCTTTTACCTTGTTGGTTTTAATCATAGATAGGGCTTGCTCTGTTAAGTTAATTGCTTCGGCTAGTTCTTTTAAACGCATTTTTCGCTTCGCTAGCATAACATCGAGATTGACGATAATTTTCATATGTGATTCATATCTTACAAGAAGGCTTCATTTTCATCTTTTGCTTTTTTTCCTTCGGCAAATATATGAGCAACGAAAACCAATAGTAGCCCCATAAAAAGTGATTTCAGTTCTTCGGTGCCAAGCTGAATATCTAACATTCCTTGTTGGGCAGGGTCACTCAAGGAAAAAATAATAATTAACCCTGTTCTCTGTGCAACACCAATAAAAACCATAGTGAGAGTTACCCATGCGAAACGGCGAAAGCCATATATAGCCTGCTCCGATAGTGGCTTATTGGCGGCAGCCTCACAAAAAGTTTTTCTTAAGCCCAATAAGCCATATGCCTGAATGGTCGCGCCGATGAGGGAGACAGTAAAGCCCGCCAACCGCTCACCCACCGATAGCTGGCGTAGATCGAAGATATGGTGGAGGTTGAGGGACGCAAATGGTGCCAGTTGATTCCAGAAAAGCCAGATTGTAGCTGCCATGAGCGGCAGCATAAGCGCGCCGAATAAAGTGAGATATGAAAGCACATGTGCAAATTGTTGATGCTTAGTTGTTATCTTAATTGTCATGGGGTGAAATCGTCCTTTACTTTTAAAAATTAAAGTAACACTTGAATTTTTAAATTTCAAGGATTAATATTTTGATAAGGAGGAAATATGAAAAATATCAAATTTTTGTTCGCATGCTTAAGTTTTACGGCTCTGTTCTTTAGCTTGCCGCTTCAGGCAAAGCGATTAACAGTAAACGAGCTTAAAGGCATTCAGGCGCGTACTCAGTCAGGCAGCTTTGCTGGTCGTGCACAGTGGAATGCTTTGACATACTACTTACAAGGAGTTGTCGAAGGTGTCGGAGCCTATCAAGAGGGTCTAGGCTCTAGTGATTTACCACCATTGTTTTGTCCACCTAAAGGTAAGAGCTATTCCATAAAAGAGATGATGACTTTGTTTGAGCAATCTTCCAGCGCAGATAAGAGCCGGCCAGCGTCGGTAGTCTTGGTGGAGATGTATAGGCGCAAATACCCATGTAAGAAATGAATATAATAGATGAGACTTAGTATTGCTCGGTGCCTAATCATGAGGCATCGCAAAGAGCAGGTTAATGTTAGATAAAATATAGTCTGAGATTTGATATTTATCCCATATGATGTTGTTTAAACTAAGTATTTGTTGCCTGGTGGAGGTGTTGTAAGCATCATTTGACTGTGAGTCAGAGCAAAAATGAAAAACACTTTTCCACAAAGTTGTCTGTATTTATGGATGCGATTGTGTTGCGGGCTGTGATGGCTTGGCTATGAAATGACTGCTTAATGATCTTGTACTCGGTTTATGCCGACAGTGGTAACTATCGCACCATTGAATGTAATAGTGACCATATGCTTAAAGATTTAGGATCCGTGTGTAATCATATCAATGTGAAAATATATAATTTCACATTGATATTATGCCTGATGTTTCGATGCAGTATGGGTAGCCGTTCTTAAGGCAATAAATATACATTGTTTTAGATTGTCTATTTTCAAGTAAATGCTCAAAAAATTACTTAAGTTAAATCTCTAGTATGCTGCAAAATATATTGCGGTATATTAAGTCGATCCGAATTTTTTAATTCGACAATTAAGTGTAAATTTATATGTGTCGGATGCAGTAGCAAATTCGGCGAGGAGGGCATATCCATTGCGCACAAACTAATCGTGAGTTATTTTTTTCAAATAAAAAATTTATACTTTTTAGCTCACTAAAATGATTAAAATTATCAACTATTTTGGCATGTAATGTAGAGAAGGGTGCGGTCATTAATATTGCGCTGAAGATTAAGATATTCTTAATTACTTTTTTCATATTAACTTACCCTTATTAAGGATATTACGACAAAAGAGGTTTGGAGAGGAAGGTTTTGTTTGTCTTATCTAGCTCTCAAGAATATTCAATTTTAGTAAATAAATCCCAGTCCATAATTTAACATGTCATATCAAGCTAAAATCGACTAATTTAACATTAACATTCCAGATGTTTTGCCAATATACTATGAAAATACATTGGTTTTAAGCATAGTGCTGTAGTCTTGATATTACTATACTTGTTTTACTGTATTTTATTGGGTGGTAAATTGTAAGGCTATTAGTCTTAGCTTAAGTTTCACTTAAGGTATGGAAAACCTTTGCATTAATACTGTTTATGTTAAAGTAGTATATAAATATATGTCTAAATACTGGAAGAATCGCTTCTTATGCTAAAAACTCTGACCGGCGCAACTATTTTTGATAGCCAGCATTTTTTTGAAAATCATGGCATTATACTAAGTGGAGAAAATATACAAGCTATTATGCCACTAAGTGAACTCCCTGAAAATATAGAACGTGTTGAGTTAGCTCATGGAATTGTTGCACCAGGATTTATTGATTTGCAGGTTAATGGTGGTGGTGGCAAGCTATTTAACAATAAACCTTGTCTGGAAACCTTAAAATATATGCTTGACGGGCATCGCCAAAAAGGTACAACCAGTATGATGCCTACATTTATTAGCGATAACCCTTCTTCTTATTCGTGCGCCGTAGAGGCTGTACATGAAGCATTTGATAAATCATATAAGGGAATTCTTGGTCTTCATTTAGAGGGGCCTTTTTTGGTGGAGTCTCGCCGAGGTACACACAGCGCTAGTTATATTCGTAAAGCGAGTAGTAGTGACATTCAATGGCTATTAGAAAAGCAAAGAAAATCTGGCAAGGCCTGTCTGGTGGTGACACTTGCACCAGAACAGGTAACACCATCAGATATACAACAACTGGTCGACGCAGGTATTATTGTATGTGTAGGCCATAGTGATGCTGAATATGAAAAAGTTGAAATAGCTTTAGCTGCAGGTGTTAGTGGCTTTACTCACCTTTATAATGCTATGCGCCCTTTGCAAGGTCGTGACCCTGGTGTTGTTGGGGCTGCATTATCTGACCCTAATTCCTGGTGCGGTATTATTGCTGATGGTCATCATGTTCATCCTATTGCAATTAAAGTCGCTATTGCTGCAAAACCACCGGGAAAAGTTTTTTTAGTTTCTGATGCGATGGCGACTGTAGGAAGTGAAGATCACAGCTTTACATTATACACAGAAGAAATCAGTGAGAATAATGGCTGTCTTATTAATGCCCAGGGGCGTTTGGCGGGTAGTGCTATTGGTTTGATTGATGCGGTAAAGTTTTGTGTTGAGCATGTAAACCTAGCCGTTGATGAAGCTTTGCGTATGGCGTCTTTATACCCTGCGCAGTTTATTGCAAAAGACAATTGTCTTGGTCGTATTAAAAATGGCTATCGTGCAGACCTTGTGCATTTTAATCAGGATTATAATGTACTCAACACTTGGGTAGCAGGTGAGCATAAGCCGCATAAATAATACCTAATCTTTGAGTATATGGTTTTATTTAACAGTGACTTTAAATTAATATAACCCAATTTAATTTCTATATGAACAATATTATACCTTCCATGGTAAACTTTACTGAATCTAATATTTTTCTTTTATAAGTTCCACATCTTCCGTTTATCTTCAAACATCTTTTTATCTAGTTCCTTAACAAAAGACTTTGGCAGAAATGATACAAATTTTTCCAACCGAGGATTAAAAAGCAAGCGATGTGTTTCTCTGAAATTTATATATGTTCCCAAATACAGTGCAGATGTATGCCCTAGATCGGGGTAATTGGCCAACATCTTTTTAATAACTTCGTCAGAGGTTTTACTCGACTCTAGTGCTTGTTCATAATTTTCTATATACGTAAGGCTATGATTAAGCACACCTTTAGCCGTCATTTTACCACTCCAGCTGCGTGGTACATGTCCTGGAATCACAACATTTAAATCCATATTCATATAGCTACGTATTTGATCTTTCCACTTTGCACGACTCTGCTTAGTTGTGCCTCCCATCATCATATGGCCGCCAAAATAGCAAATGTCATTAGGTAGCAGTGCTTTTAGATCTGGTATATAAACCACTGTATGTGGTTCATCTTCGTAACCTATGCCTACATCACCGTGCTGATCGTGCCAAAGTTGAATTTCACGCCCCTCTAGCATCAAGACATCACTATCGTATTCTTCAAAAATTGGTGATGGTATGGCTGCGTTATCTCCATAGCGCTTTTTTGCCATATCATCGTGTAGAGGAATGCGTAAGTTATTTATTTCTGCAACTTTAGGTTCGGCGATAAGTTTTACGCCTGGAAATCGCTGCTGCAAAATCACCGCGCCCTGCGCATGATCTAAGTGCGGATGGCTTAAATAAATATATGTGAGCTTGCGACCAGTTTTCTCAATCTCGTCTGCGAGGCGCTCTGCAGAGTATTTTGTGGCTGGAGCAGCGAAAACAATCACTTCTTTTTCACCCATTACTAAACTGGATGAAACATTGATTTCATTATTCTCTGAAATGAAATGTTTGAGTTTTAAGGGGCTGCCAGGAACCACTGCTTCGTATACGCGAAATGGAGTATCGTCGAATGTCGTAGGAATAGATTCTTCTGAATTACGCCCCCCTCCTTGAATCCACACGCCAAGACTCATAATGAATATTGCTATTACTATTAGAGGCGAGGCAATGTACAGAATTGTTTTAGTTTTCATAGGAGCTTTCCCCTTAATTACCCGCAGTTCTTCATCACTTCTGTGCCTAATAGTGAGCTAGCGAGCATTGATACTTATATGTTTTTAGTTTCGTTATGCAACTACTGTTACGATACTTTATCTGGTTTCATTATGCAACTAAAAAGAGGAGTGTTTGTTCTTTGTGCCAAAACTGTATCTGGCTAGGGGCCTCATTTTTTCGCAGAAATAACGTCAGTTTTGAATAATGCTTGATTACAAAAAGCTAGCTCTTAGGGCCTTTGCGCATCAGAAACAATAAGGGGAAAATGGATATAGCACCCTTATCATCGTTGGCTTTATTGGGCGTTAACATTTGTGCCTTGTTAGTGTTTAACTCTTTTTTAGTTAGATAACTATAGTTTTAAGTTTTTTATCAAAAATAAACTAATTATGATTCAGTAATAATCATTATTATAATTTTATTTAAGTTAATTATAATAAAGTGAAAAATAAAAAAAACATGGTTAGCTGAAAACTAAAATGAATATTAAATATATCTTAAGCATTGTAATTATTGGCTTATTATCGAATTATGTATCTGCCAAAAAATTAACATCTAAACTATTTTTAAGTTTACCAATAACATTTAATTCTCCCGCAAGTAGCGGCTTTGATGCTACTGGTAACATTTACTTTACATCGCCTAATTTTCACAATGATACATTAATTAAATCTGGTGAAATGAAAAAGCCTGCTGTGCCAACAATTGGCAAAGTAGATAAACACAACCGCTTAACTACATGGTATACATTTAAGCCTGAAGATATGGAAAAGTCTACTGGTAAGGTTGCGCCTATGGGGATCGCCTTTGGGCCTGATGGTAATGCCTATGTCGCTGATATGCAGCTGTGGTTTAACGATCAGTATAAGTCTAGGATTCTAAGAATTAATGTTAAGGATGGAAAGGCGATAAGCACTCATGTTGTTGCTACCGGGATGTTATTTCCAAATGGTCTTGTATGGAAAGGTAATGATTTATTTGTTTCTGATACAGTTTTAAAATTCGAAGACGGTAAGCAGATAAGTGGTGTATATAAATTTAATATCAAAGAATTAAATCCACTAAAACCACTGCAAGTTAGGCCTTATACAGATACTAAAAATAGTGACTCTCACTTATTCGAAATCTTTACTTCCAACGGTAAACTTAAATTTGGTGCAAATGGTGTCACTATTGATGGTGAAGGTAGTCTCTACACTGCAATTATGGAAGAAGGTGCTATTCACAAAACGACGATGGACGAAAATAATGAAAAAATTAATACCACCGTTTTTTCGGACGGTATGATCGCTACTGATGGTATGAAGTGGGATAGACGCACCAACAAAGTTTATATCGCAGACCTATTTGCTAATGCTGTTTATAGTATTGATATGAATGGTAGGCGTGAGCTACTTGTACAAAACGGAAATACTGATGGCGCCAATGGTGAGTTGGATGGGCCAGCTGAAGTAATTGTGAGAGGTAATGAAGTTATTGTTACAAACTTTGATGCCGTTTTTGATAGCCCTGAAATGACCAATAAAACTGCGAGTCGACCATTTACCTTGTCAGTGATTAAAATTAATTAAGTGTTAACATGCCCTGTAGCAGAGCATATTAATGATCATATTAAACCGCTTGTCTACCTTGATCTAGCAGTATTAGAGAACGGCGGAACTATGTTCCAATGTATGCTCCAACAGAGTTGTCTGAGATTTTAATAGATCTTAAGAGTTATATAAGAAATTAACATGTATTTGTCGATGTGTTGCCTTATTAAGGCAACATTTTGATAAAACGTTTAGAAACCTTTTTAACATAAGACGCGATTTCTTTTTCATCTGGTGGTGGTTGTAAACCCATTAGGGCTTTCATTTGCCATTCGCTCATCAAAATATTTAAAAATGCAACGGCGTAAAAACGTGCATCTTCAATTTCTCTTGATTCAAAGTAACGGGTTAATTCATGGGTTACTTTCTTGGGCCCATTTTCATAAAAAAGCTGAGATGTTTTTTTGTAACTGTGGCCTTCTTCCAGCACTACTCTAAGCATGGCGATAGCGTCGGGGTCCATTTCCAGAAGAAGTACCTGTTGTCCAATAGTATTGAGGTCTTCCTCTAGATTGCCACTAAAAAGTACCGTTGTTTCTGAAAGCTTATATGAGCTGACTTTGCTCTTAATTACTGCACCGTATAGGGCGTCTTTTCCTGCAAAATGCGAGTACAAGGTCTGTTTGGAAACGTCTGCTTCCTTTGCTACTGCATCCATCGACGTACCTTTCAAGCCGTGAGCTAAAAAGAGGTGGGCCGCTGCATGGAGAATTTTTTCAGCTTTCTCAGGGTCTTTTGGGCGGCCCCGTGAGGCCTTTTGTTCTGTTTGTCTATTAATCTGATTCATGAGGCAATTATAAACTGGACTGTATAGTTTGACAAATGCCGATTCATTTAATAAACTAGACTGTATAGTTTGATATATAGGGTTTATTACTGAAGGTCTAGCCATGAATGCGATACAGAATAGAAATCACCACAAGAGTATTATCACTAATAGAAACAATAGCTTAGCCATTATTTTAGCTTTAACTTACACACTACTTTGCAGCCAAATAGCGCTAGCCGACGACAACGCCAAGGAGGGTTTGCCTGTTACAACTGCACTCGTTACAGCCCAAAACTCTTATACAAAAGAAAGAATTTTCACTGGCCGAATAGAAGCCTCAAGAGTTTCTGACGCAGGTTTTGAGATTGGCGGTAAGCTATTGCAGATATACGTGGACGAGGGAGATAAGGTTCAGCAGGGGGACGTATTGGCAGTGCTGGATGTTGCACAAGCAAATGCGCAAAGAAAAGAAGCTGCTGCTGTTTTAGAAGAAGCACGGGCAGCACTGTCGTTATCTCACGCGACCTTGCAGCGAGTTCGCTCGGTATTCAAAGCTAAGGGTGTATCCAGGCAAGAGCTTGATGAAGCGGAGAACAACAGAAGTACATCTGCCGCTGCGGTGAAGCGCGCTAGAGCTGCACTTGAACGCATTGACGTTACCATCGAGAAATCTACGCTTCAAGCGCCGTTCAACGGTGTTGTAACAAGCCGCTTGATGGATGAAGGGCGAGTTATAAGTGCAGGCGCTCCTTTAATGAGTTTACAAGAGAACGTTTCTGCCGAAGCGCGTATTTCATTAGCTAATGGACTGGCAGATAATTTTAAAGTTGGAGATACACACGAGCTTTATATAAAAAATAGTCCCGTTTCCGTCACCGTTAAATCCATACTACAAAAGAGAGACGAAAGAATGCAAACGGTTGACGTTATTTTTTCGTTAGCTGGTAATGTGAGAGTCCGACCAGGAGATTTAGTGGAGCTGCGAACATCTGTTGCTGTTGAAGAACAAGGTGTTTGGGTTCCAATCGCAGCACTTTCTGAAACGGTAAGAGGCTTATGGAGTGTTTATTTTGTTGATGAGTCGAACCTAGCTCAGCGTAAAGCTCTGGAAATAATATATCATAATAGTGATCAAGCTTTTGTTCGCGGTTCATTGAACCATGGTGATCGAATCGTGACTGAAGGAACGCACCGTATTGTTCCTGGACAGCAGCTGCGTATTATCGATAGCGCAGCCTTAGCACTGGGAGAATAAAAGATGAGTAATGATAAGTTACTACCCAATACTCAAATGTATCATAACCGTTATCTCTTGGTGTTAAGCATCATTATTATCTTAGTTGCGGGGTTATCTGCTTTTGCCAATTTACCGCGTTTGGAAGATCCTAGAATCACCAATCGGAATCCGACAGTACTTACTTTTTTCCCTGGTGCTTCCTCTGCCCGTGTAGAGTCTTTAATCACTAAACCAATTGAAGATGAATTGCGCGAATTACACGAAATTAAAACTATAGAATCGACCTCCCGTGATGGTGCTTCACTAATTTCTATTGAGCTGCAGGATTGGGTGGATGAAACCAATAATGAGCAGATTTTTTCAAAAATTCGTGCAGAGCTAGAAGATGCTGCCAGTTCTTTTCCTGCTGCTTCTGGTGAACCTGAATTTGATGATAAGCGAGGAGCAAGCGCCTTTACTTTGGTGGTAGAACTCTCGATACCTAAAGCAGCAAAAAGTCAATTAAATATTTTAACCCGACTGTCACAAGAGCTTGCTGACCGTTTACGTAATATTAGTAATACCGAACTAGTTAAACTCTACGGAGCACCACAAGAAGAAATTACAGTAGAAGTGATGGCGGATCAAGTTTCTGCATTAGGCCTGAATAATCAACAGATCGCCAACTTAATTCAAAAGGCAGATGCTAAGAAAACAGCGGGAGCTTTTCGCTCTTCAAAGCGCGACGTTTTGATTGAAGTGGCTGGAGAATTATCAACAGTAGATAGAATTGCAGCAATTCCCATCGAAAATGTTTATTTAGGGGATATTGCAGAGATTAAAAAAACAATTATGCAGCCAGAGACTGATATTGCTTTCAGCAAAGATGGTTATAGAAGCATTTATGTGGCAGCTCGCATGACAAACAATGTGCGAGTCGATGTGTGGACAGCACGTGCAAACGAAGTTTTAGGAATATTTAAGAAGGAATTTGGTAGCTCTGTTAGTATTGAAACAATTTTTGAGCAAAACCAATATACCGAAGATAGACTCAACAGTTTGTCGACAAATCTTATTTTGGGTGTGTTGGTAGTTATGTTAGTGGTATTGTTTTCAATGGGTTGGCGGCCTGCCTTAATTGTTGGTTTAGCTCTACCTCTCTCAATGGCCGGTGCACTTTTTTCGCTGAGTTTTTTTGGTGAGCAAATTCATCAAATGACTATTTTCGGGATGATAATCGCGATCGGATTATTAATTGATAATGCTATTGTTGTTACCGACGAAGTCCGGAAAAATATTCGTCAACGCAATATGAACGCGGCCGAGGCTTTATCTAATGCCGTGTCTCATTTAAAAATTCCACTGCTTGCTTCCACTCTAACAACTATTCTAGGGTTTATGCCTATTTTTTTATTGCCAGGGAATATCGGCGATTTTGTTTCTCCTATTGCGATTTCTGTTGTTATGGCCTTGGCACTTTCTTTTTGTATATCATTAACAATTATTGCTACCTTGGCTGCAATATTCACTAAGAAAAATGACGATACTGCTTCAGGTAGTGTTTCCAAAGCTTGGTGGCAAAATGGTATAGAAAATAAAACACTTGCGAAAAAATATCGTAGTTATTTGCATTATGCACTATTACATCCAAAAAGATCAGTACTAGTGGCGATGCTACTGCCTATCGCTGGAATCTTTGTTTTTACTCAGCTACCGACAGAATTTTTTCCAAGTGCTGATCGAGATCAGTTTGAAATACAAGTGTGGTTATCCGAAGATGCATCCATAAAGCGTACCTATAACCTTGCAGATGAAATGAATAAACATATCGTTGAACAGGATGGTGTTGAAAAAACTATGTGGCTAGTTGGTGGTTCGGTGCCATCAGTTTATTACAATCAAATCATGAACAAGGATAATTATCCTTCTTATGCTCATGCTGTTGTATTTGCCGAGAGTGCCTCTTCAGCTAGCCGACTTATCGATTCCCTGCAAGATTCCCTTGACGAAAATTTTCCACAAGCTCGTGTAATTGTCAGGGCTTTTGCCCAAGGTCCTTCTGTATCTTCACCTGTTTCTTTTCGTGTCGTTGGCCCTCATGTGGAAACCCTGCGTTCCATCGGAGAAAGTATTCGCCTGGTATTACAAAACCAGACAGGTGTTACCCACGCTTTTGCTTCTACAGAAGGTGGCAAACCGAAGTTTTGGCTAAACGCTGATGAAGATAAAGTGAAACTTGCCGGTCTTACTTTGGATGATGTGTCTTCGCAATTTCAAACACAACTTGACGGAGTTATAGGGGGAACGGTATTAGAAGATTTACAGGAACTACCTGTACGAGTAAAAGCGTCTGATACTATACGCGGAGATTTAATGCGGATAGCTTCAATGAAGATAAATGCTCCTGCTATCGATACTTGGCTACCTGTTAGTGCCCTTGGCGATATCACATTAAAACCAGAAGTCACATCTATTACCCGTCGCAACGGTGAACGTGTTAATACAATCTCTGCATTCTTAGAACCTAATATCGCGCCTATTGATATTACCAACAACGTTTTAAATGTACTAAAGGAGAGTGATTTTTCTCTACCCAGTGGATATCGGATAGAAGTAGCTGGTGATGCCGATGCACAAAATCAAGCAGTGGGACAACTACTCACCTATGCACCAGTACTGTTAGTACTTATGATGGCGACACTAATTTTAGCATTTAAAAGTGTCACTTTAGCGCTAGTGATTATTGTTGTAGCGTTACTATCTTCTGGTTTGGGGTTTCTATCTTTGGGAATATTTGGTCTACCTGTAGGATTTAATCCTCTTATTGGTACCGCAGGCTTGATCGGTGTTGCTATTAATGGCTCGATCGTTGTGCTTGCTGCTATTAAAAGCAATAGTATGGCGCGTGCGGGCAATGTAGAAGCAATCATAGAAGAAACTATGGGAACATCTCGCCATATATTGTCGACCACTTTTACAACTGTAGCGGGTTTTGGGCCTTTATTAATGAGCGGCGGTACGTTTTGGCCTCCTTTAGCTGTTGTTATTGCCGGAGGAGTTGGTTTATCCATCATTTTATCATTGCTCTTTACCCCTGCCGTTTACTGCATGTTACATCCGCAAAAGCCTAGATTGTCTCCAGTAGTTCAAGAGGCTTTTATTTAGAATATGCATAATTATGACCTGTTTAACCTATGTTAATAGGTCTTAATCGATTGCGCTATCTGGTTTTCCTGGGAGGTAAAGCGATTTTTAATTTCTTTCATGGCGTTGCTCATTTTATATGATTTTGTGAAAGATTGTAGAAGCATGTTGTTTTCTACAATCTCTTTGCTGTATTACATTTCCCTACTTAACTCTCTCGTTTTAAACCACTCGCCAAAGAAGTCTACACCGGCTGTATAAAGAAAATATAAGAGAAGAGTTCTGCAAATAAATAGCCAAGAAAAAATTTATTTTAATATTTTTGTTGGTGAGCTTTTCGCCATAGGAAAGTTGATACTTACTTGCGGAATATTGATAGATTCATCATTCAAATTAATTATCGAATTTAAAAAATGTTTAAGCATAAATATTTTTTTGTATAATTTTGATCACAAAAAAATAAGTTGGCAGCTGCCTTATCTTTACTAAAAATATAACTACGTATAAGATCAAATTAAGATATTTGATTGACAAGAGCTATTTTTGTTTGTAAACAACAGTAAAGTTTAGTAAAGCATACGTGATTTGATATCGATTCTAATGCTACTAACTATTTAAATGTTTCCATTTTTTAAATGGTTAGTAGCTTTTTCGTCTATTTATAAAATAATTCTATTGTTTAAATAAATGCTTATTAGGGTGTAGCATGATACAGGTATTGAAATTGTTATTTTTTTCTGTCATAGGTTGTTTGATTATGCCTGTCA
Source organism: Agarilytica rhodophyticola (assembly GCF_002157225.2). NCBI lineage: Bacteria > Pseudomonadati > Pseudomonadota > Gammaproteobacteria > Cellvibrionales > Cellvibrionaceae > Agarilytica > Agarilytica rhodophyticola. The sequence continues at coordinate 1,350,375 of NZ_CP020038.1, forward strand.
CTGCAGTTGGTCATACTAAATGGTTTGTCGAATATGATCTTAATTCGCCACCTAAAAAAATAAAAGATATGCTGCTAAGCTATGATTTTATACTGTTTTTTTCCGTTACTGCGGTGCTGGTACTTGTTGCAGTTCTTATTGATGGATACTTCAACAAAGTAAGGTTTTCCTGGTTAAACAAGGTGAAATACAGTTTTGCTTTTTCAAAAAATTACCTGCCCTTGTTTTTGCGCTTCGGGACTTTTGTGTTTATGCTTTTTATTGCTCAAATGAATGGTGTTTACTTAACGCCAGAGCTTAAAACTGACGCTTTTTGGGTTTCATGGGTGCAGTTGAGCATTGCCGTTTTCTTGTTAAACAGAAGAACTCAAATGATCTCAGGATTCGGAATTCTTTTACTGTATAGTGTAGCGGCTTATCAATATGGATTTTTTCATCTATTAGATTATCCTATATTCTTGGGAGTTGCAGTTTACTTAATTTTAGATTCAACAGGAAAAGAAAGTGTATTTGTTTATCGTGATATAGCACTTCGTTTTTCTATGGCGATATCGTTGCTATGGGCATCTATTGAGAAGTGGGCGTTCCCTCAGTGGAGCTTCGAGTTATTAGAAAAAAATCCAAACATTATGCTTGGTATGGATTTTGATACCTTCATGGTCGTTGCTGGCTTTGTGGAGTTTATCGCTGCATTTATGTTACTAGCAGGGCAGATAACTGCAAGAATGGCATCAGCTGTATTATTGTTTTTTATTGTCGGTGCAATACCAATGTTTGGGATGATTGATGCGATAGGTCATTTCGAAATTATTGTTGTACTTATAATATTACTGCTAAGTAATAATCCATTAGCATCATTCTTTCTTACCAGGGATAAGCGTTTTCCTGGTGCGAGTGGGCTATATTATCATGCTCTCTCGGCACGAATATCGTTCACTCTAATCTACTACTGTTTGGCTGTATTAGGATTTTGTGTGGCATATTATATTTGCTTCTATATTCCCCACCTTTATTTTCAATAGCAACATAACGTAGTTGTTAGCATTAACTGACCCTGGTAAACACCTTAACAATCTATTTAACCTAAGTTGATTCGATTTATGAAATACCTTTTTCCCTTAGCGATGATATCTGCTTTTCTCGTTGCTGTTGATATGATTTCAAACTTAGAAGCCTATGCTGCTTCATCTAATAGTATAATGTTACCACGCTATACTAGTGATGTAGAAAAGCTTGATAGCGTAGTAGAAGTAAATGTTCATCATGACCACGAACATATGAAAACTCACAGCCATAATGATGTTGATATTTCTAACTGGAGCCATATACCATCAGTATCACTAAAGGCTTATCCCGACCCCGTATCAGGTTGGAATATAAATATTAGTACTGAAAATTTTACTTTTACTCCCGAGATGTCAGGCCAGGAAAATCATAATAATGAAGGCCATGCCCATATTTATTTTGATGGTAGAAAAGTCTCTAGGCTCTACGGTAACTGGTTCCATCTTGATAAAGTAATTAAAGGTGAGCATCATATTAGTGTGACACTGAATACCAATGACCACTCTAACCTCTTATATCATGGCAAAACTATTGGGGATAGTATAAAAATTTCCTCAGATGGCAGTATTTCTAGAACAGATATTAGGGCAAATTAGTTGCTGTATATGCAACTAAGGGGTTATAAAAGGAATAATATTTTATAACCCTTTAACTCTATTATTCAATACTATCCTGGTTTCTGTGTTTTTTTCTACGATGAGCAGGTTTGCATACCATCGCTTCTTCGTCGAATGGTAGAACAATACAAGTACCTTCCACAGTGTTGTCTCTGCGTCCAACGAAGCTACATGCTTGTTCTTCCGAAAGATTTGCGCATGCTTCAAATGCTTCTAAAGGTGGTTTGCGATGTCGTTTTTTCCTATCTTCTGAAGATGCATGTGTTTGAGCGCAAAGTACAACTATCGATAATATGAGTAGTGATGTAAATATATTATGTTTTTTAAATGACATAAATTTTCTCCATAAATGACTTTGTATGTGATTGTTATTGTGTCAAAAGACTAAGCATTACAAGTGGAGAAAATGTGAAGAAGTTCAGTAAATACAGGCTTATGGTGGCTATCTGTAAAAGTTATTCTTTATCTATATTTTTCAGTGTCATATAACCGCCTGTTACACGTGTTAGTATAGTAACTATTGCAGCTGCAGAAAAAGCTAGTGATAGCCAGTGAAAATACTGAGGCCATATACAAAAAGCAACAAAGAAGGCGATGGTTTCAGTGCCTTCTGTTAATCCATTGAGATAGTAAAAACTTTTGTAGGCAAATTGCGGCTTATCGATATTATACTTCTCTGCTGGAATAGCAAAAGCTAGAAAACTTGCGCCTGTGCCAATAAATGTTGCCAGTAGAATAGCTGCGCAAAGAGCATTTTGTTGAGGGTCTGCAAATGCAAAGCCTAGAGGGATAAAGGAGTAAAATAAAAAGTCAAGAGATATGTCTAAAAAACCACCTGCCGCACTACTTTGGTTTAAATGGCGAGCAAGTGCGCCATCTAAGCCATCAAACAAACGGTTGACTAAAATTAATACTAATGCTGTGTACCAATATTGCATTGCCAAGGCCGGTAAAGCAAGTGCACCAATAATAAAGCCGCTCACGGTCAATTGATTAGGTGTAATGCCGTGTCGGTCTATTTTCTCTACCATTAACTTGATCACAGGATCTATTAAAGGTGTGATGTGAGCATCAAGCATGTATTTGTCTCTATATGGTTTTACTATACGACTGTTTTTTATCTACTAAGAAAAGCTAATTTAAAATAGTAGAGATTTGCCTATGTTATATGCTATTTCTACAAGGTAGGCGCATAAATTTGCAAAATGAGAGAAATTATATAGTGATTTTATGGGTTGAATATAGTGCTGGTGAACCGTTTCGTGTTTTTTTCGATACTTATCGTCTATCTATGTTCGCTATTGATTGCATATATGAAAAAGTACAATGCCACTACTCTTATTCTACTTTGTAACCGACGCCATAAATGGAATGGATAATTTCTTCGTTTCCAATCGCATCGGCTAACTTCTGGCGTAAGTTTTTAACATGGCTATCGATGGTTCGACCACTGACAATGCGGTCGTCGAGATAGCTTGCTTGCATTAATTTTTCTCGTGAGAATACTTTCTTAGGTTCACTAATTAATGCTTGTAACATCCTAAATTCAACAGGTGTTAATTCGATGGTTTGTTGTCCAGCTTGACACTGAAATCTGTCTGGTAAAAGTCGGATACTGCGGTATCCGATGATATGTTCTTGTTTTGTTGTAGACGTTTCATTCGCTCTTCTTAATATAGCCTTTATACGGGCAACAATCTCTCGTGGCAAAAAGGGCTTGCACACGTAATCATCAGCTCCAAGTTCAAGTCCTAAAAGGCGGTCAATTTCATCTGATCTTGCTGTCAGCATCAATACGGGTACATTTGAAAATTTTCTTAGTTCTTTGCATATACTTAAGCCGTCTTTTCCGGGAAGCATCACGTCTAAGATAACGAAATCTGGAGAGTAATTCTGAATCGTATCTAGTGCATCGCTACCATTATTAACAACCTTTACTTCGAATCCCTCTGGTTCCAAGTAATCCACTAGTATTTGAGCTATTTTTTCTTCATCTTCGACGACGACAATCTTTTTATTGTTCATAGTAAGCTTCATTTAATAAAGGGAAAGTAAATAGTGACACATAGACCACCGAGCGCAGAAGGAGACGCTTCTATTTCTCCTGCATGGGCTTCAACAATACTTTTGCAAATGGCCATTCCTAGTCCTGCACCCTCAATATGTCTATTGCGTGAGGATTCCTGGCGGTATAGTGCCTCAAATAACTTTTTACACTTGCTTGCTTCTACTCCAGGTGGAGTATCTTGGATTTTGATAATAGCTCGTTGGTTGTCGGTTAATATTTCGATTTTGATCTCGCCTGGTGCATGAGTATAGGCTAAAGAGTTTTCTAATAAGTTAGTAAACAGTTGTATCAGTCTTTGTTTGTCGCCATTAATTTTAACTCTACTTGCCGCTGTACAAGACAACTTGAGGTTTCTCTCCTGGACTCGGTTTAGAAAACTGTTAACGACGGACTCTATAATGATAGTAATATCGAGTATTTCAAAGGTATATCTAAGTCCACCAATGTCTGCTAAAGAAAGTTGATAGAGATCTTCCACAAGGTAGCGTAAACGTGAAATCTCTTGATCTAATGACACTACCTGTTTCATATCAAGTGGTCGAATACCATCTTTAAGCGCTTCGATTTCTCCTGTTAGCACAGTGACTGGAGTTCTTAACTCATGGGAAATATCAGCTAGCCAGCGACGTTGTGATGTGCGGTTTTTTTCCAGTATATCGGCCAAGTGATTGAGGTCTCGCATCAATTGTCCAAGTTCATCACTTCCATTATTTTTTAGGCGAATGGAATAGTCACCATTTGAGAGTAGTGAGACCCCTTTGTTCATATGGCGAATAGGTGACAATAGGATGCGTGTTAGCAACCATGCGATAACAATGGCTAATATTAGTGATAATATGGCGATTAAGCTGCTTGTGACTAATTGCTGTTGCGAGAAGGCTGCTTCAGCCGGTGTTGCGAAATGTCGTTGAGGATGGCTTCTTAATTCTCCTATTCTTACTGAATCCAAGAGTATAGGTACAGAAATCATATCACCTTTTGTATTTGATATATCTCTTCCTCTAATAAGTGTACCTTTTGCATTATATAGTGCTGTTGGCGGCTTAGTTCGCCTTGGGTGAGCTTTATTCCTCTTTGAGGCTGGCGGCCTGTGTCCGGGCGGCGGCAGAGGATTTAATTTAGAACGGGTATGATGAATAAGTCGACCAAACATCTCTTCATTTAATGTTGACCAAGTTTTATCTGCATTGGCGTATTCTTTGGCTAAACTCTCTGCCAAGGTTTCCAAACGAATTTTCTCGATAGTATTAATATAGTCGAGAAAGCCTCGCTCGAAACTCCAACGGGCCAATCCAAGCGTTGCTATTAGTATGATTATTGTTAACACCACAAAAGCCAGTGTTAGTTTTTTCGAAATTGTAAGCATCATTCTTATAGTGTAACTGGTATCATTTCTCAGGGTAACGCAATTTAAATCATATCCTCCGTTTTCAAGCATCTTCTGCACAAGTTCTGCACTTTTCGTTGTTAGCCTCTAGGTGTTAATTCTAAACCGGAGGTAATAATGCTATATCGAATTCCATACTCCAAAAAAAGATCATGCCTTAGTGTTTTACTATTGCTATGTTCCTTCTTTTTTTATGCTTGCGGAGGTAGTGACAGCAACAGTGATTCTTCTGATTCCACTGATAGTTCTACTGGATCTGATGATTCAGCTACTGAATTGGAAGCGGTGGATATAACCAATGCTATCTTTAGCGAACGCAGCCCAGACTGTGGAGACTATGTTAATACCTATGAAGCCTCAGTACTCGATATTCAGGAAAGTACGGGTTTTGAAGCAGGTGTGACAATTAGTAGTGATGATGAGACATGTACGTTTATGTCTGACGCAATCCCCAATCACGATTTTAATGATGATACTGCGGACTTTGGTGGGCCTGCTGCAGAGCAAGAACTAGAGTTTACAGTTGTCCGTAACCCAAGTATGGCGCTGTCCTCTACTCCATTATCTCAACGTATTAAAAACGGTATTATGTTAAACGGCGTTGTGTTAGATATTCTTTCCGCAGGATGCTATGACCCCACAAACCCTGATGCGGATGAAGACGGTAATGTTGGGATCGGTTGTGGGGAAGATTCTGCATGGTTACTAGACCCTTTAGGCACAGCCAAAAAATTTGGTGCTGATCTTAATAACGCACATGTTCAACCAGGAGGATTGTATCACTACCATGGAAGCCCAAAAGCAATGTTTGATGACAACCCTGGACCGGAAGGCTCACCTGTTATTGGTTTCGCTGCTGACGGATTCCCCATCTATGGTAGCTATTTTTGGGATGAAGCAAGTGGCACAGTGCGCAAAGCTGTTTCTGGCTACACTTTAAAAGAAGGAGAGCGAATTTCCATCGATGGCCTTAACCCTGGAGGCACCTACGATGGAAACTATGTTGCTGATTGGGAGTTCACTGACAGTGGCGACCTTGATGAATGCAACGGTATGACTGTTAATGGACAATACGGTTACTATGCTATAGATACATATCCGTGGGTTATTGCTTGCCATTCTGGCACGCCACATGAGTCTTTTATTCTTAATGGCGGCGGCCCCCCACCTTAACAAAACACTAGAAACATTGTCATATTGCTTGATTTTATCAGCCTATTAGACGAGCGGTAACAAGCTCGTCCTTTTTTCATTATTAAGTTTTTATGCGTTACCAATGGATACGCTAGCTAACTTTGAAGGGAAATCTTATATACTGACTAAACAACGGATAATAAATAGATTTGCTATTAAGAATGACAACTTTATATGCGAGTTAAGCATTTTAAGAAAGTATTAGTCAGATATGATACCCTCTTATAAATTATCTATAGAAAATCTATTAGGCCTTTGAAAAATATCTTTAAAAGACAATGGTTTCGGTAAGAAAAAAACTTAGCCTAAATTTTGTCTTAATAATTTAATTGCGAATATGATAATACTTGGTGCTGAATTATATTTGCTACTTCTGTTGAAGAATATCTGGTAACAATAACCGTTTGGTTTGGTATTAGTGTCAAAGTTTATCTTTAGTTTTTTCTGGTTTTAATAGTTATTATGCTAATAGTGTGTTAAATCTAATACTATGTTGTTGCGATACCTATTTTTTATTTCCATGTGGTTTTTTTATTAAATAAAATTAATTTATTTTTATTTAAAAGAATTGGTAAGGTGGTTTTTGTTTTATAATTCGCGTTTGATATCATTTATTTTTTTTATTGTAAGCATGTTATATCTTTGTCCAGCAATATGTTAGCTTTCTATCTGAATTTCGAGCAATAATGCCTGACCAATTAAAGAAGCAAATTGTCCTTTAATACATTTAAATAATATTTTCTCCGTTATTGACACGCATGTTTATAGGTTTAATAAAAAACCTAAATAATTCCAAATTAAAATGACCATATTTGCTCAAATTGCCACATAGTTAAAAATACTTGGTAGTGTCAATCTCGTTCTACCTAGGTAGGTATTTATAAAGGCTTATATATTTTAGCTAATGATAAGGTGATACCCTATGAAAATTGCTACATTTGGCTTGATACCCCTTCTAATTATACTTGTTGGTTGTAATGCAAGTATGTCAGCAAGAGAAAGTGCTAATTACAGCACTGAGAAATCGCTTGCTCAAATACAAGCGGTTCATAATAAACTTTCTATTGGTATGACCAAACAGGAGGTGGATGCTTTGCTAGGTAATCCTGATTATTCTCCGGAAGATGGTAAGTACTATTATGCTTCTTCCGAGAAACTCTATCTTTCTTCCGAGGAAAAAGAGTTATCGGTGGGGCTTGTCATAGAATACCGAAATAAAGATGGAAGTGTGAGTGAGTCTCTGCAAAATTTTTGGGTCGGTGCTTTGAAAGATTATCAGCATATGTTAAGTGATCGATGATAGTTAAAACCATAATATAAGGTATCATTGAGATCCTCTCTTAAAACTAGTAACATAGTTAGTTCCCTTATGCGGTTGTTTTGAAATATATAGCTGTATCATATACAGCTATACTTCGAGCAATAACAATTGTCTTCATTCCTTCCAGTACGATTTATTGTAATTGCATATTCCTATGCGAAAATTATTTTAATTTTTCCTTTCCTCATATTGATTAATTTGAGTTTGCTAAAAATTTTTATAATTAAAGTGAACATTTTTAAATGGGTACGCCACTCAAATAAAATGTAAAGAAGAAAAGTGTTAGTTCTGAGTTTTTGGTAGGCTCCATAAAAAGAACATCTACTAGCAGAATAAATATCACTTAGCCAATATCAAGGTTGTCGAGTTTCATTGATTTAATATTTTAAAAGGGGCGATATTATGTATTCTAATGATTTAAATACTAATTCGAAAACGATGGTATTTAAAAAAAGCAGTACTGCAAAAACAAGACTTTCGTGTTTAATAATGGGAATTATTGGTAGCATTAATTCTTATAGCGTATTGGCTCAATCAGCAAGCCAGTCAGTAGACAGTGGCTCAGATCAAATTGAAGAGGCTATCCTTGTGGTGAGCCCCCGGGTAGTGGCGCGTGATCGAGTAGAATCTATACAGCCCATTTTGTCTTACGATATCGCCTTTTTTCAACGCTTTGAGCCTACAAACCTAGGTGATATGTTAAAGCGCATACCTGGTTTAAATATTGACAGCCTTTTTTCTTCAAGTTCTAATTTTTCCGATACAGAAGCAAATGGATTTGGGTTTCGTGGTGCATTCGGTCGGGGTGCCGGACAGATTCTCTTAAATGGTAGAAGAATTCCAGGTATTAATGATGAAAACACTCTATCATTTAGCGGTATACCTGCTGAGCTTGTAAAAAAGATTGAAGTACATCGTACAGGTAGCGCCGATATTGATGCCCAAGGTTATGGTTTAACAGTAAACGTTGTGCTAAAAGATGGTCAGGATATTCCGTCTACAAAAAATGGTTATTGGCGTACTAACTTAAGACAGATTGGTGACGAAACCAGCGGTAATGTCTCGGGCTCTTTTCGCGGTAGCTTGGCGGATGATTATGATTTTTCTGTAAGTTATAGTTTTGATAATAATTCTCGTAATACTGTTAGTACCATCGAAAATAAAGTATTTAATCAAGATGCCGATGGAAATATCACGACAGATGCGGACATGAATTTCACTAGGGAAGAAACCCTTATTGATAAAACTCAACTAGGTCTTAACCTCACATTAGATAAGCAGTACGAGAATGATACTGCTTTATCAGTGCAAGCATACTATTTTAGTAATGATAGAGATGATGATACTGAAGGTGTGATGACTTCCACTAATGGATTCGACAATCCAGATTTTCTTGCCATCAAAAAGAATACTGAAGAGCAGCGTAATTTTGGTTCAGCAATTTCCCTTGCTTTACCTTTGGGTGCCGATTCGGATAATACATTGACCTTTGATTTAAGCTATGATGAATCAAGTTTCGATTATACTTTGTCATCTGCATTAACACCCACTGATGCAGTAACAGATGATGACAGCCAAGACCTTGAGCGATCAGAATTAAAGTTTGAAGTTAGATTAGATCTTTTAAGTTATTCAACTTATGACGTTAAGCTTGGTGTGCATACTGAGCTTAATGAGACAGATATTGATAGCTTAGGAGATATTCGCAGTGCGGAGCAGTCAAGAATTGACTTTTTCGGTATATATTCTTGGCATCCAACTGAGAATTTTTCAGTCGATTTGGGATACAGATATGAGACTACAGACAACGAAGCAATGTCTTCAGGTAGCAATCAGCAGCTTGTAGAGTCGGATCAAAGCACAAGCAACCCATCAGCACATATCCGCTGGAGTATTGCCGAAAACCATGACTTGAGGTTCTCAGCTGCAAGTAACGTGTCTCGACCTCCAGTTATTGCTCCGGCTTTTACGCAAGTTGGTGCTAACACCTTTGAATATTTAGACCCAGATCAGGAAGAATATATTTCTACTGAATTGGACTACGAATATCACTTTGATGAAAAAAGAGGCATTATTGGCTTTGCGCTTTTTCACAAAGAATCAGATAACATACCGCAGGTAGTCGAGGTTCAAGGAGTCGATGAAGTAAGAACTTTTATTGCCAATAACCAAGCGAGTTTATTATCTGTTCTCAATAGCCAAGCGCAAAATGGCTCTCCTGTTGACTCTCTAGATGTTATTGTTTCGGGAGATGGTGAGAATATTTTAAAAGGTGCTGAGTTAGATTTCAGTATTCCTATGCGACTTATAGGTCTCCCTGATTTAAGTTTTTCGTCGAACATATCTTATTTTGAAAGAGAATTCGATGATGATCGTGCAGTCGACTCTGTCGCAGCTAACTTCACCCTTGATCATAAGGTGGGATCACTGTTCAGTTATGGTGTTAGTTACAATATAAAAGGTGACGAAACAATTCGCTTCGTCAATCAAGACGGTAGTTCGACAACTCGAGTGTTTGATCGAGACCCTTCAGTGGATATTTTCGTTGAGAAGCGCTTTAATAAATACTTCTTAGCTCGTCTCGTCGCTGAAAATATTGACGATGCTTCTGAAGGCGTTACTAATACCCTCAATATCGCAAATCAAGCTAATCCTGCAAGCATTTCTCGTGATAGAGCACAGTCAGATAGCAATGTGCAGTTGATTTTACGCGGTGTATTTTAATAATTAATTCCTATCCCTTCAGATTGTGATTAACCGGATGTATCAATATATCCGGTTAGCCAATGCCGCCTTTATCAAAGATGGTTTTATAAAAAGAAGCCTAGTGCCAACAGGTTCTAGGTCGTTTTGGACAGTAAACTTCTTTTTGCATCCTTATCACATAGTGTATTAATGGGTTGTTTAAATAAAGTAAATGATCATGAAAATAACACGAGAAAAACCGTCAGAGTTTGAAGTTGCTACTTGGTTAAATACTGATAATGAGTTATCGCTATAAAATTTACGATGTAAAGTCGTAGCAGTTTTTACTTTTCAAATGCTTTGTTCTGGGGGTGTTAAATATGCTATCCCTCAGGCTAAAAAAATATATGAATTTTTCTCCAGGGAAGATCTTATTGTTATTGGTTTACATACAGTTTTTGAGTATCACGATGCCATGGGAGAGATCTCTCTTAAAGCTTTTTTACATGAGTATCGAGTAAATTTCCCTGTTGCTATTGATAAGCCATCGGATGATATAAATGATCCCATTCCTAAAACGATGAGAAAATATCAAACACAGGGAACACCAACACTCTTATTGTTTGATCACAATGGTTATTTACGAAAACACAAGATGGGGCACGAGCACGATTTAGTTTTAGGGGCTGAGCTAATGACACTGATTATGGAAAAAAATGATAATGAGAACTGATTTTTTGTTGTCTAAATTAATAGCGTCTAGGTTTGTTTATCGAGGATTCATTAATATCCAATTATCCAGTAATTGGAATAGTGTGTGCTTCAAATCATAATTTTCTGCATTTTTTTGTATTGATGATTGATCCTGAATGTATGGGCCGTCAACTAATTCTTTCTTACAAGCAGTAATAATCTTATCCACAGCAATATAGTCCATTTCCATATGGAACTGCAAAGCTAAGACATTATCTTGATACAAAAATCCCTGGTGCTTACATGCTGCGCTACTTGCTATATGTGTCGCTCCAGAAGGAATGCCAAAGGTTTCTTCGTGCCAATGGAGTACTGTAATCGCATAGTTAAGACCACTTAATAAGGGGTGTCCAACAATCTGATCGGTAAACGCAATAGGATACCAACCAATTTCCTTATTTTTATTTGTTTTTACTTTAGCATCTAATACTTGAGCAATTAGTTGGGCTCCCAGACAGATTCCTAGCACTTGCTTACCTTCATCGATAGATTTTTTTATACATTCTTTTTCTTTAACTAGCCACGGATAGATATCTTGATCGTGTACACTCATAGGCCCACCGAGAACGATAAGCAGATCAAAATCCTCTGTCCTCGGGATTTGATAGTTGTCCTTGAAAAAGCTCGTAACGCTTAATGAGAACTTCCTTTCTGATACCCAGTTTTCAATTAGAGATAAATCCTCAAAAGGGACATGCTGAAAGTAATGAACTCTCATAAATAACTGGCCTTATTTAAACTACATCCCTGCTTAGCTAGGGTCTTACTCATTGATAAGAGAAACTAAAAAATAATATTTTTTTAGTTTCGGAAAAGTTATTTTTTCTATTGGCACGAATAGCTTTTAAGCCATGAGCTCTTGCAGTAGTGTTTGTTCTTCTGCAACAGGCCCTCGCAAAGGCTTTCGGGGTAAGCCTGCATCTATTCCTCTAACTTTGAGGCCGGCTTTAATTGTTCGCGGAATATTGCTGGCAACTATAAAGCGTAGCATAGGTAGCTGTTGATAAAAGATTGCTCTGGCAGACTGAAGGTCGCCTTGACTTACGTACTCAAATAGTTTTTTGGGTTGCTTATCCAGTAAATTAGGTGCCGCTGTACACCAACCGCTTGCGCCTGCACATAATGCCTCTAAAGCAAGTGGATTGCTACCGTTGAAAAATGGTAGCTCACCATTGCTAAACTCAAATAGTTTATGCATACGCTGAATATCACCTGTACTTTCTTTTACCATGGTGACATTTTTAATTTCCTTGAACATTTTTATTAATAACTCGGGCGACATATCGATACCACTAGTCGCTGGGTTATTGTAAACCATAATAGGTATTGATATTGCGTCGGAAATCTCTTGGTAGTAATCAAAAATCTCTTGATCTGTTAGTTTCCAATAAGAGACAGGAATAATCATTGCTGCATCTGCACCAATTGATTCTGCGTATTTTGCTTTATTTACAGCCTGTGACGTGGTTATCTCAGAAATTCCAACAATGACTGGGATACGTTTTGCGACAGTTTTTACAGTAAACGCAGCTACTTGCTGCCATTCTTCTTGGCTTAGGTAAGCGCTTTCTCCGGTACTGCCAAGCGGTGCAATAGCGTCACTACCGTTTTCAATGAGCTGCTCTAGGCACTGAGCTAGTATGGAAAACTCTATGTTTTCTCCACTATCGTCGAACGGTGTAATAGGGTATGAAATAATACCTGAAATATTCACTGTGTAGCTCCTTAGACGCAATCAGCGTGCTTGTTAAGTACTTGTCTTGTATAGTAGGCAAAGTTGACTTTGTTGCGCTTGTCCGTTGAAACCCAATCGTGAGCTTCTTTTGCCAAAGCTGGCGGCAAGGCTTTTATTTCTCCGGCGGACATTGCCAGTAGTTGCAGCTTTGCTGCGCGTTCGATTAATACGGCCAAATTGCACGCTTCTTCGATAGTTTTTCCGACAACGAGTTGGCCGTGATGGGCAAGTAATATTGCACGTTTGTTACCGAGCGCTTCGGAAATAATAATGCCTTCTTGATTGCCTACTGGCACTCCAGGCCACTCTTTGAGAAACGCGCAGTCATCATAGAGCGCGCAGGTATCCATCTGAGATATCATTAGTGGCACTTCCAACATTGCTAGTGCAGCAACATGAGTGGGATGTGTATGAATAATACAATTAACATCTGGACGCTCTTTATACACCCAGGTGTGAAAGCGATTAGCTGGGTTAGCCATACCTTCACCATCTAGAGGTTGTAAATCTTCATTCACCGTTAATAAATTATCTGCTGTGATTTCGTCAAAACCTAGACCAAACCGCTGAGTAATAAAGGTATTGGGGGTTTGTGAGCGACAAGTGATCTGGCCTGCCAGTCCTGAGTCATGTCCTTTTTCAAATAAAATACGACACGTCAACGCAAGTTTTTGCTTGTCTGTGAGTTGGTCATCGCTAAATAACTCGTCCATACGGCTCTTGGCTTTGTCCATAAGCTCTTGTTTACTAAGGGATGCGGTTTTCATTATTCCACTCCTGTTCGATTGCTTACTTAACTAGTTGGGAACATAATAGGTAGCCACTGGACTGCAAGAACCATCCAGTTTCACTTTTTTATATGGTCCAGTTAAATTCGCGATACAGAAAGTCGCATAAAGGTCGATAGATGCAACAACCATGGGAAATTCAGTTGTGGCTTGAAGATAGTGAAGGTACTTCCTTTCATGCCAAACTTGCTAATCAGCTGACAAAAGATATTCAGTCTGGACGTCTGAAACCAGGTATGAGTATGCCTGGCTCTCGTTCAATGGCGAAGCAGTTGGGCGTCAATCGTAAAACCATACAGTTAGTTTATGAGGAATTGGAATCTCAAGGGTGGTTTTATACGCGCCCTCGACAAGGCACTTTTGTGGCTGATATTTTACCGGAGCCTGCGTTATCTGATAGAGATAGAAAACTTATCGATATTGCTGAAGACACGCTTACCCCTAGCGATTTGGCGACGGAACTCTATAAGTCTAGCTTGGCACAACATAATGACGTTGTAAGCACTAATGATGGCGTCCCTGATCCTCGATTAATTCCTTATGAGCAGCTATCGAAAGCCTACCGCCGCGCTATCATTCATTCCACGCGAACTGGTGAATTGAGCTATGGCGATCCACGCGGGGTAATGGCTTTGCGCTGTTCGATTAGGGATATGTTGACACTCGATCGCTTTATGAATGTAAGCGTCGATCAGATATGTACTGTGCGTGGCAGTCAGATGGGGATTTATTTAGCATCGAGGGTGCTCGACCCTAAAAAAGGGGTTATTGTATGTGAGGAGCTAAGTTACCCTCCTGCTGTCGCGGCTTTTGAAAACAATGGTTTTCAAGTTCTGAGGTGTCAATTAGACGGCGATGGGCTAAATACCGATCATTTAAAAAGTATTATTGCAAATAACCGGGTTGCCGCTGTTTATACCACGCCACATCATCAATATCCCACCACTGTATCCATGAGCATGGAACGCCGTCTGATGTTGTTAGCGCTATCTTGCCAACACAAAATATGGATCATAGAAGATGATTACGACCACGAATTTCACTATGGCACCAAGCCGATCCCCCCCTTATCTAGCTTGCCTAACTCGGATCATGTGGTACATATAGGTTCCATGTCTAAAGTGTTTGCGCCTGCACTTAGGCTCGGCTATGTGGCTGCTGATAAACGCTTTATTGATTTACTTGCGCAAGAAATTTTATTAATTGATCGACAAGGCAATACTATTACGGAACTTGCAGTTTCCCATTTAATGGCTCGTGGTGAGGTAAAAAAACACATTCGTAAAGTACGAAAACTATATCAAGCTAGGCGAGATTTCGCATTACAAGAATTCTTCAGAATATTTGGTAAGGAGATAATTATAGAGAAGCCCGCAGGAGGTATGGCACTGTGGGTGAATTTAAGCCGTATCATGTGTGAAAATAAAATAGCCCAGTTCAATCATCCCAACTTCCACTTTAAGTATTTGTTTAGTGAAAATAAAAGTGAATTTAGCCATATTCGCTTTGGTTTTGGTGCGCTGAGTGAAGAAGAGATTAGCGATTCAATTATGCAACTGGCTAGGGCCTGTTCATACAAATGATTATTATAAATAATCATTTGTTATTGCTTATCGCTAAAGTAAGAATTATGTATGGTCGAGTTTTTTCATTAAATTTAGCGTCATTGTCTCAGGATCTTGTGCTTGTGTAATGGCACTAATTAATGCGATACCATTAGCGCCTTGCTTTGTTATATTTTCGATACGATCTTCATTTATCCCTCCAATAGCCACCAAAGTTTGTTGACTAAGACATGTTCGCCAATAAGCAAAACCTTCTAATCCATGAGGAATCCACGGCATTTTCTTTGTGTTGGTATGATATATCGGCCCGCAGGCGATATAAGATGGGCGCAATGCCATAGCTCTGGCAACTTCGTAATGACAATGCGTGCTAATGCCCAGACGTAGGCCAGCGTCTTTTATAGTTTGTAAATCTGCGTCGCACAAGTCTTCTTGGCCTAAGTGCACACCATAGGCACCATGCTTAAGTGCCAGCTGCCAATAATCATTAATAAATAAACGCGCATTATATTGCTGTGCAAGCTGTATGCTGGTATAAATTTCTTGCTCTATTTTTTCATAAGAGCCTGATTTTATTCTAAGTTGGATTGTACTCACTCCTAACGGTAATAAACGTGCTAACCATGAAGCTTTATCAACAATAGGGTAGAGTCCTAGTGGCTCCTGTTGAGGCAATGTGTTTAGATTTTTTTTATTAGGCAAGGTGGCAGGTGGGAAATTTAGTAACTCTTCTTTTTCTTTCAGACTAAATTTTTTTTCTGGGTAGTGATGAGTTAATAATGGAATGTCTTGTTGTTGATTAGGAAACTGCGAAATATTAATAGGCCCTTTTTGGCCCCTTACACTATAACTATTGCGTAAACCTTGATTAATAGCCATTTTGGCTATGACTACTGCATCTTCATAGCTATAGTCCAAAGCGATTGCTGCTGCCGTGGATGATGCCATTGCACATCCGGTTCCTCTGGAGTTTTGAGTGTCTATATAGGGCGAGTTCAGCCAAAATTGATGGACTTTAGTGTGAAAATAATCTGCGACAACATCGCCTTGTGTTGCTAAGAACTCTTTTTGGTGCCCCCCCTTGATTAATACTCTTTGCGCGCCTAATGATATTATTTCTTTAGCTGCTTCTTCGATGCTTTTTATTGAGTCAATATTAATACCACTTAAAGCCTGAGCTTCGTGCAAATTGGGAGTAATGAGATTCGTTATAGGTAGTAGATGATCAACGATGCCTTTTTTAATGTCATCGGTAGAAAAAACCTCTCCGCTTGAAGCAGATAAAACTGGGTCAATAATAATGTGTTTGTCTTGAACAGCGCTTAGCAACTCTTTTATTACCAGTATTTGATCGAGTGAGCTTAGCATGCCTATTTTAATAATGAGACTACTACTTAAATCAATGGCACTTTTCAGTTGTTCTGCGAATATATCAGTTGCTGTAGGTTCTACTCGACAAACACCCCTATAGTCTTGCACTGTATTTGCGCTGCATACTACTTTTGTATGGGCTCCCATCGCCTGAACAGTTTTTATATCGCTATGTAAGCCTGCCATACCGGAGCTATCAATGCCGCCAATAGTGATAACAACTGGGCGAGAAGTGGGGGGGTGCATAACATTATTTGACATAGTGAAAATCTTACATTTTTTCTTGGTGCCAGAAGGGGGTACCCACTACTGGTGTGCTTGGCTGTGCGAGGTTGCGTTGATGCATAATACCTGCTTCGTAGCCGCTTCTCCCGGCAATAACTGCATGTTTGAATGCCTTTGCCATGGCTACAGGGTCGGTGGCATTGGCCACTGCTGTATTGAGTAAAACACCATCGTAGCCAAGTTCCATCGCTTGCGCTGCATGTGATGGCGCACCGATGCCGGCATCGACAATTAATGTGCATTCGGGCAGACGCTGACGCAAAGTCGTAAGTGCATAGGGATTAATTAATCCTCGGCCTGTCCCTATGGGGGCTCCCCAAGGCATTAATATCTTACAACCCGCCTGCACAAGTTTTTCGCATAGTACTAAATCGTCGGTACAATAAGGAAAAACCTCAAAGCCTTGCTGAGTTAATTCTTTGCTTGCTTCAACAAGGCCAAAAGGGTCAGGCTGTAAATTATAATCATCACCGATGATTTCCAGTTTAATCCATGATGTATTAAATATCTCGCGCGCCATTTGTGCTGTAGTTATTGCCTCTTTTACACTCTTGCATCCAGCGGTATTGGGTAAAATATTTACTTTTAAAGTGCTGAGTAGATCCCAAAAGTCTCGTCCTCCTTCTTGTGTTGGATTCATCCTACGTAAAGATACTGTGACTACCTGTGCCTCGCTGGCATTAATTGCATCAAGCATTATCTGAGGTGAAGGATATAGTGCAGAGCCAATTAAAAGGCGGCTATTTATCTGGGTTTGCGCAAGTTGCCACATAGTTATCCTCCTTGCATAGGTTTGAGTAACTCTATCTGGTCGCCTTCACAAAGTACTGTTTGAGAATAATGTGACCTTGGAATAAACTCCATATTTACAGCAACAGCGAAAGAGCCTTGAATATTTTGATTTTTTATTAAGTGTGCGAGGTTTGTATTTTCATCGATGACGATGGCTTTATCATTGAATTCGATATTCATAAATTGCTAGCTCTTGTTTTTGCTGCCTGATAAAAATGTGCATTTGCTTCTATTATTTTAGTTGCCTTTTCTACTAGCGCTGGCGCTAATAAAAAGCCATGCCTAAATAAGCCATTAATGCGCATTAATCCATCTGAATAATCTATTTGAGGTAAGTTGTCAGGTAATGCTGGACGGCAATTTGTTCGAGTATATTGAATAGAGGCTTCGGCAAACCCCGAGTGCACACTATACGCTGCAGATAGCAACTCCAGGGCGGAACGCACGGTAATTGAGCCTTTATAGTCGTTTTCTATTTGCGTAGCGCCGATAAGGTAGTGGTGATTTTGTCTGGGAACAATATAGATACGATAACGAGGATGCATAAGTCGAATCAAATGTTTAATGTTTACCTCTGGTGCATGCACACATATGGTTTCACCACGTACGCCTCGCAATTGAGGAAGATCTTTTTTGGCGCCGAGGCCGCGGCAGTCAATTACTAAGTCAAAGTGATGGCTACTGGCTTTTGTGGTTATTGTCGCGGAGCTGATATGCGTGACTTCGCAATTGTTATAAAATTGCACCTTCATATTTAACATGCTATCTATTAGCTTTTGTAGTAGTAATGAAGGCTGCAACCAAGCTTCAGATGCAATAAATATTGCTTGTTCAAAATTATTAGCAAGTCCAGGCTCTAGCGTCCTCAGCGCTGAAGCAGCAAGGGGTTGGTAAATAGTATTACCTTTTTTGCTGTTGGTAGATGCCAGTCGAGTACTGTGCTTTATAAAATTTTGTAAGTCGGCATAATCTTGCGGGTGAGATAATACAATGCTGCCAGTTTGCCGAAAGTCTACGCCATTGCCTAAAGCATTGACAATTCGAGGCCATAGGAGAAGGGATCTTCGACCCATGTTAACAATTTCTTCTTCGGTGGACTCTGCTTCTGAAAAAGGCGTTAACATACCTGCGGCAGTGTAAGCTGCCGCCTCGCCATTATTTTCACCTTGGCAAATATTATCTTTATCAAAAAGACTGATATCATAATGATGCTTGGCCAACTGCCAAGCTAACAGTCTCCCCATAATGCCCGCACCGACAATGCCAATTTTCATAATAAATAGTTAAATATTTTCTGCATTAATATAAAGTTGCGCTCCCTTATCTCGAAACTCCTTGGACTTTTCTTGCATTCCCTGATTAGCATACTCTCTTACTTCTTGAGTAATTTTCATAGAACAAAATTTAGGCCCACACATAGAACAAAAATGTGCTACTTTGGCAGAATCTTTTGGCAATGTTTGGTCATGAAATTCCTGCGCTCGCTCAGGGTCAAGCCCCAAATTAAACTGATCGTGCCAGCGAAAATCAAAACGTGCTTTAGAAAGTAAGTCGTCGCGATAACGCGCTCCGGGATGGCCTTTTGCTACATCGGCTGCGTGGGCCGCGATTTTATACGTAATAATACCTTCTTTAACATCATTTTTATCAGGCAAACCTAAATGCTCCTTGGGAGTAACATAGCAGAGCATTGCACACCCGTACCACGCGATCATGGCGGCGCCAATGCCACTGGTAATATGATCATAGCCTGGTGCAATGTCAGTAGTTAATGGCCCAAGTGTATAAAAGGGGGCTTCGTGACAGTGTTTAAGTTGCATGTCCATATTTTCCTGGATTAGATGCATTGGCACATGTCCTGGACCTTCAATCATCACTTGAACATCATGTTCCCATGCTATTTTTGTCAGTTTGCCTAAGGTAATTAATTCTGCAAATTGTGCTTCATCATTTGCATCTGCCGCTGAGCCTGGGCGCAGACCATCGCCTAGAGAAAAACTTACATCATAGGCTTTCATGATTTCACAAATTTCTTCAAAGTGGGTATAGAGAAAGTTTTCCTGGTGGTGGGCGATACACCACTTAGCCATAATCGAGCCGCCACGGGAAACAATTCCCGTAACCCTGTTAACCGTCAAGGGAATAAAAGCTAAACGGACGCCAGCGTGAATAGTAAAATAATCGACACCTTGTTCGGCTTGTTCAATCAGAGTATCGCGAAAAATCTCCCAAGTTAAATCCTCGGCCACACCGTTAACTTTTTCTAGTGCCTGATAAATGGGTACGGTGCCGATAGGTACGGGCGAGTTGCGAATAATATAATCTCTCGTGGAGTGAATATGCTTGCCAGTAGATAAATCCATTACCGTATCGCCGCCCCAGCGAACTGCCCAAACTAATTTTTCTACTTCCTGCTCAATATCAGAATCTAATGCTGAATTACCTATATTAGCATTCACTTTTACTAAGAAATTGCGGCCAATAATCATTGGCTCAAGTTCAGTATGGTTAATATTTGCGGGTATAATCGCTCGTCCTTCTGCTACTTCTTTGCGCACAAATTCTGCTGTTATAGGTGCAAGCTTAGCTCCCATTGGATTTCCTTGCAGGCGCTTTTGTCTTTCTTCGGTGTTAAATTCGTTATTTATTGCTTCGCGTAATTGGTTTTCTCTAATCGCAATGTAGTGCATTTCTGCCGTGATAATACCTTGGCGAGCATAGTGCATTTGAGAAACATTTTTTCCTGTTTTAGCGCGACAAGGTTGGCGTTGTAATTCAGGAGAATTAAATGGAAAAGCCTTGCTTGCGTCTTCAAAACCATTGTCAATCGCTTTAATTTCTCGCCCTTGATAATGCTCAGCATCTCCTCGTTGCTGTATCCATTGGGAGCGGATATCTTTTAGACCGCGATGAATATCGATGGCTTCGTTTTCATCTGTATAGGGGCCTGAAGTATCATATACGGCAGTGGTAGTGCCATCGGTTAAGGCAATTTCTCTCATCGGAACTTTAATTTCCACACCGTCAATTGATGCCTGAGAATATATTTTTTTACTCGCAGGTAATGGTGTGGTTGAGATACTGCTTTTAACTGTATCTGTATCAGATTCGCTTTTGAGAAATTCAGGAGTATTCATATCTTTCGCCGTTAAATAAATTAATAATACGGCGATAGGGAAGTGTATTATCACAAAGCAAAGCGAGTTTTTATAAGTTGGCCTTTGATCAGTTCTTTAGCTAATCAATCTTTAAGCCGTTTATAGTGTGAAAGCAGAGTCAGAACTTAAGTAAATTTACTTTTCTAAAGCCTTTCTCAATTTACACTCATTATTTTTTTACGTAATAAGTGTAATAAACTGCTGCCACTCTTTTTATCTATTATAAATTCATATGTAGATTTATAGCTCTATGATCATATATGAATTTAAGATGCTTTATTTGCAATAAATGAAACTCGTCCCTACGCCGATACTAATCGGATCAGGTTATGCGGGTTTGTAAAAATACATCTCAACTAAACAGTGAGTCTAAGCGAGTGATTCAAATAAGGTACATCTCAGCACATGGCACCCCGCGAGTGGATGAGATTATAGATCTTCTTTTTTGCATTTGTAAATAGCTATTGCCTGAGTCAGCAACTTTAAGTTTGTTTATGCAGTCAGCTTTTACCTAAGAATTTAATCTATGCAACCGGTAGGAATAGAGATTTGGACAGGGCTGTTGGCATGCCCTAATCTAATTTTTACGTGACAAGAGTTTTGGTGAAGAATTCATTGCGAGATTAAGACGGCAATGCTAAAAATTAGAAGAATTAACGAGAAAATATAACAATGATGCTAAGGGCCGTTAGGCCCTTGCTAAACATTTTAAGCCAAGACTTTGAGCCAAGAAAGAGGCGCTATACTAAGCACATAACGTATTGGTAGCCATGGCCAAGCGGGGACATAGCTATTTGCACCTTCTTTTTCGATAGCTTTTACTATGGCTTTGCAGCCTGTTTCTGTGTCCACCATAAATGGGACTTTTTTGACTTTTTCGTTAAGCTCACTGCGAATAAAACCAGGGTGAACAGTGGATACTTTTATAGGTGTTGCTAATACATCGATTCGCATACCCTCACTCATAGATGTCAATGCTGCCTTGGTGGCGGCATAAACATTAAGTGCCCTGCGTGCACCTCGAATTGCGCTGACAGAAGATATAGTAACCAAGTGACCTGCGTTTTGTTCGCGAAAAATTTCCATTGCAGCTTCACATTGAGCCAATGCAGATACAAAGTTTGTCACAGCTGTCTGTTTGTTGGCATAAAAATACCCTGTCCCTATGGAAGCGCCTTTGCCCATGCCTGCATTGACAATTATTCGATCCAGTGTTTTAAAATCTTCTTTAAATGCTTTAAATACTTCGAATACTTGGTCTGAGTTATCAACATCTAAGGAGCGTATTTCCACTTTTATGTTGGGGTTGATATCGAGTAATTCCTTTTTTAATTCCTCTAATCTTTCGAAACGCCGAGCACATAATGCGAGGTTGCGCCCCATTTTGGCGAATTCTATCGCCATACCCTTACCTAGACCTGAGCTTGCGCCTGTAATTAAGATGTTTTGTCTACTCATAATGGTCGTCTTTATTATTATTTATAACTTATTAATGATTGGTGCTGGCCTTCAAAATGTGTATGTTCATTTAGTGAGGCAACAAATAGCCGACTGCCTGTTGTTACTAATTTTGTTACACCGCAGTTTAATAATGTCCAGTTTAGTTTCATAAAATGTTCAGGCGCCACGCCAAGCAGGTATTGGCTGATAACGGAAATAGCTCCTCCGGAAGTGAATACTGCTATTTTCTCGGCATTGGGATTTTTTTCTATAGTCTTTGCAAGCGCCTGCTTAATACGTTTTTGATAGACGGGCCAAGCTTCAGAGTATTCCCCATCGTACTCTCCGCTCATCCAGCGACTAATGGCATCATTGAATAGTTTTTCAAATGCATGCTTGGTATCTGCCTGCTGGCTAACATAAGCTTGAATGCCGCTTACAGTAGCGAACTCGGGGTTTAATTGTGCGAGAATATTTTGATGATCGTATTCATTCCATCCTGAATTGCAATCCCATTCACCATCAGGCGTGTCTTGACCCATTGCCTCTAAACATTCGGCTGCTGTTTGTCTATGGCGAAACATACTGCCCAAGCATACCCGGTCGAAATGCCCCAAACGTTGTTGTAAGGATTCACCAAGGCGCCTTGACTGCTGCTTGCCAAGAGGTGAAAGCTGATCATAATTTTGTTGGCCAAAAGACGCTTGGCCATGACGAATTAAATAGATACTGGTCATCTAGGCTACTCGTTTAATTGCTTTACGACAGCGCCACAAAAGATAATGGACAAAAAACCACATATTTTTGAACGCGGGATTACGGGTCTGCTTATGATGGTAGCGGTAATAAATTTGTTGAGCAATTCCAGCCAAGCGAAATAACCCATAAACCTCGTAAAAAGTAAAATTATCAACATTAAACCCAGTTTTTTCCAAATAATACTGGATCACTTCTTGTCGGGTTAACATACCTTTGAGGTGTGTTGGTTGGCGACGTGTCGATTGTGCTAGAAAATCGTCGTCAGCTTCCACCCAGTAGGCTAGGCTATTACCAAGATCCATCAAAGGGTCACCTAAAGTTGCTAACTCCCAGTCTAATACACCAATGATTTTTGTCGGATCATTTTCATCAAGCACTAAGTTGTCAAAGCGAAAGTCATTATGGGTGATACAAATGTTTTCTTTGTCCGGCATATTGTGCGCTAACCAATTGCTGACAAACTTGCCGCTGGGTACATTCCATGTTTTGGCTTTTTGATAACGTGCTGTCCAGCCTTCTATTTGACGTTGAGTATAACCTGCACCTTTGCCCAGGTGAGAAAGCCCGGCACTTTGGTAGTCCACTTTGTGTAAGTTGATTAAACTATCGATAGCGTTTAAACATAATTTTCGAACCTGGGCTTCATCAAGCGCAGTACTTCGAGGCATGTTTTTTCGGGGAATTAGGCCTGTGAGCTTTTCCATAACATAGAACTCAGCGCCGATGATACTTTCATCATCACTATGGGCCAGCATTTCAGGTACATAATGGTACACCGGTTTCAGGGCTGCCTGCAGACGATACTCACGTCCCATATCGTGTGCACCCTTGGCCTTGGTGCCCTTTGGCGCGCGGCGCAAAATCAGCTCGGCCTTAGGATAGCTTAGACAGTAGGTCCAGTTGGAAGCTCCCCCAGAATATTGTGTCACCTCTGGCAGGCCACTGAGGTTAGGAATTTTATCCTTTAGGCTTTCTTGTAACCAAGGGACGAGTTTAGATAAATCCAGTTCTTCTCCAGGCCTTACATCACTCGCTTTATCAATGGCACCGTGGTTTGTCTGTTGACTCATTTAATATTTCCAAAATTCTTGGTTTTCTCTTTCATCATCTTTAGATAACGATTGAGGGGCAGCCAATTTTTCAAGCGAAAGGCCATGCGTCCTTCTTTATGCGTGACTATCATAAAGTTTTTAGCAGCGACGCCGCGATAAATAAGGTCGGCCACTTGATCTGCGTTGATTCCCGGTCGGTTTAGAAGCCGTCCTAAAGATTTATCTAGACCTGGTTGGGTGCTTCGTAAGGACTCTCCGAGGTTAGTTGCGAAGAAGGATGGACAAGCCACGCACACATGAATATTGTCACGAGCAAGTTCTAAGTGCATGGTTTCAGAAAAACTAATGGTAGCAGCTTTACTGGCGTTATAGCTTCCCATAAGTGGAGCGGGGGTTAAGCCTGCTTGAGAAGCAATGTTAAGAATAGTTCCTTGACTGCGTGCCTGCATAAGTGGGACTAAGGTTCGGCAAATGCGGATAGCGCCAAAGAGATTGATGTTGAACACCCATTGCCACTGCTCTATATCTTCATAACCCAAACCGCCGCCAGTGGCGACGCCGGCGTTGTTTACCAGTATATCTATTTGACCATCCCAATGGGCTTTCAGTGCCTCGGCTAAATCATCTATATCTTTTTGATTCGTAATATCGCAAGACTGATAAAAAGCCTCAGCACCTTTTTGTTTGGCCTGGTCAACGACTTCTTGTCCTCGTTCAAAATTAATATCCGCCACGCAAATCTTTACGTCCGGGCCGGCATAGCGCAAAGCTAAAGCTTTACCCAAACCAGAAGCGGCACCGGTAATAACAACGTTTTGACTCATGTCTTATCTCCTATATTTTGCTAACTCCAAACGGCTTACCATTTTCTTATGTACTTCATCGGGCCCATCAGCCAAACGCAGAGCCCTGGCTCCAGAAGCAAAACGAGCCAGTGGTGTATCCTGACACATACCGGCGCCACCGTGAATTTGTATGGCCATATCAACTACTTTTTGCAGCATATTCGGCACAGCAACTTTGATGGCAGAAATTTCGGTCATGGCGTGTTTGACGCCGACATTGTCGATTTTCCACGCCGCGTGCAAGGTGAGTAGTCGCGCCTGCTCAATAGCGATACGGGCATCGGCCATGCGCTCTGAGTTACCGCCTAATTTAAATAATGGTTGGCCAAATGCTTCTCGGTCTAGGGATCTTTGCATGGCAAGTTCTAAAGCTTTTTCGGCCATGCCTATGGCTCGCATGCAGTGGTGAATGCGTCCTGGGCCGAGCCTGCCTTGAGCGATTAGAAAGCCTTGGCCCAAGCCGACTAATAGATTTTCTTTGGGAACTCTAACATTGGTAAAATGCATTTCGCCGTGACCCACAGGAGCGTCGTAGTCGCCATAGGCACTGAGCATTCGAACAATTTTGATTCCTGGAGTATCCAGCGGTACTAGTACCATACTGTGTTGGCTATGCTTGTCATTCTCAGGGTTGGATAAGCCCATAAAAATGGCCAACTTGGCATTAGGGTGCCCTAAGCCTGTTGTCCACCATTTCTTGCCGTTTAACACCAAATTATCGCCGTCAACTTCTATAGAGGCCTGCATATTGGTAGCGTCTGACGAGGCGACGTCAGGTTCGGTCATGCCGAACACAGAGCGAATCTCTCCACTGAGCAGAGGTTGCAGCCAGCGTTCTTTTTGTTGTTCATTACCAAAATGGTAAAGCACTTCCATATTGCCTGTATCTGGGGCATTGCAATTAAAAATTTCTGAGGCAAACAGATAGCGTCCCATTTCTTCAGCTAAAGGCGCATATTCAACACAACTCAAACCTTGTGCTAGTTCTGCATCTGGGAGAAACAGGTTCCAAAGTCCGGCATCTTTGGCTTTCTGTTTAAGGGGCTCGATTAGAGGGTGAAGTTTCCATGTGCGCCAATCCCCGGTGGGATTGAGCTCTTCTGTTTCGTTGTATATTTTTTGTTCTACAGGTTTTATATGTTCATCTATAAACGCTTTCAAGCGACCTAGATAATCTTGCGTTTTTTCGCTATGGGTAAACTGCATGTTAAGACTCCTGCGGTCTGTTTTTTCCGAACTCTCTGGCAAAACATGTGAGTGTTGAAATAACTTTTGCCTGTGCTCATTTTATATATTTATTTTTTTCGTCAGACTCTAAGCGCAATGGTTACCTTACTCCTGGCTACTCAGTATGGCGATCTTGGCAACTTATTTTTATTTCCAGAATAACGATACTGACATTATCACAGCCCCTCAAGTCTGAACATTAAGAGCTAACAAGGGAAGCTAGCACATATTGCAGCTTTTGTTGATGGAATAAAGGAGCACAAAGTTTGTCTTTTAACGACAGATGGTTTGTTTTGTCTTGTTCTCTACGGTTTTATTGTGATTTCTTGGTGCGAAATTCAGCGTTTGTATAACGCTCAACTATGGTTTCTAAGTGCACAGGCACAAACATAAAAATAGAATCTTTATAGCCACCTTCTCCACCTTCTATTAACCGCATCCGCGACGTTGGAGAATTTTATGAGAAGAATTTTAATCTTGTTGTAGCCGTCATAGGGAGCTGCATAATTTGCGTTAATACGATAAGACCCTGGTGCTATTTCCATGTCATTTATAAATCTATTTTGCTTAATTAATGAACCAGCTTTTGTTCGTTAAGTATACTGTAGAGTCTATTATGAAAGCGTATTTTGCTGCGGCGCTTGCGGCCGTATTCTTGCCTTTTTCTTTGAATCTTTCGGCGTATTTTGTTCATGATGCCCAAATCTAGTCCAACTACCAAAGTCCAGAACTTGCTTATGATGACTATGCCTATGATTTTCCTTGGATTTTTGATGAGGATTATGTCGTGATAGATACTCACGCTCATATCCTTCTGCCTGGTAATGAGCGTGGTTTGAATCCAAATGTAGCAGCTTCTCCATGTGAATTTCGGCGACAAATGCGTGCAGCAGGTGTTGGGAAAGCGGGAATTATGGCGGGTTATTGTTTCCATGAAATGATCTTATTTGCTGTGATGAGGCAGGGGCCTTTTTACAACAACAATGTTTACTTTGACTTATCTGCAACGGCTGAACTTTATGTGGATTCTCCTCGGCAAGATGAATTGGTGTGGACAATGCAACATATAGGTATGGATCAATTCTTGTTCGCCTCTGATTTCCCTATTTTTAACCTTGCTGAAACCCGTTCTGTTATAGATAGATATCATTTCACTTACAAGGAACGAAGGAAACTATTGCGTGACAATGCTATAGCTATATTTGACTTGTCGTTAGCGCCTTTGAGTATCACTTGCTAACATCAAGTGCTAGCTAGGTAAGTAGGCTTTACGGCACTTTACCCCGTGAAGTCTTATTCTTTGCCGACCCTCTTAGGTTTCCTGTTAAGAAGGTTCTTTTTACCTCGCTAACTATTGAAGCCTGTCTTAATATCCTGCTATAATCCGCGCCCTTCGTGGAGCGGGCTCCCTCAAAAGTGACAGGCCTATTTTACGCACAAGCTTGTTCTGATAGTAGCGTTCTCGAAAGCCTATAACAGCGCATCGTATATACATATACTCGATATGAAAGTGAATATTTGAAGTATTTCTATACGTATGGATGCATTGGCAGAGAGTTCTCACTGCCTGTTCAAGTTATGATAGCCATGATGGAGGTATCGGTTTGCTGAAAAGCGGCCTTCTCTGTTAGGGGTTCTTTCTATATCAAACTTCATCAAATGTGTTATTTGGTATATCATATTTGGTAACTTAAGAATGCTGTGTTGTATTTTGTGTATTCTCGCGGTGAAGGCCCCGGTTTTTGGGGCTTTTTAGCATCTATAAGGTGAGGATTTTGCAAATTAAGAAGCCAATAATGTAAATGTTATTGGATGGTAGATGGGCTTTGTGCCCATTTTTTGTTTCTGCTAGTTGAGATAAGAATGGCTGGAATACAGGCTAAACTTGAAAAAATTGTAGAATCGGCGATAACCGCTCTAGGCTGCGAGCTTTGGGGGCTGGATTATTTTGTACAGGGAAAGAAAACACTGCTTAGGATCTATATTGATAAGCCTGGCGGTGTAGTGATAGAGGACTGTGAAGCCGTAAGTCGGCAAATAAGTAGTGTTTTAGACGTAGAAGATCCTATTGCTGCTGAGTATACCTTGGAAGTTTCGTCCCCTGGGATGGATAGGCGCTTGTATAAATTAACGCAATATGATGAGTTCATTGGTCAAAAGCTGACAGTTAAGTTGAGAATGGGATTCGAGGGGCGGAAGAATTTTACAGGTATTCTCAAAGGAATTGAGGAGGACGAGGTCGTGTTAGAAGTTGATAACGAAGAGTACCTCCTCCCATATGAATTGATAGATAAGGCGAACGTTGTTCCCACGTATTAGGAATTTAGAGGCAACCGATGAAAAAAGAAATATTGCTGGTCGCAGATGCTGTATCCAACGAAAAAGGCGTAGACCAGGAAGTGATTTTTCAAGCTATCGAATTGGCGTTAGCAACGGCGACAAAAAAGCGCTATGACGAGGATTCAGATATTCAAGTGACCATCGATAGGAAGTCTGGCGACTATGTTACCGTGCGACGCTGGACAGTTGTAGACGATGACACTCTTGCAGAACTGGGAACACAATTAACAACAGAAGAAGCTGCCGAAGTAAACAGCAGCTTAAAAGTTGGCGATGTCCACGAAGAAGTGGTAGAGAATGTTGAGTTTGGTCGTATTGCTGCCCAGACGGCAAAACAAGTTATTGTACAAAAAGTTCGCGAAGCGGAACGTGCTCAAATTGTAGAGCAGTATCAAGGACAGGTTGGCCAACTTATTTCTGGAACTGTTAAAAAAGTTACACGCGATAATATTATCGTTGATCTGGGCAATAACGCAGAGGGCTTATTGCCAAGAGAAGAGTTGGTGGGGCGCGAAGTATTCCGTATGAATGATCGTGTACGCTCACTATTAATGGCTGTGCGTCCTGAAATTCGTGGCCCGCAACTGTTTTTAAGTCGCGCCAGTGCCCAGATGCTCACTGAGCTATTTAAGATTGAAGTGCCAGAGATTGCGGAAGAAGTTATCACTCTGCGCGGGGCCGCGCGAGACCCAGGTTCACGCGCCAAGATAGCTGTTTCCACTAATGATGGACGTATGGATCCCGTAGGTGCCTGTGTTGGCATGCGAGGTTCTCGTGTGCAAGCTGTGTCCAATGAGTTGGGCAATGAGCGAATTGATATTGTGTTATGGGACGATAATCCAGCTCAATACGTTATTAATGCAATGGCTCCGGCTGAAATTGAATCTATTGTTGTCGATGAAGAAACGGGTGCAATGGATCTGGCTGTAAGCGCAGACAACCTAGCACAGGCGATTGGTCGCGGTGGTCAGAATGTGCGTCTTGCATCTGAGCTCACCGGTTGGCAAATCAACGTGATGAATGTTGAAGATTGGAATAAAAAGCAGGAAGCTGAAGCTGGCAGTTCTATTGATATCTTTATCGAGCATTTAGATGTTGATGAAGATGTGGCGGAAATCCTGGTTGAAGAAGGTTTCACCACTTTGGAAGAGGTGGCGTATGTGCCAATGGAAGAATTCCTCAATATAGAAGGTTTCGACGAGGATATTGCCACTGAACTACGTGATCGTGCAAAAGATGCGCTACTTACTCAAGCGCTTGCGTCAGAAGAGAAAACGGGCGACTCCGTACCGCAAGAAGATTTGCTTACCATGGAGGGAATGGATGAAAACCTCGCGAATATATTGGCATCTAGAGGTGTGGTATCAATGGAAGATCTGGCTGAGCAGTCAGTTGATGAGTTGATGGATATCGAAGGTATGGACGAAGATAGAGCGGGCGCATTGATATTGAAAGCCCGTGAACCTTGGTTTGCTGACGAGTAAATAAAAAATTAAATGTGACCGTTTAGGCGTCACTTGGTGGATCTGATCTTGCTGTTACGCCTGTAGGCTAATAGTTGTGATAAAAGGATGTGTCAGCACAAGTTAAAGGCTTGTGTGGCTACTTATTAATGTTCGCTAAATCAACAAACTAAGCGAGCATTGAATAGGTTTAGCTGTTGTATAGCGTTCAGGAGAACTATTTGGGTCTTCAGGTTAAGTTAATAGTAAACAGATATATTTGTATTGGGAATCTAGATTAATATGGCAGATGTAACAGTTAGTGAACTCGCCACCTCGGTTGGCGCTTCAGTCGATCGCATACTGACGCAGATGAAGCAGGCTGGTTTGTCTCATCAAAATGCTGGCGATATTGTTTCTGATGAAGAGAAACAAAAGTTATTGTCGTTCCTGAAATCTAGTCATGGGGCCAGCGCTGACACTCCCAAAAAGATCACGCTTAAGCGCAAGACTACACAAACCCTAAAAACTGGAAGTGGCAGCTCGCGCAAAACAGTTAACGTTGAAGTGCGTAAGAAGCGTACCTACGTTAAACGCGACCCTGTCGAGCCTGTAGAGGCAGATCTAGCTCTAGAAACCGAAGTTGCAAAGAATGCAGAACTGGCGAAAAGCACAGTTGTTGAAGTGCCTAAGACTAAGGATGAGCCTGTTAAAGAAGCTACCACTGATGAGGCGCCTAAAAAAGAGGTGCAGGCTACTGAAACAGTAGAAAAAGAAGCAGCGCTGGAAGAAGTGTTAGCTTCACCAAAAGTTGAGGCTGAAGCGAAGGCCGAACCTGAGCCAGTAGAGGCTAAAGCTGAACCAGAAATTAAGGCAGAGCCAGAACCTAAAAAAGCGCCTGAGCCTAAGCAAGAAGAGCCTGCAGAAAATAAGGCTGCACCGGCAAAAGCTAAAGCTGACAAAGCCAGCAAGCCTAAAAAAGCTAAAAAAGCTGAGAAAGATACTGCGCCACCCAAGCCTGTGGCTTCCTCTCTTGTAGATGATGCCGAACTTTTGCGTCAGAAAGCGATTCTTGCTCGTAAGGCTGAAGAAAAGAAGGCAGCAGAAGAAAAACTAGCTGCGCAGGAAAAACGCAAAAACGAAGAGCAGCGTAAAGCGAGCGAGTCTGAAAAAGCTAAAAATCCGAAGGCTAATGCAAACGCCAAACCTGAGCCTAAAGCCGCTGATGTAAAAGCGGAAGATGAACGTAAGCATTCTAAGAAGGGCAAGGAAAAGCACGGCGCAGCATTCGATGATACTGAAGAAGACAAGTCTAAGCACAATAAGAAAGCAGGCAAAGCGGTTAAGAAGGTGGCAGGCCCGAAGAAAGTGGCTTCGCCATTGGACTATGTGGAAGACAAGTCAGAAATTGATGAAGTTATTCATGCGCCTAAGCCGAAAAAGATTTCTGGAGCTACTAGAAAGCAAATAAAAATCGCCAACAAGCATGGCTTTAAAAGACCAACTGAGAAAATAGTGCATACTGTTGAAATTCCAGAAGAGATTACTGTCGCCGAACTAGCCTCTCGTATGAGTGTTAAAGGCGGTGAGGTTGTTAAGCATTTGATGAAGATGGGCACCATGGCCACGATGAATCAAATGATCGATCAAGATACGGCTCAGCTAGTTGTTGAAGAGATGGGGCATAAATTTACTCTGACCACGGCTGATGCAGTTGAAGTTAAGTTGAAGGAAAGCGTTGAGCTAAGTGATGCTGAGACTATACATCGTGCACCTGTTGTGACCGTCATGGGCCACGTTGACCACGGTAAGACATCACTACTTGACTATATTCGTGAAGCCAAGGTTGCCGCTGGAGAAGCAGGTGGAATTACACAACATATCGGTGCTTACCGAGTGCAGACCGGTCATGGAGAACTTACTTTCTTAGATACTCCTGGGCACGCCGCATTTACCGCAATGAGAGCACGTGGAGCTCAATGTACTGATGTGGTTATTTTGGTGGTAGCTGCCGATGATGGTGTTATGCCCCAGACTGAAGAAGCGGTGCAGCATGCTCGTGCTGCTGGCGTACCTTTAGTAGTTGCTATCAATAAGATTGATAAAGAAGGTGCCGATCCCGATCGTGTTAAAAACGAATTGTCGGCCAAAGATGTCATCCCTGAAGACTGGGGCGGTGATACGCAATTTATCGCCGTATCTGCCCACACTGGGGAAGGCATTGAAGAGTTGTTAGAGGCTGTGGCTCTACAAGCAGAGTTGCTTGAACTGGATGCCCCTATCGGCGTACCTGCTAGCGGTGTTGTTATCGAATCACGCATGGAAAAAGGTCGTGGTGTGGTTGCTACCGTGCTTGTCCAGAAGGGCCATTTGAAAGGTGGCGATATTATGCTGGCGGGGCAAAGCTTTGGTCGTGTGCGTGTCATGACTAATGAGCTGGGCCAAAAAGTCAATGATGCTGGACCTTCCGTGCCTATCGAGTTGCTTGGTCTGGATACGCCACCTAATGCGGGAGATGAATTCGTTGTTGTTCCCGATGAGAGAAAAGCGCGAGAAGTGGTTGGTTTCCGTGCAGAGAAAGAGCGTGCAGAACGATTGGCTCGCCAGCAAGCGTCCAAACTGGAAAATATGTTTGCTGGTATTGGTGAGAATGAAACAAAAATTCTTCCTGTTGTACTGAAGGCTGATGTGCGTGGCTCCTTGGAGGCTATTCAAGCAGCCTTGATAGATCTCGGTAATGAAGAAGTTCAAGTTAATGTTATTGGTGGTGGTGTTGGCGGTATTACCGAGAACGATATCAATCTAGCATTAACGTCCGGTGCAATTGTTCTAGGCTTTAATGTACGTGCTGATGCTTCGGCTCGTAAGATAGCTGAAACTGAGTCTATCGAAATTCGTTACTACAGTATTATTTATCAATTGATTGATGAAGTGAAAAGCGCACTTGGCGGTATGCTTGATCCTGAGCGTGTGGAAGAAATTGTCGGTATTGCAGAAGTTCGCGATGTTTTCCGCTCTCCCAAATTTGGCCAAGTGGCCGGATGCATGGTGGTTGAAGGAAGTGTTTTCCGCAATAAGCCGATCCGTGTCTTACGCGATAATGTGGTAATTTTTGAAGGCGAATTAGAGTCGCTCAGACGCTTTAAGGATGATGTCAATGAAGTAAGAAACGGCATGGAGTGTGGTATCGGCGTTAAGAACTATGATGTTAAGGTCGGCGACCAGATTGAAGTCTTTGATGTAAAAGAACTCGCTCGAGAGCTTTGAGCCTAGACTTGGTTAATTGAAATGCCTAGAGAATTTAAACGTTCAGACCGTGTGGCTGATGCTATCCAGCGCAGCCTCGCGCAGATTATACAAATGGAAGTTCGTGATCCGCGCTTGGGCATGGTCAATGTTAATGCAGTATCCGTCACCAAAGATCTATCGATTGCTAAGGTTTACGTTACTTTTGTTGGCAACGATAGTCCGGCAGAAGATAAAGATAAGGTTGAGGTCTTAAATAAGGCTGCTAATTTTATTCGCACGCTTATGTCTAAAGATTTAAATATTCGCACAACTCCTCGCTTGACTTTCGTCTATGATAAGTCTGTAGTTCAGGGCCAAGAGTTAAGTGACCTCATCGCACGTGCAGTGTCATCAGACAAAAGCCATCAGGGCGACGACAAGGAATAGGGCTGTCATTAGTAGAGCCGGGAATAGATAGAGTCGAGAATAGGTCGAGAATAGTAAGTGGCAAGAAAACGTAAATTTGGCCGTCCTATTGATGGTGTTATTCTAATAAATAAAGCAACTGGCATGACATCCAATGATGTTGTGCAGAAAGTAAAGCGGTTGTTTTTTGCTTCTAAAGCTGGTCATACAGGTGCGCTTGATCCTTTGGCTACCGGCGTTTTGCCCATATGCCTTGGTGAGGCGACCAAGTTCTCTCAGTATCTTTTAGATGCCGATAAAGTATATGAAAGTACCTTTTGCTTTGGTGTCGCTACTGATACTTGTGATTCCGATGGCCAGGTCATTGAGCAGGTTGATGCGAGTGCTTTAACACAAGCACAAGTAGAAGCGGCACTTGTACAGTTTCGCGGTAACATTGAGCAAGTTCCTCCTATGTACTCGGCTTTGAAGAAAGACGGCCAGCCTCTGTATAAGCTGGCAAGAGCCGGAATAGAGGTGGAACGAGAGGCGCGCAAGGTTACTATTCATGCATTCGATATCTTGGATTTTTCCGCAGGCGCTATAGCGCAAGCTAAAGTCAGAATAGAATGTACAAAAGGTACCTATGTGCGCAGCCTCTGTGATGATCTCGGTAGGCTTTTGGGCTTTGGTGCGCATGTTTCGTCGCTGAAGAGAGTTGCTACCGGTGACTTTTTGCTAGAAAACGCATACAGCCTTGCAGAACTTACTGAAGAGCGTGGTGAGGAAAAGGCAGAAGTGCTTGATCATCATCTACTTGCTACTGATGCGCCTGTTTGGCGCTTGCCCAAAATTACTTTAGATGACGACAGTGGTTATTATTTTGGTCGCGGGCAAGCAGTTATGGATAAAGAGGTCTATCACATTGGAGAAGAAGGTGATACAGTGCGCGTTTTTCGCGCAGCCGGAGATTTTCTCGGGCTCGGAGAAATTACTGACGATGGGAGAGTGACTCCCAGGCGTCTAGTTGTACGATAAGCATTTTAAGACCATATCCCTTAATTGCTTAGGCGTATAGGTAAACTTTGAGTAATTCATTTATGAATTACTCTTGGTGCGAGAAATAAAAGTATAATTTTTTATTTCTTTAGTGTAATCAATGGCTTAGCGCCATCGGTTACAGTGGCACAAAGATGTGCCGTAAGGATCTATAAGTTAGCTGTTTTATCTTAATTAAAAGATTCTTTAGGTTTTTAACCTAGCTAATGACCTATCTGTAAATATGCACGGGTAGGCCGAAACTCACAGTGGGCAAAAGTGGTTAACACGTGTTTTTGCCGTTACGCATATTCATTGATACTGAGGATAATATTATGGCACTAAGTGCTGAAGAGAAAAAAGCTATTGTTAGCGAACACCAAGTTAAAGAAGGTGATACTGGGTCTCCAGAAGTGCAAGTTGCTCTTTTGACTGCCAACATCAACAAGTTGCAAGGCCATTTTGCCGATAACAAGCAAGATCACCACTCTCGTCGTGGTTTGATTCGCATGGTGAATCAGCGTCGTAAATTGCTAGACTATCTTAAAGCTAAAGATGTTAACCGTTACGCCGCGCTAATCCAAAAGTTGGGATTACGTCGCTAATACTGAATGCCCGCCTAAAGCGGGCATTTTTTATTGTGCTCATATCGTCAATATTCTTGTAATTCTATATTAAG
Source organism: Agarilytica rhodophyticola (assembly GCF_002157225.2). NCBI lineage: Bacteria > Pseudomonadati > Pseudomonadota > Gammaproteobacteria > Cellvibrionales > Cellvibrionaceae > Agarilytica > Agarilytica rhodophyticola. Next base: position 1,385,614 of record NZ_CP020038.1, read on the forward strand.
CTTCATAATAGATAGCTTCGTATATTAAAGAAATTTGTGACAAAACGTTGAGGATTGAAGAATTAAGGATAATAAGGATAAATAGAAGAAAAATCTGAATGATCTCAACTCATAGGATTAACAAAAAGAATAAGAAACTAAGAAGAATACCTTAAGAATAAGATACTAAATTAGCTTATACGTGAATTACTAAGTTGGTATGTATTCTAGTTTTTGTATTTATAAATTGTAGACAAATGCTCTGTGCAATGGGGCACGAGCGAATAAAAGGATAAAAAAGTGAATCCAGTAATAAAACAATTCCAATATGGTAACCAGACCGTTACCTTCGAAACTGGCAGAATTGCTAGACAGGCCACAGGAGCTGTATTAACAACCGTCGGTCAGACTAGCGTATTGACAACAGTAGTCGGTGCCAAAGAGGCAGCACCAGGGCAAGATTTCTTTCCATTGTCAGTTCACTATCAAGAAAAAGCCTATGCGATAGGTAAAATTCCAGGTGGTTTTTTCAAACGTGAAGCTCGTCCTTCCGAGAAAGAAACATTAACCTCGCGTCTAATTGACCGCCCAATTCGTCCATTATTTCCTGCGGGCTTCTTAAATGAAGTACAAGTGGTCTGTACTGTTGTTTCTGCAGAAAAAGACGTTGATCCAGATATCGCCGCGATGTTGGGTACATCAGCAGCTCTTGCTATTTCAGGCATTCCTTTCAATGGCCCGATTGGTGCAGCGCGTGTGGGTTATTCTGAAGCCGATGGTTACCTTCTTAACCCAACTTATAGTGGTCTTGAAGCCTCTGAATTAGACATGGTGGTAGCTGGTACTAAAGATGCTGTTTTGATGGTGGAATCTGAAGCTAACGAATTGCCAGAAGACATTATGCTAGGCGCAGTACTTTATGCTCACCAAGAAATGCAAAGTGCTATCCACGCAGTCAACGAGCTTGTCAAAGATGCTGGTAAGCCACGTTGGGAGTGGACTGCTGCGGCAGAAAACGAAAGCTTAACTGCTGTTGTTAAAGAAAAATACGCTGCGCCAATTGGCGATGCCTACCTCATTACTGATAAAGCTGATCGCTATGCTCGTCTCAATGAACTGCGCACACAAGCAGTAGAAGAGCTTGTGAATGATGATTCTGATCACAATGGTGATGATGTTAAAAAGATATTTGGTAAAATTGAGAAGCAAATAGTACGTAGCCGTGTAGTCGCTGGCGAGCCTCGTATCGATGGTCGTGATACCAAAACTGTGCGTCCATTACATATCGAAATTGGTGTTCTACCTCGCGTACACGGTTCTGCACTATTTACTCGTGGTGAGACCCAAGCTATGGTGGTTTCCACCTTGGGTTCTGCACGCGATGCACAGGTAATCGATGCCTTAGAAGGTGAGCGCAAAGATAACTTTATGTTGCACTACAACTTCCCTCCATACTCGGTAGGTGAATGTGGACGTATGGGAGCAACCGGACGCCGTGAAATTGGTCATGGTCGTTTAGCTCGCCGTGGTGTTGCTGCAATGCTGCCAAAAGAAGAAGACTTCCCTTACACCATGCGTGTGGTCAGTGAAATTACTGAGTCTAATGGTTCGAGCTCGATGGCTTCCGTGTGTGGCGCAAGCTTGGCATTGATGGATGCTGGCGTACCCATCAAAGCACCGGTTGCGGGTATTGCTATGGGCTTGGTTAAAGAAGACGATGGCTTTGCTGTACTAACCGATATTCTTGGTGATGAAGACCACCTTGGCGATATGGACTTTAAAGTTGCTGGAACGTCTGATGGTATTACAGCCTTGCAAATGGATATCAAAATTGAAGGTATCACCGAGGAAATTATGGAGACAGCGCTTGAGCAAGCTTTAAATGCGCGTTTGCATATTCTGAGTGAAATGAACAAAGTTATTGCCAGCCCTCGTAAGGAGCTAAGCGATAGTGCACCTCAGTTCCATACGATGAAAGTTCACCCAGACAAGATTCGCGATATTATTGGTAAAGGTGGTGCGACTATTCGTTCTATCACTGAAGAAACGGGAGCCTCAATTGACATCGACGACGATGGCACTGTTAAGATCTACGCCGATAACGGTGAAGGTCTCAATCAGGCTATATATAAAGTTAATGAAATCACTGCTGAGGCCGAAATTGGTAAAGTTTATAAAGGTAAAGTAGTACGTATTGTCGATTTTGGTGCATTCGTTAATTTCCTACCGGGTAAAGACGGCTTAGTGCATATCTCACAAATTGCACACGAACGTGTACAAAAAGTAGAAGATCACTTGGAAGTTGGTCAAGAAATCGATGTAAAATGTATGGACATTGATCAGCGTGGTCGTATCAAGCTTTCGATTAAGGAGCTACTGGAAAAACCAGTCGAAGAAGCACAAGAGCAAGCTGCAGAATCTTCGGACGAATCTGAACAATAAAGTTTTTGCAGTTGTACGGTTGTATTAAGCTTAAAAAGCTCGCTTTACGCGGGCTTTTTTTGTGATTGGGTTGAGGATCTATAAACGGGAAAAATGAAGATATTCTGGTTAGTTATTGTTCTGTTATATATGGAATGCATTAATAAGGCTAGTGCTCAAGCACTTCCTAAATGGGAAGCAGGTCTTGGCTTAGGTGGTCAAGTTCTGCGTGACTATCGTGGTTCCAAGGAAGGGCAAGTAAACGCTTTCCCTTTTCCATTTGTGATTTATCGCGGCGATTTTATAAAAGCTGATCGAGGTGGTGTGCGAGGAGAATTCCTGACCAATGATCGCATAGAATTTACTGTAAGCGGTGAGGCTGCGCTTAATGGGCAATCTGAAGATAATGAACTGAGAGAAGGAATGCCTGAGCTGGAATCAGCATTTGAGTTAGGGCCTTCGCTGAATATAAATCTTACTGGAGAGGACTTCACACGGGGGTGGCAACTGCGTTTGCCTTTACGCGCTGTCACTACTGTTGGACGCACCGGCGTTCACTATGAAGGATATAATTTTAATCCGCGCTTTACTTACAATCAGCCGAAGTTATTTAATCGTTGGTTAGCGTCTTTTAATGTGGGCGTGTTATATGGATCTAACCGCTATCACGATTATTACTACACTGTAAGAGAAGAGTTTGTTACGCCTACTCGTCCCCGTTATGAAGCGGATGCGGGCTTTAGTGGATATTATTTTAAAGCAGGCTTAAGTGCGCGCAAACAAGACTTTTGGTATGGTTTGAGTTTACGATACGATAATCTAAGCGGTACAACATTTGAGGATAGCCCCTTGGTTGAAACTAACGACTATTTCTCTTTTAGCTTTGCTGTTGCCTGGATTGGCTGGAAAGCCAACTGATGGACGCTTTAGCCGATATTTTAAAATCCATTCACCTCACTGCTTCTACAGATTTTTGTTCGGAGTTTTGGGGGCCTTGGGGTATGGATATCGGTACCAGCAACACAGGTGTTTTTCATGCTGTGTTAGATGGACATTGTTATCTTAATGGGCCAGTTCTAGATGACATGATAATCTTAGAAGCCGGCGATATTGTTGCTTTCCCTACTGGTGGTGCTCATTGGATTTCGGATCAACCAGAAACTAAGCGCCTCGCTGGTGGCCAAGTAGTGCAGGCGATTGCAAAAGGTAATAACCCATTTAACGCAAAAGGTTGTAAGGAAAAGAGTGGAATTAATAAAGACAGTAACGTCAATTTGCTCTGTGGCTCTTTTTCCTATGACTCAAAGTTTAAACATCCATTTTTAGTGGATTTACCTTGTTTTATTTTAGTCAAAGCCAAAGATCATCAAGACTTATCATGGCATTCTTCTTTAGTGCAAAAAATATCAGAAGAAACACGCTCGAATTTAGCGGGTGCCGATTTAGTGGTAAATAATCTATGTGAGACCCTATTTGTTTATTTGCTGCGTCAATATATCACACAGTCAAATAGTGACTTGAGCTATATGCGTGCGCTAAACGATCCACAAATAGGCAAGGCGCTAAACCTTATTCACAACGAAGTTGAAGCGAAGTGGAGTGTTGAAATACTTGCTGATCATATCGGCCTTTCGCGCGCAGCCTTCAGTGAGAAATTCACGCACCTTGTTAAGCTATCACCCAAGCAATATTTAACTCAGTGGCGCATGCAAAAAGCCAAAGTCATGTTGAATGAAACCAATGAAGCCATGATAGATATTGCCCAAGCTGCGGGCTACGCTTCGGAAGCTTCATTTAGTAAAGCATTTAAAGCTTTTTTTGGTGACTCACCCGGTCGAGTGCGCAAGAGCAATTAAGTAAATAATCACTACTTGCAAAAACACTCTACATCCCATCATTAAGCCGCTTGCATTTTTTTGGCGATTGCTGCGATTCTATCGACAATATCTTGCGACTCGTATAGCCACTCTACCTTTCCATTTTCGTGTTCGATGGTAATAGCGGGAACTTGCTGCTTACCTCCCTCCTTAACAAGCTTCTTCAAAGCGCTGCGGTCAGAGGAAATATTTCTCTCATTTACTGTGATATCGTTTTTTAGTAAAAAACGTTTCACATACACACAAAATGGGCATTCGCGTCGATAATAAAATGTAATATGGTCAAGTTTCATTGTCGTTTTCTCCTTAAGGGCTCCAGCTGTAATGTCTCGAGGCCCTTGCTGTAACTGTTAAAAATCAATAACAGTATTATCTATAACAGGGAAACGCCTTACCATGTGCGAATGTTATGGAAACTTGTCATTTTGTAAGATCTGTCGTTTGTTAAGTCTGTATCAAAAGTTAAATAAGCAAAGCCATAAAAGCGATAGCCAGCAAGATTAAGCTTTCTACTTCTAAGCTTTGCAGCGTTGGCCATGATAAGTACGTGGCGCTGCTAATGGCGAGTAAAGCAATGAGCAAGCGAGCTTTTCGCTTACTGCGTTGTGACCTCGCCAAGCTTTCACTAGCTTCTATAAGTAGAGGTGCATTTTCTGCTAGGGATTTGACTTCCTGCACGGTATTAAACATTAGATGCGGCATTTCTGGGAGCTTTTCCATCCATTCTGGTGCTTGATAGCGGAATTCCTTCCATAGGGTTTTGGGATGAAAGCGTTGTTTTATCCAGCGCTCTAGAAATGGATGTGCGGTATCCCACAGGTTAAGTTCTGGATAAAGTTGACGGCCCAAGCCTTCGATATTGAGTAATGTTTTCTGTAGCAATACCAGTTGTGGCTGCACCGGCATATTGTAGCGGCCTGCGATTTTAAATATGGTAATAAGCGCTTCGCCGAAAGATATTTCCTTTAATGGTTTTTCGAAAATTGGTTCGCACACCGCACGTATGGCAGATTCAAAACCGCTCACTGATGTGCCTTTAGGCACCCAGCCACTCATAACATGTAAGGTAGCTACTTGCCGATAATCCCGACGAAACATTGCCAGTAAATTACGGGCAAGGTAATACTGGTCTTCCTTGGTGAGGGAGCCGACAATTGCCATATCCACTGCGATATAACTTGGATTTTCCGGACTATTGTAGGACACGAAGACATTGCCCGGGTGCATATCAGCATGAAAGAAGTTATGCTCAAAAACCTGGGTAAAAAATATTTCTACTCCTTTTTCAGCCAATACTTTTAAATTGGTTTTTTGGGCAACAAGCTCTTCCACATTCGTTACTGGAATGCCATAAATACGTTCCATTACCATAACGTTAGAATTACTGTATTCCCAGTATACTTGGGGAATATAGAGGTCGCTTGAGCTTTCGAAATTGCGTCGCAATTGCGTCGCGTTTGAAGCTTCTAGTGATAAATTGAGTTCATCAAAAATAGTGTTACGGTAATCGTCCACCACTTCCACAGGCCGTAGCCGTTTTCCATCAGGGTTAATTCTTTCTACGGTTTGGGCAAAAAATGTAAGTAGATGAATATCCTGCGCAATTGTTTGTTCGATATTGGGGCGCACGACTTTTACAACAACATCATCACCGTTTTTTAGTTTTGCCGCATGTACCTGTGCAACCGAAGCTGAAGCCAAAGGAGAGTGTTCAAATGATGCAAAAATATTGTCTACGCTAGCACCAAGGGCGTTTTCAACAATGTTTTTAAATTCCCTGTTATCAAAAGGGGCGACATTATCTTGCAGGTGATCCAGTTCTTGAACAATATCTGCCGCGATTAAATCTGGCCTGGTAGACAGTAACTGGCCGAATTTAACAAAGATAGGGCCTAATTCTTCCAGTGCGTAACGTAAGCGCTGACCTCTGTTTTGCTGGGGCGTTGGATATAGTTTAAATGGTAAGAGTAGCAAAACAAATTTTTTGGGGATGTTGCTATTTTCCAATAGCAGATCCAGACGATAGCGGCCGATAGTGTGGATGATTTTGAGAAAGCGAAGTAGAGTAGACACGTATATTCTATGTTAAGGGGCGTTAGTTGATAGCTGATTCTTTAAGCGTTGTACGCGAGCTTCAAGGCGCTGGACGGCGGACTTTATCATATCGACATCCTGATTGTATTTGTTTATCTCGGCCTTGGCTGGAATCAACCTTAGTTCTTCTGTTAAATATTCTGGTAGCACGCGCTTTACTTCTTGTTGCTGGCGCCTAGCCCAGTTAAACGACGCACGGATACTTTGTGCTAAGGCATGGCCTGGTAATATGCCTATGATTTCCGTCAGTGGCTGTTCCCAGTCGATTTCTAGGTCGCTCAAAATCTCTTTCAGTTGGTTAAGTACATTAATCTTTCCCGATACTGTGATATTTGATTCGGCGAAGCTATGGGTTGACTGGCCTAGCATACTTATAAAATCTGAAGTATTACCCGAAATTTTCACGTCTGTCGCTTCGTCACTGTGAGCATTAACAATCACTTGAGTATCTTCTAAGAAAAAGAACAGCTGAATATCAGGTGATTGACACTCAATGCATATACTGCGTCCTGAGAGCGCTTGAAGTTGCAAGCGCGTTGCCGGATCGTACTTAAGAGCAAGGTTTATACTCTTTTCGATAATCGCAGCAACGGCAGTGCTTATTTCCGGTGTGTTTAGCATAGCAAGTATTGCCTAAGGCTTGATTCCTTTGTGAATGGCGACAATGCCGCCGGTCATATTATAGTATTTACACTGGCTAAAACCGGCATCTGACATCATGTCCTTTAAGGTTTCTTGGTTAGGATGCATACGAATGCTTTCAGCTAGGTAACGGTAGCTATCGGAATCGTTGGTGACTATCTTGCCAATGGCTGGCAATAGCGAGAAAGAGTATGCGTCGTAGGCTTTTTCAAGTAAGGGGTTGGCTGGCTTTGAAAACTCTAATACCAGAAGTCTCCCTCCTGGCTTTAACACCCGTAACATGGAGCGCAAGGCCATATCTTTATCGGTCACATTACGCAAACCAAATGCTATGGTAATACAGTCGAAGCTGTTGTCGGGAAATGGCAGGTACTGAGCGTCTGCTTGAGTATAAAAGACATTGCCTGCAATCCCTTTATCTGTCAGCTTATCACGCCCTACATTGAGCATAGAGTCGTTAATATCGGCCAGTACAACATGGCCTTTAGTACCAACAAGAGCGGAAAATTTGGCACTTAAGTCTCCAGTTCCGCCTGCGATATCAAGTACCTTATCGCCACTTCTAACACCGGACAATTCAATTGTGAAGCGTTTCCAAACTCGGTGTATGCCAGCAGACATAAGGTCATTCATAATATCGTATTTTGCTGCTACAGAATGAAACACGCCGGCAACGCGACTAGCTTTATCCGCAACATTGACCTGCTCATAACCGAAATGCGTTGTTTTGTTTTCAGACATGGAAACCCCCATACAAGAACTTGCTACTATTGTAACGTTTAATGGCGTCTGATTCTAATGGGATATTGGTGTTAAAAGGCACTAGGCACTGTTGGCACTTACTTACACTTATGGCAGCCCTTATCACTTGCTCTTACTGCTTTCGCCTGCATAGTGATAGGCCGAATTTACGGTCGGCTTATTGGTGTCTTCTTGCCCGCTCGAGGGCCCTTGTTTTTACACCGTCTTTAAAGGCTTTGTTATATGTTGTTGAGTGTTGTTTCTATTCTATTGCTCCAATATCTTATTTAAGGTTTAAGGCCTCATCTAAATACCCAAAAAATCCGTTTATTGAATCCGACATTTTCGATTCTTCTAAACGCTAATGCTTCTATCTAAGCCGTTCACTTTTTTACGTAATCTAATAACTTTTGCTATAGATTAAACTGCGCTGATACATATGCAGGGATGGGTGACAAATTTACAGGGATTTGAAAAAACTTATGACCATTTTTCCCCTTGAGTCCACTTAGATATTAGTTCGAATTAAATGAGTATTTTTAGTTTAAAAAAATACCTATTTAACAGATTGTAGTAAAATATTGTTTTCTGGAGCACATACCAGAACTCAAAAAATTTAAAAGTATATGTCGCATTTTTGTTCAATGTTTTTTTATACCTTAATTTTTATTGAGTGCACTGATAGCATTTAGATATTCGATAAATTTTTATCAGTAGAGGAAAGTCATATTAAATAATTTCATTTGCTAAATAAAAGTCAAATGAATTGCCAGTAATGTGATTTAAATTCTAATCATAACTAGTAGAGTTGTATATTCGTGTCACTTAAACAATTTATTTTTTTGCCTAGAACTGTTGTTGCAATTTTTTTACTAACTTGTATGGATGGGGTATACGCATATGAACCTATTGAAGTGATTCCCCAGAAAGTTGAATATGATGATAAAAAAGCTGAGTTAGGAGAACTACTCTTTCACGATAAAAGACTTTCTGCTGATGATTCAGTTTCTTGTGCGACCTGCCATATGTTAAATCAAGGTGGTGCCGATGCCAAAAAGGTTTCATTTGGTGTCGGTGGAAAAGCGGGAGATCGTAATTCCCCAACGGTATACAACAGTGTTTTTAATTTTCGTCAATTTTGGGATGGCCGTGCTATGGATTTAGCTGAGCAAGCTGCAGGACCTCTTACTAATCCTGTAGAAATGGCAATGAAGTCTGTAGATGATGTGGTAACGAAATTAAATAAAATTCCGCAGTATAAAAAACAATTCTCTTCTGTTTATGGTAAGACAGGGATTAGTGAGTATTCGGTTTTGGATGCCATTGCAGAATATGAAAAAACATTGATCAGCCCAAATTCACCTTTTGACAAATTTTTGCAAGGTGATAGTGAAGCGATTAGTGAGAAAGCCAAAGAAGGCTACAGTTTATTTAAAAGTTATGGCTGTACAAGTTGTCATCAAGGGAAAAACGTTGGTGGAAATATGTTCCAACGTTTTGGCGTCTTGAAGGATGGTGGCTTACGTAACACAGAAGATATTGACCTTGGCCGCTATAAAATTACCAAAAAAGAATGGGATAAACGTGTTTTTAAGGTGCCTAGCCTTCGCTTTGTAACTTTGACCGCACCTTATTTTCACGATGGGTCAGTGGCAACCCTTGAAGGAGCTATAGATGTTATGGCTGAGTTTCAACTTGGTCGTACTCTCCCGGAAGATGAACGATCAGCGATAATCGCTTTTTTAGAAACGCTTGTTGGTGACTTACATAAGAGCAAAAAATTATGAAAAATAGTATATTAATGATGGTTGTAGTAGTAGTTTTCGGAGCAGCTATTGTTTTTCGCTCTACCAGCGAAGATCAAGTAGATGAGCATGGTTATCAATATATTGTCGATGTAATTGAGCAGTTATCTTTGAAAGATAAAGAAATTAATACATTGATTATCAAGTCTAGGTTTGGTCTAGATCAAAACTATGATGAACTGGCAAATATTTCTGCTCAAATTAGACGACAAGCTAAATCCTTAGAACAAGTAATGAGAGAAAAAGAACTTTTCTCTTTAGGAATAGGTATTCAGAATTACTGGAGTACTTATGAAAGTTATTTGGTTGAAAAGCTAGATACAATTGAATCGTTTAAAGGGAATAATTCTATCTTACGTAATTCTGTTAATTACGCACCTATAGCTGGAGAAAATGTTATCAAGGCCGTTAAGGGGCTTGAAGTTGAAGAGACTATCAGTAGTATAAATAGAACTTTGTACAAATATATCATCTCTGGTGATCGCGGATATCTGGCAGACCTGAAACTGTATGTATTGGATCTACCTGGAGTTATTAGCTCTATCGAAGATAGACGTTCAAAAATTATACTTAACGAGTATTTTAATCACTTAAAAGTTGTTGTTGAAAAGCAAGAAGATACAGATAACTATATGATGAGAGCGATTAATAATCGCAACCTTATCACCTTAGATAGGATTAGAAATGTTTTAGACAATCACTATCGACGTCACTCCTATGGAGAAGAGGATTCATCTCAGCTACTTTCGCGCTTTTAAAACACCAACTTAGGATGTTAAGAAAAAGAAGGCTAAAAGGATACTATGAAAACTTTCACACTAATAATTGTTGTATTAATTTTGTTAGGAGGAGCGATCGCTTATCAGCCAGCGAAAGATAACCAGCTTAATGAGCAGCGTTATCAATCGACAGTAAATATTATTGAGGAGCTTTCATTAAAAGATAAGGAAATCAATACATTAATTATTAGGTCTAGATTTGGTTTGGATCAGAACTATGATGGTTTGGTCACAGCTTCTAAACAAATTTTGGAAAAGGCTAGTGTCTTAGAGCGTGAAATGCGTTCGCAACAATTATTTTCTTCCGGTGTGGGTGTGCAAAATTACTGGGATACTTATGAGAAAGATTTGCGCGAAAAATTAGATGCTATAGAAGCTTTTAAAGGCAATAATTCTATTTTGCGAAACTCCGTAGCTTATGCCCCTGAAGCTGGAGAGCGTGCAATAAAAGCAATAGAGAGTTTTAATCTCGAAACAATTACCGGTGCTATTGATAACATAAATACAACTTTATACAAGTATATTGCATCCGGCAATCGCCGTTACTTAGATAGCATTAAGCTCGAAATGTTAGATTTGGCTTCAGCAACTAATGCTATTGAAGATCGTCATTCAAAACGTATTTTTAAGGAATACTTAAGTCATCTAAGAGTTGTGGTTGAGAAACAAAAAGATACCGCCAACTTTATGTTAGAAGCGGTTAGTAACCATAACGCCGAAACGCTTATGAGAATTAAAACTATTTATGAAGGGCATCACAGAGATAATTTATCTCAACAAAAGGAGCAACTAAGCCTTTTGAAAAATTACAACTTAGTGCTATGTTTTATTTTGGTGCTTCTAACTGGTTGGCTCTTTAATAGTCAACGTTCATCACAGGCGGTTGAATAACTTTGGTTAAAGCTAAAGTTGCTATTAGATAGTCTCTTATTAGATGTTATTGGGGGGGCTCTACCCATTTAACTGCAGCAACATCTTTGTTCTCGTTGTGATCGGCGACTTTAGCTAAATACTCTTGCCAGTTTGAACTAAAGTTTTCTCCCAAAGATCTTAAATATGACCAAGTGTAAATGCCTGAGTCATGACCGTCACTGAAGATAAGCTTTACGGCATAGTTACCTTGTGGCTCGATGTGAGTAATTCCAACTTGTGATTTATTTAGCTGCAATACTTCTTGTCCTTCTCCATGACCTTTCACTTCGGCTGAAGGTGAAAACACCCGCAAATATTCAGCGCTTAATTGGTAAACATGCGAATCAAACTCCACCTCTAAAATTTGAGATCGACGATGGAGTTTGATATTAGTTGGTGTTTTAGTGGGCATGAAGGCCTTTGTTTATAAGCTTGCCTTTACAAAATAAATCGGCTGAGGTCTTCATTTTGTGATAACTCACCCAACTGTTTTTCCACAAACTCAGCAGTAACAACCACCTCTTTGGTGGCTCCGTCTGTGTCGTACGAAACTTCTTCCAATAGCTTTTCCAACACTGTGTGCAAGCGTCTTGCACCAATATTCTCGGTACTTTCATTTACACGGTAAGCTGTCTCGGCAATCTTGCGTATTCCTTCATCGGTGAAACTCAGAGCAATATCTTCTGCTGATAATAGGGCCTGGTGCTGTTCTGTTAAGGATGCATCGGGCTCAGTAAGTATGCGCTCAAAATCAGCAGGCGTCAGGGCTTCAAGTTCTACTCGAATAGGTAAACGTCCTTGCAGTTCGGGAATAAGATCTGAAGGCTTGGAAAGATGGAATGCACCTGAAGCAATAAATAAAATATGATCAGTTTTAATCATACCGTGCTTAGTACTAACCGTGCAGCCTTCGATCAAGGGCAACAGGTCACGCTGCACACCTTCGCGGGAAACATCTGCCCCCGAAGCTCCCTCGCGCTTACTTACTTTGTCTATCTCATCAAGGAAGACAATGCCATTCTGCTCCGCTGCTTCAATTGCCCGAGCTTTAAGTTCTTCTTCGTTAATTAGCTTTGAGGCTTCCTCATCGACAATTTTTTTGAAGGCTTTTTTAACCGTCATTTTTGTCTTTTTGGTTTTACCGCTCGACATGGATGAAAACATGTTTTGTAATTGGCTGGTCATGTCTTCCATGCCTGGAGGCGCCATAATCTCAACACCTACCTGCGCAGCAGTGACCTCAATTTCAATTTCTTTGTCGTCTAATTCGCCTTGCCTCAGTTTTTTTCGAAAGATTTGTCGCGTCGATGACTGCGCTGAGTTTTCGCTTGGCTCAACATCTCTTGCTGGCGTTAGCAAGGCGTCGAGTATGCGCTCCTCGGCTGCATCTTGTGCGCTGTGATTTACTTTCGTCATCTCTTGTTCGCGATACAGTTTAATCGAGCGATCGACTAGATCGCGAATGATCGATTCCACATCACGGCCAACATAACCCACTTCGGTAAACTTTGTTGCTTCTACTTTTACAAAAGGTGCGTTGGCTAATCTCGCTAAGCGACGTGCAATTTCAGTTTTACCTACACCGGTAGGCCCGATCATTAAAATATTTTTTGGTGTGATTTCATTGCGCATGGATTCATCGAGTTGCATGCGCCGCCAACGGTTTCTCAAGGCAATTGCCACGGCTTTTTTGGCCGACTGTTGGCCGACAATATGCTTATCCAATTCGTGAACAATTTCACGGGGAGTCATCTGTGACATGAAGAGATTCTCTCTTACTTTAAAGTTAGTTAATAACTGAGTTCTTCTATGGTGAAGTTATGATTAGTATAAACGCAGACATCGCCGGCAATGGTAAGGCCTTTTTCAATAATGGTTTTCGCGTCTAATTCTGTGTTTTCTAATAAAGCTCGTGCAGCAGATTGGGCGAAGGCGCCGCCTGAGCCAATGGCGATAAGGTCATCCTCAGGTTGTATGACATCGCCATTACCAGTAACAATCAGTGATGCTTCGTGATTGGCCACAGCGAGTAAAGCTTCTAAGCGTCTTAACGCACGATCTGTTCTCCAGTCTTTGGCAAGCTCCACGGCTGCTCTCACTAGTTGGCCACCATGGGTTTCCAGTTTTGCTTCGAATCGCTCAAACAGTGTGAATGCATCTGCGGTGCCCCCGGCAAAGCCCGCAATTACTTTATCTTTATAAAGCCGTCTAACCTTACGCGCGTTTCCCTTCATAATAGTATTGCCCAGAGACACTTGGCCGTCGCCACCGATGACAACTTTATTGCCTCTGCGCACAGATAAAATAGTGGTACCTCTGTATTGTTCCACGAATGTTCCTTAAATTTTGCTTGGATTGGTTATAGATTTTCCTGGGCCGCTCAAGATTAGTTTACAGGCCCTAGTGTCCTCTGTTTTTTAGAGGATCTAATTCATATATGGAAGTGGGGGTGCAAATGATAAATTCAAGCGTGAATTTAGAGCTAATTAACTGTAGGTGGCCATAGAGAAAAGAGAGGAATTTTGTTGTCTGTTTAGGTGCTTGCCGCCTCTCATAGTGGTACTAATAGCATTGCTACGAGCAAGGCAAGCAACGACAACGGGCGGCAAAATAACCGTTCTTAATTTATGCTAATTTGTATTTAATTAGCTCTAACATTCAATGCTGCTTATCCTTGTGGACTGCGCTTTAATACTAGGGCTTCGTGGCGATTAGACAAGAGTATTGAGCGCGCTTTTGATAATTTTGATTTAGAGGTAAAAGGGCCGACGATAACACGATGCCAGGTTTCACCATTGCGAATTTTGGCCCTTTCTGTGTAGGCGTCTAGGTTAAGTAGGATTAATTCTGCACGCAGTTGATCCGCATCTTTCATCGATTGAAACGATGCAACCTGCAATAAAAACTCTTGTTTAGGGGATATTTTTTGTGGTTGAGATGTTTTAGGCTTCGCTGCTTTTGGTGTCGGTACCTCGGTTTCTTTTAACAGGCTGTAAAAATCAAAGCGGGGCTTTTGAGATTCCTTAGCGCTCTCTTTTGGGGAGCTGTTGCTCTTTCCTTGGTCGGGTTGTATTTCTGACAGACGAGTTAAGAACATGATAAATGCACCTAACACGGCGCCAGTAAACAGCCATACCCACGCAGGTACGCGTGAAGGTTCGTGGTTTTTTCGGGTGTTTGAAGGACTGCGTGCCATAATTTCGCGTGTATGTGGCCGGTGTTTTTAAGCGTTAATGTTACCGAAAGGTGTATGGTTTTTAATTTTATAAAAACAAAGTATATTTGATCACAAAAATATGCGGTGATGATAGCATAAAATCTTATGCTAAACGTAATTTCTTCATAAATTTTATTGGCTTAGCGATGTTTTCTAAGCTATTATCGAGGTTAACAGCAATACCCTTTCCAGAGCCTTTTCTGTGCTGTATGCTGGGTGGCAGGGGATTTCGATTAGATCAATTAGAATAGTAAGTGCGTTTCATTAAGTCTATTGAATCGCTACATTTCGTAATAGTCAGGTGAAATTATGGGTTTCAAGTGCCGTTCTTGGCAACATATTGTTTTAATGGGTGCCTTCGTTGCATTGCTACAAGGGTGTGGAGGAGCGCCTGCAGGGCAATCGTCTTCGACAACTACGACAACGCCTACTACAGGGACAGGCTCTAACGGCAGTGGTACGGCTACTCCTAATGATTCAACCGGCGAAGAAACGATAAGTTTTACTTCTAATTCTGCTGACCAAATTGTTATTAGAGGTCAGGGGGGAAATGAGACTAGTGTTGTCAATTTTAGGGTTGCTACTATTGGCGGAACAGCTGTCGCAGATAGGAATATTAGCTTTGAAATCAGCAACACCCTTGGTGGTGCTAGGCTATTATCGGACACAGGCACTACTGACGCTTCTGGTAACGTATCGACTACGATACAAAGTGGCACAGTCGCAGCAGCAATTCGTGTTACAGCTACCTTAGCTGATGATAAGACGGCTGTTTCGAGCGAAGTACAGATATCAACCAGTACATTTATTGCCTCTTCTTTCCCGTTGACTGCAGACGGTGATGATGTTGTGGCGCCTTTTGCTGGTATTGATGCAATTGATCCAAGTATCACTGGGCCATATTTGCTGGTTGAAGAGGCTTCAAATGTTGCGGGTGTTGAAGTGGGGCTGCAAATGATTGCCACCGACCAATTTGGTCATAGGGTTCTAAATGGATCCGCAATAACGATTGTTTCACCAGAGACTGGTTTGGTTGAACCCGCTCGCTGTGTTTTCACTGCTGGCGTTTGCCGGGCGACCTTTTTTACCAACGCAGGTGTAAGCCCTTATAGTCTCGTATCTCTAATGGCTTACGCTAATGGTGCTGAAGCGTTTACAGATCAGAACGGTAATAATATTTTTGATATGGGCGAGCCTTTTACTGATTTAGGCGAGCCCTTTGTCGATGAAAACGATAACGGCACATATGATTTGGGTGAGTTCTTTGTGGATGCTGATAGCGATGGGATGTACGATTCTGCAGGTAATGGTGAATGGGACGGCCCATGTTTAACTGAGCCGAATTTATGTCCCGGTGAAGACTCAACCATAATATCTTCAACACTTACGCTTAGGTTGTTGCCAATAGAGGCTCCAACACCCACCCCAACCCCAATGCCTTAGATTTACATCTCTACCGGATTTACATCAATAGACCAACGAGCACGCTTACTCATTGCTAGTTGGTCTATTTCCTTCACAGCTTCACTTAATACTCTTTGTAAATTATTTCTCGACGCCGACTTGATCTGCAAGACGAACCGGTAGCGTTCGTTAATTTTTTCTACTGCTGCGGCGTGGGGGCCTAGAATTGCGATATTATCTACTCCATGACTGAGGCGTTGCAATATCTGCGCAATTTGTTCAAGTAACCGTAGGCTGTTATCAGCTCGCTTGCTCTCTGAGCGAAAAGCGGCCATATGCCAAAATGGCGGTAGATTTGATTGGTAGCGCTGGGTCAATAATTCTCGTGCAAAAACGGCATAACCTTGCTCTATTAAGATTTGCAGCATGGGATGATCGGGCCTGTGTGTCTGCAGCAGTACTGTGCCCGCATTCTCGCCTCTGCCTGCACGGCCAGAAACTTGTGTAATTAATTGCCCCATATGTTCGAGTGTGCGAAAGTCGGGACTTAGCAGCCCTTGATCGGTATCGGCGACAATCACCAAAGTAAGATGGGGTAGATGATGTCCCTTGGCTAGCATTTGGGTGCCGACAAAAATACAGGCCTGCGCAGATTCTCCCACTAACAGTTTTTTCTCCATGCTTTGTTTTGTGCGAGTTGAGTCCCTATCAATCCTTACAACAGGAACGTTGGGAAACTGCGCTGCCAGTATTTGTTCTATCTGCTCTGTTCCATAGCCGGATGTTTGTAAGCTCTTACTTTTGCAGGAAGGACATGATATAGGGACTCGAGTGCTGCGATCACAATAATGACAACGCAAATGTCTGGGGGAATTATGGAGAGTCATCCTCATGTCGCATGAAGAGCATTGTGCCGACCAGCCGCAGTTGTGGCAAAGTAGGGCTGGCGCATATCCTCTGCGATTAACAAAAACTAAAACTTGTTGATGGTTTTCCAAGGTTTGCTTTAGTTGATGCAGACTATTCTGGCTGAGCCCCGCTACTAGATTCGCTTGTCGCAGGTCAGTGGTTTTTATTTCAGGCATCTTCGCGCCACCAGCTCTTAGACTGAGAACTAGCTTTTGGTAGCGCTGACTTTCGGCATTGTGCAGACTTTCAAGTGATGGTGTCGCCGAGCCTAGAATAATGGGAATCTTGAGCGTGTGTGCCCTAAAAACTGACAAGTCTCTGGCTGAGTATTTAAAACCATCTTGTTGCTTGTATGATCTATCGTGCTCTTCATCGACAATGATCGCTCCGAGGTTTTTGAATGGTGTCAAAGAGGCGAGACGAGTACCAATAACAATTTGTGCCTGTCCGCTTTTTGCTTGCCACCAGTTCCGAGCTCTTGCTGCTTCGGAAACATTAGAGTGAAGTTCAACAATATTGACGTTAAAACGTGCCCGAAAACGCTTTACTGTTTGCGGGCTCAATCCTATTTCTGGAATTAATACCAATACTTGCTGTTTGGCTTGTAAGACACGAGCAACAATGTGCATATAGAGCTCTGTTTTACCACTGCCTGTTGCCCCTTCAACCAGGTAACAATTGTAAGTGTGGTAGCGAATCTGCTGCAGTGCTATGTTTTGCTCATCTGTCAGTGTCCTTGGTTCTTCCTTTAATAAGTCCTTGTTAGCCTCTATCTCAGTGGATGTTGTCAGCGCAGTTTGTTGTACAAGCCCCTTGTCGATAAGCCCTTTAATTGCATTGCTTGAGAAGTCTCTGGATTTCAGTTCTTGTGGGCTGATGTAGGTGTGCTCAAGTAGATATTGATGAATCTCTTGCTGCTTTTTGGCACGTTTTAGAGCTTCGAATGGCAGGCCTTTGCCTTCTGGTGTGTGGGTGTAAACTTCGTCCGCTTCGTACTCCTTACCTTCTCTATAGCGCAGGGGAATAACGGCTTGAATAACTTCACCTAGTGGATGATGGTAGTATTTGGCTCCCCACTGACACAGGAGTAGTAATTCGCTGGGAATAAATGCTTCTTGGTCAAGCAATCGGATAATGGGTTTGATCTTTGAAGTGTCATATTGGCAGTGCTCTGACACACTAGTGACTATGCCGATTAGCTCTCGCGAACGAAATGGCACTACAACCCTGCTACCTATTTGCGGGGATTTTGCCCTTTGTTTCGCCTCTTGTTTTAGCTCTTCTTGCTGATCATCATGCATGATTAAAGACTCTGAGGCTTTGGCCTCAAAGGCGTAGGTATAGTGGTCTCGTAGTGGAACTGGGAGTGCTACTTCTAGAAATAATGACATTCGAGATGCTTTTGATTCATGCCCTTGATGGAAAAAACAGCTATGTTTGTTGTCAGAGCTTGCACTAGTCAGTGTTTATGACTAGTATGCCGCCTCTGTTTTTACAGGCCGATACATTAATGGTGTATGGTGCTCGGCACAACCTATTCTAACTAATAGGTTCTTACTAGATCGGGTGGCGATACACAAAGAGAAAATAAGGCAATATTATGCAAGAAGATATCCAACCTAAATATAGCATGATCACAGCTCGCTGTAGTTGTGGTAATACCATTGAAACTCGTTCGACCTTGGCGAAAGATATTCATATCGACGTGTGTTCAAACTGCCATCCTTTCTACACTGGTAAGCAGAAAGTTTTAGATAGTGGTGGTCGTATCGATCGCTTCAATAAGCGTTTTACTCGTCGCGCTTCTAAGTAGTATTGTGTTAACAGCGGCTTCAACGTCGTTGTTATTGGGTCGCCGTTAAAATACTTAGGGTAAACACAATTTTGCTAATATTTTAACGGCTGACAGCAGCTTTCAGCCATTATATATAGGTATAAAAGACAAAACCCTTCCTAGAAATTCTTACTTTCTTTTCTCTTTTAAACTTGAATATTGTCCACAGACATCCATGTCTGTCTTGAGCCTAAATTTCTAGAATAACTCTTCGTTAATATTCTCTTCTGATTTCCACGGATCCGATTCTTCTGCTGCACCCACTGCTGGTACATAATCCTTACGAAAGATTTCAAATATGGCATCAGGGTCGCCTGCTCTGGCTCTCTGCCCTGTCTCCGGGTCAATTCTCACAGATACAACACCATTAGGTTGCACTCGATTGACAATAGGCTCGTCAGCAAGGGCTAACTCCATAAAATCCATCCAAATCGGTAGTGCAGCAGTACCTCCAAATTCTGCATTGCCAAGAGGAAGGTTTTGATCAAATCCGACCCAAGCTGTAGTAACGATGTTCGGGTGATACCCAGAAAACCAAGCGTCTAAAGGACCGTTAGTTGTACCTGTCTTACCGGCAAGATCCGGGCGCTTAAACTTTTGCCCAGCTTTATATGCTGTGCCACGCTTGACCACATCTTTTAGCATTGAGTCGATGATGTAGACTATTTGATCATCGATGATTTTGGGTGCTTTGGGGTAATCTTCAGGGGTTAAGATCCGGAGTAAGCGCTTAGTTTCAAAGCTTAAATCGAATATATCTTCGTCAATATCGTATTCAGCTTCGGCCACTTCCATAACTTCTTCTTGTTCACTATCTGCTACTTGAACTTCAAGTTCTGACTTGATCAATGCTGCCATCAGAGGGTTATTAGAACTTTCTATCCCATCTTCGGCTTCCTCAAGTTGAGATATAGGTTCGTCGCAGGTACGGCATACTGTTGCAGGTGCAGCCTCAAACACCACTTCGCCATCAGCGTCTTCTATGCTCTGGACAAGATAGGGGTCGACTTTATAGCCGCCATTGGCAAATGATGCGTAACCGCTAGCCACTTCAATAGGGGGTAAGGCATGAGTGCCCAGTGCTAACGATAGATCCTTAGGCAATTCATCAGGGTTAAAGCCGAAGCGTTCAAGGCTTTCGATAGCATTTTTAACTCCAATGCGCTGAAGGACACGTATGGATACTAGGTTGCGGGAGCGATACAACGCGGTACGCAAACGCGTCGGCCCATAAAATTTGCCACTGGAGTTTTCTGGTCGCCAGGTTGCTTCTAACTGATTATCATCAAATACGATGGGCGCATCATTTATTAATGTAGCTGCGGTAAGCCCGTTTTCTAGAGCTGCTGTGTAAATAAAGGGTTTGAAGTTGGAGCCAGGCTGTCTCTCCGCCTGTATCGCTCGGTTAAATTTACTGTAATTAAAATCAAAGCCCCCAACTAGCGCCAGAATGGCACCGTTCTCAGGTGATAAGGAGACCAGTGAGGCCTGCGCTGCCGGTAACTGACTTAATCTCCAGCTATGTTGCTCATCTTTATCTTGTACTTGTTGGAGCCGAATAACATCACCGACTTGTGCCACATCATTGGCTGTCTCGGGTTTTGCACCAAGGATATTTTCCGACACGTAAGGGCGTGCTTTGGCCAGACCCTGTTCCCATGTTAAGGTCAAAAACTGTGCGTCTTTTAACAACACGGTAATAGTTTGATCGGCCACTTGAGTGACTACAGCGGGCACTAATCCACCATAATCTGGTATAGACTTTAGTGTTTTCAACCATGCTGTGTAATCCCGTTGTTCTTTTGGAATTGCGCTGCTTGCTTCTTGACTTTCAACACTCTCATCCTGATCTTCTCCTTGCTTAGGATTATTACCTATTGCTGCAGCGATAAGTCTGTCACTATCTTCAGCTTCTTCGACAATCACATTGTCGTCCACAAGGGGGGCATCGGCGATATCAAATTGCCTTTCAGAGCCGCGATAGCCATGACGGTTATCGTAAGTTAGTAGACCGGAGACAATAGATGTTTGTGCTCGAGTCTGTAAATCACTTTTAACTGTTGTAAATACCTTGTAGCCGTTGGTGTATGCTTCAGGTCCAAACATCTCGAAAATCTTCTTGCGTGCCATCTCAGCGACATATGGTGCTTCCACTTCGATCTTATAGCTGTGATGAGAAGCCGTAACTGGCTCGTCAACTGCGGCTTGGTAATCTTCTTGCGAGATATAGTCAAGCTTTCGCATACGTGAAAGTACATAATTGCGCCTTCGTAGCGCTTTTTCGGGATTGGCTATAGGGTTTTGTGTGGAAGGTCCCTTAAATACACCCACTAGCATGGCATGTTGAGCTAAACTTAGCTCGCGTACTGTTTTACCGTAGTAAACTTCAGCGGCGGCTTCGATGCCGTATGCACGCTTACCTAAAAACATTAGGTTGACGTACATTTCTAGTATTTCTTCTTTGGTAAGTTCTTTCTCAAGGCGAAGCGCCAGAAGAATTTCGTTGAATTTTCGCGAGAATGTTTGCTTAAGTGATAGAAATATATGCCTTGTGAGCTGCATGGTTAGTGTGCTGCCGCCAGGGCCTTTGCGTCCCGTTGTAATTAAGTGGACGGCGGCTCTGAGTAACCCGCGTATTGACACTCCATTGTGTGTATAAAAATCGTCATCTTCTGCTGCAATGAGTGCGTTGATAAAATTTTGAGGTATATCGTGATATTGGATGGGATGGCGCCTTTTTTCGCCAAATTCTAGAATTAATTTTTTGTCGGCCGTATAAACTCGCAATGGCGTTTGTAGTCGGTAGTCACGAATCGATTCAACCGATGGTAAAGTTGGGCTCAAATATAGATAAAAGCCTGCAAGTACCATGAATGCTGAACCTAAGCCGAATAATGATACTAAGAAAGTTACAATGAATAGCGTTTTTTTAAGTTTCATGTAGTACAGAAGAAATTAATAAAGTTTTTTTTAGTTACATTTCGAATATGCGAAATGTTCATTTAAGCGATTTAAAACAATAATCGCCATTATAAGATCTTTTTCACACTTTACATACGTGTAGATGTGTTGCAGGCTACACTTAAAGTGCTATAACATAAACATAAGCTAAGTGACGGAAATAGATAGAAAAATGGGCCTCCTAGATATTCTCAATAAAAAACAAAAGCCGATGCTTGGATTGGATATCAGTTCAACTTCCGTAAAGATGCTTGAAATAAGTCGCCAAGGCGACAGTTATCGCGTTGAAAACTATGCGGTCAAGCCGCTGCCAGCCAATGCGGTTGTGGAAAAAAACATCAATGACCCTGAAGTTGTCGCACAGGTCGTTAAGTCTGTGGTGCAATCATCTCGCACAAAGCTTAAAGATTCTGCGGTAGCCGTAGCAGGTTCGTCAGTGATTACTAAATTAATTGAAATGCCTGGCGATCTCAACGAAGAGGCGATGGAATTGCAGATTTCTTTGGAGGCGGATCAGTATATCCCTTACCCATTGGAAGAAGTGGCCATCGACTTTGACATCCAAGGCGTCTCTGACAAAAATCCGGATCAAGTAGAGGTATTGCTCGCTGCTTGTCGAAGAGAGAACGTCGACACCCGAGCAAGTATTTTGGAAATGGCTGATCTTTCTCCAAAAGTTGTGGATGTGGAAGCCTATACCCTAGAGCGAGCCTTCGCCCTCGTGCAAGAGCAATTTGAGGATCAAGAAGAGCAGATTGTCGCCGTGGTTGATATTGGTGCGACAATGACAACGCTAAGTGTGCTTATAGACGGCAAAACTATCTATACTCGTGAACAATTATTTGGTGGCAAACAACTAACAGAAGAAATTCAGCGGCGTTATGGTTTGTCTGCGGAGGAAGCTGGCTTGGCAAAAAAACAAGGCGGCCTACCTGACGATTATGAGCCAGAGGTGCTTGAGCCATTTAAAGATGCAGTGGTGCAACAAGTAACAAGATCTTTACAATTTTTCTTTTCATCAAGCCAATACAATGATGTGGATCATATTGTGTTAGCCGGCGGTGTCGCTTCGCTTGAAGGTTTATCTGGTTTGATCGAAGAGAAATTGGGGACATCGGTAACGGTTGCTAATCCCTTTGCAAATATGTCAATTTCATCGCGTGTTAACGCAGCCATGTTGGCTAATGACTCTCCCTCGCTCATGATTGCGACAGGGTTAGCCTTAAGGAGCTTCGAATAGTATGGCTCAAATTAACTTACTTCCCTGGCGGGAAGAACTCCGACAGGAAAAGAAGAAAGAATTTCTAACCCATCTTGCAGGGGTGTGCATCCTAGCTTTGTTGATTGGTTATGTTTGGGTGAATTCTGTCGATAATGCTATAGCTTCGCAAAATTCCCGCAATAATATTTTGCAAAGTGAAATAGATATACTTGCCAAGCAAGTTGAAGAAATTAAGAACTTAAAAAAGGAAAGGCAAGAGCTACTGGATAGGATGAATGTTATTCAGGATCTGGAGGGTAAACGCTCTATCATTGTTCACTACTTTGATGAGTTTGCTAAAGCAGTTCCCGACGGTGTTTATATTACTGAAGTTGAAAGAAAAGGTGATGTGTTTTCGGTTGTCGGCGTTAGTGAATCCAATAATCGCTTATCAGCTTTTATGCGCCAGCTCGATGACTCTGATTGGTTTTCAAATACCAACTTATTGTCGACATCTTCATCGCCTAATATCGGTGAGCAGGCACGAGTATTTTCTTTAGATCTAAAAGCCGTACTTCCTGAAACCTCGGAGGAAACTGATGGCTGATTTAAACAAGTATATTGAGCAACTTCAGAATTTTGATGTTAATGATATTGATTGGGAGCGCATCGGTGTTTGGCCGTTGCCTGCAAGAATTTTTGTCTGCTTACTAGCTTGCGGTGCAATTTTATTCGCTTGTCATTTTTTTATCGTAAAAGATAAAAATACCGTGCTTGAAGCAGCTAAAAGTAAAGAAACTCAACTGCGACGCTCTTTCGAGTCTAAAGCTTATGAGGCGGCAAATTTAGACCGCTATCGCCAGCAAATGGAAGAAATGTCAGGCACGCTAAATGTGTTGGTATCAAGACTGCCAAGTAATATCGAGGTTCCTGGCCTGTTAGAAGATATCGATGATAAAGCAGTAGAAGCGCGCCTAGATATCGAAGGTATAAAGCCAGAAAAAGAGATTCAGACAGAGTTCCATATTGAGCTGCCTATTAAAATTAATGTCACCGGCGGTTATCACGAGTTCGGAGCATTTGTCAGTGGCATCGCCGGCATGCCTCGTATTGTAACTCTACATGATTTTTCTATTAAACGAGATCGAGATCAAGGTAGTTCCCTAAACATGGAAATTATTGCCAAAACCTACAGATACAAATCGCAGGAGGAGTAAGATGTCGCACATAACTATTAAGTCCTTTTGTGCAGCATCATTACTTGCATCTCTGGTTGCGTGCAGTTCTGGTGGTGAGCATTCTGATTTAACTGACTATATTGCTAAGACCAAGGCGCGGCCGGCTGGTAACATTGAGCCGCTACCTACCTTTCGTCCGTTTGAGGCTTTTATATACAGTGCAACAGCAAAACGCAGTCCCTTCGATCGGCCTGTAGAAATTAAAAGACGTATTTTTGCGCAATCGTCATCTGACGTGAAACCTAATTTAAATCGCGTGCGCGAATATTTGGAAGGATTCGAATTGGGTGAAGTTA
Source organism: Agarilytica rhodophyticola (assembly GCF_002157225.2). Classification (NCBI taxonomy): domain Bacteria; kingdom Pseudomonadati; phylum Pseudomonadota; class Gammaproteobacteria; order Cellvibrionales; family Cellvibrionaceae; genus Agarilytica; species Agarilytica rhodophyticola. The sequence goes on from NZ_CP020038.1 coordinate 1,409,924, forward strand.
AGATGGTGGGGAATATAAAACGAAAAAATGTCCTTTGGGCGTTGTTATCAGATCCTAATGGAGTCATTCATTGGGTGAAAAATGGTAACTATGTTGGTAAAAATCATGGCAGGATCATTGAGACTGCTGAAAATAAAGTTGAGTTGTTGGAAATTGTTTCTGACGGCTTAGATGGTTGGGTCGAAAGGCCGAGAGTCATTGCATTATCCGAAGAGAAGGAATAATGGGCATGTACAGTCTAAAACTAAAATATATAAGTGTATTGGCATTACTTCTCTGCACTGGCCTAGCAAGGGCGGCGACGTTGTCTAATATTAATTTCGCAGAACTTCCGGGAGAAAAAGCTGAGCTGCGCTTGGTTTTTGACTCTCCTCCAAGTGCCCCAACAGGCTACTCGATAGAACAACCTGCACGTATAGTGCTAGATTTTAGTGACGCTAGAAGTGGTCTAGATAAGAAAAAATACTCCATGAGCGTTGGTAAGGTGAATAGCGCGATTGTTGTTGAAGGTGGCGGTAGAACGAGACTTATCGTCAACTTAGATACTTCTGTTCCTTATAATTCATATGTTGAAGGCAATGAAGTGGTGGTTGAAATTGGTGTTGATGCCAGTGATGCTAACCCCAATTTTGTAGCCGGTGGTGCTCCTGCTCCCAGCTCGGCTTCCTCAGGTAGCACCGCGCCCGCTACAGCTACAAATTCCGTTGCCGCTGCGCCATCGTCTCTCGTCACATCTGCGCCGACTAGAACCAGCAGTGCTGGTGGTTTTGCCGTTAATAATATTGATTTTCGAAGAGGTGATGTGGGAGAAGGTAAGGTTATTATCTCTCTTAGTGATTCATCTATACGCGTTGATATCGAAGAGGTTTCTAGCGGTGTTGAAGTTAAATTCCACGATACCTCACTGCCTAAAGAGTTGCGTAGAAAATTGGATGTGGTCGATTTTGCGACACCGGTTTCTTTGATTGCCTCTTCTCAGGAAAGCGATGGTACTGTTATTGGTATTGAGACTAGTGGTGAATATGACTACCTTGCTTACCAGGCAAATAATGAATACGTGGTCAATATCAAACCTCTCACTGCGCAAGAAATTGAAGAGAAGAAAAAAGAGTTTGCCTATACCGGTGATCGTTTGTCTTTAAACTTTCAGAATATTCCTGTGCGAAATGTGTTACAGCTTATCGCTGATTTTACAGACCTTAACCTGGTGGCTAGTGATACAGTAGAAGGCAACATTACCTTGCGTCTCGACAGTGTGCCTTGGGATCAGGCCTTGGATATTGTGCTTAAAACTAAAGGGCTGGATAAGAGGCAAATTGGCAATGTTCTTATGGTGGCTCCAGCAGCTGAAATTGCCGAGCGTGAACGTCAAGAAATCGAGACTAAAAAACAGCTTGAAGAGCTTGCGCCTTTGCGCACCGAATACTTGCGAGTTCGCTATGCCAATGCTCGAGAATTGTTTAATTTATTCTTAGAAGCCGGCGGTGCTGGTGTTGGTGGCGGCGCTGGTGGTGGCGCTGGCGGATTCGGTGGTGGTGCTGGCGGAGCACAGCGCAATTCAACGGGAAGTCTTTTATCTGAGCGTGGACAAGCGATCGTTGATGAGAGAACTAACTCGATTATTCTTACTGATACTGAAGAGAAAATCGAAGAGTTTAAACGTCTCATTGAGAAAGTTGATATCCCTGTTCGTCAGGTGATGATCGAAGCGCGTATTGTTGTTGCCAATAATGATTTTAGGAAGGAGCTAGGCGCTCGCATCGCCGGTGACGCTGTTGAATCATCCTCTAGTGGTCGCAATAAGTTCGAATTTACCGGCAGACTTGAAGGGTTAACAAGCGGGGATGGCAACGGACCGGAATCATTGTTCGTCGATGGTGATGGCGATGGTATTAGTGATGACGAACGTGATCTGGTGAACTCTAACTTAGTTGATTTAGGTGTGACAAATCCTGCTGGCGCTTTTACCTGGAATATTATCAGCTCAAACTTCTTGCTTGGTATGGAATTGTCGGCTCTTGAAAATACTGGCCATGCTGAAGTTGTATCGCAGCCGAAAGTTATTACAGGGGACAAACAACAGGCAAGAATTCAGTCTGGTACTGAGATTGCGTTCCAAGAGGAGTCGGCCAGTGGAGGAACTACTACTTCATTTAAAGAAGCTGTGTTACAACTTGATGTAACGCCGCAGATAACTCCAAATAACAAGGTTATTATGACCTTGGAAATTACTGAAGACTCAATCGGAGGCGTTGACCCTGTTAGTCGTGTACCTACTCTTGATATTACGCGCTTAAATACAGAAGTTTTAGTTGGCGATGGTGAAACCATTGTGTTAGGTGGTGTTTATCGTAATGAAACCAGAGAAGGGGTTACCAAGGTTCCACTTCTGGGAGATATTCCATATCTCGGTCGCTTGTTTAGGCGTGAGGAAAGGGAAGTCGATAAGCGAGAATTATTAATATTCATTACGCCGCGCATCATGGCAAATGAAATTATAGAATAGTCGCCAAGTGGCAAATAACATCGTGCTAGTTGGGCCAATGGGGGCAGGCAAGTCTACCATTGGCCGACAACTTTCTAGTAAGCTCAATTACGAATTTCTAGACACCGACCATATTATTGAGAGTCGTTCTGGAGCCGATATCCCTTGGATCTTTGATGTTGAAGGGGAACAGGGCTTTCGTGATCGGGAAACCAGTGTGCTGGCTGAAATTATTGATCGTGATGCCGTGGTAATCGCAACCGGCGGTGGCATAGTGATGAGACCTGAAAATCGAAAGTTGCTAGCGCAATCGGCTAAAGTTATTTATCTGATGGCAAGTATTGATCAATTGATTAAGCGCACTTTCAAAGATAAAAAGCGCCCCTTGCTGCAAGTAGAAAATCCACAACAAAAAATTCGTGAACTTTTTGAACATCGTGATCCAATATATCGTGAAGTTGCTGATGAGATCGTTATGACAGATGACGGCGGAACTCGATCCATCGTGCAGAAAATATCTGAAATCATTTCTAGATCGTAAAATTATGTCACAAATAAATGTTGAGTTAGGGGATCGCAGTTATCCTATTTTTATTGGTTCAGGCATTGCACATGATCCTGAAAATTACCGTTCTTTTATTGCTAGCAGTCAAGTTCTTCTAGTGACCAATACAACTATTGATCCAATATATAGCAAGACTATTGAAAGTGCTTTGTCTTTTGTTGAAACCCTCGATAAAGTACTCTTACCCGATGGTGAGCAATATAAGAACCTCAATACCTTAAATGCAATATTTGACGGTTTATTGAAAAAAGGTCATAACCGCAAAACTACGCTCATCGCATTAGGTGGCGGAGTTATTGGGGATATGGTTGGCTTTGCTGCAGCAAGTTACCAGCGGGGTGTGAATTTCATTCAAATCCCTACGACTTTGCTTTCTCAGGTGGATTCTTCCGTCGGCGGTAAAACCGGTGTTAATCATATTTTAGGTAAAAATATGATAGGAGCTTTCCACCAACCTAAGAGTGTCGTCATCGATACCGATATGCTTAAGACCTTACCTAGCCGCGAGTTATCTGCAGGTTTGGCTGAGGTCATTAAATATGGGCTTATTGCCGATCAAGAGTTTTTCTCATGGCTTGAGCAAAATATTGAAAAGCTGGTGGCTGTCGACGGCGAAGCCCTCGCTCATGCGATTGAGCGCTCTTGCCAAATTAAGGCAGATGTCGTTGCCCAAGATGAAAAAGAAGGCGGTATAAGAGCGATTTTAAACTTCGGTCACACCTTTGGTCATGCCATCGAAGCGCATCAAGGCTACGGTGTCTGGTTACATGGTGAGGCTGTCGGCGCGGGTATGATTATGGCCTGTAAAATGTCGGCTAAACTCGGCTGGTTGGATGAATCCATTGTAGAACGCGCGATAGCCCTGATCACAAAAGCAGGCCTACCTATACTTCCACCAGAGGATATGACACCTGAAACTTTCCTGAAGTATATGTCTGTGGATAAAAAAGTACTGGATAAAACACTACGGCTAATATTACTAAAAGCATGTGGTGATGCTACAGTGACAAGCGATTTTTCTGACGAAGTTCTCCATGAGATACTGCAAGGCGTGTGATACTGTTACCTTGAATATTGATATAATCAGGCACGACAAGTGTGTTCTGCTTGATAATTTTCTATTCTGGGGCTTGTGAATGACGGATCAATAGATCCTCAACGCGGCATTAATCACTGGCAGTAACTGTCAGTCAGTAACCATTAACATTATTTGGGATGGGTATGACCTCTGCGCCAGAGACAAACTCTGCACAAATATCAGATTCTCACGAGTATTTCAGCACGCCCTCATTGAAAGGGCTAGTACAGCAGTTATCGCATCTGGCTTTTTTTGGCGATGGCCTTTCTTTAGTATTGGGTGCAAAGGGGAGTGGTAAGACGGCCCTTTGCAGTGAGCTCACTCAAAACCTCAGTCAAGCCGATGATACTATCGCCATAACACTCGATGCCGATTTTGAGTTGGCCGAATGCATGGCTGAAATACTCACTGCTCTTGGTTTACAAGGCTCCGATTCACTGAGTGTGGGGGAGATGCTGGCCGAGTTGCGCCATTTTGTGCAAGCGCTCGCACAGGATAAAAAACTCGTTACTTTAATTATTGATGATGCCCATTTTCTAGATGACCAAGCTATTGGCGCACTGATTAGTTTAATGCAAGGACGCACAGAAGCGAATGTGGGTTTACACTTGATACTATTGTCAAAGCCCGGTCTAGATCAGCGTATTGATGCTCTGCAAATTATTGATGTGCCGGTCTATGATTTTGATATGCCGAATCTATCGCCCTCTGAGCTTTCCCGTTTTTTTGAGCATTTGCGACCTCAGCTGGAGCCTCTAGAATCCCCTCAATTGCAAAAAATTTGGGCCAGCTCCCATGGTATGCCAGGGCCAGCTTTGGCTTTATTGGACGAGTTAGATAGCGGAGAAGTTAAAGATCAGGCCGACGATTTTGTTAACAAAAATAGCGCAATCCCCTACGCTCATATAGCTGCAATCGTGTTGCTTGGCTTGGCGCTTATATGGTCTCTGTTGTTGACCAATGACGATGGTGACAAGCAGATATCTACACCTATTGCACCGGCTAAAGCTATAAACGGTGACCTTGACCAGCAAACTAAACAACTATATCAGAAGAGCCAGGTGCCTACTTTGGAGCCAAAACCTTCTAAGATCGATAATTTAGCGCAGGCTTTGCCCGAGTCTGAGGCAGTGCAAGTGGCAACAGGCCAACAACAGAAGGATCAAGGCAGTGGAACTATACAGGGCTCTCCAGCAATAGATAACACTGAACCTGCTCTAACTGTGACAGAGCTTGACGAGGCAAAGACACGTTACCGTCTTCCTCCTAAAACCACTGAGCTAAAGACACCCGATTCTGCGCCAAGTAGGCCTGAGGTGATTTCCCCACCTACCATAAAACCACTTGCTAAAAAACAAGAGAAGGTTGCTAGCGATTTAACTATATCAGAAGCTTATTTGATGCAGCAAAACCCTAATGCCTATACTTTACAGGTAATTGCAGCTAGCGGAAAAGCCGCTTTAGAGGCATATATAGAACGACAAAGTAACCGTAAAACATTGCATATGTATCGTGGTGTTAGCAAAAGAAAAAACTGGTTTGTAGTGGTTCAAGGCGTATATTCTTCGAGGGAAGAGGCTCTAAAAGGGATAAAATCTTTGCCAAGTGAGCAGTCTAAAGCTGGTCCGTGGCCACGAAAAATTTCTGCAATACAGCAGGAGATCGAAACATTTAGGCGCAAATAGCATCTTTTTGCGTAAAATATCTATCAAAATCAAACACTTAAATATCCGAATGCTTGCCATAACGCACAGCAGCAGGTAACATTCTGCGCCCCATTACACAGAATTGTAAAAAAGCCCCTAATATAAAGGGGCTTTTTTGTCTTAACATGTTTTTTATACATGTATTTTTGTGGATTGTTGCAGCTCAATTATGGTTTCAACAGCCCCATACCGATAGAGGAAAACGTCGGTAAAACCAAGCATTGGTAATTGGAGCAAATACTGATAACTGGAGTAAGTCGCTTGGTTTTCATTGGTGAAAATAAGCCTTGTGCTTGTTTTGTGCGCTGTTTAAGAAAATGGATGCTTTTCTCAGTGGTGCACCTTGGGATGTGTTCTATGTGGAGTGATCTCCATGTCTGAATCATCAGAGTGTTGGATTGACGAGGTGAATATGCCTATGAATACTGGTCTTTACAGCTTAGACGAGTTTAAAGATAACTGTGGGTTTGGATTGATCGCCCATCTTAAAGGCAAACCTAGCCATAAACTACTGCAAACCGCAATTGAGTCTCTCACTTGCATGACCCATCGCGGAGGAATTGCTGCAGATGGCAAAACAGGTGATGGCTGTGGTCTTTTGATTCAAAAGCCAGATAGTTTTTTGCGCAAGATTGCCGCTGACGATTTGGGATTTACTCTATCGGAAACCTACGGTGTGGGATCTGTTCAACTGAGTCAAGATCAAGAAAAGTGCCAGCGCGCGCAACAGGCTTTAGAAGAAGAACTCGCCAGAGAGGGGCTGAAGAACGTTAAGTGGCGTGAAGTTGCCACTGATGCTAGTTGCTTAGGGCCTATAGCTCTGGAGTCCCTGCCACAGTTTTATCAAATCTTCGTCAATAGTGAAGATCTTACAGAGCAGCAGCTAAACGCCAAGTTGTTCTTTGCCCGCCGCCGAACTGAGCTGCGAATGGAGCAAGATGAAGAGTTTTATGTTGCAAGTCTCAGCTGCAAAGTGCTTTCCTACAAAGGTCTGATGATGCCGGTAGATATGCCAAGTTTTTATCTTGATTTGGCTAATCCTGATCTGGAAACTGCGATCTGTGTATTTCACCAGCGGTTCTCCACCAATACTCTACCCAAGTGGCCATTAGCCCAGCCTTTTAGAATGCTCGCCCATAATGGCGAAATTAATACCATTATGGGTAACCGTAATTGGTCGGTTGCTCGCACCAATAAGTTTCAAAGTGACTTATTGCCTAACCTAAGAGAGATCGAACCTCTCGTTAATCGCGTTGGTTCAGATTCCTCCAGTCTGGACAATATGCTCGAATTGCTATTAACCGGTGGTATGGATCTTTACCGCGCGGCACGTATGTTGGTGCCACCCGCTTGGCAGAATGTTGAGCATATGGATGAAGACCTTAAAGCATTTTACGAATATAACTCTCAGCATATTGAGCCTTGGGATGGCCCCGCAGGCCTAGTTCTTACGGATGGCCGCTACGCGGTATGTACGCTCGATCGCAACGGTTTGCGACCCTCTCGTTGGGTGATTACGAAAGATGATGTTATTACCGTGGCCTCTGAGATTGGTGTTTACGACTATGAGCCTGAAGATGTAGTTGCCAAGGGGCGTTTAGGGCCAGGACAAATTCTTTCCGTAGATACTGAAAATGGTACGTTGCACCATACGAAAGATATCGATGAGATACTTAAGCACGGTCAGCCCTATCAGAAATGGTTGAAAAATGGCGCCGTCCGTATCGAACAAACCCTCCTTCGGGAAGTGGCAGAAAACAGCTTGAGCAAGGAAGAAGTTGAAGTTGCCATGAAGCTGTTTCAGATCACATTTGAAGAGAGTGATCAGGTTATACGCCCATTAGGTGAGAGTGGACAAGAAGCGGTTGGCTCCATGGGAGATGACACCCCCATGGCCGTGCTTTCCAAAAAGCAGCGCCCTCTTTACGATTATTTTCGTCAACAGTTTGCTCAGGTAACGAATCCGCCAATAGACCCTCTGCGCGAATCTATTGTGATGTCGCTAGAGACCTGTTTGGGACGGGAGTTGTCAGTATTCACTGAGTCTGAAGCCCATGCTCACAGAATAGTTCTTCGCAGCCCTGTGTTATCGCCAGTTAAATACCGAGCCTTGATTGAGCTGGATAATAAAGCCTATGCCTCGCAGTCGTTTAGTCTGGTGTATGACCAAAATGCCAGCACTCTAAAACAGGCCCTGGAAAAACTCCTCGATGACGTCATTATTGCGGTAAAAGCTGGTATTACTATCGTGGTGCTTAGCGACTTTAAGCTCGTGCAGGGCCAAGGTGTTATTCATGCACTGCTGGCCACTGGGGCTGTGCATCATCGTTTGACCAACGAAGGGTTGCGCTGCGATGCCAATATCGTGGTCGAAACTGGCACCGCTCGGGACTCCCATCAGGTGGCCACGCTTATCGGCTATGGTGCTACAGCCGTATACCCCTATCTGAGTTATTATGCTCTCAACCGCCTAATCGAATCTGATGAGTTATTACTCGACCATAACGACGCATATAAAAACTACCAGCGAGGCATGGATAAAGGCCTGCTCAAAATCCTGTCTAAGATGGGTATTTCCACAATCGCCTCATACCGGGGGGCGCAGCTTTTTGAAGCTGTTGGCTTATCTGATGAGGTAGTAGATCTTTGCTTCAATGGTACGCCCAGTCGTATAAAAGGTGTGACGTTTGAGCAGCTGGAAGAAGATCATAAGCGCTTACTCAAAGAAGCCTGGAATCCTCGCAAGAAAATTTCTCCAGGAGGTTTACTGAAGTATGTGCACGGCCAGGAGTATCATGCATTTAATCCCGATGTGGTGCAGACCTTACAAGCAGCGGTGCAATCAGGCGATTACGCCGTTTGGCGATCTTACAGTGAGTTAGTTAATAATCGACCTGTTGCTACCCTGCGTGATCTCCTGAGCTTGAAGACTGATATTACTCCATTGCCGCTAAATAAAGTTGAACCAATAGAAGATATTATTCTTCGTTTTGACTCGGCCGGCATGTCTCTCGGTGCACTTAGTCCGGAAGCTCATGAAGCTTTAGCCCAGGCGATGAATACCTTGGGTGGTCGCTCAAACAGTGGTGAGGGTGGTGAAGACCCGGCCCGTTACAACACCAATCGCGTATCTAAAATTAAGCAAATTGCCTCCGGTCGTTTCGGTGTGACACCAGAATATTTAGTTAATGCAGAGGTACTGCAAATCAAAGTGGCGCAAGGAGCGAAGCCGGGTGAAGGTGGTCAGCTTCCAGGTGGCAAGGTCAACGAGCTAATTGCCCGTTTGCGTTTCTCTGTACCCGGTGTCACCCTCATTTCGCCGCCGCCTCACCATGATATTTATTCTATTGAAGATCTCGCCCAGTTGATTTTTGACCTGAAACAGGTGAACCCTGATGCTCTCGTCTCGGTGAAGCTGGTATCCCGCCCAGGAGTGGGTACTATTGCTGCTGGTGTCGCCAAAGCCTATGCAGACTTGATCACTATTTCTGGTTATGACGGTGGCACGGCCGCCAGTCCCCTTACCTCAATTCGTTATGCTGGCTCGCCGTGGGAGTTGGGCTTAGCAGAAACTCACCAGACCCTGCGTGCTAATGATTTGCGCGGTAAAGTTCGAGTGCAAACCGATGGCGGTTTGAAAACCGGTCTAGATGTAGTTAAAGCTGCTATTCTCGGAGCGGAGAGTTTTGGTTTTGGTACGGCCCCGATGGTAGCCTTAGGGTGTAAGTACTTGCGTATTTGTCACTTGAATAACTGCGCCACTGGTGTTGCCACTCAACAAAAGAAGCTGCGTAAGAATCACTATATCGGTACTGTGGAAATGGCGATGAACTTCTTTAAGTTTGTTGCAGAAGAAACGCGCGAGTGGATGGCCAAGTTGGGGGTGAGCAAGCTCAGTGACCTGGTAGGTCGTGTTGATTTGCTGGAAACCATAGATGGTACCACCAGCAAACACGGCGAACTTGATTTGCAGCCTTTACTTCACACTGATCCTCTGCTTGAAAGTAAGCCTCAGCTTTGCCAAAACTCTAAAAATGTTCCCTTCGACAAAGGGGTGCTGGCAGAGAAAATGGTGAAGACGGTCTTACCTGCTATTGAAAGTAAGAATGGTGGTATGTTTGAGTTTAATATCACCAATTGTGATCGCTCGGTAGGGGCCCGTATCAGTGGTGAAATTGCCAAGCGCTATGGTAATCAGGGTATGGCTGATCACCCTATTGTCCTAAAGCTTAAAGGCGTAGCTGGCCAGAGCTTAGGGGTTTGGAATGCTGGTGGTCTGCACATGTATCTAGAGGGTGACGCCAACGATTATGTCGGCAAGGGTATGGCGGGCGGCAAGATTGTGATCCGTCCCCCGGAAGGTTCTAATTTTGCCACCAACACTACCAGCATTATGGGTAATACTTGTCTTTATGGTGCCACTGGAGGCAAGCTCTTCGCTTCTGGTATTGCCGGGGAGCGTTGCGGTGTTAGAAACTCTGGTGCTCATGTGGTGGTTGAAGGGGCTGGAGATCACTGTTGTGAATATATGACCGGCGGTATCGTCACCGTTCTTGGTAAGACCGGGGTTAACTTCGGTGCAGGTATGACTGGCGGCTTTGCCTATGTTCTTGATGAAGATCGTACTTTTGTTGACAAGTACAACCATGAGTTGGTGGAGATCAGTCGCATTAATACCTACCCCTTAGAAGAATATCGCAACCATTTACGCGGCATTATTGAAGAGTATGTGGGAGAAACTGACAGCGAATGGGGTAAAACCCTACTTGATGAGTTTAATCGATATCTCGGCAAATTCTGGTTAGTGAAGCCAAAGGCTTCGAACCTCAATACTTTGTTAAACAGCGTTACCAAGCGAGGAGAATAAGTCATGGTTGATCGCTTAAACAATGATTTTCAATTTCTCGATGTGGGACGAGTTGATCCCTCTAAAAAAAGTATCAGAACACGCACCACAGAATTCGTTGAAATCTATCAGCCTTTTGGTGAAGAAGAGGCCGCGAATCAGGCCCATCGTTGCTTGGCATGTGGTAATCCATATTGTGAGTGGAAGTGCCCGGTACATAATTATATTCCCAATTGGCTGAAGCTTGTGTCTGAGGGAAATATTTTAGAAGCAGTGGAGTTGTGTCATCAAACTAACTCGCTACCAGAAGTGTGTGGTCGAGTCTGTCCGCAGGATAGGCTTTGCGAGGGAGCATGTACACTCAACGATGGCTTTGGTGCTGTCACGATCGGCAATGCAGAAAAATATATTACAGAGACAGCTTTTGCACTTGGCTGGAAGCCTGATATGTCAAAAGTTGTCGACACTGGTAAAAAGGTGGCAATTATCGGAGCGGGACCTGCTGGCTTAGGCTGTGCTGATATTCTTGTGCGCCATGGTGTAAAACCCGTTGTTTTCGATAAATATCCTGAAATTGGTGGCTTGCTAACATTCGGTATTCCCGAATTTAAGTTAGAAAAAGATGTGATGAGACGTCGGCGCGAAGTTTTTTCTGAGATGGGAATGGAATTTCGCTTGAATACTGAGGTCGGTAAAGATATCTCAATGGACGAGATCCTTAAAGAATATGACGCGGTGTTCATGGGTATGGGCACTTATACTTATATGAAAGGTGGTTTTGCCGGTGAAGATCTTGACGGGGTTTATGATGCTCTGCCATTTTTGATTTCTAATGTGAATCGAAATCTTGGGTTTGAAAAAAGCCCGCAGGATTTTATTAGTGTCGAAGGCAAACGGGTCATTGTGCTTGGTGGCGGTGATACGGCGATGGATTGTAATCGCACTTCAATTCGCCAAGGTGCAAAAAGTGTTACCTGTGCTTACCGCCGAGATGAAGAAAATATGCCGGGCTCTAGGAGAGAGGTGCAGAATGCTAGAGAAGAAGGGGTTACTTTCTTATTTAATCGGCAGCCCGTTGCGATTGTTGGCGATGAAAAAGTTGAGGGTATCAAGGTAGTTTCCACTCGTCTTGGTGAACCTGATGAAAATGGACGCCGTCGTCCAGAAGTGATCAAAGATAGTGAAGAAATACTACCTGCAGATGTGGTATTAATTGCTTTTGGTTTTCGACCAAGCCCTGCAGCATGGTTTAATGAACATAATGTTGAAGTGTCTGACTGGGGGGCAGTAGTTGCACCAGAGGAACAAGAATTTAAGTTCCAAACCAGTAATGAAAAAATATTTGCCGGAGGTGACATGGTGCGAGGATCTGATTTAGTTGTTACTGCTATTTGGGAAGGTAGAGAAGCAGCAGAAGGCATTTTAGATTATTTAGAGGTATAAAAACTTTTTTAGTTTTCCTGGCAAATAAGTAATGTGCCAAATAAGCAATTTAAATATGTTGCTAATTTGTCAAACCTGACTGTGCCGTTACCTTTGAAAATCTCTTCGGTTTTTGAAAAAGGAAATAGTAAAAATGCTTAACACGATATGGCTATTTGAACTGCGTTTTTGCTGCTCATACTGATTAAGCACACGGACTTAAAAAACGAACTTAGAAAATAGGCTAGCCATCAAAGGCTTGCACGTCGACTAGAAAAGCGTGTTAATGCCAACCACTTTAATTTTAATATGGAAATGATTGTAAGAGAGAGGTTGTCGTGAGGGGGTAATTCCCCATTTTATTGCTCAATTGGCCGAGTAATATATTTTTCTGGTTTGACTACCTAAAACAATTTAAAGAGGCATAAAGCTTTATGGCTGAGTTACAAAATGATGTATTTCTTCGAGCTCTTCAACGTCAGCCTGTTGAACGCACACCGGTATGGATGATGCGCCAAGCGGGACGTTATCTCCCTGAGTATCGTGCCACGCGAGCACAAGCCGGTGACTTTATGTCGTTGTGTAAAAATCCTGAATTGGCCTGTGAAGTGACCTTGCAGCCCCTGGCTCGTTATCCAATTGATGCTGCAATTCTGTTTTCCGATATCTTAACTATTCCTGATGCTATGGGATTGGGTTTGTATTTTGAAACAGGTGAGGGACCTCGTTTTAAGAAAACGGTGAGAACCGCCGAGGAAGTTGATGCCTTACCTATTCCCAAGGCTGAGTCTGACTTGTCTTACGTTATGGATGCAGTAAAAACTATTCGTCGTGAGCTAAATGGCTCGGTGCCATTGATTGGTTTTTCTGGTAGCCCCTGGACCCTCGCCACTTACATGGTAGAAGGTGGTTCTAGTAAGGATTTTAGACAAGCGAAAGCGATGATATACGACCAGCCTGAGTTAGCTAAACGCTTACTGGACAAATTGGCCGACGCTGTCACTGACTATTTAAATGCTCAAATTAAAGCGGGGGCTCAGGCGGTACAAATTTTTGACTCTTGGGGCGGTTCATTAGCGCATGACGCTTATCGCGAATTTTCTCTGGCGCCCATGCACAAAATATTGAAAGGTTTGATTCGCGAGCACGAAGGGAGGCGAGTTCCTGTTATTATGTTTACCAAAGGTGGCGGGCAGTGGTTAGAAGCGATGGCGGCAACAGGCCCGGACTGTCTGGGGCTCGATTGGACGACTGATATTGGTGGCGCGCGTGCGCGCGTGGGTGCTCAAGTCGCCTTGCAAGGCAATATGGATCCTGCGGTGTTATATGCAAAACCACATCGTATCGCGCAAGAAGTAGAGACTATCCTGGAGCGTTTTGGTCATGGTACAGGCCATATTTTTAACCTCGGACACGGTATCACGCCTGAAGTAAAGCCTGATAATGCCAAGGCATTTTTTGAGGCAGTTAGAGAGTTATCACCAAAATATCATGTCGGATAAGGCGCATAATGAAGGTTTTTGTTAAACTTAGTTATCAAAACTAAGTTTCTTGTGCCTTGTGTGGTTACAAGGTTTAAGTACTATAGTTATAATCCCGATGAAAAAATAACAGGACAATTGCTCTAGCAAGAGGAAGTTTTTTTGGGAATTAAACAGGTCAAAGTCGCAGCGAATGAACTTACGGTCGGAATGTTTGTTTCCGGTCTTGATCGCCCGTGGACGCAAACCCCGTTTCCCTTACAAGGATTTTATATTCGCGATGCAGATGAAATTCGTGAACTCAAAGTACACTGTAGTCACGTTTATATCGATGTTGTCAAAGGCTCGGGTCCTGTTAAGACCAACCTCAAAAATTTAACTGGCGCTGGTGTCGGCGGCACAAAAGAACGCAGAAAACTAGAGCGAAATAGTAAAAGCGCGAAAGTTACCGATGTTGCGCCGCTAAAAATTCGCCGAGATCTATACGAAGTCGAGCACGGCCTCGAGAAGGAAATAGGCCAGGCTAAGGAGCTACATCAACAAGTATATGGCGCGGTCAGCAGCGTTATGGAGCAAGTTGAAAGAGATCATAATAATATTCCCATTGCTGAAACAAAGCGTGTTGCTAGCAATATGGTGGATAGTGTATTGCGCAGTCCTGACGCCTTCACTTGGTTGAGCCGAGTGCGCGAGAAAGATGAGTATACTTACAGCCATTCGGTGCGTTCAGCTGTGTGGGCTATTTTATTTGGCCGCCATATCGGTATGCCTAAATCCGAGCTAGATATTCTCGCAATGGGAGTGCTGTTAAAAGATATTGGCAAAACTCGTATTCCAGAGCACCTCATCTATAAAACTAATCGTTCGGAAGCAGAGCAGGATGCCTACGAGAAATTTGTTGACTACGGGGTAGAAATATTAAGGAAGTTGCCTGATGTAAAACCGCGGGTGACATCTGTTGTTAAATCTCATTGCGAGCGAGTTAACGGTAGTGGCTTCCCAAGTCATTTGCGAGGTGACAAGATTCCTCTATTAGGGAAAATTGCTGGAATTGTTACTTTTTATGATGAGACGACCAATCCCCGAGGTTTAGATAAGCCCCTGTCTCCCTCTAAAGCTGTAGCTAAGTTGTATGAGCAAAGAGGCGTTGAATTCCAGGAAGAAATGGTAGTTGAATTTATTCGCGCCATTGGCCTTTACCCTACAGGTACACAAGTAGAGTTGTCCACGGGCGAAGTTGCCGTGGTTGTGGAACAGAATTTTGAACGTCGTTTAAAGCCTATTGTGATGGTAGTCACCGACGCAGTAAAACAGACTTTATTTGATCCTTTTGTGTTAGATCTAGCTGAACATGACCGTATTAATCAAGCTAAGATTGATTCGGGCAAAGCCACTCGTCATGAAATTGATCGTATTGAAATTGTCCAGGATCTTGAACCTGGTGAATACGATATTGATATTGCTACTATTCGTGATACTTACATCGAAAGTAAAGTAAAAGAAGGCAAAGGCCTTTTCTCTATCTTTAAGCGCAACCTGAAGAAGATTTCAGGTCGCTCTCGTAGCTAATTTCTAGTAATTTATGTCATGTATTTAGCGTTTCTTGTATTGAGCAATAAGCTCTCCCATCTTAATTGAACTGTCAGCACTAATTTCTTCACTCCACTCTAAGCTATTTTCCGGAAACAGCATGACGATGGTTGAACCTAATTTAAAACGACCCATCTCTTCGCCTTTTTGCAAAGTAATGTTTTCTTGCAGTCCATAATTAGTGGTATGAATTTTTCGTTCTATAGGGGCGACTTGACCTGCCCATATAGTTTCAATCGAAGCCACAATCATTGCGCCTACCAAGACTAATGCTACAGGTCCTATCTCTGTTTTGAATACACAAATAACCCGCTCATTTCTTGCAAATAGGCGAGGTACATTCTCTGTGGTGGTAGGATTAACAGAGAATAAATCACCTGGAACATAACACATAGATATTAATTCACCAGTAATAGGCATATGCAAACGGTGATAATCTTTCGGTGATAAGTATATTGTCGCGAACTCACCGTTGGTAAATTCTTTAGCGAGGTTGTGATCACCTCCTAGTAATTCGTAAGCACTAAAGTCATGCCCCTTGGCTTGAAATATTCTGCCATCATTAATAGGCCCTAGTTGACTAAAAGCACCATCTGCAGGGCTAACAATACCGGACTCAGTGCTGTCTATCGGGCGAGCATCTGGTTTTAGTGGTCGGCAAAAGAAGTCGTTAAAACAAGCATAACTGTTAGGGTCACTATTTTCGGCTTCATTCATGTTGACCTTATAAGTAGCGACAAACTTATTAATGAACAAAGATTTAATCCAATGAATTTTAGTGGCTGCAAACCATCCTACACAGCGGGACAATAAATGTTGCGGTGTTAAATACTGTAATGTAATAAAAATAAAGCTTTTCAATCGACAATTCTCTTTTGAGTAATGTGTTTAGAAGACATTTGATAACCGCTGCACTTGTCGAGACGGCGTTCGCGAGTCATGAAACAGCTTCTAAGGTTTAAATACGCATCCTACACAATAATTTGTAAAGTCAGTTTTTTACTTTTCAACAGGAGTATCTGGATGGTTGCCCCACTCAGACCACGAGCCGTCGTAGGCACGAATATCAAAACCTAAAGTTTTGCCGACTAAGTAAGTGAAACCTGAACGATGATGTGTTTGACAATGAGTAATGACGGGCAGTGCTCCATCAAGTCCTAAGTGTTGTAAATATGCTTGCGCATCTTGTCGAATAATAAAGTTGTTTTCTCTATCCATTAAATCTGTCCATTGAGCATTAATAGCACCGGGAATATGGCCGCCTTTCGCTGCGACAACTTTGCTTCCGTCATATTCTTGTGGGCTGCGAGCGTCCCATACGATAAAGGTTTTATGCGGTAGCTCTTGTACTATTTCATCGAGATCAATGATAGGACTGCGATCAATATCTTTGATAATGATATCTGTTCTTGTGCGAAGGTTTTCCTGTTGGCCTGTTTCTATGGGAAGGCCCATTGCTTTCCAGGCGATCATTCCTCCGTCAATGTATGAATAGTGTTTATGGCCGATAACGTCTAGTGTCCAGATAAAGCGGCCAGCCCAACCACCGCCCTCGTCGTCGCAGACAATAAAGTGAGTCTCTGGAGTGAGCCCTAGATATTGGAAAATTTCTGTTAAACGCTCCTGGTTGGGTAATTTTCCTGGTGCAGGCGCTTCCCCCGCCACCAGCATGCGATAAGGTAAATAGATTGCGCCAGGGATGTGTCCAGCGATGAAGTTGGTTTCTTCAGAGAGGTCGACAATACAAATATCTTCAGGCAATGCTGAACTTGTTAACTTTTCTGCAAAGCTATTAGCTGAAATCACAAGGGGTAAGCCGTTCTCAGTAATATCGGACATAGTTTTTTCCTGCTGCTTAATCTAAATTATTCATTGTTTTCATTGCGACATCATTTAGGCTTGCGATGATGCGTTTATAACTATCAAATCTCTGCTGCGTTATGGTTTGATCTTCTAGCGCTTGGCGAATAGCGCAGCCTGGCTCTACTTCGTGCAGACAATCGCGAAATTTACACATTTGGGCAATTTCCCGTAATTCGACAAAACCCTTGATGACATCTTCACTGTGCAAGTGCCAGAGCCCAAATTCACGAATACCCGGCGAGTCAATACACTCCCCACCTTGAGCAAAATGAAATAGTTGTGAGTGAGTCGTGGTATGTCGGCCCTTGGCAGTGGCTTCAGACAAGCTGCCAACCAGTATTTCCTGCTCGGGGACTAGGCGCTGAATAATAGAAGATTTGCCGACCCCTGATTGACCAACAAATATGCTGGTTTTGCCTTTAATCAATGCTGTCAATTGTGCGATATCTTGATGGCTATGAGCACTCATTGAAAGGACCCGATATCCCAGGTTGGTATAGAGCTTGGTGATGGCGGAGAAGTTAGCTCGGTTTTGCTCACTAATTAAATCCGCTTTATTGATAATGATTATGGGAGCAATATCATTTATTTCTGCTATTACTAGGTAACGATCGATAAGGTTAGTGTGTGCCTCTGGCTTCGGTGCGATGGTAATAATAATTTGGCTGACGTTAGCTGCCACAGGCTTTAGCTTACCAAAAGTATCGGGTCTGCTGAGCAGAGATTGCCTAGGCTGGCATGAAACCACAACCCCCAAATCATCCTTTTTACTGGCTCGCCAAATGACGTGGTCACCAGTGACAATACTGCCCAGGTTTGCACGTAAAAAGCAACGTATGGTGCCTTTTCTCCCGTTATCTGGATCAGCGTTGTGTGCTTCAATATCTACCTGTGTACCATAGTGGGCGACAACTCTACCATGTTGTTCTATGCCGAGAGAATCTTCATCAAGGCCCAAGGGGGGGTTATCGCCTTTATTTGCATTTTCTCTTTGCTTTTGCTGTTTTTGTTTTATTCTTCGCGCCTGGGTTTGCGATAGTCTACGTTTGCTCATAACCTAGATAAAGTAAGCTGCTTATTAGTTTTTCTGGCTCAGCCAATTAGAACGCTACTCAGCAGCTCTAATATTTAACATATATAAATTTAAAGGCTAACGCTTATTCTAATGGAAAACCTAACTTCTAGCAGTGAAAACAATTTAATTTGGCTTGATCTTGAGATGACCGGATTAATTCCCGAACGAGATGTCATTATCGAGATAGCGACGATTGTTACCGATCAAAATCTCAATATCCTAGCCGAGGGCCCGGTTATGGCCATTCATCAGCCTGAGGCTGTGCTAAATGCGATGGACGAATGGAATACCAACCAGCACGGGGGGTCTGGCTTGGTTGACCGAGTAACTAATAGCCAAATTAGTGTGGTTGAGGCCGAGCGCCGAACGATGGCTTTCGTAGAACAGTGGGTTCCCAGTGGGAAGTCGCCTATGTGTGGTAACTCAATTGGACAAGATAGGCGCTTCTTGGCGCGCTATATGCCAACGTTTGAAGCTTACTTTCACTATCGTAACCTTGATGTCAGCAGTGTGAAAGAACTTGCATCGCGCTGGAAGCCTGAAATCCTTGAACATGTAAAGAAGAAAGGGACACATCTTGCAATGGATGACATTAGAGACTCAATTGATGAGCTCAAATGTTATCGAGAGCATTTTTTTAAGGTGTAATACTGAGGCAGTAGTTGTAAAAAATACTTGATTATTCATGAAATGCTGATTAAAAACGTGAACGTCTTTAATTTTGATGAGAACGCTTAACCTTTTATTCTGTTTGAGAATGAATACAGCCTTATCTATGAAATGATATTTTTGACAAAGTGTCCGCAAACATGGAAGCTCTACCATTGCTGTTATTCGACGAGCCTGGGATGTAAAAACGCTCGAAAACTAAATGCGCGCTAATCATGATCCAAGGAGAATACGTACTAACAAACTATGTGTTAGCGCATTAGTTGGAGGTTGTATGTCTCAATACTATACCCCTTTGGAAAGGCCTAAGAAGATTAAGCTG
Organism: Agarilytica rhodophyticola; assembly: GCF_002157225.2. NCBI lineage: Bacteria > Pseudomonadati > Pseudomonadota > Gammaproteobacteria > Cellvibrionales > Cellvibrionaceae > Agarilytica > Agarilytica rhodophyticola. Next base: position 1,429,026 of record NZ_CP020038.1, read on the forward strand.
ACGGTGGATAAGCGCAGAGGCAAATCCCCTGTACCTTTAAATACACGTAGTCTGCTCAATTCTCAACAACAAAAATCGCTGCGTCAGATGGAAAGCTTTGGATGGCAAATTGCCTTTGTTAGACGCGAGCATAGGGATAACCCATTGGTAGTTGTGCAAAACGTCAGTAAACAGAATTTTGGTTTATTGCAAGACGATGGCTCCATCGATATATCATGCCATCTAAACATGCGTTAATTTCTTTTAAGTTTCCTCTTACGACGTTTGGGCGGTTGTTTTTGCCGCTCAAGCGCCCATAAGAAATGTTCTTGTAACCAACCTTCCTCATTTGCTTCTATTCGTCTATTTAGTGCGTGGACAATTTCTGTTGATGCTGGAGCGTTGCCTAAGCCGATGGCAAGGTTGCGCAGCCAGTTTTGGTAACCGATCCTACGAATAGCTGAGCCGGCAGTCCGATCTAAGAATTCCTGCTCATTCCAATTAAACAGATCCACTAGCTCTGCTGAGTCCAGATGGTGCCTTGGGTGAAAATCCTTTTCTTTTGTAAAATCGGCGTATTTGTTCCAGGGGCATATGGCCTGACAATCGTCGCACCCAAACACGCGGTTACCCATAACTTCTCTGAACTCTTCGGCAATCGGACCTTTGTTTTCAATGGTGAGATAAGAGATACAGCGGGTGGCGTCAAGAACATAGGGTTTGGGAAATGCGTCTGTTGGGCATACTTGCAGACAGGCCTGGCAATCGCCGCAGGCATTTTCAGGGATGTGTTGATTAGTAGGCAAGGGCAAGTTGGTATAAATTTCACCTAGAAAAAACCAGCTGCCTGCAGACTTATTGATCAGCAATGTGTGCTTACCCACCCACCCGAGGCCGGCCTGTTGCGCTAAAGGCCTCTCTAAAACCGGCGCACTATCGACGAATGCCCTTTGATTTTCTGGCAGGGGGATATCGTGGCTTTGACAGAAGTCCTCAATTTTTTGTGCAATAGTGGCCAAGCGTTTGCGGATGAGCTTGTGATAGTCGCGCCCTAGAGCATAACGAGAGACATAAGCTTTGGAGGGGGATTTAAGAATTTTGATTTGCTCTGTTTCCGGGGGTAAGTAGTTCATCCGCACCGAAATAACCCGAGTTGTGCCAGGAATCAATTTTTGTGGCTGTGTTCGTTTTTCTCCATGCTCCACCATCCACGCCATATCCCCGTGGTAGCCTTTATCAATCCAATTTTGAAAGTGCTGTTGCTGATCCGAGACATCGGCTGCGCTAATACCCACCTGCTGAAAGCCGAGTTCTCGCGTCCAATGGTGTATTTGTTCAGCAAGCGTCTGGTAAAGGGATGACATAGATCAAGCTAGCATGGGGGTTGGAGTTTAGTCACAATAAATTTGACACCATATAATATGGTGAATTCTTTAGGGTAACTATTTGACTATGGGGGAAGATGTAAGTCACGTATAATTTGATGAAAAGTTAAAAGTAGTGTGATCATTTCTATGACAAGTAAGCTTCCCCAGTACCTCTACACCTGTGAACAAACACGTTTACTCGATCAAGCAGCTATTGAGCAAACCAATATCTCCGGTATTGTACTGATGAAAAATGCTGCAAGAGCCGCATTATCCGTCCTTATTGATACCTGGGGGCAAAGCCGCAGAATTGTTGTCTTTTGTGGCTCGGGGAATAACGGCGGAGACGGTTATTTATTAGCGGGCTTAGCCGCCCAGAAAAAAATACCGGTGTCTGTATTTTCATTGGCAACTCCTAGCTCCCTATCGGGGGATGTACAGAAAGCCTACTACTTCGCTATTGGCGAAGGGGCGGAGGTTTTGCCTGTGCAGAATATTGCAGCCGACACGCTTGATGATGCCATCGTTGTCGACGCCATGATCGGTAGCGGTTTCCATGGTGAGCTCAGAGATAATGTGCGTCAAACCTGTGCGTTAATTCGCCGCACTAACTCCCCCGTATTAGCTTTGGATATTCCCACTGGTGTTAACGGCGATACCGGTGTTGCTTGTGAAGGCGCGATCAAGGCTGATGTCACCGTGACATTTGTGGCGGTTAAACAGGGGCTATTGACCGCATCAGGCCCGGAGTATTGTGGCAAGCTTTTCTTCGATAACTTGGCCATTCCAGATCATATTTATCAACACGTGGATCGGCCTGTTGAACGTATTTCCCAGATTACCAAGCTGATGCCTCGCTCTGCTGATTCCCATAAAGGAGATTACGGACGGGTGCTTGTGGTTGGTGGTGATTTAGGCATGGGAGGCGCTGCGCTATTAGCTGCCGAGTCTGCTATGAGAGCTGGAGCAGGTGGCGTTATGCTCGCCACTCGGCCCGAACATGTTGCCGCAGCTTTAGCGCGCATCCCTGAAGTAATGAGTGTCGGTATTAACTCAGGGCCAGAGTTGGAAGATTACACTGCGAAAGCCGATGTGCTTATTGTGGGGCCGGGACTTGGGCAGAGTGCTTGGTCACAACAACTTTTGTATTTTGCTTTAAAAGCGCAGGTTGCCAAAATTATTGATGCCGACGCACTCAATTTAATTGCCCAAAGATTTGTATCTTGTGATCAAGATACAACAACTACAGAAGAAGCGTGGGACAAAAACAGCTATCATAAAATAGGGTTTGTGATGACACCTCATCCAGGTGAGGCTGCCCGTTTACTTGGTTGTTCAACCGCTGAAATTGTTAACGATCGTTTTGCTGCAGTGACAGCCTTACACAAAAAGTATGGCGGTATCAGTGTTTTAAAAGGCGCGGGCACCTTAATCGCGGATGAGCAGGGTAGCACGCTGACTAATGTCGGCAATCCAGGTATGGCTGTCGCTGGGATGGGAGATGTTCTGACTGGAATTATCGCAGCCTTGGTCGCGCAAGGTATGACGTTGAAAGAGGCTGCTGTGGCTGGTGTCTGTATTCATGGCCATGCTGGAGATTGCGCTTCCCAAGATGGTCAAGTGGGTATTTTGGCAAGCGATTTAATGCCGTTTATTCGTCAATTAGTTAATCGTGGTATAGAGTCAAATTGATGCACAAGGAATTCTTTTTAGCTAATGAAAAGGCGACTATTGCTTACGGCAGAGCCATTGGGGGATTAATAGGCGGCCTTTTAAAAGGTAGTAGGGTAAAAGACTCTATCGTAGTCTACCTCGAAGGCACACTCGGTGCTGGTAAAACCACTTTTTGCCAAGGTGTGTTAGCGGCGTATAATTATTCAGGTCAAGTTAAGAGTCCAACTTATACTCTTGTAGAGCCCTATGACCTCGATGGCATACAAGTGTATCACTTTGATTTGTATCGTCTTGGTGATCCTGAAGAATTGGAGTTTATGGGAATCCGTGACTATTTTGGCGAAAATACAGTGGCGCTTATTGAATGGCCGCAAAAAGGTCACGGATATATTCCTAAGGCAGATATGATCGTGAGTTTAAACCCTATGGATGAGGGACGTAAGCTGACTATAACAAGTAAAACGGAACGTGGAGTGGCTGTATTATCGTTGCTAGAAACTCAAAACCTGTAGAGAGCACTCTATTATCAAAGCTAGGGCTAAAGCTTTGTAGCTTAATTTGCTGTTTTGTGCTCTTTGTTGCAGATGTCAACAGCGCTAATGTCGAGGGTGTTCGGCTCTGGCGAGCGCCGGATCATACTCGTTTAGTGTTTGACCTCTCAGGCCCTGTCGAACACAAAATCTTTTCTCTAAAGCAACCTGATCGTATTGTTATCGACATCGATAAAAGTCAATTTAAGGCCAGTTTAGCTAGCCTTGACTTTGATAAAACATCTATTAGCAAAATGCGTTATGGCAAACGTGATAAAGACGATCTACGTGTTGTTTTAGATATGGCTAAGACAACTCAGCCACGCAGTTTTGTTTTAAAGAAACATGCGGGTAAACCTGATCGTCTAGTGATTGATATCTATGGCGAAGGTACTAAAACCCAAAAAACGGTAGCGAAAGTTCAACCCAGTGTCGGTAGTAAAAAAGATATTCTAATTGCTATTGATGCCGGACACGGTGGCGAGGATCCAGGCTCTATTGGTCCAGGTGGTATCTATGAAAAGACCGTGGTGTTAAAAATTAGTAAGGCCCTCAAAAGTATCATCGATAAAGAGCCTGGATTTAAAGCAACGCTGATACGCAATGGTGATTACTATGTTGAAAACACTTTGCGGCGGCAAAAAGCCAGAGAAATGAGGGCTGATCTTTTTGTCTCCATTCATTCGGATGGTTTTACCGACCCACGTGCAAAAGGCGCGTCTGTTTTTGCTTTATCGCGTCGAGGCGCTACCAGCCAGATGGCTCGTATTCTGGCATCAAAAGCGAATGAGTCAGATCTTATCGGCGGTGCTGGCAGCGTTAGCCTGAGTGATAAAGACGATGTTCTCGCAGGCGTGCTGGTTGATTTGTCGATGACAGCCACTTTGGCAAGTAGTTTAGATGTTGGCGGTCGAGTATTAAAAAATATGGGCAGTTTTACCAGCTTGCATAAAAATCATGTTGAACAGGCTGCATTTATTGTATTGAAATCGCCCGATGTGCCCTCAATTTTGGTGGAGACAGGGTTTATTACCAATCCCAAAGAATCGAAAAAACTAAAGTCGCCGGCCCATCAACAGAAATTAGCAAAAGCTGTTTTTAAGGGGATTAAGGCTTATTTTTATGACAATCCGCCCGAGGGCACTTACGTTGCGTGGAAAAAATATGGTGGTAAAGAAACCGCCGGCCGTGGAGCTGGAGGCCAATCTCACACCATAGCGGCGGGGGACACCTTATCTTCTATTGCTAAGAAATATAAAATTAGTGTGACTGAATTAAAAAACAAAAATAAGCTGACATCATCGACTATACGAATAGGCCAAGTGCTGACTATTCCTGCAAGTTAACTCACAAGCTGTATCACTATGAATGCAATAAAAATACTTAGTCCGCGTTTGGCTAACCAGATCGCTGCCGGAGAGGTAGTAGAGCGCCCGGCATCGGTGATTAAAGAATTACTGGAAAATAGTGTCGATGCAGGAGCAACACAGTTAGATGTTGAAGTGGAGGCAGGCGGTGTTAAGCTGATTCGTGTGCGAGATAATGGCTGTGGTATTTCGCAAGAGGATTTGCCTCTAGCCTTAAGCCGCCATGCAACCAGCAAAATTCATCAACTTGATGATCTTGAAGCCGTTTTAACCCTTGGCTTTCGTGGTGAAGCGCTGGCAAGTATCAGCTCTGTTGCTCGTTTGAAGTTAACCAGTAACAACGGTGATGGCACTGCAGGTTGGTGCGCCCACGCAGAAGGGCGTGATATGGAAGCTCAGCTTTCACCAGCGGCACATCCTCAAGGGAGTACGGTCGAAGTTCGCGATCTATTTTTTAATACACCTGCCAGGCGCAAGTTTTTACGTACTGAGAAAACAGAGTTTAATCGTATTGAAGATGTCTTAAAACGCATCGCATTATCTCGTTTTGAACTGGGTTTTAGTTTAAAAAATAATGGCCGTGTTATTCATAGTTGGCGACCTGCCATCACTCGTCCTGAACAAGAACGCCGTATCGCGCAAATATGCGGCCCTGCATTTATTGAAAATGCTGTGCATATTGAAATTGAGCGCGCAAATTTGCGTCTCTGGGGGTGGGTCGCGCGGCCCACTTTCTCGCGCAGCCAAGCCGATTTACAACATTTTTATGTTAATGGTCGAGCTATTAAAGACCGACTTGTGACCCATGCGATTAAGCAGGCATATCACGATGTGCTATACCATGGTCGCCATTCTGCTTTTGTTTTATACCTGGAAGTGAATCCTAGCAACGTGGATGTAAATGTTCATCCAACCAAACATGAAGTGCGTTTTCGTGATGGCCGCTTAGTACACGATTTTTTGTTTAGCAGCTTACATAAGGCTCTGGCCGATATTCGTCCCGATGCCGAGAGCGCTTCTCATGAGCGAACAAGCAGTCCGAGGCAGGAACCTGTAACTGAAGCCGAGGGCTTTGGCCAAAGCCCTTCTCAATCTTCCCTTGGTTTGGGGGCGGGGTCATCAGCCTCAGCACAAAACTTTTCCTCATCAAACTTTGCTTCTTCAAACCATGCATCATCTGCGGCTTATTCATCCACGCCCACACCTTCACCGCTGAATGCTCGTGAGCAGGTAGCACATTATTCTGCCTTGGTGAATTCCTCATCTGTACCCCATTCTGCTGATGCACAGACATTACAAGGGGCACAGAATGTTATCGACCATGATGGCGAAATACCTATATTAGGTTTTGCTATTGCTCAGGTTAAAGGGGTATTTATTCTGGCGGAGAATAGTGCGGGCTTAGTGGTTGTTGATATGCATGCGGCTCATGAGCGTATTACTTATGAAAAACTGAAACGACAATTCTCCGCCCAATCCTTACAATCCCAACCGTTACTTGTGCCCCAATCTATTGCTATTAGTGAGAAGGAAGCCAACTGTGCGGAAGATAACAACGAGTTATTTTCACGTATAGGTTTTATTGTCGAACGCGCAGGACCTGAAACGCTTTTGATAAGGCAAATTCCTATTATCTTAAAAGATGCCGATACCGAATTATTAGTACGTGATGTACTTTCTGATCTCATTGAGTTTGGCACCAGTCAGCGTATCGAGCAGAATATTAATGCATTGCTGTCAACCATGGCTTGTCATGGCTCTGTGCGCGCCAACCGACGCCTTACTATTGCCGAAATGAATGCTTTACTGCGTGACATGGAGGAGACCGAGCGCAGCGGCCAGTGCAATCACGGTCGTCCAACCTGGACGCAGATGAGTATGTCTGAATTAGATAAATTGTTTATGCGAGGCCAGTAATATTGTCCACTGGAAATGCTGATGAGTTATCAGGTGATAATGTCCTATCTGATACATTAAACCATGCATCGCGCCAGCGTATTATTACGATTATGGGGCCGACAGCATCAGGCAAGACTGACCTTGCTATTGCCTTGCGTGGGCATCTCAATGGCGAAATTATTAGTGTGGATTCCGCTTTGGTATACCGGGGTATGGATATTGGTACAGCCAAGCCTACGGCAGAAGAACTTGCCAAAGCACCCCATCGTTTGATTAATATTCGCGAACCGAATGAGCCTTATTCTGCGGCTGATTTTTGTCGCGATGCTAAACATGAAATTGAAGCAATTTTAGCCTTGAATAAAACACCCATTTTGGTGGGTGGGACAATGATGTATTTTAAGTCGTTACTAGAAGGCTTGTCCGATATGCCTGTTGCCAATAGCAATATCCGCAATGCTATTGAGCAAGAGGCCAAACAATTTGGCTGGCCCCATATCCATAAGCTTTTACAAGAAGTAGATCCTATTTCAGCGGCTAAGATTCATCCTAATCATTCTCAACGTCTAAGTCGTGCATTAGAAGTTTGCCGTATTAGTGGTAAACCATTTTCCAGCTTTCAAAATCGTCTCAGCGGAGGGCTTTTGGAAAAATATGACTGGTACCAAATTGCTATTTCCCCAAGAGACCGACATTGTCTACATGAGCGTATCGAATTGCGTTTTGATCAGATGCTAACAAATGGTTTGCTAGAAGAAGTAGCGGCTTTAATGACTCGTAAGGAACTGCACAAAGACTTACCTGCAATTCGAGCTGTTGGCTATCGGCAAGTATGGGAGCATCTGGAAGGCTTGTACGATCGTCGTGAAATGCGTGACAAGGGTATTGCCGCCACACGTCAGCTGGCAAAAAGGCAACTTACGTGGTTGCGTTCGTGGCAAGGGGCACAGTGGCTATTTACTCAACAAGAAAATGGAAATTTCATGACAGTTGAAGAATTAACGCAAATTGCCTTGAAAATTATAGCTAAAAGAGCCATATAATGTAGACTAAAATGATATATTCTTAGAGTACTACATAGATAAACTGACCTTTGACTATTCAGTTTTAATGTTTTGTCATACAAATTAACTCTGGTATAACACCGAGTATATATTTAAAGTTAAGCTCCTTAAATGCATATTTTGGTCAGCTACAGAATAAAAGAATTTGTCACGACAATTCCTGAATCGCGGGGGAACTTTTGTCCCTTTCACTTGTTATTTATTTTTGTATGCTTGCATCGCCACAGGCTCAAACAGCCTAAATGGTAGTCAGTACACCATTTTGTATTGAACATATGGCAGATGTTTTATTTACTTTCCAATAAGGAGAACAACAATGTCAAAAGGGCATAGCTTACAAGACCCTTACCTTAACGCTTTGCGTAAAGAACGTATCCCTGTTTCAATATATTTAGTAAACGGAATTAAGCTGCAGGGCCAAGTTGAATCTTTTGATCAGTTCGTCGTACTGTTGAAAAATACGGTTAGCCAAATGGTATATAAGCACGCCATATCCACAATTGTCCCATCGCGACCAGTGCGAGTTCCAATGCTGAACCCGGAGGCTGGTGAAGATTTGGATAGTACAGAGTAAGCGGAGCCTTTATTGTTTTTTGAAAGGCCTGATTCTGGTGAGCTAGCAATCTTAGTTCACTTGAACATCACCCAAAAAGTAGATGCCAACGATCCCCGAGAGTTTGAAGAACTTGTTCTTTCGGCTGGCGGTGATCCTGTGGCATTTTTAACTGGGCAACGCACCGTGCCCGACTCACGTTATTTTATCGGCTCCGGTAAATTAGACGAGCTGCGTTCACTGGTTATGCACCACCAAGCAGGCTTGGTGATCTTTAATCATGAACTTTCTCCCAGCCAAGAGCGTAATATAGAGAAAGAGTTGCAGTGCCGAGTGCTCGATCGCAATGGTTTGATTCTCGATATTTTTGCTCAACGCGCCCGTACCCACGAAGGTAAGTTACAAGTGGAATTGGCGCAGCTGGAGCATATGTCTACCCGTTTGATTCGCGGCTGGACTCACCTTGAGAGGCAAAAAGGCGGAATTGGATTGCGTGGCCCTGGTGAGACGCAGTTAGAAACTGATAGACGTTTGCTACGTGCCAGAATTAAATCTATTCACAAACGGCTGGAAAAAGTGAGAAAGCAACGGGAGCAAGGTCGTCGCTCCCGTTCTCGTGCTGAGATACCCACCTTGTCTTTGGTCGGTTATACCAACGCAGGGAAATCCACTTTATTTAATGTGGTCACTGATGCAGGTGTTTATGCCAAAGATCAGTTGTTTGCAACACTCGATCCCACAATGAGACGTATTGAATTAGGGAATTCTGGACCCGCTGTCTTAGCCGATACAGTGGGTTTTATCAGCCATCTGCCACACCGATTAATCGAGGCATTTCGTGCTACTCTTGAAGAAGCAGCTAATGCTGATTTACTGCTGCATGTTATCGATGTTGCAGATGAGGAACGTGCGCGCAATATTTATCAAGTTAATGAAGTGCTTGAAGAAATCGGCGCGAATGAGATTCCCCAATTACTTGTCTACAACAAAATTGATCTGATGGAGGACTATTCTCCAAGAATTGACTATGATGAGCAGGGGAAGCCCTGTGCGGTATGGTTGTCTGCGCAAAATAACCTAGGGGTCGATCTGCTTTTTGAGGCGATTACTGCATTAGTAGCGGAGAAAATTTTTCAAGCGAGTATCCGTCTGGAAATGAGCGAAGGCAGCTTGCGGGCTCGTCTCTATCGACATAATGCCGTTTTGGATGAGCGTTACCAGGAAGATGGTTCTTGTGAGATGGATATATGCTTGCCCGAAGTAGACTTGATCAAATTACTAGCAGCAGAGAATCATTCGTTGGATTCATTGGTGTGCGTTGACAATCACCGTAACCACGATGAACCTGCAGTGAGGACTGCTAACAGGCATTAGGGTAAGGTAGATTAAAAATAATACAGCCCAAGAAAATTAGTACGAGGTCGCTTATTTTATAGGTGATTTGCAGGCAGATTATCGTATCTTCCTTGAAAAATATTAATTCATCTTTATATCCTAAATTTAAACTTAAGTAAGCGGAGATTTCTATGGCTTGGAACGAGCCGGGTGATAATAAAGACCCATGGGGTGGCGGCAATCGAGGTAATGATGGCCCTCCCGACCTAGACGAAGCATTAAAAAACTTGCAGAAAAAGCTCTCCGGTTTATTTGGTGGTAATGGCGGCGGCAGCTCGAATGATAACTCCGGGATTAATAAAACCCTTTTTATAGTTGCAGCTATTATCGTTGTTGTGGGCTACCTTTATTCTGGTATGGCAGTTGTCAATGAGCAAGAACGCGCTGTTGTCTTGCGTCTGGGCGTTTACCATGAAACTAAAACCCCAGGTTTTCGCTGGAATCCGCCACTTATTGACAGTGTTTATACTGAGAACGTAACTAAACTTAGGAACTGGTCAACCACAGAGCAAATGTTGACCCAAGACTTAAATATTGTCGATGTTAAGATTTCTGTTCAATATTCCATCGACGATGCTCGTGACTTTATTCTTAATGTACGCAATCCCGAAGCGAGCTTGCGCCAAGCGGCAAACAGTGCTCTGCGCCATGTTGCTGGTTCTACTGTGATGCACGATATCTTAACCCAAGGACGAGAGGAAGTTGCTGCCAATATCCAAGAGCGTTTGCAAGCCTACTTGAATAATTACGAGACTGGGATCTCCATTGAAAAGGTGAATGTGGAAGATTCTAATCCTCCTATTGAAGTGCAAGATGCCTTCGATGATGTGATTAAAGCTCGTGAAGATGAAGAGCGTTATAAAAACCGTGCTCAAGCTCATGCCAATGCTGTCATTCCCGAAGCAAGAGGTATTGCTCAGCGCATGGAAGAAGAAGCCAATGCCTATAAAGAGCGAGTCATTGCGCAAGCTCAAGGTGAGGCTCAACGCTTTAGTTATTTGCTAGAAGAATACAAGAAATCACCAGAAGTAACGCGCCAACGTTTATACCTTGATGCAGTGCAGGAAGTTATGTCTAGTTCATCGAAGATTATGGTAGATGTTGAGGGTGGTAACAATATGTTGTACCTGCCTCTTGATAAGATCGTGTCTTCTGCGCCAGGAGGATCATCAATTCCGTCTATGGGTAAAAACATCTCACCTTCGGATCGAGATATGATTGTCAATCAAGTGGTTGAGCGCTTAAAACGTGAATTAACTACTTCCAGTTCTCGTCGCCGGGAGGGTCGTTAATCATGACGCCAAAAACGATGCTTTATTCTGTACTAGTTATTGTTGCGATAATTATCGGGGGCAACTCTGCCTATATCGTCAACGAATATGAGCGTGGTGTATTACTACGTTTGGGTAAAGTGCACATCGAAGACTTGCGTCCGGGTTTGCATTTTAAAATACCTCTTATTGATGTTATCCGGAAGTTTGATGCTCGTGTGTTGACGCTGGATGCTAGACCTGAGCGTTTTTTGACCGTCGAAAAGAAAAGTATGATGGTCGACTCTTATGCTAAGTGGCGTATTATCGATGTTAGTAAATTCTATACCGCTACCAACGGTGAAGAAGATCGCGCTCAGCGCTTGCTGGCGCAGCGTATTAATGAAGGTTTGCGCAACCAGTTTGCTCGACGTTCTCTGCAGGAAGTTGTCAGCGGCGAGCGGGATCAATTGATCAACAGCATTACGGTGCAACTTAATGAATTTACCCAAGAGTCTCTTGGGGTGGAAATCGTCGATGTTCGTGTCAAAAAGATTGATCTTCCTGATGAAGTGAGTGAGCCTGTATACAACAGGATGAGGGCCGAACGTGAGCGAGAAGCACGTGAGCATCGCGCTAAGGGTAAAGAGCAAGAAGTGATCATTATGGCTAATGCTGATAAGGAAAAGGTTATCATTGAAGCTGACGCTTACCGCAAAGCCGAGTTATTACGTGGTGAGGGAGATGCGAAAGCTGCTGCCATATACGCTGAAGCTTACAACAAAGACCCTGAATTCTATGCCTTTGTTCGCAGCTTAAATGCCTATCGAGCTACCTTTAGTGGTAAGGAAGATATTCTTTTACTCGATCCTGAAAGTGACTTTTTCAAGTATCTGAATAATTCCACAGGCAAGAAAGTTAAGTAAGATAATATTTATACTGTCTAAACTACACAATCTTCTGTAAAATAAATTAACCGGCCACCATTGAGCCGGTTTTTTTATGCTTTAAATAATAGCAAGCCTCTGAGCAACGCTATTTTCTGACCAAGCAGTGACTCAAGTAATAATTTAGAGACATGATGAACAATAAAGTCGATCGTTGGCTATTGCCTGATGGCATTGAAGAAGTATTACCTGAACAAGCATTGTATCTTGAGAGTTTGCGTAGGCGGTTTGTAGATTTGTTTATACGTTGGGGCTATGACTATGTCATTCCGCCAATGATCGAATTTACAGATTCTCTGCTAACTGGTTCAGGCCAGGATATCGAGCTATTAACATTCAAGCTGACGGATCAACTATCTGGTCGTACCCTCGGATTGCGCGCCGATATTACGCCCCAGGCGGCGCGGATGGACGCTCACAGTCTTAAGCGTTCAGGTGTTAACCGGCTCTGTTATGCCGGCCATGTATTGCAGACCAAAGCCAAATCCCCTCTGGGATCTCGCTCGCCGATTAAGGTTGGAGTTGAAATGTTCGGCGTCTCTGCCTTAGAAGCAGAGGTTGAAGTTGTCAGCCTACTTCTTGAAGCCCTGACAGTAGCAAATTTAGATTGCCAATATATTGACCTGGGCCATGTGGGGATCTTTCGCTGTTTAGCACGAGCAGCTGAGTTAAATACTGAGCAAGAAAGTGCGCTATTTTCGTTGCTGCAAAGTAAGGCCTTCTCTGATATAGATCGTTGGCTTAATGAGAATGTTAAAGATGAGCAGGCGCGACAATGGCTTTCCGCGCTATCGAAACTTTCAGGCAGTGACAAAATTATTGAGCTGGCCCGTGAAGCTTTTGCTGATGCACCATCTGAAATACACGCAGCACTCGACGATCTTGCAACATTAGCGGATACCGTACTTGCTCGTTACCCTAATGTGCAGCTGTATTTTGATTTAAGCGAATTACGTGGTTACCACTACCACACAGGTATTGTTTTTGGTGCTTTTGCCCCAGGTGTCGGCAATGCTATCGCCCGCGGTGGGCGCTATGATTCTGTTGGCGAAGCCTTTGGTCGCGCTCGTTCTGCGACGGGCTTTGATATTAACTTAAGTGCCATATGTCGTTTGCAAAGACATGAGTGCTCACCTCCGGATAAAGGTATTTTTGCTTGCCATGAAGCCGGTGAAGCGCTTTGGCAAAAAGTTCAAGAATTGCGTGCTCAAGGTGAGCGTGTAGTTATGGGAGTTCCGGGGCAAGCTATGCCGGAAGACTATCAGCATTGCGATCGCATTCTGTGTGTGGAAAACGATCAAGTGCTATTGAAAAATATGTAATCAGACACATTAGGTACTCCCTAAATCCATCAATTTAAAATATAGCTATTCAAGAGAGCAATACGGTAATGGGTAAAAACATTGTGGTTCTCGGCTCGCAATGGGGCGATGAGGGCAAAGGTAAAATCGTTGATCTACTCACCGAAAAGGTGAGCAATGTAGCGAGGTTTCAAGGCGGGCATAATGCTGGCCATACGTTGGTTATCGACGGTGAAAAAACCGTCTTGCACCTTATTCCCTCGGGCATTTTGCGAGACGGTGTCACCTGCCTCATCGGCAATGGTGTTGTCCTCTCCCTCGAAGCCTTGTTAAAAGAAATGGCAGAGCTTGAGGCGCGCAATGTGCCTGTGCGTGAACGCTTGCGTCTTTCGCCCGCTTGTCCACTTATCTTGCCTTACCATATCGCGTTAGATAACGCGCGGGAAGTCAAGCGTGGCAGCGCAAAAATTGGTACTACTGGGCGAGGAATCGGGCCTGCTTATGAAGATAAAATCGCTCGCCGTTGTCTGCGTTTAGGTGATCTTCTGCAGCCTGATCGCTTTGCTAGCAAGCTCAAAGAAGTGCTGGAGTATCATAACTTCGTATTGACTCAGTACTACCAATGTGAAGCCTTGGATTATGATAAAACCCTGGCTGATATACTTGAACAGTTCGCACAAGTGAAAGATATTATTATTGATGTGATCGACTACCTGCATAGTGCTCGCGAAAAAGGTGAAAGCATTATGTTTGAGGGTGCGCAAGGCTCCCTGCTGGATATCGATCATGGCACATATCCCTACGTGACATCCTCCAACACCACCGCTGGAGGAACAGCTACAGGTTCAGGTTTTGGTCCACTTTATCTAGATTATATTTTAGGCATTACAAAAGCTTACACAACTCGCGTAGGCTCTGGTCCATTCCCTACAGAATTGGACTGCAATGTCGGCGAGCATCTGGGTGTTAAAGGTAATGAATTCGGCGCAACCACCGGGCGTAAGCGTCGCACTGGCTGGTTTGATGCGGTCGCGGTTAAACATGCAGTGCGTATTAACAGTATGAGTGGCATATGTCTTACCAAGCTCGATGTAATGGATGGCTTGGATGAAGTTAAGATTTGTGTCGGTTATACAAATGCTCAAGGGCAAGCTGTTGGCGTTCCTTGCGATGCCGAAGGCTGGGAGGAAATTCAACCTGTATATGAAGTGCTACCTGGTTGGAATGCTTCTACTTTTGGCGTTAAATCTTTGGACGATTTGCCTGATACTGCATTATCTTATATCGAGAAAATTGAAGAGCTGGTAGGTGTGCCTGTAGATATTATTTCAACCGGGCCCGATCGTATGGAAACCATTATTCGCAACGACTTATTTGCGGTTGGCTAGCCCCTTTCATCTTTTTTAGTTCTCCATATTATGGCTCTTTAGCCTTTGTTTAAGAGCCCATAATTTCTGTGCAATTATGGGCTTTGAATTTCCTATTACATCCCACCCAATGTATTTTTGAAACTGCTCGCAGATTTCAAAATCTAAGGTCTGCTTACTTTTTGGTTATACTGTCTTTGGTATGATAAGAGCTTTCCTTCAAATCGAAGGTGACATGCCGTTATACTGGTGGCTCATAGTTTCGATAGTTAGTTTCGATAGTGGCTCGCTTACTGTATTTTCCATGGGCATAAATAAAATAATGAAGGATGAATCGTTTGAAAAAAAATAAACTTAAAGATCCCTTCGCTGAACGAGAAGCTTCCAATTACGCTAACCCTATTCCAAGTCGTGAATTAATATCTCAAGTGCTAGAAAAATCTTCTGGCCCAATGGACTACAAAAAACTATGTAAAGCACTACAAATTAACGGTGACCAGGCGAAAGAAGCTTTGCGTAGGCGCTTAAATGCTATGGAGCGGGATGGGCAATTGGCCACCAACCGCCGACGGGAATATGGTTTAACCAATAAAATGGACTTAGTACGTGGCCGGGTACAAGGGCATCGCGACGGCTTTGGCTTTGTGATTCCTACTGATGGTTCTGCCGATATTCATTTAAGTAATCGGCAAATGCGCAAAGTCTTTGATGGTGATGAAGTTCTTGCCCGACCAAGCCCAGAAGATTTTAAAGGGCGTAGAGAGGGAAAAATTGTCGAGGTTTTAAGCCACAATACCCATCAACTGGTAGGGCGCTACCTTAACCAGGGAGGCAGTCATTTTGTGCGGCCAGACAATCCGCGCAATAGCCAAGATGTTATTATTCCACCAGAAGATACGGCTAATGCCCAGGCGGGACAGTTTGTGGTGGTGGAGGTTACCCAACAACCAGATCGTTACCAAAAGCCCGTCGGCCGCATTATGGAAGTGCTTGGTGACCATATGGCACCTGGGATGGAAATCGATGTTGCCATTCGCTCCCATGGTATTCCTCATACTTGGCCTGCGGACGTGCAACAGCAAACCTCGTTTTTTACCGCTGAGGTAAAAGAAGAAGATAAATTAAACCGGATAGATTTACGTCACCTGCCGTTTGTCACTATCGATGGTGAAGACGCCAGAGATTTCGACGATGCCGTCTATTGTGAACGTAAGCGCTCAGGTGGTTGGCGTTTATTTGTGGCCATTGCCGATGTTTCACACTATGTGCCTTCTGGCTCAGCTCTAGACCAGGAAGCCATGGTACGGGGCAACTCGGTGTATTTTCCCGACTATGTTGTGCCCATGCTGCCGCAGGTTTTATCTAATGGCTTATGCTCTTTGAACCCGAAGACAGATCGACTCTGTATGGTTTGTGAGATGACGATAAGTGCTGCTGGTAAAATTAGTGGCTATAAATTTTATGAGAGTGTTATGCACTCTCATGCTCGTCTTACCTATACCCAAGTGGGAGCATTTCTGGCAAACCCTAAGCGGCAGCAAAAAGGAGATATTGCTGCTCTCACACAGCATATCGATGAGCTTTATCGTCTTTATCTCGCTTTGCGTTTAACACGGGAAGCGAGAGGGGCTATTGATTTCGAAACAAAAGAAACGCGCATCATCTTCGATGAAGAGCGCAAAATACACAAAATCATACCTGTGGAAAGAAATGAAGCCCACAAACTGATTGAAGAGTGCATGTTGGCGGCCAATGTCTGTGCTGCAAAGTTATTAGAGAGTCTCAAAATTCCTACCCTTTATCGTGTGCATGAAGGCCCCAAAGCTGAGAAATTAGAAGGGCTTAATGAATTTTTAGGCGAGCTTGGGCTAAGTATGAAAGGCAGCGGCAAGGTCAGCCCACAGGATTATCGTGATGTATTGGCACAGGTTGGAGAGCGGCCAGATGCTCACTTAATTCAAACAGTTATGCTGCGAAGTATGAACCAAGCGCAATATCAGGCGGAAAACCTTGGGCATTTTGGATTGGCTTATAAAGCGTATGCACATTTTACTTCTCCCATTCGCCGTTATCCCGATTTGATTGTTCACCGCGCTATTCGCGCACTTGTGCGTGCTGATATAGCTTCCAACAAAGTCCGTCGTCATCCGGAACGAGCTCTTGTGCCATTTTCGGAAAATTACCCTTATGACACAGCAGATATGGTGAGCTTTGGCGAACAGTGCTCGACTACCGAGCGACGCGCAGATGAAGCGACACGCGATGTTATTAGCTGGTTGAAGTGTGAATTCTTGCAAGAACGTGTCGGCGAAGAGTTTGATGGAGTTATTAGTGCCGTCACAGCCTTTGGGTTGTTTGTAGAATTATCAGACTTATATGTAGAGGGGTTAATACATATAACCTCGCTGCCCCAGGATTACTATCACCACGAAGCCTCACAGCATCGCTTAGTAGGCGAGCGAAGCCGACGGGTTTTTCGTATTGGTGATCAACTGCGGGTTCAGGTGGCAAGAGTCGATCTGGACGAGCGTAAAGTGGATTTTGAGCTGATAAAGATTAAGTCGAAAAAACGCAAAGGCACAAATACTCTTAGTGATGATATGGAGCCGGGTTACCGTAAGAACAGTGAAATAAAGCCAAAGTCTCGTCGACGAGTACGTAAAAGACCCATCTCAGATGCAGTCAGCGAAGGGGAAGTCGAAACTGTTAAACAAGATCAAGGTAAACCGCAGGCTGTGAAAGCAAAGGTAGCTGCTAAAGCTAAGAAAAAAACTAAAGCCACCAGTTCGTCAAAAGCGAAAAAGAGCAAGAAAACTAAAAGAGAAAAGCGAAGAAAGACTAAGTCTAAGAATAACTAAGTTCAAAAATAGCTAAAACGAAGAAAAACAAAAGTTACTAACATCGATTAGGGCAGGCTAGCTGCATACAAATTATGAGCAATGATGAACAAGTTTTTGGTATACATGCAGTGCAGTCGCTGCTCAAGACTTCTGCACACAGACTCAAAGAGTTATATATCTACCGCGGTCGTCGAGACCAAAAAGTGCAGAAAATCTTAGATGCGGTAGCTGCTATTAATGGTGTTGTTAAATATGTTGAAAAGAAAGACTTAGATGCTTTATGTGATGGCAACCATCAGGGGGTCGTGGCGCTGGTAAAAGCGGGGAAAAACCTTATTGAAGCCGACTTGTACGAACTTGTGCAAACCCCTGATATTGTGCCCTTGGTATTAGTACTCGATGGTGTTACTGACCCCCATAATCTAGGCGCATGCCTACGAAGTGCTGATGCGGCGGGTGTGCATGCAGTGGTAATTCCCAAGGATAACTCTGTAGGTCTTAACGAAACAGCCCGTAAAGTGGCTTCGGGCGCTGCCGAAACGACACCTCTTATTGCTGTTACCAATTTAGCCCGTTGCTTGAAAAAGCTGCAGGAACTCGGTTTATGGGTGACCGGGCTTGCTGGCGAAGCGACGGACTCCACTTATGATTCGGATTTAACCGGCCCTAGAGTTATTGTCATGGGGGCTGAAGGTTCCGGCATGCGGCGTTTAACTAAAGAAACGTGCGATGTATTAGTGAAGATTCCCATGCATGGCAGTGTCTCCAGTCTTAATGTCTCGGTGGCGACCGGGGTTGTGTTATTTGAGACATTGCGTCAACGATCCCTTTCCTCTGAGGCCTAATCATTCCTCAAATTCGTATCGTAGGACATCCTCGTCCTACATTTATCGACTCTAAAATAGTTTAATACGCAGCTAATCTCATTGCTCGGTTGCAATTTGATCGTCGGCCACATAGAATACGCCGCCCTTCAATTTATGAAGGGCTAACCACTCCTTGCTTCATCAGAATATCCTGAGAAGCTTTAACCCGTAGGGAGCATAAAATGCGTCATTACGAAATTGTATTTCTGGTTCATCCGGATCAGAGTGAACAAGTGCCCGGTATGATCGAGCGCTATTCATCTAATGTCACCACTAAGGGTGGCGCGGTGCACCGTCTAGAAGACTGGGGTCGCCGTCAACTCGCTTATCCTATTAACAAAATTCACAAAGCTCACTACGTTCTTATGAACGTTGAGTGCACTGATGAAGCACTTGAAGAGCTGACGACTAACTTTCGCTACAACGATGCTGTTTTGCGAAACATGGTGATCCGCACTGACGAAGCTGTGACTGAAGAGTCACCTATCATGAAAGCGGAAAAAGAAAACCGTGAGCGCAAAAATCGCACTGACCGCCGTTCTAACGATACCGAAGCTGAAGCTCCAGCAGCGGTAGAAGAAAGTGCAGATGATCAACCAACAGCAGATAGTGAGGAGGCATAATCATGGCTCGTTTTTTTCGTCGTCGTAAGTTTTGCCGTTTCACCGCTGAAGGTGTGAAGCAAATTGATTATAAAGACCTTGATACATTAAAAGCTTATATCTCTGAGACAGGTAAAATCGTACCTAGTCGTATCACTGGGACTAAAGCAAAGTATCAGCGTCAATTGGCTACAGCAGTTAAGCGCGCACGTTATCTTGCGTTGTTGCCATACACTGATAGCCACGACTAATCGTTAGTTAACTAAATTGTAGAGAGCAAATCCTCATGCGCTTGCTAGCTGAATTTATTATGCGCGGGCGTCTTGAAGCGATTGTAGTAGCCCTGATCGGCAGTTGGTTTCCAGTTGTACCTCAGGCTACGATTGCCCTAGTGACCTTGCGCAAAGGTTGGCAAGAAGGGCTGATTATCGCGGTAGCAACAACACTGCCCGCATTCTTCGGAGTTTACTCTGGTAATGTGGATGCAATACTCTTTTTGGCAACAATAGGCGTATTCGTGGTGTGTTACGGCATATCGTTGGTATTAAGGTGGTGTGTGATATGGCCCGCTGCCTTGGCGGCAACAGTAGCGTTAGCTTGCCTAATAGCAATTCTGATTCGCGCTGATGTTTTCAATTTAGCCCCAGATTTCTCTGGTTCTTTTATGGATCTTGCTGCAAATCTGGCACTTGAAAATGACGCGACAGATAGTGTTAGTGTTGTTAGTCAGCAAGATATCAGCGCAGTCAAAGCGACGGGTATCCTCGCATGCCTTATCGGTGTCAGTGCGATATTCGGCTTGCTTGTAGGGCGCTGGTGGCAGGCGATTTTATATAATCCAGGTGGATTTCAGACTGAATTTCATGCACTTCGTTTGAATACACCAATCGCTCTAAGCTCTGCATTGGCACTTGTTTATTGCCTGATGCGAGGGGATGAATACGTATACTGGACAGGCCTCTTTGGCATGCCCTTATTTTTTGCAGGTTTGGGCTTAGCACATTATGCAATTGCTAAGTCGAATATGGGGCCCAGCAGCGTGGTGGTGATGTATGTTGCCATTATTCTGTTTTTACCATTGAGCATTATCTTAATGCTGGCTGGCCTTACCGATACTTGGCTCGACTACAGACAAAAAATTCAATTTAAGCAGTAATGATAATATTACTGAAAAATAGAGGAAAGCGAGATGGAAGTTATTCTACTCGAAAAAGTGGGTAAACTAGGTGGCGTTGGCGACAAAGTTAACGTTAAGTCAGGCTTTGGCCGCAACTATCTTTTGCCACAAGGTAAAGCGATATCCGCCACTGCAGATAACCTAAAAGAATTTGAAGCGCGCAGAGCAGAGCTTGAGAAAGCTGCAGCAGATAAGAAAGAATCTGCTGAAATTCGCGCTCGTGAACTCGAAGAGCTTAGCGTTACTATCACTGCTAAAGCGGGTGATGAAGGCAAGTTGTTCGGTTCTGTTGGTGCACGTGATATCGCCGAAGCAATCACTGCTGCAGGCGTTGCAGTTACTAAAGCCGAAGTTAAACTGCCAGAAGGTACTTTACGTGAAATAGGTGAATATGAAATCACTTTGCAACTTCACGTAGACGTTGTACAAGCAGTTAAACTTCAAGTCGAAGCTGAGTAATTGCAAATACGCTATACCCGTAGCGTTATTTCTGAGTAAAATCGAGCGCACTGCTGGAATAATGGCCGGCAGTGCGCTTTTTTGCATCTTAAATATACATATCTAAGCAAAAAGTGCTTACTTTGAGGCCTACAGGCCCTAAGCTACTGAAAACCTTACTGCTGTTACCATAGAAAGTTACTTTAAGAAGGCTGCAAAATTTTTTCATCGCAACCTTTTCATCGCAACTATGTGAGGAAATATCCTCACAAGGCAGTACAATCAATAATACAATGCTTGCAAATATTTATACTTAAATAAAGATACGAATGTCTGAGTCTGAACCCTACGATTATCCTGAAATAGAGCGCGAGCTTCACAGTGATGAAATGCCTGCTGCGGGTGTTATGCCTCACTCATTAGAAGCCGAACAGTCAGTTTTAGGCGGCCTGCTGCGTGACTCCAGTCAATATGACGCTGTCGCTGAAGTGGTATCAGATAGTGACTTCTTTAAGCTCGGTCACAGTAAGATTTTCAGTGTCATGGCTGAGCTTATTGAACGTGAGCAACCGATTGATGTTATTACTGTCTCTGAAGAGCTGAGCCACCGAGATGAGCTAGAGAGTGCAGGCGGCTTAGACTATATTGCTGACCTTGCTACCCAGGTTCCTAGTAGTGCCAATGTGGTCGCCTACGCAAAAATCGTACGCGAGCGGGCGACGTTAAGGCAGTTGATCTCTGCTGCTACCGAGATCAGCCGGGCTAGCTACAACCCTGGTGGACTGGCTTCTGATGATTTGCTACAGCTGGCTGAAAAACGTGTATTAGAAATTTCTGAAGAGCGTCCTAAAGAAGGGGGCTTTGCCGACGTTAATACGCTTTTGAAGGAGACGGTTGATAAAATTGATGAGCTTTTTCGCTCTGATAGTGATATCACGGGCCTTAAAACAGGTATTAACGAACTCGATGAGAAAACGTCAGGCTGGCAAAATGGCGAACTTATCATTCTTGCTGCTCGTCCTTCTATGGGGAAAACGGCGCTAGCATTGAACTTTGTCGAGTCCGCTATTCTTACTCAAGATCGCCCGGCATTGATCTTCAGTATGGAGATGCCGTCAGGATCTTTAGTAATGCGGATGTTGTCGTCGATGGGGCGAATCGACCAAGGGCGTTTGCGTAATGGTAAATTGACTGAAGAGGATTGGCCAAAGCTAGAGGTTGCTGCGCGCAAGCTAAAAGATAAAAAGTTATTTATCGACGATACCGCGGGACTAACCCCTAATGAAGTTCGTGCCCGTGTACGAAGAATCGCCAGAGAACATGGTAACCCAGGCATGATCATGCTGGATTACCTACAGCTGATGCACGTTGGCGGTGGCAGTGAGGGTAGAACTCAGGAAATATCTGAAATATCACGTGCGCTTAAGGCGCTGGCGAAAGAATATGACTGTCCAGTTATTGCACTTTCTCAGCTTAATCGTGGTGTTGAACAACGACCCAACAAACGGCCTATGAACTCGGATTTGCGGGAATCTGGTGCCATTGAGCAGGATGCAGACGTCATTTTATTTATCTATCGAGATGAATACTACAATGAAGAAAGCCCGGATAAAGGGATTGCAGAATTAATTATCGGTAAGCAACGTAATGGTGAAATAGGTACATGTAGAGCTGCTTTTGTGGGGAAATTTACCCGCTTTGATAATCTCGCTCCAGAATATTTCCAAGGCCCCCAATAAGTTCCGACGAAAAGGCTTTTTTAAAGCTTGTGCGTTGCAGTGCAGCAGATTATTATTCTGCTGTATAACCACTGTTCAGGACATATCATGCAAGTTTTTCATCAAATAAAAAGCGTGCGAGAAGCACTTCAGCAAGCAAAAAATGAAGGTAAAAAAGTTGGCTTTGTGCCCACGATGGGCAACCTTCATAATGCCCATCTGGCGCTGGTGAAAACAGCACAAAACTATGCAGATATTGTGGTGTGCAGTATTTTTGTCAACCGCCTGCAATTTGGCTTAAATGAAGATTGGGACAAATACCCGCGCACTCTGGAAAATGATATTCAAAAGCTAAAAAGTGTTGGCTGCCATATATTGTTCTGCCCTGAAGAGCAGGAAATATACCCCAACGGGATGGATGCACAAACCCGTGTTATTGTACCTTCGATGGCTGATGTTCTTTGCGGCGCGAGCCGCCCTGGCCATTTTGAAGGGGTCACTACAGTTGTTTCTAAGTTATTTCACATTGTCCAACCTAATATTGCGGTTTTTGGCCTTAAGGACTTTCAGCAACTGGCGATTATCCGACGCATGACTGAAGATTTATGTATTCCTGTTGAAGTTATTGCAGGTGATATTGTGCGTGAAGACGATGGCTTGGCAATGAGCTCACGCAATACTTTTATCACTGCTAAAGAGCGTCCTAAAGCTAATCAGCTGCACCTGAGTTTAAAATGGGTGTGTGAGCAAATAAATCAAGGAGAAAAAGATTTTCAGCTATTGGAAAACGAAGCAAAAGCACAAATAAGTGCAGCGGGCTTTCGTCCAGATTATTTTAATGTGTGCAACAGTAAAACCCTTGCACCAGCAGCTAACGACGATAAATATATTACTGTTCTCGGTGCCATGTATACCCAGGGTGCTAGGCTTATCGACAATATTTCTCTTGAATTATAAACACTTAATTATCCACATACACAGTGCCCTTATTTTTACGTTAATACAATGGGCACTTGTTCTTGCATCTATTCTTACGGCGTATAAATTATTTTCTTAAGCATTAAAATACTTACTTGTTTATGCGAATCAATACAGTTATTTTTTTCAAAATGATGGGTGTTCGGGGAGTGAAGATTAATTGATAATTTATTTTTATAAATATTATATTGAGCTTCACAGTAAAGTGATGTTAAGTCTTATCGATAAAATTATTATAATACCTGGGAGGTTGTGTCGGTTTACTTTACAGGTTTTTGTTGGGAAAATTTTTTGGCTTTTAACGGGGTATTCGAGCTAGAGCTTGGTAACATTTATTTCTACCACAGTACTTATTAAATCCTGTTGCTGATAAATATAAAATATTAAATAAAAACTGTTCTTTTGCGCTTTTTCGTTAACCCTCCCGCTTCATAAATATGTCATAATATAGGCCGCGATGGCGAAATTTTATGCTGCCGCTTTGTAACCGTTAGCGTGTAATTCGCCATCAAATTTGTCGTTTATTTCCTTTATTGGGCTTGGCGAAAAATGCTTTAAGTGAGTAGATTTTGAGGGTTTGGAAAACTGATATGGCACACTATACTAAGGAACATCGTTTAATCAATATCACTGACTTTTCTTTAGGCAAAGATAGCTTATTGATTAGCGGGTTCAAGGGAACAGAATATTTATCCAGGCCCTTTGAATTTGAGATTACGGTTTTATCCACAAACCTGGAGATTCAACCAGAAGATGTTGTGGGTAAAGATGTCACAGTGACCATTCAAAATGCTCAACAAAGGCCGTTTCATGGTTTTATTGTAAGCTTTGTTTTTGGTGAAATAAAAGCAGATGATTTGCGCGAATATAAGTTGACTATGGTGCCGTGGTTGTGGTTTTTAACCCAAACCAACGACCATCGTATTTTTCAACATCAGAATACTAAAGAAATAGTTTCAACAATATTTAATGATCTTGGTTTTACCGATTTTGAATTCCGTGCAGAAGGTGGCGAGAAAAGAGAATATTGTATTCAGCACAACGAGAGTGACTTTCACTTTATTTCTCGCCTGTTAGAAGAAGATGGTATCAGTTATTACTTTAAGCATGAAAATAGCAAACATCAGCTGGTATTGGTAGATCAAAAACATTCCTATGATCCATGTGCTGAGTCTGCTTTGGAATATTCTCACGGTAGCAACCCCAATGCGCAGATTCATAGCTGGCAGCATCAGCATAATTTTCGCAAAGGGCGTTGGGCTTTAAATGACTATGATTTTAAAACTCCGGATAAAGATTTAAAAACAGATATTTCCACTGTTAGTACCTTTGAGAATAATAGCCGCTACGAACACTATGAATACCCAGCTTTGTATGGCAAAGCCCTTGGGCGTGAACTGGTAAAAAAACGCATGGAAGCAGAAGAAAGTACACGTAATATCGTGATAGGAGGTAGCAATTACAGTTCCTTATATGCCGGTGGTCGATTTAGCCTGACTAAGCATACGACTAAGAAAGAAAAGGGTGATTATATTCTTACAAGCGTTACCCATGAAGCTTACGATAACACTTATACCTCTGGAGAAGAAGGTCAGCTGGGTTACGACAATAGTTTCACCTGTATTCCTGCCGATGTTCATATTCGTCCTACCGTGCTACATAAGCGTCCAGTGATGCGAGGCTCGCAAACGGCTGAGGTGGTTGGCCCTGCGGGTGAAGAGATATATGTCGATGAATTTGGTCGAATCAAAGTACAATTTATCTGGGATCGCGAAGGTAAAAAAAACGAGAACAGCACCTGTTTTATGCGGGTATCTCAAACCTGGGCAGGCAATAAATGGGGTGCGTCGTTTATTCCTCGCATAGGCCATGAAGTTATTGTTGATTTTTTTGATGGTGATCCAGACAGACCTTATATTAGTGGCTCGGTTTACAATGGCAAAAACAGGCCGCCTTATACCTCAAAAACTCAAAGTGGTATTAAAACTCGCTCTACCAAAGGTGGTACGGCAGATAACTACAATGAAATTCGTTTCGACGACAAAAAAGGTTCTGAGCAAATTTATGTCCATGCTGAAAAAAATATGGATACTCAGATTGAAAATAACGAGACTTTAACCGTTGATAACGATCGCACCAAAACAGTAAAACATGATGAAAACTCTTTTATCAATCATGATCGTCATAAAACTGTCGATAACGACCAGTCTGAGACTATTGGTAAAAATAAGTCTATCGATGTAGGTAACAACCATACCGAAAATATCGGCAAGAATGTATCGATAGATGTAGGTGAAAATCATACCGAAACTATCGGCAAAAATATGACCATCACCGTGCGCAAAGATCTGAAAGAAACGGTCGAAGGCAATTACACCGAAGCTGTTACAGAACATTATAAATTTCGTTCGAAAACTATCACTATGGATGCTGACGATCAGATTATTATCCAAACCGGTGCTGCAAAAATTATGATGAAGAACAATGGTGACATTACCATTAGCGGTAAAACCATTAATGTTAAAGGTTCTAGTGACATCATTATTAAAGGTAGTAAAGTATCCTCTAATTAATTTCCGTACGGACAGTATTATGAGCGCTAAATTACTATGAGCGATGATATACAGCACAAAGATGACATTGATCCTTTTGCTATGGCAAACGAT
The DNA here is from genome assembly GCF_002157225.2 of Agarilytica rhodophyticola. Lineage (NCBI taxonomy): Bacteria > Pseudomonadati > Pseudomonadota > Gammaproteobacteria > Cellvibrionales > Cellvibrionaceae > Agarilytica > Agarilytica rhodophyticola. The sequence goes on from NZ_CP020038.1 coordinate 1,455,004, forward strand.
GAAGAAGACGTTGCTTTGGAATCTTCTGGCAAAATTTTACCTGGAGATGTATTGATAGGATCTTTTATCGGTTTTGATGAACATCATCGGCCCTTGGTGCAATATCAATTCGATCAGGTCACAGATAAGCCGGCGTCAATACCAGCAGTCTCCACAATTAATTTGCAGCAACAACATGTTGGTATGCAAGTGGCGTTAATGTTTGTGAACCAGGATATTCGTCAACCCATTGTTATGGGAATTGTGCGCAGCACATTAATGAACTTGCTTGATAATATAAAAGTTGCGCAGCCTGAAATGAGTACACCAGTTGAATTGGAACAACAGCGTCATGAGGAGGTGAATCCCCCTATGCAAGAGCAGTTGCAAGAACAAGTGCTGGTCGATGGCAAGCAGGTCACCATCGAAGCACAAGAAAACATTGTGTTACGTTGTGGTGAATCCAGCATAACCTTAACAAAATCCGGCAAGATTATGATTAGGGGCAATTACTTACTCAATCGCTCGACGGGAGTCAATCGTATTCTTGGTGGTTCAGTCCAAGTAAATTAGGCTGCTGAGATAGCAATGTGATGAAGCACGAGGTAATTTTTTAAAAAAACCTATGTTACAGCTGGATAATCGCACACCTTTTAGTGCAAGTATGGCGACTTTTCCCGATGAATCTGGAATTGATACCTTATATGTCAATGTTAAGGCTCGTTTTCAGTTCAAAACTAATTGGGTATTGTGTGATGAGCAGTTGCCGCCGCAGCAATTCGATGAATACCTAGCAGAGCCTGGTCAATCAAGTATTACCCTCGCTTCCGACTTCCATACAGGCAAAGCCGCTACTGATATTATTATGCTGGGCGCGGCCTGCGCCAAAGACGGTAAAGCTGTAAGAGGTCTTGATGTTACCCTTGAAGTTGGTAAACGGCGCAAGGCAGTTCGGGTATTTGGTGATCGTCAATGGCATCAAGGTGAAATAACCCCGCCGCAAGCTTTCCACTCAATGCCGCTCGTCTACGAACGTGCTTATGGTGGTCAGCATGTAGAAGAAGGGCGTGTCATTAGCGCAGAAGTGCGTAATCCTGTGGGGTTGGGATATCTTGGTGAGCGCAATGAGAGTGTGTTAGATGGTACTGCTTTACCGAATCTTGAAGACCCTCAACAGCTGATTCGTTCGCCCAAGGACACGCCAGCACCGACATGTTTTGCTTTTGTGGCCCCTAATTGGCACCCGCGTACTAACTATGCGGGTACCTATGACGATACTTGGCGTTTACAGCGTGCGCCTTTTTTGCCAGAAGATTTTAATAAGCGCTTCCTTAACTGCGCCCACCAAGATCTCATCTATCCGGGTTTTATCCAAGGGGGAGAATCGGTGAGCATTAGCAATATGCACCCGCAAGGGGAGATTCACTGCCAGCTGCCCACCGTGTCGCTGGCGTGTCGTGTTGATGTTAACAATGAAGCTAAGCAGATAGCTTTTAATATGGAAACGCTAACGATTGAACCCAATCAAAAATTGTTTTCCATGAGCTGGAAAGCGGCCTATCGCTGCGATAAAAAATTAACAAAAATTAAACAGGCCACCGTTTATTTAAATCGGTAATTAAATTGAAGGCCGCGAGCTAAACCACGGAAAAACCAAGGAGAGCCACCTACATGGCACAAACCACATTTGCAAATGGCAGAGGCATTGTTCACAAGGGCAGTGGCGGTAAAAGTATTGTCTTTCCTGATGTTTGTAAAACACCAGTAGGCTCGGCCATTGTGCCCATACCTTACCCAAATTTAGGGCAGGCCAGTGACACCACCAAAGGGCCGAAAACGGTGAAAACAGATAAACAAATGCCGATGGTAAAAACTGCAGTCTATAGCAAGAGTAGCGGTGATGAACCCGGTGTGCAAAAAGGCGTAGTCAGCGGTACGCAAAAATCTGAATGTGAATTTATGATGTACTCCCCCGATGTTAAATTTGAAGGCAAAAATGTCTGCCGACTGGGTGATCCTTTATTTCACAATAAAAAGAATATTGTGGGTTAAACAGCTTTATCCATGAGAAATACACCTACATCCATTCACGGTTATTTTCGAGAAGTTTTCGAACAGTCTGTCGATAACGCGTCGTTTTTATGGCTGCTGCGGGCAACGGCACTGGTACAACCTCACTACTTACCGGCTGAGCTAATCGAGCTGGAAGATCGTATCCAGAATAATCTCAATGCCCTGCATACCACCTCCACCGAGGATGCCTGGGAGATTTGTAAAGCGGGTTTGGAATGGCGTCAGGCCGGGGAGGTATTTACTGCCGCTATCTTTGCTTTTCGCAGTCTTGAAGTTAAGCGTATACAACAGGTAGTCGAGACCGCTTTTAGCCATGACAATGCCTTAAAAGGCTTAATTTCAGCCCTGGCTTGGCTGCCGGCAAAGTTTGTTGATCCCTGGTTAGATAGATTTATTAAGAGCAAAGACCTGGATCATAAATACCTAGCGATTGCTGTTTACAGTGCGAGACGACAAGATCCGGGGCCTATTTTGTTTGAGCTGCTCCAGCGCGAGGACTGCCTCGCCCACAGCCAGTTTCACGCCAGGGCTATGCGTCTTATTGGCGAGTTAAAACTAAAAGCCTTGATGCCTGCCATTAATGCCGGGGTTGATGCCAGCGACGAAGCTGTCGCATTTTGGGCGCGCTGGTCGGCCTTACTACTTGGCAATAGGCATATGCTTGAAGTACTAGAGCCGACCGTGGTAACAGCTAACCCCTTCCAACAGCAGGCGATTGATATTGTCATGCGTTGCGTCAGTGCTGAGCAGGGGCGACGCCTGGTCTCGGCCCTATCTAGTAATAAAGGGCCTAGTAATAAAGAGCCTGCAAATAAAAAACTTAAGCGTGCCACCATTAATGCCTGTAGCGTTTTTGGCGATCCCCAAGTGGTGCCTTGGTTGCTGCAAACCATGGAACATCTGCCTTTTGCCCGCATCGCTGGTGCGGCCTTTACCCATATTACGGGTATCTATCTAGAGGAAAATGACCTGGCCATCGATGTGCCGGATATTGCCGCCATCGTCCCCAATGATGACCCTCAAGACGAGGATGTCAGCTTAGATCCAGATGAAAATCTGCCCTGGCCCAATGTTGAGAAACTGAAAGTGCTATGGCAGCAGTACGGCCAACAATATGCTAGCGGTAAGCGTTACTTTTTAGGCAAAGCTATCACACCGGAACTGCTGCAACAGCAGCTACAACAAGGTTACCAGGCCCATCGCCACAGCGCGGCAATGGAGCTGGCCTTGCTCGACCCCAGTTGTATCTTGCCTAATGTCAAGGCTCGGCTAGGAAAAGCTTTAGAGGGAGGCGCAGATGTTTGAGCTGATTTACCTGGCTGGCCGCGGCATTGTCTCTGCCCTTGGCACCCAGGCTGCCATGACCATCGCTGGTGTAAAAGCAGAAATCGTGCGCTACAAGGTGTCAGGCTATTACACAGAAGATAACCAGCCTATTACCATGGCCGGTGTGCCCAAAGAGGTCTTCGCCCATCTTGAAGATAAGATTGATCAAGGCAATTATTACAGCGGTCTTTACGATCATGTGATCAAAATGGCATTGATTGCCCTACGAGAAGCCGTCGCCAATTATAGCCTCGATAAACCTATTCCCCTTATTATGGCCATGCCCGAAGTGGATGAGAGCATTGACCAAGTCAGCGCTAGCAGCATTACCAATAATTTGGTTGAGCGCAGTGACTTGCCCCTATCTCGCGAGCATATTCGCTATATCTATAATGGCCGTGCAGCGGGTATTGAAGCCTTGGAATTGGCTTTTCGCTATCTCTATGAAGCAGGAGAAGATTATGTTCTGGTGGGGGGCAGCGACAGTTACTGGCACTATCCCATTATTGCCAAGCTTAGTGCCGCCGATCGGGTACTGGCGCCGGCGACGCTGGACGGTTTTGCAGCGGGAGAAGGCGCTGGTTTTTTACTGCTCACCCGTGATCCTGCGAAAGCTATGGTCCATAAAGGCAAGATCGTGGGCATACACCACCCCGGCAGTGCAGAGGAAACGGGCCATTTACACAGCGATCAACCCTATTTAGGTGAAGGCCTAGATAAAGCCTTTAAACAGGCCTTAGGGTCAGAGCCGAAGGGGGATATTGCTACCATTTACAGTTCCATGAATGGCGAGCGCTTCTGGGCAAAAGAATACGGTGTGGCAATGACGCGCAATCAACAGTACTTTAGCGAACAAGTGAGAATCGAACATCCAGCAGATTATTACGGAGATTTAGGGGCGGCCACAGGCCCTGTGCTTATTGCCCTGGCGGCGGATAATATGCTGTGCTCAACAGGGCAGGCGGCCCATCTTGTCTATGCCTCCTCTGATTACAGTCGGCGTTCTGCTGTAAAATTAGCGTCTATTGCCCATTCGCCAAACCATAAGCACTCTATATCACACTCTATGCAAAAAGGAGATCAAGGCTGATGACTGATATTGGTGAATCCGTACACGCCCCGCAGCCACCGGAAGAACCGGAGCGACCGGAAGATGACCTCAAATCCAAAATAAAAGTGCGCTTTAGCGTATTTTTCGACGGTACCCTTAATAACCGTGACAACACCGGAGCAAGGGAAAAAAACACAGCGGCCTACCGCAACAACAAAAAGTCCGACAGTTACGGTAACGACTACAGTAATGTGGCGAAAATGGAACGTTATGTGGAGGAGCAGGCCGACGGCTACGATTTTGCCTTCTCCACCTATGTGGAAGGAATTGGTACGCAAAACTTTGGCAGTGATAAAAATATTGGTTATGCCCTGGGGCAAGGATCAACAGGAGTGGAGGCCAAGGTACGCATTGGTATCACCAGGGTGCTTAACAAAATGCAGGAAGAGATTGAGGATAAAGGCATTATCGAAAAGCTGACTCTGGATGTCTTTGGCTTTAGCCGCGGGGCGGCGGCGGCACGTAATTTTATTCACCAGGCCCTCAGCACCCAGTCCTCCTATATTGCCACCGGCTATGGGGGCATGGTGGAAGTACCTGCAAGGCCATTAAAACGCCGCCTAGTTTCTGCGGGCTTTGAAGATGTCGAATTGGTGGAAGTACATTTTGCTGGCCTCTACGATACGGTGGCCTCCCATGGCCTGTCCCATAGCAACGACACAGAAACCTTACACCTAGACAGCATCGCTAAATACAAAGCAAAAAAGGTGCTGCAATTGGCTGCTGCTGAGGAGTACCGCGCGAACTTTTCCCTTACCAATGTCAATAGTACTGGCGGCAAACAGGTGTTTTTACCCGGTGTACACTCGGATATTGGTGGCGGCTATCGCGATGGCCATGGTGAAGACTTAGTAATAAGGGAGTCCCATAGTGAGGCGGAGCTAAATCGCGATCGCGCTGATCTTATGGCTCAGGGCTGGTATCACGATCAGGAAATTACAGTAGTTAAGCCCTTTATTTCCACCATGAGTATGGGCTACGGCTATATGGCGCCCCCCATTCCGGGCAAAATAACGGTAACCCGGCAAAGTATTAGCAATCACTATAGCCGCATTCCTCTGCGTATTATGGCCCGTTTTGCCCGTGAAAACGGGATTAATATTCTACCCGACTTAGAAGATGAAAATGCTATTACTGGTGCTTTTTTAAATCAGGTCTATCAGCGTTTGGATGCTTATGCTAATGGTGGCTCAAAAAAACAGGACTGGTTTCATAATGCCCCTTGGCTGCGCCAGTTACGCCACGACTATCTGCATTTCTCGGCCCAGCTAGAAACCACTTGGGGGGTGGCCGCCCATAAGCCCAACTTGGTGAACGGTAGGCGCGAGCGAGTGGAGCACTATGGCTAACTGGAAATACCTATGTTCATCCTTACTATTATTAATTGGTGGCTGTGGAGGCTCCATGACCAAATTTGATTGGAGTGCTAGTGAAAGTGCTCCCAAAAATTATCCTATGCGGGTTATTGATGGCCGTTTTTTTTATCACGATAGTGACGGCTCTTTATATATTCCTGACAAATCTTCTATTAGCAAAGGCTGGGGTACATCTGTTTCTGATCATGCGGTAGGGCCTGAATTCAAACCTCTGCCCAATCGCCTCTATATTTTGTATTTTTCCTATACGGAAAATACTTTTTATGAAGGTACTTTTGATCTTCCTTACGATAAAATTCTCAAGTTATTTCAAGACGGCTATGACGACCACTGGTTGGAAAAACATGCTACCTATCGGCGTATTACCGCTGGTTTAGCCCCCGGTGGCAGTGTGGCAGTATGGATATCCGGGGTACATAAAATTACTGAAGTATTTTTTGGTCAGGCAAATGAAGTGGATATAGAGTGGCACGATGTTGTTAAAAGCCAAAGCTCTAGAGAAGAGTATGTTGAACGCGTAGTTAATAGATCCGCTTCGGAAAAAGTCTTGAATCAAATCCAACAAGGCACTATTCCTTTTGAACTTTGGAAAAATTACCGTACCCAATACCACTGGCAACCGATCATTACCAATGTGGAAATACCTCCCAAAGTGATTGATTATATTGGTTACTTTAATGGGGAAAAGGATTATCTCTACTACCCCTTAAATGAAGACGATCAAGCCAAGACCCGACCCGTTCCAAAAAGCATTCTTTTTGTTTGGAAAAGCCCGTGGAATAAACCCATGCAGTTTCGTCTAAATTTTGATGAGACGGAAATTACCCAGGCTTTTCAAACCCTGGCTCCAGAAGAGCAGCGACAACGCCCCTTACAGTTGGAGATTCATATTGCGGCTAAAAAACGTTGGGAGCTAAAGGCCAGTTTGCGTTATCAGGATACTGTTATTGAACTTGAGAAAACCGAAGTTAAAGTGCACCTTGCTTCTGTTTCAGAAGAAAAGACAAAACGTCTATAGCAATAACGTTATTTTAGTAAAAGGAATTACCATTAATATGTTATAGAAAAAACTCACCTCCTCCTTGTTTTTACTATTAAGTGGCTGTGGTGCTCAGAGCAAATTTGATTGGGATGCCAGTGAAAGCGCTCCGCAAAATTATCCTATGCAGGTTATCGATGGCCGTTTTTTTTATCACGATAGCGAAGGCTCCCTATATATCCCTGATAAATCTTCTATTAGTCCTGGCTGGGGAGATTTTGTCTCTACTCATGCTGTAGGGCCAGAATTAAAGCCTTTGCCTAATCGGCTTTATATTCTTTATTTTTCTTACGCAGAAAATACCTTTTACGAAGGCACTTTTGACTTGCCTTACGATAAAATATTAAAGCTTTTTCAGGCTGGTTATTTTAGCCCTCGTCTTGAAAAAGATATTACATTCTGGCGTATTACAGCTGGTAGTGTTGCTGTATGGATTACTGGCGTGCATAAAAGTATTGAAGTCTTTTTTGGCCAAGCAGAAGAGGTGGAGGTCCCTTGGGCACGTGTTACACAAAGTACTATACCTCGTGAAGAATATGTTTCATCCACCCTTGTTGAAGATCGTGTCTCCGAAGAGGTGATGGCTTTAATCCAACAGGGTAACATTCCTTTTGATCTGTGGAAAAACTATCGCATCAAGTATAACTGGCAACCGATCATTACCAATGTTGAACGCCCTCCTAAGCTGATTAATCATATTGCTTATTTAAATGGCGAAGAGGACTATCTCTATTATCCATTAGATGAATCTATTATATCCGCTACCAGAGCTGTGCCTAAGCGTATTCTTTTTGTGTGGAAAAGTCCTTGGAATAAACCCATGCAGTTTGATTTAAATTTTGATGAGGCAGAAATTACTCAGGCCTTTCAAACTCTTGCCCCTGAAGAGCAGCGACAACGCCCTCTAAAATTAGAGATTCATATTGCCGCCAAAAAACGTTGGGAGCTAAGAGCCAGATTACGTTATCAGGATACTGTTATTGAGCTTGAGAAAACAGAAGTAAAAATACATCTTGCTGCTATCTCAGAAGAAAAAGCCAAGCGTTTATAGTTGCAATATTACTTTAGTAAAAGGAATTAGCATTAATATGTTATGGAAAAAACTGACCTCCTCCTTGTTTTTATTATTAACTGGTTGCGGTGCTCAGAGCAAATTTGATTGGGATGCCAGTGAAAGCGCTCCGCAAAATTATCCTATGCAGGTTATCGATGGCCGTTTTTTTATCACGATAGCGAAGGCTCCCTATATATCCCTAATAAAGCTTCCATTAGCAAGGGCTGGGGACGATTTGTTTCTACCCATGCAGTAGGACCTGAATTCAAACCCTTACCCAATCGCCTTTATATTTTGTATTTCTCCTATACGGAAAATACCTTTTATGAGGGTACTTTTGATCTCCCTTACGATAAAATTCTAAAGTTATTCCAAGACGGCTATGACGATCATTGGTTGGAAAAACATGCTACCTATCGGCGTATTACCGCTGGTTTAGCGCCAGGTGGCAGTGTGGCGGTATGGATATCTGGGGTGCATAAAATTACTGAGGTATTTTTTGGTCAGGCAAAAGAAGTGGATATCCCTTGGACGCGTGTTACTGAAAGCGATACCCCTCGTGAAGAATATGTTAGTAACATTGTGAATCGAAAAGTCCCTCAAAAAGTCTTGAACCAAATCCAACAAGACACTATTCCTTTTGACATTTGGAAAAATTACCGCACCCAATATCATTGGCAACCCGTTATTACCAATGTGGAGCGTCCTCCTAAAGTGATTGATTATATTGGTTACTTTAATGGGGAAAAGGATTATCTCTATTACCCCTTAAATGAGGACGATTTAGCGAAAACCCGAGCCATCCCTCGAAGTATGCTGTTTGCCTGGAAAAGTCCCTGGAATAAAGTGATGCAATTTCGTTTAAATTTTGATGAAGTAGAAATAATTCACGCCTTCCAAACCTTGGCTCCAGAAGATCAGCGACAACGCCCCTTACAATTAGAAATTCATATCGCCGCCAAAAAACGCTGGGAGTTAAGGGCTAGTTTACGTTATCAGGATACGGTAATCGCCCTTGAGAAAACGGAGGTCATTGTCCACCGCGCAGCCGTTTCAGAAGAAAAAGCAAAACGTCTATAGGGATTCCGAGCGCCAAGGTATTTAGTGATAAAAGAAGCGCGATAGCGCAGTGACTATAGTATTTTGATACGGCTCAAAATAATGCCCTGAATCGTATCAAACCGTAGCTATAGGCCGCTCCTTTGTTCTATGATGTGCGTGCACATACCAAGTCCCGAGGAATAGAAATGTCTGATATAGAAAAGTTATTTGTCGTCGTCGATCCTTCTGATGCTGCCCCTGTAGCTTTAGAGCGCGTGCTAGAAGTGTCTAAGTTACGACCAAGCAAGACCCAATTAAAAGTCTTTGTCGCGATTGATGGTGAGTCGGTGGATACTCGGGCAGTGAATGATAATCTTTTTCGCGATCAGGCGTGGTTTGAAGAGGTGATTCGCAAGCCTATTGAAGAAATTGGCTTTGAATACAGTATCGAAGTTTCCTGGTCTCACCAATGGCAGGAGTCGATAGTACAGTCGGCGAAACATTTTACCGCAGATCGTATCTACTTACCTGTGCATGCGCGCAGCAATACCTCTCGTTTTACTTTTAGTGAATCCAAGTGGGATCTGCTTAAAACAGCAGAATGTCCCGTAGTATTGATTCAGCCAGAGGCACCCAAAAAACGCTCTATTATTTTAGCTGCCGTGAACTTCCAAGCAGTTAAGGACATACAGAAGCAGTTAAATACCGGCATTATTTCCTGGGCCAAAGTAGCAGCGGAAACCTATGGCGCCGATCTGCACGTGGTGAATGCCTATCTTGATTCAATGAACTACCCTGACCGCGGTCAATTAGCGCGCCAGACCGGTTTGCCTGCAGAGAAAATTCATGTGACCCAAGGTTATACCGACGAGAGTGTTGCCAAGATAGCTAAAGAAATACATGCTGATCTGGTGGTAATGGGAACTCTCGGTCAAAATGGTATGACAAGCTCGCGCCGTGGTAATACAGCTTCCCGAGTGGTGGCAGGCCTAACACAAGATATTATGGTAATAAATAGCCAGAAAATGTAGCCTTTTTGTGGTAATAAAAGTGATCTTCCGAGTTAACAAAGGCGCTTATCTCAACCGTTACATACTAACCCCGAAATACTCTGCAGGGTAGAGCTTAAGGTAGGCGCCCTATTTTGCGAATGAAGGCATGATTTTTTGTGCCTTTATTATGATATATTTGCGTGCAATATAGTTTAGTATTAAATGCTACTGCTCCTTGTAGGTAGAGCTGATGTCTGCAAGCAGAGATAATAATAGTGAGAGGCATTTAAGAAAACTGACCATTGAGATATGGAAAAACTGATATGTCGCAATATACTCAGGAACACCGTCTAATCAATATTTCGGACTTTTCTCTCGGGCAAGATACTTTCTTGATTACAGGCTTTAAAGGGACGGAATACATCTCTAAACCTTTTGATTTTGAAATTACTGCCCTTTCTTCTAATTTAGATATCGAACCAGAGCAAATTATTGGCAAAGATGTAACTGTCACCATTCAAAATGTGCAGGAGCGTATTTTCCATGGTTTTGTTGTTGGTTTTGTGTTTGGTGAAATCAAAGCTGATGACCTACGTGAATATAAGTTTACGATGGTTCCTTGGTTATGGTTTTTGTCCCAAACTAATGATCATCGAGTATTTCAGCATCAAAATACCAAAGAAATCGTCAGTACAATTTTCAATGATCTTGGCTTTACCGATTTTGAATTTAGAACTGATGGCGGTAAAAAAAGAGAATACTGTATTCAGCACAATGAGAGCGACTTTCACTTTGTTTCTCGCTTGTTAGAAGAGGATGGAATTAGCTATTTTTTCCAACATGAAAAAGATAAGCATCAGCTAATTTTAGTGGATGAAAACCATGCATATGATCCATGTGCTGAATTTCAACTGGAATATTCTCATGGCAGCCATCCAGGTCCCCAAATTCACCGTTGGGAGCATCAACATCGCTTTCGAAAGGGTCGCTGGACTCTCAACGATTACGATTTCAAAACCCCCGATAAAGATTTGAAAGCAGATACGCCTACGGTCAGTAGTTTTGAAAAAAATGGTGCTTATGAGCATTATGAATATCCAGGACTTTACGGTAAGGCACTTGGGCGGGAGTTGGCAAAAAAGAGAATGGTAGCAGAAGAGAGTAGCCGTAATCTGGTTGAGGCCGGTAGCAGCTATAGCAGCCTTTATGCAGGCGGACGTTTCTGTTTAGACAAGCACACAACAAAAAAAGAAAAAGGCGAGTATATTCTTCATAGTGTTACTCACGAGGCATATGACAATACTTATATCAATCACGATGAGGATAATGATTTAGGTTACAGTAATTCGTTCACCTGTTTACCTGTTGACATTCATATCCGACCCACCATTGTACATAAGCGCCCTGTTATGCGGGGTCCTCAAACTGCCGTTGTGGTAGGCCCGGCAGGTGAAGAAATTTACGTGGATGAGTTTGGCAGCATTAAAGTGCAATTTATTTGGGATCGCGAAGGTAAGAAAAATGAAAATAGCACATGCTTTATGCGTGTTGCGCAAACCTGGGCGGGTAACAAGTGGGGAGCGTCGTTTATTCCTCGCATCGGTCACGAAGTGATTGTTGATTTTTTTGATGGAGACCCTGATCGCCCTTACATTAGCGGTACTGTTTACAATGGTAAGAATCGCCCTCCTTATACTTCAAAAACCCAAAGCGGAATTAAATCTCGCTCTACTAAAGGTGGTAGCGCCTCTAACTACAATGAGTTGCGCTTTGACGATAAATTGGGTGCTGAAGAAGTTTATATCCAAGCAGAAAAAGATCAGAATAATTTAGTTAAAAACGACGAGACGACAAATGTCGGTAATAATCGCACGGAAAATGTTGGCAATGATGAAACAATTTCTATAGGCAATAATCGCACAGAAAGTGTGGGTGTCGATGAGAAAATTTCCATAGGAAGTAATCGCACAGAGAGTGTCGGTGCCAACGAAACAATATCTATCGGCAGTAATCGTACAGAACAAGTGGGAGCTAACGAATCCATTAGCATTGGCAGTAATCGTGTTGAAAGTGTCGGCGCTAATGAAAAAGTCTCTATAGGTGGCAACCAAGTTGAAACCGTCGGCGGCAATAAAGCCGAGACCATAACGGTTGCCAAAGCCTTGAGTATTGGTGCGGCTTATCAGATCTCTGTGGGTGCGGCAAAAAACGAAACTGTGGGTCTAAGTTCAACCGAGCAGGTGGGTATTATGAAACATATCCTGGCTGGTAAACGCTTCGAGTTAGCTGTGGGAGATAGTTCACTTGTGTTAAATAGCGACGGTACCATTGTGCTTAAAGGCAAAGAGATTCTTATTGAAAGTGGTCAGCAAACTACGGTAAAAGGCAAAGTCGTAGAAATTAACTAAAGTGAATAAATCCACGGGAGCCCCCACTAGTGGAGTTTAATAATTACACGCCTTTTCCTGGCAATGCTTGGGAAACAGTTAATAATCGCAATAAATGGTCCGCGACCTGTATGGTTCGTGTGAAGTTTAAATTGATTATGGCTGAGGAAAATAACGATGGTAACGTTAAATCAAACGAAGGCACTAAATGGCGCTTGCAGTTAGATAAAGAGCAAGGGGAGTTATTTTCCGAAGACCAGTTTTTCTCGGACGAAGTCGATAGTTCAGTGCGTTACGAATCTGACTATGTCAACCACAAAGCCCATACGGACATCATTGTTAATGCTAGCAGTTATGCTCCCCAAAATATGATGACGAATAACTGGGGGAGTGCCGTTAGTGTTTATGCCGCTGATGGAAAAACCTTACTTAATCGTCAGTCGTTAATGATTAAAGCGAGCCGTTATTTTAATGATGTTAGCACGCAAGTATCTTTGCCTATTCGCTATGAATACTGTACCGGTGGCGTTAAGAAAATACACAACAAAGGCAAAGCTAATGAAGTCTATGAACTTGATTTGTACAACCCAGTGGGTTGCGGTAGATACCCCCATAAACACCAACAGCATATACCTGATGTTCGCATAGACTATCAACATGAGCCTTATAAACATATCCCAGCGGGTTTTGGTTTTATTCATCGCAGTTGGAAAAGCCGTCTGGATTATGCTGGAACTTATGATGATAACTGGCTTGAAAAACAGCATCCATTGCCTCCCCACGATTTTGACTTTCATCATAACCAAGGCGCTCATCCAGCTTTAATAATGCGTGGCTATCTGCAGGCGGGGGCCAAAGTGTCACTGTCTAACCTTATTAAAAATTCACCTGAAAGTTACTTTGAAATACCCAACTTTCGTTTTTTAGCAAGAGTTTTCAGTAATACCTACACACAACATCAAGTGATGAACTTAGACACCTTGATTGTTGATATTGATGGCCTGGATGGTGAGCAATTATGTGTTTACGCATCCTGGCGTTCGTATACTCAACTTATGGACTCAGCAATTAAAGCCGAGGCCATGTTGATTCCTGAGCAAGAAAAAAAACAGGGTAGGGAGTGAAATATGCCGAATAAATTCTGGGCAAGAAAAGACAGCAAATATAAAGTTGTAAGTTCTGCTCCAAGTGTTAATTTGACGCCCATCGGTAATGCCATCGTTCCTGTGCCTTATCCGGTTAGTGAAAAATTGAGTAAGGCTGTAGCTACCGCTGATGATGTCTTGGTTAATGGTAAACCCACTTATATTCACGGCAGTGACACAACTTCGGTAAAAGGCGATGGTAAGGGCAGCAAGGGAGGAGTAAAGTCGGGCACTGTAGAAGCTAAATCACAGCCGATAAAAGCGATGGCCAGCCCTACAGTTAAAGCCAATAAGCAACATGTAGTCAGGGAAGGTGATCTGCAAATGATGCAAGGTGGTAATACCATCGGCAAAATTACCTGTAGTGAAAATGCTTCCCTCGTTACCATTGAAGATGATGGCGCTATTCAAGGTGAAACCCTACCTTCCGATCTCGATGGCCCGGCAGCACAAAAGTTGCATCAATCTGCGGGGCAGGGTGCTGGCGCACAGTCCATGCCTGGTGCCACTAAGCCAACGGCAGGGGGTAGCTCTGGCGGCCTTGGTGCTGCCACAGGTTCCCCGGTCATGCTATACACAGGGCAGCTTTACTATGTGTATGATTACATGGCGATTACTTTGGCTGGTAAGATGGAAATTACACCCTCGCTAAGGTATTTATCCGGTAGTCAATACCGCGGCTTTTTTGGTCGTGATCGTCGTTTTCATTATGAAAAACAATTTGTTGCCTTAGACGAAAAACGTTGTCGTTTGTATACCGCTGAAGGTCGAGAATTTGATTTTATCTTGCAGGATCAGCAATATATCGACGTTGGTAGTGTGGGGGTTGATGTTAACCATGACGGTAAATACTGGATATTAAACTATTTTGATTCCACCACGGAAATCTATAGAAATAATCGCTTATTAGAAATCCGAGACGCTAATCAAAACTGGTTGAAGTTTGACTATAAAGCGAATGGCGCCTTACTTAGTATTTACAATAGCAGTGGTGCACGCTTACATTTTGAATATAACGCTCGCCACTGTGTCAATCGTATGTATGATCACTCGCAACGAACGTGGCAATACCACTATGATGCAGATGATAATCTTATTCAGATCACACCACCGGCAGGTCGCAGCGAACATTATGTTTATCAAACATTGCAAAATACAGTTCCTGCAAATGGTAAAAGAGATGAAGCACCTCTACCTTGGTCTCGTTTAATTGAAGTGCGTGATTCTGCTAGAAAAATAGGTCTTAGTGTTGGCTATGGAGATAATGGTAGAGTCAACAGATACACCGAAGATAGTGAGACTTTTCGCTATATCTATCACCAGCAAAAACTGGTTGAAAAAATTAACCAACAGCAACAGTCGATACTCTATGGCTTAGATGATTACGGTGTGATAAAAGCTATTACCGCTGTTGATGGCAGTACTCAGCGAGAAGATTATAATCCTACTACGCGCACGGCAAAAATCATTATCAATGACGGTGATCCGCGAATTGAAGAGTATGATGAGCGTCATCGTCTAGTATCCGTGACAAACGGATGTTGTGCCAGCTGTGGTCACCAAGTGACATACAAATACGAAGGTAATAATCCTCAGCCTGCTGTCGTCAGTGATGATGGTCGTAAAATTATTAATGTGTATGATGAACGTTATAATTTGTTAAGCACTGCTATATCGAACGATGTTATTTTTAAATATCAATATGACGAAAAAGGGCGTCGCACGGTGAGCACCGACGCGAAAGGAAGTGTTACTAAATTTGCTTACAATGATAAGGATCAGATTACTCATATTATCGACGCTCGCGATAATATCTTTCAAATGACCTACGATGAGCTTGGGCGTAAAGTTAGCCAAAGTGACCCTCAGGGTAATCTTGAAACATTTTCATACGATATTCTCGATCTCATCACCCATCATAGAGATGAACTAAATCACACCACAAAATTTGTTTACAACGATAGCCAGCAGTTGGATCATATTATTGATGCAAGTGGAAACTCCACGTGTTATGCATATGATAAAAAAGACCGGGTCATCGGCCAGCAAAATGGTGACGAAAGTCGTAGACGCTATCGTCATAATGATCGCGGCCAGCTGATTGCTATTCAACGTGAAGATAATAGTGAGATGTTTTTTCATTACGATGACCTAGGTAACGTAGTGCAAGTTACCGCCCGTCAAAAAACCAATGATAGCTCATCTGAAAACCCTCGCTATTATGAAGAGAAGTTACTGTGTCAGTATGATTCCGATGGTGACTTAGTTAGTGCGAATTTAAACGGACAAAAGCTTACATTTAATTATGATAGTGAAAGTCGTTTAGTCGCCAGCCGACAACACGGAATTGAGGTAAGCCGCTGGTATACTTCAAAGGGCGACTTGCATGCAGGTGTCGGTTTTATGGGGGAATCTCATAACTATCGTTATGATTCTAAGCAGCGTATGAACCAAGTGCAAAGGGAACTTGATTGTATTACACAATTACATAATCCCAATGGCGATATAATCAAACGCACTTTTCCAAATGATCTTGCTGATACAATTCAATATGACGAAAGCAGCAATATCACGCAGATAACAACTGCCAATACTCGCGAATTATCGAACTTGGCAGAACTTAACTACAGTATTGACTCCAGAGGCTTATTGGCTGAAAAAAACTGCAGCCAAACAGATAAAAAAATACGCTATCATTATGATGCCGCCGGACGACTAACTAGCGCGGGCAAGCATAGCTTTGAATATGATGATGCGGGTAATCTGCTACTTAGTAAGTATGATAATGCACTTACCTACCGTGCCACTTATAATGCCGCCAACAATCAGTTGTTAAAAAATAACTACTATCAATATAGTTATGATAAGCGTGGCAACCTAGTTAAAAAGCAACGTTTAGATCACTCAGAAAGCGTTTATTACTTTTATAATTTATTTGATCAGCTACAAGAAGTTTCCACTTATGATGAAAATAATGAGTGCATTAAATGTTTACAATTTCAATACGATGCACTAAATCGACGAGTAAGTAAGTCGCTTACATTGTTTGAGAATAATCAGCAAGTACAACAATCTATTCACCATTATTTATATGATCAGCACAATATCATTGCTGTATTGGATGAAGACAAGAAACTGCTAGCAAGTATTGTTCACGGCGATGAAATTGATGTGCCTCTATCTATCACTACACATAATCATGAAGTACTGTCTTTAAGTGATGTAGAAAAAACCTATTTCGATTCTCTCAATGAAATAGACCAACAAGCTATACTAAAAGCGAAAACACAACGTACTTATTATTATCATCGCGACCACCAAGGCAGTATCACAATGTTGACGGACGCCAACGGTGAAATAGTAGAACAATTCGAATATGATGATAGCTACGGTACTGTTTTAAAACATACAAAAAAACAGGAAACATATAATCCTTATGCGTACACCGGACGCGAGTTCGATGCTGCCGATCTTTACTATTATCGCGCTCGTTACTATGATCCGCAAATTCAACGTTTTCTTAGCAACGACCCTATGGGTTTTATATCCGGCGACACCAACTTCTATCGCTACGTTGAAAATAACCCGGTGAACTTCGTCGATCCTGCCGGTTACAACCCAGTATGTAAAGCAATCGAGAGAAAGAAAAATAAATTATATAAAAAAGCGATAAAGCCACTAGCTAAAGTTGTCGCTAAACAAACGGCTAAGCTTGGTGCTGCCGCTGTACCTTTTGTAGGCTGGGCAATGGCGGCGTGGAGTGCTTATGATTTGGTAAATTTGGGCCTTGAATTAAAAGACCTTTACGACCAGTTCGATGCCCTAGAAGATGCCCTGCAAAAATGTCTGGCAAAATCTAAAAAAGTTAAAACTACAAAAACTAAAGAAAAAAATAAGTCAAAAGGGAAAGAAATTAAGTGCGGCGATAAGAAAAAATATAAAGACCAAGGTAGTGGTGGCCATAGTAAAGATAAGAAAACAGATAGTGAAAAGCTTGATAAGGATCATTTGCCATCTAAAGGTCATGTTAATAATAGTGTTGATATGGCTGAAATGAGTGCAGCTGAGAAGAAATGTATAAAAAATCAGATTAGTAAAAATATGGATACACTGGCAATACCACATGATGTACATAAAGCGAAAACAAAAGTTACAGCGCCACATACTACTGCTGGTCAAGCTATGGCAAGAGGTAAAAGTCTACCTGACATTGCTAAAGCTGAAGTTAAAGAAGTAAAGAAACAAACAATTAAAAAAATGCATATGAATGACCCTTGCCGCGCCGCAATTATCAGCCAGCTGAATGAGTTTGAAAAACTAGGGCAAGAATATTTTGATGAAATTATCGATGCGGCCATCAGCCACTGTTTATAGAGGAAAATATGAAAATTGAAGATGTAATTGATCTGCTTTATCTACCAATGGATAGTGATGTCGTTATTTCCGCTCTTGACTCATTGGGCTTAAATCTACCAATTTTAGATGATAGCTATATTACTGAAGGGGATGTCTCTACGGAAAAATCCGATTTAGGATTAGAGTTTACTTTTAAAGAAATTAGTGGCGAAACAGCGAGCCAAGGTTCCCCACTTGTATTTCAATCCTTTGTTCATGAGGAATACCCGCATGATTTATTGTATGGTATAAAGCGATCAGATTCTTATGCTGTAGTAAAAGAGAAAATAGGTTCTTCTGCGGCCTTTGGTCATAAATATCTAAAGTCATCTCGAACATGGAAGCTAGTTCGTGAAGATGGCAAACCGTATGCGATATCCATTCGTTTTGACAAAAGTATGGAGCAGATTGTCGCTTTTGCTTTATATGCCTTTCCTCCCGAGGATGAAGCGAAAAAATTTGTCTTAAATGAGGCTGATAGATAAGTAAAATGTCAGTGTGTAGAGAATAGTCAAAACGATAATGCTTTACATACTATAATAAGAGAAGCCATGATGGATAATCACATACAGTTCTTGCAAAATTTATACGATGATGCTGTCGAAGAGGATATCAACTTTAAATATCATATTCCATTTGAGGAAAATGAATATTGTAAGATATTTAAT
This sequence comes from Agarilytica rhodophyticola, assembly GCF_002157225.2. NCBI lineage: Bacteria > Pseudomonadati > Pseudomonadota > Gammaproteobacteria > Cellvibrionales > Cellvibrionaceae > Agarilytica > Agarilytica rhodophyticola. Next base: position 1,473,590 of record NZ_CP020038.1, read on the forward strand.
GAGTCTACATGGCCTATTTTAGAAGACCCTAAGCAACCTATCGATGCTCTTGGTTTTAAATCAGTTTATGAGCTATTTGAACTTCATTTCGAGTACGGTATGTTTGCTAAAACGAAGTTAAATGATAATGTAATTGCTACCGAACACCTGACTAAGGCAAGTGCTTATGGTGTATTTGTGATACACTATGGGGTGTTGTCTTCTTCTTATATTCCAAGCCCAAAGCCTTTTGTGCCAATGAATAAGGCGTTACTCATCTTATCTTTGTGTATTATTCTTAATCAAAAGAAAAATGCGGAACTTGTAGGTAAGCATTTGATCGACTCACTAAACAGTGTCTCATCGATTATGAAACGAGGGCAGCCTAATGCGCATATTGCGTGGTTTATTGCAGGTCTTTATATCCAGCATAATGAAAAAAAGTTAGATATAAATAAAGCATTCAAACCAAAAGATTTTGATTTATTTCAAGAAGTGTTAAATAACTGGGATACGCAAGATCAGCGTAAGTTAGAAAAGTATGTCTTACTTCTGGCAGATAATCATATTGCCCAAGCGAGGATATCGTCGGCGACGAACCTTGATAATTTAGAGAACAATGCATTTGACTTTAGCGAGCTATTTTTGCCTAGTCTATACCTATTACCTTATGAAATTTTAGTATGGTTTAAGCTACGTCAACAGCGAGGCTTAGTAGTGCCAGTTGATGTTGATCACCCCTTACTTAGAATGGCATCTACTAAAGAATTTTTAGATAATACAGCAGAACTAAGTATGCCCATTAACTTGCCATTTATTCAGACCCTAGTCAAAAACATAAAGCAACAATGTTCTCCTATTTAAGCTCAAGCATACTCTCTATTATTCTCCTTTACTCGCGATGTGTTTTGCTCTCTACTTTGATATGTTCAAGGTTCGTGATGAGTTAAATCAGGTTCTGATGTTTTATTTTCTCGGTTATTAGTATTGAGTAGCGTCACATAAGCAGTAGCACTTTATGCTCTGTGTATTACATTTTAGATTTTTGTGCCACACACATATAAACCCAACGTCTTATAGACGTTAGATAGTTCTTTACTTTAGGATTGACATCATAGCAAAGCCATCAAGATTCTGTTTGGCGACGTATCATGACCAGTCATAATGATAATAAGCGAGGTGTGCACATGTCCGACATTAAAACTTATCCTGTATTGGAATCTATTTCTCAATCATGCCATATTGATCAAGAGACATACCGCGATATGTATCAGCGTTCAATCAGTGAGCCTGATGCTTTCTGGTCTGAGCAGGCGGAGGCCTTTTTAAGTTGGGATAAGAAATGGCACACTGTGAGGGAGTTTGATTTTCACCAAGGGCATGCTGCGTGGTTTCTAGGCGGCCAACTAAATGTCAGCTACAACTGTATCGATCGCCACTTACCTGAACGCGCCGAGCAGACGGCCATTATTTGGGAAAGTGATGATCCTAATGTTGATAAAAAAATTAGTTACCAGCAATTACATGATGAGGTGTGCCGTTTTGCTAATGCTCTAAAGGCAAGAGGGGTAAAAAAGGGCGATCGTGTTTGTATTTACATGCCGATGATCTTGCAAGCCGCTTATGCGATGTTGGCATGTACACGAATTGGCGCCATTCACTCGGTAGTTTTTGGTGGCTTTTCACCAGAAGCTCTCAAGGATCGTATTCTCGATAGCGATTGCCAATTACTGATTACTGCTGATGAAGGGGTTCGCGGCGGTAAACGCATCCCCCTAAAAGCCAATGCCGATAAAGCAGTGGCCAGCTGCCCGAATGTGCATACCGTTCTTGTCATTCAGCATACATCAGGTGCGGTTGAGTGGTCTTCTGAGCGAGATGTGTGGTACCACGAGCTGGGTGCCAAAGTAGAAAGTCAGTGCGCTCCTGAGCCCATGGATGCGGAAGACCCCATGTTCATCCTCTATACCTCCGGCTCTACTGGTAAGCCTAAAGGTGTTCTGCATACGACTGGTGGCTACTTACTACAAGCGGCCATGTCGCACAAATATACTTTCGACTATCACGATGGTGATATTTATTGGTGTACCGCCGATGTGGGTTGGGTAACCGGCCACACTTATATTGTCTATGGCCCTCTTGCGAATGGTGCCACTACCCTTATGTTTGAAGGTGTTCCCACATATCCCGATGGTGGTCGTTGTTGGCAGATTTGTGATAAACATCAGGTCAATATCTTTTACACGGCGCCGACGGCACTGCGTGCATTGATGGGCTTGGGAGATGAATTGGTCACTGCAACGTCACGAAAAAGTCTTAGAATATTAGGCACGGTTGGTGAGCCGATTAATCCCGAAGCTTGGGAGTGGTATCATCACGTCGTTGGTGAAGCCCGCTGTCCCATTGTGGATACCTGGTGGCAAACAGAAACAGGGGCGCAGTTGATTACCCCTTTGCCTGGGGCTATGGCGCTGAAACCTGGTTCTGCAACCTTACCTTTCTTTGGTGTAGAACCGGTGCTGCTTGATGACAAAGGCAATGAAATTAGTGGTGAAGGAGAAGGCAGCCTGGCTATAAAAAGTACTTGGCCAAGTCAAATACGCACTGTATACGGGGATCACGAGCGCATGATCCAAACCTATTTTAGTACCTATCCCGGCTACTACTTTACCGGTGATGGGGCACGTAGAGATAGCGATGGTTATTATTGGATCACCGGACGTATAGACGACGTACTTAATGTTTCTGGCCACCGTATGGGAACCGCCGAAGTGGAAAGTGCTTTAGTGTTACATGATAAGGTGGCAGAAGCCGCGGTAGTGGGATATCCTCATGATATTAAAGGCCAGGGCATCTACGCTTATGTAACCCTGATGAGCGACTGCCAGCCAAGTGAGGAACTTCGTGCAGAGCTAATTGCCCTATGTAGTAAAGAAATTGGCGCAATCGCTAAGCCTGAGTTTATTCAGTGGGCGCCTGGGCTGCCAAAAACACGCTCAGGTAAAATTATGCGTCGTATACTACGCAAAATTGCCGCCAATGAGCTGGAAAACTTGGGGGATACATCGACATTAGCCGATCCCTCAGTAGTGGACGAGCTAATAGAGCATCGCTTGAACGCCTGATATTTTAGGTTTAGACACCATTCGATGCACCGAAACATCGCGTTGTGATATATGGTTTTGTGAGCTTATCTGCTCGAGTGCCATAAACGCTTTGTAGAGGTGTGAAAAGGCCTGAAAGCAAGCTTCAAGTAGAGGATGCATACTGATCGCTCGTGATCAGGTCGTCGCCAGTTATAGTGAACATCGTAATTATCGATGCGTTTATCGACATTGAGAAACTGGCGTTAAGAATGGTAAACATACAAAAACACATTTGGCGGTTTGAAAAAACTGCTCGATATGACACTAGTTCCATTCTTTATTACACCTGCGGTGACGAGTAAATACTTTTTAATACGAATTTAGTAATAGGAACACTAGTGAACGGAAAGATTTCGACAAAAATAAGACCAGAAAAAACATTAAATGTATTGTCGCAAATAGAAGTGGCAAGACTCGCCCAAGCTCAGGGCTCAACCATCCATGAAAATTTTCGCCGCTGCGCCTTGGCGGTATTAAATACCGGCGCTGAAACCGACGACACCAAACAAATTCTTGAGCAATTCTCAGACTTCTCTGTAGAAGTCATTGAGCAAGAGCGCGGTATTAAGCTCAAAATTAACAATGCGCCAGAGCATGCTTTTGTTGATGGTAAAATGATCACCGGTATTAAAGAGCACTTGTTTTCAGTATTGCGTGATATCATTTATATCAACAATGAACTGCAAGAGAATCGCGATATTGACTTCTCTCAGCCCGATGGTATTACCAACGGTGTATTTCACATTGTGCGCAACACTGGCCTGTTAAAAAACAATAGCGAAGTCAACTTAGTGGTGTGCTGGGGTGGCCATTCTATTAACGAGGTAGAATACGATTACTCTAAAGAAGTGGGTTATCAAATGGGCTTGCGCGGTTTGGATATCTGTACCGGCTGTGGTCCTGGTGCGATGAAAGGCCCAATGAAAGGTGCGACTTTTGGCCACGCTAAAATGCGTTCAGAAGGTCGTTATGTTGGGATTTCAGAACCGAGTATTATTGCGGCCGAATCTCCCAATCCGATTGTTAACCAGTTAATCATTATGCCCGATATTGAAAAGCGTCTAGAGGCTTTTGTTCGTGCAGGTCATGGTATTATTGTATTTCCAGGTGGTGTTGGTACAGCGGAAGAAATTCTCTATATCTTGGGTATTTTATTGCACCCAGATAATAAAGATATACCCTACCCATTAATCTTTACCGGGCCAGAAGAGTCGCGCGGTTATTTCGAGCAGATTAATCAGTTTATTGGTGTAACTCTTGGTGAAGAGGCGCAATCGAAATACGAAATTATTATTAATGACCCGGTGCTGGTTGCACAGAAAATGACAGCGCATATGGAAACAGTTCGTGATTACCGTCTGAAAACCAAAGATGCCTACTACTACAACTGGGTATTAAAAATAAACGAAGACTTGCAAAAGCCTTTCAATCCGACCCACGAAAAGATGGCAGCGCTTGATTTACATAAAAATCAAGAAACATATAAACTTGCTGCTAATTTACGTAAAGCTTTTTCTGGAATTGTGGATGGCAATGTAAAAGAGCACGGTATTCGTGCTGTGGCTGAGAAAGGACCATACGAAATTCACGGTGATAAAGAAATAGCGGCACCATTGGGGGAGTTACTACGCGCGTTTGTTGCGCAAAAACGTATGAAAATTCCCACCAATGAATATATACCTTGCTATAAAGTTATCGAGTAGTATGTGATTGACTCGATGAATGATGAAGAATTGTTTAAGCAAATGCTCGGTGACGATGTAGAACCTATCGTCACCGAAAAGCGTGTTGCCGTTAATAAAAACCGTGATCAGGGCGTAGATAAATCCGAACGCCGCAAGGCGGCTGCTAGCATACAGGCAAGCCAAGCCGATCCACTGTCTTCGGCGCCGGTAGAAATGGTCGATCCTTTAGCGCTACTGGCTTATCGTAAGCCTGGAGTGCAGCATGGGGTCTATAAAAAGATGCGTTTGGGTAAATATGCTTTAGATGCACGCTTAGATTTGCATCGTATGACCGTTGAGCAGGCACGCAAGCTAGTCTATCAATTTGTCAAGGACTGCGTTGCTAACGACGTGCGCTTCGCGCTCATTACTCACGGCAAAGGTGAAGGTCGGGAGACGCCTGCGCTATTAAAAAGCTGTATTGCCCATTGGCTACCTCAATTAGATGAAGTTCTGGCTTTTCACACTGCGCAAAAGCACCATGGTAGTTATGGTGCGACCTATGTCATGTTTAAAAAGAGCGATAACAAAAAGTTAGAAAATAAAGAACTTAATCGACGTAAAAAATAATTTTTTGTAAAGACTGTACACGCTATATTTTCATGATTTGCATATCTCTACTTTAGGTCATCAGAGTAATGTCTGATAACGATATATTTGAAGGGTTTATATTAAGTCGGCAATGGCAAGATATTTACCCTCGATCTTCCAAGTCGAATCATAGCCAACATTTGCAACTTGTTTTCTGGATAAAAACAGCAAATGGCCCTGTTAAACTTGTTATCAACCAACAAAAGGCAGTATTTTTCCTTGCTGAACCTGACCTAGAACAAGCTAAAAAGCTTCTGAGTTCTATTCGCGGTTTAAAAACTGATAGCTGGTATACTAAAGAACTGCAATTAAAGTCCTTTCAATACCAGCCTGTTACTGGTTTTTACTTTTTACAGCAAAAAGGCTTGTACTTAGCCCGCGATGAATTAATAAAACATGGTTTAGCGCCACTGGAAGCGGATATTCGACCAACCAGCCGCTTTTTAATGGAACGTTTTATTACCGGAAGCCTGTGTGCAAAAGGGCAAGCTATTGTTCATGAGAATTACTTGGAACTAGTTGATCCTGTTATCCAGACAAAAACTGTGTATCCGGTATTAACCATTGTTTCGTTAGATATTGAAACCTCCATGCAGGGTGAGCAACTCTATTCCATAGGCGTATACCTTGATACTTTTATTCCTAATAATAGTACTTTTAAAAAAGGTAGTGATAAGAATACTTCTTCTAAACAGTCTCTGGTGTTTATGGTAGGTCGGGATAATACAGAGCCAGATGATACGATATATTATTATGATAATGAGAAGGCCTTGATGCAGGCTTTTTTGCAATGGTTCAATGGTGTTGATCCGGATATTATTATTGGTTGGAATGTTATTAATTTCGACTTACGCTTTTTACAGCGCAAGGCTGATGCTCTGCGTATTCCTCTGACTTTAGGGCGAGCACAAAGTACTATCGAATGGAGGCAGGCGCGTGATGATGATCAATACTTTACGTTGACCATCCCTGGCCGGGCAGTACTTGATGGTATTGATACATTAAAATCAGCCACCTATAATTTCGAAAGTTTTTCCTTACAGTATGTTGCTAACTATGTGCTTGGTCGCGGTAAACTTATTCACGATGTTGATAATCGCGGTGCTGAAATTACCGAGCTGTTTGTTCACAATAAACCGGCATTGGCTGCGTATAACTTGGAAGACTGTCGACTTGTTTGGGAGATATTTCAAACCACTAACCTTATTCAATTTGCCCTTGAACGGGGTAATATGACGGGTTTAGCTCTTGAACGTTTTGGCGGTTCGGTAGCTGCATTTGATAACCGTTATCTGCCTCTGTTACATCGTAAGGGTTTTGTGGCTCCTATTTTAAATAAAAGCCCAGTAGGAGTGGGTAGCCCTGGCGGTTATGTGATGGACTCAACGCCAGGACTTTATCAAAATGTATTAGTACTAGATTTTAAAAGTCTGTATCCCAGTATTATCCGTACGTTCAAAATAGACCCATTAGCACTAGTATCAGCTAACCAAACACTTGCTTTAAGTTTTGAACTCAATGGCAAGGAAACCCAGGATGTCGATAGGGAGAAAATCGTTCCTGGCTTTAATGGTGCCGTATTTGATAAAGAGAATAATATTCTCCCCAATTTAATCGACGAACTATGGCAAGCGCGTGATCGCGCTAAGCGAGATAAAAACTCAGCCACTTCGCAAGCTATAAAAATTATTATGAATTCATTTTACGGTGTCTTGGGCACTCCAGGCTGCCGTTTTTTCGATCCTCGCTTACCCAGCTCCATCACTTTGCGAGGGCATAGAGTATTGACGCAAACAAAACGCTTGGTAGAAGAGCAAGACTACGAAGTGATATACGGCGATACGGACTCCCTATTTGTATGGCTTAAAAATATTGCTCTTGATGTTAATAAAAAAGATTTACTAACTCTTGGGAAAAAACTTACTGAATATTTAAATGCTTGGTGGAAAAAAACATTGTTCGAGGAATATGGTTTAAATTCTTATTTGGAATTAGAGTTTGAAACTTGTTTTGCACAATTTGTTATGCCCACTGTAAGAGGGTCAGATGCGGGTAGTAAAAAGCGTTATGCTGGACGCAAAGTTTCTATGGATGACAATGAGAGCGGTAGTGAAGATAGCAAGGATGAATTAGTCTTCAAAGGTCTGGAGACTGTTCGCACTGATTGGACCATGCTGGCGCGAGATTTTCAGCGAGAGCTTTATCGTCGCGTTTTTTTTGATGAACCTTTTGAGGAATTTATCCGCCAGACAGTAAACGATGTGTATGCTCGTAAATGTGACGATAAACTTATTTACCGCAAACGTATCCGCCGCCGCCTGGATGACTACCAGCGAAATGTACCTCCTCATGTGCAGGCAGCCCGCATCGCCGATTATAAGCTGCAGCGAGAAGATAAGCCTGTACGTTATGCTCGTGGCGGTTGGATTCAATATGTGATGACAATTAACGGTCCGGAGCCCCTGGAGTATACAACTTCAGCCTTAGACTACGAGCTTTATATAGAACGCCAAATTGAGCCTATAGTGGATGGTATTGTGCAGTTTATGGGAAGCTCTTTTAAGGAGATTGCTGGGCGGCAAATGGGCTTATTTTAAGTGGGCAACCGCTAGTTGCAGCGTTAGTGCTTACAATTTCGTCTGTTACGGAGTATGCTTATTAAGTAAATAACACATCGCTTAATTTAAGGGGATAATCATGATCTCTCGCACACTAAAACCGATGCTTTTTGCTTGCCTTGTTGTTGCACTGGGTAATAGTTTTAACGCCCAAGCAGAACACAATGAAGTGGTGGGCGTGTTAAAGTCTAGACACTATGTTGTAGAAATGTATTCCGGCAAACATGAACCTTTGTATACGGTTAAAAATATTCAGGGTGATATGCTAGCGGCCAATCTTACTGGCAGTGAATTAGTAAGCCAAATACCTGAGCTTGAACATGTGATTTATGGCTATGCCGATGATGCCAGCCTAGGTATTGACACCGCTAACGGATGGGATGGCTTAGACCTATAATCATTTTAGCTTTGGAAGTAATTTTTACTTCGCTGCTAATAAATTTGGTACATCAATTGCTTTGGTGTCGCTAAAATAGAAAGAGTTTTCCTGTACATTTCCTATCTTAATTTGTCATGCATTTGGCTCCTGCATTTAATTAACTTTATGAAGTTGATTGCGGGGGCATTCCTTTCAAACATTAGTGTCCAGCATACTGCTTTTTATATTATAAATTTTTTTGATCTGTATTATTTTTTTAGTCAAAAAATTAGGGACAAATAAAAATTTCACTACACTAACGCTGTAAAGTTAACAATAAAAAATAATTTTCTAAGTTGGCGATAAATCTATCGACGATAAAATAACAAGATATATGGGTGTATCTTTGTTAATTGTGGTGCCCTTTATCTAATAAAAATAATAATTAATATTCAATGTTAGGGCTGATAATCCATGGCAAAAACCTTTTGTACATGTTTTTTCAATAAGAGAGTATGTTTATTAGAAGCTGTTTTAATTTACTGAGCCGCCATCAATTGTATGCGCAAGTTGAAGATAAAAAACTCACTAACTCGTTAAAAGGCCTACTTATAAGTAGTGGTGTTCCGAGTCATGATATTGGGCTTTTTTTAAGGTCTAAAATGGGTGATGATTCTACTCAATACAAAAGCTTAGTTGACAATGTTTTTGACGAAGTCAGGCATGATCCACTACTTCCTGCCCACTGTCATACTCGACAGTTAATTATGGATGCTTTGGAAAAGCCAAGTGTCCCTGCAAATGGGGTTATCTCCCTTGAAGGATCAGAGTCAAAAAAACAGATAGATAAAATGCTAGTTCATCAGCAGCTAGTATCACCAGGAACATTATTGGATCGTATTAAGAGTGCGGCTGTATTTTTGAAAAATAACTCCGGTTACTCTCTGCAAAGTGCCAAAGACATGATTATGTCTGAAGTAAATTTAATCATGGAAAAAGGATTAACTCTACGTGCAGTTGCGCCCGAACAAGAAGATATTTTAGCTGCAATTGTGGATGTTTATAAAAAAGATGATCCTAAACTTGTAGATAGAGTACATGTAACCCCAATGCAACGTAAACAATTTGATATACAAAAATTTTTGATGGTGGATGATTTAGCAAACGACCTTACTTTCAGCAAAATTGCCCCTGATTTAATAAAACATCCAGCATTTAGCGGGAATATCTTAGAAGTTGACCCAAGCAAAATAGATATATTTGTCCCGGACCCAAGGACGGTTGCAGATTACTTAGGGGGCATGGATCTTAATGCGAGAAATCCATTAACCAAAGCAAATTCTGCCCCGGATTTTGATGCACCTATGTTGTTAACAGAGGAGTGGGCTACTCGCTCAGTTATGCCGCAAGGCGGTAACTTTGACCCCCAAGAAGTTATCGGTAACATGGTTGTTATAAACGCTGGTTGGTTTAATATTTTTCCAAGTGGCGAGGGTGGACAAGATACTAAAGAGCGATTAAATCCCCATACATCTTTAGCAAGTTTTCCAATGGGGCCTGCTGTTAGTGGCGGTGAGGTATTAGCTTCTCACACTCGAGGGGATAAAGGGCAGAGGCTGGATGCCATTACTTTTCGAGATACTGGCGCTGTTATTCATACTGCCGAGGAAATGCAAGTAGATCCAAGCTGTTACCAGCCTAAAAATTTAGAAGATAAAAGTCATACTATTAATGGTTTTAAAATTCTTGGCGCAGACGGATATATACACACACCGGAGAACAACAAACCGAACTTGCCAGTTTCCCGCACGGGTGTCGGTGTTAAACCTGATGGTAAGTTAGTGTTTGTCGTGGCGACCACCGATTCTCGCGAGCATGGAATCACGGCACGACAATTCGCACAGCTTTTTAAAGAAAAAGGCTGTATTTCAGCAATTAATCTCGATAATAGTGGTTCTTCAAGTATGACTCAAATTGGAAAAACAGACCTGTATTCTTCTGATAAAAAAAGTGTCACCACTTATGGTAGTGATGTGGCAAAAGATGCAGAGGGCAATATTTTGCCAAACAAAAGAAACCGGCCTATTCCCTTAGCTTTAGTTATTAAACCTAAATGATAAATTGTTAAGTTGAGCAGGTTCTAGCAGCATCCAGTACTATTATCGGAAGCTTGCGTTACTTCATCTTTATTAAAAGGAATCGCAGTTCCACAGCCCTCAAATATTCCGTAGTGACGACTGCGATCGCCAATAAATTCAAAGTGTTCTGCAAAACGAGTTTCTCGCAACATACTTTCGGTATTGCCACACACAGGGAAAACTTTACCACTTTCAATAATATGGCTGTTATCCAGTTTAAAGAAGTGTGGGTGATGACTAATACTGCCTTTGTAAATAACCGCTTGGCCATAATCTTCACAATAAGGCTCTAGGCTTTCAAGTTTAAATAAGCGATAGGTGGCAGAATAAAATTCTATACCTTCAAGCTTTTCTGCTAAATCACGACGTTCAACGATTATGGGGGAATCTTCTACTAGGCGAGGGTCACGAAAGCCTACGGTTTTGGCGGTATTGATAAAGTCATTCCAATAAAAAGCACCTGATAAGCATTCGCCATATAAAACGGGATCACTTTTAAGATTTTCAGGTACACGTCGGCTGGCGTAAACATCTGAGAAATATATTTCTCCACCGGGTTTAAGTAAATCATAAGCAGCTTGCAGTACGGCTGTTTTGTCTACACATAAGTTGATAACGCAGTTAGATACAATAATGTCGAAGCTATTTTTTTCTAAACCCAGGGAGGCAAGGTTTTCTAATTCTCCTTTAACAAATTCGACATTGGATTTTTGGTAGCCATATTTTTCTGCATGATAAGATTGGTGACTCTTGGCAACGTTTAGTTGTTCGTCTGTCATATCCACACCGACAACACGTCCTTGCTCGCCCACTAAGCGTGATAGAGCGTACACATCTCGACCTGCGCCACAACCTAAGTCTAGTACCTTAGTACCTTCTAACTGTTGAGGGATAACCAAACCACAGCCATAATACTTAGCCATGACTTCATCGTGAATGCCAGATAAAACACCCTTTAAATATTCGGGTGGTTCTGCGCCTGTGCAGCAGGCGTTGGTTAGCAAGTCGTCGGAGCTTTGCAGGGTGTTACCATAGTAGTTTTTGACTTCATCTAACATAATTTAGGTTTCTCTTTATCACTCAAAATTACTATCAATCAAAATCAGTTAATGCTGATTTGGCTAATACATACATTACTAATTTCGCTACATTGTCAGTCATAGCTTTTATTATATTTCGCTGCAAGAAGCGCCGAAGGAAAAGCAAGAAAAGCAGCGATGATGTCTAAGCATAACCCGTGGTTGAATACTCTCCTTTAAGGTGCCGGTAAATCCATAGCGGGGATCATCATCCACTAATGTACAGGCATAGATGACCATTTTGCCATTCTGTTTAACGAGCATTTTGCTGAACGCGCACATGTAGGCGGCTCTATTTGCTTCTGTTTGGTAAGTGGTCATACAGTGTTCGGTAATTGCCGGCACATCGGCGAGGGATTCGGGGGGCAAAAAGTCAGGAAAAGAAACAATCGTCATATCTTGTGAAATCCCATGGGCTGCAAGTAGTTGACGAAACTGTTCATCGACGGCATTACTATCTTCACCTTTTTCCATCTGCCGTGCTAACGATACTTTAAAACCCAGGTTTTCAAGTAATGCCATACCCTGTAAGGCATTGGCAAAGGAGCCTTTACCTCTACCCGCATCGTGACGTTCTTCATCCACGTAGTCGATACTGACTCTAAACGAAATAGGGTGGAGGCTGCCTACAAGCTTTAAAAGGTCTTTTTCTCGTCTAAGAACAGGTTCTGTACCATTAGTAAGTACTAGGCATGGTTTCAGCTTAGATGCATACTCAAGGATGCGAACAATATCTTTAACTACGAAAGGCTCGCCGCCAGTGAAGGAGAACTGCTCTACACCTAATTCCACCGCTTCATCCATATAGCTTCGAACATCTTCAAGGCTAATTCGATTCAATCTGTCATCGCCAGGCTTTGAGCCTTCGAGGCAAAATGGGCATGACAAATTACAGGCTGTGCCGGTATGGAACCAGAGTTCTGTCAGTTTTTTCGGTTGGATATAGCCGCGAGGCTCGTCTTTTTCCGTGTGGGTCCAATCTCTTGTTTGTATCAAATTCATTACTATTACTTAAGCTTGGGTCAATTTAATGGGTAATGGCTTTCGATGGTATATCATTCCGTTAGTTACATTATGGCAACCTATTATGATGTGAGTAGGGGAGGAGATTATCCCAAAACTCTAAAGTGATCAAAATGTACGCACTTTTGCAGTTACAGAACAAGATTCTCACTGTATTTTATATTATAGAAACACAATAAAAGCCGCTAAATCGAGAGATTAGCGTATCAATGTGGCATATGGTTTTTACGGGAGGGAGCTAGTGCCTGTTCACCTTCTCCTGTAAAAACGCTAAACTTGCATCTAAATTCTCGTGTCTTCCTGCCATAGGCTGACAAAACTTACGCAAGTGCCTATCAACTCGTTTGAATTTTCTTTATGAAGCTGTATTTTAATTTACTTATATTGGCGGCCATGTGGGGCGGTTCGTTTTTGTTTTTGCGTATCAGTAGCCCTGAATTTGGCCCCATTGCCTTAATATTTGTGCGCACGGGTATTGCCGCTCTGGTTTTGATCCCCTTTGTATTGGCGGCAAAACAGATGTCGTTAATTCTTACTCACTGGCTGCAATTTGTTTTTCTCGGCGTAACAAGTACCGCCATACCTTTTACTTTATTTGCTTATACTTCTCTTTATTTGCCAGCGGGTTTAACCTCGATTCTCAATGCCACCACCCCGTTTTTTGGGGCAGTTGCGGCTTTTTACTTTTTGAATGAGCGACTAGGGGTAATGGGGGGGCTAGGTTTGGCTATCGGATTCTTGGGGGTGTATTTACTATCAGCTTTTAGTCACGGTGGGTCTGATGCTGCTGGCATTTGGCCTGTAGTAAGTGCTTTAGTGGCCACTTTCCTTTATTCCATCTCAAGTGTGTACGTTAAGTTGAAAATGAACCAACTACAGCCACTGACAGTAGCGGCGGGAAGTCAGCTCTTTTCAGCAGCGTTCCTGTTCCCTATGGCAATAGTATTTTGGCCAGCAGAAATGCCAGGTGCCCTTGCGTGGGGGAGTACCCTTGCCATGGGAGTGTTTTCCACAGCGCTATCGTTAGTGATATTTTTTCGCTTGCTTCAGACTGAGGGTGTGACTAAAAGTATTGCCGTCACTTATCTAATACCTGTGTTCGGAGTACTGTGGGGAGCGCTATTTCTCGGCGAGAGTATTACTCATATTATGGTGGTGGGCGGGATACTTGTGTTGATAGGTGTCAGTTTTACCTCTGGCACATTTAACTTCCTTGTGGCCAAACAAAAAGCCAATTGACGAGATGGGTTAGATACTATAAATAGATATTGCGTATAGACATTGTAACTTGCAATCTGGTTTATATGCCCATCTTATGTAGTGCATTTATTAGCTCTCTGACACAGCCCGCTGCCACAGGATGTTCCAGTTCAAAGCGGCTTTCAAGCGCTAAAGCTAAATCCACCGACGAATTTATACTTTCCTCTCCGTTTGACTCATCGAGGGTTTGCTGGATATCAGCCTCTAGCTTTTGCGCTAAGGCTAGGGTTTCCCCGTCAACACCACTGCTGTTAAGCAGGTGTTGTAACTTTTCCAGTGACTGCTTGATTGATGTATCACCCATGGCTGTCTCCAGTTAACGCAATATGGTTGAGAAGGTCGAATCACTTCTGCTAATGATAGAGTAAGCGTTCAATCAGCGCTACTGAATCATATGGCTGCCAGATATTATCTGTTATTTGGTGCCACCTAAGCATTGCTCAGTGTCAAAAAAGAAGCCAAAAGAAAGGTTATATTGGGGAATAAAGGTAAATATTATAACCTGTAGTACTTTGTGGTTTTTATCAAAAACCTCAACTATATTCTTTTTGTGATTGGAGTGAGTGCTTATCTATAATATTATTTCTGTCAGTCACAAGTTTAGTATTTTAAGATTTGGGCTGGATCCAATGCGCGGCTCTAGTCCCCTCGACTTCTAATAAACGATAAAAACAACTCCCTATATTTTTAATGTTAGATAAATTTGGATAACTAAATTTTATATTTATAGATAACTACCAAAGTAGTATATGAAATATTTTTTCTCAAAATAATGAATTTTTTATTCACTATGTATATCAATTTCGCTTGCAAGTTTTACTTACACAGCTGAGCGTTTATTTTTACGTAGCATCATTAAAAAAATATAAGTAAATAAACATATTTATATCTTGCTGGTAGAAATTAAGTAACTAATGACCCCGGGACTCAGTGACAAATATTACTGTCCGTAATTGGCCGAATAATATTTTGTGAGCCTCTAAAATATAAATTAGATTTAATTTTTGCGGTGCGTGCTAACGGAAAAAATAATCGATAATTTCGTTAGCTCTGTTTGATTTTTTAATTCCTGATTTATTGGATAGATATTTATTGGTTAGCCCTTTTGTAAGCTATATGTAGTGTTTTAATTTAATTTTCTATCATTTTTTATTTTTATAATGATTTTTTATTCATCTTTTTAATCGAATTATAAATAATAGATCAAAACAATAATTCCTAAAAATATCTTAGTTAATTAATAAAAAATTAAATATTTATCAAGTGTGACCAGGCTAAATAACTTAACAAATATTAGCTTGATTTGTTCAAAAAAGTGACTGCTTACAGTGTTAGTTAAATGCAAAAAAAGTGTTTGAAAAAAATTCATTGAGTGATTTTAAACGACGCTCGTTTAACATGTTTAGCATTAGGGCAAATGCTTACAAGGAAGTTAATAATGCAGTAATAATTTCTGCACACGTAAGTGTTTTTTAACTTCTGTAATTGATACACATTTTATTCAAGCTCTCTTAATTATATGGCTAATACTAAGGAAAATGATTTATGTCTATTCCATCAATAAAAAAACGCCTCTGTGCTGCGATAGCATCCTGCAGTCTATTAGTTGCGTATCAACCTATCAGCGCAGAAGTGCTCGAACAAACTTTTGCTCCTATTAATAAAACGGTGCCCAGCAAAGCATCGGTCAATCAAGCATACTTCGTGCGTCTTGATTTAGTCCCAGTCAGTGTTTGGCTAACTAACAAAAAAGAACAAGGTGTGAGCGTTAGCAAACAAGAAAAAGATAACTATATTGCAGGTCTTAGAGCTGAAGTTGCCAAAGCAATGGCTGCGTTTAATACCCAAGGCCTTACTGCTGGCAGTTCTTCGATTGTAGCTGATGTTGGTTTTACCGTTTATGCGACCTCTGAAAAAGTTAGCAAAATGACAAATGTTTCAGGTGTGTCTGCGATTATGAAAAAGCATAATCATAGTCGCCATCGCGATCACAGCACCCCCTGGGTTGGCGGCAGTGTTGCTCATTCTAGCGGGCTCACTGGGGCAGGCCAACGCATCGCTATTATCGACTCAGGCCTCGATTATATTCACCGTGATTTTGGCGGCAGTGGCGACTACAGCAATAATGACGTTGCTGTCGTGGAGCCCGGCTCATTTCCCACTGCTCGTGTTATCGATGGACACGATTTTGTGGGTAGAGAATATGACGCAAGATTTGCTGCATCTTCAACGCCTCAACCAGATGCTGACCCTTTCGATGATGGCAGACACGGTACCCACGTTTCAGGTATTGCGGCGGGTAATGGTGTGGACGGTGTTGTCGGCACTGGTATTGCTCCAGATGCTAGCCTTATCGCGTATAAAGTTTTTGGCGCGGATGGTTCAACTAATGTGACTTCCGATGCGATTGAGCGTGCGATGGATCCTAACGGTGATGGTGATACTTCAGATAAAGTTGATGTTATCAATATGAGTCTTGGTTCGCCCTTTGGTAACCCTAACGATGAAACTTCTCGCGCTGCGCAAAATGCTAGCGATGCGGGTATCGTAGTGGTGGCTTCCGCGGGTAATTCTGGTAACGGAATTCCATTTATAAGTGGTTCTCCAGGTGCTGCAGAAGATGTGGTTACCGTGGCCTCTTCTGTTTCAGGATTCGTGCCTGAGTTTTTTATCCCTTTCAACTCTGCAAGTGGCGAACGATTTGAGTTTTTTGCTGAATACGCAGCAATATCTCCAGCATTGACGACCGATATCATTGGTGACGTAACCATTGCCGAACCTTACGATGCTTGTGCGCCCATTGCAGCTATCCCGCAAGGTAACATAGCGTTGATCACTCGCGGCGGCTGTTCATTTACTACCAAGCTGCAAAGTGCGTTGGATGCTGGAGCTGAGGCCGCTATAGTCGTTAATAACGTTCCTGGGCCAGCCATCGTTATGGGGGGGACAGATGTTAACATCGAAGCGGCAATGATTAGCCTCGATGAAGGCACAGTGTTATTGAGCGAACTTGCTGGCAATGCCGTTGGTACTGAGTTTGTGACTTCTAATACTGCCCCTAATCCTGCTAACGATAATTCCATGTCGGTCTTTAGTTCAAGAGGTCCCGGTGCAACAGGGCTATTTAAACCAGATATTTCCGCGCCGGGCCAATCGATTACTTCTGCAAGAGCTGGCACAGGTGATGGTTCTTTAGTGCTTTCTGGGACTTCCATGGCAGCTCCCCAGGTAGCTGGAATGGCTGCGCTATTGAAGCAGAAATTTCCAGATCTGAGCGTGGCTGGTATTAAGGCGATTATTCAAAATACATCCACACCTGCGGTCGATTTATTTAACGCAACAGGTACTCCACCATTAAGCTTACAGGGTACCGGTGTCATTAATATTGAAAAAGCCTTACAAGCTACCAGTTACGTTTCACCCGGCGGTATCGGTTTTGGGCGTCAAAACCCTGAGTACAATGGAGAAGTGACTCGCAGTATTACCATTAATAACTTCTCCAATGAAGGCAAGCGTTATCGCATTACTCATGAGCCGAATCAG
Source organism: Agarilytica rhodophyticola (assembly GCF_002157225.2). Taxonomy (NCBI): domain Bacteria; kingdom Pseudomonadati; phylum Pseudomonadota; class Gammaproteobacteria; order Cellvibrionales; family Cellvibrionaceae; genus Agarilytica; species Agarilytica rhodophyticola. The sequence continues at coordinate 1,491,049 of NZ_CP020038.1, forward strand.
CAGCTTCCTGAAGGTGCAGCAAGAATCAGTGTCAATTCAGAGGTATATGTAGGGGCAGGGCAATCGCAAACTATACCCGTTACTATCTATCTGCAAGCTAATAACATGGTTGCTGACACAGATTTGACAGAAATGGACGGATGGTTGGTAGTTACCAGCGGTGATGAAGCAATGCGTGTCGGTTACCAGCTGATTGCCGACCCTGCGTCGCGATTGAATTTTAGCAATCAAGGCGACACCACCTATGTTCGAAACGATGCTTTCGGCGATGCGCAAGTATTTGCTTATACCTTGGCTGAGCAAACGAGTTCACCTTCCGATACGGCTCTTGAAGCTATGGGCTTCCGCTCTACATCACCAACAGCTATTGCCTTTGGTTTGAGTGCTGGCGCTGACTGGACGAACTTTTCACGTAAGACCCTCAACATGTTTATTGATGCCGATGAAGACGGTCAAGATGATTATCGAATCGAGGTTAAGGATCTTGAATTCTTCAATCCTGATCCAGATGATCCTGACGGTAGAATTGTGAGTGGTATTACTGATCTTTCTAACCCTGAAGCTGGTACTGCTTTGTTGTTCTTCGCACAAGCAGATTTCAACAGCTCGATTTTACAGTTCCAAGCCTTGGCCTATGGCCCTAATGGATTTTTACAAGATGGCGATACGCGCTTTGCTTACCGCTTAGTGTACTCAGATCTTTTTGGCGCTTCTGAAACTCGAACGCAGTCAGGTGTTATTGATCTTGCTAAACAAGTGAATTTTGATACGCCAGCGATATCTGTACCAGCACAGCAATCTGTGCCAGTAGAAGTGACTGCCGGCGGTGTAAGTTCTTTGTGGTTGAGCCCAACAGAAAGTACTCTCGATCGTCGAGCAGTAGTTCGATAATTTGTTCTATGTAAAAAGCCCGGCATTGTTGCCGGGCTTTTTTATAGTGTCGGTGTTGTTGTGGTATTGGGTATGTTTAGGAGGGCGATATAAATATAATTATTGTGAGAATCGTCTTTCAACTTCTTGTTTAAGTTCTCGGTTAAATGTCATATACACTTGTTTAACACCCTCGGCGATGTCAGCTGTAGTGCGTTCACTATTGATGCCTTTAAATTCGTCGGATTGAATAAAGAGTGTTTTACTGCCGTCACTTCTTCCTACAATGTAACGATGATTATCTGTAATCCCGGGTAAATTACCAATTTCTTCAGCCCAACCAAACCCTAAGTTTTCATAATAAATAAGAGTGTGAGGAACTTGAAAAACATTACCTCTGATCTTAAAGTTCACTATCACTTGGGCACCATTCTCAATATCACCTTCGATGCCAAGTAAGCTAGAACTCCAAATTGGCATACTATTAAAATCGGTAAGAACCTCCCATACCTGCTCTCGTGTGGCATTGATTACAATATCTGTGTGGACATAGTGATGGTTTTGAGAAAAAGGAATAATAAAGGATACTTCTCTATTTTCATCTAGGTAGTGTTTATTTTCAGCAATGGCGCCTGTTGAAATAACTAATAATAAGCTATAGAGGAAGAAATTTATTTTTTTAATCATCATACTATCTTTACCAAACTATTTAAAAAAACGGAAAAATAACGGGGAGCAGAGACTACAGAATTTTTTATATTTTGATAGTAGTGCTTGGATTTTTTGTCGTTGCAGTTTGAGTTTTTCTTTGCAGATCTTGGGGGTAATGTCATATTGCGACAATATGGAAAATTATGTGTCTCGTGCTTTGTTAACTATTAATCTGGGCAAGATGGCGGACAAGTTTGCCATGTTTATGAGCTAATAAATTAGTGAATTAAGAGTAACATTTAATCGAATGCTGCGAGCTTAAAATTTCCTTTGGGTGTTGTTCGGGTAAACCCATTTTTTACTGGACAATATAAGATATTGTTATCACCAATCAAAAATGTGAAGCAATACGTGAGGGCTGGGAGTTAGTTAATAACGGAGATAAGTTGCGTGGTGTGTGAGCTTAATAATTAGTTATCAGATGATCTTAAACTATTCATTCGCTTTTAATACAGCGCACTTGAAAACCCCCGGAATTTGTTATTAATCCGCAGGGGTAATAACAAATTCTAGACTCGGTTAAGTTTTTGATCTTCTATATAACGCTTACGTTTACTGGCTTTAAGTTTATGTAAGTCGGCTAAGCATAAACCATCTAGACAATCGCCAAAATCCGGGTCAACACTGAATACAATGTTGTTAAAGCCGCCGTTTTCAAAAATCGCGGTATACTGCTTGAATAAGATGGGAACTCTATGACCCTTTTTGACAAAGTGTTTTTGCATAAAGTCAAAAGCTTCTTGTGATTCAAGATCCCCAAACTCCTTATCAAGCTTATCGATAATTTGTTGATCCAGCTTGTAAGGGTGATAAGCATCGGCAAGTGTCTCTGCCGTAGGGTGATAGCGTCGATAGTAGTAGGCAAGTGTATCCATAAGCTCTTTAGGATATTCTGCACTCATACTTACAGGGCCTATCAAGTAGCGTATTTCTGGGTACTTGGCTAAGTAGCTTCCCAGCCCCTGCCATAAATAGTCGAGACTAGCTTTGCCCCAGTAATCTGGGTTAACGAAACTGCGCCCAAGTTCAACGGACTGTTCGAGATAAGGGGTAAATTCTGGCCGAAATGTATAAAGCGTGCGGGTATAAAATCCATCTACTCCCATACTTTGCATGATCTTCTTGCCTTCTCCCAAGCGGTAGGCGCCGGCGATGACCAGATTTTCTCTATCCCATAACACTAAATGGCGATAATGTTGATCAAATTGATCTAGATCTCGCTTTTTGCCCGTACCTTCGCCTACTTTTCGAAAAGCGAGCTCACGCAAGCGTCCGATTTCTCGTATGACCTTAGAATCTATCTTGTAATCCACCAAATAAATTCTATTACCGTCTCGTGTTTCGCCTAGGCATTCAGATTCTTTAAGCTCTTCTAATAACTGGCGCCTGTCCTCTGGATGGGCAATGGTTCTTTCTGTTTCAAAGATAGGGCGTCGATGCTTGCCTATCTTATATAGGTGCTTTTTAAGCCGACTGACAAGAGTTCTATCATGAACAGTTTCTGATTTAAGTGTTTGACTGGGAATACCTTCGCCGACACTGAACTTGATTACATGGGAGTGCTTATTGAACATCTCTCTTGCCAGCAGTGCCGTACCTAAGGGCTTATACACCATCGAGGCGCCGTAAAAAAGTAGGGAGTTTTTAGCGTGTATGCGAATTGGCAGCAGGGGCGCCTGGGCCTTGCGGGCAAAATGTAAAAAGCCTGGACGCCAGCGTGTATCCTTGACTCCAGTAGGGTGTGCACGAGAGACTTCACCAGCGGGAAACACAATGATTGCTTGCTCGTCTTCCAGGCATTCTAGGACGCGTTTGTAGCTGCGTCTGGCACCGCTGCCCACCATGTTATCAACAGGTATGATGAGGTCTTCTAGGGCCTTAAAATGGCTGAGCATGTCGTTAGCAACGATACGCACATCGGAGCGTACTTCGCCCACCAACTTCAGGATCGCCAGACCGTCGAGGGAACCAATCGGGTGGTTGGCAAAAATTACCACACGGCCGGACGCCGGGATATTAGCCCTATCTCTAGCGCTGACAACGTAGCTGAAGTTAAAGTACTCGAAAATTCGGTCAATAAACTCAAATCCCCAAGCATCTTTATTGTCTTCCAGGAAGGCATTGATTTCGTCTTCATGAATCAGGCGCTTAAGAAAGGATATAGCAGGCTTGCGTATCAGCGTGGGCTGGGCAGCAAAGCCTGGAAATTTATTGAGTACAGCTTGTTCTATATTTATCATCAGTTGACCTTAAGCTTTGACTCAAAAGAGTAATCTATGCGACGCATTCGCGCAGACTAATACTAGTTTATGAAAGCTCAATGACATATGTTTTACAGTATTTCTACAATCGCACTTTTCACTTATGAAGTAAATCACAAATTCTTCACAAGTACAGGCTGACGTTGAAATACAACTTGAATATTCTTCGACCAGGGGATGAAAGCATGGTTCAGTGTCATTGTTCAGCAAGAGGGTCTAGCAAGATAACATTTGGCCAAGTTGCTTGCGCTGGTTTTCTAATAGGCTTTGAAAAGGTTGATGAAAGCCCGATACTACTTGGCGGCCATCATCAGTTCCCAGTGATACAAACTCGATGCGACGATTGATCAGAGCTTCACTGCCTGCCGTAGCCTCCACAATTAGGCCTGCGAACGTCATATTCTCTGGTGTAATGTCATGCTCATTAGCCGATACCAATGCAGCTAAATCAAGTGGGATTCGGTCTATAATACTGGCTAGCTCTAGCACTAAGTGCGCGCTGCATATGGCGTGGAAAAGTGCTTCTCCTTTGCTGTCCTGCACATGGAATGTCAGCACATAGTAGTTTTCAACCAGCTGGAATTGATGGCCGCCATAGAGAGCCATAACATCGCTGATAATCTTTTCTAGACGGCTCAGGGTATCCCTGAAATTTTGGCCGTTAAGCTGTTGCCTAAGCACATTGAGATTTTTTATATGAATAACGGCAAATACCTGTTCTTGAGGTTCTTCAAGTGTGGTTGTCGCAGGTTCAGGCTGTGTTTCTGTTTCTAACGGAGAGTTTTCAGCCTGGCCCAGCTCGTCGCTCTTGCCTTCGTGGCTTCGCTGAGGCCATATTTTTGAAAAATCCCAAGTGACTGCCTTGCTGCGATACAACGACCATATTGCAAGGCTTAAAAGTAAAATTGCTGAAGCAATCAATAAGGTAATAATCGAGCGTAATGACCAGGGTTCGGCGTCGATACTGACAGAAACATACCCAGCGATACTGTCATGCAAGACGATAGGGCTTGTATATGTAGTACTATTTCCCAAACTCAAGTGTACGTTGCCTGCTTGTACGAGTAATTTATTTTCAACATCATGAATGGTGGCAAACAATGCATGGGGGTTTTCTACCACATCTTGCAAAATAACTTGTAAGCGCACTAAATCGTGATTAAAGGTAGCATCGATGGCCTGTTTTGCAGCCATTGCAGATAAAGCTTTACCGTAATTGGCAATGTAGCGTTCATTATTAGTGTGTGACGCAGGGATAAACAGTGCGCTGCATAAGAAAAGAGCAGCTAGGCCTCCTAGGCAAGTGGCAGCAAGAGGTGTTATAAAACGAATGTGTATAAACAACAGATTAATTCTTCTTGTTTTTATAGTTAATAGGTATTAGAGACTATAGCCGCTATAATGGCTTAGTACTCAACGAAATAGAAGCTTACCGTGCGTGAACTGATACTTATTACAATCTTTGGCGAAGATAAGCCTTACGTTACCTCAACCGTAACCGAAATTTTATCCAAACATCAGGCAAATATTTTAGATATTGGCCAATCAGTGATTCATTCAACACTTTCTCTGGGCATGCTGATAGAGTTTGAAGACGATACCGACTCAGGTAATGTAGTCAAAGATATTCTCTACCGTATGTATGACTTTGGCATGCAAGTGAAATTTAAGCCTGTAAAAGCCGATGATTACGAGCACTGGGTCTTACAGCAGGGTAAACCTAGACATATTGTAACACTATTAGCACGTCAAATTAGCTCTGAGCATATCGCTGCACTCTCTCGGGTGGTTGCCGATCACGGCTTGAATATTGATAACATTAGTCGTTTGTCAGGGCGTGTCTCTCTTGTTAACAGCGAACATCAAACCAAAGCTTGTGTGGAGTTTTCTGCGCGTGGGCAGGCCACCGATATTGTAAAGCTTCGTGCTCAGCTTGCTAAAGTGGCTTCGTCCTTCGACATCGATATAGCATTTCAAGAAGATAATATGTTTCGTCGAACACGCCGCCTAGTATGTTTTGATATGGATTCGACGCTCATTGAAGCAGAAGTGATCGATGAGTTAGCCAAGGCTGCAGGTATTGGTGAAGAAGTTGCTGCTATTACTCATGCTGCTATGTCTGGAGAATTGGATTTTAACGAAAGCTTCAGGCGGCGTATGGGTTTACTAAAAGGTTTGGATGAATCTGTGCTCAAGGACATTGCTAGTAAACTGCCTTTAACCGAAGGCGCCGAACACCTAATCACTACTTTACGTAAGTTGGGGTATAAAACCGCAATACTATCCGGTGGTTTCCAATACTTTGGTGAGTACCTACAGCGCAAACTGGGCATTGATTACGTCTTTGCCAATAACTTAGAAATTGTTGATGGCAAGGTTACCGGCAACACATCTGGAACCATTGTTAACGGCGAGCGCAAAGCTGAGCTATTACGCAGCTTAGCGGAGAAAGAAAATATTAGCTTGGAGCAGGTGGTTGCTGTTGGCGACGGCGCGAATGATTTACCCATGCTCAGCATTGCTGGTTTAGGCATTGCTTTTCGTGCTAAACCTTTGGTGAAAGCTGAAGCCAAACAGGCTATATCTCACTTGGGACTTGATGCTATTTTGTATCTGATGGGGTTTAGGGATAGTCAGATTCAGCATTAGTTTTAAATCGCAATTAAAACTTCAACTCGGAGCGAGTTTTTGATCTTGCGACATCCCAAACTCTGCTCCTAGTTCGGAGGTAAGGCTTAAGCCTTGTAATCCGGCTTGCTCTATCGCGTCTTTGATATCTTGGCGGCAGTAGAAATTGATATACGTATCAAATGCAGTTTTAAATATGGCGAATTTGCTTACTCTATCTTCGTGAAACCCCAGGTTTTCAATATCGTCCCAAGCGTTTTTATGGCACAAGGATATATCCAGCCCATCCACATCTTCGGCAACACTCAAGGGATTAAAGATATACCCATCCCCTTTCTCATAGCATACCGGGAAAAACTCGCCGTCGTCCTTGATGAGAGCATTAAGAGCAGCATAAGCTTTTTTACTCAAAAACATTCGTCCGTGAAACACCTGTATATCAGGAATCTTTGTACCTGCCATACCGTCACTATCATCAGAAAAATTAACATTGAGAGGCTCAGTTATAATGTCCTTAAAGGATTTGGGAACTCCAAGGAAATCAAAGCGCCCGTGCGGTGTATTACCGCATAACTTAATTACCTGCCTTTGATCAAAACCAATAATGGCAAAGTGATCAAAGTCTGAATAAATTGTATAAAGTGCCATTTTTTCCGTTTCTATGACCAAATGTTTTTAGGGACGATACCACTTTGTAAGCTAAAACGTATTTTTCTAAAAGCTTTCACTAGTGCATCAAGGCTAGTAATTTTGATGGGGTTTATATGATGCTCTAGCCACTGATAATATGCTTTTGTATGAACATTTTGATGTGGCACTGCATCCCTTAGAAAGGCAGGCATATGCACCCTATCTGTAATATTACGAGGAAGCCAACAACCATTATGGTGATCGTCAATGCGCATTTTAAGCCATGCAAGGATGGCGCGCATTTGTGCCGCGAGTTTATGTGAGCCAGATATGATTGCATGTGCGTCACAATGGCTCGAGGGCCTCGGGAAGCCTGCACGTTTAAGCTGCAGTGCCATACGGCTGGAATAATGTCGCTCATTTAAGAGCGCATCGCTATCCATTTTCTAGCCCTTACGTCGAAACCGTGCCAGCTTTTGTTTTTCTATATCTTCTTGTACCTGGGCAGCTGTGCCTACGCGGTTTAAATCTGAAATTGTGAAGCTATCAAGTTGTGCAAAGCGGTCTATTTCAATATCAAGCTGGTTTTTCGTGTGGTTCACAGAGAGGAGGAGAGCCATAACAGAAACCTTTGAATTTGAAAGCGGATAAACATAATAAGCATTCAGGGATTATGTTACCAAACTTACATTATAAAAAGCATGATTAAAAAGATGTCAAACAGAGCTATATCTTCATTACTTTGAACTGGAATTCGATATGGAGAGCTACACTAGCTCTCCATATCAAAGTCATAATCCATCTGATCAGTAGGTTCTTGCAGATAAAAACCTTGAATATAATGCACGCCTGATTGCCAGAGTTTCGATAAAATACTGGCGTTTTCAACGAAGGGGACGATGGTTATTTTGTCATTTTGGTGAAGCTCGCTAACTAGCTCATTGAGAGAGTTTTCATCGTCACTGTTATTTTGTAGGTCTTGAGTAAACGATCCATCAACTTTAACGTGAGAAATTTCGAGATTCTTCAGAGCATTAAATGGATTTAGCGCGCAACCGAAGTGGCTGATGCTGGTGCTGCATCCCAAGCTCTTTAATTGTTGGGTAAAGGTGCTGGCCACATTCAAATGATCGTTGACGTCAATTTCTCGCATTTGAAAAATTAGTGCATCAGGTGGCAATTTTGCCGCTTTAAATGCAACCCCTAGCCAGGGCGGTAGGGTAGCATCGAGAACCGATTCCCTGCTGAGGTTAACAATTAAATGAGTGTTATTACCCTTGCTTCGATGCCCCGAAAGAATTTTTATTGACTCAAGTATGACCCAGCGATCCAGTTTTGTGGTGGCACCAATTTTTGCCGCGGTGCTTAAAAACTCATTGGGTGAAACTTCATTGCCTTGTTCATCCATCATTCTCAGCAATACTTCATAGTGCTCTTTGTTAGAACCTCTAAGGCTTAATATAGGCTGGAATAACAGCTTAAAGCGACCCGCACTAAGTGCTGTTTGCACCATGTGCTGGATGTCATCCTTGGTTTGTTTTTTCGCTTCGGGCTCATAAATTTTGGCTAGAATGGTTCCGTCATTTTCTGATAGGGTGCGAATAAGGTCGAGCGCTTTTACTGCGTGCTCAATGGGCACATCACTATTAGTGCTGGTTTCAGTAATTAATGCAATACCAATATGATAATTAAATTGTAGAGTAGAACCATCTACATCAATAATATTGTCTCGCAATGTTTGACACATTTTCTGTGCGCGTTCCAGCGCTTTGCTGGCGCTTGTTTTAGGTACTAGCAAGATCAAGCTATCTTCATTGAAACGACATAAAACTTCGTTGTCTTTTTCCATGGTTTTAGCAAATGCTGCTATTTTAGCGATAACAGCGTCAATCGAGGCGATGCCTAACTTTTGTTGCACAGTATCGAGAAAGTTGTCGATGCCTATATGGAACAGCGCGCTGTTGTATTTTTTATTGATAGCGGCACCAACAACACTGTCCAAGTTGTCTACTAAGTAGTGTTTGTTAAATAGGCCTGAGGCCATATCTTTATTTTTAATTTGTTCTAATTGAGCTTCAAGTTCTTGGTTATTGACTGCTTTAGCTCGTATTAAAAACTGTATGCAAGCTTCTTCTTCATAAGTGGATTTGCAGACATCAACAGCCAAAGGTTTGTCTGTGCCGTCGCTCATTTGAGCGACAAACTTAAGTTCAGTGGCTTCAATATCACTGCCTTTAATCATGAACTCTTTTAGAAAGTGTTTAACTTTTGATTGGTCTTCCGCTTTAACAATATCAATGACGGGCATGCATTCAATATCATCTTGCGCTTCATGACCTAAAAGTTCAGCAAAAGATTCATTTGCATATAAAAACATGCCATCTTGCACGAAAGCTATTGAGTCCCTCGAACTATCTAGCAGTTGTTGATTGTTGCGCACTACCTCATTAAAACGTCGCTCTGAAAAACGTCGCTCTTCCCGTTGTGAGCGATTAGATAATTCTCTTTGAATGACATAGAGTAAATGCTGATCTTCATCTAGCGTAACAACATCGGCAGCGCCGAGCTTCAAACCCTCTACAATAGGTAGGGAGCCATCGCGATCGGTTTGTAAAATAACCGGCACATCTTTATTCAAACGTTTAATAAGTCGAATGGCTTCGACGGGGGGAACATTGGCACAGTTATCAATGCCAATCATAAGGTCCCAAATTTTTTCCTGTAAAAGTTTGCTGAGAGCTTCCGGGCTGTCAATATGCTGAGCGCGCACAGGTCTGCCTGCATTATGCAGCATACTAATTAGGCGTTCGGCTTCAGATCTTGAGTCGTTGAGTATAAGTAATCTGGTTGCGCTATTGATTGTCATTGTTTAAAGAAAGCTACTAGACCTTAGTAAATACGAATTATAAACAGAGAATACATACATGGCGGAATATAAATTCTCTGTGTATCCAAAGGTATAAGATAAGGGTGATTTATCTTATTCCCATGATGAATCAAAATTTTTGGGCTGGTGAGACTTTTGTGTGTCTTTTGAGCCTGTATTTTGAGCATCGCCACTATCCAAATTTCTAAAGCGGAATTGTTGCACGTTTTTAGTAGAAAAAACTACTCGTTCGAGTTTGGCTGTCCACTCTCGCTCACCATCGATAAGTTTAATTTTATCGAACTCTTGAAGGGGAGCGAAGGCGGTAAGGAGCGTAGGGTTGCCGTGGCCGAATTTTGAAGGAGGAATAAAAAATGCTCGCATATATTCAGAGTAGCCGCCCATATCATAGTTTTGTGCAACACCGTAAGGTTTGGCATTATTTGCCAACAATTGGATGCCAAGCTGTGATGCTTGTTTTAATTGACGCATCCAGCGTATAACACCTATTGACCAAGTGCGCTTACCAATTTCTTTTATGCCTATAATTTCGCCTGCAACAACCTTGGCTGAAATGTCACCTTGCCACAAAATACAGTAACCACCCGCACTGCTATTTTGTAATGATACACGATATACCGGCGCAGAGCTGTTTTGATAATTATCTAAATGAGACGCAGGTGTTAATCCTTGCGAAAAACGGGAGATTTTCTGAGGCTCATGAGAGCCCGAGCTGCGCAAAAAGTAGTCAAAATCTTGGCCGTTGCAGATAAAGAAATGACAGTCGGTCAACCCGATAGACACGTCGGCAGGAGATTCGATGTTTTTTCGTTCGTATTTTCTTTGTGCAACATTACTCCAAGTTTGTATAAGGTGATTGAGTAGTGGCGGTGAAAAATCCTTCGCTATGGTGATTTTGGTGCCAGCGCTTAAGTTTTCCTCGGAGGCCGCGGACTGTTTAGAGAGTTGGCTAAGTAAGCTTGTATAATCAAGCTCAATAAAGCGCCCGCTGTTTTGTGCTTGTACTTTTGATTTGAAAATGGGGCCTTGACTGCTAAGTAGGTCAACGGCAAAAAAGTTTTCGCTCTCATCGCTCAAGCCTGCATTAATCGACACTGCTTGGCACCAACTTTCAAAAGCGGTATATGCTTGTTCGATCTCTGCTTGGCTAAGTTGGTTGGTTTTGGCGCAAGCGAGCATTAGTACACGGCTGTAGGCATTTTCTATGCTCAACGCCCGTGTAGTTTTTAGGGTGATATCTGTTACTGGTGTTTTGGTGAGGTCGTAGTAACTGGCAACCTGATACAAGATATTGAGTATCGACCACATATTTGCCGGTGGGCTAGCATATATTTGATAATTGCGAAAAAACAATAATCCTATGCCGGTAATCGCACGGTGAATGGTTTTAGTCAGTAAATCTAATGTAGGTTTATTGGCGCGGCCATTCTGGGCAATTTGCATTACCGTAGCAACATAGCCATCGATCATATTTTTTTGCAGTGACTGAGCCACAAGAACAGCCTTCTGCGCGCTCTCTGGCAGAATAAGGGGCTGGTTCAAAAAGCTCTTTTGCAAACCTAAAATGGAGTATTGGATACTCGGGCGGAGTATCTCTAAAATCTCGAAACGATTTTGAAAGTCTGTTTTAAGCCTTGATACCTCTGGAATTGCCTGATACAACTTACTGCTGGTATGCATAACTTTGGTCGCAAGTAAACTGTCTACCCACTCCCTTACGCCACTGGCCTTATTGCTACCACAAAAATTTAAGCGTGGTAGGGTGGCCGGTGGTAAATTGATCATTTTCAATAACTGGCTAGGCTTTACATTATCATTCATCTATTACTATTCCCTTTAATACCGATGAGCACCTAAGGCCAAGTTTCCATATATCAATCATTGAACTAATTTACACACTCCTATATTCCAGAGCTGGATGTTTCTGAGGTTTCAATATTATTTATTTTAGATGATAGGAACCTTAGATGGCGCATTTGGTACCTCTTTTACAAATTTCGGCACCAAATACCCCGGTAGATTAGCAAGTAACGTGCGATTTAGCGAGAGGACATCGACCTCATTTACTGTGAAATGTGATGATCCCTTAACTTTGTCTAACAAATGTAGATAGTAAGGCAGTACTCCCGATTGAAAAAGCTTCTTGCTTAATGTGATCAAGGTTTCCGAGGTATCATTGACACCTTTTAATACAACAGATTGGTTAAGCAAAATGATGCCGCTATTCTTTAGGGCGGTAAGGGCTGCTGCTACCTCTTCGTCAATCTCTTGTGGATGATTACAGTGAATGACAAGGCTTACCAATAGACCTGAGTCTTTTAATGTTGCCAACAATTCTTCGGTAATGCGTGAAGGAGCAACAATTGGGATACGGCTGTGAATGCGCAGGCGCTCTACATGGGGAATTTCAGCGAGTGCTGCTACTAACCAAGAAAGTTGGCGGTCAGAAACTGCCAAAGGGTCGCCGCCACTAAGAATCACCTCTTCAACATCTTTGTTGTTGCTTATGTAGTCTAATGCCTGTTGCCATTGTTGACGTGATAAGGCGTGCTGTTGGTAATCAAAGTGACGACGAAAACAATAGCGACAGTTAATCGCGCACTGGTTTGCCGCAATCAATAATACACGTCCATGATATTTGTGTATCAGGCCAGGAACAGGGGTGAAGTCCTCTTCTTCAAGAGGATCATCGACAAAGTCGGGTGTTTCAATTAACTCTTCACCAAGGGGCAGAATTTGCTTGAGTAAGGGGTCGTCGGGATTATTTTGCTGTATACGGCTGACATACGCGCGGGTGCTTCGCAGAGGAAACAATGTGTGTGCTTTTTGTGCAGCAGGTAAGAGCTCGGCAGGCAAATTCAGTAGTGAAAATAGCTCTTCTGGCTGAGTTATTAGGTCAGAAAGCTCTTCTTGCCAACTTTTAGTCTGCCATGTAGGGATCGTTCGAGGTATCATTAGCGCTTTTTCCAACAGTACTAGGGGCTGTTAACAGGTTCCAGTGTATCTAATAAGTTTTTTGAGGACAAAATGGCTAGCTATTCTACCAATGAATTTCGAAGTGGTTTAAAAGTTTTACTCGATGGGGACCCCTGTTCCATTGTTGAAAACGAATTTGTTAAACCGGGTAAAGGTCAAGCCTTTAACCGAGTGCGACTAAAAAATCTTAAAACGGGCCGAACCTGGGAGCGAACCTTTAAATCTGGTGAATCTCTTGAAGCTGCTGACGTTATGGATGTCGAAATGGAATATCTCTACAACGATGGTGAGTTTTGGCATTTCATGGAGCCAGATACATTTGAACAGCACCAAGCCGACAAGAATGCCGTTAGCGATAGTGCTAAGTGGTTGCGCGAGCAAGATAAAGTAGTGGTGACTCTATATAATGGTGCGCCTTTGGCGGTATTACCCCCTAATCACGTTGAGCTTGAAATTATTGAGACTGATCCCGGCTTGAAAGGTGACACTGCCCAGGGCGGAACCAAACCTGCGACCTTATCTACTGGAGCCGTTGTTAAAGTTCCACTGTTCGTCTCTCAAGGGGAAGTGGTGCGTGTAGACACGCGTACTGGAGAATATTTAGGTCGAGCGAGTAAATAACATCGCATTTTTATTTGCGATACTCAGAAAAGTGCTTCCTGCATTTTTCTGAGTTTTATCCTACATGTAAAATTTCAGTATATTTTCAATCGTGTATTTTCAATTATGTGGCAGTCGTTACTAGACAGAGACGCCTTAATTGCGCGAGCTCAACTGTTATCTAATATTCGTAAATTTTTCGCTAGCAGGAAGATCATAGAAGTGGATGTTCCTGCAATAGGAGCTTCTACCGTAACGGATGTGCATCTTTGTGCGCTAGATTTAGATGTTAATGGCTCCCCCTATTATTTACAGACTTCTCCTGAGTTTTTTATGAAACGCTTATTGGCAGGTGGTTCTGGCTCAATTTATTCCTTGGCCAAGGCGTTTCGTAACGATGAAGTAAGTAAACGTCATAATCCAGAATTTACTATGTTGGAGTGGTATCACCAAGGCTATACGGATAAAGAACTGATCGAAGAAGTTATTGAGTTAATCCAATGTTTAAAACCGGGTGAATGTGTTGACAGGGTTTCCTATGGCGAGATATTTGAGCGAAAGGTAGGTATTGATCCTCATTACGCGACAGCGGAGCAACTTGAGAAAGTTGCGGCAGAGCAACTTAATGTCCATTGGCAAGGTGATGATAAGAGTACGTGGTTGGATTTATTATTTAGTCATCAAGTAGAGCCCCACTTAAAAAAACCTACAGTGGTATATGATTATCCTGCCTGCCAATGTGCTCTTGCCCGGGTCACTGAAAACCAGCAAGGCGTGCCTGTTGCAAAGAGGTTTGAACTATTCTGGTGTGGTTTGGAGCTGGCCAATGGTTATTGGGAATTAACGGATGCAGAAGAACAGTTTAAGCGATTTCAGCAGGATGTTACTTCAAGAAAAAGCCTTGGACGTAAAGAAGTAAAAATAGATTCTAAATTTATGGCGGCATTAGAATCGGGGTTGCCCGAATGTGCTGGGGTTGCTCTAGGGGTTGATCGATTATTTATGTGCCTTCAAGGGCAACAATCTATTGACCAGACAATTGCTTTTGCGTTTGAACACTTATAAAAGCAATTAGGGCCTTTTAAAAGGCCCTAAAATAAACTCGATTAATCTCTGGTGTTAACCTTTGTTATTGCTCTTGTCGCACTGTATTTCGTGATTCATTTCTAGGGCTGGTGATTCACTAGTAGGTGTACCTATGGCTTTTGCTGGCACACCGACCACTGTTGTATGGGCGGGAACTGAGTTGAGGACGACACTGCCGGCACCTACTTTAGCACCATCACCTATGGTGATATTACCCAAGATTTTTGCTCCTGCACTAATTAAGCAACCTTTGCCAATTTTCGGATGACGATCACCCGCTTCTTTGCCGGTGCCGCCAAGTGTTACTCCCTGCATGATCGACACATCGTCGCCAATCACTGCTGTTTCTCCAATGACAATTCCGGTGGCGTGATCAAGCATAATACCTTTGCCAATTTTTGCCGCAGGGTGGATATCCACCCCAAAAGTGACAGTAATATGGCTTTGCAGAAAATAAGCCATAGATTCCCGCTTATTTTGCCAAAGGCAGTGTGCAACACGATAGGCTTGTAGCGCGTGAAAGCCTTTGAAGTATAAGAAGGGGAGTAAATAAGAATCGCAGGCAGAGTCGCGTTCATATACTGCGGCAATATCAGCTCTTACCGCTTCACTGAGGCAGTCGGTCTTATCACCTGATTGTCTTATCGATTCTTCAATAATTTCTCTAACTTGCAGCGCCGAAATAGCCGGATTCGCCAATTTATTTGCTAGATGAAAACTTAGCGCATCCTCTAAGGTATTATGGTTAAGTACGGTAGCATGGAAAAAGCTAGCCAAGGCAGGTTCAACTTCTGCCTGATGCTTAGCTTCCTCGCATATCGCTTGCCAAATAGAGTCTTGTTGCCTGAAAACAGCGGTTTTTTGACCTGTTTGCATATCTACTCCAATACATCATTACCATATAATAATTAGGGTCATTATGCCTTTTTCAACCCGAAAGTTATTTCAAAGTTCATATAATTTAGTGATTATTTCGTGCTGAATAACATAAATGGCTTTAATACGATAACCATAGTGTTATCTGTGAACAAGTTTAAGGCAAGCTTAAAACTGCATTAATTGTATGAAAGCAGTGTATTGTAATATGTGTTTGTGTCGCCGGAACGAGACCCTTATTAGAATTGGGTCAAAATGTGACGCAGACAAGGCTTTGGCTCTAATAGATGTTTTCGTGTCTGTCATTCCAGTGCATCATATGAATACTTTAAAGGCTTTGTATTGTTTTATCGTTTGCGATATTTAAGGCTTGTAACATGTCATCGCGTGTAAAGTATGATAGATAGTGGGCTGCAACCTTTCTTTTTGGCGCTCCGTATCTCTTTTTATTTGTTAATTCATCATCAATCGGAGACAAGAGAATAATGAAATCTTCTTTGACCAGTACTATCTTGAATCACTTAAGGTTAACGAAAGTTGTTCTCGTTACGCTTTCGGTATCAACATTAATTGCCTGCGGTGGAGGCTCTGGCGATGATGGCGATGCATTTGCTGATAACCCCACATCAACGCCAACTCCCGCGGCAACACCGACACCTAGCCCCAGCCCTGATGCCAGCGCGACGCCCACTCCGACGCCGACGGCTACTCCAACGCCCACGCCAACGCCTACCCCGACTCCTGTCGCTACCTTAGCGCAGATACAGGATCAGATATTCACTCCTTCATGTGCTGAGTGTCATGGTGGCGCTTCTCCGTCTGCAGGTTTGGGTTTGGATGATGCTACTACTAGCTTTAACAACCTGGTAAATGTGACTTCAAGGGAGGTGGCTTCGCTTATGAGAGTTACTCCCAATAATCCTGACGATAGTTATCTGGTCAGAAAAGTCGAAGGTGGACCTGATATTGTTGGTGGGAGAATGCCCCTTGGCCGTCAGCCACTGAGTGTTGCGCAAATTGCTATGATACGCAGCTGGATTGCTAATGGCGCAATGCAGGGGGCTTCAGTAACTACCAGCACAAAAGTGTTCGGTACACAGTTGTCCGAAACTGAAGGTAGCACTACCTTTTCTGTACAAACCAGTGCTGAACTAGATGCATCTACACTATCTGAACACACTGTGCTTTTATATCTTGTTAGCGGAGGCAACAAAACTCTTGCTGGTAGCAGCGATATTCAAGTGCAGGCTATTGGCAATATATTAAATGTGAGCTACTTGGGCGATATGAATAGCGTTGATAGTATCGAGCTGCAAATAAATAATCCTTCAATTTCATCTGTTATGGATATTTTCGGTCGTCAGCTAGATGGCGATAATGATGGTATTGACGGTGGTATATACACTTTCAAAGGTAACTTATAGTTTAGTTACTTTCTTTTTTAGAGCATTTCATTTGTATAAAGCGTGCTACAAGTTGGTGAGTGAAATGCTCAATAAGCCCATTGGGCTTTGTTTAGCAATAGTTGTTACTGCACATATAAACTACTATTGCAACTTAAGTAACTATTACAAATTATAGCTATAGCTAAAAATGGCTCTGCGTCTATCTTCAATACCTAGACTAGTGTTTTCATTTGCCTGATAGTCTGCGAAGCGCAGCATAAACGAATGTTTCTTTAGAAATTTATATGTAATATCCATATCAAATTCTTCTCCAAGATCCTGTGAGCCACTTTCTTCATCAAATCTGTGATAGCGAGCGTCGATTTTCCATGGGGCTTTTCGCCATGTGATTCGAAAAGATTTGTCTTCAAGGCCATTGGCTGGTGGCGCATTAAGTCTATCCCCCCAGCCTTGAAATTCATGTAGTGAACCAAGCACCGAAAAAAAAGGGATGCCATTTTTGGATGCTAATTGTTCGTAGCGCCAACTGACTTCGAAGGATTTTATTCCCACACCAATATCAAATCTATAATAAGGCAGCGTTGGTTCGGTCGGGGCTTCGGTTCTTTTTTGAATTGCTGCTTCAGCTTCTACACGGTATTGGAAAGTGGTCGGCTTGTATTTAAATGCGTAACTAGCACCGACTGTATTGGCGGATGTTAATGGTACGTCTTTGTTATCGACAATGTAGGAATAGACGTTTAATTTTGAATAGTCCCATTCGTTAAATTCTGCACGTAATAAATGTGTATTATGCTCGTGATCTCCCAACGCTGGCGGTGGTCTGCGACCTGCGAATTGGGCGAAGTTGATATCGCTAGGATCTAAATTCTCATCCGCATCATCTCCGCTTATACGATTAGCATTAGCAATATAAATATAATTGAACTGTGAACTGGAAAGCCAATTTAAGTCTACGCGTGCAGCATCAAAGGTTTGCTCATTTTGCCAAAAGCTCATAGCACCTACATGGCGCTGGTTATCCAGGTTAATCTTTTGTCTGCCCAGTTTGATTTGACCGTTGGTAAAGTCGTATTGCACAAGCACTTGGTTGAGATCAAAGCCTGGGACATCTGGAATCGCTGGCTGACCATTAAATCTAGCGCCATCGCTGTGCTCATCTTCAGAGCCTGTTTCCACGTAGTCCAGCTCTATGAATGTAGACAGATTTGATGTCCATGAAGAGTCGAGATTAAGACGTATAAGCGCCGATTGTGCCTGGCCGTCTACTTCGCCATCCTTTAGGTCTGCATGACGCAGTCGCACTCCATAGTCGAGCTTATGGTCAGCGGCTTGGATGTCACTTACTATCAGCATCGTGCCTATAAAATAGACTGTGCTTTGTAAAAAAGTACGAGGTGAGAAAAGATGCTTAATTCCAGTCATCGGCATTACCATCGTGCAATATTGTAATACCGTTTAACTCGTCCATCTCTTCATATAGCTCATCAGGCATTGGGTTTTGTCTGACATCCATGTATTTCATGCTGGGTAAAGAGTATATATCTATATGTTCCATTTCATTATCGAATAGATAAATTTTATTGAGCTCAGGCAGCGCTTGATAGGAGAACTCAGTAATAAGATTAGAATTCGCTTTTAACTTTTTTAGCTTTGGCAAATTCTTGAGGCTCAAGGACGTTATTTTATTTTTAAACAGGTATAACTCTTCTAATTCTGGCAAAGACTGTAAATTTATCGTTGTAATAGTATTACGCCCTAAATTTAAAGTGCGTAAAGCAGAAAAATTGTTACCATCGAAAATATTAATTTTGTTCTTATGTAGCGAAATCTTAACGAGGTTTTTATAGTGAGAGAGACCTTCTAATGATTCGATATTTTTATTGTGACAGACAACTTCGGTGAACTGGCTGGGCGTTTGCCAATTGTTTTTTTTGCCAATTTTTTCAAGGCACTGACGTAGTTTGCCATCTTTAATGACAGCCTCGTCGGCCCAAGACAGCTGAGCAAAAAGACAGACAACCGCAACTTTCAGAATTACAGAAAATGCCGCTACATTTTTTTGTAATAGCAGTCTTACAAGGTTTTTATTTATCGAACAATCATACTTGCCGACATCAATATACGGCTTGCTATCTCTGCTTACATATGACTGTAGGCTCACCGGTAACATAAGTGAAATCTCAAAATATTATAGAGCGGCCTACGTTACAACAAGCGTGTGCTGAAGATCAAGGGAGGCGGCGCGATAAACTCAATAGCGTTAACAAGCGCTCACCATTTGTTATATTTACAATGTAGATGTATCTATTAGCTTTGACTAAACCTCACGCAAAATCCTTTTGCCAGCAATATATCACTAGGTTCATCTATCGCTGAGCCGCCTTCTTCCTCTTTGGTTAATAATAAATAGGAGGCATCTGTTATTAATCGCCAATTAGCCTCGCTGAGCTCGAGTTTTTCTATCTTAGTATTTTCTAATACGGTAATAGGGCGAATTTCCCCGTCCCGTTTGGATACTGCCCAAAGCTGAGCATCACTGTCCTCATCGAGTTGCTCTATTTCCCACTTTAGCCACATGCTTTTACCTTCCTGCGCAGTTAACGCAGTAAGCAGGGCTTTGCCGCTATTATCAGTAAGCACCGCAACATAGTCAGTATTCGGTGTTGATGTTTGCGACGTGATAGGGTTATAGCCGAACATCACGAACATTAATGCTATGGCGGCAAATGTCGGTGCTCCCCACTGCCAGAAATTGGCCCAGCTGAAACCTGTCTTCTGGCTTTCTTGCTCCCTTACTTGTTGCCGTGTTGGCTCATGCTTGGGTGCATTAATCTTATCAACAATGGCATCCCAGCTGCTCGGCATGGGAGGGCGTTCCTCTTGAGATTGTATTGCCATAAGTTGTTCCTCCCAAAAGCGTACCTCGGCGCGCAGTGACTCGTCGCTTTGCAAACGTGTTTGCACTTGATCCCTTTCTTCGCCACGTAAAATGCCTGAGACATATTCGAAGGCGAGGGACGTCGTGGTTATGCCGTCATTTCTATCTTCGTTTCTAGACATTTCTTTAACCTTTCAGATCCTCGTCTGAGCCATGATTTAACTGTATTAGGGTTGGTGTCGTATTTATTAGCTATTTCCTCCCGCGAAAACCCCTCAAGATATGCTAACTTAATGCTCTCTCGAATTTTTTCGCTAAGTCCCCCTAAACAAATCATAATGTGTTGGCTCACTTGCGACGATTGAACCGTCGACTCTGGCGCACTTTTTGAGTTTGCTGGTATTGTGCTAAAAATATCTTCGCTGTCATCATCATTCTGAATGTGTTGTTGATAGCGTTTTTCTTTGTCCAAACGATCCAGCGCGCGATAGCGCAGTATGCTGGTCATCCACGTTAGTGGCTTTGCCATATGGGGCCGATATGCGTCTGCGTTTTGCCAGATTTGTATAAAGGCTTCTTGCAACACGTCATTGGCCATTTCATCCGATTTTAAAATACGGTATGCAACAGCGTTTAAATAAGGGCTGACACGCTCGTATAGCAGCTTGAGGGCAGCCTGATCCTTAATCGCACATCGTGCAATAAGCGCAACAAGTTCTTCGTTTTTAGAATCCATATTCTCTCATATGAACAGTGTTTGTCGTTTAATCAATATACGACGTAATATCACATAAAGTTGCAGTTAGTATGAACAGGTCTTAGGCGCTATCAGTAGTGATAATGCAAGGTCAAAAGCCCCTACATTCAAGGTATACCAAATACCTTATCCCTGCTCGTTTTTGGGCGGCCTAAATTACCACAATAGGCGACTTTTAGAAAATGCTGGTTTATTAATATTGGTGTGTGTTGCCAATAAAACATGTGAACTAGGCCACTTGCATATATGTGCAATGATGACCAAAATTCGATTGTTTAGTGTTAGCAGGCTCTAGTTGCCGCGATAATCGCAAGATAGCGCGTAATCATATAAAATCGCCCTTCATTGATAAGTGCTGTGGCGTATAGGACGAGTTGGAGTGGATAAATGAGATATGTAGTCAAACTGGCGTTAATGGCGGCGCTTCTGATAAGCAATTGCTGTTTTGCGCAAGTGTATCTTGGTGGAACTGCAGGGGCGAGTAACCCCAATGTGGGTGAAGACGACCCTACTCCAGAGCTCGATAGTGATATTGGCTTTCGTGTATACCTGGGCAACCAACTGTCCGAAAAGTTTTCTGTTGAAGTGGCTTATGTTGACCTAGGCAGCTACGATGTTGGGACTGCCGACGGCATGCCCGATGCCAATGAATTGGAAGATACTTTATCCCCCATGGGGGCCGAGTTTTCTTTTGTTGGCAAGTGGCCTATTTTTAAGCACCTCTCTGTTTTCGGCCGTGTAGGTCTGTTTGCGTGGGAAGTAGAACGCTCCATCGTACTTGAAACTGTTCCCGATGGTGAGTCTCCCACAAGTGAGTTCATAGAAGATGGACGGGATTACGCACTAGGCTTTGGTTTTGACTATCAGTTTGCTCGCAACTTTGGTTTTACTCTAGAAATTAATCAATATAAGACGGATAAGGTTGAAAATAACTTTGCCGGAGCTGGGTTTTACTTTACCTTCTAATCTGCATAGGCCCTATTGAGCCTGTGAAAAGTCGGCATAGGGTGTACCTGACAGAGGAGGGTAGAGTTCCGTTGAACTAATAAACAGGCGGTGTCGCTTGCCCTTTTTAATATGTTCAAGGGAGGCAATAACAAAGTGTTTGTCCACATCAAACCACAGGTTGGTCTGTTTATCTGAACGCTCATTTGTTCTTTTTACATAGAGGGCATTTTCGATGGTGGAGTTTTTATGTTCTATCTTTAAGGTATGCACCGGGCTAAAAATATAGTCTTTAATTGCCCCTCGATTAATAAACTTATATTGTAAATTCTCTTTTTTTGCTGCTAGGTCAAGTCGCAGTTTTAACTGGTAGGTCATCGGGCCTAATATACCTGGTTCCAAAGACAGTGAAACTTGCTTTTTTTTATCTATACTAAGTGCTTTACTCTCTTGCCAATTATAGGCTATCGACCGGATGCGTTTTACGCCGAGCACGCTCTGACTATATTGATAGTTGACGGGCTGGATTTCACCATTTTCAAACCAATAAAACTCTTCTTCTTCATTGATTGTACCCCAAAAACTTTTAGCTTTGGCTTGCAAGCGAAAGTGCTTATCACTTAAATGGTACAGCTCGCGAATCATCGTAATATTTACGCCACGATAACTACCATCGTATACCGATTTCTCAATCAGTCTCTCTTTAGCAACAACCGAGGTTGTGAATAAAAACACTAAACAAAAAAAAGCTAGTCTGATACACACAATGAACTCCGTAGCGCGTATTATCAATATATTATCGAGCTTTAGTTAAACGCTTTTTAATCTCGCGCAACTCTAATTTTAACGCTTCGCTATTTTCACCGCCGATGCGTAACATTAGCTTATGAGCTGGTGGTAGATTTTCAAGTTTTTTATCACTGAACTTATATCTGACGCTTGGGCGTGTTAGTAGCATGGCTTCCTGTATGTCAGGGGCTTGCAAAATAACGTCAATGGCTTTTAACAATACTGTGTGAAAGTCGCCTGTACCAATACCTAATTCTTTATAGGCTTCTTCAAATGTCGGTAGGTAGAGATAATATAAGGACACTAACGCATCTTTATCTACTATGGAAAGTAGCGAAATATAGTCAGTATAGCGAGCATAGTTATCGCGAGAAATACGATACAATTCTTGTTCACTAACTGCAGTTTGTTGTCCTATTTTATTGGTAACAAAGCTGCCTTTGGGTGAACTTATTGGGCGATATTGGCGCACAATACGACCTTCGCTGACGCCATAAATTGCACGTACAAGTTTACGGACAATTTCTTCATTAGTTAGTAATGCGATAATGTTATTGCCTTCAGAAAACTCCTTCAGCTGAGTTTTTATGTGCGCGTCGCTGTCATTCAGTGGTACAGGTGTTGGTTTGGGAGTCGCTTGTTGTGTTTCTTTCGGGGCATCTTCTGCGTTGCCGCCGCTACTGTTGCTATCGGATAAGTCTGGGACAACTGGTTTTAAATCCGTAAGAGGAGCGGCAGTCTCTTCCGGTATGCTACCGAGGTCTATTGCAGGTGCATTTTGTTCGGTTTCTCCATCTATGACTTGGTCTTTTTGTACACTAGACCAATAGATAAAGCCGAGAAAAGCAGCACTAAATAAAATAGCGATTACCGCTATAAACGGGAATTTTTTTTCCATAAAGATGTGCTCTCTATTCGTTCTTTCAAATGTTTATGCCTGAGAGCGTTATTAATTTTTATAAAATTTATATTATTAAACACAGCTACAAACAAAGACATGCCAACTGTCGATTAGTTTCGTATTCTACACATGCCTGAATGGAAATTATCACTAACATTTACCTAAAAAAATGTTTTTGTGTAAATTGTGATCTAGACCGAATCTATGATTTAAGAGGTGTTGTTTTAATTTGGTGCGCAGATTGTTTTTTGTTCATTTGCCGCCTGCTTACCTACCAAATTGCTTCTATAAATGATCTGAAGAAAAATTACATGGGGCGACGATAATGGTTGGATTGTCTGTTTGTAGTGCCCACTCTTTGCTATAAGAGCGCTGTAAGCGCCATCCACTTAAGGCGCTTAAATTTTTACGTTAGGATTTTCGACAAATAACTAGCAATCCGACAACCGCCAATATGATAAATCCATGTCCTATTTGATCCATAGGGTTAGTAGACAAGGTATTTTCTATGCTTGAGCGAGATATCTGCTTCGTCTGCGCGTGATCCAGTTGAAAAGAGGGCTCATTGCCAATTTGATTTGCTAGTGCAAAGCCGTGCTTGCTGAAGCTAAAAGATACACATAATAAAATAAGACCTAAATATTTTCTTGTCATGTCCGCCTCCGTAAGATGATACTCAACATGCGACCTTGAAGGTTTATGTT
Source organism: Agarilytica rhodophyticola (assembly GCF_002157225.2). Taxonomy (NCBI): domain Bacteria; kingdom Pseudomonadati; phylum Pseudomonadota; class Gammaproteobacteria; order Cellvibrionales; family Cellvibrionaceae; genus Agarilytica; species Agarilytica rhodophyticola. The sequence continues at coordinate 1,514,957 of NZ_CP020038.1, forward strand.
TTTCCGTGTTTTATGTCGTTACTTATCGAGATAGCAATTTCTGGGGTACTGGTTATCGCTATTGCTAAAACATTTATCAGAGTTACTGTTAAAGCATTGACTAGAGCATTTGCTAGAACAGTGCCAATTTTGCATTGTCACTAACGGCGCGGGTTGGCATATGATAAAGAGGTGTGCTGTGGATTTTTTGTAAATCAAGCCGACATAAAATGTTGTTTTTTATGCCAGCTTTGAGGCGTTTTGAGTAAATGATTCTTAAGAAACGAATACTATATTCGCTCTGGATATCGATAAAAGCGATGTGTTACCGTAGTCCCATCTGCTAATTCTTATTTCGTCTATCACATATCGATTTGGCGTTTATAAATGCTTTTGTACGTTAAAAAAATCGACACTTGTGATGACTCACTGGTCTTAAAAGCCCTGTAAAGATAGCGGTGCTTCATCCAATTCGGCTAATTGCTCACGCAGTTCTAGAACATGTTCAGCCCAGTATCTTTCGGTGTTAAACCAGGGGAATGCAAGAGGAAATGCTGGATCACTCCAACGTTTTGCTAGCCAAGCACAATAGTGCATCATACGCAGTGCTCGTAGAGGTTCAACTAAGGCAAACTCGGCATAATTAAACTCGCAGAACTCCTCGTAGCCTTCTATGAGGCTAGATAGCTGAGAAGTTTTTTGCGCTCTGTCTCCAGATAGCAGCATCCACATATCCTGCATTGCAGGGCCATTACGCGCATCGTCGAGGTCAACAATAAAAAGGTGGTCGTAGCGAACCAGGATATTCCCAGGGTGACAGTCTCCATGCAGGCGAATGGGGGTGTAATCGATGGTACTGACAACTGTTTCTATTTTATCGAGCAGGTGTTCGGTCAACGTACTGTAGGCATCCTTTAAACTGTCCGGCAAAAGACCGCATTCCATTACAAATTGGCGACTATCGTGGCCAAATGACTGTATGGAGATTTCTGGTCGTGCGGCGAACGGATGGACTTTGCCTAGGGCATGAATACGGCCCAGATGCTGGCCTAATGTGAACAACGTGTCCAAATCTTCAAGTTCTGGGGCATGGCCGCCACGGCGGGGATAGAGCGCAAAGCGATACCCTTGATAGTCAAACAAACTGCGACCATCAATTGCTAGGGGAGCAATAACCGGGATCTCTTGCGCACTAAGTGTTAGGGCAAATTGATGCTCTTCATTTATCTGGCTATCACTCCAGCGATTTGGACGATAGAACTTAGCGATTAAGGGCTCTGCCTCTTCAATTCCAACCTGGTAAACCCGGTTTTCGTAACTATTGAGTGCGAACACTCTTGCATCAGTTAAATAACCTAGACTTTCAATGGCATCGAGTACTAAGTCTGGGCTAAGTCGTGCGTAATCGGCTAGATCCAAGATTATTTCCTGTTTGATAAAAACCGGAGATTATAGAGCAAATTAACTATCGAGTGTCATGAGGTTGAGGTGTTCGCGCTAAAGCCCATATTTCGATGCGTTTGGCTCCCTCTAATTTCAAGGTTTTGGCTAAGACTTGCGCAGTTGCCCCTGTAGTGACCACATCATCTACCAGCACAATATATTTACCTTTTACATTGGTTGTGCATTTAAAACAGGATTTTAGATTACTAAACCGTTGAGATTTATTTAGGTTCTGCTGAGACGGTGTTGTCCGTATTTTTTTCAAGACGGGAAGATAGGGAATATCTAACTCTGATGACAGATGTTTTGCCAGTAGCGCGCTCTGGTTATAGCCCCTGATAAGCTGGCGACTCCAATGCAAAGGAACTGGGCTAATAATATCTGGCATTTGTGTTCCTTTGTTCTGTTCTATACGCGTTTTTAGTGGGTCACATAGCAATGTTAAATAGTGATGTGCGTGCCGATTTTTAAACTGCAGAATTAAATTATCAACTGGAAACGCATATTTAAAAGCAGTAATAACTTTGTCGAACGATGGTGATCTTGTAAGGCAGTCCGGACAAAGTTGAGCATTTGTCAGTAGCGGAATATCGCAACATGCACACACTTGACCATTGTTCAATGGCAGTGAACCAAGGCAGTCTGGGCAAAGTTGGTGTTTACTTTTTGTTAGGCAGAGTGTGCAAAAGCTGGGTATTAACCACTCAGCACACTTTTCAATTGCGAGGCTTAATCTGGTACTTAAAGTGAGGTGAATCATATACTTGTAAACCTAAAATCCTTTTTTGGTTGACAGAGGTGGTCGTTGATGACTAAGGTTCATGTTTTACTATGAACTCCAAATAAGATGCAAGGGGTTTATGGGCTTACATTAGCTAAGTGGCTAAAACAGATGTAACTAGTACAGATGTAACTAGAACATGGTTAATTGGGGCTTGGGTAGCTAGAACTGTGAGTAACTAGCGTAGGCTCAAAAAGCTAATACAGCAAAACCAAGAAATACAACAGAATAAAACAAAGTAAAGAGAAGCGACGACGGTATGCACTTAGTAGAAGATATTAGAAATGATTGGACACGCAAAGAAATCTTAGCGTTGTTTGAACTTCCTTTTAATGATTTATTATTTCAGGCGCAGACTGTACACCGCCGTTACTTTGATCCAAATACTGTGCAAATTAGTACTCTTTGCTCAGTGAAAACAGGTGCTTGCCCTGAAGACTGTGCCTACTGCCCGCAGAGTGCTCGCTATGATACTGGCTTAGAGCGTGAAAAGTTAATGGCGGTGGATAAAGTTATCGAAGAAGCCAAAGCCGCTAAGGCTGGAGGAGCGACTCGCTTTTGCATGGGAGCTGCTTGGCGTTCGCCTAAAGCTAAAGATATGTCTTATGTGGTTGATATGGTTAAAGGTGTTAAAGCCTTAGGTATGGAAACATGTATGACTTTAGGGATGTTAACTGAAGCACAAGCTCAGCAACTTTCTCACGCTGGCCTCGATTATTACAACCACAACCTCGACACATCGCCTGAATACTACGGCGACATTATTACCACAAGAACTTATCAAGATCGACTAGACACGTTAGACAATGTGCGTAATGCAGGTATGAAAGTGTGTAGTGGTGGTATTGTCGGAATGGGCGAAGAAGCAAGTGATCGAGCGGGTTTGCTACAGCAGCTGGCCAATATGTCGGTGCATCCGGAATCAGTACCTATCAATATGTTAGTGAAAGTTGCCGGAACGCCCTTGGAGAATGAGAAAGATCTTGACCCCTTTGATTTTATTCGCACTATTGCTGTTGCTAGAATCTTGATGCCTAAGTCTCACGTTCGTTTATCTGCGGGTAGAGAAAGTATGAATGAGCAGATGCAGGCGTTGGCTTTCTTTGCTGGAGCAAATTCTATTTTTTATGGCGAAAAACTTTTGACCACTCCTAACCCTAAGAAGAACAAGGATATGGCCTTGCTCAATCGCTTAGGCATTAGCCCTGAAGCTTACCATGCCGGAGAGTCTGACGAAGTGTTGGAAGCATCGTTAAACGATGATCTTAAGAAAGCGCAAACCGATAAATATTTTTACGACGCTTCTAGCTCTTAATTAGTAATTATCATTAAACGCTTTTGTTTGTGAACAGGCGAAAGCGCTCTATATATGAATTTGGATAATAGTTTACAAGATGCTCTGCGCGAGCGTCGTGCCAAGTCTCTATACCGACAGCGAACATGTGTTGAATCTGCTCAGGGGGTTGAAATTGTTCGTAACGGTAAATCTTATTTATCTTTTTGTAGTAATGATTACCTGGGCTTAGCAAATCACCCTAAAGTTATCGAAGCATTTAATCTGGCGGCAAAAAAATATGGCGTTGGTAGCGGTGCTTCACATCTAGTTTGTGGTCATTCCCATGAGCATCATGCCTTAGAAGAAGCGCTTGCCGATTTCACCGGCAGATCCAGAGCGCTTCTTTTTTCGTCGGGATATATGGCGAATATGGGAGTGATTAATGCGTTACTTAAGCGTGGTGACACTGTTTTTGAAGATCGTCTAAATCACGCTTCGCTTATCGATGGTGCTTTGCTTAGTGCCGCTGATTTTAAGCGTTTTCGACACAATGATCTTGCACACCTTGAGCAGCAGCTAAGTCAATCCAATAGCATACGTAAAGTGATAGTTGTGGACGGCGTATTTAGCATGGATGGCGACTTCGCTAAATTACCTGACCTATGCGTATTAGCGGAAAAATACAATGCTTGGCTAGTGGTTGATGATGCCCACGGGTTCGGGTGTGTTGGTAAAAATGGCAATGGTAGCGTCGAGCATTTTGGACTTGGTCATTCCGATGTGCCCATTCTTATCGGTACCTTAGGTAAAGCCTTTGGTACCTTCGGGGCTTTCGTTGCAGGTAGTGCAACGCTGATTGAAACACTTATACAGTTTGCCAGAACCTATATTTATACTACTGCCTTACCGCCCGCAGTTGCTGCGGCAACCAGAGTTAGTTTAGGTATTATCAAACAAGAGCCTCAACGTCGTGAGCACTTAACGTCGCTAATAGATTTCTTTCGTCAGGGTTGCAGAGATTTAAAGCTCGACATTATGGTGTCGACGACACCGATTCAACCTGTCCTAGTCGGCAGTGCTGATAAGGCGATGAAAATTTCCCACTTACTAGAAAGTAAAGGTTTCTGGGTGAGTGCCATTCGGCCGCCTACCGTGCCGGCGGATACTGCGAGATTACGCGTAACATTTTCTGCCAATCATACTATTGAGCATGTGGCATCACTTTTAAATGCGTTAGCAGAGGCTTTTAATGCTGTTGAATAATAATGTGACAAGCTCAGAAAAAGACATAAACATTCAATATATTTCAGGTCAGTCAAATAATTTATTTCCCGTTCCTCTCGTGTTTATTCATGGCTGGGGAAATGACAGTCGTGCATGGAAACCGCTTCTTGGCGGGTTGCAGCAGCAACGTGATGTATATCTTATTGATTTGCCTGGCTTTGGAACTAATAAACACAGTCCAAATTTTTCTCTCGATGACTTTTTAACGCAGTTGAAAGCACTTGTACCTGATAAATTCCATCTTATTGGCTGGTCTTTGGGAGGAATGATTGCTACCCAATTAGCAGCTCAGTTAACAGAACGGGTTTGTTCGCTGACGACTATTGCTAGCAATGCTAAATTTACAGTGGCAAAAGATTGGCCCATTGCCTGCGATGTTAATATTTACGAGGCATTTTATGAGGGGTTTCAACTACAAGCACAACAAACATTACAACGTTTCGCCCAACTTCAAGCCAAAGGAGATGGCTTTCGCAAACAAGTGGTTAAATATATTCGTGATACACAGCCATTGCCTGATGCGGATACTACAGAACAGTGGTTGCATGCGTTAACTTGGTTAAATAGTATTGATAACCGCAATACATTAAAACAATTGGCTCTACCTCATTTAGCTATCTTTGGTGAAAACGATACATTAGTACCAAGTGCCGTGGCGCAAACATTTTTTAATCAAGGCCTAAATGCGGAAAATCTTGTGCTGGAAAATACAGCCCATGCGCCTCATATCTCGCAGGCAGATAAAGTCGCAGGTGTATTACGGGAGTTTTTTGATAGAGCTGAAAAACGCTGTGTGCGTGATAAAAGCCAAGTGGCTTTATCATTTAGTCATGCCGCTAAAAACTATGATGGTATTGCCGATTTACAGCGTAGAGTTGTTGCTCATTTAAAGACATTTAAGAAACAGTACTGTGGAAATATTCTTGACTTAGGTTGTGGTACAGGTTTTTGTATCGATGCTATTAATAACCAAGATAATGACGTTTGGGGCCTCGATATCGCTGAAGGTATGCTAGCGTTTTGCCGCAGTAAATTACCTTATATGCAGCGGCGTTTAATTTGTGGCGACATTGAAAAATTGCCGCTGGCTGAGTCTTCAGTCGACGGTATTATTTCCAGCATGAGTATTCAATGGTGTGATCATTTAGCTGCGTTATTTCGGGAGTCTGAGCGGGTGCTTAAAAAGCAGGGATGGTTATTATTTTCTACGCTTGGTCCCGACACCTTGTACGAGCTGCGCAATGCTTGGTACGAGGTAGACGAATATGTTCATATTAATCACTTTGAAAATATTGAACATGTTATTTTTGAATTAGAACAAGCGGGTTTTACTATCCAGCAGCATGTCTGCCAAATAGAAGTTTTGCAATATCAGAAAGTATTACATTTGATGCGGGAGCTTAAAGGTATCGGTGCTCATAATGTTAATTCTGGACAGAATAAAGGCCTGACAACTCGTCATAAATTACAACAACTAGAAGCAGCTTATGAAAAGTATCGGATAGATGATTTTCTACCTGCAAGCTATGAGGTACATTATTTTTTAGCAAAAGCCAGCAGCTAATTTTTAAGGGGTATAGATAGAGTGAACGCAGTTGTAAAACAGACTTTTTTTATCGCAGGTACAGATACTGACGTCGGCAAAACGGTGGTTAGTGCAGCCCTGTTACAAGCTGCAAAACAACAGAAAAACTTGGCGACCTTGGCAATTAAGCCTATAGCGGCTGGGTGCGAGCAAACACCCGATGGTTTGCGCAATGAAGATGCATTAACGCTATCAAAGTGGGCCAGTGTCAAACTGGATTATCAGCAAATTAATCCTATTACCCTTAAAGCTGCGGTTTCACCTCATATTGCAGCAGCCCGAGAGAACAAGAATTTATCTGCCGATCGCGTGGTTGGCTACTGCCGCGGTGCTATGATGAATAGATTCGACCTGTGCTTAGTAGAAGGTGCTGGCGGCTGGTTGGCTCCCATCGGCCCTAGGGAGACGATGGCGGATATTGCGAAAGGTTTGGGGCAACCGGTCATACTGGTGGTCGGTATTCGCCTGGGTTGTCTTAACCACGCCTTATTAACGGCGCAAGCAATACAGCGTGATGGCCTGAAAATAGCGGCTTGGGTGGCGAATATCGTGGATGTTGACATGCTGGCCGTAGAAGAGAATATCGCGACTTTACAGCGCATGCTGCCGGCCCCGATGCTGGGAGTGATACCTTATATGTCTGAGGTCTCAATAGATGAGGCTGCGCAACACATCGATATAAACAAACTTTTGAATACAGTCTAATATTAATACAAATCCGTCTTATACCAAGGGTGTTTTCTTCTATTTTTGCCTGTTTTTTGTTCGATATTTCGGTAAAATAGACATTCTGAATACACATTTCATATTGTCTTTTGCGATCATTACGAAAGATGAGGTAATAAAAGAAGGGTTGAGCGATGGTAGGTTCTGTTATTAATGAAGGTTTGCGTGGTATCCAAGCAAGCCAGCGTGAATTGCAAAGATCAGCCAATGAAATCGCTGGTGCGAATGTTCGAGAGAACCCAAACGAGCAAGTTGATCGTAGCACTGATACTACATTACCACCGATTAATGAAGCTCAGGAGAGCACTCAGCGAGGCATAGAAGAGCCTTTGATTGAATTAAGGCGCCAAGAGCAGCTATTTAATGCATCTGCCCAGGTTGTTTCTGTTGCCAATGAAAATTTAGGTAGCCTGATCGACATTAAATCTTGATGTTTCCATTGCTGCTGTTATAGAAGAGTAATTGAAATAGCTGATTCAGAGGAGTGCTGACATTCTGTAATGATAGCAAATGGCCTTTCTCAAAATATTGCCAATGGCTTTCTCGCTTTCCCTGCGATCTCGGAACGACAGGTGGATCGTTCTTTATCCGTCAACTCTATTGTACCTAATACTTCTAACACTATTTCTTCAGATAAAAAGTCTCTATTCACTCCTGTTTCTGCTGCGCCCCCAGGGCAGAAAACTGATTTAAATATTGCCGATAGTGAGCGATCGACCGTTGAGCAACAGCGGCTTGAGGATGAGAGAATAGAGCGAGAAGTGCAGGAGCAGCAACAACTTAGGGATCAGCGTATTATCTCTGAATTGGCAGCAAGAGATCGAGAAGTGCGTGCTCACGAACAGGCTCATGCCGCCGTTGGTGGGCAATATGCTGGAGCACCGTCTTATGAATATCAACGTGGTCCGGATGGCGTCAACTACGCTGTAGGCGGAGAGGTCTCCATTGATATAGGGAGGGCTGCCACACCTGAAGCAACTATACAAAAAGCCCAGATTGTGCGCCGCGCAGCATTGGCGCCAGCAGAGCCTTCACCACAAGATCGCAATGTTGCAGCTCAAGCTTCACGCTTAGAAGCCCAGGCGAGGGCTGAGTTGGTGGCTGAACAAGTGGAAGCTGCAGCACAACAAGAACAAGAATCTCCTGACGCTGCTGATTCATCTGCCGGTAACCCAAACCAGTCTTCCCCAAATTCTTCAGAGCAAGATAACAGCGACGCATTGATCCGAGGCCAAAGTGACGGCGGAGCTTCGTCACCAGAAGCTTCAAATGTTATTTCTTCAATATCTTCTCGTGTATCCCAAGCCATTGCTAATACTCAAATAGACCCTAAACAGCCTGGTGCGTTGTTGAACCAAATAGCTTGATCTTTTATTGGGTTGGTGACGAATTCCATATTTAATGGCGAGAATTTCAGCGAGCCCCACCGCTTCGGTGGCTTTTTTGTTATGTAATCTTGCGAAAAACAGGGCGATCCATTTGCAAATTGCTGCCGTAATAATCACAATATTATGATTCAAACGCTTGTTTTAATTTTTAAACCTTAGTTAAATACTCACAATAACTATTATTCCTAGTAAGGAGCCACAATGAGTGACTACAAAGTACCATTAGACGATATCCGTTTTAACATGAAGGACGTCTTTGAAGTTGACCAACTATGGAAGACTCTTGAGGGTATTGCTGAAATAGATATTGAGACCGCAGATGCAATCCTTGACGAAGGGGTAAAACTGGGTGAACAGGTACTTGCACCGCTTAATCGCGAAGCTGACGAACACGGGTGCCGATGGGACGAAGGTGAAGTCATTGCACCTCCTGGTTTTAAAGAAGCCTATCAGACCTTCAGCGAAGGTGGCTGGAATGGCTTATCTGGCGAACCTGCATATGATGGTATGGGAATGCCAAAAACCTTGTCTTGTGCTGTTGAAGAAATGATACAAGGTTCCAATATCTCATTTGGCCTTTGTCCCATGTTGGCTGCCGGTGCTGCTCTGGCTATCAATGCTCATGCCTCAGAAGAATTAAAGCAGCGCTACTTGCCTAAGATGTATAGTGGTGAGTGGGCAGGTGCTATGGATCTTACAGAGCCCCACTGCGGTTCTGATCTCGGTTTAATCCGCACCAAAGCTATTCCGCAAGCTGATGGTAGTTATGCCCTCACTGGAACAAAGATATTTATCACCTGGGGCGAGCACTCTATGGCTGATAATATTATTCATCTAGTGTTAGCTAAGTTACCAGATGCTCCGGCAGGTTCTAGAGGTATTTCGCTCTTCCTAGTGCCTAAATTTTTACCGACCGAGAGTGGGCTTGAAAGCGCAAGAAATAATGTGACATGCGGTTCCATCGAGAAAAAAATGGGAATCAAGGCCTCGGCTACATGTGTCATGAACTTTGACGGTGCTAAAGGCTGGCTTGTTGGCGATATCAACAAAGGTTTAGCCTGCATGTTCACTATGATGAACTATGAGCGTCTCGGTGTTGGTATACAGGGCGTGGGTGTCGCTGAAGCTTCTTATCAGACAGCTTTAGCCTATGCTAAAGAGCGCATACAAGGTCGCAGCGCTGACGGTGCCAAACAACCGGAAAAAGCAGCGGATAATTTGCTCGTTCATCCTGATGTGCGCCGTATGTTGATGACCATGAAAGCCTTTAATGAAGGTAGCCGTGCTTTTTACATCTATCTTGCTCAGTGGCTAGATTTAGCGAAATACTCGCCAGATGAACAAATTCGAGCTTATGCCGATCATATGGGCGCTTTATTGACTCCTGTTGCCAAAGCTTTCATGACGGATATGGCTTTGCAAACAGCCATTCACGGGCAACAGGTTCTGGGCGGTCATGGATATGTGCGCGAGTGGGGGCAGGAACAACATATCCGCGATATTCGTATTACTCAAATATATGAAGGCACTAATGGTATTCAAGCCATGGATTTAATGGCGCGCAAGACAGTAAGTACCAAGGGCGAGATGTTGCATCTATTTATTAAAGATGTGAAAGAATTCGTCAATAATGCAAAAGAAGTGGCTGGAAGTGAGTATTTCTTAACTGAGCTGATGAGCCGTGTCGATGATCTCGTGGAAGTGACAGATGAAGTGATTACTCAATCGGCACAAGATCCATTTGCGCCCGGTAGTGCGGCGGTAGAGTATTTGGAGTTATTTGGTTACGTTGCCTATGGCTATATGTGGGCCAGAATGGCGGTTGCGGCCCTTAAAAAAGGTGATGATGATAACTTCGCTAAGGCGAAATTAGCTACAGCAAAATTCTTTTACGTTAAGTTACTGCCTCAGGTAGCTGCATTGAAGATGAAAATTAAGGCCGGCTCTGAAAGTACCATGCTTCTGGATGAGGCGCTTTTTTAATAGAGATCAGGTGACAATTGTCTGGCAGTGTGCGGCGCATATGCTTAATGTATACTGCCAGACTTACTTAGAGTTTGTTAACACTAGTCTTGAACGTCTCTAGGTGTAAAGATAATTAAAATTATGGTTTGTCGCTATGCCTGATTTGTACCCTGAAGATCAAAAAAAAGTCGATGAATATTTAGCCAGTAGTGTTCATCAAGTTAAAAGAAGCCCATTTAAGGTACTTACTCTCCTTGGGGTAATCTTTGCCGTACTCGCCGCAATTACAGTTGTAAGCTACCTCTTAGCCCTTTCTCATGGGGTTGTATAACCCCATATTTCTCTCTTTTCTTACCTACTATTTAACTTTTGTTGTTCCATGTTTTGAGCCTAAGACACTCTTTGTTGGCCAGACTAACCTTTTTATATTATTTTTAGTTATATTAAATTTGTTGGGAAAATTATAAAAAATTCTCCCATGGCATTTTTTTATTTCTTTTTGACATTTATTTCCGCTTTTCGATGATTAAATAAACATTTTTTTTGCTTTGTTACATAAAAATAACTTAACTGTAATAAAAATTTAATGTTATGATGTTAGCAAGTCTGCTATTGTTATAACTCAAAACTATTAAATACTATGTTGTTGGCTTGGCTTTTCCCTTTGTATTTGAAAAGCATTTTAAAAAGCTGTGCACAGAATGGTCAGGAGAAAAAGTGTGAATAAAAAATCTGTTAGCCTAGTAAGTGTTGCGTTTGCTTTGATATTTTCAGTTCCAGCATTCGCGGACACCGTATACAAATCCGCAATGTTTAATTTTTCTGAACAACAACTCATTGATACGTTGCAAGAATCACAGGTTCTAAATATAGGTAGCAGTGGCAGTGTGCTGTACTGTCAATCTGATATTGACCCTCAAGGTGTTGCCAAAGTGACACGTTGTTATGACAAACAAAATAGCGATTCCTTAGTGTCTGCCACTGAGCAAGCAATGGCAGAACTGGCATTTACTCCCGCTTCGGTTGATGATAAAACCGTTCCCGTGAGAATGTCATATCGCGTTGGTCTTAACGAGATTGATGGTAAAATTCACGCAGCGCTTATCCCCAACCTAGGCTCAATGCATGAGCGTTATGGTCGAGATTACGTTGCTCCGCAGGAACGCTTAGATGTTTCTGACTGGTACGATCGTTATAACAGGAATAGCTGGGTGAATGGCGAGGCTTTTCTTGGGCATGGACCTCTTTCTCGTGTGGCAGCTACTGTGGATCAAAATGGCAAAACTGATGTGGTTCGAGAGCTAGACAATCAAAGAGCGTATCGACGCGATACAAAGATTGTTAAGAATGCCTTGAAAAAATCTCGTTTCATTCCAGGGTTTGTCGATGGTCGACCCGTGCCAATGGGTTATCTTGCGGTTATTAACTACGGTGGTGAGAGTGGTGAAGCGGTGAGCTCTCGTTAATATTTAGCCTTAGTAGAAGTAAAGAAAGCGACTTAATGTCGCTTTTTTTTGTTCCTTTTCTGGCGTTTTTTTACTCTTCTTCCCATACCCAGCGTATAGGCTCGCCGAAATCATCAGTAATTAGCTTTCTTCTTGGGCCTTTAGATTTCTTGACACCACTTGACGTATTACTCTTCTTACGTGCTTCAAGTTCTTGCACCACTTCTGTCACAGATGTGCGATCTTTCTTGGGCTCAAAGTGTGTTGCTGTTGCAAATAGATTAACGTTCTTATCGTTTCCGCTAATACCTGTAGGTATGTTTTCTACTGCGCCGCCAGAAGACAAAAACTTATTAACCTCCTCAGCTAGCTCGTCACTTGCCTGAGCTTTGGTTTTGGTAGGTTTTATCATCTGGCGCTCTGTCATAACAATAAATAATAGAATAGTTGAGCTAAATTAGACCTTAAGTGGCCTCAAAACATTTTACCTTGATGTCTGGTTTTTAACCATACTCAATAAAATGGAGGATGATACATCTTGGCTAAGAAGCGCACTTAAATTAGAGGTTACCTACATACTCTAGCAAAAAAAACAGTTTTTTAGATATAAGTTGAATTTTGCTAACACTCAATTGTCTGTGATTGCGAGCGATAGCGCTTGCTGCCGGCACTATCGCGTTGGAAAAACGACCCTGTTGTCTTCAGTATAATTATTTATTACGAGTGTGATTTATGAAAAACCTTCTTTTCATTGCTGTATTTTCATATTTATCTTTGTTGGTACAGCACCCGGCCCTGGCTAACGATAGTGGCGTTGGTGGTATTAACCATACCGGGCTAACCGTGCTTGACCTTAATGCTACTGAAAATTTTTTCACATCTGTTTTGGGCTTTTCGGTTTCTGGGCGCGATAAGAGCTATCCCTCTTCGTTTCTCTCTAATGGCGAAGCTTTTATTACTCTATGGCAAGTATCTGATCCTAAAAAAGCCATTAAATTTGACAGAAAAAACAATGTAGGCTTACACCATATTGCTTTCACTATGGAAAGTTTCGAGGCCTTGGATGCCCTTCATGAAAAACTAAAAACAGTACCTGGTGTGAAAATTGAGTTTGCCCCAGAGACCCTCGGTAACGGGCCGACGGAACACATGATGATTAGAGAGCCGAGTGGCAACCGACTTGAGTTTATTCACCGTTCAAAAACAGGTAGGATTAAGAAGTAAAGTGTCGTTTAGCCGCAGTGGCTTATAGTTTTATCCACGGTCTTAAAAATTCTGGCGAGTGATGGTGGCGCCGCAGAAACAAGTTTTCAGCGGTCGTACTCGTTATACTTCTTGGCGCTACCCTTCACGATATCTGCGGGATAACGTTGATTATTAATCTCTATTTTTTTCTCAGCAGTTTGCACAATATCAATCTCCATTCGACGAGCGAGCAACAATGTGTACATGAATACGTCGGCCAGTTCAAAAGCGACGTCTTGTTTTTTTGTAGTATTTAAATTGCTAGACTCTTCTTCTGATAGCCATTGAAAATGCTCCATCAATTCTGAAGCTTCTACTGCCAGAGCCATAGACAAATTCTTCGGCGACTGAAATTTTTCCCAGTCTCTTAGTTGTGCGAAAGCGATGAGTTTGTCTTGTAATTTGTCGATAGTATTGTCCATTGACTCTGCCTTGTATAGGGTTGGGGCGGCCTCTAGAAACTACTCATATCTTTTTCAACGCCGCCAAATGCCTTGCATATGTCTCGGATAAAAGCCGACACTTCCAATGTCATAATCGAAAAATCAATATCAAATTGTTCGGCTTTTGTCTCGGCATTGCTATCGTCGGCTTTTTCATGAATAGCATCGTCATACTTAATTCGCTTTAATGAGAGCTCTTCGTCAACCATGCACTCAATGGCCTCTTTCCAGATAATTGCTAGTTTGGCAACATGTAGGCCGGATTCAATATGTTTATGAATCTCATCAGCGCCGAGATCTTGGTATTTACAACGTATTACTCTATCTTCTTTTGCTGAGCGTAACTCGCACTCTTCACCCAGCTCAAGATCTTTTGGCAATTCACCACTGCGAACCCAGTGGGTCATAACGTCAGGCGCAGCTTTCAGTGGCGTTAAAGGTATAACTTTCAATGAGCCCACAGCTTCTCTCAGCGCTGACAGTAGTTCCTCTGCCCGTTTTGCTGAACTGCTATTAACCACAATCAGTTGATCGTGAGTGTCTATATAAGCATAGTCGAATGATGATTTTACAAAAGCTTTCGGCAATAGACTGAAAATAATCTCATCTTTTAAATTTTCCCGCTCCGAGCGGCTGACATGACGACTTTCTGAAGTATTAATTTCCGCTATTTTTTCTTCTAGAGCTTCTTTTATCACTGCACTGGGGATGATTTTTTCCTGGCGTTTTGCACAAATCATCATGTAGCCGTTAGCAGCATGAACATATTGTGAACCTTCTCTGCCTAATGGAAAGGCCCAACCGTATTTAATCGGGTCGAGTTTGCCGCAGGGGTTAAAAGCAAAAGCCTCTAAAGCATCGTTGAGTTCTTCTGGAGAGTAGTGCAGTTTTTCCGTAAGTCGGTATATTCGAAGGTTTTTAAACCACATAATATTTTTTACTTGGTAGTAATATCGCTCCGAGTTAAAACAGGTCGATATCCATACTCGAACAGGGATAACATCAGAAATAGAAAGCGTACTTAGGGTTCCACCAAGCCATTGCGCAAGATTGCAAATAGATGGATTACAAATGGCTCAGTGGAGTTTGGGGTTATACGATAGCCAATAACTCGACTTCGAAAACCAATGTGGCATTAGGGCCAATCTTGCCGCCTGCACCGCGCTCACCATAGGCGAGGTTTGAGGGTACAAATAATCGCCACTTACTACCAACTGCCATAAGTTGCAAAGCCTCAGTCCAGCCAGCAATAACACCATTTACGGGAAACTCCGCAGGCTGACCACGCTGAACAGAGCTATCAAAGACTTCACCGTTAATTAAGGTGCCGTGGTAATGGGTTCTCACAGTCGACTGTAAGCTAGGCTTGTCACCTTCAGCGGCTGTAATAACTTCATATTGTAGGCCTGAATCGAGGACCGTCACTTCCTCTCGCTTAGCGTTTTCGGCTAGAAATGCTGCCCCTTCTTTTGATAAAACTTCGCCTTGTTGTTGGGCTTTGGCTTGCATTTGCTTCTCAATTTCACCAAAGGCGGTATTTATTTCGTCTTCGCTAAGGACACTTGCATTGCCCTTTAGCGCATCGATAACGCCCTCTGCAACAGCGCTTGGGTCAACACCGTCAAATGATTGAGCGGCGAGTTGTGAGCCCATTTGGCGGCCAATACCATAACTGGCACGCTGACCAGCTGTTTTATATTTGTCGGACATAATTTATTTGCCTATGAAAGTGGTCGGTATGAAAAAGCGACGCAGTCTAACACATGCACTAATTAGTGCACATCTAGAAATCGGTACTAATGCAGGTAGGAACTATCTAGAAACGCTTTACAAGTAGGGGCGAAACATATCGAGGTGATCAACTATGTATTTGCGAGGTTTTTGCTGATCAAATTGTGGATTAACCTCTGGCATACACCAATCCCCCGATATTTCTGTTGGCGGCTCTAGGTTGTCGAAGAAATCACTGAAATCTTCATTAGGTAGAATCTTCTCGGCAGTAAAGCGTGCTCTATCTTTAACCGAGGCATCGCCCAAACGATTACGGACACCCCAGCCAATAAGGTAATCGTCACAAAAATCAGAGTTTTCAGGCACGCTGGTAAAGGCTAGTTCATAGTCAGCATCGAAAAAATACTTCATCATTGACGTTTCAAACAACATGGCAAGATCTTCAAATTGACTTGTGTAGCCGTAATCGTCTCCGGCACCATCAGGTTTAAACGCACGGCCTGCTTCACTGGCGGTTATCTCAAGGTCATCAATACTGGGAGTGCCGCCGGAATACATAACTTCAGCGAGTGAAAACATTGTCTCTGAAGTGAGAGGAGTCTGATCTGTTAACTGTGAGGACAACCAGCGCTTACTAGTATTGCGCACAGCAGCTGACACAGTATTTGATGGATCGAGATTATCGTAGCTATCTGGTGGTATGAAATCATTGGCATGAGCAAGCTCATGGAACAGTAATCTGGCCACTAACAATACGATATCTTCCATTTCCCGACTGCTGTTATCGGTTAGCGACAGCCATTGATAAGCTGGTTCACCATTTTTTACGTAACGCTGCAGATGACGAAATGCAAGCGGGTCATCGAAGTCTGCACGATAATCGGCTTTCGGATTTATGGTTCTTTTCTCTTCTACGCTTAACCATAAGAACGCAGGATCTAGGTAAATCGCGCCAGTATTGACTGTATAATATGCAGGTCGTATATCTGCATCAATAACAATGGCTGTGATTCCCTTAAACAAGCTCAACATTTGTGGGGGCATTTCATAGAGAAGCTCTTCAAAACGCTCACCCATCCAGTCGTGTGATACCACGACTCGATCCATGATCTGAGGAATGCCGGGGTCGTTGAAATCCATACCTAATACGGGCAGAGTCTCTAAGGCACAGGAGCTGGTTTCCTCAATTGCCCGGGTGCAGCTGGCAATAACATTGCTGTACGGGCTATTCTGTTTGTAAACACGAGTATCGGCAAGATCCTCATTACTGTCAGTATCACCACCGCAGCTGCTTAATATAAGCGCCACGCTAACGTTGGTGATCAATGTTTTTAACAGTTTAAGGTTCATTATTCGGTCATTTGCCAGTGTGTCTTTACGGTTTCATATTGTAATACTACAGCAAGTAGAGGAAAAGACTGTGAAAAAAGTGTTTCAAATCTAAGATATTAATAAAAAAATGAGAACTAAAGATGAGCTGGCACTCTCGAAATGTCAGTGCTGGCGTGCAGTATTCCATTTTGTGTGGTTCTCCATCAATTATTATTTGTGATGAGATTCATGCCATATTTCCACCAAGATTTGGTAATGGATACGGTATAAATGTGCTTCTAAAAAGGGGGCTGTATGTTCAAATTACTTTTTCTAGGTAGTTGGGCGGCCTACGCTGTATTGGCTGTAGTGACCTATTCGTTAAAGCTTTATGAATACTTTCCAGGAACGGGTTTTATTGGTTATGGCATAATTATTAGCTTATTACTTGCCGCTTTAAATGAAGCGACTCGACAATCCTACTATTTGCTTATTGGCGCTAGTTTGGTTTTATTTGGCGCCATTGCTTCCTTTGATATTGTACTTTCTAAACAAGAGTTGGCCGAACTTTGGATTCTATGGGGGTGGTTCCCACTCACCGGACAACATGTAGAAGGCTATATGCAAATTGTTATTATATTGCTCAATATCTTCACTGGGAGCCTTGCAGCCAACTGTTTGTTTTATGGCTTGAATAAGAAAAATTTTGCAGATCAACGTTGATGTAACAGTGGTTAAAGAGCTGTTTCTAACATCACCCCATAGATTCTAAGTCACCCCATAGATATTGCATAATCGAGAGCGCGGCCAGAGGGGCTGTTTCTGTTCTTAATACACGTTTTCCCAATGTTAGGGGCGAAAATCCGTGTTCTTGCGCCATGGCTATTTCAGTATCAGATAAGCCGCCTTCAGGGCCAATAAGTAAGCTGACAGATTTTACAGAGGTGTAATTGGAGAGTGTTTTGTCGCTGCGATGATGTAAAACCAATTTTAACTCGCTGCTGCACTGCTCTATATAACTCTCCAGTGTTTGCGCACTTGCCAATTGCGGTAAGACGTTGCGTTGACATTGTTCGCAAGCGCTAATAATAATCTGCTGCCAGCTAGTCTGCTTTTTCTGTAAGCGTTCGCCAGATAGTTTTACTTCGCTGCGCTCACTAAACAATGGAACAATGCGGCTAACGCCAAGCTCCGTCGCTTTTTGCAAAACCCAATCCATTCTATCGCCCTTCGATAAGGCGATAGCTAGTTCACTTGTTAAGGGAGAATCGTTTGCTTGTAATAAGCTGCTTGTGGTCTTAATAATTGCGGTTTTTTTTTCAATACGAACGATAGAGGCATCGTATTGATGGCCGTCACCATTAAACAAAACCAATGGCCGCCCCTGTGCCATTCGAAGTACTTTAATGAGGTGATGGGAGGCAGCCGCCTCCAACGCAATTTCTGCGTTGGAGTGCAATTCTTGCGGGGTGTAAATTCTAGGTATTCTCACGTGCTATTTACGGTTGTGCAAGCCTAAGTTTTTCACAATCTTGGTAACAGGCTCGGCTTGGTTCATACTGTAAAAATGCAAGCCAGGTGCATTATTCTCCAGCAGAGTCTCGCACAGTTCTGTTACTAGGTCGAGACCAAAAGCGGTAATGCTCTCGATGTCATCGCCAAAAGATTCTAAACGTTTACGCGCCCAACGAGGAATTTCTGCACCACAGCTGTCGCTGAAACGAGCGAGGTTTTTGAAATTGGTAATTGGCATAATACCAGGGTAGATGGCTTGCTCAATACCGATTTTGTCGCACTGCTCCATAAAATAAAAGTATGCGTCGGGATTATAAAAATACTGAGTAATACCACTATTTGCGCCGGCGTCAAATTTATTCTTAAGATAGCGGATATCGTCGTCGTAGGTATTGGCTTCCGGGTGAATTTCTGGATAGCAAGCCACTTCAAGATGAAAGTGATCACCGCAGTTTTCGCGAATAAATGTAACGAGTTGATCAGCGTGTGTCATCTGTGACGCACCGCCAATGCCAGAGGGTTTATCACCGCGCAGAGCAACAATACGATCGATACCATGTTGCTGGTATTGCTTGAGCAGCGCCAGCATTGTCTCTTCGTTATCACCGCCGAAAGAAAGGTGGGGCGCGACGGATAATCCGTTTTCCTTCATTGTGGTGACGGTATTAAAGGTATTGTCGCGAGTGGAACCGCCGGCCCCGTAGGTAACCGAGAAAAAGTCGGGCTCTAAATTATTTAGTTGGCTGCTGACATCTTTGAGTTTTTCTCTTCCCTTATCGGTTTTAGGGGGAAAGAATTCAAAACTCAAACGCAGTTCTTGTAAGTCACTCATAGTGTTTCCTTTTTACGTAAAGTCCGCAGAATAAGCTGCGAACTTTACAAGAGGAGTTATGATTAGTATTTGTAAGACTCAGGCTTGAAAGGGCCCTCAACTTCTACATTAATATATTTTGCTTGTGTTGGAGTGAGCTTGGTTAATACACCACCGAAGCCTTCTACCATGTCTTTTGCCACTTCTTCATCAAGCTTTTTAGGGAGCACTTTTACATAAAGGGCATCTTGCTTTTTGTCAGCGGGCAAATCGGCAAATTTACTTTCGTAAAGGTAGATTTGAGCGAGTACTTGGTTGGCAAAAGATCCATCCATAATGCGAGATGGATGGCCTGTCGCATTACCTAGATTCACTAAGCGACCTTCAGAAAGTAAAATTAAGTGATCACTTTTATCGTCTTCGTTACGATAAATTTTATGCACTTGAGGCTTAACTTCTTCCCACTTCCAGTTTTCACGCATGTAAGCCGTGTCGATTTCATTGTCGAAGTGACCAATATTACATACCACCGCACTTTTCTTAAGGGCTTGTAACATTGCTGAATCACACACGTTAACATTACCTGTAGTGGTAACAATTAAATCGGTGTTTTGTAGAAGAGCAGTATTAACATCTTCCAATTTGCCAGTATTGTTGCCGTCGTTATAGGGGGATACTACTTCGAATCCATCCATACAAGCTTGCATGGCACAGATAGGATCAATTTCAGTTACTTTTACGATCATGCCTTCTTGGCGTAGAGATGCAGCAGAACCTTTACCGACATCACCATAGCCCACAACCAAGGCTTTTTTACCTGATAGCAAGTGATCGGTGCCGCGCTTTATTGCATCGTTCAAGCTGTGACGGCAGCCGTATTTGTTATCATTTTTTGATTTGGTAACAGCATCGTTAACATTGATAGCAGGTACTTTTAACTTGCCTTCCTCGAGCATTTCTAACAAGCGATGTACACCTGTTGTGGTTTCTTCGGAAATTCCATGAATACTATCGAGCATGGCTGGGTACTTATCATGTACCATTGCGGTAAGATCGCCACCATCATCAAGGATGATATTAGCGTTCCAGGGTTTGCCATCTAATAAAATAGTTTGCTCAATACACCAGTCGAATTCTTCTTCGGTTTCGCCTTTCCATGCAAAAACAGGAATACCTGCTGCAGCTATAGCGGCAGCGGCATGATCTTGTGTAGAGAAAATATTACACGATGACCAGCGCACTTCTGCACCTAGCTCTACTAATGTTTCAATTAGAACAGCGGTTTGGATTGTCATATGGATGCAACCCATAATACGTGCATCGGCAAGAGGTTGAGAGTCTTTATATTTTTTACGTAATGCCATTAATGCTGGCATTTCACCTTCAGCAATTTCAATTTCACGGCGACCCCATGCAGCATCACTTTCAAATTGTTCTTGCGTTTTTGCTGCAACTTTAAAATCGGTAAAATTTTCTAATGCTTTAACAACGGCGTTCATGCTGTTCTCCAATAAAATAATTGAGTATTTAAATAAAGTGCAAATCGTTTAAGCTCTTATTTAAAGGGCTGCTTTTAATGCGTCTGCCTTATCTGTTTTTTCCCAAGTGAATCCAAATTGCTCACGTCCAAAATGTCCATAGGCTGCAGTCTGCTGGTAAATTGGTTTAAGTAAGTCCAGCATTTCAATAATTCCCCTCGGACGAAGGTCAAAATTCTCTTTAACAAGTGCAATGATTTTGTCATCGCTTACTTTTCCTGTGCCGAAAGTATTAATAGAAATAGACGTTGGCTCTGCGACACCGATGGCATAAGATACTTGTATTTCGCAGCGATCAGCCAGGCCTGCGGCAACAATATTTTTTGCTACATAACGGCCGGCATATGCAGCTGAACGATCCACTTTAGATGGATCTTTTCCAGAAAATGCGCCACCACCATGACGTGCCATGCCGCCATAAGTATCAACAATAATTTTTCGGCCTGTTAAACCGCAATCGCCTACAGGGCCGCCTATAATAAATTGTCCTGTTGGGTTGATATGGTATTTAGTATCGGCGTGCAACCACTGTTCCGGCAGTACAGGTTTAATGATTTCTTCCATTACTGCTTCGCGAATTTGACCTTGTGATACATCTGGATTGTGTTGTACAGATAAGACAACAGCGTCGATAGCGACGGGCTTACCATCTTCATAGCGCAATGTGATTTGGCTTTTTGCATCTGGCCGCGACCATTGATGTGTGCCATTTTTGCGAAGCTCGGCTTGTTTTTCTACAAGGCGATGGGAGTAATAAATAGGGGCAGGCATTAATACATCAGTCTCATTCGTTGCATAACCAAACATTAAACCTTGGTCACCGGCGCCCATTTCTTTGTCGGCTGCTTCGTCAACGCCTACAGCGATATCTGCAGATTGTTTACCAATTGCATTTAATACCGCACAAGATGCACCATCAAATCCTACGTCACTTGAATTGTAGCCAATATTTAAGACCACATCGCGGATCAGGTCTTCTAGGTCAACATAAGTAGATGTTCTCACTTCACCGGCAACCACAACCATGCCTGTTTTTACCATAGTCTCAACAGCAACGCGTGAATTGCGATCGTCTTTCAAAATAGAATCGAGTATGGCATCGGAGATTTGATCCGCCATTTTATCTGGATGACCTTCTGAAACAGATTCAGATGTAAACGTAGTATATTCAGACATATTGAGTACCTTGTTGTATCAAAGCCTTATATTAAAAATAACTTCAATAGTGTGTTTGTTTGATGGTTAATTAGTTTTTAATAAATTCGCGTATTTGAATTTGGAAGCCATTACGCAAAGCAAAATAACTACTTTGCCCCTGGTGTAGTTGGTTGCTCTTAGCCCAGGCGTTTAAATCCTCAGGCTCGAATCCAAGCCATAAATCACCACAGGCGTTGTGTGTCCAATCTTGATCGTGACGGCAAAGGTCACAGATAATGACAATTCCGCCTTTTCTGAGGCCTAGGGCAATATCTTCGAGCGTTTGTTCTGGCGATGGAATGTGGTGTAAAACCATGTTAAGAACAATGCAGTTGAGTGAGTGCTCAACGCGGCGGCAATATCCGGAATCATCTAAGATAAAGTGAATATTCGATAGTCCTTTTTGTTGGCAGTAATGAGTCGCCTTGGCAAGCATTTCGCTGCTGTTATCAACTGCCGAAACATACTTGAATTTATCCGATAATACTTCTAAAAATTCTCCAGCTCCGGGGCCAATTTCTAATGCCACATCAAAATCTTTAAGGCTCGAACTATCGAGCATTTGTGCTACATGTACACCGTATACATCGTAGGCGGCAATAAGATCCTGTTGCTGTGTAAACCGCTCTGAGTTTTCCGAGAAAAATGCATTTGAGGCTTGTGAACGCTGTTGATAAATCTTCTGTAAATTAGCTTTCACATTATCAGCTAGCTCAACTTTATCTATGCTTTGAAATATAGCACTTTTTATTTCTGCCGCTGGGTCTTCTGGTTTAACCGTCGCTCGCTGATAAAAAATGGAATTGCCTTCCTTCCTGGTTACCACGAGATTTGCATTGGCTAATACTTTTAGGTGATGGCTCATACCAGACTGTTTAATGTCGAAAACAGTGCACAGTTCAAGTACACCAAAAGAGCCCTTTGCCAGTGCACACAAAATATCCAGCCGTAAGATATCTCCAGCAGCCTTAAGTAGCTGGCTGAAGTCCTGTATAGGGTGTGATTCCTGAGTTTGTAAATTCGACATACTAATGAGTGTAGCAAACTTAATAGGCTATATCAAAAAATATTGATATAGCCTGTAGAGGAAATGTTTAGCGCTGAGTTTTTGCGGGTTGTGGCGTCAAATATTGCCTAATTGCCATGACTAAAACGCGAATAAGCCTTAACATTTGTCTTCATTTAAAGCATAAAAACCGGGGAAATAGTGATATCAAATGGCTTTGTGAGTTTACTCAATAGATGCATTAGTGGAGAATACGCCTCTCATTTTATAGAGGAGGAAAAACAATGCCATCTCGCAGAGATCTTGCCAACGCTATCCGTGCCTTGAGTATGGACGCAGTGCAAAAAGCGAATAGTGGTCACCCTGGAGCGCCCATGGGTATGGCAGATATCGCTCAAGTACTGTGGAGTGATTACCTTGACCATAATCCACAAAATCCCGAATGGCCTGATCGAGACCGCTTCGTGCTATCCAATGGCCACGGTTCTATGCTGATTTATTCACTGTTACACCTCAGTGGCTATGATCTCCCTATTGAAGAACTCAAAAACTTTCGCCAACTGCATTCTAAAACACCAGGTCACCCTGAATACGGTTATGCTCCTGGGGTAGAGACCACCACGGGGCCGCTAGGTCAGGGTATATGTAATGCGGTGGGAATGGCGATTGCCGAGAAAACGCTGGCCGCGCAATTTAATCGTGATGGTCATGAAATAGTCGATCATTACACCTATGCTTTCCTCGGTGATGGCTGCATGATGGAAGGCGTCTCCCATGAAGCGTGTTCCTTAGCTGGCACCTTGGGCCTGAATAAGCTGGTGGCGTTTTGGGATGATAATGGTATTTCTATCGATGGTGATGTCAAAGGGTGGTTTACTGATGACACGCCCAAGCGTTTTGAGTCTTATGGCTGGCATGTGATTCCCAATGTCGATGGTCACGATAGTGACGCCATTGCTGCGGCTATCGATGCCGCTCGTGCCGAAACCTCGAAACCAACACTTATTTGTACAAAAACTGCGATTGGTTTCGGTTCGCCCAATAAAGCGGGTACGGCAAAAGCGCACGGCGCCCCTCTTGGTGACGAGGAGATTGCAGCGACCCGTGAAGCGTTGAATTGGTCTCATGCTCCGTTTGAGATCCCGGAAGATATTTATGCCGGTTGGGATGCCAAACAAAATGGCGTTGCCAAAGAACAGGCCTGGTCTGAAAAATTTGCCGCCTATAAATCGGCTCACCCTGAGCTTGCACAAGAATATGAGCGTCGTGTTATTAAAGGAGAGTTGCCTGCAGAATTTGCGGAGAAAGCTGAGGCCTTCATCGCACAGTGCCAAGATAAAAGTGAAAAGATAGCCAGCCGGAAAGCGTCGCAGAATGCTATTGAGGCCTTTGGTGCGCTTATTCCTGAATTTATTGGTGGCTCTGCAGATCTGGCAGGTTCTAACCTAACACTGTGGTCTGGCGCCAAAGCTATTACTGCCGCGGAGCCGGGTGGCAACTACCTATACTACGGTGTGCGTGAGTTTGGTATGAGTGCCATTATGAACGGTATAGCATTGCATGGCGGTTTCATTAACTACGGTGCGACGTTCTTAATGTTTATGGAATATGCGCGTAATGCGGTGCGTATGTCGGCACTCATGGGCATACAAAATATATTCGTTTATACCCACGATTCTATTGGTCAAGGTGAAGATGGCCCTACGCATCAGCCAATCGAGCAGGTGGCTAACTTGCGTATGACGCCTAATATGGATACATGGAGGCCTTGCGATGCGACGGAAACAGCGGTGGCTTGGAAATCTGCTATTGAGCGCCGCGATGGTCCTTCATCGCTTGTTTTCAGCCGGCAAGGACTAGAGCCTCAGCAGCGTGATGGCGAGCAGGTGGCTAACATCGCTAAAGGTGCTTACATTTTAAGTGATTGTGAAGGTGAACCAGAGTTAATTTTAATCGCCACCGGCTCGGAAGTTGGCTTAGCGGTTAAATCAGCTCAGGCTCTCACTGAAAAAGGCCATAAAGTACGTGTTGTTTCTATGCCCAGTACCAGTACCTTTGATCAGCAAGATGCCGAATATCGCCAGGCAGTATTGCCTGCTGAAGTTGGAGCTAGAATTGCCATCGAAGCAGCTCACTCTGATTACTGGTATAAATATGTTGGCTTTGATGGACGTATTATTGGCATGACGACCTTTGGCGAATCAGCGCCTGGAGGTGTCTTGATGGAACATTTTGGTTTCACTGTGGATCACGTGGTAAATGTAGCCGGTGAATTACTAGAAGATTAATATGACTATCTTTGTGTCGGGCATACTACTATTAGCATGCCTGACACAACATACCTCTTACAATACTTAAATGCTTCTTAAATACTTAAATGTGTGTATCTAATATTTGTATTTAGGTATTAGAAAATATACTTCTTAAACGCTCTTGGAATCTATAGGTTCTCACCCCACAATCCGCTAAAATAGTGCTTCTTAAAATTTTCTTGGTCAACTTGTTATTTTGTTTAGACCATAACCCGTCAATTTCTCGGAGAGATTTATGTCCATTAAACTCATGAAGGATATCGACCTGAAAGGTAAAAACGTTTTGATTCGTCAAGATTTAAACGTCCCTATTCAGGATGATGTTATTACCTCTGATGCAAGAATTCGCGCTTCGCTGCCCACTATCAAACAAGCGATAGAGCAGGGTGCAAAGGTAATGCTCATGTCACACCTTGGTCGTCCAACAGAAGGCGAATATGAAGAGAAGTATTCGTTAAAGCTTGTGGCAAAGCGTATCTCTGAGTTATTGAATATTGAGGTTGGCTTGATTAAAGAGTGGCAAGAAGGTATCACGCTCGATGACGGTGCGGTGGTTTTATTGGAGAACGTCCGCTTTAATAAAGGCGAAAAGAAGGATGAAGAATCCCTTGCTAAGGCTTACGCTGCTTTGTGTGATGTATTTGTGATGGACGCCTTTGGTACTGCCCATCGTGCACAAGCTTCAACTCATGGCGTGGCTAAATATGCTCCAGTCGCCTGCGCGGGCCCACTTTTAGCCGGTGAACTAGATGCTTTAGAGAAATCCTTGGCTAATCCAGCACGACCAATGGTAGCGGTTGTTGGCGGCTCTAAAGTTTCTACTAAATTAACTGTTTTAGATGCCTTGTCTAAAATCGCCGATACTCTCGTTGTAGGAGGGGGGATCTCAAATACTTTTGTTGCTTCTGCAGGTAACGAAGTGGGTAATTCTCTGTACGAAAAAGATTTAATTCCCGAAGCCCAGCGTCTTTGCGAACAAACTAAAGTTGAATTTGCTACAGATGTGCGTACGACTAAGGGAGGTTTTGATACTTGGAGTCATACTTCTGCAGTTGAAGAGAAAAGTGCTACACAGGTTGATGCTGACGAAGAGATTATTGATTACGGCCCCGAGACGGAGCAGCGAGTGGCTGCTATTTTGAAAGATGCCAAGACGATTATCTGGAACGGCCCGTGTGGCGTCTTTGAATTTGATGCCTTTGCCAAAGGCACTGAGGTGATTGCCCGTGCAATCGCTGAGAGTGATGCTTTTTCTATTGCCGGTGGTGGTGATACTCTAGCTGCGATTGATAAGTTTAGTTTGGCTGATAATATTTCTTATATTTCCACCGGTGGAGGTGCTTTCTTGGAATATGTAGAAGGTAAGGAATTACCGGCGGTTGCGATGTTAAAAACGCGAGCGAACGATTAATTAAGCATTTTTATCTCGTATAGAAAATAGCAAAAACCATTAAGTGTAGAAAATCACTGAGTATAGAAGGGGCTAAAGTTAAACTTTGGCCCCTTTTTAGTGCTAATAAGTTCTAATACTAATAAACTAGTATCTATCCCCATGGGGGCAACAGTTAACGATGTACTAATTAAGCTGTAACATGAGCGCTAAAGGCGGCTGTTACAGATTATATTTACTGCTTTATTAGATTTTATTTTACTACTATAGGCCTTGGCCCAAGCCAACATATAATTGCTAGTACAAAAGATAAAAAACCTGATAGTATCAAAATGCTCGATTCAGAAAAATATAAATAGTCAGAAAAAATACTTAATGTCGAAGTCATGCTTCCGTAGTTCAGTCCTATGCACACCGTAAAAATTAGCCACAAAAATATTTGAAGTTGCAATATAATCTTTTGTAACTGTTGCTCACACGTAAAAAGTTTGTAGGCTGAGAAAGCAAAAAAACTAGTAACTAATGTATTTTCAACTAGAAGAAATTCTCGATAAATACTCACATTTTGAATTAACACAGCAGTAAACAATAAGTGTAAGATAGCTGAAATCGCATTTGCGATAGCCAGGAGAAAAATACCTAATGGATAGTAATCGGATTTTATTTTTAGCATCGCTAACTCTTTTTGTTGGAATTAAACCAGTCAATAGTTATTGGTAGGCCGTCTTTTATTTCCGTATGAGCTTTCCAATAATCTTGGTTATATAGCTTGACAAGACTCGGATTAAAATTTCCTGATAAGAATCCTACTATTCTCTTTGATAAGAAAGGCGGTTTTTTTATTCTTAATATTCTGTAAATTAGCTCAGTCAAAACAGCCAGTGGAAAAAGCAGCACTTTTGGCAGTTTTAGTGTCGGACTTGGGTAATTTAGCTCTTTTGCGATACTCTTTATGAATGTATGTATCCCTACCTCTTGTGGGCCAACAGCGATAAGTGACCGGGAAATAGTATTATCGTCATTAATAAGTTTTATAAATAAACCACATAGGTCATCGATGTAGATTAAAGGGGCATTACTTTCCCCTCCACTAATGAGGAAGGCTCTTTTAGAGCCTAGATATTGCAAAACCTGTGGAAGAAGGTTGTTATCTTGTGGGCCGTAAATTAAGCCTGGATAGACAATGGTAGCATTTAAATTCTGATGCTTGATAAGATTTTCAACAATTTTATCACCACGAAACTTACTGTTAGCATAATCACTGTTAAGAAATGGAACCCATTGGTTTCTATTTAATACAGTGATACTAGAGCAGTGAATATACTTACAGTTTGCTTGTACTTTTAGTATCGTGTTACAGATATTTTGAGTGCCGATAACATTAGTTTGGTGGTAATCATTTATAGTTCCATATCCTACTTGTGAAGCTAGATGAATGCATACATCTAAACCATGCACAAAAGTATCGATAGCTTTCTTATCGTTCAGAGAACCTTTAATAATTGTTATTTTTCCTTTATAGCATTCAAGCTTAGAGGGAGTTCGAGCTAAGCATCTGATTGTTGTTTTATTTTTCTTTACGGCACTGGACTCAAGTAATGTAAAAAGTAGACGCTGGCCTAGGGAGCCAGTACATCCGGTTATACCGATCGTCAAACACGGATTCAATTTAGACTTCGATTGCGCTTTTTTATTATAGGTCATCAATCTATTTGTTTTAGCGGAATGGTTTTATCACTAGCGTATTCATCTCTAAGCAAACCCATTTCTTTTGCTTCCAGGTAAGCACTAGATTTTAAAACGCAATATCTCAGTTTGAAGAAAAAGAATAAAGAGCTCATCTTAATTTTTTTAACTATATAAGATCGTTTGATAAGCTCCAAAAGCCCTAAAAATATGCCTCCTTGAATATATTTCATAATTGCTCCCTCTGCATTGTTCGGTATCGGTGATCGAACCACTAGAACGCGTTTATTTTCATGCTTAATTTTATAATTTAAGAACGACCAAAGTGAGCTGATTTGAACAACTCTTAGACCTTTCTTTTGTAAGGATTTTTCTAGAGAGATAAGTGACTTGTTAGTTGAATTTGCCGTGGTAATTAACACCGCATCTGAAATACTTTTAAGTACGAGCTTTGATAATTTTTCGATTTCAATAATAGGGCTTGCTTTGCTTTTGATCCAGAGGCAGCTAGTTTCAATTAAGTCATTCTCTGTTTCGGGAAAATTGTTATTTATATAACTCATTATTTCACTAACATCTGAACGAAGAAAGGTTACATATGGAACTAGCCTTTTAGGTTTACTATTAGCATTTTTTTCAAGTATTTCTTTATAGTTTTCCATTTGCAATACAATTAGATCGTCTGGAAATAGAGTAGCGAAGTTTTTTATGATGATATGATTTGGTTCGCAGAGTAAAACATACTGAAATTGATCGTCGTTGGATTCAAAAATATCGCGGATTCGCCTAATATAAGGGCATGGTTTGTCTAAAATATCATAGCCTTTTTTACTTAATAACTTTTCTTCGTTGTAAATTGAGTCATAGCCAGTATTAACAACTTTGATATTTTTTGAGTGAGGCAGCTCAGAGATATTTCTTACGGTTGGTACACCTAAGCCTCTGAGCCATTTCAAATCAACGCCAACTTTACCGTAATCATTAGAAATCCAGTCTATAATAAGGTAAAGCTTCTTAGCAAAGGGATTGGCGGCACTTTTGATAGCTTTAGGGAGTATGTCATTTAAAACTTTATTTTCAAGCCATAAACAACGGCCATCTTTCTCGAGTAAAACAACTTCCATAATATAAATTTTCTGGTTAGTTTATTTTAGTTAATTGTGATATTGCTTTTTTTACATTGTATTGCTCCATCGTGCGTAATACGTCTTGCTTTGCACCTTTCCACTCCCAAGTTACTTCACAACACACTCTGTCAAACTGTACAAAATTGATAGAAGCTATGCCGGTTTTTGCCGTTATGTCAATCGCATTAAACTCAAGGAATATAGACACATCAACTGGGAATACAAAGTTTTTAAAAGTGACTCTTTGGTTTTTTAGTACAAATCCCATTCTTTCTGTTGCTTTATCGACGATAAAGTCCGTACATGCCATACACATTTGTCGCGCAGCTTCAACTAATAGCATGCCCTGAACATGAGCTCCTGATTGATGGTCAGACATTTCATCACAGCCATCGTCAACCGCTAAGTGGGCGGTAAAGCTATTTTTATTAACCCGAATCAAGTTGGATATAAAAACATTACGATCAAACTTCTTATGAACTCTATTTTTTTCAACTTTGAGGCTTGAATTTTCCAAGATTAGGAAACTGTGCTTAGGGTTAAGGTTGCTTAGACAGCGCTTTATGTTTTTCACTTTTTCGAAACTAACGCCTTGACCAATAATAATAGTTGAATGTGAATTTAAATTCTTACTGCTAAAGTTTAAGAAATCTTCATATGTAATGACGTTTTTTCCATTTGAAAAGTCTCTGAATTTGCTACCAATAATGTATAGTTTTTCTATGTTCATAAAAAGTTGTAATTTTTTAGCTTAATAGTCTATTTAATAATTATTAGTTTCAATTGAATTTCGGAATTTTATCCAGAGTTCTACGCTAATAACATTGGTTGTCAAACTCAGCCAAATGGCAGAATTGAAAGTATTACTTCCCTGTGTGCCCATACTATTAGTAAGAAGGATATACCATAATGGCGTCATGATGATTCCCATATTGATGTAAAAACATCTAAGCATCCATTCTCCATGAGAAGGTATATCTTTTCTTATAATTGATCTCAGCCCAAGGCTAAAAAAACCTACATGTAAAATTGAAAAAAACAAAACAGGAATTATTTCAAATGAACCACCTAGTGGAACATTTATAGCAAAATAGCAACCACTTGTTATGGTTAGCACTGAAACAAACGCCAACATTACCCCGAATATTTTATGACGAGTAATATTATCGCGACGAAAATTTCTGCATATCTGTAATGGGCCAATTATAAAGTAAACGATACCAGGTATCATATGTGTCAACAAAACGACAGGGGTTTCTTGAAATATCAGTGTTTGTTCTGCAAAAGCGCGTCCCATTATAGCTTCTGTAAATTTGTGTATTTGATAAGAGTTTAATATTCCGAATGATGGTTGCAACGCTTGTGCTAATGAAAAAATAATTGCTAATACTGATAGAATAATGACGGTAAGCCATCCAGTAAACCTTAGATGTTCATGTAAAGTAAGTTTGTTGCTATATATCATTTAATATATCTTGTGATTTTTGTGTGTTCTCGAAAAAAGTATTATTGAATCATTAGAGTTATAAGGGGCGATGCGTGTGCTTTATTAAATTCGCATCTGAGAATTTCAAGGATTATACCCTCCGCATCTTACGGTGAGATAGTTTATTCATGCCAAATTTTAATTCATGAAATTTATTATATTTTTTCATTTCTATTCGGTAACGTTAGCTGACTTAATTGGGGTGGGGTATGCTTAATAAAATATATATATTTAATTGAGTGGTGAGTTTTTATGTATCTCCTAATTGTATAGGATATGTTGAGTATCTATAAATTTAATGTATATATAAGTGTAAATAAATTCTGAAATAATTTATCTGCCAGTTATAATAATGATTTTCATTTGGCTTTAATGTGGCAAAATATTCCTTAAGTTTTATTTTTTCTCGTGGTTTTTAATTTTCTAAAGAAAAATATTATATTGATCCTTTGGTTCCCCTGGGTTTATAAATAAAAATAAATTTTCCTAAAAAAGCGGCGATTTATTTTTAAATGAAAAGTAATAATGAGAAAAATGTAGTTATGAGCTTTAACTCAGTCACAAAAATCAAAATAATTTTATGGTTGCGTATTAATGAAATTACGAAAAGAGGCGCGCCATGGGGAAAATTGAAAATTATTAATGGTGCTGAGAGTGATTTACTTAATGCAGATTGCGACATCGGTAGTAATTCTAATGCCTGTCTCGGGCAGAGAGGAATTCTAACGAGCGAAATTTTTAATTGTTAATGATAGAGATAAGAACTTTTTTTCTATTTTCGACAGTATTTTAAATTATCATATGAGCATTAATACCTCATTTGGTGAATAAAAAGATATATAAAGTTACAAAATAGTCTAAGTGCTCAAACAAGACTCCTAAGCGACTTCTTGCATCCACATAAGTAATGTGATTAGTCTCGTTTGAGTCATGCAAACCCCGTCAATAAATACAGAATACTGCCGATAAGTAAAGATACATACAATCTATATCCACATAAAAGCTCTCGTGTATGGTCACTTTTGTTCACGGTTGGTATCCTTCTATAAGGCGGCTTAAAAAATTCACTGTACTTTGTGGCAGCGATTTTGTGATTTAATATTGCCCCGATTCTTTCTTCTAGCTCATTTTATTTTGGTTTGCTGTAATTTTTGCGTTTCTCCTTGAGCCGTTTTCAAGTATTTGGCATGCTATATTGAACAGCCATGTTCTGATGGGAACCTCTCCGGTAAAGTTATGATACAGGCGAATAGTCTCTAGCAGAGTTGCTTTTACCGCTTTTTCTACCTCACCTTTGTCTCGAATATTTTCCTCAAGGTACCGACGTATATCTGTAATGTTTTGCTTGATTACAGTGTATACACTCAGGCGATTCGTCTTAACGACAGTAGAGTAGGTACTGTGGGACTTGTCTGATGAAAATGCGGTGTGGCGTGGGGTGCTCATAGTATATATATGTCTCGCGGTGATGTATTTATCTATTTGTAGTGTTATAACAGAGATAGTTCTTTATTCTAATAAAGAATTATAAGAAGTCCAAACATGCATAGTTTTAGTAATAAGTTCCGCTACAAAATGTTTGATTACATGGATTATCTACAGTCTATATTTTTGTTCTGAACCCGCTATGAATATATAAGGGATAGGAAATAGGAGAAGTATCGAGTAGCGCGCTATATTTTTAATCTACGAGTTATTTTTCAAACTCGCACAACGCTCAAGCAATGTGCGTAGCATAATTGTTATGCCATTCTGCTGATAAATAGAATTACTAAGTTAATCAATTGACAGACTTTAGAAAAATTAGCACATCTCTGACGTGAGAGGCCTCGGACAGTGCTGAGGATTTTTGATGGCGTTAATCCAATAGTTCAGGACGAACTATTGGATTGTTCGATTAGCCTCTAGGTTAATCGTCTTGACTAGCCATTGTTTTTAGAGGGTAAAAGCACCATTGTTGGCTTCGCAAACAAAAATAGTTGGCTCATAGCCACTTATTTTATTGTATTCACTGTTTACTGCAGTCAATACCTTTTCTTTCAATTCTTGAGGTACTAAGGTAACGATGCAGCCCCCAAAACCGCCGCCGGTCATTCTTACACCGCCTTGTTCACCTATTACCTTGCGAATGATCTCCACTAAGTCATCAATGGGTTTTACAGTAATCTCAAAGTCATTTTTCATGGACTCGTGAGATTCGAACATTAGACGGCTTAATTCACTAAAGTTGTTATTTTTTAGCGCTTCAGTTGCATCGAGTGTACGTTGGTTCTCGGTGATAACATGCAGTGCGCGCCGGTAGACAACTTCATCCATATTATCCCGTTCGCTTTGCAGCTGCTTAAGGCTAACATCGCGTAGACTGTCGGCATTAAAGTGCGCTGCGGCTTGTTCACACTGCTGGCGGCGAGTGTTGTATTCGCTATCAACCAAGCCACGCTTGACATTGGAGTTAACCACTATCAAAGAAGAGTCGCTAGGAATTGGAATTAATTCGGTTTCCAGCGAGCGGCAATCAAGTAGTACCGCATTATCTTTTTTCCCTAGGCTGGATACCATTTGATCCATGATGCCACACTGACAGCCGGCAAAGTTATTTTCCGCCGCTTGGCCTACTTTAGCTGCGGTAATACCATCTATATTTTCTTGGCTGAGCTGGGTCAGAGTCAGTACTAAGGCTGTTTCAAGAGAAGCAGAGCTACTGAGGCCAGCACCCCTTGGGACATTGCCTTGAATGACTAAATTTGCCCCACAGAGATTAAAATCTTTTGCTAATAGCTCGATCACAACACCCCGTAAATAATCAGACCACGGCGCTTTTGGATCTTTAGCTAAATCACTGTTTATTTCAAACTCCGTCTGTGTCGGCTGCTGTTGATCATCCAATTCATCTAAGGCAATAGCCTTAATAATATTGTCATCACGTTTAGATGCTGCAATCCATGTACTAAAATTAATTGCCGCTGGCAGTACAAAACCATCGTTGTAATCAGTATGCTCGCCAATTAAATTGACCCGCCCTGGTGCCGCAAAGACGCCATCGGGTTGCTGATCAAATAACTCAGTAAATTTTTCTTTTACAATAGTTTCCACCGTTTTCTATCCTCAAACAGATTGGTAGTGAATATCCGATAATTCTCGCAGGCGCTCGGCTGCTTGCTCGGGGGTTATATCCCTCTGGCTCTCGGCCATTAGTTCGTAACCAACCATAAACTTTCTTACAGTTGCCGAACGCAGTAGAGGTGGGAAAAAGTGCGCGTGTAACTGCCAGTGTTGATTATCTGTGTTACCAATATCCGGTTGACCATGCCAGCCCATAGAGTAAGGGAAGGAGGTCTTGAACAGGTTGTCATAGCGAATCGTAATTTTTTTGATGATATCCGCTAAAGACGTGCGCTGGCTGTTGTTTAGATCTGGTAGCTTAGTGACATGAAACTTTGGCACAAGAAGTGTCTCGAATGGCCAACAAGCCCAGTAGGGAACCATCACAACCCAGTCTTCGTTATCAACTACAATGCGTTCTTTCTTTTCCAGTTCTCTATTGACGTAATCGAGCAATAGAGGGACTTGGTGTTCTTGGTAGTAGTTTTTCTGGCGAGTATCTTCGCGCTCGACAATGGTCGGCAAGCTATTTTGTGCCCATACTTGTCCGTGAGGATGAGGATTGGAGCATCCCATCATTGCGCCTTTATTCTCAAACACTTGCACATAGCGGTATGTTTTTCCCAAGTCTTCTATTTGCTCTGACCAGCAGTCGACCACTTGCTTGATTTCGTCCACGCTAAGTTCGGGTAGCGTTTTACTATGGTCTGGAGAAAAACATATAACTCGCGCGGCTCCTTGTTCTGCACTGTAGGTGAACAGTGGGTCCGAACTGTGGCCTTCTGGCGTATCAGGATTTATCGCAGCAAAGTCATTACTAAAAACATAGGTGTTGCTGTATTCGGGGTTTTCTTCACCGGTAATACGCTTGTTACCGGGACACAGATAGCAACTCTCATCATACGATGGGCGTTGAACATTGTCCGGAGTTTCCGATTGACCTTGCCAAGGGCGTTTTGATCTGTGTGGTGAAACGAGAACCCAGTCACCTGTGAGTGGATTATAGCGTCGGTGCGCATGATCTTTAGGGTCGAATGTGTTGGCCATAGGATTAACAGAGCTACGTTGATGATTGATACGACTATTGGTTTTATACCCAGTTTTTGACAGACTTATAGCTGCCTTATGTGATCTTCCTGGGCTTTGTATAGACGAACGAATTTATTGTATTTTTCATCTAAAAGACAAGGAATTTTTTATAATAATATAAATCATATAAATTTCCAATAAATATGATCATTTACTGTCACTTGCCCGAATCTCTTATGCTCTCACTTCATAAGAGTCTGTTAGCAAGCTTGATGTTGTCGCACGAGGCTAACAACTTGAATCTTAGCACCAATATCACGTAAATACGCCTTATTATAATGTTTGTTAGAGATTGTGGATGCTATGGTTAGGAGCAATGCATGAGCCGGCAGCTTAATAACGAAAAGTTATTTATGCCATTTGTTACATTGCCTCATAGGAATGGAAAAAGTGAGGGAAAAAATCATCATGTCACGTTCAATGTTATGATTTGGGCTAAATTTTAGATACTGCCCTCAGCGGATTTAAAGGCATCAATGATCAACTTTGCTTGCCGCTCAATAGACGCTAAATTCATATCTGGCGTGAACAAAGAGGCACCGATACCAAATCCACAGGCGCCAGCTTTTAAGTAGTCTGCCATGCCTGAGTTAGCAACACCGCCGACAACAAAAATAGGGAGAGACTTCGGCAAAATCTTAATAATCGCCTTGCAGGCGGCGGCTGAAAGGCTATGTGCAGGGAATAGTTTTAGTGCATCTGCTCCCGACTCAATTGCTAAAATAGCTTCCGATGGCGTCATACATCCAGGAATAGAAAGTAGTTGCTGTTGCTTTGTTAACCGTATCACTTCGGCGTTGGTATTAGGCGATATTGCAAACTGCGCACCTACGTCCGTAATTTGTTTCACTTGTTGTGTATTGAGCACGGTGCCAGCACCTATTGCAGCACTGTTACTAAAGTTTTGTGCAAGCGCATCTATCGCTGCCAACGCATCTTCTGTACTTAAAGGTACTTCTAGGGTTGTAAAGCCCTGTTCAATTAGACACGCGCCCACATCCACCGCTCGATGCCTTTCAAGTCCTCGTAAAATTGCGATTAGTGGGAACGTTTGCAGGGCAGAAATAGAATTAGCTTGCATTGGAATAACCGAAACTTTTCAGTGGATTGATAGCCGATACTCCGGCGACAAAAGCTTCTTCGCTGGTAATATTCTGTGCGCTAATGCCATAGTGCTCAAAAGCGCATAAATAATTTACAGCCAAGCTTTTGTTACACACTAAAATCAAATGAGAAAAATTGTCAAATATTTTAAGAGCTGCCTTAATTTCACTGCCAATAATTACACCAGAAACGTATGAGGAAACAGATTTATATTGGTTGCTCCCTACCAGCGAATTTGCCCTAGCAGAGAACAAGTGGTGTAAAAATCCTCCTTGCTTATCTACGGTTGATATCCCTTCAAGAAATGAATGTTGATCAAACTCGCTGTGATTAATAATATTGCTGATCGAGCTTTTTTCACAGGCTATTTGATAAAGCTCGCCACTCATAAACGATGTCAAATCAATAATACGATTTGCGCTTGTATTAACCCACTTGCAGTGAGTTCCAGGTAAACACACGAGTCCACCACTTTTATTGATGAGGCTCAGTGCACCAAAAATTTGTACCTCTTCGCCTCGCATAACATCGTGTATACCTGAAGGACTTTTTCCCGATACGCCTGGGATAATTTTAATTGTAGTATTAAAGGGGGTTTCAACATCAACCGCTTGATGAACTAGGTCATCAATAGTCAAGGGGCAGGGTATATAGTGGGTGTTGATCCAGCCCAAATTACCGCCCACCGAACCAGACATTAAAACAATTAAATCAGGATATTCTGACAGCCATGGTTGGCAGTGTTTATAGAATATATCTCGCGGTGTTTGTTGCGAATGTAAGACGCCTTCGTAAGTTTCTATACTTTCAAGAACGCGATAATTTTCATCCAGCAAAAATGCACGGAACTTACTGGAGCCCCAATCAATCGCTAGTACTCGTTTAGGTATGATCAAACGCGTCCACCATCAACAATTAAAGACTGTCCTGTCATCATTGATGACGCGTCAGAGGCTAGAAATAGTGCTGCGTGGGCGATATCTGTTTCCGTAATTAATGTCTTAAGGCTCTGGCTACGAAGGCATTCTTTTATCGCTTCAGGCGTTGCCCAGTCTCTTTTCTGTTTGTCTGTCATGACCCAACCTGGAATTAATGCGTTGACTCGAATATTGTGCCTACCAATTTCGCGGGCTAAAGCTTTGGTAAGGCCGATAATGCCCGCTTTGGCAGCGACATAGGAAGGGTAATCAGGTAGACCGAGAAGGGCGGAATTTGAGCCCAGGTTAATGATGCTACCTTTCTTCTTCTTTTTCATTCCTGATAATACCGCCTGCGCGCTAAAAAAGTGTGGCCTTAAATTGGTATTTAATGAATTATCCCAATCATCGACGCTGTAATTTTCTATGCTATGGCGTTTATCATCAGCGGCATTGTTAATAAGTACGTCAACGTCACCCAAAGTATCTTCTACTTCTCTAATGGCCTTTTTGAGCGCTGATATATCCCGGATGTCACACTGAATAAAGAGCGGCTCTTGCTGCGGGTTTATTTCTTCAATCTGAACACAATGCTCTTTTTGTATTGAAACAAAGGCAACTTTCGCACCTTGAGATGCAAAAGCCCTGACCAGAGCTGCACCAATGCCTGAGCCACCACCAGTAATAAAAACTACTGTATTTTTAAGATCCGTATATTGAGAGATCATATTTATAAAGCGGCCTTCGATTATTCAGATTTTATGATGCATAATAAGCCCCAGTTGAATAGGTGTCTATTTAGAGTTTAGACATTAGCATAAGACACTTTCTATTCGGCCAACCTGGTGTGTCATTCATCACAAAGCGAAAGATGAAAATTAAGATATTACTTTGATATAAGCAAAACCTTAGATAGATTGTCAACTTTTAATCTTATCTGACTGGATTCTTTGTATTAATCTGAGGCTAACTCTGAAAATAACGCACTTAAGTTAAAAATGACGCACTCACTTTTGATAAGTATTGCATAGCGTGAACAACAATAAAGTTGAGCAAATTTTAGCTCTCTAATTCAGTTAAATACTTAAATGTACTAAGGTTTTGTCAATGTTTCTCACATGCTTATGAACGTGAGTTGAAGTCAGCTGTATCATGGTGTGCAAGCGATATTGCCTACCATTGCGAAGGTGCAAGATGTATAGTTAGTTGTATATCGTTGCATGACATAAATTGTATAAGTTTTATATTGAGCGTAGTTCTTTATGGCCGGAAACAATCGTAGTTTAACTCAAACCATTGTCGATGAGCTTGGACAGGCTGTTGTCTGTGGTACTTATTCTGATGCTAATCCTTTTCCTATTGAAGCAGAATTGTGTGAGCAATATGACGTAAGCCGAAGTATTTTGCGAGAGGCCGTTAAAATGCTGACATCAAAGGGCCTACTTAGGGCTAGGCCTAGACAGGGGACTTGGGTGCAACCTGAATCCAGCTGGAATTTGCTCGATCCCCAAGTATTAGGTTGGTTGCTCAATCGCAAATTCTCTATTGATTTGCTGATTGAGTTTACTGAAGTTCGTCGAGTGATGGAGCCTCAGGCAGCGGAGCATGCCGCGATGCGCGCCAGCGACAAAGCTATTGCCGAGATACACCATGCTATCTCTAGGATGGAAGCTGCTGCCAGAGGAGATGACGACCCACTGTTGTCCGATATCGCATTTCATGTAGCCATTCTCGATGCGAGTGGTAATCGATTCTTTCACCAACTTAAAGATCTTACCACTACAGCCTTAAAAATCAGTATTCGCTTTACTAACCAATATAAAGGTGTGCCTCTGGCAGATGTTGAGGATCATAGGAAAGTTGCCAATGCTATTGCGGATCATAAACCGAAAGCTGCGCGCCGCCATATGTCAGCCCTGCTCGACGAGGCCATGGATCTTATGTACCAAGCGAAAGCTGAGAGAGCAGAAGAGAGTAATTAAAGAAACCAGAATGTTACTAAAGGAAACGTTTTAAATTGTTAATTACCTATTTAGCCCTGCTCGACAATAAACTTATTGCTTATTTTGAGGCGTTAACGTCTAGGGCGTGTTTTTTTGTTAATTATCATATATATTATACTTTTTGGTAAAGCCTAAAAAATTTCTATAGACACTGAATAATAAATATTTAATAACAAGTCGACTCAAACTGAAGCTAGAATGGTTGTATGCGATGAAACCTAAGTAAGGTTTTGACTCTGATATCGAAAGATATTTAAAAGAGCCTCGATTAGAATTAACGACATATGATTCGGATTATAGAAAAATAAAACGTACGCTGTAGGGGAATTTGATCAGCAGACGTGTTGTCTGTTTGTGATTCTAATTGAGTGTCTATTGATCAAACAATAATAACCACTTACTCCCTCCCAAAGTACGATTTTGATTTAAGTAACCAGATAGAGCGCATAGATTAGTGGAGATTGCTTGTGTCAGACACCGTTATTCAAGTTATTGTATTTTGTTTTATTACTGCCCTGATAGGTGTTTTAACCTTTATCAAATGCGCCAAGGATAGAAAGAAAACAGCTAGCGATAGCTCAGATACAAGTGCTTCAAATAAAGACTATTTTTTGGCTGGCGGTGGCCTTTCTTGGATATACGTAGCCGGCTCCATCACCTTAACTAATCTCAGTACTGAGCAGCTTGTGGGCATGAACGGCAATCAGATGGCATTGTTAGCCTGGTGGGAGTTAGCAGGTGTTATCGGGCTTATTATTTTGGCCAAGGTTTTTCTCCCCGTTTACTATAAAAATCAATGTACCACCACTACTGAGCTGTTAGAAAAAAGATATAACGACCGACACATACGTGCTGTTATTGCGGGCGTATTTTTATTAGGCAATATTTTTATCTTATTACCCAGTGTTTTATATACGGGTTCTTTGTTTATGCAGTCCATGTTTAATGTGGACATTAGTTTGATTACCCTTGCTATTGCCTTTGGCGTTATCGGTGCTGCCTATGCAATTTTTGGTGGGCTAAAAGCTGTTGCCGTCTCTGATACCTACAGTGGAATTCTTCTTCTTGGTATGGGCATGTTAGTCGTTGTTTTGGCATTAGTGGCGATAAACTTTGATTTCTCTGGTATCCCGCAAGATCGCCTGACATTAATTGGTGATGACGATTCGCCGATACCATGGCACACCCTTTTTACTGGGATGATTTTTATTCAAATTTATTACTGGAGTACTAATCAAACTATTACGCAGCGGGCAATGGCCTCGCCATCTCTTGAAGAGGCCCAAAAAGGTGTATTCAGTGCAGCTGCTGTGCGTTTTCTTATTGTGCCACCAATGATTGTTCTCCCCGGTATTGTCTCTTACAAACTCTATGGTGATATTGGTGATGCCGCCTATGGCCGAATTGTTGGGGATGTTTTACCTGCAAGTTTAGCGGGAGTTTTTGCCGCTGCGATTGCTGCTGCTGTTTTGACAAGTTTTAATAGTCTTTTAAATTCTTCTGCGGCACTTTATGTGTGTGATATTCATGAAAATTACATCAATGATAAACCTAACGTTCCGGTTTTAAGTGGCATTATCACCTTTGGACTAGTTGTAACCTCAGTTGCCTTAGTACCTATTTACTCACAGGCTGAAAGTATTATTAATTTGATTCAACAACTGTATGGCTTACTGAGTATGCCAGTCTTATCTACCTTTATTGTTGGTTTGTTATTTCGCAATGTTGATGCGCGAGCGGCCATTATTGCGGTAATATCGGGCACTTGCCTCTACGGTTACTTTATTTTTGTCAATTCGTGGGCGCATTTCATTCACATGATGTTTGTCACTTTATTTGTTTGTATTGCCATTGCATTAATTGCCAACCGTGTTATTTTTGGCAATAAAGAAACATTTATTTTTGGTCGAGCAGCTCAAGCCTAGAGCACACATTTTGGCACTGGGTCGGGCTTGGTAAATTATAAAATTTCTGGCCCGCCTAAATTTTTATATAGCGACATAGCCTCTTGGTTGACACTTCGACCTAGCAATAAAGCTGTTCCTGTTTCCGCAACGAATTCAGCGGGACTTTGGCTTGCGTACATGCTAACTGAACCTGCTATTTTTTTACCTCTATTGGTAAAACTCGCTTGCGACATACCAAATGTATTTAATTCTCCCGCTGTTTTTGTGTGCGCTGCGTGCACGAGTTCATGTAAGAGTGTTTCAGTTATATTCGTCGATAGACTCCCTGGAATAGTTCTATATTCTCTAGGCTTGACATTTTTTAGATACACGGTCTTAGGTGATGGTGCATATTTGCCATTAGACGCTAGTACTTTGGGCTTGCCTGTGGCTCTCTTGGGGGGAATGATTTCAACTAAGGCGCTGTCAGGGTCTACTCCCATTCTTATTTGCACACCGCTAACGTCTAGTTGCTTTTGTTTTACTATTGTTAGGGCATCGCGTACGGAAGAAATTTTCTCTTTTTCTGCCGGTAGATGGATATCTACACCGATGCTTCTTGCGAAAGCTTTCAGTTCGTTTTTTGCTGCGCGATCTGCTGGATTCTCGAATCGATCTTTTAATATTTGTGTTTTTCCCTTTAGGTCTAGCGTTTTTGCCGCGATAGTCGCTAATTCATCCCTGTGGAATTTATCCAATCGCAAATTGTCCAGCATCATTCTTTCTCTCTGATGATAAGCCGAAGGCAGTTTGACAAACTCTCTAATGGCGGAAAAGAAATCTCTTTCTATAGGAACTGCTAAATGTGTACCGCTAGAGGGAAACACTTGAGCATGAGAGCGTGCGCTAGCTAGTGAACTTGCGGGACTTGTTGATGAAATATCAGAACTGGGTCGAGCTTGAACATGTCTTGTAGCATTACTTCCGATAGATTGTGTCATCGTATTGCTCTCTATAGTGGTACCTGTCTTACCACTTAGTGAATACGAAAAATAAATGGTTCTTTTAAAAAATAATTTGAAGAGAGTTAGAGCCAGTCATAGGCTCTAACTTATGTTGATTAAAAATATAAATCAGTATTTATATTTTAGGCATTTAAACTCTAG
This sequence comes from Agarilytica rhodophyticola, assembly GCF_002157225.2. Classification (NCBI taxonomy): domain Bacteria; kingdom Pseudomonadati; phylum Pseudomonadota; class Gammaproteobacteria; order Cellvibrionales; family Cellvibrionaceae; genus Agarilytica; species Agarilytica rhodophyticola. The sequence continues at coordinate 1,556,894 of NZ_CP020038.1, forward strand.
TCACATGAAAAATAATGACACTTTCTGGCATTAAGATAGGAAGCTGGAGACCAAAGTGACGTAAGACTTCACCGGAGAATACCTTGTCTTTAATATGATCCATAACATCTTTATAAATAGGCACTTTAAGTTTAGAAGGCCATATTATTTCCAGGCGATACTCAGCACTTTCATCAAGACCGTGGAATATATATTGGCCGGGCAGATGTTTGGGGTAGCCACCTGTTTCTGTATAGGAATACAAGGCTTGATCCTGTGCCTCGGAGATAACGCCAAAGCTATGAGAATAGTCATTTAGTTTAAAGCGCACTAGGTTGCCGCTATGAATGAGTGGCCGAAACTTCTTATGTAGCTTGAGGGCATTTTTCAGTTGAATAACCTCCGCCTCATCAAACTCTGATAAGTTTACTTCCATTCCCATGTGGCCAAAAAATGCAGTGCTTGCTCTTAGGTCTATATCCAATTGCCGCCCGGTGATGTGACAGAATTTTGGACCTATGTGGGAACCCATAACTTCGGGCGGGAAAAATAATGACAAACCTTGTTGTATACTGAGCCTGTCTAACGCATCGTTACTGTCAGATGTCCATAAGCGGTCGGTATAGCGTAAAATACCGAAATCAGCCCTAGCTCCGCCAGAGGCGCAACTTTCAATTTCCACATCAGGATGAGCTGTGCGCAAACGCTCAATTAACTTATATAAAGCTAATGTTTGTGCGTTGACACTGGCACGTCCTAAATGATTGCCTGGCTGATGAATATCGCGGTTCATATCCCATTTAAGATAGGCGATATCATACTCTTTAAGTAATGCGTCAATACGTTCAAACAGATAGGACGTTACCTCTTCGCGGGAAAAATCCAAAACAAATTGATTGCGAAACTCTACCGGCTTTGTGCCTGGAACTTGTAAGATCCAATCAGGGTGTTGACGATATAAGTCACTATCGGGGTTGACCATCTCTGGTTCTACCCACAAGCCAAATTCCATACCGCTGGAGGTCACTTCCTCGATGAGTGGGCCCAGACCTTCAGGGTAGATGCTTTCTTCCACATACCAGTCTCCTAGACCAGCGTCATCATTTCTTCTATGGCGAAACCAACCATCATCTAATACAAAGCGCTCTGCCCCTACATCGGCCGCTTGCTTTACCAATTTACTTAAGGCTTCCATACTGTGTTCGAAATAAAGGGCTTCCCATGTATTAAAGTGTATGGGGCGCTCTTTTTGTTGTTGCTTCGTTGACAAGATATGGTTTCTAACAAACTGGTGGTAGCCTTGAGATATTCCATTCAAGCCTGTTTGAGAGTGTAATCCATAGATAATAGGGCTTTCATAACTCTCATTGGCGCCGAGTATGATTTCTCCAGGGAACAACAGCTCTCCCATTTGTACTAGGGCGCGCCCGTCGTACAGCTGCTCGACACACAAGCGGTGATTGCCGCTCCAGCCTAAGTGAAAGCCATAGACCTGTCCGCTTAGGTCATCACACTGACTCTCGGCAAGTAAGAGTCCGGGAAAGCTATCGTGGGATGTACGGCCTTTGCGGTTTTCTTTAACGTGGGTGCCGACAAACTGCTTTTGTCTGCGTAGCTGGAATTCTTTTGCCCAGCGACCTTCGTAGCTTATAACGTCCGAATATTGTGGCGAAATACCGAAGGTTGCCGCTGCACACCAGTCTACAGTCAGCTCTTGTTCGCAGTCATTGATGATTTTAGTGGTAGTACTGACAACATTAGACTCGGGCTCAAGGTGTATCTCATGAACCATACTGACACGCGAGTTTTTATCAGAAGACCTGATAATTGCGCGTTGAGCGTCTGGTTGCTCAATAGCATCGATCTGAGTATATACCCCCCAAGACTGACCGTTGCGATGAACTCGCAGGCCGGTTTGCCCCATAAAGCCTTCGCCATCTGTAGGGCATAAAGTAATGCTTAAATCTTCGGTGGCTGCTCCGTTTGCGATTTGCCGTTTGGCCAATATGGATAGCATTCCAGGGTCGACATTTGCACTGAGTTTTGTGCCCCAGTAAAGCATGGCGGGAGCGTTGCCTGTGCAGTCGAGAATCAAACTACTTGAACTGCCATGTAATACGACATAAGGCGTTGTTGTCATAAGGTGAACCTATAATTCTAATTTTTTGGGTGGTATACCTATAGAGCCTATCTAAAAATTGTCTTTTGACACAATTTCAATGCCAGTATTGTCTTAACCTTGTGCCGACATTCTAATTTTTCGATATGCCCTACAATCAATTCGGGATCTCTACGGGGATGATTAAATTAATATGAACAGAGCCCAACGTAGTTGACTCACTTAGGAGTTAATCATAATATTTATCATATATATACTTTGGGCGTCTATAAAAACCATACATTGTAGTGCTTTAAACGCAAACTGGGGAGCATAATTCGTAAGTATTGGTATTTTTAAGGAAATACCTTCCCTGAAAATAACTAGATTGTAGTTTGCATATAGATTTTTGTTATTTAGATATTTTTACAAGAATAAGCGAGGGACGAAGTCTGGAAATTAGTCGCGACTGGAGACTGCTGGTAGTGTCTTTGCTCTCACTCTAGAGCAAAAGCAAGTCGTAGAGTAGTAGAGTAAAAGTTAAGCATACGTTGCATGATCTAAATATCGGTGTCATTGCTGGAGTTAACGATTCATATTCTGCCATACCATCCAATGTTGTTGTCTTATTGCACGAGCGAGCACGCGTGCATAGACTGGAGTTAAACTTAATGGATTCTCCAGCTATGTCTCCAATACTTATACCTGACAAATATACTGTGATAAATGCAATAGATGGGTATTTCTTTAGATGGGTATTTCTTTCCACGCTCTTAGTTTCTATCCAAACGCTCATTAGTGTGCACAAATAAATGAGTAAATATTAGTGCTGGGACACATAGAAAGTAGGGAGAAAGCGGTCATTTGTAGAAGGTTTGTTTAGCAGTAGCTCGCATAAAGTTAACAAGCCCAAATATTTAGAATAAAAGTAATTAATAAGTAATTGATTTTTATTGGATTATTCTACGTATGTAGACCGAATGTGTAAGAGCTAACATTAATTTAGTACCAACAAGCAGTTTTACATAGTAGCAAGCACGTAAGCTGTTATTTACAGTCGCTGAGCAAAATTTTTGATTTAATCAGGATAATTTAAATGTCATTGAGAACAAGTAATATCAGTAAGCTAAAAGAAGGTGTGTTCGACGTACTCATCGTCGGCGGTGGTATCAACGGTGCTGTTGCCGCTGCCTCCTTAGCTGCTAAAGGCGCGAAAGTGGGCCTAATTGACAAAGGTGACTTTGCAGGCTTTACCAGCTCCAACTCTTCAAACTTGGCGTGGGGAGGGATTAAGTATCTAGAAAGTCATGAATACTTACTTGTTAATAAGTTATGCAAAAGCCGCAATCACTTAATGAGCAGTTATCCTTCTACTGTGAAAGAAATTCGTTTTCTTACCTGTATCCAAAAGGGTTTTAGATTTCCCCCTTTATTTATCTACATGGGAACACTTTTATACTGGTTATTTGGCCGCTTTTTTACTCAGATGCCGCATTACTTAGCGGCGGCAAAAATCAAGCAGCGTGAGAATGTTATCGATGTTAAAAATTCCAGTGGAGGGTTTGAATACTCTGATGCCTATCTATTCGATAATGATGCACGCTTTGTGTTTAATTTTATTCGCTCAAGTATGAATTATGGTTGCATTGCCAGTAATTATATCAGCTCTCAGGGAGGCAAGTACGAGGGCGGAGTCTGGACTGTACAAGCCAAAGACGAGATTACCGAAGAGTCGTTCGAGATTAAAACTAAGGCGATTATTAATGCTGCCGGCCCCTTTGTTGATCAACTTAATGATATGACCAAGGAAACTACCGAGCACCATCACTTGTTCTCCAAGGGGGTGCATTTGATCGTTGATCAGATCACTGATAGCCAGCGAGTACTAGCTTTCTTTGCCAGCGATGGTCGTTTGTTCTTTGTCATACCTATGGGGCGTAAAACCTGTATTGGCACTACAGATACCCAGGTGGAAAGCCCCCTATCTGAAGTAACAGAGGAAGATCGTAATTTCATTTTGGAGAATGTTAATCAACTGCTCGAACTGCCTAAGCCCCTTACTAAAGATGATATTATTGCCGAGCGCTGTGGTGTTCGTCCCTTAGCTATCAAGGGGCGCGATGGTGAGGCGAACTGGGTACAGCTATCACGCAAACACGCCATTGATACCAACCCCGAGAAGAAGTACATGAGTATTTTTGGTGGCAAATTGACCGATTGTATTAATGTCGGGGATGAAGTAGCAGAAATTATTTCCAGTATGGGAATAGAACTGAGTGATCCCAATAAGAAGTGGTATGGTGAAGCTGACGATGTCATCAAAGAGCAATTTTTCCATGAAGCTAAATCCATGGATCTTGACGCGATGACCTGGGAGAAGGCTGCAGAACCGCTTTCTGAGAGACTCTGGCGTCGCTATGGTGCCAATGCTATCGGCTTACTAGAAAAAATACGAGAAGATAGAGATCAAGCAAGACTGCTGATTGAGAACGCAGAGTACATTCGCTGTGAAATTGAATACGCTGCCAAGCATGAAATGATTACGAAATTAGAAGACTTTCTGCGCAGACGCTCAAAAATATCTCTGGTTGTGCGCCGCGAAGAGTTGCTAGAAGCAAAGGGGCTACAAGAAGCCTGTGCCATTCTTTTTGGTGAGCAAGCACAAGCCAAGCTTGAGGAATATATTCAATCGACACAGCCTGTGTATTAATATACACACTGCAGCTCACAGTTAATGCGGGCTAAACAGAATAATAAAAAGTATTGAACGTTGGTGAGGTTAGGAGATGAGTGAAAAAAAACTGATACTTGCACTGGATCAAGGTACTACAAGTAGTCGTGCAATAGTCTTTGATCATGAAGCAAACATTGTGGCCGTGGCGCAACAAGAATTTCCACAACACTATCCTAACAACGGTTGGGTTGAGCATGATCCAGAAGACATATGGTCTACTACTGTATGGGTGGCCAAAGAAGCTCTGGCAGAAGCTGAGAAAGGCGGTGATAAGGTGGTGGCCATTGGTATTACGAACCAAAGAGAAACCACTTTAGTTTGGAATAAAGTCACTGGTAAAACCATATATAATGCTATTGTTTGGCAAGATCGCAGGACCTCAGAGGTATGCCAAACTCTAAAAGAAAAAGGCCTTGAAGATAGTGTGCATGAACGTACTGGCCTTCTTCTTGACCCTTACTTTTCTGGAACAAAGGTAGCCTGGATTCTCGATAACGTTGATGGCGCTCGCTCTGCGGCCGATGCCGGTGAATTGGCTTTCGGCACTGTCGATAGCTTCCTTATCTCACGCTTAACAGGCAATAAAAAGCATGTAACCGATGCCACCAATGCCAGTCGCACTAACCTTTACAACATCCATACAGGCGATTGGGATGAGACTTTGCTGGATATTTTCAGTGTGCCGCGTTCAGTATTGCCAGAGGTGTTGGATTGTGCCGCTGATTTTGGTGTCACCGATAGTGGTATTTTGGGGAGAGAGATCCCTATCTTTGGAGTAGCAGGAGATCAGCAAGCAGCCGCTATTGGACAATGCTGCTTTGATATTGGGGATACTAAAAGTACCTATGGAACAGGCTGTTTTGCACTTATGAATACTGGCAGTGAAGCAGTAAATTCTGAGCATCGTCTACTCACTACAGTGGCCTATCAGCTAGAAGGTAAAACCACCTATGCACTGGAAGGTTCAATTTTTATTGCTGGTGCCGCAGTGCAATGGTTAAGAGATGAGCTGGGCTTGATTGATAATGCTAAGCAAACAGAAGAGCTGGTAAAAAACCTTGATAATAACGGCGGTGTGTATTTAGTCCCGGCTTTTACGGGGCTCGGAGCCCCATATTGGGAGCCGGATGTAAGAGGTGCACTATTTGGTATTACTCGTAGTACCGGCAGAGCTGAAGTGGTGCGGGCTAGTTTAGAGTCTGTTTGTTACCAGACCTATGACCTTATTTCCTCCATGTCGGCCGACGCTTCATTGCCTCAACGAGTGAGAGTAGATGGTGGTATGGTGGCTAACAGCTGGTTGATGCAATTTTTATCCGACACATTAAATATACAGATCGATCGACCTTGTATTACAGAAACCACGGCTTTGGGTGTGGCGTTCTTGGCAGGTTTGAAGGCTGGCATTTATTCAGATTTAGAGGACATTAGCAAAACTTGGCAGATAGAGCGGGCGTTTACACCGCAAATGGGTGCTAGTGACAGACAATCAAATATTGACGGATGGAAAGATGCCGTGCAAAGAGTATTGCGCTAGGTGTTACATCCAAATATCTTATTTTAGGAAAAGTTTATGACAGTATTAGTAACCGGTGGTGCGGGATATATCGGCAGCCATACATGTATTGAATTACTTGATGCAGGTTTTGATATTTTAGTTATTGATAACTTTTGTAATAGTAAGCCTGAAGCCTTAAAACGCGTGGAAAAAATTACCGGTAAAAAAGTCCCTTTTGTAGAAGCGGATATTCGCGATAAAGCTGCGCTAGAAAAAATTTTTGCTGAGCATAGTATTGATTCAGTTATCCACTTTGCCGGCTTAAAAGCTGTTGGCGAATCTTGTGAGTTCCCTCTGCGTTACTACGAAAATAATATCAGTGGTACGGTCTCTTTGTGCCAAGTGATGGAGGCTAACAACGTTAATAAAATTTTGTTTAGTTCATCGGCCACTGTATATGGTGATCCGGAAACAGTGCCTATAAAAGAAGACTTTGCCACCGGTGCTACTAATCCTTATGGTCGCAGTAAATTAATGCTTGAGGAAATCTTGCAGGACTTATGTTTAACCCCTGAGTCTGCATGGAAAGTATCGATTTTGCGCTATTTTAATCCGATAGGTGCTCATGAAAGTGGATTAATCGGTGAGGATCCTCAAGGCATACCCAATAACCTTTTGCCCTTTGTTGCTCAAGTAGCTGTAGGTAAGTTACCACAACTAAAAGTATTCGGTGGTGATTATCCAACGCCTGATGGTACAGGTGTGCGAGATTACATTCATGTGGTTGACCTGGCTAAAGGGCATGTCAAAGCTCTACAGAAATTAATCGATGCACAGGCGGGTAGCTATATCACCAATCTGGGAACAGGTAAGGGGTATAGTGTATTGGAAATAGTGAAAGCATTTGAAAAAGCATGCGGTAAGGAAATTCCCTGCGAAATTGTGGCCCGCAGAGCTGGTGATATTGCCGAATGTTACGCAGATCCTAGTTATGCAGCACAATACCTCGGTTGGAAAGCTGAATTTGATATTGATCGTATGGTGGATGATACCTGGCGTTGGCAGTCCCAAAACCCCAAAGGTTATGAATAGGCTTCCCATATATTTAAGTAAATAAGCCTTATAAACCCAGCATTTGGTTATTCGCACTTAAGTACTAGTGTAATATTTAATTGTGTTGGGTTAATAAAAACCGCTACAGTGAGCGAAACTTAATGGCATCTCTAACGCAACATTCTTTTGGTGAAACATCGAGCAATATTCCTTGCACTCTTTTTTGCCTGCGCAACGATGCGGGAATGGAAGCAAAAATAACAAACTTTGGTGCAACCCTAGTCGCTCTTAATTGTTTTGATCGCAGAGGAGATATTGGCAATATTTGCCTTAGTTATCCTTCTCTAAGTGATTATGAACAACAAGGTATTTTTGTCGGCTCTGTTGTAGGGCGTTTTGCCAATAGAATTGGCGGTGCTGGTTTTGACATGGATGGAAAGCATTACTCGCTAACAAAAAATCACGGCGACAATTTATTACATGGCGGGCCATCTACATTTGCTTATCGTGTATGGGATATTGTAGATGCAGGAATCGTCAATGATGTCCCCACGCTAGTTTTGCGAATCAACTCTCCCGATGGCAGCGAAGGTTTTCCTGGAAATATTCAAGTGGAAATTACCTTTGAATTATTTAATGATAATCGCCTGCGCTTGAGTATGCACGCACAGAGCGATAAAAAGACGCCCGTGTCTTTAACGCAACATGGCTATTTTAATCTGTCATGCGATGCGATGAATAAAAAAGCGCGAGCGTTAGATTCTCACGAGTTTCAAATCTTCAGCGATAAAATACTAGTTGCCGATGATACACTAGTGCCTACTGGCGAGTATCAAGATGTAGAAAATAGTGTTTTTGATTTTCGCGAATATGAGTCTCTATCGGCAAGTTTATTTCCTCTCGCGCAAGCACTGGAGAAATCACAGGGCTATGATCACAACTATTGCTTCGAACCTTGGTCCGGAAATGTATCAGATATCAAGCTTCGTGCTAATGTGAGAGATCGAGACAGTGGCCGTATGCTGTCAATTTATAGTACTTTGCCTGGTATGCAATTTTATACCGGTAATTACATCGATGGTGAAGGGCATATTCGTTATAATGCTTTTTGTATGGAGCCTCAGTTTTACCCCGACAGCCCAAACAAATCACATTTTCCTTTTCGCTGGGTTGAGCCTGGTGAGGATTATAAGCATGTGATCGAATGGAAGACCGGTGTGTTTAGTGAGTAATGATAAGCTATTTTGCTTGAAAGGGCGCCAGGCTGGAGCAGTGCTAAAACTTATTAATAGAGACGCTCCTAAGCACTACCTTTAACCGTTTGTGTGAGGTTAGTACTTAGGTCATCTAAGCCTTGTGCAATCTCCACTAGTGATCTTGCACTATCTAGGGATGCCTGTGCAATTCCTTGGGTTTCGACCATGCTGTTCTCCATCTGTAGCATTTGTTCGTGTTGGTTGTTAGCTTGCTGATAGATTAACTTGTTATTTTCTGCTGCAATAGCTATTGCCTTATCAATTTCTTTCATGGCCTCATGCACCTCAGAAACCACCTCCTGATTTTCATAGGTGAGGGTTTTACTTTTTCCAATAGCATCTACAGCGTCTTTAGTGCCCACTTGAATGTTAGAAATGATTTCCTGGATATTTTGTGTCGACTCTTGTGTTTTAGTGGCTAAATTGCGCACTTCATCGGCAACAACAGAAAAGCCTCTGCCTTGCTCCCCTGCGCGAGCGGCTTCGATAGCGGCATTGAGTGCAAGCAAGTTCGTTTGCTCAGCAATAGTGGTAATAACTTGTAATACTTCATCAATCTTTACACTGTCTTTCTCAAGTGTCGATACTTGAGTGTACACATATTCAATTTGTTGTACTGAGGTCGCAGTAACTTCTTGTGAGCGTTTTATTTGGTTGTTAATGTTATCTGTAGAACTCGAAGCTGTTTGAATGCTCTCTAGCGTCGCCTCGGACTGAGCATTCATTTCTTTCAGCTCTTGTGACGATATTTTAATTTTTTCATCGACGGAGTGAATAGTACTTTTCTGTTTGTCGAGGTCTTCGCTGATATCAGAAGAGAAACTATTTATTTTTGAAGCGCTATCTGCAAGGCTGTGTACAGTATCTTCTACATTTTTATTAATAGATCGACGGATTTCATCATTTTTCCTAAATACTTCGAGATTTCTCGCCATTTCACCAATCTCATTCTGATTTTTTTGAAATGGAATAGTGATATCTGTTTCTCCTCTAGCCAAAGAGCACATCAACTGGCTGATAGATTTAATATTTTTAGCTAAATTGAGCGATAAGAATAAGGATAAGATAAAAGTAAATATAGTAATCGATAGAGCTATCGCCATTATCTTATCGAATGTATTACTCTGTTCCGCTTTAATTCTTAGAAAACCTTGTTCTGATTTTTTGACAATACTAGCGACTAAATTATTTAGGTCTTTTTCAAGAGCTTGCGTAATATTGTCGATCTCAAGCATAGAAGGGATAGCTAGATTGTTATCTGATAGTAATAAAGTGATATTATTTTCTTTCCAACGTAAACCAAGATCTACAGCTTTCTGTATTTCAGTGTGCTCTTGTGAGTTAGGAGGGTATAACTTTTTAACCCTATTTAGCCGCATTAAAAATTCATCGAAATATTGATTGAACTTTTTTTTGATCTTTGATTTTTCTTCCATGTCTGTCATTTCCAAAATTGACATGCTAAAGTCTCGCGCATGTATAAAGGATTCCCAGGACGCTCTGATATTGTTGACAGAAGTAAGTTGAACTTCACTCATTTCTATGGTTTTTAAATTATTCTTGTCAAAGTATTTTACGGAGAAAAGAATAGTGGCATCGTAAATTAAAATCAGAAATAAGAAGCTTAGTATGAGTTTGGTGGTAATTTTCAAAGCGTAACCTACAAAGGCAAGATGGGTAGTGACATGGGACGATCATCCCCTTGGAGTGTATTTAGAAAATCAGTCAGTTGTTCTATTTCTTCATTAGATAACATAATGGGCTGCATATCTTTAGATAGAGAAGGCCTTTTTTCGCCGCCCATAATGTAATGGTTAATAACACTTTGTAGGGTTTTGATATCCCCGGTATGCATATACGGTGAACGTTGAGCGATGTTTCTTAAGCCTGGCGTTTTAAATGCATACCGGTTTTTTTCAGATGATGAATCAATAAGATATCTTCCTTCATCTTCGGTATCGATTCCTATATCGTGAAATTTATTATCTGTAAAATTCCAACCTTGATGGCAACTAGCACAACGCCCCTTGTTATTAAAAATAACAAAGCCTTTTTTAGCACTTTCTGATATTGACCCTTCATCACCTTCAATCCAGAGGTCAAACGGTGATACGCCAGATACAACGGTTCTTTCAAAAGTGGCGATAGCTTTGGCAACATTGTCAGAGGTGATTCCGTCGTTGAAGACTTTACTAAATAATTTGTTATATCCATCTATATTTTTTAAACGAGACTCCAACTCTGTTAGTTCTAGTCCCATCTCGACATCGCTTTGTATCGGGCCTAATGCTTGCTCTTCTAAAGTTTTAGCCCTACCGTCCCAAAAAAAAGTCTTGCCCCAAGCCATATTAAGTGATGTCGGACTATGGCGGCCCAGTTCAGTATTCATAGTGCCAACAGATCTAGCCAGAGCCCCTTCCCAGCCAAAAGAAGGATTATGACAAGATGCACAACTTAAATTTTGATGTTTACTAAGGCGAGGATCAAAAAACAGCATTTTTCCTAACATAGCTTTTTCTGCGCTATAGGGATTATCCTTAGGGAAGGGAATTGTTGATGGCCTCTGATATTGGGTTTTTAGGCGATCTATGTCATTTGCTTGAGAAGCATTAACGAAGATGACTAAAAACAGAAAAAGTATACTTTTAATCATCATGTTTAGGTACATATTTAAAAATAAGATGGATTTACAATGTCTCTTAAGAATAAAGATTAGTTGGATTTTGATTAAATTCAAGGGTGTTGAGGCCTAGATAACTCTGAGTGATTTCAGGAATATGTCCTGCAAATGAGTAGGCATCTATAACTATAAGCGATGATGGCTTTTGTTGCCTCTAAGTAGGCGGTTTACCCCGGTGGTCAGATGTTGGAGCCTTCGGGGTATAATAGGTGGCTATGTTCCTAAGAAAGCTATATGTTTTATGACACTTAGTACGAATAATGATGTTTTGTTGATTAATGCGCCGTTTTGGTTAGAGAAATTGGCTTCTATCTCCCATCCTTCTGCCGCGCGCATGGCCGACGACCTGGATGCTAATAGACCTTTAGGTATTGGTGATGCAGATAACCCTTTCTGGAAGGGGTTCAAGCACAGTGACGGCAAGAAGGAATCGAATATCGATTTCCTGATCTGTGTGAAAAAGCAGCACCCGGAAAAAATTGTTATCGTACAAATCGGTGAGTTCTATGAAACCTGGGGCATCGATTCTGTATTCTTGGTGGAATATTGTGGCTTGAACCGTATGGGGCGCCGTGGTGTTCGCGCAGGTACTCCTCTGGCAAATATTCAAAAAGTGTTGAATGATCTCACTTCTGTTGGCTTCTCGGTAGTGATTTGTGAACAAGCTGAAGATTTAACAAAAAGCGGGCGTAAAACACGTTTTATCGCGGAAATTGTCACACCTTCTTCACCAATTTATACCCACGGCTTAGCTATGGACAAAGCTCGTAGTGATCTATTATTTCCCGAATCTCCACCTGAGTTCGGCATTGTAATGGACAAGCGTGGTATCACTGTAGTTGAGATTAATCCAGACTTGCGAACTGTGTTAACTATGGAGGGTTTAACCAAGGAAGCTGCTTTAGCTCGACTGTCTCGTTATGCCGGACGTTTTGGCCATGTATTCTGCCATGAAAATGTGGATCAACAGTTTATCATTGATGGCCATTTACAACATGAACACCTAATACGTATTGATGTCTACCTGCCCAAAGATTTTGCTCGTCGTATGGAGGAGTTAATTAAAATCGATTTGAATTTGTCTGCAGATTGCTCTTTTACTCATGTATATCCTATCCATCATAACCATGAGCTTACACCAGCGCCTTTATATCTTAGCAGTGCTCAACAAATGGGTATTTTACGCGAGCGAGGTGTCCCGAAGTTAATAGAATATATGTTGCCAAAAGGCAGCCCGGTGACCTGTAGTAATTTATTAAAAAGTTTTTTATTAAATCCACCACCAAAATCTGTTGCAGAAGATATAAGGCAAGCTTTAACAACACTGACCACGATAGCACTTGCAATTCCCGAATTTCCGGTTGCCAATCCAGCACGCTACGTTAAAACTTTGCAGAAACATGAAGCAAGTCCTGATATTTTAAAAGACTTATTTAAAGTGGCCGAAAGTTTTTTAGCCTGTTATAGCTCAGCTGAGACTTGGTCTTTGACACATATTTTACGAGTGGTAGCGCACAACCTTAATTTTGGCATCGATGTGAAAAAGCTTGGTTATGTCAGTCAACTTATTCTGGATACCTTGACGACGGTGTTACCTGAAGGCGATGATCATGTTTATGTGCCGAAGCATGATTTGATCTCTAAACATTTATTTGAATATATTGAATATGACTTTCGAGGGCATGTTGCTAAAACTTCTTCGGAGGAAATTTTTGAATGTTATCAGCGTGTCAAGCGGGCAGCCCTGCGCTATGAAAAAGTACTGACTGAAGAGTTAATTCCATTAATTGAGCAGCGTGAAGTTACTCGCAAAGATAATAAAAAGATTAAGCCTTGGGCATTATCCTTTGATATTCATAACAAGGCGATTTGGATGCGAGGGCCACTTACCCAAAAAGAAGCTAATATCTATAATCTTCATCATCCGGTGGATCGTTATGGTAAAACCGTTAAAGATCGTTGGACAAGTATACGAGCTGAGAAGTATTTACAGGAGTATAAGCTCGCTGCGGAACAAGCTCGTCTCAGTATTGCCTCGTTGTTAACGGATATTTCTAAAAAGCTAGCGCCTCATAGTCTTTCCATTGCGCACTTGGCTACTTTTTCTAATTTAATGCGCATGTTAATGTTGCATAGCAAAGCATGCAGACCTAAGGGATGGAGTTTAGCTGTCAATTATGATGACTCACTGCCCTTGCATTTGGAAGGTTTTTTTCCTTATTGGATGGGCAAACATACTGCTGTTAAAAACTCTTTGAAACTAGACGGCATGGCGGTATTAACGGGCCATAATATGGCTGGAAAGTCTACCACTATTCGTTCTGCTGCTGTTGTCACCTTACTGGCTTCCTCTGGGTTTATGTTTCCGGCAAAACGTATTAGTTTTTCAAAGCCGATTGACGGTTGGTATCTGAGAACTGGAAGTTACGATGATCCTGCCGCGGGCTTATCTACTTTTGCGGTGGAGATGAATGACATTAATATTGCCCTGCGTGATGCATCGAAAAACACTTTAGTTTTAATTGATGAATTAGGTAAAGGTACTGAAACTCGCTCAGGTCACGCAATCGCTGGCAGTATACTTGAGCATTTACAGGCAAAAAATGTGTCTGGTATTTTCTCAACTCACTGGCATGAACTCTTTGTTAATCCTGCAGTACAGCTTGACGCTATGCAACTTATTTATATGGCAACGGATAATAACAAGCCCAGCTATAAAATAGCGGCCGGTAGATGTTTAAGTTCTGCCGCGTATCAAACTGCATCTGAGCTTGGCATTAGCGAAAAAATTATTGCGCGAGCGCAAGAAATTGAAGCCGCATATATTGCCACTGCATATACTAGCGAGTACAAAACAGTTACTGGAAAAAAAGATTTCCGGCAAGACGCAATAGCTGAGGTCAATGAACCAGTAGAAAAATATCAGATATATTCCTTATCTGCTGCCCGACATTTAATGAGTGATATCACCGGCGAACCTCTCGAAACAGTGAAAACTATCGCCGCTAAAACCTATGCTCCTGCTGTTGATAGCCAATTTAGTACACTTTATATTTTACGGACTTCTCTCGGTTTTTATTACGTAGGTGAAACAGATAATATTAACGCCCGCATTGAAGCACATAGGAAAGTTGAATTGAAAAAAGATTGTGAATTTATTTATGTGGCGATTCCTCTTGGAAAGAGCGCAGCTCGAAGGCTGGAATCTACTCTTATTAAAGCTCTGGTTGGCAAAGGATTCCCTATGCTATCTGTAGATGATGCTAAACATCAGCATTTTGGGTCTAGTTAGTAGACAAATATATCTTGCTGATAAGCTTAGTTAGTATTAGGGTTAACAGCTATAAGCTTAAGCTTTAGAGTGAATGCATATGCCAAATTTTAAAATTGATAACAAACTGACGTTGGATATTATCAAAGCTGTCGAGCACAAGCTCCCTCAGTTTGACTCTACTTCCACTGTATCATTTGATGATGTTGATACTGATCTAGACTGTTATTTTCAAACCTATGGCTTTGCTTCAATGGAGGCTGCTGATAAGGCCCGTTACACTCTTGGTTTTCTCAAGGCAGTCAGTCACAAGGTTGCTTGTCATTATTGGTCTGTTGATCAACCAAAAGGCACTGTATTTGTCGCTCATGGATTATTTGATCACGTAGGTTTATATCTTGATCTTATCGACTTGCTAGTTATGGATAATTATTGTGTGGTTGCTATTGATTTTCCAGGGCATGGCTTAAGTGAGGGCGAACCGGCAGTCATCGGGAGTTTTACTGAATATGCTGTTGTTATTAGAGATGTATTAATGGCTTTAGATAGTGAAATTAGTAAGCCTATTTATGCCATTGGTCAAAGCACGGGAAGCGCAGCACTGCTTAATTATGTATTGGCAATTGAGGGTGAGAAATTTTCTAAGTTAATTTTACTGGCACCACTGATTCAGCCGCGCAATTGGCCAATGATCAATATCGCCTATTTAATTTTGCATAAGTTTGTGCGCTTTGTCGGGCGAAGTTTTACCGAAAATTCGTGTCGTCCAGGGTTTTGTGAATTTCTTAAAACACACGATCCTTTGCAACCTCGCAATATTTCTGTGGAATGGATAGGTGCAATGAGGCAATGGATTAATCGTTTCGATACCTTCTCCACCTCCAAAACAGAAACCCTGATTATACAAGGGGATGATGATGGTACCGTCGGCTGGGAAAAAAACATCCCTCGTATCCAACTTAGGTTTCCTTTTTGCCAAGTGAAGATGCTCGCTTCAGCAAAACATCACCTTGTTAATGAAGGGGATGAGATACGAAATCCTATGTTTACTAAAATTATCGACTTCTTTAATGAGGCTTAAGGGTGATATGGCATCACCCTTGTCTGAAAAAAGTAATACTTTTTAGGATTATTACTAGTACAACACCCGACAACGTATTGTGCCATTTACTTCCTTCAAATGCTTTTGTGCCGTTTCGCTGTACTGGCTGTCGATATCGATAACCACATAACCTACTTTGTCATTGGTCTGTAAATACTGGCCACAAATATTAATATTATTCTCTGATAAAATTTGGTTTATAGCCGTTAGTACACCGGGAATATTTTTATGCACATGAAGTAGGCGATGCACATTTCTGTGAGTTGGTAACGCTACCTCAGGAAAGTTCACAGATGATAAGGTAGTACCGTTATCCGAATATTTAATAAGTTTTTCAGCCACTTCATAACCGATGTTCTCTTGTGCTTCCATCGTTGAACCACCGATATGAGGCGTAAGAATAACGTTATCAAATTGTTTAAGAGGACTTTCAAAGGTTTCATTATTGCTCTTTGGTTCCTTTGGGAATACATCGATGGCGGCGCCAGCGAGGTGCCCGCTTTCAAGGGCTTGTGCCAAAGCGTCAATATCAATAACGGTGCCACGCGAGGCATTAATGAGAACAGCACCTTGTTTCATACTCGCCAGTTCTCGTTCACTGATCATATTTTTAGTGTCTGGCGTTTCGGGTACATGTAGGCTAACAATGTCAGCTTTGGCAAGCAATTCGTTAAGTGACTTACACTGTATCGCGTTACCCATGGTGAGCTTGGTTACCACGTCGTAGAAGATAATCGTCATACCTAAGCTTTCGGCTAGCACACTGATTTGGCTGCCGATAGAGCCGTAGCCAATTAAGCCTAGGGTTTTACCGCGAATTTCATAAGAACCTTGGGCTGATTTTTTCCATTCGCCTCTGTGGCACCCCGCGTTTTTAGAAGGAATATCACGTAGCAATAAAATAGCCTGTGCAATGACAAGTTCGGCCACACTTCGTGTATTAGAGAAAGGTGCATTAAAAACTACTACGCCTTTTTCCTGAGCTGCTTTCAGGTCGACCTGATTGGTGCCGATACAAAAACATCCTACCGCGATTAACTTGTTTGCGGCTTCAAATACATCGCTCGTAAGTTGGGTTCGTGAGCGAATGCCAACAAAGTGGGCATCTTTAATCCGCTCTTTCAACTCATCTCCCGTCAGTGCCGTACTCACATAATCTACATTGCGATAGCCCGCGTGGGTCAGACTGTCAACCGCAGACTGATGAACGCCTTCGAGTAGTACGAACTTAATTTTATCCTTTTCAAGTGAGGTTCTTGCTAGGTTCATTATGGTCTCTATATCTTAAAAATATGATCTTAAAAATATGCCAGTGTTTATGCGCAGGGAATACATTGCTTGTGCGCCGATACAAGGTTTGTATCGTTGGCAAATTAATACCTTTAGGTTTGGTGGTGCTATTGGCTTGTGGCCAATATCGACTGCTCTTCTATCGGGGATAGATGCATTATAGCGTTCACTATGAAGTAGGAACAATGGAGCGCACGCCTTTGCTAGTGCCCAGCAGCATGATGTCAGCCGCGCGCATTGCAAATAGTCCATTGGTAACCACACCGGTTATATGATTTATTTGCTGTTCAAGGGTGATGGCATCATCTATATGCAAGTCATGCACATCTAGGATATGGCAATGATTGTCTGTGACAACACCTTCGCGATATACGGGTTTACCACCTAAGTGCTGTAATTGTTGACTGACGTAAGCGCGTGCCATTGGGATAATTTCGACAGGCAGTGGGAAGGCGCCCAAAGTCTCTACCCATTTGCTCTCATCGGCGATGCAAACGAACTCTTTGGCGTTCGCTGCGACAATTTTTTCTCGTGTTAGGGCTGCGCCGCCCCCTTTTATTAAATGCAGCTGCTGATTGGATTCGTCCGCGCCGTCTACGTAAATTGCAATAGAACTCATCTCGTTGAGGTCAAATACAGGTATATCGTGGCTAGTAAGCCTCGTTGCTGACGCTTGTGAGCTGGCGACAGTGCCTGCGAAATGTTCTTTGTATGGCGCCAGCAAGTCAATAAAGAAATTGGCTGTCGAGCCAGTACCGATACCGAGGATATCGTTTGGGCCCAGTTTTGGGACAACATATTCAATGGCTGCTGCAGCGACTGCGCGTTTCAATTCATCCTGTGTCATGGTAAAGCTCATACTGCGTTAGGAGCTGCCAACACTTTTATTCAATAATATTTGACTTGGAGTGTGAGCAGATCCTAAAGGTTATCGTTGTTGTGGTATTGGTCAAAGCCTATTCGGCGCACATTCTACCTTAGTTTTTGGGGTATTTCATAAACATACATTACGCACTTTGGCGATAACGTATTATAGGCATTCCTATTTACGTATAGTTCGCGATGCAACCATGACTTGTGGGCTGCTATAGATTAGTATTGCGCCTCTTTATTTTACTTGTTTTACAATATTGCAAGATCGTATGTTTTTTAATTTGCGGTTTGCGACAACCAAATCAACCCAGGATGGGTGTTTTGGTATAGACACTAATTAGACAGAGCTACAGCCTTATTACCATGCCCCAGGACTATTTGAAGCGCATTCTAGATGCGCGTATATATGATCTCGCCGTTGAAACACCTTTAGATCCAATGCCGCTAATTTCAAGTCGAATTGAAAACCAGGTATTGCTTAAGCGAGAAGACTTACAGCCCGTATTTTCTTTTAAAGTTCGCGGTGCCTACAACAAGCTCATTCATCTCAGCGATGAACAGAAAGCTATTGGTGTCATTGCGGCATCGGCTGGCAATCATGCGCAAGGTTTGGCCTTAGCAGCCAAACATCTCAATATTAAGGCAACTATCGTCATGCCACAGACGACGCCAGCGATTAAAGTGGATGCCGTGCGCCGCCGAGGAGCTGAGGTCGTGCTCATGGGGGATGCTTTTGACGAAGCTTCAGCCCACGCCCGCAAGCTGGTGATCGAAACCGGCATGGTCTATATCCCTCCTTTTGATGATCCCGATGTCATTGCAGGACAGGGCACTGTTGCTATGGAGCTTCTACGCCAACATCCTGCAGATATAGACGCAGTGTTTATTCCTGTTGGTGGTGGCGGTTTGTGTGCAGGTATGGTGGCCTATATTAAAACTGTGCGTCCCGAGATCAAAGTTTTCGCCGTGGAGGCGGAAGACTCTGCCTGTTTAAAGGCGGCAATGGAGGCTGGTGAGCGGGTGACATTGCCTCATGTGGGTATCTTTGCTGATGGTGTGGCAGTCGCTCAAATTGGCGAAGAAACATTTCGTGTGATGAAAGATCTCATCGATGGTGTGGTTACGGCCAATACCGATGAAATGTGTGCTGCCATTAAGGATATTTTTGAGGATACACGATCTATTGCCGAACCAGCGGGTGCTTTGTCTCTTGCCGGTTTAAAAAAATATGCCAACCAACACAATTTGCAAGGTAAGACTCTGGTGGCTATCGATAGTGGGGCAAACACCAACTTTGATCGTTTGCGCTATATATCTGAGCGCACTGAAATTGGTGAAAAGCGAGAAGCAGTACTTGCGGTAACCATCCCTGAAGTGGCGGGGAGTTATAAACGTTTTTGTCAGGTGTTGGGCAAACGTTCAATCACCGAATTTAATTATCGCTATAGTAACAATAAAGACGCCCATATTTTTGTAGGAATACAGGTGTCGCCTGAAAACGGTGATCGCGAAGATATTATTCATACATTGCAAGAAGCGGATTATGCCGTAGTGGACATGACAGACAACGGCATGGCAAAAAATCATATTCGTCATATGGTAGGCGGCCATGGTGTAAATGTAAAAGACGAAATTATTTACCGTTTCGAATTTCCAGAACGACCAGGTGCCTTGCTAACTTTCTTAACGAAACTAGCAGGACGTTGGAATATTTCTATGTTCCACTACCGCAATCACGGTTCCGCATTTGGCCGAGTTCTGGTGGGTATGCAAGTGCAACAAAGTGAAAAGTTGGCATTGGAAAAACTTCTTGATGAGTTGCATTTTAATTATTGGGAAGAAACAGACAACCAAGCTTATCAGTTATTTTTGGAATAACTCGTCTTATTATTTTTTATTTAGAAGCCATTTCATAACGTGCAAATGTTATATCGATAAGCTCTGCGGTTATGAAATGGCTGCTAGTATCACTTGCTAGTGATCAATAGGTATTGGCTAACATCATCGATGTAGTATTAATTTTTGTGTGTCGCACAAAATTTCTTTTTGTCTTTTTAAATATTCCCGTTAAATATCCACAATATTTTTTCGTCTCACTGTAGCTACTTCTCACCGTGTAAAAAGTATATTTCACCACAAACGGCTTGCTTGAATTAATAAAACTTAACTACGCTGATTTTGTTTGAACTTGCTTTTATAGCTAGTTTTTCATCGCTAATTTAAACCTAAGTAACAACAATGTTTTCATGAAAGAGGAATATTTATGATGCGTTTTAAATTGTTTTTAAGTGTTGTTAGTTTTTTTATATTTTTACCCCAAGCTCTCGCTTCCGATTTTGGAAAAAAAGAAAAAGACGATGTGATTGTTGGTGGTGCCACTGGAACACTTCTGGTAACAGGCTTGGAGTATGGGTCTTTTGTGGGGGGGACGACACATATCGCTGGCGTCTCTTCTTGTATGCGACACGAAGGTTCATGTGATAAATACATTTGGATTCATAATATTGGCAATACGCCTGTATATGGAGTTTATGGTCGCTTAGAAAACGTTGATCCTCAGCTTTCTATTACTCGCGGTTCATGTGACACACCAACAACATTAGATCCGGGTGAATCTTGTTACTTTAGATTACGTTTCGATAACCCTAATTATATACGTTACTACGGCGAGCGTTTAATTATTGAAAAAATGGGTAATGTTACAGTACTTCCAAGTGGGGATAATTTACCTACTTGCGGAGCAGAGTTTAAATGTAATGGTCGTAGCTTTGATCCTGTTGCGCAATTAACAATGAGTGGAGATGGACTAGAAGCTGGAGGCTCTGTTGGAGGAACATCTCATATTGCCGCGGTGTCGCAAACTGATTCGGGAACGAGAGGGTATTCTACTATTAATTTACAAAATACAGGCAGCTATTCGGTATCTAATTTAGATGTATTCTTAGTAGATGAAAATGATAATGTGCTTTCGATGTCTGATAATTGCCCTTCAGTTTTCTTTCCTGGCTCTTCATGCCAAATAAATTTAAAGTTTAATAACACAAACTATATCCGTTACTACGGTTCACGTTTAGTGATTACTGGAAATGAAATGGATCGTGATTTAGAGGTTTTACCCAGTGGCAATAACTTGCCTACTTGCGGAGCTATATACAACTGTAATGGTTCTTAAAACTTAAATTAAATTACAAGATTTGAAAGTAAAAAAAGGCGAACCTTCATAGGTTCGCCTTTTCATTTTAATACAAGCACTTATAAATATTAGAACTTATAATCGAAACCGATACGAAGTTCCCAAAGTGATGCATCACCTACACGAGTCTGGCCCGCTGGTAAGATAAAGTCGTTGAACACATACTGGCCATTGGCGTTAATGGCCGTATCGACTGCTGCTTGAGCACGTGGGAAAGACGTTTCGTATTGTACACCCCAGTCGTCATTTAACAGATTGCCGAAGTTTTCAATGACTGCAAACACGGATGCTTTATGACCGTCGGCGAAACCTGGTAATTCTTGCTCAGCACGCACGTCAAATTTAATCCACCAATCACTTTCTAGCGAGTTACGTTCTAGGATCTGTCCGCGATTAAGACCTTCAGAGTCTGCCCAAGCGAAAAATGCAGCAGTGTCAAAGTCTGGTCCAAATACAACGTTAGGATCGTTAACACCGGTTGGAACATAAAGAAGGTGACGGTCGATAAAGCCTACAGAATCACCAAAGATGGTGTCGTCGTCTCGGTCTTCACCATCGAATACATAAGAGTAAGGACGGCCTTCGTTAGCTGAACCGAACACGGTAAAGCGAGTTTCGTAGCCAGAAAAGAATTCAATACCGTAATCCAATTTGAGAGTGAAACGATGTTGAATTTGGTAGTTAGTTGTAGCTAATCCAGGATTTTCTGGGTCGGCAGTGGCTAAGTTTGCGTAGTTAGAAAAGGCAACCGAGCTTGTCATTGGGTTGACGTCTTCTGCATCGGTATAAGCGTAGCCAAACGCAACGTCGAGACCGAAGTCAAAGGACTTAGCAACACCTAAAGAAATAACGGTTGAAGAACCACTGTCACCGATAACATTCGTTAACATGAAGTCTTGCTGGCGACCATTGGAGCTACCGTAAATAGGACGACCATCTGGTGCAGTACCCACTCTTTCGCGTGAAATATCGCGCACGATGGCAGCGTCTTTATTCTCACTATGAAGAAGGTCACCACTTAACAAGATGCCATTTTCAAAGTTGTAGCTGGTTCCGATAGCGTATTTCCATGACTTAGGAATATCGAAGTTGGGATCTAGCAGGTTTACACCGCCTGTACGACCTTCTCCTCGTGCTACTTGATCGAATAATTCTTGTGGTATATCGAAAATAGGATCGCCATTACCATTAAATGCAATCGCGCCATCCCCAAGGATTGGTCTGCCTGAACGATCTTGCACTTCGATTTGGGTCACGCCGTCGTTAGAGTAGTTATTAGACAGCCATACGTTAGGGTTACCGCCAGTGTACAAGCCAATACCACCGTGTACTTCCATAGCATCGTTGACTTGCCAATCAAAACCTAAGCGAGGTTGGATTAAATCGAGGCCGTCAATATCAGAGGTGTTATCAAAACCGTATGCATCAGCAAAGCCTTGATTAAGAGTAGGGCTGTCGCTAGTGGTATACCAGTCGTAGCGTAAACCGGCTGTAATAGTTAAATCAACGGAGTCGATAGCGATTTCATCTTGCACATACAAGGTGTTGATGGCATAGCTGAATTCAGCCGCAGCGTCGTTTTTATTATTGGTGAACGCAGCATTCTCATAAGTGATACGGTCAGGTATACCATTGCGGAAATCTTCGACGCTGTTGAAGCGGTATTCACCTTCGGCTTCTTGAATAAAGAGGTTGAATACATCGAATGCCTCATATTCGTAACCAAAAGTAATGGTATTATTGCCTGCTAAATAAGTACCCGCTAGCTTTAAAATAGTTGATTCATAGCTCAATCTGTTGGCGTGGCGTGAGTCATCAGCACCTAAGTAAACAGTTGCACGAGAACCATTATTTTCCGTTTGAATCTGAACTTCACCGAAATCTGTGCCTGCAAGAGAAAGCTGGCGATTCTCTAATTCAGAGTAGCCAACTTTGATTTCTGTAGAAAAGTTGCTAGTCCAATCAGAAAACACTTGTGCTACATAGTTAGTAAATTCAGCACCACGCTCATAGTAGTGGTTCGAAAATTCTAGTTCGTTAGAGTCGCCATCTGCCTCAGCAATACTGAAGCCGTCGTTGTAGTTATAAGTGAATGCTGCACGATGATCGTCATTAATATTCCAATCGACTTTTACCAACAGTTTTTCATCTTCTATAGGAAGTGATGCGGGTAAACCACCTGGATCATAACCGTACAAATCGCGAGAGATGCTGAGAATTTCATCTACCTGTGCTTGTGATACACCAATGACCGGTGTTGCTCTATTGGAACCAGCTGGACCGCGGTTAAACAGCTCTGCGCCGTCGAGTTCTTCATAAGCAACAAAAAAGAACAGTTTGTCTTTGATGATTGGGCCACCTACGGTAAAACCGTAGCGTTTTTCTGTGAAATTACCTGGATCAA
The DNA here is from genome assembly GCF_002157225.2 of Agarilytica rhodophyticola. Classification (NCBI taxonomy): domain Bacteria; kingdom Pseudomonadati; phylum Pseudomonadota; class Gammaproteobacteria; order Cellvibrionales; family Cellvibrionaceae; genus Agarilytica; species Agarilytica rhodophyticola. The sequence continues at coordinate 1,580,325 of NZ_CP020038.1, forward strand.
TGTCTTGGCCCTCTAAGCTGTCACCGCGTAAAGAGTCGCTGGTGAAGTCAAAAAATGCTGAGCCGTGGAATTCGTTGTCACCAGATTTAGTTACTGCGTTGATATTACATGCAGTAAAGCCGCCGTACTGGACATCAAAAGGTGCCAGCTCTACTGCCACCTGGTCAATAGCGTCAAAAGAGAAAGGAATACGTTCAGTCGGGTAGCCGTTACTGTTTAGACCGAAGTTATCATTCATGCGCACACCGTCAACAGTTAAGCTGTTGAAACGAGGGTTGGCACCAGCACAAGTAATATCGTCTGCGTTAGCTTCATCGATGTAGATTCTAGGATCTAGACGCACAACGTCTTTGATATCACGGTTAACCGCAGGCGCATTTTGTAAGTCACTGATATTAAAGGTTGAGGAAGGCCCGGTTGCTGTCTTAGCCTGTACAAAGTTGCCAACGACAAAGACTTCTTCTACGTTATCAGAGCCTATTTCTAAGTTAAGAGAAAAATCTTTCCCCAAGGTGAGAAAAACATCTTCAACGACTCGTTTACCTGCAGAAGATTCAATAGTAACAGTATAAGGACCGCCAACACGGAGGCCTTTTGCACTGAAACGACCGTTTTCATTAGAGCTGATTACGTTAACACTATTGGATGGTGTGTGAACTATTGTAATAGTCGCACTGTCTATAGGACGTCCTGTGCTATCTTCGAGCTGGCCGTTAATACCGGACGACGTATTCTGTGCAACTGCAGGCACGGCTAATCCTAGCCCCGCCACCACTGCCAGGTGCAGGCAACTTTTCTTAAATCGAGTGTACATTTGTTCTTTCCCCTTTGAGGACTTGCCTATCTATAGTTGAGATAATTTAATGAAATTAGGCTGGGCATCTTGCCCAAGGCTACTTATTTTGTCGCGATAAACGCAAGCCGCAGCTCTATTGTTGGTAACCATCCGCTATTGCCAACTGGTTGTTTTGTAATCTTATTGTAAAACAATCGTATGATATTTGATGCCTGAGCAATATAAAAGAGAAATAAGACATTTTTATGACAGTATCTGGCGCTTTTTGTAAAAAAATTGACTTTCCAGCCAGTTTCATTAGTTGTGGAAAATTTATCACTGTCAATAGGTCTTAAATATCTTCAAATATGAATAGCTTTTAAGTGCAATATTCATGTTAAATTGGTGAAAAACTTTTAATAATTCTTGACTATTAGTTATGTATAAAACCCTATTTTCTATTTTGTTCTGTTGTTCTGCCCTCTCAATGCTTTCACTCGTTGCCAGCGCATCTACTTCAATTAGAGTTGCTACATTTAATGTTAGTATGGAAGCACGCAACTATACCGAAGAAGGTGAAAATCACAGTTCATCAAACCAAGCCAGTGTCCCATTAAGTGCGCAATTATTGAAAAACGCACTAATGAGTGGTAAGCATATGCAAATAAAAAATGTTGCAGAGATACTGCAACGTGTTCGCCCGAATATTGTTTTGCTAAACGAGTTTGATTTTATTGAAAATCCTAAGCAGGGTATTCTTGCCTTTCAAAATAAGTATTTAGCGATGTCTCAAAAAGGAGCTAAACCTATTCGCTATCCTTATTTTTATATTGCTCCTGTGAATACCGGCGTACTTGCTCCCGTCGATTTGAATAATGATGACAATGTTAGCTTACCGGGTGATGGTTTTGGTTTCGGCTTTTATCCAGGGCATTACGGTATGGCAGTTCTTAGCCAGTTCCCAATTAACAGAGCAGAAGTCAGAACATTTCAAAAGTTTCTCTGGCGTGATATGCCCGGCGCTAAAAAACCTCAACATGAAGATGGTAAGCCTTACTATTCCGATGCTGCCTGGGACGTATTTAGATTATCCTCTAAATCCCATTGGGATATACCAATTAATGTTAATGGCGAAATTATCCACATTTTAGCTAGTCATCCGACTCCTCCGGTGTTTGATGGGCCAGAAAATCGCAACGGCAAGCGCAATCATGATGAGATACGATTTTGGACTGACTATATAAGTGAAGAAGAGAAAGATAGTGCTTACATTTACGACGATAAAAAGAAGTACGGTGGCCTGGGTAAAGGCAAGCGCTTTGTAGTTATGGGTGATCTCAATGCGTCTATGTTCGAAGGCGATGGTATTCATGAAGGAATTCGCTCACTAATAAAGCATGAAAAAATTATGGCAAGTGTGCTACCTAAAAGTGTAGCGGGCAAAGAAAATAAACCTGACAGTCTCCACTCAGAAAGCCATACCGCACAGTGGGGAATGCTCGCCGACTATGTATTGCCATCAATCTTTGGGTTTGAGTTTGAAAAATCTGGTATTTTTTGGCCGCGCAAAAACTCTGAGTACTACCGACTTGTTGATAGTCGTAAGAGTAGCTCAGACCATCGTTTAGTATGGCTGCAGTTAAAGATTAAAAAGTAGTGATTGGAGGCAAAGGTATTTATGAAAAGATGTATTAAAATTTATCCTTATTTTCGAAATACCTTTTCCTTTCTGTCTATTTTTCTGATTTTATTTGTTATCCACAAAAACTTGCAACAGGCACTAGATGAGCAATGATATTATTCGATTTTTCACAAGGTCTATTGCCACACGATTTAGTCCACCCTGAGGAATAATCACATCTGCCCATATTTTGCTCGGTTCAACAAATTCGAGGTACATGGGACGAACGGTTTTTTCATATTGTTCGATAACGGATTCCATTGAGCGGCCGCGTTCTTTAATATCGCGCTGTAAACGTCTTATCAAACAGATATCTAAGGGCGTATCGATAAAAACGCGGGTATCGAAAAGTGAGCGTAATCCGGCATGGCTAAGTAATAAAATTCCTTCAACCAAAACCACTTTTGATGGCTTTACTTCCTGAGTTTTTTCCGAGCGTGTGTGGTTGGTGTAATCGTAGATAGGGCTTTGTACCGCCTGCGATGACCCCAACAAACTGAGATGCTCGGCCATTAGGTCGTGATCAAAAGCATTGGGATGATCGAAATTTGTTTGCGCACGAACGTCCAAGGGGAGATGTGACTGATCTTTATAGTAAGCATCTTCATGGAGCACTGAAATGGTATTGCCAGAGGCAGCCGATGTGAGTTCTTGTATGATAGTGTTGGCAAATAAGGTTTTTCCAGATCCTGAGGCACCAGAGATGGCAATAAAAGTTACACTCACGTTAGTCGTCTTATGTTAGATGGATGGGGCGCTTATAATATACGAATGTTGTACTAGGCAAAAGCAACCGTTGCACAGATAGGTTGTCTGTCATTAAAGTAATTTAAAACAATAAAGAAGTAACAGCAGATATGCGCCAGTTGCCTGTGAATGTTATGCTGATCAAATATACTAAACAAAATTTTGCGAGTGTTAATCAAGGTGCCAAATGCCAAATACCTCAGATAAAAGAATGGTAAAAATAGAAAACGTAGTGACGCCCCATGAGGTGATGGAGGAGCATCCTTCGAATTCGTCTCTAGAAAATTTAGTACTTAGAAGCAGAAGTGCCGCTAGCGATATACTGCACGGCCGGGATAAGCGCTTGCTGGTTGTGGTAGGGCCTTGCTCTATTCACAATACTGATGCAGCAAAAGAGTACGGTGAAAAATTAAGCGTTGTGCGTGAGCAGCTAAAAGATCGATTAGAAATTGTGATGCGGGTATATTTTGAAAAGCCTCGCACCACGGTCGGCTGGAAGGGGCTTATTAATGACCCTGATCTGGACGAAAGCTTCAAAATTAATAAAGGTCTTAGTCTTGCGCGCAAGCTGCTGTTAGATATTAACAACATGGGTGTGCCCGCTGGCTCCGAGTTTTTAGATATTGTCACTGGTCAGTATTACGCCGACCTTATCAGTTGGGGAGCCATTGGTGCGCGTACTACAGAAAGTCAGGTGCACCGAGAACTAGCTTCTGGCTTGTCATGTCCTGTAGGCTTTAAAAATGGGACAGATGGCAATATAAAAATTGCTATTGATGCGATCAAATCTTCCATTAACCCGCATATCTTCCTCTCGCCGACACAGCGAGGCTTCACCGCTATTCACCAAACCAGTGGTAATGATGATGCCCATCTTATTTTACGTGGCGGTAAACAGCCTAACTACGATGCCAAGAGTGTCGAAGAATGTGTTGATGCACTGCGTGCGCAAAGTGTGGATACCGGTATTATTGTTGATTTTAGTCATGCCAACAGTCGTAAACAATTTGCCGAGCAGGTAACTGTGGGTAAAGAGGTGGGACAACAGATCGTCAACGGTCAGGATAAAATTGCCGGTGTTATGATCGAAAGCCATTTAGTCGAGGGACGGCAAAATGTTGTACCAGGTAAAGAGTTAACCTATGGTCAGAGCATCACCGATGCTTGTTTGGGCTGGGATCATACGACTGAGCTTTTATCTATGCTGGCTGATGATGTGGACAAGCGTTTTAGCTAGTGAGCTTTTTAGGCTGCAGAAAAGCGCCTGATCGGGCGCTTTTTTTATAGCTGATTGACTATCAAATAGCTTTCTACTTAAGCTTTTTGATAGTAGGACAAAAACATTGCCACTGTGGAGTCGATAATCGTGCGTGATTGCTCTTGTTTAGGAAAACTACCATAGCCAATGACTTGAGGCCAAAAAGCGCAAGCTTTTATGGCGCTTAGAAATTGAGTAGAGGCAAATTCCACATCTTCCATCTGTAAGCGACCATCACTCTGGGCTTCTTTTAACCACCTTTTCAGCCCTGTTTCTGTTTGAGCAATTTGGTCTAATGCCTTTTCAGCCAGCTCAGGGCTGTGAAGACATTCGGCTAAGATTAAGCGCGATAGACTAATAAAAGATTTGGATTGCAAAAGCTTCATTTCTTTTTCAGCCATGGTCGTTAGTTGCAGGTCTAAGGGTTGATCACTGCGGTACTCATAGTTAGTTGCTTCAATTCCCTGATCACGCATCATAATGATAATTTCTCGAAACAGAGAATCCTTGCTTGGGAAATGGTTGTAAACCGTTCGCTTTGATACATTTGCTACTTTAGCAACCTGATCCATACTGGTCTTTTGGAAGCCACGCTTATCAAACTCTGCTATGGCTGCAGCCAAAATATCCTCTCTTTTCTGATCACTTAAGGTACGTTTTTCTGTCATATATCTACTCAAATAAAGCTCGGTACAGGTTTTTTTTAAATATTTTACACTCAGCAGTTTACTTTTTCCAATAAAAATGTAAACTGCACAGTGTAGTTTACATGAGTCGATGTATAGGCGGCTTTTAGAGGTAATGTATATGACGCACAACATTAATGTTCGCTCTGGTGTCAGGTTCGGCACCTATTACTTTATATGTCTTTTGTGGGGAGCGTTGGCCACGCCCCTGCATGCTGCTGAAACTCAGTTAATTCATGCAGAACCCGTTAATGCTGAACAAAAGGCCGTTGAATGGCCATACCGTAGCCACCGCGATAGCGAGGGTTATGTTAATTCAAACCCTGAGATTGGACCCGATATGTCAACCCTTGGTAATACCTTAAAACGTTATATTTTTGATAAACGCATAGATCCAGTACCAGAAAAAATGGCATTGGCTCAAGTGGATCACAGAGACTTACAAAATGAAAAAGAGGATGCCTTTGTTCATCGCCTAGGCCATTCAAGTGTTTTGCTTAAGCTCGATGGTGGCTTGTGGTTGACGGATCCCGTTTTTTCAAAACGGGCCTCTCCTGTTCAGTGGTTTGGCCCAAAACGTTTCCACCCGGTTCCACTGGAGGTCGATGCACTTCCCGATATTGAGGGGGTGATTATTTCTCATGATCATTATGATCATCTAGATAAAGCTACCATAAAACGCATTCACACCAAGGTTAAACATTTTATCGTACCTTTAGGAGTAGATAAGCACCTTATTGAATGGGGAGTACCTGGGCAAAAAATTCATGCTTTAGATTGGTGGCAAACCATCGATATTAAAAATGTGAGCCTGACAGCTACTCCAGCCCAACACTTTTCGGGGCGAGGTTTATTTGATCGCAACCACACCCTTTGGGCTTCTTGGGTAATTAAAACCGATAAACACAGTGTTTTCTTCAGTGGTGACGGTGGCTACTTCGACGGCTTTAAATTAATTGGCGAGCGCTTTGGGCCTTTTGATCTTACCTTAATGGAAACCGGCGCTTATGATCGCAACTGGGCTGATATTCATATGCTGCCCGAGCAAAGTGTGCAAGCCCATATTGACTTGCAAGGTAAGGTGTTGATGCCAATTCATAACAGTACCTTCGACTTGGCTCTACATCCTTGGTACGAACCTCTAGAACGCTTAGCCGCTTCTGCTGAGAAAAATGGTGTTGAAATTGCCACGCCTATCATCGGTGAAAAAGTATTTCTTGATAGTCCAAGAAACAATATTGCTTGGTGGCGCAATAGGCAATCAGATAATCGTAGCAGCCAAATTAATAGCAGCCATGTTAATAAAGTAACAAATAATAAACTAAATGTTTTTGATCAATCCTTGACTTTAAATAAATGAGGAAAGCACAGTGAGTAAAGTTGTCTTAATTACCGGTACTTCTACTGGAGTCGGTTTATCGTTAGCAGTAAAAATGGCTGAACAAGGCTTCAAAGTTTTTGCTACCATGAGAAATTTAGCTAAAGCTGAAAAATTAAAACAGCAAATCATAGATAAAAATTTATCTATAGAAATATTGCCTCTCGATGTTCAGGATACTCAAAGTATCCATGACTGTGTTGAAAAGATTATTAGCTCAGTAAATAGGATTGATATTTTAATTAATAACGCTGGCGCGGGTTTTATTAAAACCACCGAACATGCGAACGAAGAAGAAATTAACTGGGTGACTGATGTTAACTACATGGGGGTTGTCCGCTGTACTAAAGCGGTATTGCCTCATATGCGCGAAGCAGGCAGTGGTCATATTATTAATGTGACATCCGTTGGCGGTTTGGTTGGGCAGCCTTTTAATGAATTTTATTGTGCTGCAAAATTTGCAGTGGAAGGCTATACCGAATCTCTAGCCACTTATATCCAGCCCACGTTTGGTATCCATTTCTCATTAGTGGAGCCGGGTGGCATTAGTTCTGAATTTGCCAACTCAGTACTCCAACAAATTGAAAGCACCGGCGGTATGAAAGAGGATGACTACCTACCTGTTTTACAAAAATATATAAGCAATGCTCAAAGCCGAGCGGCGAGTGATGAGGGTATCTACCAGAGTTCAGAGCAAGTGGCCGATGTTATTATCTCTGTCGCCAAAAATCCGCAACCCCCGATACGTACGAGAACTTCTGACTGGGCCGAAAGTTTTACGCAGTTAAAAACCCAAGCAGATCCAACAGGTATTGAGCAACAAAAACGTGTTGCACAGAGCATTCTCTAGTCATACCTAGAACCTTCTGACACTAGTTGAAAATACTCTGTGGAAGTTGTCATTCAAGTAGTGTCTACACGTTCTTTTATAAAGAGAACTACGCCATATAAAAGCAAAGCGAACCTAAAAAATCATATTGGCACTAAGTAGTAGCATAGTAGACAAAATGTGTAGAGCTAATGAAAATCGATATCTTGGGGCACTAAATAATGGGTATGTTTGCGAAAGTAGGTTTTAACCGAGCGAGACGAGCTCAGGCGAACGACTCTGCCAGAGAGGCTCAATCCAAGCCCCAATATCGCGGAGCCACTCCCAGAAATCCTGCGTTGGCCGTATTTAAAAATATTGGCAGTATGCTTACCGGCAGACAAAGAGCTGGCGATAAATCCGCTAACACCGGTGTTATTCAACAAAGACCTGTGGCTACGCCACGGAGTCAAGCGTCTGTTTCTGCACCTCAAGCAAAAGCTCAATACCAATCCTCCGCAGCTGCAGCAAAACCTCAATCTCAAACACCTACAAGGTTGAATTCTGATACGGTAAATCAACCACCGGCAAATGAAGCCGAAGTGAGAATACGCCAATCAAGTAGTAAAGACTCAGGTAAAACGCAAAACGCCGCCTCAAAAACTCCCGCGCAGCCTTCTAAAGTGAAGTCTAACTCGGTAAATGGGGCATTTCACAGGAAAATCGGTTTTGTTATTAGCACTGAGTCTAATAAAGCTAGAGTTGCGGATTCTGTGGCCGATAGCCTACTGAGAGGAGCTGACACTCACAGAAATCGAGAATACAATTCCGCCAAGCAAAGAGCATTTGAGAGTTTCAGAAAAGAGGGGCTATCAATGATGGCCGCTTCCGAGAAAGCTAAAGCACCGGCCCGAGATGTGGCAAATAAAGCAAAACAACTGTATTTAGTGAACGCGCAAATTGCAGTTAACCAAATGCACGAAAAAGGACAGCTTACCAACAAGCAAAAGAGTGATATTAATAGCAAGATCGACATGCATAAAAATGTAGATAGTGCTTTTGCACAAGCTATTAAGTCTGATGGAGGCAAAAGAACAATTTCGATCAAAGGTGTTGCTCAAGATTTACATAACATATATGAGAATACTCCCCCCAAGCTGCACCAAGAGCTGGGTAAGGAAATTGATAAGATGTTGGGTAAACAGAAGTTTAGTAAATTTAAAGGTGATATTAAAAGAGAGCTAGTCGCCGCAAGGAACGCCGCTAAAGCAAAGGCGGCTGTATCACAGAAGCCTGTGTCAGAACCCTCAGCGAAGACGGTTAAACAAGAGCCATTAGCTAAGCAAGCGCCATCAACCGAGCCGTCGGCACAAAAAACAGTTGAACAACAACCCGCTGCTAAAGCACGGGAGCCAATCGCTAAAACTGCTGAGCCAAAATCTGCTACGAAAGCACAAGAGTCTGTTGCTAAACCAGCTGATCTTCCCGCTGCGAAGCCGGCTAAACAAACAGCTCTGAATGAAAGTACTAGCAATGTCCTGGGTACTAAGCGTGGAGCGGACGCAGTGCTTGAAGAGCCTGCTAGTAAAGTGCCGAGGTTCAGTGAAGTTACTAGTAATATATTAGGTACTAAGCGTGGAGCGGACACAATGCTTGAGGAGCCTGCTAGCAAAGTGGCGAAATCCAGTGAAGGTGCCAATATATCAGGGACTAAACGTCGGGCGGACACGATCCTTGAAGAGCCGGCTAGTAAGGCCGCTAAGTTTGATAGGGACTATAGTACTCCAAATATGTCTCCTGAAGAGATGAAAGCACTGGACGATGAGCTTGAACGCTTTGCTGACGAGCAATTAGATGGATTTGAATATCTAGGGTATAGGTATATAGGCAAAGAGACTCAAGAGATGCTAGAGGCTAATGGTCTAGACATAACGGCTCTTGATGACGCTATAAAAACAGTAGATGACGAACAAGATATTCCCCTTTTCGATGATAATGAAGTTAAACAATTAAAGGCTGGTAAATCCATAAATGATATTGTGCTCGACTCATTGATAGAGGAAGAGAAAATACAGGAGCGCAATGAAACACCTGCTAATAATCCAGGTGCATTGAGCAAAGCCAAATCAAATACGTCGGCGGTTACAAATGATGATAGTGATAAGCCTACTCAGCAAACTCCCGCTCATCGACAACAGCAGCCTACAGTGCCGGCCAATATCGCAGGTGCTATGGAGAGAATGAAGTCTAGCTTCTCGTCGGTCACACACAGTAGTAATGATAAACAGGCTCAACACGCTGCTACTAGTAATCAAGGAATGAATACAACATCACCCAATAGCAGAGCGGAAGTTCCAGGTGATAATGTTAGCGTGAATGCAGAACAAGCCTCACCACGTATAACACCAAATGTAGCGTTTGATACTCAAAGCTCGAATGATAATAGTGAAAACTGGGATTTGGCATCGCGATATAGTGCATCTGCAGAAGAGACTAGTTCAGAACTGTCGGCGCTGTTTAATGAGCTTGAGCAAGACAAAGCTGCTGCTGAAGCCTCAGCTAAGGCGTTTGCAAAAATGACTCCTGAAGAGCAAAACCGAGTGTTGGAAGAGGAGTTGGCTTTGGATGAAGCAGGAAAAGACGCTATGTTGGAAAGGGCCAAGCAAGCGGCGATTGCCCATGATCCCGAAGCAGCAGCTATTTATGAAGATGCTGACAAAGCCATGGCCAATGTACAGAAGGTTAACGATATGTTCGCTGCTTATGCGAATAACGCATACACCCTATCAGATGATGAATTATTGGCAGAGCTTGAAGAAGAGCTGAAGAAAGAGAAATAATAAAAAGCAGCTACTTAAGCCAAGAAATTTAAGTATTTAAAGATCGTTAAGCCTCTTACATAAATGCGTTTTAAGAGATGAACCCAGCGTAGCTTACTTTAAAATAAGCAGGCTACGCTAAAAGTTGTTTCATAACTGCTTTGCTTGCCAATACGGTGTTCTAGAGTTATGAAACAGCTTCTAAAGGTACTCAGATGTTAAGCGTTTAATTGTAAAGCCATTTCATCAGCATATTGGTTAGCTTGTAAACCAACAATTAAATGCACAGTATCTCCCGCTAAACGCATCACGCCGTTGACGCCAGATTGTGTTAACGATGTTTCATTAATAGTATCTGCGTCGATAAGCTCGAGACGCAAACGTGTTTGCGCGAAAGCGTCAACACGCTTGATATTATTGGCCCCACCAAGACCTTTCACTATCGAACTGATATTTTCAATATCACTTTGTGTGAGTGCTTTTTCTTCTGAGGTTTGTTGTTGGGGTGGCAGATTACTACTTAGGTTTTGCTTTGCGGCTGCAGTTAGCTCGGCATCGTCACCTGCGGATTTGAGATAAATTTCCATATCCGTTTTTAGATTTTCCGAGGATGGGCCAAAAATCGCTTGCAGGTTATTGCCCACAGTAAGCACACCCGATGCGCCTAGTGCTTTTAAACGAGCTTGATCTGCTTTGGCGATATCATTAACGCCAACGCGCAAACGAGTAATACAAGCGTCGAGAGTATGAATATTACTTTTACCCCCAAAAGCGAGTACAAGATCGCGGGCTGTACTACTGCCATTTTCACTAGCACTATCATTTTTACTAGTGCTCTCACCTGAGCTCTCATTACTCTCACGTCCTGGAGTAAGTAAATTAAATTTGGCAATGGCGAATCTAAATATGCCGTAGTAAAGTGCTGCCCATATTGGCCCTATCATCAACATCCAACCGGCGTTATTTGACTTGCTAAATAGCACTAAATAATCAATCAGCCCGTGCGAAAAAGTTGTTCCATGCTTAATGCCAAGCTCGATACATAGAACGAAAGCTGCAGAACACATCAGCGCATGTAAGGCATATAAAACCGGTGCCAGGAACATAAAAGTAAATTCAATCGGTTCGGTAATGCCTGTTAAAAAAGATGTGAGTGCGCCTGAAATCATAATGCCGCCTACTTTGACACGATTTTCTGGTTTGGCCGAATGCCAGATTGCAATGGCTGCTGCAGGTAGCCCCCACATTTTAAATAAATAACCACCGGCAAGATTACCTGCGCTAGGATCGCCTTGAATAAAACGTTGAATTTCACCGTTAATCACATTTTGTGTTTCAGGATGAATATATTCCCCCACCTGAAAAAAGAAGGGCACATTCCAAATATGATGTAAGCCAAAAGGTATCAGTAGGCGCTCTACCAAGCCGTAAATACCAAAAGCTAGAGTAGGATTGCTTTCTGCAGCCCAGTGGGAAAAGCTATCGATGGCATTGCCAACCGGTGGCCATACAATACTTAAAACTCCTGCCAGAATAATCGCTGAGAATGAAGAGATAATGGGTATAAAGCGTTTGCCACCAAAAAAACCTAAGTATGTAGGCAGTTGAATGCGGTGAAATTTATTAAATAGAAATGCCGCCATAGCTCCACATAAAATGCCGCCAAAAACACCAGTGTTCATCGACTTTATATTGAGTGTATTAGGATGTTCGACTAAGAGATTTTCATGGCCGAGTAATTTGCCAAAAAGCCCCAATGACGCCAACATCACAGCGAATGCTAAGCCCGCTGCCAGAGCGGCAACACCATCATTTTTAGCAAAGCCAAGAGCAACGCCGATAGCAAAAGCTAAGGGTAAGAAGCCAAATACCGTATCTCCGGCTGCCTGCATGGTGGCCGATACCGTGTCGGGTATAAAAGCGAAACCTGCTGCGCCGATACCCAGTAGAAGGCCGGCTGCCGGTAAAAGAGCAATCGGCAGCATAAGTGCTTTACCGAGTTGCTGAAGTGCACCAAACGTGGAATTTAAAATATTCATTTACGTGCCTATTTTATATTAGTTATTGTCAGTTAATTCACGCACTGCGGCAGCGCTATTTTGTTGTAAAGCTTGACTGGCAAGTGTTTTACAATCCTCCAAAGTAAGTTCTCTAATTTGAGCTTTAATGCTGGGAATACTAGGCACACTTACACTTAACTCATCGATTCCCATGCCTAACAAAATAGGGACTGCGGCAGGATCACTGGCAATGCCGCCGCAGACGCCGGCCCATTTATTGTGTTTATGTGCACCGGCAATGGTGTTGCCAATAAGCTTTAATACCGCAGGATTGAGTCCATCCGCTTGTGCCGCAAGGGTTGGGTGGCCGCGGTCTATGGCAAGGGTGTACTGGGTAAGGTCGTTGGTTCCAATCGAGAAAAAGTCGACTTCCGGCGCAAATTGTTCGGCCAAGATAGCTGTCGTGGGAACTTCTACCATTATGCCAACAGGAACGGCCTTTACACCGAGTTTTTCTCGCTCTTCCTCGACAATTTTTTTCGCTGCGCGCAGGTCCTCAATAGTGGTGACCATAGGAAACATAATGTGCACATTGCCAAATTCTGATGCGCGCAAAATAGCTCTTAGTTGTGTTCTAAAGACACTTGTTTTATGCAGCATCACGCGAATACCGCGTAGGCCAAGGAAGGGATTTTCTTCAGCGTCGATGGGTAAATAGGGTAGGGGTTTATCACCACCTACATCTAGTGTTCTGATAATTAAGCGCTGATGATCTCTTAAGACTTTGGCAACATCGCGATATACCTCAAATTGCTCTTCTTCACTGGGAGCGCTGGCTCGGTTCATAAATAAAAATTCTGAGCGCAGCAAGCCGACTCCTTCGCCTCCTAAGCGAACACTTTCCTGAGCATCTTTTAAGTCACCAATATTGGCTGCGATCTCCAGATTATGACCGTCCGCCGTGGTGGCGGCTAGGTGGGCGTTGCTGAGGTCTTGCTGTTGTTTTATAGAGGCAATATTTTGTGCTTGGCGAACGCGCTCTATTTCTTCCTCTGGTGGTGCTACTTTCAGTACCGCACGTCCGGCATCTAGTATAACTGGGGTACCGTTTTCTATCTGCAGTGCTCTGGCTTCGATACCTGCGACAGCGGGAATATTCATGGATCTTGCTAAAATAGCCACATGGGAGGAGGCGCCCCCCGTCATGGTGCAAAATCCTAATACTTTTTTACGGTCGAGGTTTGCCGTATCAGAGGGGGTGAGGTCTTGTGCTACAAGAATGGTATTGTCTGGTACTTCAGTGTCATCTGCATCTAATCCCAAAATGGATTGCAACACGCGACGCCCGACGTCTCGCAAGTCGTTGGCGCGCGCGGCTAAGAGCTCATTTTTTAATTTAGCTAATAAACTGGCTTGCAATTGATACGCTGTTTTCCAGGCAAAAGCAGCGCTTTTCCCATCGGCGATCATATTTTTTGTGTTGTCCAATAATTCTGGATCATCTAACAGTGCCTGATGCGCTTCGAAAATAGCGGCTTTTTCTTCATCTTCTACTTTTGTTTGCAGATGCTGTAATTGCTTGGAAGCGTTTTTCAAGGCATCTTGTAGTACAGTTAATTGTTGATCGATATTATCTGCATGTTCTTCAACATTGATTTCATCTCGCTTAAGCTGAAAAATTTTCCCTATTGCAAGTCCCGGTGAAGCACTTACTCCTAGAATTACTTTGGGATCAGTGCTGAGTGGAATATCTTCGTCTTGCTCTTGCGATGCTTGCGCCTCTTGTTTTTCTGGCGCTGAGATCTCTGGACAGCTTTCCCCGAGTCCACCGGCGATTAGTGGTGCTAACGTTTCGATAGCTCGCTGTGCATCGCTACCTGCGGCGGTGAGATTGACGTGATCGCCACAATTAACCTCTAAACTCATGATACTCACCAAGCTTTTAGCATTGGCTTGATCTCCCCCTTTGTAGAGATGAATGACTGCATCAAATTTTTTCGCTTCCGCCACCAGCACGGCGGTGGGGCGTGCATGCAAGCCGGTGGGATTGGGTACGGCGATATCATCGGATCTTACAGTTTCATGGTGGTGATGTTCACGGGTTTCTTGGGATGATTCACAGCTCAACATCAATACCGGATCTTGTGTGCTAGTCGCAAAGCCTGACTGGTATTGAAACTCTGTTACCTTGTCACTATTGAGGACGATAATTTGCGTCAACAAACTTTTGGCCTTCGTAGCTATAAAATCCGCATCAAACTCTATTAACGGATCGCCACAACAGACCTGATCACCTACGGCTACCTTCGGAGAGAACCCAGCCCCTTCCAGTGAGACGGTATCGATACCGATGTGGATCATGATTTCAAGGCCATTGTCCGCTTCTATGGTAATGGCGTGAAATGCTCGGTGTAGTTGAATGATTTTGCCATCACAAGGTGCTACGAGACATTCACTGACAGGATCAATGCTGATGCCATCCCCCACCATTTTTTGAGCAAAAACAGGGTCCGGAACATGTTCAAGGGGCATCAAGGGGCCACTTAGGGGCGCTTTTAAAACCAGAGAAGATATACTCATCAGAGTCTTTATTTTATTGTTGTTAGAAAGCAAGACACATTACCGTCAGATTAGCCCTTGAGCAATACTTGGCATGCCCCACTATTGGCATATTTTAAAAGTGGCAAGTGCATTTGTGTCTTCAATTACTAGCATAAGCATTTAGTTTGGGGGAATTTTTTGGATAAACGCACTATAAAAAGGCATTTAGCGGCCTTAGCTGAACGTGACCAGCACGTTGCCGATGGTCTGAGTAAAGTAGGTTATCCTGCTCCGAGAGCTCGGCCGGTAGGCTTTGAAGCTTTCTTAAGTACGATTATCAGTCAACAAATATCTAACCGCGCGGCCGATGCTATAAAAGGCCGGGTGTTTGCTTTACTCCCCGAAATTAATGCTCATGCGCTTATGACTTTGCCAGATGATGCTTTACGCGGTGCAGGTATGTCCCAGAGAAAAGTGGAATATGCTAGAGGCTTATCTGCCGCAATTGTGGGTGGAGAATTTAATCCAGATGCTTTGCAGGATATGAGCGACCAGGATGCGATTGCCCATATCACCGCTTTGCGCGGTTTTGGTATTTGGAGTGCAGAAATATACTTGATGTTTTCACTGGGGCGCGCGGATGTCTTTCCCGCTGACGATTTAATTATCCGAGCTTCTCTAAAAAAACTTAAACGTAAACGCAAAGACCTCACACCTAAAAAAGCACGCGAACTAGCCAAGCACTGGAGTCCCTATCGCAGTGTTGGCAGTTTATTTCTATGGCATTTTTATCACACATTAGAGGGCAAATAATACAAGTAAGTATGAGTTTGCCATTATGTTTTTTGCTGTGCGCTCATTGCATCTGGCCTTTTAGTCTTAGTGCTGCTTTCGGCCAGTGCATCTAAGGTGTCGAGCAAGTACTGTGCTGCTGCCGACTGTTCTGCTGATTGCTGTGGTGCCGGTGAAGCCGCAAGCTGCTCTAGTTTGTTAACACTCACATATTCTCCTGTAGGCGGTATATCTTTATTCTTAGGATTCGCTTGTGGTGAATCACCACCAGAAAAGTTGATGGTTTGCGTAGCTGCCCGAACAATAGCTAATGACTGTTTTATCATATTTCTCATTTCTGGCCCTAACAAGTGGCGAGGTGCTTCATTGGCCAGCTGATTAATATTCAGGTATTCCCCTGTGTCTGCATGGGATAGATCACCAAAATGTTTGCCCTTGTGAATTATCTTAGGTTCAAAAATAGCGAATGAACGCGAATAAGGGCGCAGTCGTACTTGGTTTTTAGGTTGGAACTCAAGTGGTTTGGTTTTGCCTTTTTCTGCCTCTGGTGCGCCGTCGGGAACTCGATCGCCCGGTTTTCGTGCATTAAATAAAGTATATTTAGTACTCCGCTCCTGCGATTCCACATCTTGCTTGTAATAGAAATCATCCTGTTTTAGCTCTAGTGGGCCATTGTTTGCGCTGGGTGAAAACCAGTTGGGAAAGCCTTTTAGCGAAACCACATTGACATTAAAACTCAAGGGCGAAACGGTGACACGAGCATTATCTCGTATTTTAGGGTGTGCTAAGGCTGTGGCTGCAGAAGCTCCCATTGCTAAATTATAAGTTGCTCTGCGCGCTGCCAGTTCCATAGCTTCTTGCTTACTGGTTGGTGCGATGCCAAGAAATTGTAGGCCGGCCTGTCTTCCTATTCCCATAGGGGTTCGCCCCTGCATAGCAGCTACACCCGCACCAGCGCCTTCAGATGCTAGCCACGCAACAGCATTACTTAATGCTGGCAACATATATTTCGCCTCAGGGCCGAGTTCCTTCTCAATATTGCTTAAATCAAAGGTAATATCGATAGTGCCTCCAGCTGTGGGAACGAAAGAACCTAATGTTTCAAAAAAGTTAGTAAGCCGTTCGATATTGGCAATGCTTTTCATGGTGGGGTCCATAAGGTTTATCCAGGTATCGGCTTTTTTATGATCGGAATCTATCATTTTAATAAGCTCTTTATGATCCTTAGGCATGGTATCTTCTGGGTTCTCTGTTTCAGGGTGTTGCTCTACTTGGCGTTGCCACATTCTGTTTTCTAGGGCTTGTCGGATATTGTTTGGAGCACTATGGCTGGTATCGCTATGCTCTTCGCTAAGCAGGCCGCGTTCTTCTTCCATTTGCTCTTTTCGCATTTCTTCTAGTGTGCGCTTTGTGGGGTGATTGGCTTGTGCTCTTAATTCAGGGTTATTCATTACTGCGGCACGAGTTATTGGCGTACCTTCGGGCAAGCCTAGTTTTTCGCGAATTTTTTTCTCCATGTCACTAATTTGTCCATTAGCATAGTCTTGGATATTACGGCTGATTGCATTTTTCCACGAAATAATAGTGCCGGCGCCAGCGCCCACTTGAACACTCATAGTGACCTTACCAAAACCTACAGCTTTTTTATCTTGAATAACCTCCAGGTTTTTTGCCAATTGGGTTTGATTATTATTATTAGCTTGGCCAATGGCGGCTTTGGTTTTGCTAGTGTCTACAGGAGTAATTCTAAGAGGCAAGCGATATTCTTGTGCCATGGTGGGAAATGCAGCATTAAAACCAAATACTGTGCTGGTGGCCTCTGTACCAAAATCTTTCCAGCCTACGCTGCTTTGAGCCCTTAATATAAGCATGGCTTCTCGGTCTACACCAGGCGCTAAGCTGACAGGGTCTAGCATCAATACAGCACGATAACGATGCTCGTTTGATAACCACATTTTGGTTTCATGGTCGGGCGTTCTTGTACTTTCAGTGTCAGCCGTTGTTACCCCTCTTGCTTCATTCGCTTGTTTTTTTTCAGCGCCAGTGGGGCGGGATACTTCTCCACGGCTAATATCAATACCGAACACTTCTGGGCCTAGCTTGGTCGGGTCAATGGTCACCACTTCACCAATAGCATTATGTGCCGCGGTAGAAATGTCTTTATCCGCAGTGGCGATGGTGGCGAAAAGATTCATATTCTTTTTGTACCATTGTCGAAAGTCACCATCTTTTGATTCGTCGTATCCTAACTGTTCGCTAGCATAGTCCATGAGCTTTTCTTCATTCTCAATATAGGCTTTTTCTGCTTCACCAAAGCCATCAATAACGTATTGTGTGGCGCGCTCATTCATTTGCTTGCCTGACAAGCCAGCCCACAGTGCATTGGCGGCGAGGTTTGCTTTATCTAGCCCGTCTATCGCCGCATCACGAACGATAGTTGGATCTTGAATAATTTGGTTAATATGGTTGCCAACCGTGAGGGCGTTACGAGCAATTTGGTAGGCACTAAATACACCCTGTGTCGCATTGATGCCCAGTAAAGCGAGGGATGTAAGTTTTGAGAGGGTACTAAGGCGGGGGCGGCGGGGGTTTTCGGTATTTTGTGTTTCTGTTTGGCTGGCTCTACTTCTGCGCGTTGAGTGGCTGCTGTTTGATGAGCGCCTCCTTGAAGGGGCTGGTCTTATATCAATAACTTCAATATCAGTAGTTTCACTATCAACTTGTTGAGAACTTGTCTCTGAACTAGCGCTAGTCACTGTTTGGGGGGCTGCTTGGGGTGGGACATTGCTTTGTGGTGCCAATGGGGGAGGGGCGGAAGTACTGGCTGCCTTACTATCTGTGATCGAGGTGCTACTTGACCCCATGACTGCAGGTTCTGAACGTGATCTTTCCAGTGTACTATTTTGTTGGCTTTGTTCTATATGATTACTAGAAATGGAGCGGGTTTGCTGCGTTTGCCGCGAAGCAAGGGACGGAGTTGAAAACGGGGGCATAGATATACCTTCCTCTCTTGTCTAAATTGATTTTTTATTTTTATTCGTTCAATTACAGGAAAAGCAATTAAATCGATGTGCGTGATATGAGTACAATAATTGCTATTTTGGTTCGTTTTTATACCGGCTTGAGTGTTTCTTGTTTCTTTTGAAGTTTTTTTAGCTGTTGGCGTGAGCTTGTTGAGTATGGTGTTGAGGTATTTGTTGATAAATGTGCTGAGGAATGTGTCCAGGCATGGATAAGATGCCTAAAAGTCGGATTGATATGACGTGGTAATTTTGGACTGACATCGCCGATAATGGCGATGTCGTTAAATTGTTTGCAAGTAGGTTTTAATTGGCATCAAGCTCTAACTGCACAGGGCAGTGATCCGATCCCATAACCTCATTGAGGATGTCCACCTGCTGAATACTATTGGCTAAACTTTTAGACGTTAAGAAGTAGTCGATTCTCCAGCCAATATTTTTACCACGTGCGCCTGCCCTGTAACTCCACCAGCTGTATTTGATTTCTTCAGGCTTTAGATAGCGGAATGAGTCGATGAAATCTGCCTTGATTAAGTTGTCAAAGCCATCGATTTCTTCCTGCATATAACCCGCTGATTTGTTGTAATTTTGTTTTGGTCGTGCAAGATCTATTTCTGTATGAGCAACATTGAGATCGCCGCAAACTACCACAGGTTTGGTCTGTTCCAATTCTTTAATGTAGCTTAAAAAGTCGGCGTCCCAACGTTGGCGGTAGCTGAGCCGCTTTAACTCACTGCCAGAATTAGGGGTATAAACCGTTACCAGAAAAAAGTCGTTGAATTCGGCGGTGATAACACGTCCTTCTTGGTCGTGTTCTTCAATACCTATATCGGTGTATACACTCAAAGGCTCTTTTTTGGAGAGAATGGCGGTACCGGAATACCCTTTTTTAACCGCTGAATTGGTATATAGATAATATCCATTAACGTCTGCTAAGGCTTCTACAACTTGATCTGGCTGAGCTTTTGTCTCTTGCAGACATAACACATCCGTTGCCATTGCCTGGAGTGATTGGTAGAAGTCCTTTTTGATTGCCGCGCGAATGCCGTTAACATTCCAGGAAATAAGTTTCATAACTGAGCCTGTATCTTGTTAATGATAAAGCAATAATTCTATCAGGCTTATGGATATTTATACTATTAAACACGCATAAATACCCCCAGGGCATAAATACCCCCAGGGCATAAATACCCCCAGGGCATACCCTATTATCAGGGCAATTATAACGGTAGAGATCTATAGTATTAACAACAAACGCTGTGAGGTGCTCGGATGTGGTTCTATAGGCTCATTATTTTTTGTTTTTTTATTGTTGCTTGTGACGCGGGTCTTGTGGGTGAACCGCCTTTACATCAAGCGGCGTATCGTGGCGATGTGGATGAAATGAAAAAATTAATAAAATCAGGCGTCTCTGTAGATAGTCTTAATAGTGAGGGTGCGACGCCACTGCACTGGGCTGCATTTAAAGGGCATCTGCCTGCGGCAAAACTTTTATTGCGTCATGGCGCCAATGTCAATGCTGCCACTAAAAAAGGTTCTACTCCTCTGCGACTGGCCACCACCCATAAAAAACAAGAGGTGATAAAGTTTTTGAAGAGCCGTGGAGGTAAGTAAATTGTTCAGCCTTTTCGTATCATAGGATACTTTCTAAACAGGAAGGAAAAGTACACGCCTTCTGATTCATGGTTCAGTCGTAAGCTTTAATTGCACATATTCTCGTCATATGTTCATGCTATGATGGCAGGTAATACTTGTAATTACAGTTATCTCACGAGAAAAACTATGGTAAAAGTTGTTGTATCTGATCTAGATGGAACCTTGCTCAACGGCGAGCATCGCGTATCATCTTATACATGCGAACGTATACAAAAGTTAGCAGAGCGTGATATTGAGTTTTTGATTGCCACAGGTCGTCACTACTGTGATTTGAATCATATTGTTGAGGCCTTGGGTGGTAATATATATTTGATCACGTCAAACGGAGCTCAGGTTCACGATAGAGATGGTGCATTAGTACATTCCGTTACCATACCTAAAAATTTAGTCGATGAAGTGATCACTATTAGTCGTGGCTATGATGTTCAGGTCAACGTTTATTCTGAAAATGCGTGGTATGTGGAGCAGCCAAACGAAAGACTTCTAACCATGCACCACGATTCTAAATTTTATTATCGCCAAGTGAGCTTTAGGCAGATAAGCCTTGAGGGTATTTTTAAGATCTATTTCTGTGGCCAACATGAACAGTTGCAACGGCTTTGCTTGGATCTGAAAAATAGATACGTTGATCAACTGAGTATTACGTTTTCTTTCGATACGATTCTTGAGGTAATGGGAAAAGACGTATCTAAAGCCAGCGCTTTGGGTGTATTTGGCCAGCGAGAGTCGTTTTCCCTCGATAAGATGATGGCCTTTGGTGATGGGTTAAATGATCTAGAAATGCTGCAAGCGGTAGGACATGCGGTGGTCATGGATAATGCCCACCCAAAAGTGAAACAGTCTATTACCGATTACAACACCGCACCTGTTAATACCGATGACGGTGTTGCACGTTATTTAGAAGAGTATTTTTGGTAACAGGCTTTTATCTCTCAACATTTGCATAGGCCAGTTGATAGCTGTGGTCATGGTTAACTCTGAGTACTACTTGCATATCGTTGTTTGCCGCGGGATGGGCTTTGCCGTCAACTAAAATCGCAGTTTTAATTGGGTATACCCCCTGGGGCATGCCTTTGGGTAAAGTGAAGCTAAATTGATTTTCGTAAGCTCCCGCTTTTTGTTGTTCATCGTTCACAGTTTTAACCAATGACTTAATGGTTTTCTTGGTATCTTCATTGTCGTAGATATCAATTTTTTCTTCTATTTTTACCTTGCGTGATTTTTTGCTCGGTACTACTTCAACATAAGATTTTACGGTAACTTTTTTGCCTACTTTAACAAGGTTAGTCGGACTCATATTTGCTGTATAGGTGAGCACCTTGGGGTTAGGGGGTAGTGTTTTGTTTTTATTGAGATATACCTCGACGATCTCATGGTCACCTTTGACGCCAATTGAGGTATATTCTACTACGAGGTCATAAAGAAGTTTTGCCGCAACACCTATAGCGACAACCTTCGCGGCTGATTTTAGCCTCTCTTCTCGTTTGCAGCGACTCTTGTTTGAGCTTTTCTCGCATTTATCTGTATTGGGTTTGATTTTATCTGTTAAATCTTTTAAACCAAAGCCTGTCAGTAAGGTAAAAGAAAAAAGTGTAAATAACACAACATATAACTTTCTCTTTATCATCATATAACTCCTTGTTTTCTACGTTCTACTCTATATTAAAACTGCTTTTCAATGATTCGACTTCTTTTTCTGCTTTATTACGCAATTTAATAGCAGGTGAATACTGCGGTACGAATTCTAACGCTGATTCTGCATTAGCAATCGTACAGCTGTAATTTTTTCTAGCAAAACACTGCTTGGCTTTTGCTAATAACCTATCAGCTTTTTTCAAGTTTTGTTGCTGTTCTTTTTGAGCAAATATAGCGTTTTGGTTTAGTGCTAGCATGGCGCTATCGTTTGCTCGATGTTTCAAGGCTTCTTGGGTTTGCCGTATAACACAGTCATAGTCTTTTTTCTTAAAACAAGCATTGGCTTGTTTCTCTGCCTGTATGAACAAGCGATTACTTTCATCGATAGCATCTTGTTGTTGCTTGATAATATTTTGTATGTTTAGTTGCTGTTCTTTAGCTGCAGTATTATCTGGAGCAATGGCTAATATGGCCTTGTTTTTCTCTAGCGCACATTCATAGTCCTTGTTGCTTAGACATGTTTTTGCTTGTTGAAAAAAATCCGCAATACTTGCCTCGCGTTTAAGTTTTTCAATCGTCTGAGAAATATTGTTAATTTCTTTTGCCTCAGGGCTACTGCGCTTTAGTGCTAGTAGCTTTTCTTGAGCACATAAAATATTTTTATTTGCTAAGCATGCTTCAGCTTCTGTTGCTAGTGTATTGATATTCTGATTTTGTAAGGCTCGTTCTGCCTTTTTTAATAATACTTGGGCAGCGCTATGGTCTGGCGAAATTTTGATGATGGCGCGGCTATTTTCGATTGCACATTCATACTGCTGCTGGTTATAGCAAAGCTCTGCTTGCGCGTAGTTTTGCTGTATGACTTTATCTAACGAGTCAGGTACATACACATTGTAATAAACAAGCGCTGAGACAGCTAAAAATAAAATAGCACTGGATATTTTAAAAATAGGAATTTTATTTTTATGGGTTAAGGCATCGACAAAAGATTTGATATCAGCTGTGCGATTTTTCCGTTCGAGCTGAAGTGCACCTTCTAATGCCTTCCACTCTTTGTTACTAAGCTCTTTAATTTTCTCTGGGCGTAGGTTTTCTTCCAGTGCAACATCTGCCGACTTGCGATCATAGGGATGCTTACCACTTAGTAGCTCGTAGGCAATAATGGCCGCTGCAAAAATGTCATCGCGAGGGTCTGGTGCTTCATAGTTGATCATTTCCAAGCTGGCATAGGCTGGTGTGAGCGCGCCGAGAGAGCCTGCGTCAAAGTCATCGAGAGAGCTTTCATTAGCCACTCTAGCGATACCAAAATCTAATACCTTGGCCCCTGTCGTGGTGATAAAAATATTGCCTGGTTTTAAATCGCTGTGGACAATGTCCTTTTCATGAGCATAAGACAGGGCCTTACACACGTCTTCGATAATGCTAAAAGCCTCTTTCTTCCCCAAACCTTTTGGCTGATTCTGACGCATCATGACTTCAAGGCCCATACCTTCAAGTAGCTCCATGGTCATATAAATAATATCGTCATCGCGATCGAAGTCGTGAACTGTGACTATATTAGGGTGGGACAGCGTATGTGAGCGACTTGCCTCCCTCTGTAAGGTAACGAAAGCATCAGGGTGGTTCTTGAATTCCTCATTTAATACTTTTACAGCAATATTCGGCTGTAAGTCATTGGCTTCTACTTTGCGCAGGTCTCTGGCCCGGTATACCGTACCCATGCCACCAGCCCCTAGCGTCTCTTCCAGTACAAAGCGTTTGTTCAGAATAATCTTGTCTTCAGCCAGCGCCTTATTGGCGGCCTCTTTAGCTTCTAAAAACCCGGTGCTGCTATCTTGATTTCTAATAGATTTTTGAATTTGAGTAAGTGCTGCACCATAGTCATGTTGCAGATCTTGTTCTGAGTCACTTACAGATGAGTCACCTAAGGGGGCGCTACCCACTGAGAGTTGGGTGGCACTTTCACTATCAGATACGGTAGCAGTAGAAGTTTGTTGTGTTGGTGTTTTGATAACAGTTCTCTGCTCTACGTTTTCAGGCGCACTATTATCTGCACTCGAAGGCTTGCGAGATGGTTTAAATACTGTTTTATTATCTTGCCCTTGTTTTACTTGGTTCTGTTGGGCCTGTGTACGTGATTTTGTTTGGCCAGTCGCAACGCTCTTGGTGCGGGTAGGAGAGTTCTTATTATTAGAGTTCCCTGAGCTCATATGCTTAATGTCGACTGTTCAATATATGTTGATTTACCGCCAACTTCTCTGTTTCTGCCCGCTTTTGTACTGTCGTGGCAGGTATTACAGCGCTGAGTTTGGCTCCCTATCTTAATTTTATACTCAATGACGCAAATTACTATTATACAGCACAATTATCAACTTCTGCCGGCTATTTGGTTATTTTTGACCGATAAAGATGGTCTTATTTATTTACCGGGATAAGCGAATACGCTTCATAAGCCTGAGTGCTGTAAATCCTATCATAACGCTCATTTTTGTATAAAAAAGCGCCATCTTTCTTACATCCTTTGGATGGTCTAGGTGTGTATTTTTATAGATAAGACGATTGATATGACACTCTATTTATTCGTTATTATCTGAGATAATGTTTACCTCTAATTACCTTGGCATATACCCATCCATGTATTGCATTAAAACTTTTATTACTAGCTGCTCTGTTTTTCTTCTTTTATGTATCAGTATGAGCGCATGGTCTCATCCTGAAGACGATTTTTGTAATGATGGCGGTCTCGACCCGCTACTGTGTGCAGAACTGGCAGCCTTGGACTCTGAAACTGCGACCAATAACCCAGCCCAGATAAATATTGATATTGCTCGCTCACCCATACAAACTTTGCTCTTGTATATTAAGCTCGGCATGGAACATATTCTGCCTTTAGGCTTAGATCATCTACTATTTGTTTTAGCTTTATTATTATCGACCTACCATCTTCCTCGGTTGTTGCTTTACATCTCCATCTTTACTCTCGCTCACAGCATCACTTTAATCCTAAGTTATGCCAATATTATTACCATTGGCGGGCCGTGGATAGAAGTATTAATTGCTCTGTCGATTGTATTTGTTGCTGTCGAAAATATTTTCTTAAAAAATATTTCCGCTATGTGGCGAGTCGTTATTATTTTCTTGTTTGGTTTGTTGCACGGTATGGGCTTTGCTGGCGCCCTACGTGATTTGAACGTGCCCGATGAATATTTTTTTACAGGCTTACTCGGTTTTAACTTAGGTGTTGAAATCGCCCAGGTGGGCTTTGCCTTAGTAGTATTTACCGCACTTGCTTATTGGATGAAAAAATCGTGGTATCGCCAAAGAATAGTGATTCCTTTAAATGTTGCTATTTCACTGATTGGCAGTTGGTGGGTGTATACGCGGATTTAGCTGTAAAAAATCTTATAAAAGATAGCGGTTTCTATCAAGTTTGGAAACAAAAGTCGAGTGAGCATATGTAGTAGTGTTATGGAAAACTAATAGCTTAGTATTTTTACTCTAATTTATCACAGTTTTTTAAAAGCAGCATTTCACTCTATTAAAACAATGGAGTGAAATGCCAATCCATAAATACGAATAAACCTTTAATTCAAGCCTCTAATTTTTAATAGTGGCTCGATAGTGGGATCTTTCTTTCTAAACCTACGATATAACTCATCGGCTGGGGCACTGCCGCCGGCGCGGTAGACATTGTCGGCCAAGCGTTGTGCTAATTCTTTATCATATATATCACCGGCTTCGCGGAAGGCGGTAAAACCGTCGGCGTCGAGAATCTCTGACCAAAGGTAGGCGTAGTAGCCTGCTGAGTAGCCTATGGGAGATGAGAAGATATGAGCAAAGTAAGTACTGCGATAGCGAGGTGAAATCTCTTTGGGGAGACCGTATTCAGTTAGTACCTTAGCTTCGAATTCTTGAGCATTGTCGATATCTTTTAATTGCTTGCTATCGAGTTTATGCCAGGCTAGATCCAACAGAGAAGCGCCGATAAATTCCGCTGTTTTAAAACCTTGGTTGTGAGTAGAGGCCTGTTGTAATTTCTCTAAAAGGGCTGCTGGAATAATTTCTCCGGTTTCATAATGTTTGGCATAAATGGGCAGTACCTCAGGTGCAGAAGCATAGTGTTCCATAAATTGTGCAGGAAATTCGGTAAAGTCTCGTGGGCTGCCGCTGGTGCCGGCATACTTCTCGTAACGGGCGGTGGTCATTAAACCATGGAGGCCGTGGCCAAATTCATGGAATAAAGTATTAACTTGGTCAAAGCTCAGTAAGGTAGGGTCGCCTTCTGCTGGGGGGGTCAAATTTAAGTTATTTGTAATCAGTGGGCGTATAACCTTGCCGTTGACAGCTGAGGCTTGCCGATAAGAACTCATCCAAGCGCCGCCACGTTTTGAGTCGCGACTATAAAAGTCCATTAAGAATATTCCTAAGTGTTCTCCCTTTTCGCCACTGACATCGAAAACTTTCACTTGAGGATGCCATACTGGCATATCCTTTAATTCTTTAAATTTAACACCAAATAGTTCTCCCGCTACGTGAAAAGCGCCTTGTAGAACATTTTCTAATTCAAAGTAAGGCTTGACTTGGCTTTCATCAAAGGCGTATTTTTTAGTACGCAGTTTTTCTGCGTAGTGCCACCAATCGTGACTGGCCAGTTGGAAATCATGACCTTCACTCTTAACGATGGCCTGCATTTCTTGTTTTTCTTCTTGCACTCGCGCAAGGCCTGGCTTCAATACTTTTAATAAGAAAGATTCTGCCATTTCTGGTGTTTTTGCCATGCGTGTTTCAAGTTGGTAGTGGGCGTGGCTGTCATAGCCTAATAATTTTGCCCGCTCTGCTCGTAAACGCGAAATTTTTAGCACCAGCTCACTGTTGTCGGCTTCGTTAGCATTCATACCACGATTACGATAGCCATCGAGCATAATTTTGCGTAGCTCTCTGTTTTCCGAGTAGGTCATAAAACCTTCGAAGCTGGCACGATCTAAGCCAAATACCCAAGCATTGTCTTTGCCCTTGTTTTCAGCTTTTTTCTTAGCCGCACCCACAAGGTCTTTGGGGAGGCCGGCAAGATCTTTTGCATCATCGATCACCAATTCAAAAGACTTCGTTTCTGATAATAGGTTTTGCGCAAACTGAGTGGTTAGTGAAGAAATTTCAGCATTAATATCTTTTAAACGGGCCTTGGCTTCCGGTTTCAAGGCCGCACCTGCACGAACAAACTCGAGATAGGTAAGCTCTAGTAGACGTGAGTCTTGCGCATCCAGTTTGAGTGGGTCACGATTCTCATAGACGTGAGAAACCCGATCAAACAGCTCTTGATTTAACAGCATTGCATCCAGCTCACGAGTCAACATGGGGAAGATTTTTACCTGTAGCTTCTTTAACTCGTCATTGGTATCCGTTGCTGCGACATTGGCAAAGACATTGAACACCTTGGTGATTTCTTCACCACTCTGTTCTAGAGCAACCACTGTATTTTCAAAGCTGGGGTCGTTCTCGTTGCTCGTAATTGCTGCTATCTCTTCGCGCATCGTTTGCACGGCTTTTTCCACCGCCGGCATATAGTGTTCATCTTTAATTTTCGAGAAGGGTGGAATTTGATAGGGGGTTTGCCAATCCTGTAACAGAGGATTGTTGTCTATATTTGCTGCGACTTCAGTCTCAGCTACCTCTGCAGTTGTGGCTGCAGCTGGATCATTTTTCACGGCATTATTTTCCTGCTTCGAACATGCACTGAGAAGCGAAAGTGTTATTAAACCTAGCATCAATGGTTTTTGCATACATCCCCCAAGGTATTTGTTGTTTTTGTGCTGTGCAAAATATAGTTCATACGAGGCTCTGTTCACACACATTACCCCGAAAAAATAAAATCTACTGGACGTACAGTCTCATACTAAAACGAAGTAAGAGCAAAGCTCTTCAGCATCGATACGATAAAGCGAGTTTTTTAACGACGAATGGATAGTAGAGAGGATAAAAATATGAGAGTGAAGGTATCACGATAAGTTTTTATTATTCTGTTTAAGTCTCAAAAACCACATAACTAAAACTTTAAAGCCTAAATCCTTAAAAACGAGCCACTGTTACCGTGAGCGCCTATATTATGCGCAATGATTAGGTTGTGTGTACTCTTTCCTGAAGTTTCAGTATTGATTTTTTACAAAAGCAAGGTGTCTTCAATAGGATGGTAGCTACTTGCTGCATTAATAAGAGAGTCCGCTGTAAGTGAAGGCACACCATAAATATGTGCATCCACATGATAATCTCGCTTAATTTTGTTGATTAGTATGTCGAAGTCACCATCGCCAGAGAGTAGCACCGCAATATCTATATCCTTTGCCGCCTCCATGACATCAATAGTAATCCCCACATCCCAATCGCCTTTTGCTGATCCGTCGCTACGTTGAATAAAGGGTTTAAGTTTGATGGCAAAACCTATTTCTTTAAGTGCGTTTTGAAACTTCTGTTGTTTTTGATCGCTGCGATGTATGGCATAAGCTGTCGCACTGATTATTTCTCCTTGCGCTGCGACTGTACTCCATAGCCTGCGGTAATTGAATTGTCTGCCATAAGCTTGGCGAGTAGTGTAATAAATATTTTGTACATCAGCGAAGATAGCTATTTTTTTCACAGAGGAGGTTGGCTATTTAGTTAATAAAGAGCAAACATCATAGCACGATTTCATTGAAACCATTATCGGCAAATGTGTGTTCGCGCTCATTTAATTTTACAACTAAAGTATAAATTATACTTATTGGGATCAATGGACAAAGTGTAAATGGTAGGTAGCAAAGGTTTCTGTGGTAAACACGAAAAAACATGTGCTTATTGTGAACGAACTTTATCACCTAGTTCGGTGCAACCATACTGTGGAAGCTTAAAGTGCAAAATGCGTTGGCATAAGCAAAAACAAGATCAAACAGCAGCGTATTGGAGAAATCGTGAGCTTGAGTTGGATAAACAGAAACTGTCGATACTCAATCGTATTTATGGCAATAGTGAGGTACAGAAGGAGCTTATAGATGTATTACAAATCCCCCATTACAAATTGAAAAACGAAGTTGTAGAAACCTCCCGAGTTGCGGAGTTTGAACGTTATCTGACAAGTCTCTTATCCACCCTTGACAATGATCTTACGGAAGAGCATACGTTTCAATCACCACAGCAAACACAAATGACGGTATCCAATAGTGATAATATTGCTACCATTTGTGCCATGTGCCGGGGCAGATGCTGTAAAAAAGGTGGCGATTATCACGCATTTATCCAACATTCTACTTTTGTGCGCGTGCTTGAGAATTGTGATATCTCTAAGGATGAGATAGTCTCCATTTATCTGAGTTATGTCCCTGAGAGTGCAACTATTGGTAGTTGTATTTATCACGGCAGCTTTGGGTGTGCTTTGCCTGAACATTTACGTGCGAATGTTTGCTCGGAGTTTTTTTGCCGGAGTTTATCCGATCACCTAAACAAGTATGCGTATCAAAAACCTATAAATGCTACCTTAGTATTTGCTGTAGACGAGTGTGATATATATGAGGCTGCACTGGTATCGAATGATGGCAGTAAAGAAAGTATATCTTGATTTGACTGGTGTCAACAGGCTTGAGCATTAGCAATCTTTACAGTAGGCCGTTTGTTCGCATTGTGTCATATAAGCTCGATGTTTCCGCTCGTCGTAGGACATAAATAAATCATCACCTTGATCGTGAATTTCCATAATCCGCACTTCTAAGCGTTCCTGTGTTTCAATACCACCATCATGCAGGATATGAAGCAGGTTAAGAGTATCCTGGGTTTGTTTATTTTCAGTATGAAGTCCGTGACGAGCTAGATAATAGCCTACCAGTTGACTGCGATGGCAGGTTACCGGGTCTTTCTCCGCGCACATTAACGCTACAGTAAAGCCTTTATTTACTCCTGCTTGTAACCGCTTAAGCCCTTGTTGAAAAAGTGATGATTGCATAAGACGATCAAATTGAATCTGTCCTTTTTCATTGTAGTGGGCGTCGTCTTTAGAGCGAGGCCCGAATTCATCACCTAAGTAGACATAGCGAATGTTATGTTGTTTAAGGTACTGGTAAATATTCTCTTTATGGTAATCAAAAAAAACCTTGCTGTATGGCACTGAGCGAATATCTGCCACCACATCAACCCGGTAATGTTGTAGCTGAGCAATAAAAGTCTCGATAGGCTTAGTGGCATAGCCTATCGAGTATATTGGCTTAGAAGATAGTGTTGTAGGAGGTGAGGCCATCATATCTCTTCCATAAAATCTAACATCGCTTGTTGGCGAATTGTTTTACGATGGTTGCTCCAGAGTATTTTGATTTTCTCTTGATTACAGACTTTTCTATCAACCAAAACGCGGGTGCTAAGTTCGCCAATATTTTTTGAAGCGGGACACTTACTAAAGATAACTTGATGGCTAATCAGATCCATAAATGGCCCCGACTTACTTGTCGGCATAATAAAGATAAGCTGTAGGCCTAAGGTTTTGGTTAAATAATCGATCACTTCTCGCGAGCGGTTCTCGTCCATTTTTGAGAATGCTTCGTCAACCAAGACCATGCGGCAATGAGAACTGCCTTCGTTAAAACGAAATGCAGAAGTAATGGCAGCAGAGCGTATTATGTAGGCTGGTGTTTCCAACTGTCCACCTGAGCCTGTGCCGTAGGTGCTCAATGCTATAGGTTGTTTATCCAGAGGCTCTTTATAAAT
Source organism: Agarilytica rhodophyticola (assembly GCF_002157225.2). Lineage (NCBI taxonomy): Bacteria > Pseudomonadati > Pseudomonadota > Gammaproteobacteria > Cellvibrionales > Cellvibrionaceae > Agarilytica > Agarilytica rhodophyticola. The sequence goes on from NZ_CP020038.1 coordinate 1,610,842, forward strand.
TTCATAGTGACGATAGTTGCGATAGTCACTTAGCCGCCGCAATTCTCTAAGTGCAGTTTGCTCGTCTTTATCTAATAGCATGCTCAATAGCTTATCGCGTACGGTCTGAGATTTTTGACTGAGCTCTGCGTCAAATAGGGTACTGCCGTCACCGAGGTTGGGGATATCGATGACTTCCTTGAAAAAACGCCAATACTCCTTGTATTCCGGTACCCATTCGGTACCAAAGTAAAAGCGTTCTCGATCGGCACCAAAGCGATGATGCTCAAGTTCTTTGTTGAGGTCATCGAGAATTTGTTTGCCGTGATTAATCGACTGGTAAATAGAGTGGCATAAGTTTGTCACGAAGGCCGTATTAAAACTTTCTTTTAAACTGGCTAACTTTTCGTGTTTGCCGACTAACACATTATTTTTAAGACGATTATGAATGCTTTTTATTTGTTCTGATAAATTGACAATATGTTTGAAACAGTTAATGTCATTTTTTTCGCTGTCACTCACCTGGTATACAAGGCTATTGTATGCGCTATTCATTTGATTATGGAAAGTGACGGTATCGTATAGTTGACGCTCGTATTTATCTAAACCAATAAGGCAGTCATGATTATCTTGAGTAAAATTGAAATCATCTTTCGCTTTTTGTGCTTTGGCGTCAGCATCTTTTAATGCTTGCTCACTATTAAAACTGCTATAAATACTGCTTATATCGCTTACATATTCTTCGTGTTCTTCTTGTAGGCTTTGCAATACCTCCTGCTCATTTGCATGCTTATCTACCGTGCGTTCCAGCTGTAGGCTTCTACTGTTGAGTGCGCCTAATTCTTCGCTTAACTTACTTGCTTGAGTTTCAGTAGCGCTAAACTCTTCTTTTAACTCGTTTAGTCGTTGTTCCAAACGAGCATGATCACTCAAGTCAAGGTCGTCGAGCTGAGCTTCATACTTTTGTAGCTTTCGATAAACATTTAGCATGTTATCAATAATACTGCTGCAAGAAATAGGACGCACCTGACTGATATATTCGTGTAGCTGAAGACTATCGCGGTAGTCGTCATGTGCTTTTTGAGCTTGTTCTTGTAGGGCATTTAATTGTTGCTGCTGGGCAATGAGTGCTCGTTCTCTTGCTCCCTGACCAAATACTAATTGAGCATCGTCAATATCGCAGCGAAACATACTGTAGTTGCCCGAGCCAATGCCTTGTGCAGTAATACCTCGCGCGGTTTTACGTAAGGTTTCTTCGTCTTCTACGCGAACCACATTACCGTAAGAAGCTTTGATATAGTACTCGACAATTTTATGTTCAAACTCCATTACCTCAAATATTGAGTGGCGCGGCAGCGCAGGTAATTTCGAGGCTTCGTACTGAGCTTTTTTGCCCTGTATCACTCGAGCGCTGTTGCGGTGGCCTTTAAGCCCGCGGACAACTCTAATAGCTTGAGCTTCGTACTCAGGCTCGACAATAATAGAAAATCGAGCACCGCCAATATAACCTTCAATCGCCATATGCCATTTCGGGTCAGTAATTTCTATAAAATCACATAAAACACAAGGTTGAGCTTGAGGGTATTGCTGAATGATAGCCTTAACAGCTGCCTCAACATGAGGCGGATATGTTGCCTTTTTATTTTGCAAACGTTGGATATCCAGTTGTTTGCTATTACATTGTAATTGTATTTTTTCCATCAAGTCTTTACGTTTATTAGTGCATGCAAAAACTTGATCACGAATGCTTATGCTATCTAAGTTATCCTCGTTTTGTAGCAGCCTAACAAGTTCAGTATGTAAATTTTCCTGTTGCGATACCTGCTCTAGTTTATCTTCCAGCGCTGCTATACCCACCCAGTCTTTGGTTAACAGTTCTTGCGTATTTAAGCCTGTATCCTGAGGTGTAGCGAGTAGGGCTTTAATAGCCTTTTGAAAGGCTTTACTTTCTAGTGCAGGAATATCTACAGCTATCGACACTTGGCTAAGTTTTTTCTGCAACAGAGAAACTACGTGGTGGTTTTTGCCGAACTGTTGATCTTGTTCTAATAAAGGTGTAACCATCTGTACCAACACATCTTTATTATGGCTAATGTCTCGTTCTAGTTGGTCCTTATCTTTAAGGGCGTCGATACCTTGCCGCTGTGCTTGCAGATCGATTAATTGGTCGTGTAATAATTGTTTCTTTTCTGCGGTTTGCCGTATCTGGCTCTCAATATCACTAATGCTATCTTTATTAAGGCGTACTTCGTTTTTCTGTTTTAGGTAATCGTGTTGTTTGACGATTAACTGACGAGTAATTTCGCAGTATTCACCGGTACGATGTTCGATCCAGTTATTAATATAGTGACTCGATAAGTTCTGAGCGTTTTCTAGATTCTCAATAGCACCTTTTAATTGACGTGTATCTTCGTCCATATTATGGATGGTTTTCATCAGCTCTGAAACTTGACGAATATCCTCGCTCAGATCTTTCGGATCAAGGATTTCTCGGGCAACAAATTCCGTGATACTCTTAACCGGCTTGTAGGCCATAAAATTTGAGAAAGTTCGAGCAGCGTGTTTGGCCTCCCTATCTGCTATCGGCCCTTTTAAACCCCTTAGCGCGCCATAAAGCCTGCGTAAATAAGGGCCTTTTTTGTCATAGCTTTCGACACTATTTTTACCACACTCTTGTTGTAGGCGCAGAGCGATTTCGTTAATAGGAACCACATATTTACCACCACTATCTTCGCGCACGAAATGGCTTAGTTGGAGTTCTTTGCCCGGAATAATTAAAAACAATAATTCATCCTGGCGTGCTTGGCGCGGTGTGGATGCGTTGTCTAATCGCGCACGCACGCACATAACCGCAGTAAAGACATCGCTGTTTTCGCCCTCGGTTGGATGAAAGACTCCTGCTACGTAACCATCTGTTGGGCGTAACCGAGAATAGCTGCCGTCATCACAACCCAATACATACGAGGCTAGGGTACGTACCTGTTTACCGCCTCGACCTCTTTGAGTGGTTTCATCTTGTCCTGGGTTATAAGTGAATAAATTTTCATGGGCGGCAGTCATCAATGATTGTATGCCGTCAGCAGCAGTGGTTTTGCCTGAGCCATTACCACCAGAAAATAAATTGACTGGGCCAAAATCAAACTCTAAATGAGGCACGTTCCCCCAGTTAACAAAAATACCGCGCTTACAAAACATCTGTGTTTCCTTGGCTTATCTGTGATGGCTCTTGTGGATAAAGGTGACTTAGCACTGCTTCGGTAACAAAACTTGTGATACTTGGTTGAATACTTATCCAACTCTCGGCAGAATCTAAATCTACTTCATTATTAAACTGGATAAGCCGCAGCTGTTTTAGGCGTTTAAATATTTGTTTACGCTCACCTGCGATTTCAGGTAGTGAACGTTTAAGCAGGTTTTTAAGTGCAATGGCTAAACTTTCTAAGGGCAACATAACACAGCCTTTGTCGTCCACTAATCCCTCGCGCAAGGCTTTTTCATACTCCACTCGCAGGGCTAATATAACGGCGATTTCTTGCTGTGTAGGTTTGGCACGAAAGCCACTGTTAAACGCGCTATGTTCGTCGTCTACCAAGCCTGGCACCTCTGATCCTGGGGGAAATACACGGACAAAACAAAATTTTCTATCGTGTAAAATTCTCACTTTCATAATAGATAGATAATCTTCTACCAATTGTGAGCATTGTACATAACGATCGTAAAGAATATTTTCTACCTGACTTTCATCACGATTAATTACACCGTAATCGAGCAGGCGAATGATTAACTCTGAAAACTCATCTTGGTTAATATGTAAATCTTTTAATGCTTCTTGTAGGGTATTTTCAAACATAAAGTCGTGCGTTTTTACTTTTACTTTTGCCTATTTTGATTCCGCTGCTAAATCGCTGTCAGCGGAGGCTCGTTTGTCTGCTTTTGGCGATGTGTTATCGATTAGCTCGATAGTGAATTCATCGCGCGAGTGATAAAACTCGCCTTCGGTAATCGTATTGCCTGTGGGCTCTACTTTAAATATAAAATCCGAACTCATCGTGTTGACTGCACCCACCTCTATTACGTGAGCTAAGGCTAAAAGATCTTTAGCATTGGTGATGGGTAGATCTTTAGTGGATATACTTTGGCCGTCTCGCAGAGACTTAATGAGATAGGCTCTAACTTTCTCATTGTTGATAACGAAAGCTTGATCTAAAAGTTGTTGCGCCATCAACTCTCGTTGGGCGCCCTGATCCACTGAGTGTTGCTCACCCACACTGCTGTCGACACTTTCTCGTTGTCTTCGTTCTTGCAAACGCACCTGTTTGGGGTCAATAAGTTGCAGCTTAAGCACTGCCATTTCCGCTGCAGCTTTTTGCAAACGCGAATTATAATCCTGGTCTGATAAATCAGCTAACTCTTTGCATACTTCCACCAAGTCACTGTCTGCTTGGCTCGATAAGTAACTCAGTTGGCGAATAATAATATCGGCGCGTTTAGTGAAACTGTGCAAAGCGTTGCGAAGGGCGGGCAGCATAACTTCGGCGGCATTACGCATGCGTCGCTCGATGGTATCAAGGATATGCCACAGATAAGATTTCTCATCGCTGCAAATTCCCGGCACTGTGCGTCGTAATTCTTTCTCTATATCACGCTTAAAGCTTTTTTGCTTGCGCCGAATTTTGTTAATAGCACGATCAATATCTGCCCGATGTTTCTCGACACTATCGGCGGATAAGCGCACGGATATATCGGGCTGAAAACGTTTTTCCATAAAGTCAAAAAATTGGTCAGTTGCCTGGTGTACCAACTGTTGTGACTCCACTTCGCGGACAAGTTCACGTTTGCGTTCTTCTAACTCTGAAATAACATCGGTAAAGTCGGTAATAATGCGCTCAGAATACTCGTAAGCATCGAGTAGATCGTAAATTTCTCCACGGGATAAAAATGCTTCTAGGGCATTTAAAGTGTTACGAGTATTGCGATGTCGCGTGCGGATTTGGGTATTACTACTTTCTATTAACGCCTGTGAGAAGACTCTGCCCATCCGCGTAAAAGGAAAAGTGGATTGCAGCGTCGCAGAGTCTACTTGGCGCTCTATCCAACCACATTCAAGAAACTGTTTGAGCATCCAAGTGGAGTGCTCACGAGTATTTTTGAAACGCTGTTCTTGATCGTCGTCGTCATTGTTCTCCAATACTTGATTGGCCGACAGGGTGAGAGCTTCTTCAAAAATCTCAATCACCTGTTCTCTGTTCAAAGATTGCCCATAGTCCGCGTGAGAGCTGTATTGGCGTTGGTAAAATAAGCCCAAACATTGAACAGCTTGCTCACGATACTTACTGGTAAGTGGCCGGAAAAAATGAAAACGTTCATCGCTGAAAAACATAAAAGCGAAAGATAACTCCAATTAGATAATAAAAATACAGCCTTTCTGAGCATATTTTACACAGAATTATCTGTTTAAGTATCTCTTACTTAGTATTCTCATGCATCGCAGTGCTGCAATATATAATGCGGTCGAGATTGTGATGGATCATTGTGCCTTGTGCAACTGATACCGATCATTCTCACTTAAGCGGTGGTGTCAATAGTCATTGATAGTAAATCCTCTAGTGTTTAGGGTTTATGTCACAATATAAATACAGGTGAGGCACTTATATCTTTATCCTAATACTCGCAAGGTAAATATAAAGGAAGTCTTAAGTTATTTATTCCGCTATACGTAAAGTGATACTTTTTAGTTATAAAATTTATGGAAACTGGGACGATTTTTTTTAGCAATTGTATAAGCTAAACGGGCTAGTTGAACGATGTATCGAGATGACCCATTCTTGATTTGGGCGTTTCATTTTTAGCAGGCGCCCATATTTTTATGGGTGCCCTTTTTAGTATAGAAAAATCCCAGTTTCATTTAGGTGCTTATACGGGGTTGGGCTACTACCATGAGCGCTTGTTGGGGGTATTGAGTAGGCCTTGTGTGTGCCTTTACTTAGGTAGACTATCTGACCATAATAGTGCGTAGAGCTATTATTGAGTATGTTTGCCTGAGATTTTGGATGAAAAACCACCTGTTTAATGTGCATGATGTTGTACTTATCATGACAATGAGCCAATGCATTTTATTGGCGCTCTTCCAAGGCCTTTTACCCACTCAAAAACGTGTTGCCCACCACATTCTTACGGCTTTTTTTGTCCTTATATTTATCAATACGGCAGGGACTTTGCTGCTTTGGAACGAGATTTTACAGCGTTTCAGCTTGCGAGAAGGGGTGCTGCTTCCTCTGATTCTGAGTGCTTCTTCTTTAATTAAGGGGCCAATTCTGTATTTTTACCTACGCTCAATATGTGAGCCGGAGTTTAAACTCAAACTGAAGCATAGTGCCCATTTACTTCCTGCCTTGATTGCCTCGATACTGATTTTAGCCTTCAACGTCAGCGGTGAAGCACTACTGGGTGTCCCAAATACTGGAGTAAGCAGCACTATGGTGTTGTATTTCTGGAATAGCTTTAAGGTGATTCCGGTAGTTTACTCGTTAGTATGTGTTTACACGATAAGGCATGTGGGTACTACTCTGATGAACCATTACTCCAATGATGATATGGGAGTGGTATGGGCTAATCTGCTGGTTATCGGTTATATGCTCCATTGGTCCTGGGCGCTCTTTACCCACATCCATGGCATTAACAATATTGACACCGAGCTTTCTGATAGCTTCGGTATAATCGGTAATTATTTATCTTTTATTATGGTCAACTTGCTTTTCGTATACAGTATTTTTTATGCCCGTAAGCTAATCGCTGCTACCTTGCAAACGGATGTAAAAGAAGAAACCGCTGCATCGAATGCACAAGTAAGTGGCAAGAAAAGTGTGGCTGATAACAAACCTTCTGATGCTGTTATCAATTCTGTTAAAAATGGTATTTTTGTCGATAAATTATTTCTCGAGCAAAATATTACAGTGGAGCAGTTTGCTAAGCGTGTTGGGCTCAGTAGCCGCGATGCTTCTCATGCAATTAATACTCATTTTAATTCTAATTTCTTCGAATTTATCAATAAGTATCGTGTCGAGGAAGCGCAGTTTTTATTAGCATCACAAGAGCACAAAGATGCGACAATCCTGGATATTCTTTATCAGTCGGGCTTTAACAGCAAATCTGCGTTTCATCGTTTTTTTAAACGGATAACCGGTGTATCTCCTTCTGAATATCGGAAAATGCATTTAAAACCTTAGCCTCAATCTCAATTTGAATATTATTATTTAGACAGACTTTACACTCATGAAAAGTCAGTAAAAATCGTAATTCGCTTACTATATATTTCCTTGCACTTGATGAACTTGCTTTCATTTCTCTTAGGTTCTGTGATCACTTTTTACCTTTTGTGACTTTGATGTATGTTCAGACAGCTCAACATTAGAGGCGCTCTATCCCTTGGTAGCTCTGGTTTTGACGTGGAGTGCCACTTATTTAAGCGCCCCAGTTTAAGTGTTTTTCAAATACTGGGACGACCATAAGATTATCAATGACTAGTATGTTCAAGATTTGTTCGTCTTTGTGATACCAAAAATCGGTGATCATAAGTTTGTTGATTTTGCGATAACCAGAATAAAAGCAAGATGCACGTTTCTATATGAACATTAACTAGCCGGATTGTTAATAAACAAAATGTAAGTTTATAACTCACAGTATTTAGTCGATTTTTTGACAGCACTTAAACACTTCGTTCACTTGCTCATAAATTATGTACGCAATGCCAGATAAATTATGAATAAAAAAAGGTTGTTGTGACGACATATTCATCATTAAAAAATATCTTAAAAATAATAGTATGTAATTAGGAGAGAGGCATGGTCATTTTTAAAGGTGACAATAATGAAATAACTCGCCCCCAATTTAAAAAAACGCTGTTAGCGATATCCATTAGTGTATGTGCCCACAGTTATGTTTTTGCACAAGGTTCCTCAGAGGAACTTGGTTCTGTTAATGCTCTAGAAGAAGAGGTTGTAATTGTCACGGGCATTCGAGGCAACCTTCAAAACGCTCAAAATATCAAACGTAACTCGGACACGTTTGTGGATGCGATTTCAGCAAAGGATATAGGTTCACTGCCTGATGTCAGTGTTTTAGAGGCCTTACAACGTTTGCCAGGTATCTCTATTGAGCGATTTGCATCTCCGCGAGATTCCGATCATTTTTCGACCGAGGGTAGCGGCGCGACTTTGCGAGGCTTACCTCAAACACGAACATCTTTTAATGGCCGTGATACTTTCTCAGCTACTAGTAACCGAGGTTTGAGTTTTGAAGATGTTTCGCCGGAATTACTGGGCAGTGTTGGTGTTTTTAAAAATCAAACTGCCGATATGATCGAAGGTGGTATTTCAGGCACTATTGACTTACGAACACGTAAACCCTTCGATTCTGATGAGCGTGTGATAAAACTATCGGCGCAAGCGAACTATCATGATCTGGTAGAAGAGACTACGCCAACTTTTTCAGGCTTATACAGCGACCGTTTTGAATTTAGTAGCGGTGCTGAATTAGGTTGGCTATTAAGTTATGCCGATTCAGAATTAGAGTTCCGTTCCGATGGTGCCGAACTAGGCTTACATAATGAGATTATGGTAAATGGCAGCAATGTATTTGCCCCTATTAATGCTGGCATTCGTACCAACAGAACTGAGCGTAATCGTGAAGGGCTTACGGCATCACTCCAATTTCGCGATGCTGATGACCGATTTGAAGGTACTCTAGAGTACATTCGTTCTGAGTCAGATATCGCTTGGAATGAATTTGCCTTTTTCTCTGACGATGCACAAGGCACTTTAGATGATGGCGCAATCATTAGTGGTAATACGGTTCAAAGTGGCCGTTTATCTACGATTGGTGATGGTTTAGGGCCACAAACAAGACGCAATGCCACTGATGAATTGGTTCAAGATCTATCCCTTAATTTAAAATTTCAAGCAACTGATCGACTAAGTATAGAAGCCGATTTTCAATATGTAGATGCTGAGAGTGAAAACTTAGATCTTACTGTATTTGGTGGCTTGGTGCGTGGTGTTGACGCAGAATTTAATGCAAATGGCGGTTCACCTATTGTTGACTTCCATGCTCCAGAAAATGCCAATCAAAGTGATGAGGAATATTTTTCCGACCCCAGTAATTATTTTTGGCGCGCAGGCCTTGATCATATTGATGAAAATGAAGGGGACGAAGTTGCCATCCGTTTTGATGTAGATTATGAAATTAATTCGGGAATTTTTGAGTCTGTTGAAACGGGAGTACGCTTTGCTGAGCGTGAGCAAACAACGCGTTATGCGAATTTCAATTGGCAAAATCTTTCTGAATCTTGGAATGAAGGCTTTCGTACTTTTGCCGGTCGTCAATTTGAAAATGGTGATGTTGATGCAACAGGTACTTCAACTGAGGCCCCGACTCCGGACTCTATGCCTGTTGTCTTTGATAACTTTTTCCGCGGCGACGCCGGTGGTGGTCTTACAGCGCTTTTTCCATCGACTAATTTAGTGCAAAATTATAGTGATTTTATTGCTAGCCTAAGCTCCTTTCCTTTTAACCAAGGCCCGCTAGATTTGTTTGCGCGTCCTGGTGTGATTCCTGGAACACCTTATTTACCTGCGGAAATAAATGAGGTGACTGAAGAAAATACAGCCGTCTATGTGCGTTTAAACTTCGGTGGTGGTGATGAAAACCGTTTTTCCGCTAATGTTGGATTGCGCTATGTACAGGTGGATACCACAGTAAAAGGTGGTCTAGTGTTCCCTAATCCGATTGATGAAGCTAGGTTGGAGCCGCTCACGCCAGAGCAGCGTGCATTCGCCAATGGAGCGAGTAATACCGAGGATGCCGAAAGTGATTTCTCAAAAGTATTACCAAGCTTTAATGTTAAATATGAAATTGTTGATGATTTAATTGCACGTTTTGGCTATTCAGCGGCTATTGCTTTTCCCGATTTAGGTGATTTACGATATAACTTTAATATTACTGCAGATATTGAAACAGTCGGTGATGATACTGTTCCAGATCGGCTCGAACGTTTCCAACAAATAAGCGGTAATCCCTTCTTAGAACCCATGGAAGCGGATAATCTGGATCTCTCCTTAGAATGGTATTTTGCTGAGTCTGGTTCTTTAACTGGAAGTTTTTTTTATAAGGATATTGAAAATTTCTTTTCAATTGATACCGTTAATCGTCAAGTGTCTAACAACGGTGTTACCCAAACAGTAGAAACTAGCCAACCGATTAATATCGGCCAAGCTAAGTTGCGTGGTTTTGAATTTGCTTATCAGCAGTTCTTTAAAGGCTTGCCACAAGTTTTAGATGGTTTAGGAGTGCAATTTAACTATACCTATTTAAGTGAAAGTGGTGTGCCGAACCAAAATACCAGTGCCACTGATTTAACCTCTGAAGAAGATATTAACGATATTACTGTACGTTTTGAAGGGTTGCCTTTACAAGGGCTCTCTGAGCATAGTTACAATCTTGTGGGGATCTATGAAAATCACGGTGTTTCAGCACGCTTGGCTTATAACTGGCGGGATGATTATCTGTTATCCATTAATCATGTTAACTTAAATTTGCCTGTATTTGCTGAAGATAGAGGACAATTGGATGGTTCCATCTTCTATGATATTAACGAAACTGTGGCAATAGGTTTACAGGCATCCAACTTAACTAATGAAGAAACCAACACGTTATTGCAAGTGGATCAAGAAGGTACAAAAGTTACCCGTTCTTCTTTTGTCAATGATAGACGCTTCTCTTTTATAATAAGAGCTAGCTTGTAAATTAGAGCGATGTATTGCAAGGCTTGTTAGAGCTAATTAACGCTAGTTAATTAGCTCTATAGACGCGCAAGCCCTTGTGTATTGTCTGTAGAAAATATTGAGGCTGTTTATGCATGAGAATCGTGTTAAACGCATTGTGATTGTCGGTGGTGGTACGGCCGGTTGGATGACCGCTGCCGCGTTAACACGTTTATTTGGGCAAGAATATTGCGCGATTGAGCTTTTAGAATCAGATCAAATAGGTACGGTTGGCGTCGGTGAAGCAACGCTGCCTCATTTACGTTATTTCATCCAAACTTTAGGCTTGAACGAACACGAATTTATGCGCGCTACCAATGCCAGTTATAAAACAGGTATCGAGTTTATTAATTGGGGGCGTATTGGCGAGTTTTATATTCACCCGTTCGGTGAATTCGGCCAAAGTATTAACGGTATTGACTTTCATCACTACTGGCTAAAGCTGAGGCAGCTAGGGGATGATACCAGTATCGGTGATTATTCCTTGCCTGTTGTTGCGTCAAAATATGGCCGCTTTGATTATCCCAGCAGTGATCCACGTTCTATTTTATCTACCTATTCCTACGCTTTTCATTTGGATGCCCATTTGTTTGCTCGTTATTTGCGAACTTACTGCGAAACACGGGGCTTGGTGCGTAAAGAAGGTAAAGTTAAAGAAGTTTATTTACGTCAAAGCGATGGGTTTATAAGTGCTGTTAGACTGGATAACGGTCAACATATCGAAGGTGATTTATTTATTGATTGCACAGGGTTTAACGGCCTTCTTATCGAACAACATTTAAAAACAGGTTATATCGACTGGCGTCATTGGTTACCTTGCGACAGAGCGATTGCAATGGCCACTAAAAGTCAGGGCGAGCTATTACCTTATACCAAAGCGATCGCTCATGAAGCTGGTTGGCAGTGGCGGATACCTTTGCAACATCGCACAGGAAATGGTCACATCTATAGCAGTTCATTTATGAGTGATCAACAAGCTGAATCTATACTACGTGATAATCTGGATGGCCAGGTAATTACCGAGGCTAATTATCTGCGTTTTACTACAGGCATGCGTAAACAATTTTGGAACAAAAACTGTATTGCTATCGGTTTAGCAGCAGGGTTTTTAGAGCCATTGGAGTCTACCAGTATTCATCTTATTCAATTGGCTATTATGAAGTTAATTGAGTTTTTTCCAGATAAGCGTTGTGATTCAGTATTGCGTGATGAATACAATCGTATGATGACCCTAGAATTTGAACGCTTGCGTGATTTTTTAGTACTGCATTACTGTGCTACCGAAAGAGACGATACAGAATTTTGGCGTTATTGCAAAAATATGAGCAAGCCCGATGGTTTGGATCATAAAATTAACTTGTTTCGTAAAACAGGCTATGTGTCTCCTTATACTGAAGGTTTATTTTTAAAAGCAAGTTGGTTGGCAGTTTATTTAGGGCAGGGTATTGTGCCTGAGAATTATGATCCCAGAGTGGAAGACTTTGATCTTGAAAAATTAGCGAATTATCTTGCCAGTATGCAGACACACATTGCGCAAGCTGCACAGAGTTTACCTGCCCATGCAAAGAGTATCGCTAAGCATTGCGCGACAGAAAACCATGGTAGCTACCAGCCGCCACCAGCAACACTTAATTTGTATGGTAGGCGCTAGTTATGTCTGAGCATATAGAAAACATTGTTATAGTGGGTGCAGGAGTCACTGCTTGGCTTGCTGCCTTAGCGCTTACAAAACAATTTAATGCGAATTCTTTAAACATTACCATGATAGATTGTGAGCAAAAGGAAAGCTTGCCTCTAGCGGAGTCAGGTGTTGCCGCTCTGTCTTCTTTTCATCGTAAATTTGGTATCCGTGAGCGAGAGGTGATGGTTGCTACTGAAGCGACATTTAAGTTAGCCAATGCATTTTATGGGTGGAATTTCCCCGAACAGAGCTTTTTTCATTCTCATAGCCCTTATGGTGCTATGATCCAATCCATTGAGTTTCAGCACTTTGCTGCTAAATTTAAATTAGATGGAGATAATACGCCATTTGATGCATATTCTCTTGGCGCAAGTGCAGCTAGGCTAGGTCGCTTTGCTCACCCCAAAACTAACGCTAAAGCTTTTCTTGCGCCTTATTCTTATGCTTTACATTTTGACGTACAACACTATCTCGATTATTTAAAAAGTCTAGTGCAAGCACAGGTGCGTTTAATCAAAGAGAATATCTCTGATGTTGTTGTTCGTTCAGAAGACGGCTTTATCGATGCCTTGGTAACGAGTGGTCATCAGCAAATAGAAGGTGACTTATTTATTGATTGCAGCGGCAAAAGCGGACGTTTAATCGAACAAGCTCTAGGTGTCGGTTATATGGATTGGTCGGATTATTTACCTTGTGACCGTCGTATTATTTTTAGCTCTGATGCAATAAAAAATCCTCTTCCTGCGACGAAGATGTCGTTACATAAAGATGGTTGGATGCGAATAGTTCCTTTGCGCAACCGTCAATGTTATGAATTTTACTACGATATTAACTATTTAAGTGATGGCGATGCTTTACAGTATTTGCAGCGCTATACGGCTGATAAGCCTATGCATGATGTTTTAATACAAGCATTTAATATAGGTAGAAGAGAAAGATTTTGGTACAAGAACTGTTTAGCTTTGGGTGAGACTGCAGGTTTTTTGGGTAGCCTTTGTGTATCAAGTGTGCACACAACGCAAAGTGCTATTCTGCGTTTTCTCGACATGTTCCCGGATCGCGAATGTTCTTCTTTTATAGCCGAAGAATATAATCGTATTACGACTGAAGAATATGCACGTATCTTGGATTTTCACACAGCTCACTATGACTGTGCCAGAGCATTACATTCCCCTTTTTGGGATGCCTATCACCGAAAAAGTCTGCCTGCTTCGCTAGCTCATAAAATACATTTATTTTCTCAATTTGGTCGTTTTCCTTTCTATGAAAGAGAAACTTTTTCTAGCAAAACTTGGATATCTTTTTTGCTAGGCCAAAATTACTGGCCGCAGCACTACGATGAACTTGTGCCGCTAAGTAATCATATTCATGCTCGTCAACACGCAAAAAAAATGACATCGGTTATCTCCCAGGTAGCTGAGCAAATGCCAAGCCATTGGGAATATTTAGCTCAATACTGCGGTGACGACAGAAACTCCCTTGAAAGTACACATATAGGCTTAAAAGCTAATAGAGGAATGAAATAGTAGTATGGTGAAATCTTCATCGAATATTAACAATAAGCAATATAATAATCGTATTAAGAAGATTGTTATTGTCGGTGGCGGCACTGCCGGTTGGATGGCGGCTTCGGCGCTTGCTAAGATGTTAGGTAGTGACTTTAGTCATATCTATTTAATTGAGTCTGATGATATCGGTACTATAGGTGTGGGAGAAGCAACTATCCCACATATTGGATCATTTAATAATATTCTTGGCTTAGATGAAAATGAGTTTGTAAAAAAAACGCAAGCGACTTTTAAGCTTGGAATTAAGTTTAATAACTGGGGACAGGTAGGGGAGTCCTATATCCACCCCTTTGGAGATTTTGGTTCCGATATGCCCAACGGTGTTCCATTCCACCATTATTGGCTTAAGCTTTTTCAAAGTAATAATGAAGATTTATTTCACTATTCGATGGAAGTACAAGCTTGTAAGCAAGGTAAGTTTTCCCGGCCTCTATCTATTAAAAATTCACCTCTTGCAAGAATTGCCTATGCTTTTCATCTAGATGCTGGCTTATATGCAGCTTACTTACGGAAGTTTTCTGAAAATCATGGTGTTCATCGTATAGAAGGTAAAATTGTCAGTGTGCAGCTACGAGAAGATACAGGATTTATTCAGAGTGTCACTTTAGAAAATAGTCAAAGTATTGAAGGTGATCTATTTATTGACTGTAGCGGCTTTAGAGGATTACTCATTAAAGAGTCGCTAAATACAGGGTATATCGACTGGAGTCATCTGTTGCCGTGTGATCGTGCTGTTACGGTTGCAAGCCAGTCGTCTTGCGAGCTTTTGCCTTATACTCAAGCGACAGCGCAAACAGCTGGTTGGCAATGGCGAATTCCTTTGCAACATCGTACTGGTAATGGCCATGTCTACTGTAGTCAATATATGAGTGAGGATGAAGCGACGGCAACCTTATTAAATAACTTAGATGGTGATGCTATTTCTGAGCCGAAGACTTTAGCTTTTAATACTGGTCGTAGGAAAAAATTCTGGAATAAAAATTGTGTTGCTTTGGGGTTGTCTGGGGGTTTTATGGAGCCTCTAGAGTCTACCAGTATTTATCTTATTCAATCTGGTATTTCAAAATTACTGGCGTTATTTCCCGACAAAAGCTTTAGTGCTGCTAATAGTGATAAATACAATCAGCTATTGGCGTTAGAATATGAACGTATTCGAGATTTTCTGATTTTACATTATTGGGCCAATCAGCGATCCGATGAGCAATTTTGGTCTGCTTGTCAACAAATACCAATTCCCAATTATTTGGCGGAGAAAGTTAGACTTTACAAAGAGAGCGGTCGAATTTATCGGCAAGATGATGAACTATTTTCTACCAGTAGCTGGTTAGCAGTTTTTCATGGTCAAAACATTATGGCCGATAGTTATCATCCACTAGTAGATACACATGATCTAGGCTCAATTCAAAAAGATTTAAGTCATATACGCAAGACACTAGAAAGATGCGCCAGTTCTATGCCAAGTCATAACCAATTTATTATGAAAAACTGCGCCTCAGAAAAATAATTGCTAGAAAAAATAGGGTGATTTCTGCTATGTTGTCACCTTAGATATAGAAAAGTAGTTGTCCTCATAAGACAACTACTTTGTCGGTAAGTGGACAAAATTATTCATATCTATGGTTAGTGCTAATAAAGGCTTTTTGACTTGTTACTATGCTAAGTGGTTTAGAAGGTTTATATAGATAGCAAAATCTCAAGTTGTTTAAGTCAATAGGCTCTTTAAATTAAAAACTAACCAGATGTGTTGCCAATTATTATTGATACTTGATTTCGTTAAGAGTTGAATGTTAATAAGAGTTGAATATTAATAAGAGTTAAGCTAATTGATTCTGTAAGAGTGATGAGCGAAGTAGAGAGGGGCAGCTAAATCGCTTTTCACTTGTGTGGTAAATGTAAGCAAATAAAGCAAAGTTATAATAAAACAGAGTTACAATAAAATAGAGTTACAATAAAACAGAGTTATAGTAGAAACAAAAGCGAGGGGAAAATTAAGTAAAGACTCTAAAAACCAAAAATTTTCTAAAAGCTTTGATGTGTCGAAGGTTTAAAGTCTTAAAAAGGAAAAATATAAGGAGACAAAAAGTAAAGAAATAAAAAGTAAAGAGAAAAAAATAAATAAATCAAAGACAGAAAATACTACAAACAATAAAAAGCACAGAACGCAGAACACAGAAATAGAGCACAGAACATAGAAATAGAATACAGAAGCAGAACATAGAAATAGAATACAGAAGCAGAACATAGAAATAGAATACAGAAGCAGAACATAGAAAAAGAAGGCATAAAAAATGCCCAAGCACAAAAAATAACAAATGATGTATAAGAAAAAATGTGCAAAAAATATAAATATAAAAATGGCTAACAGAATTCAACAGCAGCTAGGGTGCTAGTAATACTAATTCGTGTTATTGGCACTAGAATTAAAAGCTAATACTAAAAATGAACAGGATAAAGAATGGTGGTTAAATTTTTACGAGTATTGTGTTTATACTTAGTGGGCGTAGTGCTTAGTATGCTGTTAAATGCCTGTGGCAGTGGCGGTAACTCTAGAGACACTGCCTCATCCGAAACGGGCGCAACTTCATCTACACCCGCACCTACATCAACTAATACGCCAACACCCAGCAGTACACCTGCTGCAAATATAGGTAATGGGTTAATTAAACTAAACCAGTTGGGTTTTTATCCCAACGCTAACAAAGTTGCTGTAGTACCAGCTAATGCTACAAATAACTTTGCCTTGTTTAACGAAAATGGCGAGCAAGTTTTTCAAGGGCAGCTAGGTACTGTAAACACCTGGCCCCACAGCGATGAATCTGTTCGTTTGGCTGACTTCTCCGGGTTTAACACAGCAGGCAACTATCGTTTGCGCATCGACGGAATACCTGATTCCGATACATTTAAGATTGACGACAATGTTCATCGCCTTTTAAATAGTGCAGCGTTAAAAGCTTTTTACTACAATCGTGCTGGCATGGCAATTTCGGCACCCTATGCTGGTGACTGGAGCCGCACAGCTGGACATGCTGATACAGAAGTAAAAATACATGCTTCAGCAGCCTCAGAACTACGTCCTACTGGTACACGTATTACTTCACCGATGGGCTGGTATGATGCAGGGGATTATAATAAATATATCGTAAACTCAGGGATTTCAACTTACACATTGCTTGCCGCGTATGAACATTACCCAGATTACTATCGCACGCAAAATAATAATATCCCTGAAAGTGGTAATCCCTTACCTGATATTCTCGATGAAGTATTGTGGAATCTACGTTGGATGCTCACCATGCAAGACCCTAACGATGGTGGCGTATATCATAAACTAACGACCCTAAGATTCAGTGGCCAGGTCCTGCCACAAGACGCTGATGCGCAGCGTTATGTTGTGCAAAAATCTACTGCTGCGGCGCTCAATTTTGCTGCGGTTATGGCTGTTGCCAGCCGCATATTTTCTGAGTTCGAAACACACCTGCCAGGTCTTTCAGAACAATGCCGCACCGCTGCGTTAAATGCATGGCAGTGGGCAAAAAATAATCCAGAAGTAGCATATCGTCAGCCTTCAGATGTGTTTACTGGCGAGTATGCCTCTGCTGGTTATCGCGATGAGTTTGCCTGGGCTGCAGCTGAGCTCTACATTACATTAAATGATGATAGCTATTATCAACAGTTTACCCAATATCGGGCTGAACCCTCAGTTCCTAGCTGGGGCTATACCGTGGCCCTAGGTTATATGTCACTGTTACATCATGCTCAACGTTTAAGCGGTGTGGCTGATATAGCCTCTATCCGCACGAGCTTCTTATCTTTTGCCGATGATTTGCGTAACGGCGTCAACTCCTCTGCTTTTGGGATTGTAATGGGACGTGAAGCCTCTGAGTTTGTATGGGGAAGTAACGCCGTTGCCCTCAATCAAAGTATGATGCTTATTCAAGCATTTCGTGATAGTGGTGAACGCAGTTATGCCGATGCTGCGCTGACTAATATGGATTACATTTTGGGACGCAATGGTGTGGGTATCAGTTTTGTTACAGGTTTCGGTACTCGCAGCCCACTTGCTATTCACCACCGACCATCAGCTGCCGATAGTGTCGCGGCACCGATACCGGGTTTTGTTGCCGGTGGTCCGCAGCCAGGACAACAAGATGGTTGTTCTTATCCATCGGCGTTGCCGGCAAAATCTTATCTTGATGATTGGTGTAGTTACAGTACTAACGAAATTGCTATTAATTGGAACGCGCCTCTGGTTTATGTCAGCGGTGCCTTAGAGGTCATTTTTTAATGCATTTTCATATTTCATTTTATCTATGCTTAATTACTGCTGTTGGCGGCAAGCTCATTATTATAGGCGGAGATTGAAAGCATGAAAGTTAAAATCTATTGTATGCTGTTGGTTCTTTTTGCCTTTGCAGTTTTAGCGGATTAATAGGTATAGATTTCTTTTTAAATTGGGGCGGCCAAACAGCTATTAGCGTGCGGTCGGATGTTGGTGATGAATTAGGAGCCTGGTGTCGGCCTTAATTCATTACCTACTAATTGGTAAGCAGAAATAAACGATAAATTATTTTTTATAACGAATGGAGTTTCTTAATGAATGTTCCACATTACTTGATTGCGGGGTTAGTGCTATCGATAGTTGCCGGTTGTGACTCTGGCTCTTCCGTCGACAATAACCGCGCTGATGCACAAGATAAATCGACTGTTGAAACACAAGATAATAAGACGGATAAAAAGGCCGCTACAATCCATCCAGAAATTTGGCCTAAGCAAGATTCTCCATTTGCTCATGACGCAAAATTAGAGCAACGTGTTACTACTATATTAGGCAAAATGAGCCTGGAAGAAAAAGTCGGACAGGTCATTCAAGCTGATATCGCTTCTGTGACGCCGAAAGAGGTACAAGAATATCATTTAGGTTCAATATTAAATGGTGGTAACTCTGCTCCAGGTGGTGACAATCGCACAACCCCAGCAGCGTGGGTTGCACTTGCAGATGAGTTTTGGCGAGCATCGACAGATACGACAGATGGCCATAATGGAATTCCCGCTTTGTGGGGGACTGATGCGGTGCATGGCCATAACAATATTGTCGGCGCCACCATTTTTCCACATAACATTGGGCTTGGTGCTGCTCATGATCCAGACCTAATGCATGAAATCGGTAAAGTGACGGCAAAAGAGTTATTGGTAACGGGCTTAGATTGGACTTTTGCTCCTACCATTGCCGTTGTGCGTGATGATCGCTGGGGACGCACCTACGAAAGCTACTCCGAAGATCCTGCCATTGTAAGAGAGTATGCGGGATATCTTGTGGAAGGCATCCAAGGCAAGCTTAGTGATGATACCTTTTTAAATGACGATCACCTTATTGCAACGGCAAAACATTTTATTGGTGATGGCGGCACTGTTGGGGGGCGTGACCAAGGTGACAATATTTCTTCTGAAGAAGAACTGCGTGATATTCAAGGCGCGGGTTATCCTGTGGCGATTAGCAGCGGAGTGCAAGCTGTTATGGCATCTTTTAATAGTTGGCACGGCAGAAAAATGCATGGCTACAAAGAGCTATTAAGTGATGTTTTAGTTGATCAGATGGGCTTTGGTGGTTTTGTTGTAGGGGATTGGAACGGGCACGGTCAGGTCGAAGGTTGTAGTAATGTTTCCTGTGCGGCGTCATTTAATAATGGGCTGGATATGTTTATGGCACCTGATAGCTGGAAGGAATTGTACGCCAATACCTTGGCACAGGTAAAAAGTGGTGAGATTCCAATGCAGCGGCTGGATCAGGCTGTAAGTCGTATTTTGCGTGTGAAAATACGTGCTGGTTTGTTTGAAGCTGGGTTACCATCGAAACGTAAGCACGCGGGACGTTACCAACTTCTCGGTGCTCCAGAACATCGAGCTGTTGCTCGTAAAGCTGTACGTCAGTCTCTTGTCCTGATTAAAAATGAAAAGCAAATTTTACCCCTTTCGCCAAAAATGAATATTTTGGTGGCAGGTGATGGCGCTGATAATATTGGTAAACAAACTGGTGGTTGGACACTTTCTTGGCAAGGCACAGGAAACAGTAAAGAACATTTTCCAAATAGCATGTCCATTTTTGATGGCATCAAAGAACAAGTGGATGCTGCGGGAGGAAAAGCAGTACTGAGTGAAAAGGGTGAGTATAAAAGCAAACCTGACGTTGCGATCGTAGTATTTGGTGAAAATCCCTATGCTGAGTTTCAAGGTGATAGACCTCATGTCGATTTTCAATCTGAAGATGGTCTAAATTTATTGCGCAAATTTAAGGCAGAGAATATTCCTACTGTCGCCATTTTTCTCTCTGGGCGCGCTATGTGGATGAATCCTGAAATAAATGCGTCTGATGCCTTTGTGGCTGCTTGGTTACCCGGTTCAGAAGGCGGTGGTATTGCCGATGTAATACTGCGCAAGGCTAGTGGTGATATTCAATATGACTTCCATGGTAAGCTTTCTTTTTCATGGCCTAAAACAGGCATTCAAACGGCAGTCAACGTCGGTGATGCCGACTATGACCCTCTCTTTGCCTATGGTTATGGACTTAAATATAGCGATAAGACCAGTGTCAAAGCTCTATCAGAAGACCCACAGCTTGGAGATCGGGCGCAATCTCAAGGTAAGAATTTTTTGAAAGCTGGTGAGCCTGTTTCTCCCTGGCGCCTAGTTATGCGTGACTCTGGAGGTACTGTACAAATCACAAACTCAAAAGCTGTGAGTGCTGCTGGCGCATTGACCATGACGGCGCTTGACCATAAAGCCCAGGAGGATACTCGTCTGTTTGCATTCTCCGGCGATGCTATATTAACCATTGAAGGTGAGCCGATTGATATATCTCGAGAGTCTAATGGTGATATGGCGATGGAGATTCAATATCAGGTTGTCGGTGATGCAGTTGCAGATACGGTTCTCAGCATTGGCTGCGGTGAAGATTGCTTAGGCTCAATGAATATTACAGAAGGATTAAAAGCTAAGCGCGGTCAGGGTTGGCAGGAAACGCGTTTAAAATTGAGCTGTTTTGCTGACAAAGGAACAGATATGACGAAAGTAAGCTCTCCTGTCATTTTTAAAGTATCAGGAAATATGCAACTACAGATAAGTTCCATTAACATTGTCAGTAATCAAGGGGACGCTAGTTGCGCACTATAACGGCTCACTCATAGAGTTAGCAGCCCCCCAATACTTATTGCCCGCAAGGATGTGGGCAAATAATGATTAGTGTTTATAACACTTTCCGTCTCGCTGTCGTTTATTTTTCCGTTCCCTATTTTTCATTCGTTTTTCTTTTGTCATCTTTATTCTTTATTTAGACTCGTTTAGCCAAATACATTTTTCAATCTGCAAAAGTGCAGAAGATTGCTATAGTCGGATCGAGGTCTCATAATAATATCTATTTTGGCGCCAAGATGATGTATGACCAATTATTATGCTAGTTATTTCCAATAATGTTTCTATACCCGACAGTGAAATTCAGTTTACTGCTGTTCGTTCCCAAGGGCCTGGTGGACAGAACGTTAATAAAGTTTCCTCAGCGGTAGTATTGCGCTTCGATATTCATGCGTCTTCATTACCTTCTTTTTATAAATCGAGACTGCTCACTTTGCGTGATCATCGTTTGACTCAGCAAGGCGTTATTGTGATCAAGTCGCAAGAGTATCGCAGTCAAGATATGAATCGTCAGGTCGCACAAGAACGTTTGGTGAAGATGATTCAAGAAGCAACAGTGGTGCAAAAAACTAGACGAGCTACCAAGCCAAGCCGTTCTTCGCAAAAGAAACGTATGGACAAAAAAACGCGGCACGGAAAAACTAAAAGTCTGAGAGGTAAAGTAGACTACTAATCTATGGTCATTATAAATCGTAATATTGTTATAAACGCCATATTCCAATTGACTTATATATGATTGTTTATTACTCGCTATCCATTAGACTTTTGTTAGTTGTATAGTAAATTTGTGCTGTGATTTAGCTTATGTTTTTGCAGCAAATCGTACTCGCTGCAGTTACTATTCACACGATATATACTGCCGCGGGGTTATATAGAAAACTTTAGACTAACCCTAGTTATCTTTTTTGTAGTGCAAAATTTTTATAAAAAATAAACGTTTTCATAAAAATGTCTATTAATTATATTGCTAAATCATAAAACTATTCGCTTTAAAATGGCTCTGGAAATAAAAAGCAATACAATCGCTATTAGATCGCATAATTTTTATTTCCAGAGTTAATTACAGCCTATTAACCCTTAGCGCTTTCAAGGTTTTGTTTTCTATACTGAGACGGTGTCATACCTTCAATTTTTTTGAAAAATCCATTAAAGGTTGCTTTACTGTTGAAGCCTACTTCATACATGATGTCTAACATTGAAGTTTTATTAAACTCCTGGCTTTCAAGTAAGCGCTTCGCTTCTTGAATACGATGTTTATTAACATATTCGAAAAAATTACATCCATAGTGACCATTAATTACGCCCGATAAGGTTCTCGGTGATATACCCATTTTTTCTGCAAGTAAGTCTAGTGTCAGGTCAGGGTTTGTAAAGATTTTGTCTTTCTCCATTAATGGTTCTAAAGAACTTATATATGCAGGGTTAATTGCATATGTTGTCTGAGGTTTATGCGCCTTTTTAGTAAGAGGTTTGATATCCTTCACCCTAACGCCGTTGCGGGAATATAAAACAATGACGCTGGCGAAAAACACTAAGATTGCATAGTTTTGTAATAGCCCTACAATCGCAACAGGAATATTAAAGCCCAAATATGCATTAGTTAACAGCGTTAGCGATATGAGCGAACTCCACACGTTCATCACTAAAAAACCTACAGCAAACAACGCCAACCACTCATAACCTGCAACAATTTTATTGTTTTGGCGAGGGTGTACGGAGTCGAAGTAAGTGCGAACTGTAACTACACATAGCCATGCGACGTAAGTGCGGAATGCGTCACGAGAAAATTGCACAAAAAACACAGTGATAGACTCATTAGAAATATTTAAAGTCTGTAAGATTACGATTTTAGTTTCTGTTGGTAACGAGTGATAGGCCATAGATTGGTGTGACGCAGCTAACAAAAAAGGCAGCGCCAAACAGTAGTCAAAACGATTAAAACTAAAATCTTTCTCAACGATACTTTTTATAAGCCAATAGGCTAATGGAGCTTGAATCCAGGTACCGAATTCAAAAACAAAGAATATATTCGGCAGGTTATGCAGTGCCCAGGGCCTGACGGCAGCGCCATAATTAATGAGTGTGTCAAGCGGGATACAAGCGGAAGATACAAAAAATAACGTTAGGATCAGGTTGTAATATCTCTTATCGCTGCGTTGCAACAGGAAAATAAATATCGAGATAAAACAACAGCTCATTGTCAACAATAAAACGACATCATGGGTATTAAATAATACTGCATCCATAAAGCTTACCTCTATAACACAAAATTGCTTATTGCTTTTTAAGTTTTTTAACTTGCTTATTATTTTATTATTTTTTTATGCAGCCGAAATCTTGTACGAATAAAAAGTGTTTATTTGCAAAATAGTTACTTTTCGCTATACAAAAAAATCAGCGTCTTGCGATGTTTGAACATGCTTCCTGGATGGTCACTGCATGTGAGAGACTATAAGGCAAATCCGGGTAGTTTTTCAAATGATTTTCCTGCTACTGATCTCGTTTTTGTGACAAGGAAAATAGAGCATTACATGTTTGTAGAAAGCGTCACAAATTTGCGACAAAGATATATTTGACGCGAAAATTCACGCCAAATATGCGAGATGTAGAACCAATTTGCGTGTATTTACAAGTTTTGTTTAACGCAACCCCTCAAATTGGACGACCACAATATTATTCCCAAGTACATTTTTATCGTCTCTTTTAACCTGGAAATTGGAATGTGGTGAAGCCAATTAATATTATGATTTTCGCTTATGAATATCTCGCTCTTTCTCCACTTTTCAGTAGTAATTTTTCAAATATGTAATAAACGAAGATTCTGATAGGAGAACAGCAGTGAAGAAAAAACTTTTAGTTTCAGCGATGGCATTAATTTTCGCTCCTTGGCTGAATGCAGCTCAGGTTTCAATGACCAGTACCGGTGACTGGAATAGTGCTTTTCAAACCAGTACTGATATCACTAATAACGAAGCGTCGACAGTTGAAGGCTGGACTCTAGAGTTTGCAGCGAGTTTCACAATCGATCAGATATGGAATGCTAAGATTATTTCTCACATCGGCGATACTTATGTATTAGGAAGCTTAGACCATACGGGTGTGATCAATCCAGGAGAAAAAATTAACTTTGGTTTTATCGCATCTCCTGGTAATTCCATGCTGCCAACAATGTTTTCTTTCAATGGCGAGAATAGTAGTGGAGGCAACCCTACGCCAACACCCACGGCCACGCCCACAGCTACGCCAACACCTACAGCTACGCCAACACCCACAGCGACACCGACCACAACACCGTTACCCACTGCTACCGCAACACCGATTCCAACACCTACAGCTACGCCAATACCTACAGTGACACCAAGCCCAACACCTAATCCCAATCCAGGCAATGCACTTCCTGGTGATGACTGGCTGAGTATTTCAGGTAATACCATTATTAATAAAGAAGGTAATGCTGTTTGGTTAACCGGTGCTAACTGGTTCGGCTTCAATACCACAGAGCGAATTTTCCACGGTATTTGGAGTGTTAATTTAGACGACACAATCAAGTCTATGGCTGATCGAGGTATTAATTTAATTCGTGTGCCTTTTGCGACAGAGTTAATTGACGAATGGATGAATAACGAATTCGTACCTGTTAGTTTTAACGAGTTCACAAATCCTGATTTGGTTGGTAAGAATAGCCTAGAAATATTTGATGCATTTATCGCATCTGCCAAACGTCATGGTATGAAAGTATTACTTGATGCTCACTCTCCTCATATCGATAACTCAGGCCATGTTTACCCAACCTGGACAAGGGGTGATATCACTGAAGAAGTGTTCTATAACACATGGGTGTGGTTAGCCGAGCGTTATAAAAATGATGATACCGTTATTGGCTTTGATTTAGAGAATGAACCTCATGGCAAGGCACACTCTGATACCAACTTTGCTAAGTGGGATGATTCCAGTGATGCCAACAACTGGAAGCGTGTTGCTGAAGAAGCTTCAAAGCGCATTCTTGCGGTAAACCCTAACTTACTCATCCTTGTTGAAGGTATTGAGGTCTATCCTACCGATGGTGTCACTTGGACTTCAAAAGATAGTAAGGATTACCACTTTACTTGGTGGGGAGGAAATTTACGTGGTGTCAAAGATTACCCTGTTATTGTGCCAGGCCACCAAAATCAAATCATGTACTCGCCTCATGACTATGGCCCTGCGGTTTTCCAGCAGACTTGGTTTTATCCTGGATTTAATAAAGATACGCTTATTGCTGATGTTTGGGATGAAAATTGGCTCTATATTCATAGAGAAGAAATATCACCACTTCTAATGGGAGAATGGGGAGGTTTCCTCGATGGCGGCGATAACCAAAAATGGATGTTAGCGCTTAGAGAGCTAATGGATGAATATAAAATTCACCATACCTTCTGGACGCTTAATCCAAATTCTGGTGACACTGGTGGTCTGCTAATGCATGACTGGGTTACCTGGGACGAAGAGAAATATAATATTCTCGAAGCTGTGTTATGGCAAAACAGTGAAGGAAAATATATTGGCTTGGATCATGAAGTACCGTTGGGGGCAAATGGTATAACCGTTTCTGAGCATTATGCTAATGGAGGACTAGAGCCTATCGGTTTGTAAAAATCGTAAATCTTTATCGGTTTTTAAGTCTTTAGTTTTTTAAGTAGGGAATGCTAGTAGTGGCATTCTCTACTTAATTATTATAATAATAAAATAAAAAAATGTAGCTTTTAACTAGACTTTTTATATTGGGGTTTACCTTCTTTAATCGTCGATATATATAATGAGCTATAAATTACTAAAATAAATTATTTTAATCTCAGCAATATCGACCTTTAATTATACGAAGATTACTTTCGCTAATAATATTTATTAATCGCATTTTTATCTTGCGATTCTTATTTTTAAAATACAGGATAATTTAAAATGTTAACTAATAAACACTTCAAGTATTTAGGTGCAGTACCTTTATTGCTTACTGCAAGTATTACTTTCGGCCACGGGTTAATGGTCGACCCACCTTCAAGAAATGCTCATTGCGGTTTAAATGAAAAACCTCACAATGCTACTACCCAAGGTTGTATTGACGCCTTTGCCCAAGACTCTAATGGTGGTTATCAATTCATGAGTGTATTAACTCATGACGTCGGTCGTACAGGCGTCGATCCTTTACCACCTCACGTGTGTGGTTTCGGTAGCGAAACTTTCCAGGGTGGGCCAACACCTTGGGATACCCCTACAGATTGGCCGACAAGCAATGTTTCTGCAGGGCCTTTAGATATTGTTTGGAATATTTCCTGGGGGCCCCATTATGACGATACTGAAGAATTTCGTTATTGGATTACCAAACCAGATTTTCAATTTGATCCTACCCGAGAACTCACTTGGGATGATTTTGAAAGTACAGAATTTTGTGTTTTAAAATACGATGATAAAAACCCTGATGCAAATCCTAATGTAATTCCGGATCAAATAAATACACTATTTACCACAAAATGTGAGTTGCCTGCGCGTTCAGGTCGTCATGTAATTTACGGTGAATGGGGACGTAACCGCTTTACCTTTGAGCGCTTCCATGGCTGTATTGATGTTACCTATGGAAATACTGGGCCGACACCACCGAGTGCTCAGAGTAAAACTTATGATCTTGAGAAAAATTCGAATCTAGCAATTACTTTGAGCGGCACTGATGCCGATGGTCAAGTAACAGGTTATACAATAGTCGATGCCCCCGTAAATGGTGTATTAGCTGGTACTGGTGCTGATCGCACTTATACTCCAACACAAGACTTTGTTGGCAACGACAGCTTTACATATACTGTTACTGATAACGACGGACAAGTATCGACACCTGCGACAGTTAATATTAATGTATTGGACGGTAATGTTGCACCTCAAGCGTCATTTACTTATATCGCTGATGGCTTGGTGGCGAGTTTTGATGCTACAGGTTCTAGTGATGTTAATGGCGACAGTTTAACTTATCAATGGAATTTTGGAGATGGCCAAACAGGATCAGGTGCAACGGTTTCTCATACTTATGCGGCAGCAGGTACTTACACGGCGACTTTAACTGTAAGCGATGGTGCACTTAGTTCCAGTACCGATATTACTTTTGCTGTGGCAGATGCTACTACTCCTACGCCTGGTGGTGGTAAGTGTGAATATGTGGTTGCTAATAGTTGGAGTAGTGGCTTCGTTGCTTCTATACGTATTATTAATACCGGTACCGAAGCGATAAACGGCTGGTCTGTTAATTGGGATTATACAAGCAATCAAACTGTTACCAGCTCGTGGAATGCAACGGTCGCAGGTAGTGGCCCTTATAGCGCTGAGAACTTAAATTGGAATGGTACAATTGCACCAGGAGAAATGGTAGAGTTTGGTGTTCAAGGTAGCCTGCCTAATGGTGCCTCACCAGAAATACCCACTATTAGTGGTTCTGTTTGTAATTAAGCTAAGGTAGTCGAAATTACATTTCGTAGTTGAAAAGCCGGCCCAATGGGCCGGCTTTTTTTATGCAGTTACTTTTTCCACAGAGTCATTTTAGCTTTATATCTATTTGTTAACCTATAGTAGAATACCCTTCTTTCAAACGAGTTCGAACTTTCTGTTCCAATTGTGGTTTATTATTTTAAGCACATTTTTCTTTTTATTCTTAATTTTCTAGTGTGAAAATCTCACATTAGAATTCTCAAAAAAATAATTGTGGCATTAGTTTTTTGTAATTGATGGTTAGCGCCTTATTATAAAGTCTGAGTCGGGTGTTACTTGATTTTGTCGATTTTTTAAATGATTCTATCCTAACGACTATAACTTAATGTTTTTTGATTTGTGTCAAAATTAAGTTCAGTAGGGTTAATTTCATTCATTCTCAAGAAATAACTTTTAGTAACAAGTGTGCCAAAATTAAAAATTTAATATTCTTCCAAATAATATTAAATTTTATTTAAATCATTTGTTTTAATTTTTTTGGAAAATCTATAAAGCAATTAAATTTGTTGATGCGATATTTTCGTTTTAATTAAATATTTAATTGTAATCGTTACCAGCAGTGTCACACGACATTTATAAAATGTGCGGTTATATATGTGAATCTCATCAATGAATCAGCTAATTAATTGTAATTAAATTAACTCGCTTTATTAAGTCGGTGTAATCCGTCTTTTTGTGCAGGGAAAAACAAAAGCAAAAAAATAAAATACAACTTAACAGATCTTTACATATGTTCATTTTTTACGGGAGACTAATAACGTCTATTGAAAATTAGTTGTGTTGCAGATTTTTGCAGCACTATCAATCAAATATCTAGTGTGAGAATTAACATGAGAGCGATAAATTCTTCTGGCTAATTAAGTTTTCATTTTTTAAGAATAAAAATTCCTTATTTTTAATGTTTTGGTTTGATTGATGTTTTTTAAAATAGTTAATTTTTTGAAAGTTAATTCAAATTTATCTTTCGGGTTTTTTTAAGAAAATTAGAGTTGAAAAATATTGAAGATTAGGATGTAAGGATAATAAAAGTAAGGTATATAAAAAGAATATTTTCTTAAAAATTCGTTTTGTATTTCTGGGTTTTTAATGTGCCAATAAAAAACTTGATTTAATTTTTATATTCTCTTGGTTAAATTTATTAAATGGTGGTTCTATGAAAAAAATAATGTACGTAATAACGTGTTTGGCGTTTGAGTTTTCTCTTTCTCCATTAGCCAGTGCACTAGATCAATGTGACTCCACTGCACAATGCCGGCAAACATGGTCAGCTGCGACGGATTGTTTTAATAGTGCTAGTAATAACAGTATCTGCATGTGCAGTTCTCAACAGTGTGACACATTAGGTGGGGGCGCGAGCGGTGTAAATATTCCAGGAAAAATAGAGGCTGAAGATTATGTTGGTTTTTATGATACCTCACCAGGAAATGCGGGTAACGCCCATCGTACTGATGATGTAGATATTCAACCGACGACGGATGTTGGTGGCGGTTTTAATGTCGGTTGGATTGCGGCGAATGAGTGGCTGGAATATCCTATTAATGTCGCGGCTGCTGGCGAATATCGTGCAGATTTCCGTGTGGCGTCGGCACCTGGTAATGGTATGTTTACGTTAGAAATAGATGGCATAACTCATGGCTCTGCAACCACAGTTAACCCCACCGGAGGCTGGCAAAATTGGCAGACTAAGTCCATTAACCTTGGAGAGCTAAATCCAGGTAATCAAACCTTGAGAATCCAGGTACAGGCGGGTAATTTTAATCTCAACTGGATCGAGCTTGCCAGTACTAGCGGTGGTGGTGGCGGCGTCGGTATGTTAGGAGAGTTTGACCTGAGCAAGGATCTACTGTTACTTCATTATGATCACACGATGGATCCAGACGACAACCATGCCAATGCTTGTGGTGCTACTATGGTTCGTGACCCTCGCTTTGCTGGCATTGATTATCATGCCGTTACAGGTGTGAATGGTCGTCAGGGAGGATGGGCTCAATGGTCCAAGCCTCTGTACGATTTGGCTTTTGGTAATAATTGGTCAGATGCTGCGATCAGAGGTAATGGCACAGGGCCTGGTCGAAATCCGGCGGTGAAAGCCGCTACAGAGACCCGCATAGTCAACAAAATGTTAACAGCCTTAGATCGAGGTGGTGATGTCTGGGTAGCAGAGGGTGGCCAATCCGATTTTACTGCCGACGTGTTGCGTCGTGTGAAGGCTGCGCGACCAGCTATTAATACCGTCAATCGAGTTCATGTGGTGCAACACAGTAATTGGAATGAAAATCAAACCACACCCAACGACTTGAACTACGTTCGCAATAATACAGATTATAGAAAAATTGACGACGGTAATAGTGCTAACAACAGTTCTCCAGGCTTCAATAATTACGGTGATAGCAGTCAGTGGGCGCGGGCAATTGCCAAGCCTGGTATCGGTGAGGTTTGGAAATTGTCACGTGACTATGCTAATCAGGTTAATCGCAATCCAACACGAAATCGAGGTATGGCTGACGGCGGAATGGATTTTTCCGACTGCGCTGAATTAGCCTCTTTCACTGGCTTTAATAATTTGCGTAATGTTAAAGCTTTCTTTGATGAGTTTGGTTTTTAAGTTCTAGTAAATTATTACAAAATCTTCGTGGACTAATTATCCACGAAGATTTTTAACGCGCTACTATCTGCCAACGAATTATTCCATTCCTTTACTCTGTACAATAGCCTTTCTCTTTTTGGCGCGATAATTGCTGTGTTGTCATAGTGCACGTTATCATCTACCTCCCCAAACTGATGCAAGATGATAGCTATAACATATTGAGCTCTATGTTCTAGAGTTAGATCTATTTATTGTGATAACAGAAATTGGAATACTATGTCAGCAAAAATAATATACAAACGCCGAAATCGTAACGCTAAATTTGCGGCTAATATGAGCGCAAACGCTGCATTTTACGGTTTATCTGTCGCCGGCTACGCCACCAAAACTAGTACTACTGCCACGGTTTCTGCTCTTGCAGCAGGCGCAGCTGTTGGTGCTACAGGTGTGGGACTGCTGGTTGGCACTGCTGCAATGTACACAGGCTATGCCATTCAAGCAGGTGTGTCTGCCGCGAAGACGAACAGGCATATCAATAACTTAAAACAAATCCAAAGTGATGCTTCAGGCTATTCTTGTATCCATAAACATGGCCATGATCACACCTGCTTAGTACATACGATATTACCGTATATTATTGAGAAAAAGCGCACTAAACTTCATCGAAAGGTAGCGGTAGCAGGTACAGCAGGGCTTTATAGTAATATCGAGGTGACTCGCGCAGCGCTGAAAAAAGTCTACAAATACGCAAAAGGAACAGCTGGTAAAAACCGTGAATATTATTCCACTGTGCTTGCTCGACATTTTTTACGAGGCGGCTGCTTACTGGCAGATTCGATTGTAGGAGAGCTCTACAGTGAAGAGGAGATGAATATCATGGCTGGTTTAGAGCATGATGTTGTTGTACAGCTGTTAATGGATAAAATGAAGTCGGTATAAGCCTATAGCTACTTTCATAAGGTGGTATTCCAATTACCCGCTTGTAAAGTTTGTCGACGACAAAAACGTGGTATCTGATTGATTCGATGTCTAAATTTTTTACATATAATAACAGTTTTTATTAAAGCGGGGGATTCCCCCGTTTCATAGAAAGCTTACAAGCAGCTGTTTCATAACTTGTCAGTGTAGACAAGACTAGTCAAAAATAGCCGAAAAAGCGGAGTTTACATAAAGTTAATGAGCATTGAGAGGAGACTTTTAACGCGGCAACGGCAAGTGCAGCTGTTATGACATAACTTTTAGTCTTTGTTCTATTGTTCATAATTCAAGACTTCTGTTTCTTGCTCGATATTTAAAGGGATACCCTTAATTTCGTCTTGTATATAACGACTAATATCTTTTTCAGTTTTGCTGCTAGCAGGTTGATAGCTGTTATTGCTACTTTCGTCAGCAATATGAATCGAAGCAACGACTTTATTTTTCCACGTGTTATTTTCCAAGCATGCAAGCCCCCTTATAGAATCGTGACGACTTTGAATGCGATATTGGCGGCACAGTACATCGTCTTGTCTGCTGAATGTTAACTCCGGTGTAACCTTAGTATCGCGGTGCTCAATAGTATTACCAGATAGAGTTGTACTCAGCACTTTTTGTAAAGCTGGCAAAGGCTCACGGGTATCGCTCACTAGTAACTCGGCTTCAGATGGTGAGTAGGTTAAATATTGTTGAACTCCTAATATTCCAATAGCTAGAGTAATACTGGCGGCGAGTGAGCGTTGCCAGTTCCACCATGACTGACGAGGAGCAGGCACAGCGTTTTCCGTTTCCGTATATTGTTTATCGAGCTGCTCTAGTAGCGCCCTATCATCGTTTAAAAGACGTTGAATATTGTCGGGCATAGGTTCATTGTCTAGTTCTCTAGCGGCTGCTTGTAAAATACGGTCATTATTTTTTAATACTGCCAATTGTTCCCTAAGTTCTGCCGATTCTGTTAGACGTTGTTCGAAGGCTGCACGTTCGTCAGCAGATAATTCTTCATCAATATAGGCACTAAGTATAGCTATATCGTCGTTTATCTCTGTATTCATTTTATTCGTGTCCTTTGCGGTTTAATAAGTTGGCAAGGCTAGATCTTGCCCGCGCAACTCTGCTCATGATTGTCCCTGTTGGTACCCCTGCTACTGCTGCAGCCTCAGCGTAACTCATACCTTCTATGGCAACTAAACTTAACGCAATTCTATTGCTATCGGACAATAACGACATTTTTTCCATTACCTTTGACATCTCCATTTGCGCATGTACATGTTGCTCGTTATTGTCATCATTGGGAACGATGATACGTTCGTCGTTGGCTGCTTTCATTCTTACACCCCTGGCTCGAATTTCGTCTATCCATAAGTTTTTGCATACAGTGAACATCCAAGCAATCGGCTCTCTATTATCTGGAATTTCCGATTTGAGAAGCTTCACAATCAGGTTTTGCACTAAGTCTTCTGCATCAGCCTTGGATCCCGTGAGGGAATACGCGAATCTCCGTAAGCGAACAAATTCCTGCTCTATAATCTGTTTGATATCTTTCACGGCAATCTCTTCTATGGTTTCGCTGTGTAGACGTTTCGGCTTCGAGGTTTATTCCATAAAAAAATAATTTTTTGGAATGATAGAAAGTCTCTGCACGTATATATAAAGTACACAATATATTCGATTATTCCGCACCTGAGGTTTTAATGCTCTGTAAACGTATCACAAATTCTATGTTGCTTTGTTTAGCACTGTTGTTTTTCCCCATTTTCAACGGCGCTATGTTCAGTTTGCCTTATGCAAGCGCTTGGGCTCAAGGTGTTGAAGAAGAGATTGAAGAAGATGTGGAAGATGCGATCGAAGAAGATGTCGAGGATGCTATTGAAGAGGAGGTGGAAGATTCCATCGAAGATGAGGTAGAGGATGCAATCGAGCAAGATGTGGAAGATTCTGTGGAGGAGGATGTTGAGGACGAAGTAGAAAATGATTTGGAAGAAGATGTAGAAGACGAAGCAGAAGATGAGACTCAGGATACGATAGATGAACATCTTGAGAAACTCGAAGATGAGGATACTGATACAGATACTGATGAGGAGCAGGATGATATTGATGAAGAGTTGGAAGCTAATATTCAACAAGTTGAAGATAGTATTATGGAAAATTATGAGCAGGATCAGAATGGCTTTTATCGTATTCGAGATCGCCTGATTATTTTTACAGACAAACAATCACTTGAGCTTTTACAAAATAGTGGCTACGTTATCGATAAGCAAACACCCTTAAAGGGGCTAGGTAATATTTTAGCTGAGGTAATTGAGCCTGAAGGTGTTGATTTATCGGTGATTCGCAATACACAAATACAGGTACTTTCTGCCGAAACGGAAATTGATTATAACCATTTATATCGTCCTAACAGCGTGTTTAAACGTCGTAATATTGTAAAGCCTAATGTTCCCTCAGGCCCGGTGAGTAGCCATCCTGGTATACTTATGAAAATTCGCAATACCAGTAAACTTTCTCCTAAAATTGGCCTGATAGACTCGGCAATTGATGCCTCTCACTCTGTTTTTAATACCTGTAACATACACGCTAAAAATTTTATTTATGAGCCTAGTGCCAAAGTGTTAGTGGATCATGGCACTGCAGTCGCTTCGATTATGTGTGGTGCAGGCAAGGAATATCAAGGATTACTACCAAAAATGGAGCTGTTTGCTGGGAGCGTGTTTTACAATCATGCAGCTCTTGGTCAGCAAGCAGCTGTTACCAGCTTAGTACTTGCTTTAGACTGGCTTGTTCAAATTAAGGTGCCTGTTATTAATATGAGTTTATCAGGGCCCCCTAATCGTGTATTGCAGGCAGCTATTCAAAAAGTTACTGAGAAAGACATTCTTGTCGTCGCTGCTGCTGGTAATGCAGGGCCGGCAAGTGCACCTTTGTATCCGGCGGCGTATCGTGGAGTGGTTGCTGTTACTGCAGTTAATGATCAATTAAATGCCTATTACCTCGCCAATCGCGGAAATCATATCGATTTATCCGCGCCAGGTGTCGATATCTCTCATGCCGTCCCGGGAGGCCTATTTGGGCAGTCTTCGGGAACTTCTTTTGCCTCTCCTTTCGTAAGTGTTTTACTTGCGACTCTTTCTTTGCAGGAGCAAAACCCCAAAGCAATATTGAAAAGTGTATTAGAGCGAGCGCAAGATTTAGGCGTACCAGGACCAGATCCCATCTATGGACATGGTTTAATACAAGCATTACCATAAATTTAAACTCTATTTATATTTAATTAACTCTACATAGCCAAAGGTATCAATGAATGACCGAGCAACTAATTAAAGCGACAGAAATATGGGTTGAAAAAACCAATGTCGCCAATAGTAAAATTGTGGAGCAAGAACTTGCTGTGGAAAATCTTTCAGAGGGAGAAGTATTGCTAAAAATTGATAGCTTTGGTTTTTCGGCTAATAATATTACTTATGCAATGTTCGGAGATAAAATGGGGTATTGGGGCTTTTTCCCCGCCAATGAACAATGGGGGATAGTACCGGTATGGGGTTTTGCTACCGTGATAGCCTCTACTCACCCTGCTCTTAAAGTAGGCGAAAGAATGTACGGTTATTTGCCAATGGCTTCACATTGGATTGTGCAAGTCGGCAAGGAATCTGCTACAGGTTTTATCGATGTTCATCCAAAGCGCAAAAGTATTTCGCCTGTATACGATAACTATCTTTATTGCGCGGCTGATCCGGGGTATCGGGAGGATCGAGAGCCGTGGCAGCTTAATTATCGCCCATTATTTATGACTTCTTTCGTTTTAGATGACTTTGTACGCGAAGGTTTATGTGAAGCCCAACAAAACAGTAGCGATGTTCGGCAGGTGATACTAACCAGTGCTTCGAGTAAAACTGCCTACGGCGCAGCCCATCTACTTTTAAAACATAAGGCCGAGAGCGATTTGGGTTATCAAGTCATTGGACTGACCTCTCCTGCAAATAAGGAGTTTACTTCTAGCTTAGGCTGCTACGATAAAGTTTTTGCTTATGATGAAGTAGATGCCTTGTCCTTTGAGCAAAACTCATGGGTGTTAGATTTTGCTGGCAATAAATCATTGCTATTACAGCTACAGGTGCTGTTGGGAGATAAGTTAGGTAAATTGTTATTAATTGGCTCGACTGATGTTGAAGCGCAACAGGATAAACCTGATGGTAACCTGAATAGTGAATTTTTCTTCGCTCCTAGCCAAGTGAAAAAACGGATGCACGAATGGGGGAAGGAAGGTTTTTCTGTTAAGTATGCTCAAGCGTGGCAAGGTTTTGCTACCCAGCTAGGTGATAATCTCAAAGTAGCTAGCTATAGTGGCGCTGAGGCAATTCAAAAAGTTTACCAATTTGGTTTGCAGGGTAGTTTAAGTAATGCTGAACTTAATGTACTGAAGTTTGATTGATCAACATTACTAAAAGAATATCAGGATGCGAAATCAAAGGTAATACTGGTTGTATGCTGCAGGTAATCTGCAGCTTGTAAGGTCGAGGTAAAATCGGCGTATTCATATTTAAATGTAACATTTGTGTTTTTATTAAAAGGAACTTTCCATGCAATAAATGCTTTATTTCTGTCGTCATGACGTCGTTCATCTCCAGCAGAAAAAGCATCGTTATAGTCTCTGTTTTCGAAACTCCAGCCGATACGAAGCTTGGTTTTTTTGTTAAATGCTTCAATACTTTTTATCCAACGTACCTTAAAGGTATTGCCGTCATAATCAAAAATAGAAGATAGGGAATCTTCCTGCTTATATTTGATGCCAAGAGATATGTAGTGATTGGTTCCACTCATAAAGTAATAGTAATCCAGGCCCACGGCACCTGATTCTGCATCCCGCTCTGAGCGACCACTAAACGACTTATCGGCAGCGGTGAAATTTGCTCTGATGAAGGATTGCGATGTGAAATTATGGCTTATAGAGGGAGAGAGATTACGTATAGTCAGGAAGTCGTTATTCCCTAAAGTGATATCAATATAGTAGCCCGTCAGCCCAAAAGTTGTTTTATCTTGTTTGTATGATAGTCCGGAGGAGGCTTTGCGAATTTGCAGATCAAAGTTATCAAAGGTGTGGTGTAATGTTTGATCCACACCCACATTGGCTGATATTGTGAACTTTTTGTTTAACCGTGTTTTATAGCTCAAGTCTGCGCCTAGGCTGGCAAGGTTATCCCCTTGAGCTGTATTTGAGTCCAATTCATTTACTGAAACATTACTATCGTGTTCAGCGCCAACACTGGCCTTAAACTGAAATGGGGATTTAGCAAAGGCTATTTCACTCCGCGAATATAAGATAATTACCGTTATTGCAGGTATTAATAGGCGATAAGTCTTTCTGAAAACCTTTATTAGGGCCGAACCTATCATATTGATTACCTAACCGTTTTGAATAAATTTGTGTGTTTGGCGTGCTATCAACATAGAAATCGAATAGTTGATCTTAGCCCTAGCTGATCAACCTGGAAAATATGAAAACAAGTTTGCCAGGTTAATATTAGAGCCTATTTGTTGCATTTTTGCACGTGCATGTTAACGTCTATCGCTATATAAGATATACGTTTAAACCTGAGTTTTTATTCCATACAAACTGATATAAATGTTAGGTCTTCATGAGAGTAGGAGGGATATGAATTTTTATTTGTAACCCGTTTGCTATATTTTGTAGTTGTATCTTCCACTGGTGATGGTCAAGAATAGCTTTTGTCATAGTTAAACCTAAGCCGTGGCCTACACTGCCACGGTGTTTCTCTGCACGATACATCCTTCTAAACACGGCTTTTTGTTCTTCTATTGGTATTCCTTCGCCTGAATCTTGTATCGTAATAAGATGAGTATTATCAACAAGCTTTTCAACTTTTATACTAATATCTCCATCTTTGCGAGAATACTTTATTGCATTCTCGATAAGATTTGACAGTGCTTGAAAGATTAGGTCTTTATTAGCTTTTACTACAAGTGGGTTAAGGGAGCTTAGTAATCTAATGTTTTTCTCTTCTGCGATAGGTTCGTATAGCTCTACTAGGTCGTATATCAAGGTATCCATATCTACCTCTTGCTTCGTCACTTCCATGGTATGAAATTCCAGCTTAGTAATACTTAAGATACTGTTAAATAGAGATAATATATTGTCGGCACTGGCAATAAGTTTTTGCTTCTCCTCGTCTTCGTATTCCAAATGCTCAAGTTTATTTCTCAAATGTGTTAATGGTGTTCTAAGGTCATGGGCAATATTATCTGAGATTTGCTGAACTCCTTGTAATAAGCTTTGTATTTTGTCTAGCATAATATTGATATTCTCAGCTAAACTATCGTAGTCATCATTATGGCGAGTAAGAGGAACTCTTTTGCCAAGGTTCCCCTGAATAATATTATTACACGTTTGATTAATATCATTGATACGGTTAACCGTGCGTTTCGTGTAATAAAACATAGCCAGTAAGAATAATAAAAATGTTGCAATAATAAATGAAATAAGTGCGCTTTTAAGAACTCCCTTTGCTCTGAGAAAGCTCTCGTCACTCATAGTGATGGATATTAATTTGGTGTCGTCTATAGGGAATTCAAAGTTGTAGCTTTCTGGCAAAATAAAGCGAGATAAGAACGAGTGAAAGAACGATGGCTCATAATTTTCAACTACTTCGTTTTCTACGTAAATAGCACCCTCGATATCCCTCAGAGCATGATCGTCGTAATTAATTATCGTGAATTGTAAATTTCTTTGTTGTTTGATTTCTTGTAAGGCTTTTTCTTTTGCTGCAAAGGAGTCGGGTGCATCTTTACTGTATAATACATTTTCTATTGCTTCTAACTCCTGGTTCTCCATCACACTGGTTTCCCACAGTGTTACCAGGGAAATTTGATATAACATAACTAATACAACAGTAAATATTAACCATGCACTTCCCATCACGTAAAAGGTAAAACGGAAATTTGAACTGCTAACTAACTTTTTTGTCTGGGCCAAGAACATACCCATAACCTCTAATAGTATGTATTAGGTGGTTCTCAAATGGCTTATCGATTTTATTGCGCAAACGAGATATATGAACATCAATAATATTTGTTTGAGGATGAAAATGATAATCCCACACGTTTTCCAATAGCATAGTACGTGTAACAACTTGTTTCTGATGCCTCAATAAATATTCCAGTAATCGATACTCACGTGGTTGAAGTTTGATAATTTTTCCAGCACGTATTGCGTCGTGTGTCAGTAAATTAAGGCGCAGGTCATGACAGTAAAGCTCTGTACATTGTTTTACAGGGTCTCGTTTTCTACGCGATAGTACTTCAAGGCGCACCTGCAGTTCAGAAAAGGCAAAAGGTTTGGTTAGGTAATCATCGGCACCGGCTTTAAGGCCTTCAACACGGTGACTGACTTCGCCTAGAGCACTGAGTATTAGAATAGGTGTATTGACCCCTGTGGTGCGTAATGTTGTAGTAACAGCAATTCCGTCCACTCCAGGCAACATACGATCAAGAATAATCACGTCATAGTTTTCACTTGAAGCTTGTAACAGGCCACTTTTGCCACAGGTGCATACATCGACGGTATAGGCTGCCTGTTCAAGTCCTGAGCGGATGAAAGATGATACCTCGCCGTCGTCTTCAACTACTAGTACTTTCATATGTTAAACCTTCATCATAGCTCGCAGAAGAATAACATTTTTGGCCATCTACAAAATATTAAAAATAATTAATGTTTAGGTAAGTATTTGGTAATTCGACATTGCGTACTATGGGTTTACTACCCGTTAGTTTTTTATTCTTAGCCTGATGTTAATGGGTAAAGAGCCTTGAGTGCGGTAAATAAGATTATGCAAGGTCTTGAATTTGCTCTTCTTTTTTATAGAAGCTAAGGCAATAGTGTTTTAATAAAATTTCTGGAGAAAGTAAAGTGAAAAAAATGTATCTAGGACTAATTAGTTTTGTAACAGTTTGTAGCACAAGCGTCTTGGCCAATAACAATCAGTGTCAACAAGAAATGGAATATTGCATGACATATCATGCAAGTAGCTGTTTTGATGATAACCAAACTTTTATTATTGATGATTCATCCGAGGATCTTGTGTCTTATGAAAGGCAAACTATAGTAGAGCCATTCTTAAGCGATCTAGATTTAAATTCAAGCCAGCAAAAACTATTGGATGAGTGGCAAAAATTTGTATTAGAAAAAGGCAAAAAACAAGATAAATTATTCTTAGCTCTGGAACAGAGCTCGGTTAGCCTATTTAGGCAGCTTGAATTGCAGTTTGAACTCGCTGAGTTGGATAAAGATATTGTTATGGGGGAAATGGAGTTTCTCGAAAAGTTTAAGCGTATGTTACGTCCCGAGCAGGTCGAAAAATTGGCAAATTATGATGTTCATCTGAACGATTGAGTTTAGTAGGCACCTATATCGGGCTAATGAGCTTGCAGGGTATTTACTGAGAACACGGATGTTCAAACGTAAATTAAATTTTTGCGAAAAGGGTTAATACAAAACATACTTTCTAGTGCATTTGAATGCATGTGATAAATGAGAACATATTAGCGGTCTCATGTTCTCTAACGTCCTAAGCAAGCTCTGCGCTGTATTATCGCAAACTATAGAATCCGGTCTATGGTTATGGGGGGTATGCTGCGGTCAGAGCTTGGCACTAATAGCCACTAAATACACCCCTGTATTGTTGCTATCCCTCTTTTTTGCCTCTACTGCCTAAAATGGGGCATATATCAGCATCTAAGCAAATTCCGAGCAGGCATGCGTAAATTGTCTATCACTAGGTAGGTTTTTCTTGACAACAGAAGAGTTTGATGTGAATATATATCTATCAGTAGATAGATATATATTTTGATTTGTTTAAATTGGTTTGAAACAGGAGCACTAATTATGTTTGATATGAAGAACTTACAGAAGATTGCTAATTTGAAAGAGAATGCCCCTGAGGCAATGGCTGGATTTTTGGCATTGGATGAAGCAGCCCTGAAAGAAGGTGCTATACCTAAGAAATACAAAGAACTGATGGCGCTTGCCGTAGCGCTGACAACTCAGTGTGGTTATTGTCTTGAGGTTCACCGTAAAGCAGCATTAAAAGCGGGCGCAACTGAAGAGGAGTTGGCAGAAACCACTTTTGTGGCTGTTGCACTTCGAGCGGGTGCTGCACTTACTCATGGTACACACCTAGTATAAGTGTATATCTATATTCTATTTTGAAACGTTAATGCTTACTAACAGGAATCTTATTATGAAAATTAATGCGGAATTTGACCAGCGCGTTGTCGTCCATAGCCAGGAAATGGAATGGGTAGAATCGCCGATGCCTGGCGTATCAAGACGCGCTCTTGACCGTGTGGGGGGGGAGGTTGCCCGGGCGACAACTATTGTAAAATATGAACCTAACAGCCACTTTTCACCCCATGTTCATACTGGCGGCGAGGAGTTTATCGTACTTTCTGGGGTGTTTCAGGATGAGCATGGAGACTTCCCTGCGGGCTCCTATATTCGAAATCCTCCAGAGTCTAAACATAAGCCTGGCTCAGATGATGGTTGCGTTATTTTTGTAAAGCTTTGGCAATTTCAGCCAGAAGATAGAACTCATGTACGCCTTAATATGAACTATATGCAAACCATACCTCACAAAGCATTTGAAGGTATTTCTTTTGCTCCTCTTTACAACGATGAATATGAGGATGTCGTTGTGATGGATTTTGATGCTAATGCCGAATTAAATCTTGATGTAAAAAATGGGGCAGAAATACTTGTATTAGAAGGCGAAGTAAAAGAGGGTGATGATTTGCTTGTGCAGCATAGTTGGTTACGAGTGCCACAAAATGAGAAAATACAAGCAAAAGCTGGTGGAAAAGGTGCGAAAGTTTGGATGAAGACCAGACACCTTGATCGTGTTGATCAGGAAATTACTCGTGTCACTAATGCCTAGGTTTGTTAAAGGTAAGAGCTAATGTGTGTCATCACTTCTCTGTAGTTTTGTGATGACACGTGTGCTCAATATGCTGAGCCATAGAAATTAGCGATGTTAAACGGAATAAGCGTGGCTAAACTCATTGTTTATAGCAAACCATCAATCACTTTCCAGCCCTTATCTTGGACTTTACCTGCCTTAGCGTAAATAGCTTGATGGTAGGCTGTAAAGGTTGCAGAGCTTGCAAGTGACTTATTGATACATTGAATAAGTGAGTTGCAGTGTTCAAGTCGGTTGGGATTGATATCGTGGCTAATTTTTTCCACAGGGCCGTAGACTTGAGCATAGCCAAAACTTGTTAAACCAATAAGTTCGCGCCCGGTCACTCTAAATATTCTATCGATAGGTTCACCAGATTTATAACTGCTGTTAATTATGGAACTACTAGAAGGCTTTGAAATTAATTCAAAATTAATATGGCCGTGTATACCGCCTAGTACCCAAGAATCATTGAGAATGATTGACCACGAAGAGGAGCGCAGCACGCTGCCTTTTTGGTGTAAGTTGGTTCTTCCTAACCTATCCAGAGCAATGTCCAAATCTTTCATTAAGCCGGCAATCAAGCGTCTATTATCTGTGTGGTACGCATTATTATAAATTATCCAGCAGGCATCCTTATGTTGATTATTGTTAAACTCATCAGGGAGGTAATGTGAAATTTCTTCTTTAAAATCGAATTCTGTGTACATATGCACATCCTCATTTATCGTATTCTTTACTTAAATCTGCTCAGACAGATTTCAGATACTGTATGAAATTCTCTGCTCTCAAAATGCTTGAGCAAATATTGTACTCTTGTGCTAGATATCTTTCACTAGAATTAGGTTATCAAAAAACAGGTTTTATTAGCTAAAAATAGTATTTTATTGGCCACCGAGCTCTCTAACTTATCGCCAGAGATTGAGGTTTATGTGTCGTACAACTGTGTATGTAAACAGCCTATGTTATATAGGCTATTTCGCAATAGCATTAGGGGTATTATGGCTTTTCTATATTAGTTTATTTGGATCAAATAGGGGAGGCTATATAAAGCTTATGAATCTGAATTGATAAATGACCAGCGCCAGTTTTTAGGTATAAGTCCCCTACAAGAATACTCAATATAATATTGGATATTTTTAAGCATCCTATTATCCATAGGTACGACTTCGATAGTGGCTTCGTATTCACTTAATGTTATCACAACACCATGTTTTTTTGAGATCTCTCCTAGTTCGCTACAAAATCTTCTCAGACGGAGTTTTTCATAGTAAGTCATTTGATCTTTACCAAAAACTTTTATCACAGGTCTACCTTGGCTATATAAAATCAGAGTTCGATTAGATTATTTGATGCAGGTCTACTTTCGTAATAAAAAAACTAGATATGCTACGAGTGGGAGTAGTTGCCATTAATTTTTAAAATAATACAGCAGCAATTTTTCGTTCGAGTAGTTTTAAAACGGTGTTGATATTTTGTCTTGATGAAAAGCACCGTTATTTACTACGAAAGCTATATTGATAGGTGCTCCGAAATATTTTTAAGCGTTTAAATTCTATTGAAGCGAATTCTCTGTAGACAATTTATTGTTGTCTGAAATAGATATTTGCATATCCTTTCTTATCTGCTCAAGAAGCTTCTTACACTGAAAATATTGGCCATTATTTATCATTTCGATACCATCGGCAATTTCTTCTAGTAAATCGTCAACAACATAGTGCATAACCGTCGTTGAATAATCTTTCCCTTCAATGTTGTTATCAAATGGTTCATTTTCTGGGTTACATTTTACAATCTTTTTTTGCAGCATTATCTTTACCATAGAATTATATTGAAATTAGTTTTTATTATGAACATTTACCATGTTTAGTTGTAAATTATTCGCCAGTTTTTAGTGTTAATATATTCAATTGCTTTTGTTCTTGACATAAAAAAATATCAAATTTGATATGTCTGTTTTATATGTTTTTTTGAATTCAAATTTACCCAACAATAATGTCATTCCCACTCTGATATATTTAAATCTCAACATTCAACCAAATATAAAAAGAGGTTTTCAGTGGAAATTAATAATGTCTTCTTGGGTGGTCATGAATACCGTTATGCTTTTTACAGAAATAATTCGTTACATGCTCCATTTGGAATTTTTCTTATGGGTAATTTGCAGGAAATTGAATCAGTAAAATTTTTTTCTGAAAAATTTTCAGAATCGCTAAATCTATTTGTTGTAGAAGTTCCCGGTACTGGGCTAACAAATCCTCTACCTGCTGTATTTAATATACAGGAGCAGGCAAATTTGCTTAGAGATTTTATCGAAGAAATGAACATTGATAGTGCCCATGTTTTAGCCTTTTCGTATGCAACACCAATCGCACTAGAATTGTGCGTTAATTGGGCAGGGGCGATAACTTTAACAATGTGTGGCGGTATGGCCGGCATACCTACAGAATCCCGCCTCGCCACTATGGCAATACTGAGCGATGCAATACGTGA
The DNA here is from genome assembly GCF_002157225.2 of Agarilytica rhodophyticola. Taxonomy (NCBI): domain Bacteria; kingdom Pseudomonadati; phylum Pseudomonadota; class Gammaproteobacteria; order Cellvibrionales; family Cellvibrionaceae; genus Agarilytica; species Agarilytica rhodophyticola. Next base: position 1,654,596 of record NZ_CP020038.1, read on the forward strand.
TAAAAAAAAGTTTGCCGATGAATTTATTAGTCGCTTAACTTGTGCGGATGAACTAATACCACGGGGAAAAGTTATTGCCAGAAGCGCTAGGCAAAAGGTGCATCGATATAGCGAAAAGCAAGTTTTGTGCTTTTGTGAAAATACTGTTCGTATACTTTCATACAAGCCTTCCGATATTTCAGGTTTAAAAATACCTTGCCTTCTTTTCATTGGTGAAAAAGACCCATATGTTACAGTTGCAAATGCAAAAAAATTAGTGGACTCGCTACCTAACTGCGAATTCTCTGTAGTTAAAAATGCTGATCATCTTGTTCACCTAGAGCACCCTGAACGGACTGCTGAGTTAATGCTCAAGTTAACTAACGATCATGTTAACTATTACCCTTTGAATAAGGGGCATATAAATGCAGGTGTGAATCTTGAGGCTATTTGCTAATTAATTCAAACTATATGGGTGAGTATATATAGAGTGGTTTTTTGCACTAAATTTTTGGTAAAACTACTTTTGTAAACTCTTTACATATATCTGTGCCATATTGATAATTATTGCGACAACCCTGTCTTTATCATCTCGTGTAATGTGACTCATTAGTTCGACAAGCTTAGTTTCTCTTATATGTTGCACAAGTCTCACTGTGTGAAACTGAGGGTATTTTTCCATGTAAGAAGTGAACGACATCGCATCAGTTAGATGAAAGCCTAACTTTAGTCGAGCTGCAATTTCCACGGGAAGAACAACAGGGTTATCTGGATCTTCACACTGGGCGTAACGGTGCTTAGACAAATTTAAGATTTTAGCAACTGTGCTTGCTTTCAAATTGTATTGCTCTCTGAAATTTCTGAATGCTAAAGCAATAGAGCGATAATAATCATAAGCAAACATATCCATGTCTAAGACTTCAGGAAACAAAAATTGGTTGTCATCATAATCATCAAGGGAGCCATATTTTTGACGAACTTCACTTATCAATGCATCGACACTTGCTTTTTGCGATGAGTTTAAAATATCGTAAATATAGGTTAGGAGAAGGGAGAATTGTTTTTTTGGTAGGATACCGCAGTGAATTAATGCTTTGACCGAATAATTATCCATACCTCTATAGGATTCTTTTATCTTTAAACCCCTATAAAAAGAGGGCATAGGAACCATAGTCAGCCAACTATATGCAGCAACAACATGTATCGGTCGCATCTTGTTATAACTGGGTTGCAAATAACGCTTCCACATTCCACCAGATATCTTAGTGAAATGCCGTTCTAAATCAGTGTAGCTCCATCCTTGCGTCTTACGAATATAGGCCATAGACATAGATACATTAATATTTACCTGTGTAAGTTCAGAATTAATGTATTCTAATTCGCTATCACTGACTGGCTTTATATTGTCCATCACTTATTCTATTGCATGCTTTTGATGAGTCCGCTCACACTATTTGTAACATGTATTCGACAATGCAAACATTCTCAAAATTAATCATTTGTATAAGCGGCGGTATGATACCGATTTTTTCTCAGATCAGAAACTGAAATCTTTACCTTAAGGTTGACAACCTTAGAGCCTGAATGCATTAAGTAAAACATGGTGTTTTTAACAATTAAACATAGTGATAGACCTATCTATCTCAATTAGAGTTTACATGCACAAGATTTTTGGCGTCGAAATTCGCAATAGTTACTCAAGGTTTAAGTGCAATGAGCCTTTGAGCGCTGCGAGAAGTTTCTACCTGTAAATTAAACTCATGCCTTTCAGGTTGGGCTTTATAGCCTTAAAAGCCTGTGAAAACAGACTCTATTTAGCTTAGTGAGATATTTTCTTATGTTTTCTTTGTTGCATTTTAATTATGTTATCTTTCTTTTCAGGCGTCCAGTCAGCTCTCGGTTTACACCAATAGTAGCCCTGTCCTTCATTACAATTTAGACTATGTAAATACTCTTTTTGGGCTGCCGTTTCTACACACTCAGCTACAACTTTCATATCCAAAGCATTGCCTAAAGCAATAATAGCTTTCAATAAAGCTTTTTCACTTTTTGTGCTGTTTTTGTCACAGATAAAGCTACCATCAATTTTTAATGTATCGATAGGAAAGTTATTAAGATAACTTAGAGATGAAAACCCAGTGCCAAAATCATCGATAGCTAAACCAACCCCCAGGGCTTTTAATGCATTGAGATGTTCGATAATCTGCTGTGTATCGTCTAGTAATACACTTTCAGTTATTTCCATTTCAATACGATGCTTCTTAACATGATATTTTTCTAATAAAGGTTTAACTATGTCATTAACGAAGTAAGGTTGATTAAATGAAACCCCTGATATATTGATTCCAATACTGATATTAGTTTCTACTTCACGCCATTGATAAGCTCTCTTACAAGCGGTTTCTAATACCCAAGCATCAATTTGCTCGATGAGTCCAACATCTTCTGCGAATGGAATAAATTGGCTAGGTGGAATATCCCCGATCTTAGGATGATGCCAACGTAGCAATGATTCGACCGAGTGAACCTTGCCTGATGTTAAATCTACTCTAGGTTGAAAATGTAATTCAAAGTTTTTTTCTGGTTCATGTAGTGCTTCTCGTAGTGCTTTTTCCAAAATAAAATAGTGACTACGTTTTTCATATAATTCTTGAGTAAAAAAATGTATTTGGTTTCGCCCTCGACTCTTGGCTTCATACATCGCCATATCTGCATTTTTAATTAAATGTTCGGGGCAGTTGCCATGGTTTGGATAGCATGCAATACCAATACTCGCACCCACATGACACAGATTATGGCCAAAGGGGATAGGCTTATTTATTTCTTCAATTATTTTTTCTGCAAGATGAGTCATCGCATCTCTGTCATGACTAAAGTGAAGTATTAACACGAATTCGTCACCACTAAAACGCGCTACGGTATCTGAATCACGTATTAGTTTTTTCATACGTTTGCCAATACATCGTAACACTTCATCCCCGGCGGTGTGACCTACTGTATCATTTGTATATTTAAAGCGATCTAAGTCGATAAAAAATATGGCGAACTGATATGAATTGCGTTGGGCTTGCATAACGGCTTGATGCAGGCGATCTAAAAAAAGTAAGCGGTTGGGCAGGCCGGTGCACTGGTCATAGTGTGCTAGAAAGCGCTCTCTATCACGCACTTTTGCCATATCTAGTTTAAACTGGTGACGCTCGACTACGTGGCGCAGTATGCGTCCTACTAGGCTGCTATCAGAGATATAGTGCTTAGGTATATAATCGTCGGCCCCTAGATGAACTGCTTCTATAGCGAGCATATCGCTATCTGTGTTAGATATAACAACTACTGGGGTATTGCTAGCCAATGATAACAGTGTGGTGATGGTTTCGACGCCGGCAGAATCAGGTAAATCTATATCTGTCAGAATAACATCATATTGTTGTTGCTCTATGAGCTCTTTTGCCCTGATCATAGCCGGAGCGTGGTCAAACTTTAGTGGAAGATCCGCGCTACTAATTGCACCATGAATGGCATGGAAATTAAGATCATTATCTTTTAAAAGTAACGCTCTTTTATTTCGATAGTCATCCTGGGCAGACATATATATGATGCTCATATTTAATCTGGTGGAATATTAAGCATAGATGGTTTTAAAATTAATCATAGTGATTAATATTCATTAAAATGTTGATTTTGGTGCAATAGAGTCATAAACACATATTAGAGTTTCACGTCGCTCAAGATAACTAGACAGCTAATCTTGCAATTGCTTATGGTATTTGACGGGTAATATCGCAGTAGTAAAATTAAACTTTACTCAATATTTGTCTGTTTGAATGAATTAAAAAAGTAATGTAAAAACAAAAATGAAGCGATACCAAAGACAATACTGCCAATCGCTTGTCCAATAAGCACACCCTGACTCCCAGAATATATACTGCCGATATAAACAAAAGGAACTGTTCCTAGTGTTGCTTTTAGCCAGTTCATAACAGTGGAATAATGAGGTTTACCTAAGTTATTAAATACTGCATTACTTACAAAGGTTATACCGGTAAAGATAAAAGATAGGGAGGCAATATTACAAAACAGTAAAAGTAAATTTGCTGCTTCACCAGTAGCGCCAAAGATATCCACTAACCAGTTCGCTATGATTAGTAATAATAGCCAAGTTACTGATACATAAACGCTAACAAATAAATAGGAGAAACTAATCGTTTGTTGGATGCGATGATAATTTTTTGCACCAAGATTTTGGCCAATTATCGGCCCAACTGCACCAGATAAAGAAAATACAATAGCAAATGCTATCGGTATTATTCGACCAATAATCGCGAAGCCTGAAACCGCACCATCATCATAGTTGGACATGACAGAAACTACATAGGCGTTACCTACCGGAGTCGCAAAATTAGTTAAAACCGCTGGAACTGAAAGCTTAAACGTTGCCAAGGCGCTGTTGTATAACTCTGTCGACGTAGTGCTGGTATAGTAATGATAATGCTTGATGAGAAGGACGCTTCCCATTATAAACATTGCTATTCTAGCAGCAGCTGATGCTAGGGCTGCTCCCTCGATACCTAACTCCAAAGAGAAAATAAAAATGGGATCGAGTATACCGTTAACAATACTGCCACATAGAGTAACCCACATAGAACTTTTGGCTGCACCAAGGCTGCGTAATACTCCTGCGAAACACATTGCCAGTGCTAAAAACGGCAAAGTAGGCATGACTATCTCTATGTATTGCTTGGCATAGAGCAAGGTCCTACCTGATGCCCCCAGAACCTCAAGCGTATATTGCATACTCGGTAGTAGTATAAGCAGAACTACGAGGGATACAATAAAGCTTAGTAATATCGAGCCTAGAAATTTCTCCTTAGCCTTTAAGTGTTCATCAGCTCCTATCATTCTTGCCTGTATAATGCCTGTGGCAATAGATAAGCCGATACATACCGAGGTAGTAAAGAAAGTCACTGAACTTGCATATCCTACAGCGGCTGTAAGCTCTACATCGGCCAGTAAACTCAAGAAGTACATATCGAGAAGATCCACTAAGAAAATTCCAATAAGTCCCACTGAGCCCATTAACGACATTTCTATCACGTGGCGTGGTATTGAACCCTCTACAAGCTTGGCCTTCTGTGAGTTGGTGTTTGTTTTACTAACCATTAATTGTTATCTACGATTTTAGAGCCGATAAATTCTTCTACGCGCTAACGCTCATCTATAGTTGTGAAAGCACTGGAGTTGCATTTGATCGAGAGCCTACCATTTTGGACTGGGTTGGCGAACTAAATGCGATCAGTTTGACCCCAAATAAGGTGACTGGTTGCAAGTATTTTGGTTGGCACCCAACATTTTACGAGCATTTTTGAATGGAAATTCACGATTATTTATACAAACTACCATAATATTGAATAATGACCAAACAATTGCTCAGGATTGTTCGTTTTTTGATCTCTCTTGGTTTGCTGTGTACCTAGCTTTATGCTCTTCAAGATTGACAAGCGGACAACCATTAGCAGTGACATTATCTTTGATCGGTCGAGTGTTTTTTGTGCATCTTTGTTGATCAGTTATATGCTTGTCTAAACTCCCTTGTAGAGAATATTTTCTATCCTGTAACGCTACTTGAAAAGTTTTAGCGTCTGTTGATGTACATTTAATTTGTCCTGTTTCTGCTCAAAAGTACTAATCGCTAACAAGCTCTCGGCTTCAAATATTCTAGCCTCAAATATTCCAATGCTAACAATTTGGTATGATCAAAATCATATATTTTTGAGTTTTGCGTTATGACTGAAAGTTTAATTCGAATTTAAAAATTCTAACTCAATATTTTTCTAAATAATGACGATGGGTAAATATTCACACATATCGATAGCGCCACTATAGCTTAATTATAAAGCGGTTTATTCTGCAATTAAGCTGGCGGCTATGTTAACTTTTGTGTGTTTTTTATAATTTGGATAAAAGTTCTATTTTAAAAAGTAATTACAAAGTTTTTATTGGCGTAACTTGAATTTGTTATCCCCTTATCTATAAAATTCTATGCCTTTATACAGTGACTTAAAAATTGAGAGCATTCTCAAGTCTTAATGTGTTGCTAAATAATTTGTCGATAATACTAAAGGAGTTTTTATGCGTCATAATATTGTAAAAGGACAAGCCGATTCACTGTTAGATAAGCTCAAAGTTTCGACTAGTATTGGCGCTGAGGTGAAAAGTCATTTTTCTTATGACTCTTCAGATTCTTTTTCTTTTATGGAAGAAGTCACTCGCGCCAATTCTTTGGATACAGTAGATAAGGCTATTGCTACTATTGCTTATCAGCATGGTTTTCACTATTACTCGATGTTTACAGCAATGACTTCCCTTAACAATAATTTACACTTACATTCTATTGCTCAGGGAAATTTGGACTACATGATGCACTATCGTGCTAAAGGTTACTTTTCGTGTGACCCGATGATTAGACTTGCGCGTTGTAACACCATTCCCTTCGTGTGGAACGCTCACAGTTATAGAGATAAGCTGGAGAGCGATCTTAGTATCAATGAGCGAGGAGTTGTTAATGACTCCCTTGATTTCGGTATGATTCAAGCGCTGAATATCCCTTTTCATTCGCCAACTAAAAGTAATGGTCTTCTTAGGTTTATACGTATGTATGGCGAGCCGATGAATAATAAAGAAATCTATAATTTTACTTCGGAAGTCACGCTTCTTTGCAGTATGATTTTTGAGAAAAACTGCCGACTATTAATGCCAGCTATGGAGGCTAACTCGCAATTTGCAATTGTACTTACGCCGAGAGAAATAGAAGTTTTACAATGGATTGCATGCGGCAAAAATCCTTCTTATATAGGCGACAAATTAGGTATCTCTGAAAACACCGTATTAACTCACTTAAAGAATATCAGAAAAAAGCTGAACGTGAGAAATATAACCCATGCGGTAGCCAAGGCATTAGCTCTCAAAATTATCTCGGTATAAGCTTTTTGCTCGAAAGCCCCGCCTTCGTATACAAAAAGCAGCTTTTAAGCTGTATATCATTACTTTAATAGCTACTTGTTATCGTATCAAAAAAGTGTGTTATAGTGTCTTTTTTGACCAGGATGCTAGTGGAAGCTCATTCCTAAAAATGGTTCTAGTTGCTATCTGGTTTTGTAATTAATGGAGTAAATATTATGCTTAAGTGCCATCTAAAATTCATTCTGACTATTGTTGTATTTTTTATGTACGGTTACGTACATGCTGATGTTACCTCTGAAATAGTTAAGATTGAGTTTGGCCCACAGCATGGCAATATTATTTTTGTCGATACTGTAAATGATAATCAAACTACCTGTTCTAATAATGGAGCAGGTTTTGACTATTCTTTTGATTCAAGCACTAACATAGGTGGTAAACTCTATTCGGCACTTTTGGCGGCACAGAGAAGTTCGGAAGCTATCACTATTCACGGCTCTGGCACTTGTTCCCATGCGAGTACGGAAGATATAGCCTGGATTAGAAGTCTATAAGGGAGTTAGTTGGCCTCATTCATGGGACTTTGTGAATAACAGTTATTTTCATTGATTAAGCTATTTTTCGCACCTTTATAAAACAGATTTACGCGATAGATTGTTGCTTACAGCAGCCTATAACTACTATTAAGAGATCATATTATGACACTAACAACCGCTTTTGCTCTATTTGGCGCTATGTTTGTATTGGCCCTTATTCCAGGGCCTGGTGTATTTGCTGTTGTTGCTCGTTCAATGTCGTCGGGGTTTCGCCATGGTGCAATTACTACCTTAGGAATTGTCGCTGGTGACTATGTTTTTATTGTTTTGACAGTATCGGGTTTAGTTGCCCTTGCAAATACTATGGGAAGTTTCTTTGTTATTTTAAAATATTTGGGTGCTGCTTATCTTCTTTGGCTAGCGATTTCCCTTTGGCGAGCCGAAGTGCATTCTGGTGATATTCAAGGAGTTAAAGACTTTTCGTTTATGTCCAACTTCTTAACGGGGCTATTTACCACACTTGGAAACCCAAAAGCGATTTTATTTTATATTGGTTTTTTCCCTACATTCTTGGATCTATCGACTATCTCTGTACTAGATGTATCACTCATACTCTTTATTGCAACAATTGCTATTGGGAGTGTCAAGCTCGGCTATGCTTTTGTGGCGAGTAATACTCGACGACTTATCTCTAGCCCTCGAGCGCAGAAAAGTACAAATCGTGTAGCTAGCTGCATTATGGCATGCAGTGGTGTATTGCTCGCTGTAAAGTCTTAGTAAGTGCTTCATCATTTAAGTCGTTATGAAATAATCTTAAGCTTCATCTGCTCTTGCATGATGAGTGAGTGGCGATATCACTTTGTCCAATATCGATTTGGGGTAATAGTAGAGCCATTATAGCCATAGGTTACCCCGGTAATAGGGTATGGTGTATGAGGCTAATATCTATTAGTAACTAATACCTTTCTTGTTGGTCAATAGAGTGCTACTAGTGATGTTCCTATAGCGAGTACTGACTTTGACGCTCACTAAAATTGTAATAGATGTTTTTTCATTATTTAGAATAGTAGTGCCTAGCTGTTGGCCCTAATCAGTTGTATTCGTTATCCTTATTTTTGTCCGATTTATTTTTATTTATTTCATACCGTTTAGCTATTGTTTCTAGACTGATATTGAAAGATTTTGGTAGCAACAGGCTTCAGTGAATATTTTATACTTAGCTTGATAAAAGTCATTATCTGATGGCGAATGAAAATACTAATATCGCTTTTCTGATAAAAAGTTCACCAAAAGATAGTGAGTAATAACTAATTGTCATCTAGGACTGTTTTTTTAATATCAAGCTGTGTTAATATTTTCGACAGTAAGTCCTCAGGTGGCATAAAAATATACGGCATAACTTTATGTATTGCCCTTATTTAGGCTTTCGGTAGATTTTTATGTATAGATAGCGTGTTAAATTTTTATAATTAAGAAACATTTAGGGAGTGAATAGTCTAATGGATTACATGAGTAATGTTATTTATCCCAAGATTGCGCCTCTCACTGTTTATTTGAGCTGCTTGTAATAAGTGCCACTTAACATTTACAGGAAACTAAGAGTAATTAAGTTACAAACTAATTTTTGTGCGTGAAATATAAATGTATTTTTTATTTCATTTATATAGTTAATGGCCTAAGGTTATTAAGTATGGCGGCACATTTTTACGTAACTAAAACCTTTGAGTGAATCATAGGTTCCCATATTTCATTATTGAATAGGGATGCATATTAGTCATATATTTAAAATAACTTATTGTAGGGAGTACAAAAGTGCAGTCTTTTAATATGAAGCTATTTCTCTCTTTTTCTCTATCTATCGCAGCAATCTTAATAGCTATACAGTTTTTTTCTGTGAGGGATATGTTGTGGAATACCTCGAAAAAATACAATGGAGGTGTTGTTCAAACTACATCTCAGCAAAGTGATATAAACTCTGCAAGAAGTGCCGCTACCTCTGTTCAGCAAAACCCTAACAGAGAAAGTAGTCAGGAATTTTTGATGAGCTCTGAAGTAAAAGAATAAACAATATTTTATTAGCCAATGCTAAGAGTATTTATCTCTATTTAGAAATTAGATAGAATATAATAAATATATGCACTTATAAATTGTACCCACGCAAGCGAGCATAAAAAGACCGCTATGAAAACCATAGGAATGCTAGGTGGAATGAGTTGGGAGTCAACGGTTAGCTACTATAAGGCTTTGAACGAAGGTGTTAAGCGTTCACTGGGCGGACTTCACTCAGCAAAAATTTGTATGTACAGTGTAGATTTTGAAGAAATTGAAAAACTACAACATCAAGCAAAGTGGGAAGAAGCTGCAACAATTTTATCTAAAGCTGCCGAGTCGGTTGAAGCTGGAGGTGCCGACTTTTTGCTAATATGTACCAATACTATGCACAAAATCGCTCCTGAAATAGAAAGAGCGATTAGTATCCCAATTTTACATATTGCCGATGCTACGGCATCTCACCTCCAAAACGATAATATTACATGTGTTGGGTTGTTGGGTACACAGTTTACTATGGAGCAGGGTTTTTATAAGGATCGTTTATCTGATCACTATGGTATTGAAGTTTTGATCCCCGAAAGTGGAGAAAGAAAGGTGATCCACGAGGTGATATACTCTGAGCTTTGTTTAGGTAAGATCCTTGAAAAATCAAGAGAGAAGTATCTCGATATTATTACTCAACTGCACGAGCGAGGAGCTCAAGCTATTATCTTAGGCTGTACTGAAATAGCTCTGCTTGTACAACAGCAGCATACCTTTATACCCCTCTATGACACGACGCAAATTCATGCGCAAGAGGCCATCAAATTAGCAATATCTAAGTGATTTATTAACGTCTACAGTTTTTGTTGATACATATGTAATATTTTTTTGATAGGTGTGTTCCTAATACCTCTTCATTGCTTTCCCAACCATTAATATTTTTCATTGTGAGGTCAATTACCATGAATAAACCGTTATGTATTGTTGCTGGTGTAGGTCCAGGGAATGGCTTAGCATTTTGCAAAAAATTTGTTAAGGAAGGCTATAAGGTTGCAATAGTTGCGAGAAGTCTTAAACGTATGGAAGAATATGCTGAAGATTCAGAGGATATTTTCCCTTATGCGTGTGATTTGTCTAATCCGGATTCAATAGAAGCTACCTTTTCGAGTATTATTGATAATCTAGGTGTGCCCCAAGTATTAATTTATAACGCCGGTTCTGGTTTATTCTCAGCGCCGCTGGAAACCTCACTACAAGACTTTGAAGGTGCTTGGAAGATTAATGCGCTAGGCTTGCTGTGTGTTTGTAAGTTAATAGCTCCTTCAATGATAGAGAACGGAGGAGGTAATATCCTTATTACAGGTGCAACTGCGTCTCTGCGTGGCGGTGCCAAATTTGCTGCTTTTAGCTCTGCCAAGGCTGCGCAGCGCAATCTTGCACAGTCTTTAGCTCGCTCACTTGGCAATCAAGGTATCCATGTTTCCCTGATAATTATTGATGGTATTGTCGATATTCCAAGGACAAGGGAAATGTTTCCTGATCTTCCTGATAATCTATATATGAAGCCAGATGCTATTGCCGAAACATATTATAGCCTGACACAACAGAGTGATAGCGCTTGGACTTTTGAAGTAGATCTTCGCCCACGACACGAATCATGGTAAAGAGTACGTGGCAAAAACTTACTAACTCCTTTAGTGTCAGGATTAATTTCCGCCGTTGAAAAAATCGCTTAACGGCGGAGTGCCTATCACGGAAGTGCAGCTGAATAACTTAAGGAATAGGGGCCTGACTGATGTATACTCGAATAGTTTACAATAACAGTATAAGTGCCGGTATCTGGCAGGGTTGCAATGATATAGTTATTCGCATAAGTCCAATAGGCCTCATTGGGGTGATGCAACGAGATTTGTCCTGCACTAGATACTGCTTCATCCACAATTAATGTCACAGTTTCTCCTGCATTACCTATAAAACTATGAGAGTGACTATGTTCTGAAAAAAGATAGCCGCTAATTGTGTCGCCACTGGATAAATTCAACGCATGGATAGGCGTGGATACTAGTAGTGAGAATATACTGTAAATAATGACAAAAATAATTCTTTTCATACTATGACTCCTTTATCTAGTATTTAATATCTTCTTTTTGCTTAAATTTACTGTTTAACTTTACGCGTGAGCAGGTTGGTGCTGACAGATTGTAAAAGGTATGGCTAAGGATAAATTGACTGTTTGAATTAAGTTTACTTTATTTCTCTTGTTAATTTCTATCAGAAAACTCTATGTTGAAAATGAAAATTATGGCTTTTAATCACTGGTTTGGCGCGTTAATCTTTATGTTGTGACTATATTTAGTTCACTTTTTTAAAATAAGTTATGTAACGAAATAGGGTATGAAAATTAAAGTCACTTCCTTAAAGATACCTTTAAAACTATTGATGAAATATACCTCCATTTTTTTGTTGGTAACTATCGCCTTATCAATGGTTATGCATGATATCGGTAGCCGGGTTGCTGCGGTACCACTGCTAGAGTTGCGAATGTTGATAAGCGTTGGTATGAGAGAAGTTGAGGTAAAGACTTTGATAGATAAGCACCAAGTCATAACTGATCGATATGATAGTGGGAAAACTATACAAGTTAGCCTGCATACTAATAATTTTACGTCGCCAGTGTGGGGTTCATGGTTTTGTTTTTTTAAAGTTCATATGAAAGCAGGGGTGATAGAAAAAGTTGATGACGTTATATGTGTCGACTGAATTCCATGTCTCCCATTTAATAAGAGATATAAAAATCATATAAATATAGAATTTAAATCGAACATAGCCGCGGTCTCTTCCACCAATCTCCTACGTACCAGGCGCTTTTCTTAAGCCTGTGTGCGAACATAATGCTAAATTCACGAGGAAATTATTCATGATTACAGATATAGCTATGAGCCCTAGGAGTTTTATCGACGGAAATGGCAAAAACGGTGAACGTACATCATTGGGAGGTGATGTTGCCAAGGGCGCTGCGATGGGTGTTCTTAAGAAAGGTGCGCTAGTGGCTGGAGCCGGTGCTTTAGGTATAGCAACTGCGCCAATATCAGCACCTGTCGTACTAGGGGCTGCAGCGGCCGGTGCCGTCGGTGGTGCGGCAGGCAACGCGATAAAAAATCGTAATGTAGAGGATGCTCCGCAAGAATCACCTAAGAATAATAGTCCGATTTCTTTTTAAGCAACGGGCAATGTTATAGTTTGATAAAAGAACTTGTTTCTTTATGTTGGGGGGAGCAAAGATCGTTATAGACCATTTGCTAAATCCCCTCGATATCACTCCTGGCCTATTCGTAGATGCATTTAAATTACCCTAAGTCTTATTCACTTCTTAGCCGAGAATAACGCTGCATAAGATCAGCTATCGATAAGTTATCAATGTCCAGTGCATTTAAAATATGAATGTACAGTGAGGTTGTCATTAAGCCAGTGGACACCTTTGTCCTTAATGTGCTCTCATTCTGTATAACGCCAACTTGACGCAATCGCTCAGAAAGTTTGCTATAGCTGACATTTTCTTCTGCCATCGCGGCTCGTATATAGCGTTTGATGACTTCTTGCATTTCTGGATCTTTGTAACGTTCGACCATGTGATATCCAAGTATTATTTTTGTCTGCAATATTAGACAAATGTTGACTTTTTATCAATATGCAAAGATAATGCAAAAGTCTATTATATTAGACAAAAGTGGTAATTATTAGCTATATGTATTGATAAGGAGACATATATGGATTTTGGTTTTGTTTTTACTATTGCTGCCGCCACCATAGGTATTGTTTTACTCAGCAAACTTGTACGTATTGTTCCACAGAATGAAGCTTACATCGTAGAGCGTTTGGGGAAGTATGCGACGACTCTCGAAGCGGGTTTTCATGTGTTGGTACCTTTCGTTGATCGAGTCGCCTATAAACATTCGCTAAAAGAGTTCGCGATTGATGTCCCTTCCCAGCAGGCGATCACAAAAGATAATGTATCTCTAGGCATTGATGGTGTTCTATATCTAAAAGTCATGGATCCCAAGTCCGCATCCTACGGTGTTGAAAACTTGAGTTTTGCGATCACCCAACTCGCCCAAACCAGTATGCGTGCAGAAATTGGTAAACTTACCTTGGATCAAACCTTTGAGTCACGGGATAACATAAACGGTGAAATTACCCGTGCCATAGATGAAGCTTCAAATGCATGGGGGACTAAAGTGCTGCGTTATGAAGTGAAAGATATCTCTCCACCTAAGTCGATTCTTGATGAAATGGAGAAGCAGATGTCAGCTGAACGGGAGCGTCGAGTCGCAGTGACTACCTCTGAAGGCTACAAAACAGCCCAAATCAATGAGGCTGAAGGAGACAAACAAGCGAAAATTCTCCGTGCTGAAGGCGATGCTAGATCTGTCGAAATTGAAGCCATTTCAAGAGCTAAGTCTATTAAAATTATTGCCAATGCGATTAGGGACGGGGGCGAAACCGCTGTCGCTCAACAATTGTCTGAGCAATATATTGCAGCCTTCGAGAAGTTAGCCAAAGAGGGCACCGTAGCTTTAATTCCAGCAGATAGTACAGACATCTCAGGTACCGTTGCCAAGGCATTTACTGCATTTGATACATTGAAAACAAAAGTAGGCACCCAAGGAGCATAGCATGGCCGAGTCCTCACCTTTTTTGTTTTTTATTATTGCAGGTGTTGCCCTTATCACCGCTGAGTTATTGATTTTTAACATGAGCCTATTTTGGTTTTTGTTCGTCGGTATTGGGGCTCTTATTGCTGCTGTTGTCGTTTGGTTTATACCTGGTGTAGGTTGGTTGTATGCTAGCGTTACTTTTGTAATCGCTTCAGCTTTAACATCTATCGCTCTTTATAAACCTCTTAGGCGATGGCAACAAAAGCCCGGTGCTATGCCGGGTAATGATGCTATTGGTCAGCATGTAAATGTACTAGAAGAGATCTCACAAGCCAAATCCGGCAAGGTGACTTGGTCTGGCGCTGTTTGGGATGCAAAACTTGTTGGTAGTAGCGAGCCTTTGCAAAAAGGAGAAAATGCTGTAATCGCTGAAATTACCGGGATAGTTCTGCTTGTACAAAAACCTTAGTATATTTGTTTCGCCTGTTAAGAGTCGGCCCCAGAATAATTTACTTTCTATCTGGGGCTCTACTCGTTTAAGCCTTAGTTATCCTCAGCGCTAAGGTCAAATATATAAGCTGAGCCAGATTCGCTGCCGGCATCATCATTGCGAGGAGTGCCGATAACGGCTGAGTTTTCACTCAAGCCTACGCTCCATCCAAATAAATCCCCTGCTGCGCCATCATCTGCGATGAGTTTGTCTGTGAATTTCCATAAATTGTGTGAGCGAGTATAAAGGTAGGCTGCCCCCGCATTCTCACCTTTTTCATCACGATGCATTGCCCCAATTACTGCAGTGTCGCCTACCAGCGCCACATCACGACCAAACCTATCGTCCGCCTTAGCGTCTGGTGCAATAAGCTTTGCTTGTTGCCGCCAAGTCTTTGCTGATCGAGTAAAGATATAGGCCGAACCGCTATCTACACCTTTTGCGCCATGATCGTCCCTGCGAGCTGAAATTAAAGCTGTATCGCCAGAAAGCGCTACTCGAACTCCAAAAATATCAGTATCGCCACCATCATTGGCCATCAGTTTGGCCTGCTGTCGCCAACCAGATTTAGTTCGAATAAATACATAAGCAGCGCCAGCATTATTGGCTTTTTCATCATTTAAATCGGCACCTACAAGTACTGTAGTGCCTGAGATAGCAACACTGATGCCGAATACGTCACCCGCTGCAGTATCTTTGGCTATAAGTTTTGCCTGTTGTTGCCAACCTTCAGATGTGCGGGAAAATATATATACTGCGCCTGAACTTTTGCCCTTTGTGTTATCGTGAGGAGCGCCAATAACGATAGTATCCTCATTCACTGCAATACTTTGGCCGAATGCTGCACCTTGTTTACTATCACTGGCCATCAGTTTAGCTTGCTGTTGCCACTTTGAGCCTCTATTCTCAAAAACATAAGCTGCGCCTGCATTTTCGCCATTTTGATCATGGCCTATCGCACCAACAACCGCTACTTTTCCATATATAGCAAGATTACCCCCCAAGGTATCCCCCGGTTTACCGTCATTAGCTATTAGTTTTGATTGCTGCTGCCAAGTATTGGCCTTGCGAGTATAAACATAGGCTGCGCCCGTATCACGTTCTTTGTTTTTACTATCGGCTTTAAAAGCCCCAATTAACGCAGTGTCTTTGTGAATGGCAACGCTAAAACTGAAAAAATCTTCAGTAGCACCATCGCTAGCCACAATTTTTTGTTGAGGAAAGGCTGGTTTTGCAGAGGATGCTTGAGAAGCAAACAAAAACAATATGGCTAACAGGGTTTTTGTTTGTACTAATGTAAAAAAACGGTGTGGTATTTTTATCATAATCTTAATTGTTATAGCTGTGGCTAGTTACAAAATTATTCTCATCTTAACCAAGTTGTCACCCTTAGTATTGTACTTGCCACTCGGCCTAACTGAAGATATATACACTTCATCCCATAAATTGATTATTTATGGTCTAACGGTGACCCTGTATATTTACCTTAGAAGTTAGAGCGATAAATGTTTGCTGACTATACTCATAAAATTTTTTATTTAGAAAACTTTATGTATAAAAATACCACATAAACATTATGCTACTACTTTTGTTAACTTTTATAGTGAAGATTTTTTATGCGAGCATCACGTACACCAAACGGAAGATATAAATGCCTTTACTCTAGCTGTTATGAAACATTCGCTAGGCCATATACTGCTAAACGGCATTTTCGAATAAAACATACAACAAATGCTCGGCCTTTTATGTGTCCTACTTGTAAAAAATCATTTACCCAAAGATATGATGTTACTGTGCATAGGCGAAGAGTCCACACCGATAAAACGATAGTGAACCCGACAATTGCTAAAGCCCTGGCTGAGATAGATCAAGCTTTCGGACTTCAGAATCAGGTAGCCGTTCCAGCCACAAATGAGCTGAATAAAATCTCGGGTATACCAGTAATAAATGAGCGCTCCAGTAGTTCACGAAGGTCTATTTATGAGATGCTAGAAGGATAGTTTATAACTTAAATCTATTAACCAGAAAATTGATTAACAATTCCCCGTAGTCGCTGGATCTGTTGTTGTAGTTCATTAATACTCTGATGAGATTCCTGAGTCGATTGCTGTGTTTCTTCACTTAGGCTGTGAATATTAATAACGTTACGATTAATTTCTTCTGCAAAAGCTCCTTGTTCTTCGCTACTTTTAGCAATTTGAACCACCATAGATGACAGTTGATCCACAGCTTGATCAATACTATCAAAAGATTCACCCATCAAGATTGAATTTGCGACGTTATTTTCAGCCACTTCTTTACCTTGCTCCATTGCTTTAACGGCTTTATCTGTTGCTGTTTGTAACTTCTGAATCATTGTCTGAATTTCATCAGTAGACGTTTGCGTCTTACTAGCGAGGCTTCGAACTTCATCGGCGACAACGGCAAAACCTCGGCCTTGTTCTCCTGCCCGGGCGGCTTCAATGGCTGCATTTAAGGCTAATAGGTTAGTTTGTTCTGCAATACTTCTAATCATTTCTACAACGCCACCAATAGCATCTGTTACATCGGCGAGTCCTAAAATTACTCCGGAAGCTTCCTGTACACTACTGGCTAATTTACTCGTAGTCGTAATTGCTTGTTCTACCACATTTTTACCATCAGCCACTTGGTGTTTTGCATTTTCAGTAGCCCCTGCGGCAGCCGATGCATTTTGTGCCACTTCACCGACGCTACTTGCCATTTGCGTAATTGCGGTTGCAACTTGTTCTACCTCGTTTTTCTGACGACTCATGCTATTTGCAGTGTCTTGGGCGACATTGACGGCTTTGTTTGATACCTCTTCTAAGCTAATGGCAGAATCACTGAGCCGCCAGATCACGGTTTGCAATTTGGCATTAAGCATATGTTGGGTCAGTTGTAGCTGCCCCAATTCATCTGAACGATTAGTGTAAGTGGCCATTGCTACAGGATCATCAATAATTGCTTTACTTGCCGCCGCTGCACGTTGCCAAGGAGCCGCTATCCAAAACGCGCCAGCACATCCTACAATAGAAGCTACCACAAGACTCGCCAGGCTTTGAAGAAGTTGCTCATCTATCAGAGTCATCGGAATGATTGCACTTATTACTGTAGCGATAATGAGCATCAAAAGTTGTATTAGCAGGCTAGGATTAATAGGTTGGCTATTTTTTCCTTCATTAATTTTTTTGTATACTTTCTCGGCCTGATCTATCTGTGCTTCTGAAGGCTTCATTCGAACACTTTGATAGCCTTCAGTCTTACCATTTAGTTTAAGAGGAGTGGCCAAGGCATCTACCCAGTAGTGATCGCCGTTCTTGCAGCGATTTTTTACAATACCTATCCACGATTTGTCAGCTTTTAAACTATCCCACATCATTTCAAAAGCTTCCCCGGGCATATCCGGGTGACGAATGACATTGTGAGGTTTTAGTAACAGTTCGTCTTCGCTAAAGCCGCTAATGTCTATAAAGTCTTGATTGACATGAGTGATCTGGCCTGCCTCATTTGTAGTTGAGACAATTCGTGTATCATGTCTTAGGTCGACATTTTTTTGGGTTACAGGTAAATTCGTTCTCATGCGCAACATTACTAATGATTTACTATAAATGTAGCTCATCAGTAAGAGGTCGCGGCGAGTCGCTTCAAAAAAAATAATAAGATAAGTAGTGTATATGAGGTAAGTCAAAAAACTAGTAATCAACAACACTACAGAGGTAATGTGTAAATCGTATATTTTAAAAATTTAAGATTTTTATTTGATTTATCCTTCCTCAATGTTTTCTGTAAATACACTGACAGCGTTAACCACTTCTGAGATACTTGTCTTTATTTCGGTAATAACATTTCCTGCCTGTGAAGCTAGTTCCGTACCACTGTCTGCTTGTTCTTTACAATATTGCATGCTCGATATAGCCGACTGCGTAATCGCCTGAATTTTATCGATCATGGTGGAAATTTCTTGTGTTGACTCGGCGGTTCGACCAGCCAACTGACGCACTTCGTCGGCAACTACTGCAAAGCCGCGCCCTTGATCTCCCGCGCGTGCTGCCTCGATTGCCGCATTTAGTGCAAGTAAATTCGTTTGTTCGGCGATACCACGTATAGTATTTACAATATTAGTAATTTGCTCTGAGTGACTAGCAAGATCATCAATGACAGTTGATGACTCCGTGACCGCTTGCGATATTGCCGACATTTCAGAAGTAGCGCGATGGATTACCTCAGCGCCTTCCTCAGTTGATGCATTTGTACCCTGAGCTAGTTGATGAGCCTTAATAGCACTCTCGGTATTTGCTATTTGTTTAGCTACGTTTTTAGTAATGTCGGAAGCAAATTTTACTACTTTATATATTTCACCTTTTTCGTTACGGATAGGATTGTAGGTTGCTTCTAACCAGAGTGTACTACCGGAAGCGGATACACGTTCAAAACGACCGCCAAAGGATTCCCCTCTATTTAGCCTCGCCCAAAAATTACTGTAGTTTGAACTATTGGCGTAATCAGGTTTACAAAACATTTTATGACTTTTGCCCTTAATCTGATCTATGCTGTATCCCGTGGTTTTACAAAAGTTATCATTGGCATTAATTATTGTACTATCTAAGTTAAACTCGATAACAGCCAATGAGAGGTTAAGGGCGCTGATAAGGCTTTGTGCATCTTTTGCGTCTTTTCGTCGTGTAGTTATATCTGAGGCAAGCTTAATAACTTTTACAATCTCGCCTTGATCATTTTTAACCGGGTTATAAGAAGCCTCTAACCATAGTTCATCGCCTGCTTTGTTACGTCTTCTGAATTCACCCGACTGATATTTGCCTCTTTTTAGATTTTCCCAAAAGTCTCTATACTCCATGCTGTTGGCCATATCATCATGACAAAACATCCGATGATGTTGTCCCTGTATTTCCGAGAGTTGGTAGCCAACAGTATCTAAAAAGTTGTTATTTGCTGTGATAATTCTGCCATCAACAGTGAATTCAATCATTGCCATGGATTTGTTGATCGCCGCTAAAAGTGCCTGGCTTTCATCGGTAGATTGGTTATCATCCACCGGTTTTTTATTACCAAAATTAAATAGAGACATTGCACATGATTTCCATAGTATTTATCTAATAAATATTAGCTGGATAAGAGGGAATTTCAATGTCGTCACTTGCTACCAAATTTCCTACTTTCAACTACCTAACGTTTTATCGGTAGTGTTAATAGTGCCTGGAAAAACGAGCGAGAGATGCAATTTTCTAGGCGTAATCTGGAAATACTTTATCTGCAGCTTTCTCATATTATTCCTCTATCTTTATTAATCGAGGTAGAATTTAGTGACAAATACAGTAGCATTAATTACCGGCGGAGCCAGCGGTATTGGTAAAGCCACAGCCATTAAACTTGCGAGTTTAGGTATCCATGTTGTGATTAGCGGTCGAAGGCGAGATGTGGGAGAGGCAGCGGCTAAAGAAATTTGTGGCGCGGCTTGTCGGGGGGGGGGGCAAGGTTCAATACATTGGCTCAATACATTCAAAATGATGTGACTAATGAAGATCACGTTAAAAGTTTGATAGCAACGATTATTAAAGAATTTGGTCAGCTGGATATGGCAGTCAACAATGCGGGGATTTCCAGTGAAGTAGTGTCTATTGATGCTTCAAATAGCGATAATTATAGTGCCATGGTGAACACTAACCTTGTAGACTTGTACTATTGTATGAAACATCAAATTATTCAGATGCTAAAACAAAAGCAGGGCGCTATTGTCAATGTAGCATCCGTTGCTGGTCTCAACGGTATACCATGGGCCGCTACCTACGCGTCGACTAAACACGGAGTCGTAGGTTTAACAAAATCGGCAGCTATATTGATCATGCGCAGTAAGGTATTCGTATTAACGCGGCAGCCCCTGGCGCTATCAGAACTGATATTATTGACAAACAACTTGATGGCGATGATGAAAATTATAATGAAGAAATAATAAGTGCAATTCATCCCATGAATCGGCTCGGTAAACCTGAGGAAGTTGCCAATGGAATTGCATGGTTGTTATCAGGGGAGGCGAGTTTTGTGACAGGTCATATTCTAAGTATTGATGGAGGTTTTCAAGCGAAGTGATAGCGCCAACCAAGTTATTATTATACTGACATTTATAGGCATCAAATTCAGCTCTGCAAAGTTATTAAGCTGATATGATATGAATATGTGAGCAAGCTTTGACATTTTCACGTAATTCAGATAAATACTTGTTTAAAACATTGATGTTTTTTATATACCCAATTTATAGATTTTCCATTAGGTGTATATCTTAGTATCCTCCTGCCTTACTATTTTTGATAGAGAATTTATCATGAAGCAACCCAAGATCTTGATTTCTGGTGCAGGAATAGCTGGCTTAGCCTTAGCAATAAGGTTAGACATAGCGGGAATAGACTATGTCATTGTGGAAAAAAAAGATCGAATGCGAACTAATACATCAGGAATTGCCTTACCTTTTAATGCGGTAAAGCTATTGGAGCATTTCGGTTGTAGAGATGTAGTTCTTGAACAGGCTCACCAGGTAAAGAAAATTACTTACTCTAAGCCAAATGGTAAAATTTTGGCGTCCAGTAACTTAAATGAATATCCTTTTAATGATGAAGTGTTTGTAGCTCTTACACGCTCGAAGCTCCTTGACGCTCTCGCTTCGAATGTTCAGAAAAATATTCACTATGGTACAGTAATTGAGAATGCTACACAAAAAGGCAGTACAATACATGTTAGCTTTTCCGATAATGAAATCAATGATGAATTTGACTTACTAATTTCTGCAGAAGGCATAAACTCTTTATTACGCCAGCAGGCGTTCCCCGAAGAGGAAACCATTGTTGACTATGGTATGACGAATTGGCGTTTTATCGCCAGGTCTCCCTGTCATGGGATAAACCCCATTTATATGCTTGGTCGCACAGATTTATTTATGATGTACCCAATCAGCACTGATGAACTTTATTGTTATGCACATATATACGATCCTAAAAAAATATATACAACTGAAAGTAAGTCGCTTGAAAACCTTAAACTTATTTTTCAACATTATGCCAATGGTGTACCTCAACTTTTAACTACTTTATCTAATGAAGATATAGTCACAGGGAGATTGAAATCTGTCACTAGGTCGTACCTCAATAAAGGTAATGTTATTTTTATAGGTGATGCAGGGAATGCTTGTTCTCCATTGCTCCAACAGGGAGCTGCCGGTGCTTTTGAGGATGTTATGTGTTTGTCTGATGTATTGGCAACGACGCCAATATCAGAAGTGGCAGAAGCCTATAAGCTGCGACGCGAGGAGAAAAATACCTGGGTATTAAATACTTCCGATGCACCATTGAAAAAGATAAAAGCTACCCAATCATTTCTAGGCTCTATGCTTCGCAACACTATGGTCAGAAAGTTAGGTCCACTCAATGTTCATGGTTGGAAAAAATTAGCAGAAGATTCTTTTTCTTAAAAGTTTTTTGTAATGATTCATAATACTACTTATATAGCGCTATCGTCGTCAGATTTTAGTTAATCTGTATTAGATAGTATTTGTGCCTGCTCATTTTATCCTCTTTTAACGACAGGCACGGATTAAACTTACAGACCTCTATTTATCTTTAAGTGTAATTTTCCTGAAGATACACTGACATTTTCTGGCCTGAATTGAGTATTACCTGAAAACCAGTTAGCAACTTGCCATTTGCTATAGTCTATATGATTGCCATTAAATTCATCGAACCAGAAAGGTCTTGCTTTTAATTTATGTGAATTAGATGACTTAAATTGGTAAAATCTCGCATATTTAATTTGGAATGTTCTACTAAATGCTCCTTTTGGTAGTTTTCCTGCCCAATTGTTATTGAATCCAGTAATACCTAAATTAAAGTCTAGACGTTTATTTGTGGGAATATTTTTTACATTCTTTCCGGTTTTATAAAATCGTGGTCCATTAGTTAGTACCGATCTTGAGTTCTTTCCATGCTTAAATGGATTCATGTAATCATATGTTTTATGATCAAAGTTATAACGAATATCATAAATTAAGGTATCCCCTCTACGAATTAATATATAGTTGTAGAATTTTTGGCCAAGATTTACATCCATTCTTGTATTCTCTGGTGCGTCTCGTAGCGGGCCTCCACGATGGTTTCGAACTCGGATTTGCGACCAGCCATTTCGCGGGAGCTTACCGCGAATTTCCCAGTCATACTCATACCACCTATTTCCTTCCCAGGGCTTATCCTCCCGGTTATAGAAAAACATATTGCTAACAGTGCCTGATAACGGAACAATTTTGCTGGATACAACCATAAGCCCATCACCAAATTTTTGATGGCTGATCAACTCAGAACCAAATGTGGTTTGCGCATGAGCTTGATTGAAAATAAAAACTATGAATAAGATAAATATAATATTTTTGTACACATTTTCTCCTATTTGGGATGTTAAATTTAGGTGGCTAAACTAAAAAATATTTATTAGGCCGGATGTTATTTAAGAAAATATAAATTCTAAGAAAAATTAATTTTAAATTTTTGATGTTATTTGTCACAATATATCTTGATAAATAAGTTTTTAGTAAATTCTGTTTCTGTAAAGTATTAACAGTGTTAGTTTTCTTTCATATTATTCCGGGTGAAGTTTTAGTTGTGTTAATAAATTATTTATAAAACAATTTTTTATTTTCACGTGTGTATCTTTTTTTATCTAGATGTTCATTATATTTGCTTAAAGTAGAGTTGTGCTAGTACATCAACCGAAAAAGTCTTGAGAGATAATATTGTGGCATTGTAATACATTTGCTGATTATTAAATTAGTAGTCATGTAGTAATTGGTCGCTGGTCTTTATGGAAATGATAACCGTTAGCAATATTTTTTTAAAAAATTATTAAAAAACTTAAGTGTAGAGATTCTGACTATCACTAATTAATCCCGAAAATTAATAGTACCAGTTGAGATGACTTTTTATAAAACAAGTCGTTATATTACTAGATAATATATGGCCGGCAGGCAATTTTATATAATTGCCACAATGTGAAAAACATATGGAATATCTGCTAATATGAACTTTAATTAGTTGAGCTAAAATGCCGGAGCTTTTCAATAAAATATATGTTATTTGCTCGCATAATTATGGTTCTTATAAAATAAGATTTTAGACCGATTTACAGTTGTTGTTTTTGGTGTCATCTACGTTTTTATTTTAATAATAATTACAGTTTTTTTTCTCTTTCGAAAATTATGCATTTATGAAACTTGTTAAAGCTTCATATGGAAGGGGAGAGTTTCTACTGGGTTTCATCACTATCAAAATCTCTATTAGATTTAATTTTCGATTTCAATGGCTGGTTGAAAATATAAGCAAAGAGTATGTGTCGTGCCTAAATATGTTAGTTTATTATTTTTTGGGGCATATAAATCATCATTTAGTGTTTGTTTTAATAGATGGGAATGATTGGACTAGTTAAAACTCTTATCATTCATGCTGTTAAAAAAATATATAAATATTTGTACTATAAGTAGATTACTTTATGGTTGTACTGATAAGTACTAATTCATAATTTTTTTTTGGTTCTTTCCTACGTCTATTTAAAATCATATTTGCATAGTTTTGTCGCGATAATTATTTTACGAGGCTTAGGTTTTGATTTAAGTCGGCTTTCTTCTATATTTTGTCTACATTCTATTATTTTAATTAACTTAATTTAATTTATAATCCTTCTCCGTAGTTCAGAGCATCATAGCCCCTTGGTTGAGTAAACTAAGGTGATATCAAAGAATTTATTTTTTTATGGAATTAGCTTCGTAAGAAAATAAAGAGAAAAATTAATTTTTGGTCGTGCTAATCACAAAATGATCATATATCCGATTGTATTATTAACACTCAACCCTTAAATAAAGTGGGAGTCTAACTTATGAAAAGCAATATTACTTTGTTGTGTGGCGTTATTCTAAGCACCTTAATGTTCAGTAGTGCCAGCTACGCTATTAACGACCAATGTGTTAGATCATCTGGGAGCAAACTTTTTTTAAAAAAGAAACATGCATTAAGAGATAATGGTCGGATGTGTGATAAATCATGTAACAACATAAACCGAAATTACTTAGCAAATTGCCAAAACTTTGTGCATGTTGATTGCTTTGCTGTGCTTAATAGTAAGGGGGACGTTATTGCGCGTAATAATGTTGGTTATCATAAAGGAATATCTGAAGGTGGCAGTACTAATAATCATACTTGGCAAAATGTTGAAGCGAGTATTAAGATAAATAAGGGAAAAGGTAAGCGTGTTATTGGCTACGACAAACAAGGTTGTACAGGTGGCCAGTTAGTCGACTTTAGAATGTAACATTTCTAATCTATAAGCGATATTTATTTTTAGCCACTTCATAATAGGCTGACTTTGTAGAATAACGGTCGCCTGATATAAAAATATATCAGGCGAATTTGTTGGTCGCTAGTGAAGTCTGCATTACTACTAAAAAAATAGACTATGTGAAAAATCGTGACAATAGTTAACGATAATCAAAACGCTTCAAAAATCATCTATTCTAGATATAAGAATTGAAGACATCAACTAGAGTAGCTATATTCTCTTCTTTACTCGATCAATGGTAATGTTGTGCTATCGGGGTTGTCTCTATAGGCACAGAAGCCAATAGTGTTATCAGTTTCTCCTGCCGCAATTGTGTTATTCCAATATAGGCCTGAAATTATTATAGATCCGCTCACATCTGAAAATTCCGCGTTCCAACGACTTTCAGATAGGGTTGCAGCATTAGTGTCTAGGCTGATACTCCACTCTGAAATAGTGTCGCTACTGGTATTGCTGATCAATAGTTCTACACAATACCCTTCCCCCCAATCTGATGTCACGGATATATCAACCTCAAGCCCTGTACTAAGCTTGGCTGTATTGAATAGAATCTCATTCAAGCTAAAGCGGTTTCCAGAAATGATGGCGCGACTTATAAAACGATCTCCAGTATTAACGCCTGCAAAACCTTCAATTACATTTTCGGTGAGTGAAAGGCTCTCAATGAGGTTATTCGAATCATCATAAACAGTTAAATTACCCGGTTTTGGGTCGATAATAAATGCCGCAAATTGAGTAACAGGCACAGAAAAGTCAAGAATGATACTACTGTCTAGTTGGCTATCGCGTATTCCAATGGTTGTAAAATCAAACAAAGAGCTAGAAAATACATCGGTGGGAGCTCCTTTTCCATCCATTCCCCGCGAACCACTAATGATAACACCACTAGCTTGATATTGATTAGAAACAATAATATCCGGTCGAAGCTCATTAAAATTAATTCTCGTATGGCCACGATCTAATTCATTAACGTCATTAATTGGTATAGCGATTGGAGAATTACTAGTAACAAGAAAAGTAAAAGCAATAATTAGGTGTAAAAATTTATTCATATATTTTCCTTTTGAAAATTAGAAAGCACGTTAACGTAGTGCGAAAAAAATCTATAGCCGTATGTATTCGTAGTTGGTATTAAGTTCCCATTTTTTTTCTAGCGATAGTTTTCTAGTTCTAAAATAGAAACAGTGACAAAAGGGGGAAATTTAACCCATACATGGTTACCATGGTACGGCTTAAAGATGCTTATCTAAAAAGTGCAAAAAATTATCTCAATACCATTGGTTACTATATTACCTAAAATAGATGTTGAAATAGTCTTTTTATACCCATTTTTTAATTTTCTTAAGAATTTAAAAAATATACGCACTGAAAGCCCTTTCTATTGCCAGAACTTTATATAACAATTTTTAAATCAAAGTTTTGCTAGTAAAAGGGATACATAATGAAAAATTTAAAACTACATTAATCTTAGGTATTGTAAATTGATTTAGATTTATTAAACAAAATATTTTTAGGATTTTCATATATTATACATACAAAAAATAAGTATAAAATTTATCTACTAAATGTTAATTTTGAGCATAAATTAACTTTTATGAAATACGTGGAATCAGCAGGTGTATATTGACATGGCCTATTTATTAAGTAGACAGTTTAGACATCAGTAATAAATAATACCAATTAAGCATGATTTTTATTATCCCTCCGGTAATTGATAAAAATTCACCGAGGGCATGCCTTACGTCTTAATAGCCCAATAGGCGCGATTTGCCTTTTAAAGCGATTAAATCGAACTTAATTCTTATTGGATTAACCAATTCAGCACTAGACTAAGAGGTTTATGAATATATGTTTGTCCAATCGAGAAGTGTAGGCACTTACGTAAATAACTCTATTGAAAGTGCAAATGCTAACCAAAATGAAGACAGTTGGGCTCCTGATTTACCACTTAACAAAACACAAGCTGTGGAGAGTTTAAGAACACGTAAACCAGATGTCTCCATTGATGATATGTCACAATTAAAATCGTTAGTTAGGCAACCTGTTGTAGATGCTATCAATAAAAACCACCATCTTAAAGATAATATTGATAGGTTACTGGCCAATACAAGAGATGAGGATGTTATATTTGTCGTAGAAAAGTATGACATAACACCAAAAGGTGAAGTAAATAAAGCATTTTCAAAAGATCAAGATTCAATTACGGCTCCAGCTTTTTTTCTACACAGAAATTCTTATGGTAAATTTTCCATCTCTGATGATGTGCCAAAAGATGGACATAAGAAAATGATAGAGATTACCCCTAAGTCATTAGACGAAATGACATTAAAGCCAAAACTTAAAGAAGTATTTACGTTAGGAGGAAAACTTGTCAATGGAGGTGCTCAAGTTCTCTTTCAGGAAAGAGGGAAGCAGTTAAATATTTTCTTAAAAATAGGAGATGATGGGAGTAGTAAATCATCAAAATATAAAGCCACAGGGGGGGCAGTTGAATCTCGTGACGTCATTCGCCATAATGGTGTAGATATCTCAGTGCCTCATACTATTGTAAATGCCGCTCTTAGAGAATTTGCCGAAGAAGCGTTAAACTATCAAGCGTCAGAAACAAGTAATGCTCAAGATGTTGTGGATTACATATGTTCCAAAACTGGGGCTGTAGAAATTAAATGTGCTTCATTTATAAAAAAAGCTCAAGACCAAACTTGGGTTCGGCTCCCAAATCCAGAGCACAATCAATTGACGCATTTTTCTGCACCTTCGGTTATCGAGTTAATTGGTGCAACCGAGAATAAAGTAAGTGCGTCATTCTCTATAGAAGAGGGGAAAAATGATAAGCCTGTTATACGGAGCACGGCTGAAGTTTATGATTATGCCAATTCAGCGCCAAAGAGTTACCGAGGTGCGGAAAAATATTTACAAATTTATAACGATACTCAAGGCTCTCAATGCGAAAAAATTACATTTAAACCTTCATCTATGGTAGTTAAAAATTCCACAGATGTAACAAGCACAATAAGTTAAATATGTATCAAATCATAATCAGATACGAGCCCTTTCTTCTTTAGGCTTCATTGTTCTAGATTAAA
Source organism: Agarilytica rhodophyticola (assembly GCF_002157225.2). Taxonomy (NCBI): domain Bacteria; kingdom Pseudomonadati; phylum Pseudomonadota; class Gammaproteobacteria; order Cellvibrionales; family Cellvibrionaceae; genus Agarilytica; species Agarilytica rhodophyticola. The sequence goes on from NZ_CP020038.1 coordinate 1,682,713, forward strand.
ATAATCATATTTTCGGTCGAACTTTAATCAACTTTTTGTGACATATAAGTAGAATTATTTAGTAGCGAAAATTATTAGTAATACGGGTGACGGATATATTAATGGCCACTGATGGTGTTGGAATATTTAGCATTAGATCAGCTCATTTAAATCGGCGATTAGATAAAGAGGATAGGCCCAAAAAATGGCTTTCTTATGTAAATGCGACTGAGCCTGTTATGACCCAGTCGAGATCAAGGACAAGGACGGCTGCTGATGTTCCTACAGTGGGAGCTGCTTTAGTAAAACCAGAAAACACTATAAAGAATTACTTGACGTTCTCTTTGTGTAAGAAAGAGATAGACAATAAAATTCGAATCACAAATCAAATAGACCAGAGCACTATCAGGGCTATCAGAAATCAATCGTCTATTGCTAAGCCAGTTAGTAGACTTTCAGAAAGGTTAGTAGCCTCAAATGAGGCTACTAGGGCTAAAAAGCAACTAAAAGCACTTGCAAATCAACTAGGCGTTACTGTCCATGTGCCAGCATCAGCAACGAGAAATTTGGCCATGAAAAATGTATTAGAAAAATTTTTGCATCACAAAATTGACATCAGTGGCACCGCAATTTATTCCGGTGATATCGTACAAAGCCAGTTGTTGGGTATGCAAGGGAAGTATTTACCTTCTGCCAAAGTAGTGTTAATCGAAAATACCAAGCCTGAGGATTACAAACAGTTTCCAGGTACAGTAAGCGCTTCCATAGAAAGTGCAATGGCACATGAATTAATGCATGCTGCTCACTTCAAAAAGGTAGGGCGAGAACAAGGTTTTCAGTACCAACTGCAGGAATTTACGCCTGAAGCTAAAAAAATTGCACGCGGTGTGAGTTCGTACGCAGCGACAAACCCTTCGGAGTTTGTCGCTGAGGTTGGAGCATTATTAATAGAAGGAAAGCCTGTAGATAGCCGTGCAATGACTATGTATAGAGCGTTGAATGGCCCGCAAATAAGACAGTAAATAAATTATAGCGAACGCAAAAATAACAACAATTGATTACGTTGAGTTTGAGACGCGCTGATATATGCATCTCGTGCTAAAGCTGCGTCACCCCCATGGGCCCGTACTGCTTCATCTAATCCTTTGGCGCGACCATCGTGCATAAATAGAGTTTTACTTTCATCAACAGGTAAAGACTGACGCTGAGCAACGGCATGCTGCGCATTGCGTTTGCCGTCGACCATCATATCCATACTGAAAGCGACGACCTCCGCTGTTCGCCCTAGTCCCCACAAAGGCGACGTTCGAAATACGCCGTCGCCCATATTGTGACGTAATAAATCAGAGTAGGGGCGAATAATATCGCCATTATTCATAATTTGAGATTCTTGATGGCAAGATGAGCATAGCATTTGACCGTTAAACAAAATTTCCCCTGCAATGACATCTCTTTCAAAAAGTTTACTCTTATCCCGCTGAGGTACCGCGACGAATTGTGAATAGTGAGTGAGTCGCTCTACCAATTTCGGACTCGGAAATGTCAAACCAAAATCGGTTTTTAACGCAAAGCGCACGGAATCTTCAATGCTGTTGTTGTCACCTTCCCAACCGAAACCCGTTTTTCCGTTAAACTGTACGCGTTCGAGTAAACCAAGACCTATTAAAGGTGGCGCTATCCGCAAACCTTTACCTGGGATATTGAAGATACGTTGGCTACGGCCATCATTAATATGACAGCTCTCGCACGTTTGAAAACCTGGTGTAATATCTGTACCAATAGGTAAGCGAAAATCTTCATGTTGTTCGACGAAATCCCTAACAATCTTTAAAGAAGAAGTATTTGAATGCTGCATGAATTGTGCTGCGCGCTCATATTGGTTAGCTCCAAAAGTATCGACGCTGGTCTCACCGCCAAGTAATGCTCGCGGGTCCGACGACTCTTTTCCCCAACCCTGGCCTTTAATATAGTAAAGCATTTGGGAGTATAAATTAAAACCTGCGCTTTGATCTGGGATAACACGCAATTCCCAGTCGATATTTTGGCCGTAAGAAAAATTGGAGCCGAGGTTACAAATGGCAGTATTACCCGAGGTGTCTGTTGGCGCGCATTGCTCACTTAGAGAGTGTCTCGGGCTGCCCCCTGCTCGCGCCTCAACACCTTCTATTCCTGACCACGTAATATCGATGGTGGTACTGAGAGTAGAGTAAGATTCATAATGCAAATCAACCTGAAATAATAAGTCTTTTTGTGGTTGATCTTGAATAAGAGTGATTGTAAACCTTGGTACATTTTTGAAATGACCTGCACTGTTATTGGTTGGGTCGTTACGCTCATTAAAAACGTTATGGTCGTTGAAAAAACCTTGTGGATGCTGAAGGCGCATCCAACCTGCAAATGTTTCGGCAGTGCCCGTATAGATATCTGTAATGCAGCCTTTATTAAAACCAAACAAACTGGAGTCGTGATAGGCCAATGCATCTCCCAGAGTCGTTTTGAGTGGTGTTACGGCACGTTCATATGAAACATAATAAACAGTATTGCCTTTCATCCAATCATCAGGAATTGTCACAGTCGCGGTATTCCCAGAGCGTTTATTCTCAAGGGTTCCTAAATGTTGTAATCGGCCATTAGCATTGTTGCGAAAAAATACTGCCCGAATATTACTTCCCCAGGTATTACGTGCGAAAAGTTCCCCACCTACAAATTGAAGTATATTTCCCTCCGTGTAAATATGGTATCCCCACGTCGGTACCGAGCCTGCTGTGTAAAGGTTAGAACATGCGGGTACAGCAGACGTCATCCAAGTTGTGTCAACGAATACTGGTGTAGGAGTATCTGAGGGATCTGGACTGGGGGTAGGGATCGGCGTAGAGCTAGGTGTTGGCATAGTACTTGGAATGGGTGTTGGAGTAGGTATTGGCGTTGGAGTAGGTATTGGCGTTGGACTAGGTATTGGCGTTGGAATAGGTATTGGCGTTGGAATAGGGCTAGCAGTTGGCGTTGAGGTTGGAGACGGTGAAGCAGTACAACCAGCTGACCGCGCTTGAGACGGGTCTACATAACAGAAACCATCACAAATAAAAGGATGGCTCGGTGGGCAACTATTGATAGGTGCTGGCGAAGAGCTGGGTGTACTACCGTTAATATAAAAAGATTTTCTAAGCTCCGATGTGAAATTCTGCAACACCGTAGCGTCGTCTTGAATAGACGTAACACCCCAATAACCTGTAGGACAGGATTCTGCCTTTGAGGTGCAATGCCAACGAGTTTGGGATTGCCAATCGGTATTAATATAAGAAACAGCTCGAACTATGTCACGGTTGCTTTCAATCCATGAAAAAAAATCAACATACCATGCATTCCAAATAGCTTGGCCGTTGTCAAACTGATAATCTGGCAAATCATCCTTTCTTGATGTTATGCAACTCCAGTTCTTATTGACCAAGTCAAAACCTTGTGGTGCCGCCTCGGCAATAAATATAGGTTTACCACGGTCACCAGCTATTTGTAATAAGGTATTTTGTAAATGGCGTGGTGAACCATCTGGAATGGTCCATGGCTTAGTTGAGTCCTGACACATCCATTGATAGTCAAGATAATTAGGCCCGGCAAAATAAGAAAGGCCTATCCAGTCTACTACATTATCAGTGCCGTCTTCACGGATGGGATACCAGGTATTATAGTGAGCGATTGGCGTTTGATTAACATTAGTTGAACTAGGAAATGGATCAAAATTAAATTGAGCATCACCGTTATCAGGATAAGTTGCAGCTTGCCACACGGTGGCGACATTTTTAGCATTTTGCTTATTAATAATATCTTTAATACGGATAAAGGCCGCTTTATAAAAATCCTGATTGTAACAATTCCACGGCCCATCAAATTCATAACCGATACGCAAAAATACCGGGCGTTGTTGATGTTTAAACCAAATGATCATCCTTCTAATTGCATTATTCCATGAATATGAAATAGAATCCACTTGGTTTATTTCTCCAACATCCTGCCCCGCATTGAGATCCCCTGATAGTTGTACTGCCCTGCTACCACCAATAATTGCCCGTAACGGTTGATTACTGCAATTCGCCCATTCATCCGAGAGATAAAGGCCGACTGAGAGAGCTACTTTTTTGCCATCATTAGCGGCATCGTAGGTAGCTAGTGTTGTATGAAAATCAACGTCTCCATTACTTTTATCAACTGGAGCACCCTCAATACCCGATACATACATCGCAGCATCTTGAGGTGCTTTATTATCAGGATCGAGCGCTACAGGGAGGATGGAGGTATAAAGTGTGACACCTCCAGGTACAGGTATTTTATCGTTCTGATCAAGAACTTCGTTTTTATAATCTTCCAATGTCGACGAATCCTGCCCCATAATGAATAATACTTTATTATTCGCAGGTAGGTTTACTGCACTTTCTATAATCGCGTGGCTAGGTGTATTAACTAGTAGAAGTATGATGAATATAAGTAAAAACAAAGTACTTCGTTTACTTGAAAAAAGAGTGATATTTAACATCAATTTCCTCACATTGATTAATGTTGGTTGCAATATAATAGGGCGATGCAAGAGGTTGAGATAAACTCCGTCGTTGAATTCAACTTGGTGATAAAAGTAAGGTGTTCGTTTTTAATAAAAATCTAGTTTATTGAATTTGTATAATGTTAACATGTTCATTTGATATCAGATTGAAGGTGTTCGTATAATTACAAAAATATTCATTTTTAATTGTTATACGTCCAAGCTAAAAGCAAAAGGCAGGATTATGAAGATCACAAGATACATGTCATTACTAACTTTAATATTATCATTTAGCTTAAGCCAGGCATCTTTGGCACAAGAGTTTGGACTTGAGTATGAGTATCTTTTTGAAATAAAAGCTTCCTTAGCCACACCAATAGAAGTTGGGAAGACACCTTTAGGCCGTAGAACAATCTTTCCTATTGGTGGTGGCGTCGTAGAAGGGCCTAGAATAAATGGAAGAGTACTTCCAAATGGTGGAGACTGGTTGCTGAGGCTCAATGCAAGAACATCAAAGATAGATGTTAGAGCAGTAATCGAAACAGATGAAGGTGATATTATTTATTCAAGTTATAATGGATATATTCACACCAATAACGACGGAACACTTTATTTTAGAGCTAATCCCGTGTTTGAAACATCATCTAAAAAATACAACTACTTGAATCATACTATTGCAATTGGTGTAGGTCGATTCATTGATGGTGGAGTCGCTTATTCTGTCTATGCGATCAAGTAATAGGGATGTGCAGAATAAGAAGAGGTGATACTAAAATTTGAGGTAGCGGGATTTGTGATCGCTGCGCCTTACACCATTGAGGTGTATGGCAAGAAGTTGATTTTTAATATTGTGTAAATAACAAGCCCTGCGATTGTAGGGCTTGTTACTTTATTTAATATCACAGACAATGGCTGCAACATCATCTGAGTACATCCCTGATGGAAGCCTTACTAAATTTAATAAGCGAGGAATACATTCTTTTGGGGAGTAGTTTCGTACTATTGAAGCTATATCTGTTATTCTTGCATACTTAAACAACCCGTCGGAACCAAGAATTAATTTTCCTGCCTGAACTTTAAACACGCCTAATGACTTTGGTACCGAAGAACCAGATCCCAAGAGGGGCTTACGCAATTGTCCCTCCGTCAATTCGTATAAATTGCTATTTTCTACTATCCATGCTTGCCTGTGAGCTACTTAAATCTATGTTCGCTTTGGGCGATCTCAGAGAGTCAAGAGGTCATTCAATACGTCCTATAAGTTTGTCATTGGTATCAACAATTTCAAAGTCCGTTTGCTTTGCAAATTTTTTATTGGATTTGGTAGCAGCAATCTTTTTTTTAACTTTCTGGATAGCCTTGACGAGTTTATTGACTTTACTTACCGTTGCCAAGGGATTAAACGCGCCTTTTGCGGTTTCTACTACGGCGCTGGATAAGCCTAAACTTCCGGTTGTTGCGTAATTTAAGGTGACGTTTAGCGCAAAATCGGCAATAAGTTTTGGATTGCCCCCATCCGGATCAACATAGCGATACGGGTTATTATTACCATAGGCATAGCGGTTAAACATCTGTGGATTACCTTCCACACTTACCGGATCTATCCCCATAAAACGGCCTGCATGTGGGTCATAGTAGCGGTTTTTCATGTAGGTGAGACCCAGGGCGTTGTCGTGGGTGGCGGCGGCGACGGAGCTGGAAGCGTCGTGGTTAGGAAACGTGAGTGTTTATGATTTTTACCGTAGTGTAAATAATTAGCCCCGTATTTGCGGGGCTAATTTTTATCCACTACAGCTAAATCAGTTCAGCAAAAAATTCTTCGCAATAAAAAGAAAATGCACCTTCTTCTTGTTCCGCAATTCTATATGCACCGTCCTCAAGCTGCTGGATACGAACATCTTCTATATCAACAAACAAGCCTGGCATCCCTTCAACACTTGCAATTTTAATATCAAATGCATTCGTGCAACGTACTAGTAAATCAGTAGGGGCGCTATCGCCGAGATTGCTTAAGACAATTTCAACTTCATACAAAGAGCAATTATCTTCACTGATATTTCTCTTTAAATTTATAGATTTTAAAAATCTATAATGACGAGGCTTTAAAGCAAGGAATTCTTCAATATTATTGTATATCACGGTTGATATTCTCCTGGAATATGATCACCAGTACTACGCCCAACGGGGAATTTAGCATTATATTCTCTAGTATGGTGATGAGTATCTGGAATGCCCTGAGTTTTATTTCCAGCATTGTAATCTGTTCGACCTATTTGACGACCATGTTCATCATAGTGAGCCTTCCACGGTTCAACTCTGCCTTTGTCGTTAATATGTTGCCCTTCGAGAGTCTTCGTGCCGGGAGTCGTTTGCTTTGGTGCCTTCGATTTAAATACCTCATCAGGCAAGGTTCCCTTCTTTGCAACCTTCCCCGCCGGTTTCGCCGCCGCAATCTTTTTATTAACCTTTTGAACCGCTACCGCCAGCTTGCCTAGTTTATGTATTTTATTAAGTGTTGCCAATGGATTAACAGCGTCTTTAGCAGTATTGAGTAGTGCTGTGGAAAAACCAAGACTTCCTGTCGTCATATAATTTAATCCGACGTTTAAAGCAAAATCTATAACCAACTTAGGGTTGCCCCCATCCGGATCAACATAGCGATACGGATTATTATTGCCATAGGCATAACGATTAAACATCTGTGGATTACTTTCGACGCTATCTTCCACACTTACCGGATCTATCCCCATAAAACGCCCCGCATGAGGGTCGTAGTAGCGGTTTTTCATGTAGGTAAGACCCAGGGCGTTGTCGTGGGTGTGGCCGGTATAGGAAACGGGTTCGCTGGTGTTGCTACCTGCTTGTTGTTCGCCGTAGGGGCGGTAATTTTTACGCCAGATTTCTTCGCCGGCGTCGTTGGTGGCAGCGACGACGGAGCCGGAGGCGTCGTGGTGAAAAAAGGTGAGGGTTTCTACTTCAGCAGCCGTGGCGGTAACGCTGGTGGTGATCCACAGTAGCAGTGTGAATAACACACGGTGTAGGCGGTTGTTGGTACGAATTCTAGTCATGGTAATCATTACTCGTATTGAGAAGACCGCCACATCTGTTCGATCTATGTTGATGTGGCGGCGTGTTTGTGATGTATTTTCTAATGATTTTTTGTGCGCTTTTCCCTTACTGAAGCGGTAGGCTGAAGTTGATTACCTGCGCCTGTTCTTGCGCCGTCATGCCTTGCAAGTGCTCAGGCGTTAACGGGACAAGGGCTGTTTGCAAGGTAGTGGCTTCGGCCAGGGTGCCGGCATAAGCAAAGAATTGCATAATGCTGCGGGTTTGCCCTGGGGGAATCGTGAGGGTGTAGTCCACGGTTATGGATCGACCCGCGATATCGTAGCCTTGTATGCCACTTTGGGTGGTATCCCCTTGTCCGTAGTGATGCACCACAAACGGATTAGATCGGGGGCGACTGATAAAGTGGGTGTTGTCGGTGGCTCTTGTAAAATTGAGGCGTACGACAATAAGTTGGTATTTACTATAGTTTAAATAATTAGCCCCGGATTACGGGACTAATTATCCTATTTAATAAAGGACTCAAGATACTTATTTATATCAGTATCATCAGAAATCTGAGCTAAATGACTCAGCACTTTAGTATCTTTACCACCTCGCACGGCGGCCATAAAAAAAAATCTCTTACAAAAAACGTCCTCAGATACAATGCCATCTTCAATTTCAGCTATTGTAATCTCTGACTTAAGTTGACTCCTCAATATTGAAAGGTATTTATAGTATGTATCACCCTTACCAAAAGCATATTCATATGCAGAAATAATCTGATCATCGGATAAAAATTTCAAATAGTCCAAAGCTCTGAGCCTAATAGCAGACTCTTCATCATCTAAACATTTCACTAGATCGAGCACTACCTCCCCGGAAGCTGCACACTCTAAAAAACATTCCATCAATTCATATCTTATTTTTGCGTTTTCAGAACGAATTAAATATTTGATATCATCAAATATGCAAACGGCCTTCTTACCAAGCATTGCAGCGAGCCAAACGCCAGCCACTTTCGCTGATTCAACTTGTGAATTAACTAGCTTCAATACCTTATTATAGGAGACATTTTTACAGAGAACAGATAATAGCTGATTTAGAGCTTCTCCATAATCCTCAGAATTGTATTCCCAATATTCAAACAAAAAACCATCTATCAACTCTGCTTCTGTCATATTATCTATTATTTTCATCTCTAAAACTCTCGTAAAGCTCGATCTATTTTATCTAGGATTTTTTGCTCTGATTTAATACGTTTCTGGTGACCTTTATCTCCGCCTCCGAAAGTTTCTTTAAACTCCTTTCGTCGCTGCTTCAAACTTGTTCTAAAAATCGAAGCTGCGCTTTCTAAACTACTTTTATTATTTCGAATTTTATCGACAATACCTGCGTCTAAGTCTCCGTGAATTTTTCCCGATCTAGTAATTTGGTCTTGTAATGCACTTATAGTTTTACATGTATTATGAACCCATGCACCTTGCTCGCCTACAAAATAAGTGTGGTAATCAGCAACTTCAAAGTTATAGGTATCATGTAGTTGCTCATCAAGAACAATCGATTTAACCGTTAAAATGTTGCCATTAACACTATATATCTCATAGCCTTCCCGAAGTTCTCCAGCTTTTACCCACCCTAAACCTTCAACCCAGAATGGGTGCTCTTTCGTAACACCCAGTAATTCCTCATCCTCGGTGCCAGCTAAAGTAACATTTAGAATTTCTTTATCGTAATTACGGAATAAATCAGCAACAGGTTTCCAATTAGTTTCATTGGTAAACTCATTTTTCGAAGCAACGAGATCACCAACTTGTATCTCTTCGATGGGTTTCAAGCCGTTTTTAGTATGAATGAGCGTACCTTCTACAAAGCAAAGCTTGTCTGCACCCTTTGCACCCTTGCCCGCCGGCTTCGCCGCAGCAATCTTCTTATTCACCTGCTGAATAGCCTTGGCGAGTTTATTGACTTTACTCACCGTTGCCAAGGGATTAAACGCGCCTTTTGCGGTTTCTACTAAGGCGCTGGATAAGCCTAAACTTCCGGTTGTGGCGTAGTTCAAGGCAACGTTTAGCGCAAAATCGGCAATAAGTTTTGGGTTCCCCCCATCCGGATCAACATACCGATACGGATTATTATTCCCATAGGCATAACGATTAAACATTTGCGGATTACTTTCGACACTGTCTTCCACACTTACCGGATCTATCCCCATAAAACGCCCTGCGTGAGGGTCGTAGTAGCGGTTTTTCATGTAGGTAAGGCCCAGGGCGTTGTCGTGGGTGTGGCCGGTATAGGAAACGGGTTCGCTGGTGTTACTGCCTTCTTGTTGCTCGCCGTAGGGGCGGTAGTTTTTACGCCAGATTTCTTCGCCGGCGTCGTTGGTGGCGGCGACGACGGAGCCTGAAGCATCGTGGTGAAAAAAGGTGAGGGTTTCTACTTCAGCAGCGGTGGCGGTAACGGTGGTGGTGATCCACAGTAGCAGTGTGAATAACACACGGTGTAGGCGGTTGTTGGTACGTATTCTGTTCATGATCGTTGTTACTCGTATTGAGAAGGCCGCCACATATATTCGATCTATGTTTATGTGGCGGCGTGTTTGTGATGTATTTTCTAGTGATTTTTTGTGGGCGTTTTCCCTTACTGAAGCGGCAGGCTAAAGTTGACTACCTGCGCCTGTTCTTGTGTCGTCATACCTTCTAAGTGCTCAGACGTTAACGGGACAAGGGCTGTTTGCAAGGTGGTGGCCTCGGTCAGAGTGCCGGCATACGCAAAGAATTGCATAATGCTGCGGGTTTGCCCTGGGGGTATCGTGAGGGTGTAGTCCACGGCTATGGATCGACCTGCGAGATCGTAGCCTTGTATGCCACTTTGGGTGGTATTCCCTTGCCCATAGTGATGCACCAGAAACTCATAGTGACTGGGACGACTGATAAAGTGAGTGTCCTCGGCGGTTAACGTGGCATCACCACTGGAGGTGCTTTCAATGATGTAGTTAGCGCCTGGTTTAGTGAGGCTTAAGGTCACCGTCAAGGTTTGCACTTGGGGCAGTGGGTTGGTGAAGGTATCCAAAATACGACCAAAACTGCCGGAGGTGGGTACGTAAACGCGGCGGCGATGTTCGACCTTGTCCATGCGCACGGTGGGCCATTCAAGCTCGCGATTATCCGTATGTATGGACACAAAATACGGCTCGCTCCAGGTGCCGGGGTAGTTACTCTCGGCGTAGCGGGTGTTATTGGGGTTATCGCCAATTAACACCGTCGAGGTATTACTGGCAAAGTCGAGCCCATTGCGACCTCGCGCGAGCCAGGGCGTGCCCAGACTCAGGTAGTCCCTCCGGATGTTCTCATCCATGTCATCGCTGCCGTCGTTAGGGTTAGTGTTTAAACGCAAGACTTCATGGCCATCGTGCAGCAGGCCGCTATCGGAATAGGCGTTGGCCGGATCGGTGGCGTATTGGTTTAGCTCGTCGTTATCGTTAAGGCCATCGTTATCGCTATCGGCTTGAATAGGGCTGGTGCCTCGTTCTTGCTCTTGCAACACCGAAAGACCATCGCCATCTTCATCAGTGGTTAACAGGTTAACCACCAGTGGGTCTAAGCCGTAGCGGATTTCAAAACCATCGCGCAGGGTATCGCCATCACTGTCTTGATGATCGGGCATTAAACCCTGTGCCACTTCCCATTGATCGCGTAAGCCATCGCCATCCGTATCTTCGGTATCGACCAAGTCGAAGTTCACCACCTGCGCACGCTCTTGGTTATTGAGACTTTCATATACCGCCGGATTCAAGGCTAACACTTTATCGACGGTGCCTTGCAGCTCTGTACCATCATCGCTCCTTAGATAAATATGCATCAGCGCTTGGGTCTCGCCAGGGGCTATCTTGAGGCTATAAATAAAACGACCACCATCACTGCTACTCACACTGGGTCTCAGTGTGTTAAATCCTTTACCAGCAAACACATATCCATTAAGGTAATATCCGTTATTAAAGATTAAATAATGATCATCTATGGAGATATGGCGGTTACCATCGGAGGATGTGACAAGTTGATATACGGATGTATCCAGCCACACTTTAATGGTTACTTCTTGTGTGCTGGTATTGGTAAAAAAGTCCACATGGCGAAGCACATTTAAGGCTTCTGAGACAAAGGTTTTACGGTACGCTTCAATACCATTTTGGCTGTGGGTAATACTCTGGAATTCACGTCGATTATTCTCCACAAAGCCTGGGGTGCTAGTGCTGCTATTACGGTATTCAAAGGGGTAAAATTTACCTGTTGAGTTATTGATATAACCGCCCCTCCACTTACCTCTTAGGGTTCTTATAGACCAAGGTTCCCCGTTCGCATTTCTAATGTTGGGGCTATTGCCGCTCCATAGAGTAAGTTCAGCACGATCGTCGCTAGCGTTGAGTGGATCGCTTAAATCTTGTTGAATTTCAATATTGTCTCGCGCACCGCCATTATCGGTATCGGCGTTAATAGGCGAGGTATTATAGATATTCACCTCATCGCCATCGCTTAAGGTATCGCGGTCGGTGTCGGCTATAGTCGGGTTGGAACCCAGCTGCTGTTCCACTAAGGTAGTTAAACCATCGTTGTCGGGATCTTCTAACTGGTCGCCGGCAACGGTGGGATCAAAACCGTAGCGCAGTTCGAAATCATCGGGTAATTGGTCATTGTCTGAATCTTTTGCAAATGCATTGGTTCCCAACTGCTGTTCGTAGCTGTCTGCCAGACCATCGCCATCACTGTCGATAAAGTCGGCGTCAAAATTTATCACGTCGCGGCGCTCACGTAGGGTCATGCCCTTAACATGTTCAGCAGATAGACGGGATATGGATTGCGCATGGCGACGGGTCTGTTCAAGATTATCGCCATAGGCGATAAAATGCATAAGGGTGCGTGTGCTACCGGCAGGAATAGAAAAACCATAGTTATAGTGCATATGGCTTCTATCGGGGTAGTTTGTGTCAACTTGCTTTTCGAGGGCATTAGGCTTTAACGCATCAGATGACATGTCTCGGATCACATACGCTTCAGCAGGCGCATCGGGATTCTCACTGCCCAAAATTCCGTAGCGGTCATCAATCGTTAACACGTTATCGTTATTCGATGAGTCCAGCACATCACTGTCGGGTATTTGCGAATTTACCTGAATAAACGGATTGACTGTTGCAACGCGGTCGCTGGTATTGTGAAAAATTTCTCGGATGCGAATAAATTGCCGCTCTTCATCCAGGTACATTTTGCGTGTAAATATAATTCCTTGATTATTGGGATACCTACCTGTCAGTACTAATTCTCGATTATTATTCTGCCGGTAAAAAAAGCCCGCAGAGTAGTTGCCGTTGGTAACGTCACTCAATGCCGTTCGCGACGGGTTATTGGCAAACCAGCCACGAGCGGTGGATACCCACTGTTGTTGATTCGTCGCTCGTAGCGAGAACTCCCCACGGGGATCTTCGCCAGGAGGCAACGCGTCACCGGTATCGGGCTGCAGGGGGTCGCTATTATTGATGAGTAATTCAAAAGCATCATCCATCCCATCATTGTCGCTATCTTCGGCTAATGGGTTGGTGCCATACTTTCGCACTTCGTCGAAATCTGACAAACCATCTTGGTCTGTATCTCTGGCTTGGGCATCAGTACGTGCTTGAAACTCCTCCAGGTTTGTTAAACCATCATTATCAGGATCAGCAGCGCCATCGTTAAACAGCGGGTCTAAACCTTGGCGAACTTCATAAAAGTCAGACATACCATCGCTATCGGTGTCGACCAAGGTGATATTGGTGCCGGCTTGGTTTTCATAGATATCTTTTAAATCATCGTTATCAGAATCGAGATAATTCACTAAGTCAAAATTGACCACATGTTGCCGTTCAAATAAGGTCATACCAAAAAGCTCTTCCTCATCAATACGTACCATATTTTTGGCAGCAGTGAGCGCGGCATCACGGTCGTTGTGACGAGACACCATGTGCATAAAGATTTTGGTTTCGCCCGGCAAAAGATCCGTGGTAAAACCTGTGTATGCAACACGGGTATCTTTGCCTGCGTAACTGATCGCATCGTGGGGTTTGTCGACCTTATTATCTCGCGCATCGCCAAAGGCTAATACTGAGTAGTGGGCTTGCGTATCCTGAATAGCGCGTGCTTCTAATACAACAAAATCATCATTTGCAGCCAATACTTTATCGCCAGAAGAACTGGCTTCCACCACATATTCCGTATTTTCTTGATATTTGAAAAAGCCCATATTATCAGCAGAAAATGACACCACTTCGTCGCCAACATTGGTATAAATGTCTAGGATACGGACAAAACTTTTATTTTCAGATACATAGTATTTTCGGGTATAGCCAAGGCGATACCTACGAGGGAAGTCGAAATATTCTAGCGCGGCTTGCGGTGTGGCAAACTCGCGGCCATTATCTTCAAGGAAGGCGGTCTTATGGGTGTTCGATGATCGAATAGTGCCGTCGAAGGGACGGTCAGGACTCGGGAAATAATCAAGCGCGGCGAACAGCTGATTTTCTGCAATATCAGGGATTTGCCATTGCAGGCCAGCGCCACGATTAATTATGGACCAAGTAAAACCGTCGCCATCGGTCATGTCATACGGGAGTGTACTGCTTAAGGTAATTTCTTGTTGTTCAGTAAAAAAGCTGAGAGGATCATTGGGGTCGGTGCCGTCATATAGCACCTCTCGACCATCGTCCACGCCGTCGCCATCACTGTCGGCAACGGTTGGGTTGGTCATATAAAGACTTGTTTCTTCATGATCAGATAAACCGTCATTGTCACTATCATGATGGATGGGCGACGTGCCAAGGTTTTGTTCTTCTAGATCACTAAGGCCATCGCTATCACTGTCGGCGGTGGCCTGGGCGTCGTTATCTTCGGGCGAAAACCAATAGGTGTTTTCAAATGCATCACTGAGTCCATCGCCATCGCTGTCTGCAAGTAAGGCGTTAGATCCATAGTTTTCTTCCAGCATATTAATAAGACCGTCACCATCGTTATCGGCGAGGCCATCGCTACCAGAGTTTGGATCGAAGCCCATTGTCACTTCATAACCATCCGATAATCCATCAAAATCACTGTCGCGTAATAATGGATGTGTATTGAGGTTATTGACTTCTTCGCCATCCTCAACACCGTCGTTATCGGTATCCACCCGTGTTATGGATGTGCCGGCGAGAATTTCCTGGAGATTGGATAAGCCATCGTTGTCGCTATCGGCTAAGGCATCATTGGCGTTAGTGGGGTCGAGGCCTAACAGGGTTTCTAAACAGTCGGGAATTTGATCGCCGTCTTCATCAATACTAGCGTCGCCTTCTCCTTTATCTAAGGTGCCGATGGTTAAATTAGACAGATGAAGATGTACCGTGGTTTTACACTCAAGCAGTGAATGCTCGTACATTAACTCGCCCATACCACTGTAAACACTGTAGGTGATGTCGTAGCCTTTTTCTCTGCGCGCAATGACGCGCATACCTGCCGAATCGTAGGTATAGAGTCTTTTGACATCTTCCACATTGGCATAGCTCAATTCGTTGGCGCGGTTATAGGTATAGTAACGATCGGTGACTTGGCGCTGTCCATTAAGGCCTCGAACGACAGTCTGTTTATGATTCACATTTCCTTGCTGGTCATAACTGTACTGATGCGAACGCCGCCCATTACCGAAAGTAATACTATTTAAGCGTTGACCGGCATAGTAATAGTAATGCTCCTCGCCAAGATTTTTGTTTTCAATATTGCCGTTAAAGTCATAGTCAAACGTGCCATTTCCCCAGGAACCGCTGACACGACGCAAACGGTGTAAGCCATCATAACTGTTGGTATCGAGCATAGATAAGGATTGGGCTGCTTCCACAGCATTACTTATTTCTGTGACATTGCCTGCGGCATCATAAGAATAGGTGAGATCCACACTATTACCCGCTGTAATGTTGGCGGGGAAGAGGCGATCATTTAAGGTAATGGTGGTGACAAGATTATTGGCGGCAGTGTAGGTATGTAATTGGCCACTGGGATGAAAGCCGACAGTATGAGCAAAACTACCGACTTGAGTTGGCCGACCCAGCGCGTCTGGGGCGTAATCTACCGTTAAACCATTGGGATAAGTGACATCGGCCACATGATCCAGTGGGTTGATGGTATAACTCAGTGGTAACGTCAGATCTACAGTGCCAGTGATATTCAGTGTTTCATTTAACAAGTTATTGTTTTCGTCGTAGGAATAATTCCAGGCAACATCGCCACGACTTACACGCTCGACCAAACCATCAGAGTAATATTTATATTCCACATCGGGGGTCGCATCAGGGTAGTCGACTAAGGCCAAACGGTTACGTGTATCGTAATGAAAGGTAATCTCAGGCAGACCATTGACAAAGGTACGGCGTGTTTGGCCCAGCGCATCATTTATATAGGTGGTGGTGCCCACTTCATCGTCAAATTTTTCCACAAGATAGAAGTGTTGATCATAGGAAAACCTTCTTTGCGGGCCTGAAACCCTATTATTTCTAAATCTACCCTGCACAATACTTTCAGGTTGATTAAAAATATTGCGTGAAAAAAAAGTCGCGACATTTTCAGGGGCAATAATGGAATAAAGAGCTTTACTGCCTTCGTCGAGGCCATATTGATTGTAATGATATTGGGTCTCGTTACCGCGCTCATCGGTGACCGTTGTGATAAGGTCATTGTAGATGTATTGCTTAAATTCACCGTCGGCATGTTCTTCTCGTACAACACGCCCTAAGGCATCAAACTTAAAATGCATACCTAGTGTGGAACTGGGGTAAGATTCAAAGATGACTTGTCCCAACGCATCATATGCCGTGGTGAAGGCGAGTGGCCCTTTGGTTGAGTTGATCATTTGCCCGAGGCCGTCAAAGGTATCCACCTGCTGATAGGTGCCACGGGTTAATGTTCGTGTGTTTTTAGTGTAATTAATAACAACAGGGGCTTTAATAGGATAAGTAATGTTCTCTATTCGATTCAGATCGTCATACTTAAAATGTGTGGTGTGAGCTTCCTCATTGGTTTGCTCGACAACTAAACCATTATTATTTACTTTTCTCTCGATAAATGTACCATCGACATATTCTTCTCGTTGAGCGATACCTCGACGGTATTCTAGGTATTGCGTGGTACGGCCTAAGGCATCAGTCGCTGTTTTTACATCGCCTTCTGTTGAATAGGTATAGCCGGTTTTAATGCCATATGTATTTTCCGAGGTAAGATTGCCATTATCGTCGTACTTGCGAATAATTTTCCCAATCACTTTGGAATTACTGCTATCACCAACACCAAGCGCTTCCACAATTTCTTCTTCTACTAAACCAATAATCCATTTATTTGTATCGTGTTTATAACGAAAACGGGTGCGTTTATTCGGCTCGCCAGCACGGTTAATATATTCAATTTGGCTAAGAGGACGGCCAAAGCGATCGTGATTAAAATATTCCACACGCGCAGAGTACCCCGAAGTAGTTAAGGCACTGCCGCGCTTGCGATATTGACCTATTAAAATAGGCAGATAGCTGGCGTCTTCTCGCCACCAAGTGTTACGGTGCTCACTACCATGCCAGAAATTCTCATCAGAAATTTTCTGTAATTCCCAGGCGTAGTACATCACTTCAAGTAATTGATTCGACAGGCTATAGGTTCTTTTCTGCTCTAATAAGCCCACAAAGCTAGGTCGAATATGTAAATACACGCCGTTGGTTTGTAACTCAAACCATTTACCATAATGCTCATACACCTCGATACTATTAGGTGTAGTAATGCGCGTTTCATCTTTATAATATGAGCCATAGCGGGGGTCACTACTTCTTACACTTTGCGGCTTAAATTCATATGTCCAAGTGCCATCTGTACCGTCAGGGTTGGTTAATATTTTTGTCGCTAAGCTTGCTGTTAACTCTGGAAATTGAAACGCATCACTAACGGGCGTTCGTTCAAAGTCTACGTACTGATAAGCATAGGTAACTTCGGCCCCGGTAGGGTAGGTCAATTTATGCAGCGAAAAAGAGCCTGGGCCTGCAAGGTCGTGTCCATCACTGGGATCTGGATCAGCAAGTAAAGGGTAATATTTAAATTGCCACTGTTCACCATCGGGCCGGACAACACGTGTAAGCTGCGCCACATTTTCATTGCCTAATCCTGCCACAGGTTCATAGAAATATTGCCATGTTCGATTATTGGCTGTAATAGATTCTAATGAAATCTGCGCACTATTGAGGTTGCGGTAGGCAAATGTTACAACCGGCGTATGTAAACCTTCTTCAGAACGGGCGACCGAGTCGATATATAAAAGCCCCACCGGGTTAAAAAGATAATTAATCGCGATCGCATTGCCATGGACATCTTCAATGTGCGTGGTATACCAGGAAACGGTGCCCTGACCTTCATTGGCAAATTGATCCATGGTGTAACGTGTACCATTAGGGCTGGTGACAATAAAACCTCCATTACCTGCCGTTGAGCAGCTCGCACGCCATTGTCCTCGCGTGATAAAGGTATTGTCATTTTCTGTAGTGTTATAAATTAATAATTCTCTGCCACCATCGGGCATTTCTAAGGTAGGATTGTCCCCCGTGTGCACTTGGAAATTGCGTTGATTACACGCGCGTTCTACCATATCTTCATTGGCTAACACCCGGCCAAAATGGATTGTCCAACCGACACCATAGGTGGATTGATTAGGTAAGCTATCAATCTGTTGGCTGGTGTAGACACGATTAATCGCGATATCCATTCCTCCATTACCGGGAATTAAAATATCGGTAGATTTAATTTGAAGTGTTCCAGAAAAAGGGTCGATGTGCTCATTTAAAATATCATTAGCTGCTCCTTTATAAGGGTGCAGGCCTGGTTCTGCATAATAATCCCGGATAGCGGTGTCGGCATGCACCGCCATTGCCTGAGAGAGTAATGTGAGCATTCCTAACAGTCGCATCATGTGATGAAGGAATGTTCCTTTATATTTTCCAATCGCCATATTATCCATACTCCTATGGTAGCGTGTGTAAGTGTTATTAAAATGCAGGCACAACAAAGCCTCCCGCATTTTTATTAAATGTGGTGCGTGATAAAAATGAAAAAAATTCACCATAAGGTACAACAACGTTGTACCTTATGGTGAAAAGTGGGTGAATATTATTGCGCTTTAGACGTCATTAAAAATCCTTGACTAGCCTTTGCTTGGGTAGGTTTTTTAGTGTCGGATAGTACCGCTGTACTCACTTTTTTATTGTTCTCAGTTTCAAGTGCGTCTGTATTCGATGTATAGCCTTCTTTAATTGCGGAATTCCATAAGTGGTCATTTAATGACGATATTTGAACCGAAATAAACACGAGTGCAATAATACACGATAAAAGTAAGAATAATTTTGAGTTAAGTATTTTCATAAGATTACATCCTTTAATTCTTTGATATCTCATGTGAAAAAAACAGATATAGAAAACAACGGGCACACCAAAGCTAGTCACTAAAATAGTGAGTGCGAGTATGTGTGGATATAACAAGAAAAACGAATGGCAGCAAGACAGATGCGTCTGCATTTTGTTGAGTTGTTTGCTCCCGGCGCATCCATAAAAAATTCTGCAATCGTGTATTACTTCTCCTGGTTGATTTCCTGTCGAAAATTTTAACATAGGGTGTATTAAAATACAGTATTTTAGATGACAGATTACCTATATGATTTTTCTCATACAACATGGCATCTTACACACAAAAATATGAAGAACTCATAAACATGTGAATAATGTTTATGTTAACAATAAGTGTAGATTGTGATGATTTGCGCCGCGTATGCGACTTTAGTAATAATGTGTAACAGATAAAAAAGTTTCCTTGCTGAGTATTAGCTTTCCTTGGTCTTGCTCCCCCATAGATTATTAATTATTGATTATTGTCCATTAGTATTCGGCCAAAACTGCCGGGTCAGCGGGAAATGAGAGGGCAATATTTTCTTCAAAAACAATGCCGCGCAAGTTATGAAGCATAAACGTCTCTCTAAAATCGTGTCGGCAATAGATCCCGAGATAGTTATCGGATTCACATTTAAATAGGGGTAAATGTGTCAGCTTCTCCTTAATAAAGTGCCGTGTGGTGACGTAGTCATATTCATTTTTTGTTGAGTGTTTTGTAGTCATTCAGCTATAATGTATTTGTGGAGCCATATCGCAGTGCTTTGCTTTGGCGCTTACATCCAGTGATCGTTAGCTGTCTTGAAATAATTGGGTAATATTGTGTATTTATACCGCAATCATATGATGAATAACTTGGTTTAGAGTATGAGGGTAAAGTGGGACGTTACAACCAATACGAGACTATTGGCAGTGACTAACGAGCATCATACACAAGCTTTGTACTTGCCCAAAACTAAAGCCCGCCAGCGATAATTAAAAGTTAGGGGGGCTTACCATTCCTATCAGCTAAACCAAAACTCCCTTGAACGTATACTCACCGGTAAAATCCACCTGTAAAGGTTAGGTGCATGGAGGGAGGCTTAGTGGTTGCGGCTGAGTAAATATAACAAAGGCCGCTATTTTTTCGGGCTTTTCTTAACTAAAATCATCTACAGAAGCAAAATTAAAGGATATTTTTTCATGCTCTTTATCTTTAAGAACATAATTCACCCTATCAAATCCACTATCTAAACAAGTGATACTTAAGTGCATAAATTGGGTTAAGCCACCACCAAATTCTGATATTTGCAAATCACTAATATCGTAAAAACATAAAGTTAATTTATTGCTAGTCGTATCCTCAGACTCTGATAAAGTTAAAAGCAAATTATATTTTAACGACTCAGTTTGCATATCCATGCGCAAAGATATAACACAATTATGATGAATTAGCCTTTCATTCAATACATCCAAATCAATCATTGATTTATCCTCGTTTCTTTACCTTTTGGACCGTAACCAGGGCCATACTCGTAAGTATGTATATGAGGGTTAGAGTGATACTCTTTTTGCTTATCAGTATTACCATAGCCGTGATTAGTGTAATCAGTCCGCTTTACTTGTCTACCATATTGATCATATTCAACCTTTGATGTTTCTAACTGCTTCGTTTTAGGGTTGTACTTTTGATGTGTTGTAGGTTTTGTACCAGGTGTTACTTGATGAGGTGAATTTTTATGCCACGCACTATCGGGTAAAGTGGGCTTTCCTCCCTTTTGCACCTTCCCCGCCGGTTTCGCCGCCGCAATTTTTTTATTAACCTTTTGAACCGCTACTGCCAGCTTGCCTAGTTTATGTATTTTATTAAGTGTTGCCAAGGGATTAACAGCATCTTTAGCGGTATTGAGTAGTGCTGTAGAAAAACCAAGACTTCCTGTTGTCATATAATTGAATCCGACGTTTAGCGCAAAATCTAGAATAAGTTTTGGGTTGCCCCCATCGGGATCAACATAGCGATACGGATTATTATTGCCATAGGCATAGCGGTTAAACATTTGCGGATTACTTTCCACACTGTCTTCCACCTGTACCGGATCTATCCCCATAAAACGGCCTGCATGTGGGTCGTAGTAGCGGTTTTTCATGTAGGTAAGACCCAGGGCGTTGTCGTGGGTGTGGCCGGTGTAGGACACTTGTTCGCTGGTGTTGCTGCCCGCTTGTTGTTCGCTGTAGGGGCGGTAGTTTTTGCGCCAGATTTCTTCGCCGGCGTCGTTGGTGGCGGCGACGACGGAGCCGGAAGCGTCGTGGTGAAAAAAGGTGAGGGTTTCTACCTCAGTAGCGGTGGCGGTAACGGTGGTGATCCACAGTAGCAGTGTGAATAACACAAGGTGTAGGCTGTTGTTGGTACGTATTCTGTTCATGATCATTGTTACTCGTATATAGAAGGCCGCCACATCTGTTCGATCTATGTTGATGTGGCGGCGTGTCTGCTATGTATTTTCTAGTGATTTTTTTGCACTTTTCCCTTAATGAAGCGGGGAGCTAAAGTTGATTACCTGCGCCTGTTCTTGTGTCGTCATATTAGTGTTGGATAGTATCGCTGTACTCACTTTTTTATTGTTTTCAGTTTCAAGTATGTCTGTATTCGATGTATAGCCTTCTTTACTTGCGGAATTCCATAGGTGGTCATTTAATGACGATATTTGAACCGAAATAAATACGAGTGCAATAATACACGATAAAAGTAAGAATAATTTTGAGTTAAGTATTTTCATAAGATTACATCCTTTAATTCTTTGATACCTCATGTGAACAACAATAGTCATGAAAAAAATCACGGAAAATAATAGGTACGAAAAACAACACGCACACGAAAGCAAGCCACTAAAATAGTGAGTGCTAGTATGCGCAGATACAAAAACAGTGTGTGTTGTCTTTTATCGCAGCAACAGTAAGATATAGCAAGAAAGACAAATGGCCGCAAGACAGGTGGGGCTGCATTTTGTTGAATTATTTGCTCCTGGCGCGTCCATAAAAAATTCTGCAGTTGTGTGTTACTTCTCCTGGTTGATTTCCTGTCGATCATTTTAACACACTGTTGTGTATTGAATATTAGTTTAGATGTCATAATTGATGAGGTGTATTACATAGGTCTTCCTTTTTGTTACCATGTTAATAGATGGTTAGTATGTAACATATCCTTAATTTAGTAGTCATATCTAATAGTTCTAATGCCTAAAAAACATTCTTTGTTAAGTATGGTTCTTCATTGAGTGTGCTCGCCTTAATTTTGATACGCGACCTTGCTCGACATATCTAGCGGCGATGAAGATAAAATGTGTCATTAAAGGCAATGCTTCTCAGGTAAAATGGTACCCTTAAAAATTTAATAAAAATAAAGCCCTAGGAAATTATTGTATTAATCTCTATACGATTTTTGGGTGGTTGCTACATTAAAGAAAATTTTTATTTGCAATATGTTTTCAGGAGAATGGATTTTGGGAAATTTAAAGCGCCTCAAATCGCTGTGAACCTTATCGAATTTGATATTGCTAATCCCATTTTTTCAAGTAATAGAATTATTAAGGGTGGTCATGGCAAGCTGATGATGGCAAAAATTAAAATAGAAATTACAACAAGTCTTGTCATTACTTTGAATCGCCGAACAGAACACTAGTAAGTGGTGGTACTTGTTATAGCGGGCGGTGAACTGTTAGATGAGAGTAGCTCGAATGAGGAGCTACTCATTTCAAACCGCTAAAGCTAAGATCGGTTAGGTAAAAAGATCTAAGGTGCTATTGTCAAAATTTGATAAATTAGGGAATATCTGTTCCAGATCAACTCCTTTCGCGCCCATCCAATTACCGACTGTTGCGCCTAGTTGTTCGATCGAAATTTCTGGTATCCAACTACCTCGTTTATCAAGGTATCTTTGCGAACTCGTATCGAGGCTTGGTGCTTGGCCAACAATACGTTTTCCTCGAACTGACCCTCCCATAATAAAATGCATACTGCCCCACGCATGATCGGTTCCTGAACCGTTGCCTACCAGCGTTCTGCCAAAGTCAGAGGCTGTAAATGTGGTGACATTGTTCCATTCTCCAATAGCGACTAATCCATCTCGAAAGGCTTTTATTTCAGAGGCAAACGATTGGTGTAGTGCAGGAACGCGCGTAACATTATTTGCATGTGTATCAAAACCACCGATATTTGCATAAAAGATTTGATGCCCAATACTCACTTTTGAACGAATAGAAATAAGTTCTAAAATAGACTTAAGCTGGTTACCTAAATTACTGTTGGGAAACTCGGTTGTTAGTGCCGGCACATCTGACAGCTCTTCTCGCAATCTATCTCTAGTTGCTAAGCTTGTTTTAAGCCTTTCTTTAAAATCGTGTTGGAACAAACCATCTGCTAATGGGTAAGTCTTACGCATGTATTGATCGGTCAGAGCCATCGCGTCATTGTTACGAAAACCGATAAAGCGCCCCTGTAATATATTCGGTACACTTGGTACGCCGCCGTTATAGCTAATTGGAGAAAAATTCTCACCATATAAAAATGAGTCGGAAGAGCCAGAACCGGCGGCGACGGACGCAAATATTGACCCTGGAGAATTGGACGGAACCAGTGCATCGAGAATGCGGCCGCCCCAGCCAAATCGCGTGCCTTCAGTGCCTAACGTTCCCCAAACTGATTGCTGGTCATTGTGGGAAAAAAGTCGAGTAGGTGTACGAACCGTTTTAGATTGAATTTGAGAGCGTGTCGCAGGCTCAATTAAAGGACCAATGCCGCTTATAATACTGAGGTCTTCATTTTCAAACATCTCATGAATCGGAGCAAGTTCTCGTGGCATCGCAAATTCCCGGCCACCAAAGTCCGAAGCATTCAAGGGGTTTAACGGCAGTAAGTCTGAACGACGACGGCTCGCGCCGATTGCGTCACTTTCATAGGCAGCAAATATGTCTTGTCGATGTCCGACTAATTCATTAAAAGACTCTGTGTCATATGGAATAACAGTTTCTAAGTGATCCATTCCACCTTTAAAAAATATAAACACCGTGGCTCGATAAGGCTGCGTTTGAGCATAAGTCTGACGACTAAACCCCAATCCAGCCGCGACGCTGGTTCCAACACCTAGAGCGAGGGCTGCGCCAGAACGTTTAATAAACTCGCGACGTGTTGATTTTTTCATATCTTTACCTTTAACGAATAATAATATAATTGGGTGATAGCATCACAAGGTTAACCGCGAGCTGAACACGAGATGTGATATCTGCCTGACGATTGCTGTCATCGCGCAACACTGTTGCGGTAACCGCTTCAGTAATATCGTTTTTTTCGTCTTGTGTAAGCCGCCCAGCTGTCAAAAGTAAATCGAGGTGGTCTACAAGTTCGGCAGGGTTATCGGCCAATGCTATTTCGTCTTCATATTTAGGGGTGAAGGAATCTATATCCCTGTCAATCCGCGATGACCTGTTGTAAATAAACGTACTTAGTGCATCATTAGCACGATAAATATTCACCGGTGTAAACAATTGCAGTTCAGGTGCTGTTAAATTTCGAGCGCCGCTTTCTGTTGATGGTGCGACGTAGCCTGGGCGATAAAAGTTAAATACTGAGGGCGAACGAAAAGGCTGCTGTCCTAGAGGTGCGCCACGACCAGTATTTAAAGAAAATTCATTTGACGGCAAGATGTCTTTAACTTTCATGGCTCTCACCCAATGAGCAAAATTCAGCACAGGCTCTCGAATTTTTCCAAATGCTGTAGTAGTGTTCGTATCGCTGTGTACTTCTCTGTCCAGAAGAATAGCCGCGATTGTGGCCCGCAGATTTCCGCGCTGGCTATCTCCAAAGTTTGTTCCGTTTGCCGATGTGTAAAGACCCGACTCAAACGCATTAGCCACTCGCTCCACATAGTCTTTAGAGGGGTGAGTTGCCGTAAAGCGCTGAATTAAAATACGGCTGATAAAAGGCGCTACATTAGGGTGGGCAAAGATATGATCAAGTGCCATCTCGATACTAGTTGTACCGTCCGTATCGGCGGGAATGGTAAGACCCAAAAAAGTTTTTTCAAGTTTTGAATGTTGTTCTTCAAACATCTTTAAAGGCAAGTATTCAAAATCACGTACACGCTTTCTGAAATTACCAAAATCAGAACTTTCTGAATAGAGCCCTGTGAATACGCGTGCTAAACCGACCACATCATCGTTTGTGTAGGTTTCAATTTCATTGCCATCATTATTGAGCTTGGGCGTTCCATCCATATTGAGTTCGACCAGGCCGATAGAAAACAGCTGCATAATTTCACGTGCATAGTTCTCGTCTGGTCTACGCCCAGTCGCTGGGTCACCTTTCCTATTGCCCATGTAACTGAGATAGCGTGCCATCCAATTAGAATAGGTGATGTCCTCCAGCAACTGGCGATAGTTACCGAAGCTATTTTTTGATAGCTGGTCGATATAGTAAGCAACTTCCAGGGACTGATTACTCATAGGCTGATCAGCCGCCACGATAATTTGTGACAATGCGAAGATCATACGTTGGCGCAATTGATCTTCACGATCGAGAATAGATTCCCAAACATAGGGAACATGGTACTGACCATTTGTAGGTATGGGGTCAATTTGATCTCGCGCTACCAACGGCGCTAACACATGAGAGCGGCGAGGCTTTGCAAATTCGTTTTTTATCCACTCGGCAGCGTCTCGACCAACCCAAGATTCTATGTCTTCGATGGTATTACCAAAGCTAGCTTTGATTAAAAATGCTGCGCTTTTTTGTGGCGTGTCGAGTACATTGAGATTGTCTGGTGGCGAAGCTACCACTGGGGCTGAGGAGGGCGTCGGGCTTGGTGTGGAAGTCTGCCTGATGACTGGAGTCGGGGCGGGGGATGGCGTTAAGACAGTGCCTGGGGGTGAATCCGAGGAACCGAGGCTATCATCTTGTGCTGGAAAAAGACCTTCAGAGCCATTCCCACCACAGCCACTTAACAAAGCAACACTCGTTAGTACGACAAGCAGGTTCAACCTATTATTGCTATCAGTGTTTTTTTCTTTATTTTGTGTGAGTTGCGCTAATTTAAACATCGTTTTTGTCAATGGTTGAGTTATTTTATAGTATGTGACTGGTGTATTATGAAGCATTATTTTGACTGCATATCAAAACAGTAGGAATTATCCACAGAGATCTTACTAAAGTTTTGGGCGAAGCGATGCGCCTTAATTCACAATGATATTTATTTTTTTACCCAATATTTTTTACCAAAGATAGCGTGTGTCCAATAGAAGAGGGAGCAGATATCGCCTCGCTTTACGATACGGTTTCAATTTTTTTATGATACAGTTTCAACTTTTACTAAAAAATAAAACTGACATAGTGTATGTAAATCTTCGTTGATAAAGCATTTTATCTTCTACTTAAACGTACTATAACACCGACAAGTATTCTCTAATAATTGGAATATCTCAACTACAACAAATTAATAACATACACCATGTATTTTTATTTGCTTTCTTAGCAGAATAGTTGTCTTTAAATAAACCTGCTAGCTCCCTGATATGCATTAGCATTGTATTTTTCTATATTAATTTTTTCTCTTGTTATTATCCCGTACTAACAAGGCTCTTAAAACTCTGAATCCCAAAGACATATAATAATAGTAGGTGAAGCTCTTTAAGAATTAATTTTTGGCTATGAAGAGCAACAACATTGGTATTGGTTGCTCTTCATAGGTGCTTGATCTGATGCTATCAGACTTAGGGTATCTCTTAATGTGACTAAGTCACTTGTTTTGATTGTTAATGTTACTTTTCGTCCAAGTCTTTTTAGGGGGAGGAGATTGTGAATGCTCACGAACATTAATATTTTTCGCTGTTAACTCTTTGCAGCCAGGATTGTGAAATATGAGTTTAATGTGTTTTCCAATCATAACTGAAATCTTGTCGTAGCCGTAAGCAATGGGTGCTTATTTCATATATACGGCATAATAGGTATAAAATCTTCTTCAGTTTTTATTTTTCTATGTTAAGTTTATTTTGACGTAGCCCAATTTAACATTTAGTTTTCTTACGTTAGTTACGGTTTATAAGGATTTTGATATGTACTTATAAAATGTATTTTAAGAAGAGTTAGTTTTTATTGAAGATGTTTTAAGTGCTTCATAGATGCGCAATTTTTTATGTCTGAGAAATTGTTATGAAATTTATACATGTGTCCATTAAATAAGTAAGAAAATTAAATCCTAAAATTTTATATGAAATAACCTGAAAGAAATATTGGCTAATAAAATTTGGAAAGATAAATTATTGCTTATCGGTATCCCGGTTTTACATATTTGGGCCAAGGAATCCATCTTCTAAATATGTAAACTATTGGCTAACAATTTTCATGAGATTTTTATAGAGAAAGCAATAACATACTCCACTGTTAGTCGATATATTATACACCATCTTTTCTACGGCTCTAGTTGCGTACTAGAGAACCTGCCTCGGTGTGAAGGTAGTGGAGCTAGGTTTCAACTATGTGGATGTTATTATTTGAAGCTGACAAAATATACTAGGGAAGATATGATAAGACGGCTGGATTCAACGACCACCAACAGTCCTAGGTCTCACCATTAAACTTGTTAAGTAACTTTTATGATTTTGCATAGAGGACATAGAGTGTAATATAAGCAGTATTTTTTCGTAGAATTAACCTATGTCATAGTACTGTTGGAAGTCATACCCTCTGATTAACGTACGATAACTGAGTTTGGCGAGATAGAACGTCGCTCGGTAAGTATGATTTGTATATAAATCGACTAAATAATTGGCGTGTTTAGAATCGACACTTAGACGATATTTGGCTTCAATATATGCTGGGTGGTCGTTCCACTATGTAGAATATATAAAGGTATGAAGGCGCTTAGATTTGCGCCGACAAGGTAAAATACGTTTAATAGACATCTCTGTTTTATAGTGTGGACGTGTACTACTGTTTTTGTTCACACTATATTAAAAGTAGTCCTCTAATAGATCGTATAATTTTATTAAAATATGTAGTATTTCATAAAGGTTCGATAACCTAGTTCACCGAGATAAAATGTTTGTCGAGGTTCATCATCAGTGTATAGATCAACTAAGTAGTCGGCATGTTCCAAGGGAACAGATAAACAGCACATTGCTTTAATATAAGCAGGATGATCATTCCAGAGTGTCTTATAAAAAAAACTATCGACCCATTTAGATTTTCTTCGACAGGGTAAAATGCGTTCAATAGAAACCTCCGCTATACAAAGGTCTTGTGTCTGGCTAACTGTGTTCATTTTGAGTATCAAATAACCTTATAAATAATGTATAAACTTTTACGATAAATTGTTGCTGTTATAAATAAAATGGCAGAAATATATTCTAATAAGTACTTACGTCCTAATAGTGGCGTTTTTATCGAATACTGTTCGGTTTTTTAGATGCCAAACAGGTCTCTTTGATTTTTGTCAACTCATGAGTAACGAGTATCCGTAGTAGACTAGTTGATTAGTGCTATCAGCAGCATAGGCAAATAAATAACCAAACATTTGTTTGAGTAATCATTGATCTCCTCCTTATGAGATTGATTGACGTTAAGTACTGGTCACTGCTGAATTTGTCCAAAGTGAATTGAGCCAAATTGAATGCAATAATTCATTTGTACCTTCTGTTCTCATTCTATAAGAGGTTATCTGCATCCAAATAGCCTTATCGCAATCTAAGATAGAGTGTGGCGAGGCAAGCTATTATCGCCGATAACTCTTAACGGTTTGGTTTTATTGTTTAGGGTTCTGCGCTAGCGCTTGTAAGTCATTTACAGCTTACTTCCGCTTTTTTTAAGTCGCAAAGAATTATGCTGTTGGTTATTAAATTCGATAACTTACAGCAATTCTTCGGGGTAAATAGCTAAACAATTTCTTTGTCCATATAGAAGAGCTGAGTATCCTAGTAAATAATGGTTTGAATAACTTGTTTTTCACATATACATCAAAAATTATAATACTAAGAGAAGTAGTTAAAAATATAACAGAATAAAGTATAAATTCTGATTTAATATTTAGGCCATATACAACGAGAAGTATCAATGGAAAGTGCATAAGATAGAGTGGATAAGATAAATCGCCGAGGTAATTTAATATATTTTTTGCAGAATCACCGATTTTAATATAGTGTGAAAATAATAATATTAAGTAAGTGCCACCCAGCGTCACTATGTTTAATTTATGAGTGAAATTACTGCTTAACACTAGTAAGGTTATACACAGTATACCACCAATAAAATCTAGCTTTGGTTCTCTCTTGTATAGGCAGAAGCCCAATAACCAAATCCACAAGTATTTAAGTGCATTAAATTTAAGTAGCATAATATAAAATATACTTGCTTCAGGTTTGTTCGGTAGAATATATACAATACCTGAAATAGCAATCAGTATATATAAATACCTCTTTTTCATAAAGCAAAATATAGGAGCTAAAACGTAGAAAAAGAACTCTATACTTAACGACCAGAAAGGGCCGTTATATACTAATGCTTTAACAAAAAACATTTGCGTCATGAACATATTGCCGATTATCTTCCCCCAGCTATCTGCTGGAAATATTGGGTTATCCATAGTTGAGACGATAAAACTCTGAACGAAAAGAGTTAACAAAAGTGAAGCAAAATAGAGAGGGTAAATACGAAGAAGCCGTCTCAGTATAAAACCCTGAGGCCTGCTCTCGATAGACGCGGCAATTGAAAATCCAGAAATTAGCAAAAAAGCAGCGACTGAAGCTTTTGCTCCAAACATGTAAAATGCTGCTGCGATCCCTCCTGGTGCATAAAAATCTACGTGAGCAGTCATTACTATCCAGGCAAGAAAAAAACGTAATCCTGCGAGTAGTGGCCAATTTACAGATCTAGAATTGTACATGTTAACTCTCCATGTAATATGTGAACTAAGTTTTTTAATATAAAGGTAACTGACGTTTTTATTTTACATAGACAGTACTTGTTCTGAGCGGCCAGCGCAAAGAACGAGTAAAGTCTTTTTATGCTAAGAAGGAGTAGTATTGACCACCCATCCTTTGTGTAAGGTTAGAAAGCTATTTTTAGCTTTATCGAAATTACTTCTCACATTGGTTTAGTATAATATTTTTCTAATATTTGTCTACGGTATTGGCATTTAAGGAATAAGATTGGCGTACAAATTTATTTTGATAAAAATTAAGGTATGATGATATTCGACTATGTATGATTTTTGTTCCCACAGGTTTATAAAATAAAAAACTTATAAAACAACCTCAGAGCTTTATGGGGTTTAATAATCATTGTCTGTGTTTTTTAAATCGTCACTAACCAGAAGCTTGGAGCATCATCATGGTGATGATAGTTGATTTAGTTTTTGGTGACAGTAAAACGAAAAATATGAAGTGTTAATATACTGAAAAGTGCATTTTTTTTGAAGATATTTTTCGAAAATAGGAAAATAATAGAAGAGAAGATTTTTCCGTAATATAAAATTTACTGTGTTTGGTGCAATATGTTTAAGCCAAGGTTAAAGAAATGATTTTATCTTTTAGATGATCGCTATTATTATATGATAGTAAACTGCAATTAAAAACTGATGAAACGTTATGAGGTGAAATTCCTTGCCGCTCACGGTATTGACGTTTAGCCACTTACCTAAATAGCCTTGAGAGTTACAGATATTTTCGGTCGTATTATTTTGCAAGGTGTTATCTCCTGCGCAATCAAATATTTGATATTGATGATAAAATTGAACTTTAAGTAAATTCTTTCATAATACACGTTATTAGTGGCAAGGTGGGCGGTGATTTCACTAGGGTATGTTAAAAATTGAATGTCATATGAAGGGCTTGGGTTAATGATAAGTTTTGGATTAATACTTGAGGGTAGTCTAAAGAATGATAAGTTTGGTGAATATATCACAACTATATAGGTAGGCAAAGTGAAGGGTAAAATTATAAAAAACATAACATAAAAGATTGTCAAAAAATACAATATCAAATTTTCTGCAGAATATTACCGATAAAGTTATAGGACAAACAGTCCGCTAAATCTGTTCAATTGCGATACATAGCTAATTATATGTATCGCATAATATAGCTATCACAACCACTTTTTTCACTGTTTAAAACTCTTTTCATCACTATTTTGGGTCAGTAATTTATTGGCTAAATTAATATTAATGTATTTTAATAAATTTAGTATGTGTTATGGCCTTATATTCATTTTAAAAAAAATATGAATTTTAAGTGACTATATGTGATAAAAAAATAAAACCAAATTGTTTTTATCTCTACATACCTATTGGTTTCTCTCTCGACTCTCGATATTTGACTTTTAAGAAGTTTATTTTCCGGCTTATTAAGTAAGCTAATGACTGATGCTTGTTTTTTTAGGGCTTGAGCCAGCCCTAAATAGGAGAGGAAACGATTCTTATCTTACTTTGATTCCTAGCCTATTTTTAGATGTTCTAACACTTGCAAGGTTTATACTTGAGGAACTATTGCTAGGGTTAATGTTAGTAGGCTTCGCAGTAGAATAAGAAGAGATATTGTCATTCATAAAGCTACCTTTGGTGATTAAATTTAAAAAGTTAGTTAAATGTGCCCTTGCGATAGAAATACTTCATTGTATAGCTGAGCTATTCTGTAACTGCATTTTTTATTCAGATCGCTTTTTATACTTGAGTGTTAAGTGGTGGTAAAAAAAATGATGCTTTTGGCGAAATTCTTGTATTGAAATAAATATATAAAAGCTAGGCTTGAAGAGACAAAATTCTGAAAAAATTCAAGACCGTAATGTTGAAAGTTGAGGTGCGTAAATTCACAAAAAAGTGATAAGGAAAATAACGCAAGAGACGAAAATATCCGTTGCTAAATAGACAACTTAGGCATGTACTAAAGTAAATGGGAGAGTAAAATGATAAAGCTGAAAAATAATTCATTATACGACTCATGGTTTTTAGTATTGGCTTCCTTCCCAATTTTATTTTACTAACGAATATGTATGAATCTAATTTTACTTAATTGTTACAATTAAGTAATTAAATGTAATTAATTGTAATGTGCTAATTAATTATCAAATTGTATTCAGTTTTTTTAATAATACTATTTTTAGTTATTGACTCATCAATGAAATCATCATATTTTCCCGTTTGTATTTAATAATGGATAACTGAGGTTTTTATGATTCACTCAATCGGGATAACGCAAAAAAAATCAATACTAACTTTAATGATTTACACAGTATTTTCTATATTATTTTTCTTTATACTCACACCTAATATCGTCTTTGCAGCCGTTTATGTGGATGGCAGAATTGATCTAGACTTTCACGCCAATCGCGAAGTCGATGGCGGCGGTGTAATTTTACAGCAACCAGATGGTAAAATATTACTTGCAGATAACCTTTATAGATCTGACAGTCTAAGTGTTATTTTTGGAAAAGAAATCGTCCGGATTAATTTGGATGGTACCATCGATAGTGATTTTGATTCTATTCCAAATATCGGCACCGTGGTTGATGACTTATCTATGTATGATAATAAAAAAATCCTTATCACAAGTGGCGGTGACCTTCTCCGTTTAAATGAAGATGGTAGCCTCGATTCGTCCTTCAACGTAGACAACGTTACGATTAAAGCAGGAGGAATAAGAAAAGGTAAAATCAAACGAGTAGCGGTACAAAACGATGGCAAAGTACTTGTTGCAGGTTTTTTTAGTGCGATCGATGGAAGAGAGCATATAAATATCGCACGCCTTAACACTGATGGTAGTCTGGATCAGAGTTTTGCAACAACAGGCGGCCCAAGTGACGATACCAACACGCAATTTGTCTTTAGTGCAATGGATATCTCCTTACATAATGATGGTACCATTCTCGTTACTTGGAAACGTGCCGGGGTACATCCTTACGGTACCGACTTTCTAATTAGTAACTTCCACCCTGATGGAAGTTTGAACGAAAATTTCGGAATTAATGGAACGCGCTTGTTGAGTTCTATACCTCGGGGAGCAACGACTAGTGGTAGGATTGGAAGACTTGTTGTCCTTGATAATGGAGATATTCTTGTTGGTCTGAACGGACTGTTTCGACTTAATCGTGAGGGTGATATCGATAGCGGTTTCGGTCCTACTTTTAGTCAGTCGGGTGGGCTCGTATACGACATTAAGGTGCAGCCAGATGGCAAAATAATTATTGGCGGCCTTTTCGCCGAGATCGATGGTTTTGTTCAAAGTAGCATTGCGCGGCTAAATACGGATGGTAGCTTCGATCCCACCTTTGTGCGTCTCGGTGAGGCTGGCTTCGCTGCGGAGGCTTCCTCAGCGATGGAACTGCTTGATAACGGACAAGTCATCTCAAGTGGGAGTTGGTTAGAGTCTAGAAGCTCAACTAGAATTTTTCGACTTGCACGCTTTCTCACCTCCCCAGTTTTTGAGTGTGAAACTGTCGCCATTCCTGATATGAATTTTGAAAGGCAATTAGTGGAGCAAGGGATTGATTCCAGCGGTGAAATTGACGGTTCAATTTGCATTGCCGATATTGAAGCCATTCAATCACTTTCAATTCAAGGAGCGGGGATCGTAGATCTTACAGGGATCAATGCGTTTGTTAATCTGGAGGAGCTATATGCACAAAGCAATAATATTCGCTT
Source organism: Agarilytica rhodophyticola (assembly GCF_002157225.2). NCBI lineage: Bacteria > Pseudomonadati > Pseudomonadota > Gammaproteobacteria > Cellvibrionales > Cellvibrionaceae > Agarilytica > Agarilytica rhodophyticola. The sequence continues at coordinate 1,716,386 of NZ_CP020038.1, forward strand.
TGCAGATTTTCAAGCTAATGCGAGACTGAGAGTAATTAATATCCAGGATAACAATCTTCAAAATTTACAGGTGGATGGCTTATCTAACCTCGAAACTTTACTGGCATATCGCAATCAATTGTCTAATCTTAATTTAAGTTCGAACTTTGCTTTGCGTAATTTAAATTTAGTAGTAAATGAAATTAGTTTCATTGATCTTGCGAACAATTCTCTTTTGCAAAACCTTTCACTACAGCGTAACCAATTGCAAAGTCTGGATTTAAGCAATAACGGTAATCTTGAGACACTAAACCTTGCTAATAACCAGCTCACCACTATTAATTTACAGTCGCAAGAGCGATTGAGAATTATTAATCTTAGATTCAATCAACTAACGGCAGCGGACGTACGCAACGGTACAGATGCTCTCCAGGCCTTTACAATATTTAATAATCCTGATCTACGTTGTATTGCCGTAGATGATGTTGATTTTGCGAATGCTCAGCCTGAACCTGCAAGCCCAGCTAACTCTGCACCTGGATGGCGGAAAGATGATACCGCTATATTTGCCGAATCCTGCTGATCTAAATAAATTATATTTTTACTAGCTAAACAAACTATTTTTTATTAAAGATTAAAAGCAGAAAAATAATACATGGGATTTCTCATACGACTTTCCCATTAATAGTTGTTAAATATTTAACTAAAGTGATCAATAGCGATGAGTAACGTCATAGCATTATATTTGGATTTTTATTTGTTTACAGCTATGTTAGTTTTTTAGAAAACTTATAAAAAGCGGATCTACTGATCCGCTATTCACTACCCCACAGGCAACTTAAAGATATTGTGACATCACGTTATTAATTCGAGACCCAAGTACATTTTCACTATATGGCGGCTGGTCATCGCATATATGGCTTATAGCAATTGTAATGATGACGTCACTAACATTTTACAACTTTAGGTCCATTATCAGCACCGATGTAAACATCGATATCATCTCCGAGCTCATTCGAATTAGGGACTTTAGTCGTACCAATCGCTTTAATTCATGCATTTGATCATTAGGTTTGTAAAAAAGTGAGCTTGAGTGAGAGAAAACTGGTTTAAGAGTGAAATTGGTGGATCGAGGTAAATTAAAATTTTGAGGGGAAAGGTACTAATGAAACGCAATAAAGAAATAATAGTAGCCAGCATAGGTTTGCGTCACTTGAGTAGCGAAATATTTAAAAAGAATAACATTGCAGCAGCTGTTTCAGTTGTATTTTTTAGTAAAAATGAAGATCTTGCTTTGGTATTTGAAGTTATTTTTTATAGCCAAATTTAGAGTTAAAATTCTAGTAGATATTTGAATAGGATTGCGATAGCTGGTGCCAGCCTTCTAAGAACGTGGATATTTTACTTAACTAAATATCCATGGTGTTATTTTTCGACTTGTCTAATTGACTTTAGCGTTAAAGTAGACAGATTAAAAATTTTTGATAGCTCTAATATAGCCAACCAACAGGACACGCAAAACGTGTCTCTGTTAGCGAAGTTAAAAATTTCACCAATGATAATTTTGTGAAAAATCTAGACTTCCAGCATTTTTAGCTAGTTGTCTGCTGGAGGCAAAAATGCATCTCTAAGTTCTAAACCTACGTACGAGACAACTACTATAGTTAGTAGGTTAGTAGTAAATAAACAAACTATTGCATATAATCGACATCTGCTTGGCTATAGATAGCGGAATCAATGCCATTGGTGATTCTTGCACTTTGTAACGGATATATGCTGTAAAAATTATTATAAGCGTTAAGGTCGGCACCACTTGCTATTATAGTGCCGGCGATGTCGAAGTTACCGAAAAAGAATGGATGGTTATGTAGGTGAGTTAAATAAGTCCAGTTGGAATCAATAAGCTCAAAACGCTCTTGAGAGCTTAAATCAACGGGTGGTCCAATGTAACTTTGCTCAGCTCTCCACGCTACATAAACTCTAAGACGGTTACCACGTTTATATATCTCAGCAACAAATTCAGTTGGTAAAGTATAGTCTACTCGTTGAAATTGTCCTGAGAGTAGTAGTTGATCTAAACAAGAAGCCTTTTCAAACCTACCTGCTTCGCCATCAAGGAGAATTTGAAAATTAGCAACGCCAGGATAATCAGCCCCAAGAAATCTGAGAAAAATATCTTGTTGACGCTCTAGTAATCCCCTTTGATCTAAATCAGTATTAGCCACAACATAATTTTGATAAGACTCAATGTAGCCATCAACGGGCTTATCTGCTTCGGCTAACCAGCCTTTGGCTTTATTTAGATCCCATACATACTGTTGAACATCATCGGACTCTCCCAAGAAAACTGGTTCACTATTGGGTATTGGGCACTCCGCGTTTACATTGATTGCTATAACTGCAAGAAAAATAACACTTACTAAATCTTTAGCTTTGATCGTCATTTTAGATTTCTCATCGTTAAATTGTGGATTAAATTATTTCTTGTGCGAATCACCATGGCTGTAGAAGTTTCAACGAGTGTTACTTTAGACACCTCAAATAATTCTCGTGTTACATGTGTGCTTGACATTTTATTCAACGACTAGACACTTAAATGGTCTTTACCGCTAAAAGGAGGGTAGCAATTTTGTTCTGCAAATAGAGTTGAAATTCGAATTCAACTTGGTGACTGATCCAGATTAATAGAAACCTATAATTGTAATATTAAGAGCAAGTTTTTGATATAATAGCAAATATTAGAATAGATGATAATGCATCTGAAAACCGCTTTGAATTTGACTAATCGATACAATACTTGTATTAAATTTTTATACCGGCGTGATAAATTTCAAAGTTTTCCTTGATCGAATATTTAATTGGCGCATTATAGAATTCAATTTTATATAAGGATATATCGACAAATCTTCTCATCTAGATAAATATTTTTTCAACAAGCGATTAGTATCTCTATTAAAACCGCTGTGCTAAGGCTTACTATCAGCCTAGTAGCAAAATATATCGTCCTGATCAATTTTTTTATTGCACTCAATTACAGAGAAGATCAGCTGCGGATGATGATTTTTCAACTGTTGCCACATTGAGTGCAGATACTTATGACGTATAATGGTAGGTATATACCCTTATATGTATGATTCTCCCAAATCTTTAAGGGCATTTTTGACATCCTGTGCTGAGTGCTTTTCGATCTCCCCTAGATAGTAGAATGAGTTTTTTATATTGTTCATAATATTATCAAAATTATTCTCTAATTCATCATCGAAGAATGATATACCGGGCCCTTCGATCTGATAGCCTTGTGAGTTCTTCTTGAGAAAGGTAAATAATTTTCCGGCATTTTCTAAATGCTTATTGTAGGCAACCATAGAAAGTTTAAATTGATTAGAATCAAAAGAAATTTTTTCTATGAAAGGTACTATTATTTTTAATCTTGTACTCTCATTTTGTTGGTCTGCTAATTCATATACACTCTTTAAAAAATTAATTGAATATTCTTGGTAATCTTTAACCAAAATTGTTCCTGCTTCAAAAAGAGCAGATAAACGTGATTCTGTTTCTGGTAAGTTATTTAATGTAAGTCTGTGTGGAGCTAATAGATTTTCGCTACCGAATCTTGCTGCAATTGAGTTAAATTTCTGCTCTATGATTTTTGCTTGTATTTGAAATCCTTTAGCAATTTTTAGAATTTTCTCACTTAGTTCATTTTCATCCATATGTTTATAAAAACCTCAGAAGGTACAACATCATTTTATTCAAAATTCCCATTCTTTTCATTCATTATTAATAGCCAATCGGTGTTGTTCTATAATTAAACAAAATAATCTCGTCGACTTACACTCCGTTTAGGCCTATAGTAATGTAATTATCGAATAGCAGCTTGACTAGCGTATTGGTAGCTCTGACCCAAATGAAATAACGTTACGTTTTCGTCTCTTGTTATTTTATATGCCTTTCTTAATGATCGAGTCGTCAATACTATATTAGTTTACTCATTGAATGTCTAGCACATAATACGACGTTTTAATGTAGAGAGCGTGTCATTTTTCCCTCACAAACGTTACTTTTATTTTTATTAACCTTACATCGCTTCAGTATGCAATACTTTGTGCGAATTTCTTTAATTTACTGAATTTTATCTAAATTATTGCTAAGCCATTTTTAGATCATTTCTCTTGGGTAAAGTTAGATATAAATTTCACTTGGTAGTTATATTTATTTTCTGTATAAAAGATGGAAATATAGTTTTCAGGCTATCAATATAGATATTATTATCCTAGTCATGTTAGGATAATTGCGCATTCATTTATAACTTCCACCTGGCTTTATCCTTTTTTCGTGTATTGCTACAGCCTCAATTTCACATAGGTTTGATATTCTAGAATAAAAAAGGTATTTTTTATAAAAAGCATAAAAGCGACTTAACAATTAGGTATTTATCATAGTTTTTATTGCTCAAGTTCGTATAGGTAGATTCGAAAAGCTTGATGATATTGAGGAGGTACTATAAATTTTACTCCGCGATAATTTTTTGGATACTTACAAAGAGGTTATCCATCAAACTTGATTCTTAATCAGGATGGCTGCTTTTTTGGCTCTAAGGTTAATATTTGCAGGAAATCTATAAAAGCAAGGGACAGCAGACCTTATTTTGAGTTCACGATCCCTCGTGAGAGAGATAATATATGTATTAAGTGTTGCTATAAATTGTATGTTCCTTCTATTTAAGCTACCACTTAACTACTGTTAGAATTACTTTTTCATCTTAGTTAAGATGATAGCAGCGTCAATTCTTTCTAGTAAATCCATTTTTTTGTATTTTTTACCGGTATTTGGGTCTATTGATGACGGCAGCTTCAGTACATTGACCAGCTCATCTATCGTCATATTATAGTATTTCTTTTTAGATGATCCTCCAGCCATACCAAACTTTTCAAAGCCCTGAATACCTGAACCTTCCAGTGATAGCGCGCCTAAAGCTTGCATAGGCGTTTGTGAAAACGTCTCTTTAGCAATATTGAATAGCGGCAACAGCCTTTGCTCCAAACGACCTAGGTTGTGTCGTATTGTTAACGGATGCATGAGGTCTTAGTGGAGAAAGATTATTATAATTTTGAAAACTAATTGACATAATTAAAGCTCTTATCTTTATTTATTAATGTACTCCTGTGTGTTGTTATAAAAAAATAAGTTCTTTATGTTAATAAGAAATTATAAAGCAAGTAAATTTATAAGCTTTATGTTCTAAGCCTTTAAGTTGATAATCTTCACATAGATAAGAGCTTGATAGTACTACATTAGGTATAAGCTTACTTTTTAAGCAATATATCAAAGAATACTCTATAGTATAAGCCCGTAAACCTATGGTCTTTACCCATTTGTTGGTATGAAAATATACAAAAGCCAACCTAATAAGGGTTGGCTTTGTGTTATTGGTGGTGGGTAGAGGGTGGGTTTGAACTCCATTCTTTTAGTATTGCTTAATAAATAATATCCACCGGGAACAAAAAATGAGTTGGCTAAATATTTGCTCTCTCTACGAGAAGCTTAAGTCAAACTTGCTGGCTAGCACAAATTTTATGTGAATTTACTCAGCGATATTTCCATACAAAGAAAAAGTGTGGCCAAGTGTATAGGCGTAACGCTCTGTATCAAAATCGTACTGAACTTGCGGAACTAAGTTATCCCCTACGCCCCAATGCCATTCATAACCGTCTGCACTATTAGAATTAATATCTGGTGCAAAGTATGCAATAGACACCCAGTAATTCTGTGCGCTAGGTAGAAACACTGGGCTGCCAAGATGTACCGAGTACTTTGCGCCCTGGCCACTGTGGCCTACAGAGTTATCTATTAAAGATGGTTCCACAATAAATTGCGCTATTGGTGAAGGGTCTGGGCATATAATCATCCTATAATCCGCTGGGCAGTTCGCTGAACCTCTTATACTTTCATGAAAGCTAATCCTAAAAAGTGGATAGGCAGTTACTTCGAAACCGGGTACTTTGCTGCCAACCCAGCTTACCCTCGAAACGTAGCTGTCATTTCTAAGAGTAAACTCATGAAAGACTTCAGTGCTCTTATTCAAGCTTTCTGATAAGTCAGAAACAGCTCCCGGAACTCCTAACCTACTAGGGTTTTGAAAATTGGAATATAAATGACTTTCCGCAAAAGCTGATATGTTACTAAGTATCAATGTTAATGAAATAATGATGCGACTAAATTTCATTTTCTATCCTTAAGGTAATTATAATTTAAATGAATACAATGTTTATATATTTAAAAAGAACGTGCTTGTCTAAAAATTCGAAGCCGTATTAAATTACTCTAGTTTTTTCCTCCATTTTTATTTTTCATTTTTTCTAATACTTGTTCCCAAAAAATATTCGTAGTTCCTATGCTTTATGATTTTATTATTAGATCATAAAGTTTTCTCTAAAGGTAATGTATTCGTTATCTGTATGATAAATTGTCGTTTAAAATATTTTTTTGTCATATTTTTGAATTGTACTTTGTCTTATTAAGGTGAAATCTACGCCGCATTATTGATTGCGAAAAATATAGGCTTTTAATAATTAAATATAATGGATTTGGAGGCTATATGTTTATGAATTTCTATCTGCCTTTAGTAGTTTTTTTCGCTTAAGAAAAACCAAAAAATTACTGCCTAGCTTTTCTCTTTTCTTAATTTTGTATGTGTTGAGATAAATCATGTTTTGTTTTGAGAATGACTCATAAAGGTTTTTCACAGTGTGTTTTCTTACTAATCAGTCTTTAGCTGAAATTTTTAGTATGGAAATTGACTAATAGGAGTTTCAAAATGTTTGTATGTTTTCGTAAAGCATATCGGAACTAATGTGTACGAAGTTGTCGCCTATAATAAGTTAGATATTTCTATTAAATTATTTTAAAGTTATTTAAATATATCGCCTTCCTCGACGCTCTGACTCTTTATGTTTCATTCTGGATCTTTTCTGGGTCTTAGTGAATTGTTTACTTTATTGACGAAGAATTATATTCATGCAAAAATCTGATATATTAACTCTAAGTCGATAAAACCAGCCTATTACCAGATAACTTATATTTTATTCGTCTGAAGAAGTCCTACAGGAGTTCCAAGCATGTTTAATTTAAATCATAACCAGCTACTTCCTATCACTAAACTTGAGCAGATTGCAGAGTTTGAATCAGAACGCTATATAAATTCACATCCTTATGCTCATGGTGTATACGACGATGTGTTCGAGCCTGAACTCCTTGATATAATAATTAATGAATTCGAAGAAGGTGAAAAACAATGGAAGGAATTTGAATCTAAGTATGAAAAAAAACTTCAGATGAACCGAGATATCAATCTTCAACCAGTAACAAGAGCATTTATTCATAATTTGAATTCTGAACCCTTTCTTAATTTTCTAGAAAATTTGACGGGCATCAAGGGCTTGATCCCAGATCCTTATCTTGTTGGCGGAGGTCTTCATAAGATACCTCGTGGTGGTAAGTTGGGTGTTCATGTTGATTTTAACGAACATACAACAATGAACGTTTATCGAAGATTAAATGTACTCGTGTATCTCAATAAAGATTGGAAAGAGGAGTGGGGTGGTCATCTTGAATTGTGGGATGAAAAGCGTGAAGGCTGTCAAAAACGTCTGCTACCACTCTATAATCGAATGGCAATTTTTACCACCACTAATACTAGTTTTCATGGTCATCCCGAGCCTTTAAACTGCCCAGAAGATAGAAGTCGTATGTCTCTAGCGCTTTATTATTACACTGCAGGAGAAAGAGGGGAACAGGCAAAAAAATCACATAGTACTGTATTTTTAAATGAATCTGGAAAACGTGAAGAACTAAGTTTTGAGGAGAGTTTTTTACGACGGGCAAAAAATAAAATTAGTAAACTAATCAAAGTAGCCTAGGCATGTCGTCTGCTCAATTAATTTTAAATATACACGTCTTGGCGTTGACTTGGTTGACCGTTGAGAAAAGTAACGCCTTAGGTGTATTCTAAATCTACATGCTAGCCTTGCGCTACGAATTTCATAAATCTAATTTTACTACGCTGTCACTTTTGCGGGAGTTACTATTACTATAACTTTTCTAACCTATCTCATTAGCTTATCTTATAGTTGTATATTCTTCGGCGATCTCTGATGAGCATAATAGTGCCATGAATTTAGTGCTATAAATTTGTGCTGTGTTATTTTTTGTAATCAACTTTCTGAGAATTTTATCCAGCTTATTTATATAGTCTAATAGACATTTGAAAATATCTTTAAAGCCAATTATATAGGTAACAAATAAATTACTTAAGAAGAATTAAGCGACTAAATTATTCTTTAGCGCTCGCGTAGATGATAGAAAATAGTAAGATCTTATCGCTGAAAAGCAGCACCTTTTCCCTTAACTTATTACATGGGTGATATATGATAAAAAAAGTGTTATTTCTATTTATAAGTTTATTTTTCACTGATATTGCTAAGGCGATATCAATATCTAAGGAACAGTTAATTGGCACCTGGAATGTTAGAAATGAAACCGTTGATCCTCTTTACTCAAGCACTGAAGGGAAAATAACATTTTATGGAAATGGAACAATAACCGTAGATAATGGTGCTTTTGCAGCGGCATCAATTTTTGCTAAAGGCGAATCTAATGATTGTGGCATTTATGAAGGGCCGATACATTATAAAACCCTTGGTAGGGGCAAGTTTTACTTGTATTGGAGTGGCAAGCAAGTTGTTAAAACATATCAATTACAAGATCATGAGCAAAATAAATTGACCGAAGAGCTAGACTCTGTTGTTGAGTTAGTAAATAAAAGAATAAAAATAATAAATGGTAAATATTATATTCAACTTACTCTAATAGGGCAGGGAGGGTGCGCTAATAATCCCGGTATTGTAAAAATTTCCTATCTAAGCAAAGAGATTGATGAACCTGGAGAACCAATACTTGCTTGTAAAAAATTGCTTTCTGAGGATAAAAATGCTTGTAAAGAAGATTTTTTCCATGTGGGGAGTGATCAGTCTACTGTTGTCCCCGCTGGAGCTAAATTTATGAGAGTTAAAGCCTGGGGGGCAGGAGGAAATCGCGATAATGGCGCTCGTGGAGGTGTGGGAGGTTATACAACAGCGGTAATTCCTATTTCTGCGGGAGAAGTATATACCGTTGTTGTTGGACGTTGGGGTAATAATGGTGGCGTGGGGCATTATGGTTTCGGCGGTTCAGGTGGAGGCTTATCTGGCATTTTTAGTGGTACGGAAGCTGTTATTTCCAGTGATCAAGCACGGGCAATAATAGTAGCAGGCGGGGGAGGAGCGAGTAGTGATGGGAGATTTGGAATTCGAAATGGGCGTAATGGTAATGATCCGGCCAATTTAACCATTAGCGATAATATGGCCGCAAGCTGCAGAGTAGGCCGTGGTGGTGGTGGTGCCGGCTATATGGGGGGACAACTTTCCACTGGCTCTTGCTCAGGTACTAATAGGACTGCATTTGGTTATGGCGGTAGTGGTTTTATTTCCTCTATTGCGGAACCGCTATTCTCATCGATAGAAACAGGTTTTATTAATTGCACTACCGGCGTTACAGCTAGAGTGCCTGCCAATTATCTTGACGAAGATTGGCAACGTGTAGCAGAAGAACCTTGTAGAGGCCCCGGATCTGAAGAGTCAGCCAGTAATCGTGGTGCTGCGGTTATTATTGAGTGGTTGGATGAATTACCATAGTCCCTTATGAGCGCGCGAAAGACTCTCTGCTATTCATTAATTTGAGTAATAATCTGGTGGCCGGAAAGTAAATGAACACTTGATGGCTGATCTGAATACTTTATCTATTGGTAACTCCCCCACCTAAAAAGTTTGAGCGGGGGAGATTCGTTAATTACTCGTAGCTTTGGATACCCACCAAGTGCCATTACTCGGGTGAAAATTAGCAATATCATCCGAGTAATCATTATTAAAATCACCGACAATCTGACTCGTCCAACCTGAGTTAGTGCCAAAGTTATCCCATTGTGTCGTATTAAAGCCTGTGCCGGTAGAAATAGAGACCCACCAGGTCCCATTACTCGGGTGGAAATTGGCAATATCAACTAAGTCGTCATTATTAAAGTCACCGACGACTTGACTCGTCCAACCTGAGTTAGTGCCAAAGTCATCCCATTGTGTCGTGTTAAAGCTTGTGTTGGTAGAAATAGAGACCCACCAAGTCCCATTATGCGGGTGGAAATTGGCAATATCATCTAAGCCATCATTATTAAAGTCACCGACGACTTGACTCGTCCAACCCGAGTTGGTGCCAAAGTCATCCCATTGTGTCGTATTAAAGCTTGTATTGGCCGAAATAGAGACCCACCAAGTCCCATTACTCGGGTGAAAATTGGCAATATCATCTAAGCCATCATTATTAAAATCACCGACAATCTGACTTGTCCAACCTGAGTTAGTACCAAAGTCGTCCCATTGTGTCGTGTTAAAGCTTGTGCCGGTAGAAATAGAGACCCACCAAGTCCCATTACTCGGGTGAAAATTGGCAATATCATCTAAGCCATCATTATTAAAATCACCGACAATCTGACTTGTCCAACCTGAGTTAGTACCAAAGTCGTCCCATTGTGTCGTGTTAAAGCTTGTGCCGGTAGAAATAGAGACCCACCAAGTCCCATTACTCGGGTGAAAATTGGCAATATCATCTAAGCCATCATTATTAAAGTCACCGACGACCTGACTCGTCCAACCTGAGCTAGTAGCGAAGTCATCCCATTGTGTTGTGTTAAAGCTTGTGCCGGTAGAAATAGAGACCCACCAAGTCCCATTACTCGGGTGAAAATTGGCAACATCATCTAAGCCATCATTATTAAAATCACCAACGACTTGAGCTGTCCAACCCGAGTTAGTGCCAAAGTCATCCCATTTGCTTGTTTCAAACCCAGTTATATCTGAAAGTGAGTTTTCTATACTTGTATCAATAGTTGCATATTGCAGAGCAGCTGGCCATTGATCGTAAGCTATAGTAACTTCATTGCTCATCATTAGATTTGCAGCTATAACTTTATAAGAAGTTAGAAAACAAAATAGTAAGCTAGTAATAATTAGCTTTGAATTTCCCATCATTTCCTTAACCTTTAATAGTTTAATATATGTAAACATTCTTAATTAAAGAGAGTAAATTATTCATATAATTTGAGCCCAGATAATTATAGTAGGCATTGTAATGAAGTTGTTTTCTATGCGCCATATTTTCACTTTTTTACATGGCCGTTTAGTATTATCGACTAATACGTATGACTATATTTAACATAGTTAAGAGGAATATTTTTTTTGATCAATTTAAGTGCATGGTTTATACATATTGTAAAATGTATATACAAAACCAATATCTACATATTATAACTTAGTGTCGCCAGCTACAAATAAATGTGGGTCTAAAGAAAAAACCCAATAATTTTATTGTGCTCGCTATTTAATTCTACATTGTAAGAAACTGAATTATTAGTAATATAACTATTATTTAAATTAAATACGATAAAGCATTGGTCGCATTTAATATCCATAGTCGACAGTTAGAGTTATTATTTTTTAGGAATAGGGATTTGGTTTAAAGGCATCGAGAACATACCCTTTACAGCTATTTGATAAATTACATTATAACAGTAAACCGTTAGGATTGTATTGTATCTATTGTTGAATTAAGAGTACGAAGTTGATTGTTTACGGTTTTTATCATTCGGTTTAATTATACTCCCTATGAGGTTATCTTCTCTTTTATAACTTCCATAATTTACATCTATTTCTCCAGTTGTAACGAAATTCATAATTAAAGTCTCATAAATTTACTTTATTTACTGAATTGGCAAACCCAACATAGGTTTGTCCTAATTGAAAAGTTTAATACTACGTTCTCTTATTTATAATTTCTTGCTGATGGTAAAAGTTCGTGTGATAAGCATATTTTTTCGAAAATGATCGTTTTTTGTGAGCTGTTTATGGGCGTTTTTAGGGTGAAAAAGACGATAGTATATACACTCAACCTAACTTCTAATAGGCAGAAAAATATGTATAAAGTATGAATAACTTTCTCAAAACTCTATTTATCAAACTGTCATCAGAACGGAGTAAGTAACTATGATGAAAATTCACTCTAAATGGGCAAGATCGTATAGAGAAGGTTATTATAAATAACACTGTGGTATTCGAAAATATATTATGGACTGGTTGATAAAGAGTCAGTATAAAGTATATATGTTAAGTATATCTGAAAAACTAGAACGGAAAGATTGGTTAATTTAGTATTTTATATTTTTTTTTTACATAACGAACTGTTTTTTTTATTGCGATACATACGAGCGTATTTGCAATAATTTATAAAATTTTTTCCACATTCTAAAAAAATCAGGAGATTTAAATTTGTTACAAAAAATATCTGACTATAAAGCATACGGACATTCTGTTAACTATGCAGGAGCAACCACTAATCCATTGGCGGATGCTATCTCTACATGTGCTAAACCGCAATTATCTATCGAAGCCGACACCCAAGGACTTATTAATGCGAAAGTCGTTATAAATTCATTGCCCGATACGAGCGTGAGTACAGCGATGAAAAGGAGTAAATCTCTGTCGGATATTAAATATTTTACGCCTTTAAATAACAACATAAGATCAGAGTCTACTCACTATCTTTTACAAGACAGTTCTGACTACCAATCGACGGCTAAGATTAATAACCTGATTATGCCGAAAAACGCTTATCCGACGAAGTTTCAAAAAAAGGATATCGGTATAATTGGAGGGGGGTTTGCCGGCTGTTTATCTGCGATCCAAATGTCTCGAGCTGGACATAATGTAACAATTTATGAAAAAAACGGTCTTTTAGAAGGAGCGAGTAAAATCCCAGCACATTTGTACGGTGGTGGTCCTGGTTATAGTCATTTGCCAGCTAAAGAAAGAGATGAAATTTTTTTATCTAGTCTAGAATTTGCTAAAATTTTACCCGATGCAATGAATAATCGACCAACAATATTCGCATTGAAGAAGAATGATTCCCGGACTGCTGAAATGTTGGTATCTGCTTCTGAGCGCCAAGCTTCACTTTATAAATCTAAAGTTCAGGAAGATTATTCAAATAAAGTGTTTGGTGATGTCGATAAATATTATAAATCGTATACGAAAGAAGATATTTTAAAATTGAGAACTGAATCAAATAAGTTGTCAGGAAATGATGAATGGGTTCGTCAGTGGTCTAAACAACTAGATGCTAATGTTATAGACGAGTTACAATGGCCGATTGCACTTGTCCATGAACCAGGTATAAACGTTCAGCGAGCTAAAGTTTCTATAAGAAATGAGCTACAAAATGTAGATATCAAAGAAAACACTTTCGTCGAACCTAGTAATGTTCAGGAAAAGCATATCCCGGGAAAGCCAAAAAAAGTACAAGTTACCGATCATGATAAAAAGAAAGAGTTTGATTATTTGATTAATGCGAGTGGAATTAATACTGGGAAGTTTGATGATAAACTAAATTCTTCTGCCCAGAGATCCATTGATATTAAATATGCCGGTGCTATTACAAGCCATCAGGACATGTCAAATTTTCCCCAGTCTTACATTATGGGTAAGCCTATGGTTCATATTACTCCATATGGTGCTTCGGGTTGTGTTTTAAATGTTACGAATGAAGATGGTACCTATGTAAAAAATGGTAAGATTTCTGCTGCTCCAGGCCAATCATCCCCAGATGTACCGGAACAATTTCTTCAAGAATTGAATGGTGATGTATCGCCTAGCTCTCAGCGTAGAGTTAATAATATGTTGCTGCATTTGTCCGATTTGATGCCAAATATTGCTGGTGCCTCTACTCGAGTTACAGCTATACCGGGGTACGTCCCAATTCCAGGTACAGATTTAAAATCACGCAGTGGTGCAATACGTGTAGGAGAAAGTAGTGCAACAATAATTTCTCCAAAAGCAACTAGCTCGCTCGAAGGTAAACCTATACCGTATCGTATTTCTGTCGGGTCGCGGTTTGAAATTCCTTTACCTTCTAACCTTTCTAAGTTAATACATAATAAATCCAATCTTCATGATATAGATCGTCAAGTGGAAGCTAATGTTAAGAAAGATAAGTTACCTACAGATTTCGGACATACTTATGATAGTAATCAAAGACGTGTATCTAAGTTGGATAAATTTAAGCTACCAGATGGCGCTTCTATATTGAATGTTGAGCCATCGTTAGATGGAACTGTATCTAGTATTAAGCAAGCTTATCGTGATGCACACGGTGTTGAATCGATAATTATTGGAGAAGAAACATTCAAGGAAATAAAAAAGTTAGGTACAGGTTTTGGAGGGGAAGCATTTTTATTTGAGAACCCGGATAATCAAAATAAAATCGTAGTGAAAAAGTATTTTCAATACAGATCGGTAGAAAGTAAAGGAGACATGGATAAAAATATACCCGTTGACCCAAAAAAGCGTGAAGAGCTAATGAAAATACAGATAGAGGATTTTACAACGGAAAAAAAAGCACTTGAAGAAATTAATAAGCTAGCATCTCCATATATATGTGATTATGCAGGGTTCGGAACTGTAGAAGGCAGAGGTTATATGGCTTTACCATTCTATAATGGAGGATCAGTAAGAAATTTACTTGAAAAGTTGGATTCATTTGAGCGTAGTGGTGAAATCTCTCAACGAGATCGAACAACGATTGCAAAATTTATCATTTCACAAGTATCTGAAGGACTTAAATTTATGGATGGTAAAGCTGTGCATAGAGATTTAAAACCCGATAATATATTACTGCAATTAGATCCTGAAATTGCTTCAAGGAAAGCAAAAGTTATTAGTAAGATCGCAGATTTTGGAACTACGGCGATAGAAAAAGCACCTACTGATACAGTGGTGACTACTCCTCATTACAAATCACCAGCATATATAGCCGCTGATAAAAATGGGGGCCACGGGTTACATGATAATCATCAAGATATATGGTCACTAGGTATAAGTGCTATTGAACTTGCCTATGGTCACCGTCCTTTTGACGGAAACCTGCCAGAAGACGAGCAAAAAATCTATGATAGTATAGAAAAGTATGCAGAATCTAGAGATGATAGTATGCTGGGCCTAAAAGGGAGTTCAATAGACAGTTGGATTAAAAAAGCCCTAGATCCTAGCTGTACCTTTAAAGATTTGGATAAGCTATTGGAAATAACGGAAGATGAGAAAGATAAAGCTAAAAAATTAATAAAAAAACTTATTTAGAAGAGGTATTCTGTTATTGATATTAAATATTTAAGCTCGTCTGTGGTATATTTTTTGTCCCTTCTAATATAACATGATGAGGTGAGTGAATATATATAAAGATTAATACCTTGTGGTTTTAATATGTCAATGTCGCCCCTCATGTGAAAAAGATTTTATAGGAAGAGAAGTTTAAGTGGATGATTGTTTTTCTAACGGGGCAGATAATTATTATTGTGGAATAATTTTACTTTTAGGTAGTCGAATATAAATTTTTGATGTCCAAAATTAAGGCAAACAGTAGCTAATCATTTTAGTTTTGAATTGCAAAGGAACTCAAAGATTTTACGATGGATGGCAATATCATAACTAAAGAATGAGATACAAAGCTTGGATATCATATTAGTAAGTTTAATCCACACTTATGAAGAAGTGTTACTATGGTAATAACACTTCTTTTAAATTTAATAATAAACTAAAAACGTAAACTGTGTTGTATGGTCAACATAGTTTACGTCAAAATTTTTCTTGTATTGTTCCTGCAAGAGTGCCTAGGAATGAGTCATTAACAATACTTACACCTTCGCTGTGACTTGTCATAACTACTCTTCTAACACCTCTAAAATTCACGATCCGAGCTAACCGTGCTGTTGGAAAAGCTGCGACCAAAACTGATTCCGTAAATGTCTCCTCAGCAATATCATTTAGTGATACTCCATTCACTGTCCAGTCTCCGAATGTCCAAGTAAGATTTCTTGCAGAGTCATCTAGGTAACTAATTTTTAAAACTTCAAAATTATCCGTGCTAACTTCTGCGAAATAAAAACAATTATTATGGGCGTCACAAATAGTATTATCTGGATCATTTAAATCAAACTCAGGTATGGTTGCCAGCACTGATTCGACTTCTGCTCTAGTATCGCCTACTGATATTCCTATTGGTAGTGATTTTCCTGGTTCAAAAACTCCCTGTGTAATATCTGCAAAGCTAAGTTGACTAAAAAATAAAGAGGCACCGATAATAGCGGAAAAGCAAGTATGTTTAATATTTATTTTGGTTTTACCGATTGTTGTGTGTGAAAAATTATTATTAAATTATATATGTTTTTTTTAATACTTAATTCTATAAAAGTGAGAGCTAACTATCATCTCATAAAAAATTAATACGACTTTTTAAAATATTTTTTATTTATTGTCATTTTAATGCGCCTTAAAACTTCCAGTATTTAGAATGTAGCTGAAAAAAATTATTTATTAAAATAAGGTTATGAAAGTAAAAAGGTGTTAAATGCCAAAGCATAATGTTTTTCAATGTATTGTTAATAGTGTATATAGTGTATATAAATAATCTCATCTTTCTCGCTGCTATTAATTATATTGTCGAGCTATGCTTAAGGGCGAAATCCTGTGCGTATAAATTTATGTAGCTTTCTTATTGGGTGGCATGTGTTGTTGCATTAAAGAAAGATAACATGTTTATTTACCGAAATATTATACAAGGCCTTATGTTTTGGCCCTTTAGTTTTAGGTGGCTGAATTTCAATTTCATACCTCCAAAATTTAAAAAATACGCACCTGATTATTTTAATCTTAAATGGAATTGGTCGACACTAGAAATAAGGGAGTAGGTATTGATCGCTTAAGCCAATCTATTATCTATATGCTCATAACACCTGGCGGAGAGCAGAACAGTTAGACGCAACTACGAATCTCAATTATATGAAATTATTGACGCGTCTATTAATAGTAATCCACAAATAGTTATTGATATTTATGCAGCAACTGTAGAGGGTTCTTGTCAATGGGTAGCACTACTTATATTAAACCGTATAAAATTAAAAAAGTCATCAATAGGTGAAACTACTCTATTTTTAGATGATGAATAAAAATCAGATTAACAATTTCTTACTTAAGAAAAGATTATTATTTAATGTATGATATGGTTTAATATCATTGGTTTAGAAAAGTTACCTGTGCCTAATATTGTTGAGATATCAAATTTAGAAACTATTCTGGAAAATATGGGTGTGCAGACTGAGGGAACTTTAACTTTGGTATGCAACTGAATGCTAAACATTATAACCAATGTATTACAAGGTGTTCGAATATAGCACACTTTTCCTTGATATATTTTGTTTTTATTACACTATTCCACCTAGTCATCCAGATCTCACTGTAACTCATTGACCCATGTATCTAGCTTTGTTCTGAATGTGATCCGATAAAATTTTTTCAAAATTGCCTTCTTAAAACGGTAAAATATCACCTTTTTTGGGTGACATCACTTTTGCCTTAGTATGATCAATCTCATAAATCGGTAGCAGGGAACCATAGTAGCTGACGCGGCCATAATACTCTGTATCATTATCCGTCAATATGGGTGGTACCGATAATTCATGATGCCTTAACAATGGGAGCAGTTAATACACTCCCAGCTTTTGACCTCCTTTTTTAGTTTGTTAATCGGCAGAATCAACGTGATTCTTCATACTCAGTGTGCGTCGGTTGTTATTATTCAGTTGATTAAGGTCGTCGTCTTCAGAAAGTTTTTGTTAGCGGTAAGATGTATTAAGTGATACGCCCATCACTTTACAGGTTTTAGCCAAATTACTTAATTCTTGTGCTAGATTAAGTAAACCGATTTTGTGTTTTATAGTAGGTTGTTAGTATGCAACATGAGAGTTACCTTTGTTTTGATTTAAGATTCGTACCTTTATCAAAACGGGTAACTCTCTATTTTTCAAAGAAATATGTCAGATATGGTCGTGGTCAGACCAGTCTATACGCACTAAATTATCTGACTAACGAGCGACGCCCTTTTTTCTCAGTGGGTGTTAGCCAAAGGCTTTCTCCAGAACCACTGACTTTTATCGAAGCCGCTTGTTGTGGCTTTATGGTAATTGAAGGTTCTGCAAATTTCACCTGTTTTGTTAAATCTATTTTTCCACCAACAAAGCCTTCTTCGTTTAAAACAGAGCGATCTCTAATACGAATTCTATAATTGAAACTCGTATCCCCTTTTTTCATAAAGTCCTGAGGAATTGCAAACCTTATAATGGAGTTATTAAAAGCGGGGTATGCAGGGCTAAAGAAAAATTCATTTTCCGTTACCAAATCTTCAACTTTCACGGCAAAATCATTACCTTCTTCTCCGAAATATGATAGGTGAGCTACGCTTACTAAGAAGTCGTCGTTACCATCTTCATCATGATCGATTAACATATCTAAGGCTTTTGTCCCGAAGCTTGCCCAATCGTTACTAGCGTTAACACCGATCAATATAGCTTGATCACTAATACTATGAAAACCGATACTTTTTATAGAGTTAACATCTTCTACATTTTTGTCTTGTGTTAGCGATAATGTATAGGGATACGCTATAGCATCGCCAAAGGCATCGTTACGGAGTGTTACTATATCGCCGTGTTGGCTGAAGTTTAGGCGTGATGCAGCTCTAATCACTGCCATATAGCCCACTCGCATAACTTCGTCACCGCTATTTATGACAAACCAACCATCCACTTCATTTCTCATAATATTTTGTATACCATGCGCATTAATATGCAAGTTCACTGGAATTTTTTGAGTACTACCTGCGCTGACATATACTTCATTATTGATACTTATTGAGACAACATCCCCAGGTAAAGTTTGATTTGGTTCATGGTGAATGGTATAGCGTTTCCCTGTGTCGGACATATTAGTGATGGTGAGATAACGAGTAGCTGAAGCATTGTATTCGGGATTAACAAAACCAAAACCAATGCCACCCGGATAAGCATAACTTGAAGCTTGAAGTGCTTTCTCTATATTGATAACACCCGTTCCCTGCAAACTTAAAGGTGGACTTGCTTCGGGGACGTTAAGTACTTTTGCCGGTGTACTAGTATTTTGAATGATAGCTTTAATTGCAGAGGGCTTTAAATTAGGGAATTTTTCTTTCAATAAAGCTACCATACCAGCCACTTGCGGTGAAGCCATAGAAGTACCAGATAACACCTCGGTTTTATCGCCAGAACGAGCCCGCGTAGAATTTATATTAAATCCTGGTGCAGAAATATCTGGTTTAAAAAGCCCAGTAGCCCCTGGGCCTCTAGAACTAAAATCTGAAATTATATTGTCATCGGCTTCGTAAAGTTTGACATTTGTTTTTGCCAGTTCAGCTCTAACTTTATTACTACCTAACTCGTTAATCAATAGTGAGGCATCTTGTGATGAGATCATTAATGTAGGAATTTTTACTACACTATCACCTTCTAGTTCCTGTGGCAGATTCGATAATGTACTTGCAAACACAACGGCATCGGCCTTCGCTTGTAAGGCATGTCTCAACTTAACATTGAGTTGGCAATTTTTTGTATCTGCAGAAATCATGGCTATTTTATTTGTCAGGGAGTTCTTTAACTTGGAACATCCATCAAAAGGTATTGCCATTGTGATATCACCCACAATAATCTTATCCAACGCTGGTGCCAGTGTTTTGTCGGCATAGGTTGCAAAAAACTCAAAACGCTTTCCAGAATCAGATATTAACGGTACAAACATCTTGGGTACGTTACCAGGTACGCTGGAAGCAACTACAATAGAGTCTTCAACTGCAACACCAATATTACTGATGTCGTAACGCACATTATTACCAGAATTACCTGCGGCGAGGACAACAGAAACACCACTGTCCACAGCATTTTTTATAGCTACGGTTGCAGGACCAAATAAATCACCGAATGGTTCTCCCAAGCTCAAGTTAATAACGTCAGCTGAATCACTCATATCGCCATCCTGATTTGGATCTATTGCCAATTCTATAGCATTAGCGACCTTATTGAAGAATCCTTCATCTGTGTCCGAGTCCTCATTATCAGAACCCACTTTATAGCCCATCAAACTTGCTCCCGGAGCGATACCTGGAGCGATTATTCCTTCGATACCATTTCCCGCAGCAATCCCGGCAACATGGGTTCCGTGTCCATCAAAATCCATTGGGTCTTGATCAGGTTTTGGCCCCTCATCGCCTTTAACATCACCAACAAAGTCATAGCCAGCGATTACTCTCTGAGTGGGAAAAGAATCCGGTTCTAATATATTAGGATCATTATTTAAATAGCTACCGTCACCAGAAAAATCTTTATGCGTGTAATCAAGTCCTGAATCAATTATGGCAATTACCTGACCCTTCCCTGTAATACCAGTTGCGTGGGCACGATCTCCACCAACCCAAGAAGTGCTATGATCGCGATAGAACTTTACTTTCTGTTTAGCAATGATAGATTTAATGCCAGGGTTTTTGCTTAATGATAAAATTTCATCTTCCTTAGCATAAACACTAAAACCTACATCTGTTAATACCACAGCGTCACTCGTCTCTAAACCCTGAGATTCGAATTCTGCCATTTTGTCTGCAACTAGCTTCTTAAGTTGGTTAGCATATTCTACTTTTCTTTGAGATGTTACGATTGCCGCGTTTTTCTCATGGTTTTTCGTCCATGGAATAAGTGGAAGTACATTTAAACGTACAAAATATTCTCTAGTACTTCGTACAGTTTTATTCGTTTTTCTTTCACTATTGAATTTTTTCTTTTCAACTTGATCGTTAATAGCATGTGCATCATGGGTCTGCAATACAGTGCAGCATATGGCGGCTGCAGGTAGAATCTTTTTACATATTTTAAAAAGCATATAATAAGCTCTCATAAAAAATTCGAAATATTAAAAATAGATGTTAAAACAGGTTAACAGCAGCAAGATGATATAAAACTAAACTGAACCGAGTATGAACAATAAACTTTTTTAGATTAAAATTTTGTAATAAAAATGAAGTATAAACTAATTAGCTTTCAAAAAATAAATTAACGCAGAGCGCAAAGATATTTAGATTGAAGTATGTTTTTATATGCTTAACCAATTAGTAGAATATAAGAATGTGTAACAGGCTGTATCTAGAGAATAACATTTTGTTACACTGCCAGTGCGATTTATTAAGAAATTTTTATGGCTGTCAGATAAAGATACCTGTGTAAGACTTCTTTATTCTCTCTGTTTTATTACTTTACACTTATACTGCTAACTTGGGGAAATACCTTCTGCAGTGGCAGCCTTGGAGTTTGAGCGGTGTTTTTTTCTGAGGTTGGTAAGCTTGAGATAGCGGTACTAATATTTTCTAAGTACAAAAAAGATAATACACAAGAAATTTTCCTATTATTAAAATAATCTTTTATACGCTGGTGATTATATTCTTTAATCGGAGGTAAGGGTATGAAGTTAAAGGCGAACAATTTTTTTGGACACCGCGCCTTGCTAACATAATTCGATACCCGAGTTAAATCGGATATCGAAGAGGACACCCTATATATGAGGAAACCCTATATATGAGTAAAAACTATCTTTGTTTGTAGGCATAAGGATAAATTATTGTATTTTTTAGTATCGAATTTATACTCGATTATAGTGAAGAAAATAATTTTGGTTGCCCAATATCATCATTTGCGAGCAGGTTTAAATACTTGCATATATGCAGTTGGGTCTTGTGGTACTATGGTTGCTTGCATTGTCTTTTTATCCGTTCTGAGCACAGATGGGCCATGGCTTGGTGCATGTACGTTTCTTCGTGTCATGTTGGCCAAACTTTGAGCTATTGAAGGGCCTCCATTAGCGCCCTTAATAGTAGAATTACATACCCCTATTTCTATAGAGCTACCTCTTGAAGATGCTGGGGAGGGAAGCTTATTTTTGACAGCGACTGAAAACTCTAAGGGGCTATATTCAATTATTTTGTCTTTATCTTTAATCTTTACTACGCCCTCTTTTTTTTGCTGAACTTCATCGGATCGTCTCCCGTGAGCAAAAACAGACCTTCTTTTACTCTTATTTCTTACTCCGTAAGTATCGAGTAGTGTTTTTGTTCTATCCATTGCTGGGTCTTCACCATCATCTTTTGAAAAAACCATATGACGATTATCTTTACCATGTAACGATGCGAAACTTTCTAAATTTGGTCGTGTATCCTCACGCCTTTTCTTGTGTGGCCCAGTTGCATATCCAACTTCATAGCCTGCCTGCTCAATCAAGTTGCTTTTTGCAATACCAAATAACGCTGTAGCCACTTCAACTTTTGGCTTGAAGTTTAATATGGATGGTTGGCTTCCGTTGGTTATATTTTTTCCGGACTGTGGGCATGTAGAAAAATTACTTATTGTGTTTCTTAAAATCAATTAATTAGCTCCTGAAAATTATGATTAATTTAATTATCAAGTTATACAATTAACATTATAAAAATTAGACAATTTATAAAGTTAAGTATCTTTAATAAGTTATTCCATGGGTAGTTAAATGAATTAAAAAGTTCGGTTTTTAGCCGCGAGATCTTGGTGGGGAAGGCTAGTTAAAAGATTTGATGGTAATTTTGCGTGTTGTTAGGAGTAGTATTAGGTATATATTATATAGTTAACTTAAATACTGTTTTTGTTTTATTTTTATAGTTTAATATTTGCTGTTATTTTCTCACTCGAACATCGTATGGCTCTTAAAAAATGTTACCTTTGATAATTTCATTCACTATGGTATTTCGATTTTCAAAATCAATGATAAAATTAGTAAAACATTCTTCGAACGTCTGAGATCTTTTTTGAGAATACAAAATAATCATTTGGTTTAGGTGGGTGTCAAGCCCGCTGGGTTTAGCTGGCAGTAGAAATTATTGAGTGGTTCGCGGTTAGTAGATTTTCACTATTATATTCAAGTTCGTACATTTTTCTTTGTATGACTTTTTCATTTGTTTTTGTTTCGTATTCCTATATCTTTGTTTTTTCCGTTTTTGGTTATTATATTAAGATATATATGACGCTCATCGCTATAGACTTAGCGGTGCCCTGGCCACTAAAAAAGCTCATCTTCTATGCTCGTAACACTCGCACACATGACGATACCCAACTCTCTCAAATTCATAATGCAGGTCTTTAGCGGTAAGATGGGTGGCGGTTTCACTACGGCGCGTGAGTGCATGGTATATAAATACTTTGCGGTAGCCGCTGATCACATCTTCAACATTTTGCAGCACACCAAGGTGAGTGCCAGTGGTGCTATTTTTGTAGATCCAAGTGGTATTAATACACTAATGAAAATCAGGGTGAGAGGTAATTTTTGGGGGTTAATATGTGATAAGTGAGACGTAAGACAAAATGTAAGAGGTAAAAATAAAAAGCCCTAGATAAAAGTCTAGGGCTTAATATGGTTGGCTTGTTTATCGTTAATTATGTGTATCGTATATCTTTGCGGCATTTCTTGATACTAAAACGTCATTGAACTCTACTCGTTTATCTACAAATAAGACTTCTCGCCTATAAAGGTTTGTACCATCAAGTATAATTAAGTCATGTTTAAAACCTTTATCCGTCACAACCTTATTGAAGTAGGAGCTCTGATCTTTTGGCACAAACTTTTCCAGCAACCATTTGTCTGCATTGGCAGGCGTTTTTATTATTTTGAAAATTCTATATTGAGGCCTTGTAAGATTTAAAATATCTTCAGTCAGGCATTCATCAGGTTGATATAAAAATTGGCTTTTTTTCTTTAGGAGTACATCATTAAGAACAGAAATGCTTTCTGTCACGATCCCAAAATACTCTGCATCAAAATAAAAAACAAACCCTGGAATTCTCTCGTAGTCTTCGCCAAATGCTAAAACCTCATAAAAGCCTTCAATTTTAAGGCACCCCAACTTAAATTTCTTTATTTCATAATTATCATAAGAACTTACAAACTCAAGGAAGCTTGACCTATTTTTTAGTTCATTTAATTTAGACCCTATTAAATCATCAGCGAATAAATCTGTGCATTGGAAATATGCAAATAAAAAAAGCATTTGTTTAAATATATTTATCATATAAGCTCTCAATCTACCCCATTAGCCCTATCCCAAGAATTTCCATAATAGTCGACATAGGAACCAAAACGATTATTTATTTTCCCATTATAGTAACTGGGGATTAAGTAATCTGTTCTTTGTTGAATATTCATCCCAAGAAAAGCATCTACATTAACTGGCACTGGAGGAAAACTTAGGCTTTCAAACTTACCTAGCTGTTTATAAATTTCTGCGGCATACGCTGTTGCTGCTGCTTCATTTCTTATCCTTACATCAATGTATCTTTGACGGTTAGGCTCTCTTCTAGCACCTCTTGTAACATTAATATTATTTGCATGTTGGTAAACATGCCCTAACTCATGAGCGAATGTTTTAAGGGCAGCACCTAAAGTCCTCGAAGTTCGCCTATTAACTATAATAGTATTTTCACTTAGATCATATTTACTTGATGTAGTTTTGTCGTTGACAATTTCGACGTTAACTTTCAAACTACTCATTAACTTACGAGCAAATTCAGACTCCGAAGATACTCTTACAATATCATCGGCAGTCCAATCCATAGACAGATCCGAAACACCGCCAGTTTGTGGCGCTAGGGGGGCTGTGGTCTCTCCCCGAATCCCAGCCCTAACAGCCCAAACGAACGCAGCACTTCCCGCTCCATTTGCAAACTTCCCTCCTGTTGCTTTGGAAATTGTACCACTAAGCATGATACTGCCAAGGCCTTTTAATATGTTATTCGCCGTTTCGTTGGCGACTGGCGCGAGTTTCCCTCCTAGCGCTGTGCCAACACCGGCGCTAATAAATCCATGCCCAAATTTGCCGTTATTGAGCAGGCTGGTAATACCGCCGGCCACAGCGACTTTAAGCAGTCCCGTCCAGGAAAATTCTTCAGCGAGAAATGAGGAGGTGATACTGGCTGATATATAACTGCTGACTGCCGACAAAGCGATATCCCCTAAATTACCATCGGCAATGGCGGCATCCAACGCACCAAACATTCCTGCAAGCGCAGGCAAACAGGCTTGACAAGACACAGCCACGATCGCCGTTAATGTAGCTATATCGGTTATAACTTTGCGTATTACTTGCTGCTTGAATAAACGGATCAGCTTGCATAAAACGGCCGAGTCTTGGATCGTAGATGCGGCCATTCATATGAATTAAGCCCACCGCATCCAAATGCTCGTGCATGGTAAAACCCCGCGTAATAGGGGAGGTGACCACCAGCGTATTAAAATCACTTAACGCGTTATCCATTAAGGTCGACCAATCCAACGCCGCACGTTTTTGTCCCCACGCATCAAAGCTAAAGACTAAATCGCGTCCGCTATTATCTTGCGCAATAGTGCCCATTGCATTGGTAATTACATCCAACGATCCCAAGTGATCTTTATGGAGGTATTGAGTGTCTTGATTAACACGTGTACCTGATGCATCCAATTTAATGGTGACTAAAGCCCCACCAGGAAGATAGCGTTTAATACTTTGAGTGCCCAAGCAGCAAGTGGCTTAAAACAAAACGGGCGTGGACATCAAAGAGGAATATCATTCTTCTTCTATTGACGACTTCACCCGGTCTTTTTAATGCTCGCTGCGCTAGCATTAAAACAAACATCATGAAGGGGCGAACCCCCTTTTTTTTCGACTTCTCGTTATCAAAAATAGTTATCCACAAAGGTTATGATGCGAGTGTGGAAAGAAGTATGATAATAATGTGGTACTGCTATTTTAGTGTACGATAGTAATGGGGTAATACTGTGCATTTATACGGCAATCGTATGATGAATAATTTGGTTCAAAGTATGAGAGTAAAGTGGGACGCTACACCTAACTAAAATTGTGGAGTTAGTCCACCGCTTACTTATTTTTAACACATACTACGACCAACAAATTGGCCAAAACTACTATGCCAATTTGGTCATCAACAGTTAGATTGTAAATTATGTAGCCTGAAATGCAAAAAATAAAAAGCCCTAGTTAACTAGGGCTTTGGATAGTTGTATTGTCTGTTAATTAGTCAGCTACAACTAGAAAGTTTTTTGTTAATAATGTAATCAATCAAAGTATCTTTACTATAGTTTTCCTGTGAAGAGAAATAATCTACCATATCTTCTGAGTAAAAAACATCACAGCTGCTATACAAATAAATGTCTCTACCCTCATGAGTCAATTTTTTAAAAAATATAACACCCTCTTCACCTGTCTGTAAGGTCGATGGGCCAGGGTTTCTGTCGTAAGGCACTTTGATTATTTGTCCTGGCTGAAACTTGCCTCTTATATTATTTACAATGAGAAAAGATTCGTATTTTATATCCTTACTTAAATTATCCAATCTATTCTGAATTAGCTTTTTATCACAGTTATGAGTTGTAGATATATGATTTTTATGCAGGAGTGAATTAAAATATCCGCATCCAATTTTCCCACTTAATTTTAGTACAAATGCAATTGAGTCTTTTTCAGAAAAATAACTGGTATCTTCAATATTTTTTTCATAGGCAAGTGAATTACTAAAATTAAAAAATAAAAATAATACGAAAAATTTAGTGGCCACGTGTTTCATAAGTATCCCATAGTCCATCGTTATAAACTTCAAATTTAAATTTGCCTACTGATCTTCTATATCTTGAAAAATCTTTAAGCGACCCACTACCAATTCTCGTAGCTGGATCAAAATTAGGATTTCTCATCCTACTAAGCTCTCTTCCAGAAGCAAATACAGCGGCTCCACCTCTATTTATTATTGCTTCCAAATCTCCAGCATGAACCCAGTTACCGCTTGGATGAGTATGCCAAGCACTATGCTTATAGGGTAAAGTTTCAGTTGCACCAATAGCTGCACTATGATCAAAACCTGTTGAAACTTCATATATATTATTTTGATCATCTATTTTTGCCCAAAGTTCTATGCCTAGCTCACTACCATATTCAACTAAACCTGACTCATGTAAAGCAATGGCTGCGTCTTCTGTAGAATTAAAAGGTTTGTTTTGTAAGTCTACAGAAAGAGTATCAATTTTCTTTTGAATCGCAGCTCTTTCTTCGGGTGTAAAATCATTAAAATGGCATTTGCCCTTTGAAGCGCATTCTCCTATAGGCGTATTGCCATGACCGCTATCTTGTAGAACAGACTGCCGAGAACTTATCCCAGCCCTAACCGCCCAAGCAAAAGCGGCACTGCCCGCCCCATTAGCAAACTTCCCACCGGTTGCTTTGGAAATTGTACCACTAAGCACGATACTGCCAAGGCCTTTTAATATGTTATTCGTCGTTTCGTTGGCGACTGGCGCGAGTTTCCCTCCTAGCGCTGTGCCGACACCGGCGCTGATAAATCCATGGCCAAATTTGCCGTTATTGAGCACGTTGGTAATACCGCCGGCTACCGCGACTTGAAGTAAGCCTTCCCATGAAAAGCCATCGGCTAAATATGAAGAAGTAATACTGGCCGAGGCGTAGCTACTGACGGCGGCACGGGCAATATCCCCTAAATCACCGCCGGCTCGTGCGGCGTGTACTGCCCCAAATGCGGCGGAAATATAGGGAATGCACGCTTGGCAATAAATGGCGGCGATGGCGGTTACGATTGTTTGTACTGCGCCTAAAAATCCACCCACACTAAAATACCCACTAGGGTCGGTGGCATTAAGGGGATTATTAAACACATAACTATACCGGTTGTAACTTTGCGTATTACTCGCTGCTTGCACAAAGGGATCGGCTTGCATAAAACGGCCAAGCCTTGGATCGTAAATACGGCCGTTCATATGAATTAAGCCCACTGCATCCAAATGCTCGTGCATGGTAAAACCCCGTGTAATAGGGGAGGTGACCACCAGCGTATTAAAATCACTTAACGCGTTATCCATTAAGGTCGACCAATCTAGCGCCGCACGTTTTTGTCCCCACGCATCAAAGCTGAAAACGAGATCTCTACCACTTTCGTCTTGCGCAATAGTGCCCATTGCATTGGTAATTACATCCAATGATCCCAAGTGATCTTTATGGAGGTATTGAGTCTCTTGATTAACACGACTACCCGCACTGTCTAATTTAATGGTGACTAAAGCCCCACCAGGAAGATAGCGTTTAATACTTTGAGTGCCATCGGGGTGGGTGAGTTTTTCCACTTTGCCGATATAGCGCGTCGTGGTGGTGCCGTCAGTGTTTTCATCCGGCTCATCAAAGGTGGTGTAATGAATAAGGCCATTGGTTAATTCAAGCGGGGTTTGAGATTAATGCGCCGGTCAAGGTGAGGGTCAGGGATAGGTGTTTGGTGGTGACCTGTGATAAGTGAGGTGGAAAATAATATATAAGAGGATAAGACAGTAAATAATAAAAAGCCCTAGGTTAAAAATCTAGGGCTTAAGGTGGGTGTCTTATTTAAATGTTAGTCATGAGGATTAAAAAACTTACTCGCATTTTTGACAACTAATCTATCTTCAAAAGCTATATCACTTTTCTTTACAACAACCTTCCTCAATATCAAATCTCGACCCAAAACAATTGGCACATGACACATATAACCCTCATTATCAGTCACGCAATCCATCTTGTAACGATTTTTCTTCAGAGCACCAAGCGCCTCTTCACTTAACCATTCTTCGGCCTTACTCAAATCATCAAGAACAACAAATTGTTTATAAAACACCCTCGTAAATAGAAAAGACTCAGCAACAATCGTTTTAACATTTGACGGGGAAAGGCTGGAGTATAAAGGAAGAATATATTCATTATAATTATTTAAAGACCCAGTTAACAAAATTACCTTATCAGAATTTTCATTTAGAGCAAAAGTGAAATCATGTTCATTCAAACCCAAATCATGAAATGAAATTTTGTAAATCGTAAAATCGCTTCTATTTATCAAACTCTGTATATCAACATCATCAGAGCTAGATAGAACATTCTGAAAATCAGCATCCATAATTTGCGATTTTAACAATTTTATGATTTCGTCATTTTCCACGGTCGATTTCTCTGCATAACAAGAGTTAAAAATGGACCCCATGAATACGAAAACGATAGTCAGCTGAATTGTAAGTTTAAACATTATTGATTCACCCTATCCCAGTAAGCTCCATAGTAATCCCCATATGTCTGACCGGTAGTACTAGTTTTATAT
Organism: Agarilytica rhodophyticola; assembly: GCF_002157225.2. NCBI lineage: Bacteria > Pseudomonadati > Pseudomonadota > Gammaproteobacteria > Cellvibrionales > Cellvibrionaceae > Agarilytica > Agarilytica rhodophyticola. Next base: position 1,745,601 of record NZ_CP020038.1, read on the forward strand.
ATCGCAGCCGGCCCCCTAAATCTATCCTTAATCAATTGCATCCTTTCTGCCGGTTTAGCCCCAACCCAAGCATCATGTCCCGTAGGCTTAGCCATCATGCTTGGATCTGCTAACTCAGAATAAATTTGATGCCGCATATGATCTGCCATAGACTCATTAGTTATCATTCCATTGATATAATCTTCTCTCGACATCTTTTTCGCAGAAGGTTTATTAATTCCTAAATGTGTTTGATACGCATGACCAAGCTCATGGGCCATGGATCGAACATTTACAGCAAGGCTAGCGTTAGCTCTTAGGTGAAGGGTGTTAGTTTTTGAATTAAAATATGCCCCCCTCTTACTATCCAAAACAACTTCAGGCTTTGCTGAATCAAAAGCAGCCTTCCCTGTTTTAGTAGACCTAATTATGTCGATAACATCTTCAGCGGTGTAGTCACCTGCAGCTTTATCAGCAAAGGCCGCAGGCTCCGGCTTATTAAGCCTCTCCACTCCAGCCCCCACGGCCCACGCAAAAGCAGCACTCCCTGCGCCATTTGCAAATTTCCCTCCGGTTGCTTTGGAAATTGTACCACTTAACACGATACTGCCAAGACCTTTTAATATGTTATTTGTCGTTTCGTTGGCGACTGGCGCGAGTTTCCCTCCTAACGCTGTGCCGACACCGGCGCTGATAAATCCATGGCCAAATTTGCCGTTATTGAGCACGTTGGTAATACCGCCGGCCACGGCTACTTGAAGTAAGCCTTCCCATGAAAAGCCATCGGCTAAATATGAAGAGGTAATACTGGCAGAGGCGTAGCTACTGACGGCGGCACGGGCAATATCCCCTAAATCACCGCCGGCTCGTGCGGCGTGTACTGCCCCAAATGCGGCGGAAATATAAGGAATGCACGCTTGGCAATAGATGGCGGCGATGGCGGTTACGATTGTTTGTACTGCGCCTAAAAATCCGCCCACACTAAAATACCCACTGGGGTCGGTGGCATTAAGGGGATTATTAAACACATAGCTATAACGATTATAACTTTGGGTATTACTCGCTGCTTGCACAAAGGGATCGGCTTGCATAAAACGGCCGAGTCTTGGATCGTAAATACGGCCGTTCATATGAATTAAGCCCACTGCATCCAAATGCTCGTGCATGGTAAAACCCCGTGTAATAGGGGAGGTGACCACCAGCGTATTAAAATCACTTAACGCGTTATCCATTAAGGTCGACCAATCTAGCGCCGCACGTTTTTGTCCCCACGCATCAAAGCTGAAAACGAGATCTCTACCACTTTCGTCTTGCGCAATAGTGCCCATTGCATTGGTAATTACATCCAATGATCCCAAGTGATCTTTATGGAGGTATTGAGTCTCTTGATTAACACGACTACCCGCACTGTCTAATTTAATGGTGACTAAAGCCCCACCAGGAAGATAGCGTTTAATACTTTGAGTGCCATCGGGGTGGGTGAGTTTTTCCACTTTGCCGATATAACGGGTCGTAGTAGTACCCTCAGTATTTTCATCCGTGCGTAAATAGCGACTGCGATCCGGGGCGTAACGGAAAGTAATGCGCGTATCATCCTTAGTAATTTCATCGGGCTTATCAAAGGTGGTGTAATGAATATTACGCCCAGTACCATCAGCAAACATATTGCCATTAGCATCGTAGGCATAGTGGGCATTATCTTCACTGGTGTGGCAAAGGGCATGAGGCCCATAAGTATCTGGGTGAGTGGTAGACACACAATCACTGCCGTAACTGTAATCGCCAACACCGGTTTTAAACACAATATTGCCTAAACTATCGTAGCGCACTTCTTGCACGTCACGGCCTATGACATGGCTGGTACGTAAGCGATTTAAATCATCATAAGTAAAACTCTCATCTAATGTTTTACTGCCACTGTAATCATTGCGCGATTGTAAATTCCCAATATCATCCCACTCATAATGATGGTTTTGAATATCATGGGTGCCGAGTATGGAGGACGCGCGAATATCACTGAGCCTGCCAGTTTATCTAACGAGGGATGGGTAGGGCAACTACGTGCATCCGTGCGGCCAGTGATTACTTATTTATTTTTCACCCTGTTCGCGCCTGTCAAAGCGTGTACACTTTATATTCTCATTACCGATCACAATATTCACTTATATCAAGCGCTCCCCCAAATCTAGGACGCAGACACACAAGCACTATTCGCGGAGGTGATTAGTTTTTGGTTCGGTCAGCGCGCGCTATCAAAATTTAGACATACACATTAAGAAAAAAGCTTATGAGAAAAACCAATCAAGCCGGTATCGACCTTATTAAAAAATATGAAGGATTTAGCAACACAGTATATATTTGTCCTGCTAACTATCCGACCATTGGCTACGGTCATCTCATTAGGGATCATGATGATTTTAGTAAGGGTGTTACTGAAGAGGAAGCCGATCAACTACTAAAAAAGGATTTAACAACAACAGAGAGAGCGGTCACCCGATTGATTAATGTCCCGCTGACAGCCGGTCAATTTGACGCCCTTGTATCCTCTACTTTTAATTTAGGCGCAGGCACCTTACAGCGCTCTACACTCCGAAGAAAACTAAACCGTAGTGACTATGATAGTGTTCCATATGAACTAAAAAAATGGGTGTGGGCTGGCCGGAAAAAGCTAAAGGGGTTGGCCAATAGGAGGTCAGAAGAAGCTTCTCTATACTGGTTGAGTAGTATAAAAAATGGTCGCCAACTATTTCACAGTAGATGTTAGCGACCTTGATATATATGCCTAGTACATATAAATTATTTAACGGTCCTGAGTTGAATAACTTTGTTCTTAGTAAACTAACTTTAAATAATTATTTCGACTTTGTTATATCATAATGTATAGTTATTTTACCACTAATTAACGTACCGCTCACGTAATACGGCTCTAGCTATTATTATGCCATCTCTTAAAATGACATAACCCCGCTGAACGCTAGGAGATATTGACTTATTGTCAAACCAATATAGCTCATCTCCATCATTTAGATTCTGAACTAAGCATTCTGCTACCTTTACAAAGTTTATATATCCGTAAGTTTTCAATTGGTCATTGATATCTCTATGAACTCCATTCTTTGATTTATGTCCACTTAATCGGACTAAAGCTTTTTTCCTGTAATCTAGATCTAATGTCAATATTTGATTAACAACACTTTCTTTTTCATATCGACTTTCAATATATTTTCGATCTAAATAAATATCCTTCGTGAACATAAAAGGGTCTTTAGGTTGGCAAAGCCTAACATTTTTATGAACTTCCGAGTCAAAGTCATATACCTCTGCGGTTGCTTCATTATTTAATTGGATCAGGATAAGCACGGCAACAAAATTAATTAAAAAACTTGTTCCGAGTTTATTTGTAATAGATTGTTTAACTTTAGTACTCAAACCTTCTACTTCCATTTTACACCCCAGTGTTGGTTAAATATATTTTTTAATTCATCAACTTGGCTTTGAAACTCTGGAGTTGCTCCAGTAGATGGATGATCTACTATTGTTTTTCTCGGGTCTCGGCCATGCTGAACTTCATGAAAAAAGCTGTCAACTAATTCAGGCTTATTTAAATTACCTGCTGCGTCCCAATTCATACGTCCACCTGGGTTACCATTACCTATACCGATATAACCCGGCTCCCACACCCCAGAAAATTCAAAAGTATCTTCGTGCCTAATTTCATGAGTTGATAGTACGTCTAATACGTCCTCTGGAAGACCTGGTGTAATTATTGCGTCCTGTCTAAGTTGGTCTATTACCCTTTGTCTCTGAGGAATTGAAGGTATTTCCACCTCTTGATTTTATTATTATGCTTAAAGTATGATTTCTTTATATAGACCTTATCTGAAGTCCGACGATATTCTACCTCTCTGCTATCGGTATTTAAATAAAATCCTTGCAGACTCACTTCACCTTTTAATTCAAAAGAGAAAAACATAAAATTATCATAGATGAAAGAAGGCCCCTCAGGAACGTTTCCGTACTTGGATGGCGACAATTTATTTTGAATGACAATGTTCTGTATTATTTTTCTACCTTCATCAGCACTGATAGGTGAGTTTTTAACAAGCTCTTTATAACGCTTAGTCCCATACCAACTGACATCCAAATTCTCTTCCTTTGAATAGACGTTACTAGTCACTAACATCCAGCCCAAGAACATTGCTACAAGTTTTAAATGCTCTATTTTCCCCATATTTCTTCTCTCCAGCCAAGTTTTCGTAAACCACACACTCAGGAACAAATACATTTTAATTCTAGCAATAACAAAAAACCGCCAGCTATTATAAAACAATAACTGACGGCTCTTTAAAGCGCCATGTAATTAAACAATATCATAAGCCAGCCCTTAGATCTAAATAGAGCCTAACTTTCATCATATCTATTTAAAAATATTTAACTAAATATTCTTGCCATCTAGTTAATATTTTTTAAGAAAACCTTTGCTTTATCTATGATGCCTCGTGCTTAAAACTATTTACGCAAACTAATTTTTCCAAACGTTTTAGATGAATCTATATCATCATTAGAAACAGTTCTAACAAATTTTTTATCGCATATTCCTGACGAACTTTGCGACCCTAGAGTCATCAATATTGAAAAAGGCGAGAACAATTCACTAACAGTAAAAGTAGAACTTAGCATTGTTTCTTCCTCCAAAAGAATAAGTTTTGTTTGAAGAATAAATTTACTATCATCTAACAGTTCGTAGTTATCAATTTTCAAAGGGACGCCATAAAAAAGTTCAGCCTCCTTAAAAAAATTATCATTTTCCTGATTTTTTTTAAATCGGACATCAATCCTTATAAATCCATCGCCAAGAAAAGTATAATGAATATTACCGTCAACTTTAGAGCTTTCATTAACTAAGCAAACCGACTCAGCTCGTAAGCAAGTAGCTAAAAGTAACAATAAAATAGAGAATACAAAATTAATCATAAATTTATACATAAGCAGTAATTTTATTTGTAACCGTTTGCGAGATTATAAAGATCTCGCCCCAAAACTCTTCTACCTTCATCATAGGAAAGAATACTCCCGCTTCCTTTAGGTGCATGTCCTAACCCTAACACATGTCCAAATTCATGAGCAATAGTACTACCTCGCCAACCGTCCCCCAAATGAATTGTACTGTCACCCGCTCTAGAAACGTACCCACCATAAGAGATCATATCAGGTGTAATATTTTTTACTTCTAGATCACAGGCAAGAGCATGAGCTTTCATTTTATTAATAGTGTTCTGTTTTCTTAATTGAACTTCTTCCCTACTTATTTTAACTAAATTGACCTGACCACCACTTTTAACTGATCTAGCAGTTATTTCAGATCGAAATAGCTGGCCATTATACTCTCCAGAAACACCAGACCAATATTTATTAATTCTTCTTGCTGCATATTTAGATTTATATCCAGACACCGTAATCTCTCCCTTAATAACAGTGACACCATTTTCATCAACAGATATAGTTATTCCAAGATCTTTATTTTTGTTTTTAAATATCCATTCAGGGTTTGCTGGCGCGCATGCTGAACCATTTTCTTCACAACTTAAGCCCTCAACATCTTCACTTACATCAATCTGAGTACCAGTCCTAACTGCCCAAGCAAAAGCAGCACTGCCCGCTCCATTGGCAAATTTCCCACCGGTTGCTGTGGAAATTGTACCACTTAACACAATACCACCAAGACCTTTTAACACGTTATTGAATGTATCGCCTGCTATTGGCGCGAGAGTCCCTCCAGCTAAAGTGCCAACACCGGCACTGATAAAACCATGCCCAAATTTCCCACGATTTAATACGCTCGTGATGCCCCCTACAACAGCGACTTTAAGCAGTCCCGTCCAGGAAAATTCTTCAGCGAGAAATGAGGAGGTGATACTGGCCGATATATAACTGCTGACTGCCGACAAAGCGATATCCCCTAAATTACCATCGGCAATGGCGGCATCCAAGGCACCGAACATTCCTGCAATCGCAGGCAAACAGGCTTGACAAGACACAGCCACGATCGCCGTTAACGCCACTTTTAACAAATTTAAGAAGCCACCCGCACTGATTCTAAAATATCCACTGGGGTCGGTGGCATTAAGCGGATTATTAAACACATAACTATACCGGTTGTAACTTTGCGTATTACTCGCTGCTTGCACAAAGGGATCGGCTTGCATAAAACGGCCGAGTCTTGGATCGTAAATACGGCCGTTCATATGAATTAAGCCCACTGCATCCAAATGCTCGTGCATGGTAAAACCCCGTGTAATAGGGGAGGTGACCACCAGCGTATTAAAATCACTTAACGCGTTATCCATTAAGGTCGACCAATCTAGCGCCGCACGTTTTTGTCCCCACGCATCAAAGCTGAAAACGAGATCTCTACCACTTTCGTCTTGCGCAATAGTGCCCATTGCATTGGTAATTACATCCAATGATCCCAAGTGATCTTTATGGAGGTATTGAGTCTCTTGATTAACACGACTACCCGCACTGTCTAATTTAATGGTGACTAAAGCCCCACCAGGAAGATAGCGTTTAATACTTTGAGTGCCATCGGGGTGGGTGAGTTTTTCCACTTTGCCGATATAGCGGGTTGTGGTGGTACCCTCAGTATTCTCGTCCGTGCGTAAATAGCGACTGCGATCCGGGGCATAACGGAAAGTAATGCGCGTATCGTCCTTGGTAATTTCATCGGGTTTATCAAAGGTGGTGTAATGAATAGTGCGCCCAGTACCATCAGCAAACATATTGCCGTTAGCATCGTAGGCATAGTGGGCATTATCTTCACTGGTGTGGCAAAGGGCGTGAGGCCCATAGGTATCTTGATGAGTGGCAGACACACAATCACTGCCATAGCTGTAATCGCCAATACCGGTTTTAAACACAATATTGCCTAAACTATCGTAGCGTATTTCTTGAACATCACGACCCGCGACTTGGCTTGTTAGCAAACGATTTAAATCATCATAAGTAAAACTCTCGTCCAATGTTTTACTGCCACTGTAATCATTGCGTGATTGTAAATTCCCAATATCGTCCCACTCGTAATGATGGTTTTGAATATCATGAGTGCCGAGTATGGAGGACGCGCGAATATCACTGAGCCATCCGGTATCCTCTTCATAAACATACTGGCTGGTGACACCATTCCCTGACTGCGCGCTGGACACATTACCCCGTTTATCCATTTCTAAAATACTGTAGTACGAACGCTTTTCACCATTCACACTGTTGGCATCCACCACCTGGCTTAAATAGCCCTGGGAGTTGTAGATATTTTCAATCGCGTTACTTTGGAAAGTATTATCCCCAGCCGCATCAAACACCTGATGCTGACGACCGAATTGGTCATAGGTGACTTTTTCATAGTGCACATCGTCAGTAGCAAAATGCGTGGCAGTCTCACTGGGACGCGTGAGTGCATCGTACATAAAGACTTTACGATAACCGCTGATCACATCTTCAACATTTTGCAACACACCAAGGTGAGTGCCAGTGGTGCTATTGTTGTAGGTCCACGTGGTATTGCCTTCGGTACTGCCATCGGTTTTGATATCGCGACGGAAGGTCATACGCCCCAGTGCATCATAGGCCATGGTGCTGCGCTGACCCTTCGCATCAATTTGGCCAATTAATTCGCCAAAGGCGTTGTAGCGATAGAGCCACCAACCGGCAATGGGGCTATCAAATGCGGTGGGGCATTCCGTTACCTGCGCACGATGGCCACCTTTATCGGGATCGAGCATGGCGGTTTTACGGCCTAGGTGGTCGTAGCACATGGTCACCTTAATATCGTGCGGGTCGGCCGTATTACCGTATTGCCGAACATGGGTAATATTGCCTCGGGTATCGTAGTGATAACTCAGGCGGGCGCCGTCGGCATCGGTTACTTCGGCTAGCTGGCCAATGGCGTTACGTTTTTCAGTATTGGTTTGCTCGAGGGGATTGGTGGTGGTGGTAGTTAAGCCGTTGTAAAACACCGTCACAGGGCGTTCGATCCCTGGCAAAGATGTAGCAATCGCCCGCCCTAAAATATCGTAGGTGATTTCCGTCCAGTATTGAGGCGTATCATTATCACGATAGGGTTCGGAGGTACGTTTCACCCGCCCTAGGGCATCGTATTCCATATCGGTATACACCCAGCCGCCATCAAAATGCTTCACACCTTCTCGTATGGAGCGGCCAAGAACATCGATATAGCTGCGTGATTCTCCGCCACCCGCTTGTTGTGTGTGTGAGATATAGCGAGCACTGGTGGGACAAGTGCTATCACACGGAATAAGAAGGCTCTGTGTCCAAGCCCCCGTATCATCATGTCGCAAAGATTCACGGCCAAAGGCACCGTAGCTCATGGTGGTTTTCACACCATTTAAATCTGTCGTCAGTTTAGGTAGGCCGAGTGGATGTCGGTTTTCGTCGGTGATGCTTTGTTCTATTTGACCATAGTGATTGCTTGTATGCTCAGCGTAACGTCCAATGTTGTCAAACAGGGTTGTCGAGGTTCGAGTCACAGCACTTTCGCCATCCCACCCTTTTGATTCCATACGTTCCTGATTGCCAAATTCATCATAGAAATACGACACCACCAGGGACTGCTCCAGGGTTTTGCTTGGATCAGGTTCCACCGTTTGGGTAGCCAACAATCCAAATAACTTGTCATTATGTGGGCTATCGCTGGTACCGGTGTTGTAATAGGTAAATTTAGCGGTGCGCGTTACCGAAGCCTCATCGTTTTGGGTAACGGTGGTATCGGTCTGGGTAACCCGTCCCAATTGCGCATAGCTCCACGTTGAACCGTGAAGATCAAGCGACCCTTCATAGAAGTTTGATACGGTTTCTGTATGGGTAAAGCCGTCGCCCGTAGTGGCCACAATAATATCGGTGGCATTGCCGTGGTCATCGTAGGTAGAGGTAGTTTCCACACGTTGTTGGACATCGCTAGTGACACTGATATTCGGATTGTTGCTGCCAAAGGTCGAGCTAAATGATCGGTACGTGGTTTCTACACTCTGTTCTAAAAAGGTATTCAATGGCCCTAAGGCAGCGGTTCCTTGGGCACGAGCAATATCCGCCCAGTCGTTCTGCCAGTTTTTTATCGCCCATCGATTTGTCGTTTCACTCAGACGTTGGCCTGTGGGTGTAATCACCTCGGTTTTTAAGGGACGTCCGGCAAAAGGAAAATCTTGACGATAGGTCGTGACGGTTTTAATTCCCGTTTGCTGATCCAAGGTGGCTAATCGTTCAAACCCTAAAAAGCCAATCCCTGCCGCTTGTATTTTGGCTTCGCCATAGAAATAAGCAATGGTACTCATGGCTTCGGCATTGATATTACCTGGCGTTGCTCCTGCCGAAGGGGCGGAGCTTGAAATGGATGTGACGATGGGCAAAGAGCCGTGGAATTCCAATACCGGCTGATACTTCCCTAGGGAGTTATGTTCACTCCAGTTGCTGTTAAGTTCACTATAAAATTGCCCGGTATCATAGGCGTAATAGTCTTGGCAGGTATTTAAAAAGGACTCTCCCCAAATGGCACATAATGCATTGGGTGGCGTTGCCCGTGTCTCGCCCACGTCAATACGGTGGTAATGAGAGCTTTTCGCAAGGGCTTCATGGCTAATCTCCGTAATGCCTCCTAAGCCATTTTCTATTTGCGTCATCACATGGCGAGGGCTGGACTGGGTGCTTAAAAATCGTAACAACCGACCAGACTCACTGCGATAGCGATGATAATCCAGATGGCCATCGCCATTACTATCAAAGAAGATATGGTTTTCTCGGTTAGTCTCTTCAGGATCTGTCGTCACACCGCGTCGAATGTTTTCTGTATCGATGGAAAATGCGTGTGTGTGAATATCCCAACGATACATACGAATATTGGCGGTGGGAAACGCATGGTATATCAGGTCGAGATCGCCATCATTATCATAGTCGACAAACGTGGGCGCCCGATCATAGTCGTCGATACTCGGCCCGCGAATAGACAATGATTGCTTCGTGCCAAATTGTAAACCGTCATTTATCCAATAGTTCAGCCGTCCTTTAAAATAGTAGGTGAGGTCGGCGAGGCCATCGCCATTTAGATCCTGAAGGTTAACACGGGGAAACTGTTCCGGTGCGGTGGTGCTTGGCTCCAATTCTTCTAAATAAATACTGCTGCCCCAAGGAAGCAATGCACTCTCACCGAAGGTGTATATATGATAGTAAAACTGGAATGTCCCTTGTTCCTCGTGAATGGAGCGGTAGCGCAGCATCAGTTCGGCTTGCCCATTACCTGTCACATCCCCCGTAGCGATGGCAATTTGATCAACATCGTCGATATCATCTTCAATACCTGCAGGAGGATCAATCGAAAAGCTTTCCTCGGCACCGAACGCAAAATAAGTATCGCTCTCGATAGCACCGTTGCCAGGCTTTAATCGCCTTATTATTAAGCGCTGTTGTTGACGGTTAAGATATACGGCATCGGATAAGCCATCGCTATCAATATCAAGAAAAAGCAATGTGGAATTCGCATCTAGGAAATGGTCTGCACCAAGATTTTTTAACCGCCAACCGCTCGATGTGGGCGTCGATATATACAGCTGCCAACCCCCAGCACTGGCGCTATAGGTGGCGAGATCCATACGCCCATCAGCGTTGTAGTCCAGTACTAGAATTTGAGCAGCGGCACGAGAGAAAAAGCTACCGCCAACAACATCAGGTAAAATTTCACTCGTTCTTCCCGATGCAAACGGTTGTGCGACAAGTTCGCCTGCCACAGACATGGCATAGTTGACCGTTTGTTGATCGCCCATTGGCGAGGTATGTAAAAAGACAATATCCTGCTCACCATCACCATTAAAATCGGCAAACTTATAGTCTACTAGCAAACCGGCATCGCTAAATTCTGTGGTGTCAAAATCCGTAAGCTCTTGTCCTTCCCCTGACGGTGTCCAAGCAAACACTGTTGGAAGTAAACATACATCTCCGGCGCACACTTCTATGTTTTCTAAGAGGCTGGTTTGCACATGGGCATCAGCGGGATACGGCGCATAGTTGAGATCATACCGTCGCACTTCGCTAGGTGTTTTATTCACTGTATTTTGTACGCGGATAGCCGCGAGTCGCTTTGTACTCTCAAAGGCATAACCGGCTAAATTAAAGCGTTCAATATCAGGACGGTCTTCGTAATCAAAGAAGACGGCGGCATTGGCTTGATCGCCATTACCGTAAGCATAATGGACAGAAGCAATTCGATGATCATTACCTGCTGTTTGTGCATACACATACTCAATACGATTGCCCACACTGTCTTTAAATTGGTTTTGTACCCACATTAGCGTATGTGCGTTATCGAACGTCCTTTGTTGGGCATTGTTGTCACCTTCAATAAAACCGTAAGTAGTGAGGGAACCGTCTCTAGCCACAGCGGTGAAATACTCTGGAGCACCCGCACTACCGCCAACAGATGTGACTGTAATAAAGCTATCGATTTCAGTTTTATAGGTCGCCCCTACAGCGCCATAGGATGCGCCAGAGGTTAGTACTAAGCGCTGGCCATTCAGACAAAAGCGGTCTCTTTCTCCCCAGGTAATCGGCAATGCAACACCATCGCGTCCTAGCGTCTGACGGCAGCGGCTAATGCTTGATAAACCACTTAGCCCCCAGCCTTTGCCCGCAATTCCACGATTGTTTTGACTGGTATAATGCAAAGAAAAACTCGGGGCAACACCGGCGGTGCCCGCCATCGTGGTAATGGGAATCGTGTAGGTAGCAGAACCCTGCTCATTGACCCGAAACTGGCCTTCAATAGAGCCGATGGCATCGGATATGCTGGTATCAGGATCTTCCGGTTTACTGGCAGGCAAAGGCGCTGCATCCGGTGCGCCCAAGGCAGGGCTGCTATTGGCTAAGTACTCTTGATAATTAGTCAAGCCGTCGCCATCGGCATCCCCATCACCGCTTTGGCTGGTGAGGTCGCCAAAGTGTGTGAGTTCCCACTGATCGCCCAGGCCATCGTTATCGCTGTCCAGTAAAAAGTCGCAATTGGCTTCTAAACAAAAGCCATAAAAGATTTGGAAAATACGCAGTAATTCTTGGTCAACGCGGGTAGAGAAGGTTTCGCTGCCGACTAGCTGCATGGCTAATTGCGTGCGCGTAAGTGCACCGCTGGTGAGTGCTGCGAGGTCTGCTTGATATTCGGGTGTATCCACCCACTCGGTAATATTTAACACATTCTCATACAGAGCACCCACATAGAGGAAGTCGGTTAAACCGCCGTAAAGGGCAACACCGGAATCAGAGGTTAAAAAGGCTTCCGTCACCTCTTCTAAGGTCGCGCCATAATCTGGCAGTAAGGCATAGGTCCAGAATGTGAGTGTTTCTTTATCAGGATGACGACGCAATAAGCCTTCAAATAAACGCCCCACTTGAAAGAGTTCGGTAGCATCCCAACCGTCCACCACAAACTGCTCAAAGTCTTCGCCAACAGTGCTTAAATAATCACGCAATAAGGATTGATCGATACTTTGCCAGTTGAGTTGCTCCGGCCCGATCACCCCAGCCCGTAGCTGATGCAATTGCCCATCCACAGAACTAAAGGACAGACTGTAATCCCCATAAATCACTGGCTTTTCGGCAATACCGGCAGTGGCGTTATATGTCCAGCGAACCTGGCCATCGGTGCCAAGGGAATAGAAACGGCTGTCCATCGCACCCGCGTAAACAAAGTCATATTGATCTACTAGAGGTGAAGCCACCGCGCCTGCTGCGGGGAATTGCCAATGGATTTGGCCACTGAGTACATCTTCAGCGCCACCCACCGCCACAAGGTGGCGATCACCGCCGCCCACGTAGACGGTATTTTCATTCACAGAAAGGGCAGGCTGGGTGGTAATCGGTTCTTGAATATCCACTGGCCATCCCGTAATAAGCGTACCGGCACTGTCATAGGCATACAGTTGATCACCACGGCCAATATAAATAATCCCGTTAGCACTGATGGTAGGTGGCCCACTATTGACGGCAGGTTCCGGTGATGCATTATTGGGATAGACCTGTGTGCTCGCGCGATTATTATTGGTGGTGTTGACCACCGCTAATGACAAACCGCCAAGGTTATTTAAGGCATCAATCACCAAGGCATCATCGATAGGCAATTGCAGGGAATCGTTGTTAACGATTAATTCAGGTGAACTAAACGTTTGGTTTAACGGGCTGGTTGTAATAGAACTCACAGCCACTTGCGTATTCGTATCAAAGCCCGTCCCAGCAATCGACACACAGGTGCCATCGCAAGCGAGTGATGCGCTGTAAATCACCGGAGTATCAATCACACTAACGGATAAAATCCCTCCAGGCGTACTGCAGGCGTTTTGATCATTACAGGCCAGCACACGATAGGAATAGGTATTGGTGGTTTTATTATTAAGTACAAGTGATGTTGCGCTTTGATTGGCGATTTGCTGCCAAGGGCCAGTCCCTATTTGTTCTTCCACTAAGTAGTGATCCAGGTTTTCTGTAACCGCATCCCAACAGATCTCGAAAGCGCCAGTGCTTTGGCCACTGGTAGCACCGTTGGCACATACTGCTGAAGTTTTTAAATAGGTGGGGCCGGGGCGTTGTGGTACCGGTAAGGTGATAGTCACCGTATAAGGGGCACTAAAGGCTGAACACCCCACATCATTACAGGCATTGACGCGATAGGTGTAGCTGCCATTGCCTAAGCCGGTAAAAGAGGCGGCACGATTGGCGGAGCGAATCACGCGGGTAAAATCGCCATCGCTGCAGGTCGCTAAACGGCATTCTTGTAGCTCGTATTCATTCGCATCTGTTACTGCATTCCAGCTGAGTGTGTAAATCCCGGTGCTGTTATTTACTCCAGTGTCTGCCGCTAATCCTGTCGGTGCTGAATTAGGTGCGGTTTGTTCAATCCCTTCAATCACCACGACTGGCGAAGAAGCACTGGTGATGCCGTGATTATCGGTGGCTTGTGCGGTAATGGAATGTAAACCCGAAGCGGAGACTGTCCACGTGGCGGTATAAGGTGCGCTGGTATCGGTGCTGATGATACTGCCATTGCGAAAAAACTGTACTTGGGTGATGGTGCCATCATCACTGGCGGTTGCGCCGATGGACACACTGTCTCCCACATCAAATTGTGTGTTAGGTGCGGGACTATTAATAAATACGGTGGGGCGTGTGTGCACATTGACCGTGATAGCGGTTGAACGTGTGGTGGCGCCATGGTTATCGGTAGCGCGAGCCTCCAGTGTTTGTGCACCTGATTGTGTGGGTGTCCATTGAGCGGTAAACGGTGCGCTGGTATCACGGGCAATACGTGTTGTGCCGTGGTAAAAATCCACGTAGGAGACGGAGCCGTTGGTATCGGTCGCACTGGCTGACAGTAGAAGTACTTGGTTCAATAATTGGTAGTGGCCATTGCTAGGAGAGAACAATGAAACACTCGGCCTAATATTCCCTTGGCAACGGGCAGAAGTTTGCCATGGCGTGCGTGTGTTGGGTTGTTGATCATAATAGGCGCGCACGCGATACCGACGTTCTTCGCCGGTGTTAATGCCGGGTCGTGAAATTGAGGTGGCACTTGCGCCAGCCGGATTGGTTAAACGTGTCCATGTGCTCCCCCCATTAGAAGATTCTTCAATATCGTAACGATTCGCTGCTGAGACCGCTGGCCAACTAACGGTATAACTATTAATACAGTAGTTGGGTAACGAAATGGTTCCCATGGAACCTAGTTGACGAATGACCGTAATAGTGCCGATGAGATCAATATCCGTTCCGCCACCATCAGGATCACCATGATCATTAATTTCCGACTCAGCATAATACCGATACACACCGTTATCATGGTTGAGCGTAATGGTGCGTGTTTCACCATCCACGTACCCAAAATCCAAGCGTGTTTGTTGGCCATTAAAGGTGCGCGTTGCCGTTAAGCGTGTTGCATCGATGTTAGGGATAAATGGGAAGGAATAAGAAATTCTGTAAGTGCCATTAGTATCGGTATAAGTGGCTGTGGAACCCGATCCGCTGACATTCTCCACATCAAGAAAATTAAAATAGGATTGTTGTGCGCTTACGAATGGACTAAAGACAAAAAATAATGGTAATAAAATATAGTGAAAAAATTTAAGATTATGCAGGTTCATTGCTAAAAAGCTCCCAGCAAAAATATGATCATTTTTATTCATGCTACGGTGAACAACGTTTTTAGAATTTAACGTACCCATACGACACTCGCCTCCCTGTTCTGTAATGGATTGGCAGGCTCCACTGCATACAAACGTCCTTCACTATCTTTGATATAAAGATAATCCGTGGGTGCACTTGCAGGGGAAACGATGGGGGCAGCATTGACGGTGGCATTGGCCGATACATTAAGGCGTAAACGCCACAGTTCAGTACCATTTAAATCGAAGGCGTAAAGCCAACCATTTTGAGTAATGGCGAATACTGTATTTTTTTCATTATTAAAGGCAAGACCAGCAACCGCGCCTTGTGTATCGGCTGACCACAACACATTACCTGCGTCGGCATTAATGCTGTATACATGAGCATTGGTAGAACCGACAAATAATGTATTACTAGCACCGATGAGCGGTTCGCTATTAATTAGTCCTAACGACTGTGACCAAAGCTCAGCACCATTGTTATCAATTTTTCGTAATAAATTATTATGCGTACTGACATAGCGTGAGCCATCTTCAGCAATGGTGGTGGCTTTCGCCGCTGAACTGAGGGCAGGCACGTTGAGTCGATCCGCCGACGCCGCATAAATAAATGCGGAGCGTGCTTTCCAAATATCTTCGTTATAAACGGCTAAGGTAAATCCACGTAATGTACGTGAAGAGTCAAGCGCTAACGGGGAAGCAAATGTCCAAATATGGGTAATGCCTGGACGAATATGAGAGCGCCCCTCATAATTCTCCCAGCGATTATCCATCCTCAACGCAGAAACAAGATCCGGATTATTCGTGCTGACACTTCTTGGTTCAGGAAACCCGATCTCTTGTACTTCCGGATCAGGGATGCCCATTGAGTCATAAATCAATACGCGATCCACATCTCCTAGCCCATTGTCGTAAAGGGCATAGAGCATTGTTTTATTGCCACTACCTGACATTAAAAAATTAATGGAGGCGTAACGGGCGTGTTGCTCTATGGGTAAAGTAACGTCAACAGCAGCACCAGGATGCTCAAGCGATGGGCTATGAGGACGATGTGCTCGCACAACATTGGGGTGTGTTGAAAGTTGTGGTGTTGATCCTTGCGGTGGCAGTACAAAGCCCGCTTGAGGTGCTGCGTCACGTGAGGTATTAAGGCGAAAAATACCGTAGTTAGTCGATAACTCACCACTTACAGGTAAACCAGAATCACTCTGATTATCCCAACTATAGGTTCCCCAAAAGCCCAGTTGATGTTCGCCAAAGACACGACCAACATCTCGACTGACAAATCCCCAACTTGAAGGTGGATCGTATAATGCCGCATGACTCGCCTCGGCATTGGAAATATAGCCATCGTAATTAACGCCTAGAGAAATATCTAAAGGGACAATATCCGCATAAGCAGGACGAGATAAAGTGTAAGTCATCGAAAAAAAACAGACGAATAGAAGAGCTTTGTTGATTAAGTTATATGTCCTTTTCTTTTCTATATTCACAAAAATAAAAGAACAACAAGAAATAGTAAGGCGAGAGGGATTCATACATCCTCCTTGTATAAATGAAAAGCACACAGAAATACCTCACCATAAGGTATGTTATGTGTATGTGTCGTTGGGATTAAATACTTTACTGGACGATAAACATGTGATGTATCCTTAAACGTTAAATATCGGCTTCCTAAACCTTTGCGAAAACACGGTATATCAATATATTTTTTTAAAAAATTACACCGCGTTATTCGAGAAAAATATGGAAAAATAAACACTAACTTGTCGAAAATTTTAACATAAGGTGTATTAAAATACAGTGTTTTAGGTGACATATTAGCTATATGAATTTTTTTCATACAACATAGCTCCTTACACGTAGAAACATGAATAACTCATGAACATGTGAATAATGTTGATGTTAACTATAAATGTAGGTTGTGATAATTCGTGCCGCGTATGCGACTTTGGTCGTAATGTGTAACAGATAAAAAAAGCGTCCTTGCTGAGTGTTCGTCTTCCTTGGTCTTGCTCCCCCATAGATTATTGATTATTAGTCTTCGGCCAAGACTGCCGGGTCTGCTGGAAATGACAAAGCAATGTTTTCTTCAAAAACAATACCGCGCAAGTTATGACGCATCACCGTGTCGCTAAAATCGTGTCGGCAATAAATCCCGAGATAGTTATCGTATTCATATTCATTTTTTGTAGATTTTTTTATATCTAGCCCATTAAATTGTTTGGCAACTTTTAGCGGGTTATAAAGATAAGCTCGTGTATTGCCGGAATAGATGGGTAAGAATTCTCCATGCTCTGCCAGCATTGCGTAAAAAATACGGTAAGACTTTTCACTCAACAGCATACACCCGTAGTCGACGATAAGATCGGGAATAGGCAACAGTTGCCCTTCTTCAAGAGAATTATGAAAACGGAACTTAATAGGGATGGGTATAATGCACCGCATTAACCTCGATACCAAAAACACTGTAATGGCCTAACTTTGCCAATAAATCGGCGCTATCCAACAGCATCACTTCCTATACTTTATCGCAAGGGATATACCCCGATTTTACCCATCGTGCGACAACACTCACCGAGGCATTCGTCGCTTAATTACCAAAAATACGTAAGACCTTTTTAATTCCTGGCGTTAGGGCTCTAAAGTAATGTGTAATTCTATAGTGCGATCCCATGATGCATCTCATCGATAAGCTTTATTATTATTCTCTGTTATATTTTTTATGTGAGACTGTGAAGCTGCTTAAGTTTTCACGTAAGTCACAATAGATTGAAAATACTTCAGCTAAATTGAATTGATATAGAGTGAGTCTTATATAAAGCCAGCAAATTACTAGTGTCTTTATCATACATATTTGAGTATGCACCAATCATATGACATGTTTTGTGAAAAACTTAACTTATTATTATCCTGCATTCATATTGGCTCTTAAGTGAAACTAGAAGATACTTTTTTAAAGGCCTCTGGTGTAAATGAGAGTTTGTCGCGCTCAGAATGAAAATATAGGTGCCAAGCTGTTAGTATAAATATTGTCACCTTAGTCTTTGTGAGATGAGTAATTGTTCATTTACACTATTCTTCGGTTGTACCCTTTTTTTCGAGTATCACCACAGTCCGCATTTTACGTGGGTTTGATGTAAGAAAATAAAAAAGGGTATTTATGCTAAAAAGCATAAAAGTTCTTTAATAATCAGATGCTTATTGTGGTTTTTGTATTGTTCACTGCCGTATAGGCAGCTTAGAAATATCTATTTAAAACTCCATTTTTATGTGAGAAAATTCTGTAGTATTTCATTATCTTTAAAGAACAAAACCCTTGATAAAAAATTTACTAAGGGTTTTATTGCTTCAAAATAATTACGTGTGACAATCGTTTTAACTAGTATTAATTCTTAGTTGTGGGTATATCATCAAACCTTGTCTAACTAAAAAAACGGGTAAATTTTCCTGTAGTATTTATACCATTCTCTTTAAATTGCCTCTCCACATTTTTCATCATTTTACGAGTAGTTTTATAATGGCCACTCTCATCTGTAACATCGACTAAATGACCATTATATACAGCTATTTTACCAGCACCTGCGACAGCACCTCCTTTTCTTGCTAAAGACGTATGATGCCTTTTGCCAACGGTCGGATGTTTATCTACTCGGATTTTTCCATTCCCTGTCATAATAAAGTTTGCCTTGTCAGTTTTCACTCGTGGCCTACCTATCATTTTTTCTGTCGAATCACGTGTATCAAATCGATTTCCTTTAGAGTCAAAAACTCTACCATTATGAAATGTTAACTCACGACGCTTGAGCTGTTCGTTACTCAAACGATCTATTTTGCGGCCTCTAATAGCAGGTGCTCTAGCATGACCTATAGTCTCGTTATCATATTCTCTGCTTCTTTTCTTCACCGGCCACTTAAAAAATTGATTTTGCATTAATGGTCTAGGTTGTGGCCTTGTACGATTATGGGAATGCCGCCTTTTTAATGCTCTAGTTTCTGGAGCCGTGTGGTGAAACGAGCGGCGCCGGTGCATTACTGGAGGTCTTGGCTCTGTGTGCCTCAACCTCTTATTAAGTGTCAAATGCTTATGGTGCAGAGGTATCAAAGGGCTTGTTTTTCGATCTATACGTCTAGGCATTGTTTTCTCTTTTAAAATCAGTTGCAGTGTTTACAATAGTAATAAATATGTGAAATAAAGAAAAAAATGGTTCCCTGTAATTAATCTTATAAATTCAAGAGTAAGTAGAAAGCTAATTCTGTCTTATAGTTCAAAAACGCAGAGTTACACCAATTGCTATATTATTTTATAGACTTTATTAAGTCACAGAAATTAAAGTCCACTGGGGATTTTTACTGTTGTTCACTTCCGTATAGGCAGCTTAGAAAAATGTTAACGTTAAACTTATATTTTTTCATTTATCAAAAAATAAGTAATTTGATAACATTACTATCACTGTAAGTATGCCCACCAATTCGGATCGTTTAATTTTGCTCTTTTTGCTGAATCTGTAGATCTTTCCGCTGCTTTCCGAGCTTCGTATCGATATGAGGCTTGTCGTCGAGAGTCTGCGCTATCATATGCCGCTGGCTTGGCAGTTGCGTCATCTCTTGTATATCTTTCCTTCGCAAATACAGATGGTATATCTTTACCTTTTGATATTAAGTATTCACGTGCATATTGCCGTTCTCTCAGAGTGAATGTTGTTTTAGTCTTCGATAGATAACTATTATAGCTGTCTCGACCGCTGGCTAATCGAGATAACTTTGCGCTTTCTTTTCTGGAGAGATGTTGTCTCTTCTGACCAAGAAGATCTTCTACTTCAGACGAGTCTCTTTTGACTAATCTTTTTATTTCAAGGCTCGAATGATGAGGCCATTTCATATAATCATAGTAAGATCGTAAATAAGATTTTTGATCATTACGAAGAGAAGTAAATTGCGAGGGAGAATATTTATCAAAAATTTGTTTTCCTATCTGTGTCGACCTTGACATTCTAGATGACGAGCTAGCGCTAGCTTTTGTTGGGCTTGGCTTCAAGCGTAATCTCAACGCTATAGACGAAGGTTGCGATTGAGTTAACGAATTATGAGTTGAAGGAAAAACTGATTGTGTTGAATGACTGTGATGATAATCATTGTGTCTTTCCCTCATTCTGTTGTCTATAAGTCTGTTGACGCAATGACCTTTATTACAATAATAAGCACCTGGAATACCTGATGGGCATAAATACTTTTCTCTTATTTTTTTAAATTATATGATGAGTAATTATACTCAGCTAAAAGTTTGAGAATATTTCAATATAAATTACAGTAAATGACGTGCTAATAGTAATAAGCCTATTTCAATGCTCCAAATTTTTTCTAAAAATATATTAGCTAGAGTCTATTTTGGTTTGTTTTTCGATTATAACTCACACTTTTTTACTGATTTTGGAGTTTCGTATGTTTGACAAATACAACACACTGAAAATAGCACGATTTAACAAAAAAAATAGTAGATGATATTGATACAAAGCTCACATTAACTAGAGTTAATCTATTACTTCTACAATATTAACTTTTATCGAGAGCTGATTTTATAGGCGCGGGTGCATTATTTTCTGCCGCTATAAATTAAGTTGGTTGGTATATTTACCTTATCCCAAATAATATGATGTCGATTTTAAGAACTTTTTCCGCTAATAGCATACTTACAGATCGACATTAATATTATAAAATAGGAGTTTTAATGCCAGTAAACAGATCATCACGTAGTTCACATCGACCCGTAAGTCAAACAAATACAAATACAAATACAAATACAAATCGTCATAGAAGAACTACCGCTAGGGAACCATTGCTGAATTATAGTGTTCGTAGACGAACTCACGAAACACAGTCGCGCCCTAGTCAAAATGCCATCGAAAGTCTGATACAAAATTCTCATCCTGAGGCAAATACACCAACTACAAGATCATCTGTTCGAAGAAGAACTAGAGAACAACTACGTCCTAGTGATCGAGAGATCCTTAACATCATACAACGCCCTCAACGCTAGAAGTCAATACTTTTTAACTTGCAAATACTGGACGATATATAGAACAATGATGGTAGTACACTTAAACTGGCCATCTTGTTAAAAGCTATCGACACTACTCGGTTGTTAAGCACAGGAAAAAAGTAAAAAGCCACTTTCATAGAAGGTGGCTTTGATTGGTAGTCTATATAGGACTGTGGTTGTCTTACTGCAAATGGTGTTACAACGCCACACGTCATCACAGTTACTGTGATAACATGCCGTCAAATCAGTATGAACAAACGTATTATTCTCGCCTAAAAAACGTCTAGTGAGTTAAAGGTAGTTCATAACACGATTACTGTTGTCTTGGTTGAATTGTTTTATGTCTGATTTATTGGCGCCGCTTTTATTAACGGCACGATAATAATATTTCCACTGGCCTTTAAGTTTGAGATAAGTCTCATCAAGCCGCCATCTCTTTCTGGGTAAACACTTCTTTTGTTGAAAGGACTTTTCTAATTTTCGTCGCGTAGAATATAACCCAAGGATTTAAGGTGCTGTGGTCAACATCAATGCCTCGCTCCGCCATCATTTCTTCAATATTTCTATAGCTCAGTGCATAGGCAAAGTACCAGCGAAAACATTGCAGAATGATTTCTTGGGGATAGTGGCGAGATTTAAAACTGATCATTGGTTACTTAGTCTAGCGGCTAAATACGAGCCGCTAGTACAATGAGTAGAATTTCAAAAGTCCGGTATGTGACAAAACCACAAAACCCGGTAGTCCTCTATCTAGTCGTCATCAGACTCGCTGTCTGTATCGTCGTCATCAGACTCGCTGTCTGTATCGTCGTCATCAGACTCGCTGTCTGTATCGTCGTCATCAGACTCACTGTCTGTATCGTCGTCATCAGACTCACTGTCTGTAATTGCCTGATAGAACGCGTGTTTCGATATCATTCTAACATCAGGAATTTGGGGCTGACCGGCAAACTGTTGAACCATACCAACGAAAACCAAGTCTTCAACTGGGTCAATCCAGAACCAGGTTCCGGCAGCTCCACCCCAATAGTATTCCCCTTTAGAATAGCCACCAACCGGGTTACCTTCAGGATCTTCAACAATGCCAAAATTAAGCCCAAAACTTGCTCCAGGCTGCCCACCAAGCAATGGATCCAAATTATTAACCAGATGCTCCGGGAGCTGATTTGTACGCATCATCCTTACAGTCTTTGGTTTTAAAAGTCTTACGCCATCTAATTTACCGCCGTTGAGTAACATTTGTGAAAATCTTAAATAATCCATCGCGGTTGAAACCAGGCCCCAACCACCGGCTTCCAGCATTTGCTCTTCTTTAAAACGAATAACATTGCCGTATAACTCTTGTTCTACCAGCTTACTGTTGATGTCATAATGATAAACCTCTGCAAGGCGATCATGTTTTTCTACTGGAACATAGAAAGCGGTATCATTCATTTCCAGTGGCTCGAAGATTCGTTCTTGCAAAAATTCACCAAAACGCTGACCAGACAATTTTTCTACAAGATAACCCTGAATATCTACTGATGCGCTATAAGAGAAATTTGTACCGGGCTGAAATAAAAGAGGGACGGTAGACATTTTAGTGATCATGTCTTGTAAGCTGGAGTCAGCATCAAAATTATTTGCCTCTGATAACATAACATGAACAGGATGGTTGCCCATCATTGTGCCATATCCAAAACCAGCAGTGTGATTCATCAACTGACGAATGGTTATGCTGCTATTAGCAGGTTCAGTGATCATATTACCGTCATCATCCAAACCCACATAAACTTGCATATCAGCAAATTCAGGAATGTATTTTTCGACAGGATCTGAAAGACGAAACTTTTTTTCCTCAAACAACATCATCATCGCGACACCGGTTATCGGTTTAGACATAGAGTACACTCTAAAGATGGTGTCCTTTTCCATAGGTGTTTTTGTCGCAATATCCTGATAGCCCATGGTTTCGTAATGAACTATTTTGCCATGACGCGCAGCGATGGTTACCATACCCGCCAAACGTTCTTCATCGACAAGAACTTGCAGGTTCTGAGCAACCTGCTTAATTTTTTCTGAATCCATTCCTGCGGATTCAGGTGAACCAAACCGTAACTTTTTACTCCCCGCATGAGACTGAAGGCTAAAGAAGGTAATACACATCATTAAGAAAAGGTAAAACCATTTATTTTTGTTTCTAAATATATTGTCTTTCATAATGTAGATTCAACTCGCTAGTGCAATTATTGGTTTGATCCCAAACATTATTTGATTGGGTGTTTTTAAAAATTTTCGTCGCAACTAATTAATTCGGCGTCAAAAGTTAAAAGGGGATTTGCGGCTTACACAGCCAAAGCATAGAATTGTTTAGTGCATTACAGACCGTTAGCAATAGTTTTCTTCATTTGCCCTTTTTTGATCATTACCGCAACTTCAATTTCTGCCAATGTTTTTTGTGTACAATGAAAATTCTTAAAGCCAAGCATTGAGCGGGAGAGTCTTGTAATTCGCCGATGATCCTGCTCAATGACATCGTTTAAATATTTACACTGACAGATTTTAACACGCTCATTGTTACCTTGGCTGAATTGTCTTATGTTTGATTTATTGGCGCCGCTTTTATCAATATTTAATAAGCAGGGCTTTCCATTGTGTTTAACCGTTTTTGCGAAAAAGTGTTGAGCCGCCTTCTTATCACGCTTGGCGGTCAGTAAAAAGTCAACGGCATTACCATGTTTACCAACGGCACAATAATATTTCCACTGGCCTTTAACTCTGAGATACGTCTCATCAAGCCGCCATTTATTCCCGGGTAGACGCTTCTTTTTTTGAAAAGCTTTTCTAATTTCGGCGCGTAGAATATTACCCAACAATTCAAAGTACTGTGGTCAACGTCAGTTCCGCGATCAGCCATTATCTCATCAATATTTCGGTAACCGAGTGCATAAGCGCAGTACCAGCGAACACTTTGCAAAATGATCATTGGCTACTTAGACTAGTGGCTAAATATGAACCGGCAGTATAAAGGGTAAAATTTCAAAAGTCCGGTATGCGACAAAACCGTCGAAAATTGGTCTAAGCGTGTGTCTGGGTATGAAGGATAATTTTCACTGTGCTAAACTATTGTGGACACACACTTAACTATTCACTGCAGTTTATTTTTGTGAATTAATATCCTTCATTAAGTCAAGTACTGGTCAGTATTGGAAGTATGATTGGCGTTTAGAACTTTTTATCACAAGCAGATATTTAGTCAACGATAACGAGCGTGTGCTTCTTTCAGTTTTCCGCCGCACAAAAAAAGAAGCTATGACACATTAGTATCTACAGTGCGATCATTCGATATAACGCCTTGTTTTGAAAAAACTGAAGCACAGTAGTCTTGTATCTATCAGCAACTTGTTATGCTTAGTTTGCTTCAAAAGATGAAATTGTTCTTTTTTATTACACTAACTTCAATATAGTTCCAGCCACCTCCAATAAGGCCTCCTACTATAGGTAAAGTCTTTGTGACTACACCTTTTTGTGTAACCTTGATACCAAAATATTTTAGCATTTAATATTATTTTTATGTTGATGATTTTTTCACTATTTTCTTAGATTGTCGAGAGCCAAAAAATGCAGGCCCAGACCAATGTGTACCGGTAATCTCTTTCGCAATTTTGGATAAACTTTTGTAAGGGCGTTTTTGAAATTCAAACTGTTCATCTGATCGCACAATCACCTCGTATTCCACATCGTTATAAAGTCGTTTCAAAATGGTGCCCGGTACTGGAATATAAGTGTTTTGTTTATTTTTACTTTTATTGATTGCGTATGTTTGGCTAATCTCTTTAATACGTTGTGTATTTCTTTTAATAATTTTCTTATCATCAGCACTTAACGAGTTAACTTATAATGCGTAAGGCAGACGCCGCTCAATATAACTTCTTGCTCGCACTGGGGGTGATGTTTGGTTGAATTCCTGCCATATGACTAACAGTTCTTTCATTGCCATGTTTTCAAGCTGCATGATCTGCGTTAGTGTAGAAGGGGGCGTTTCTGCTATCGACATGGCTGGCCTTTGGATGTGTTGATAATAGGTTTTCCATGTACGCTCAGGTAGGCAGACTAGCGCTTCCAGTATGTTTACTGCCGTATAGGCAGCTTAAAATAATAGGGTTGCTGATTAGTGGCCACATTGTTGTCCACTGAGCAATTCCTATGGTTGATATTTAGTCTTTTCTCTTGAGTGGAAATATACTTAATATAGGTTTGTTGCTACTTCCATACCTAGCAATAAATGAATGAATGATAAACCTATGCCTGATATCTCTCTTCTAGTACAAAATAAGATTGAAAAATACTCTTAATATATTGATTTTATTCCTTATATCTATGGGCTGTATTTGGTTTTTATTAGTACAGTTAATTACCTCTTTGGTTTAGCTAACTATAAACCCCTCTGGTTTTCTCCGTTCTGAGTAAGGTTTGCGTATTTCTTTTTGGGTAGCCATTGCCCTCAAAAAACCATCATAAAATTCCGTCGCTAAGTTATTGATTTATAAGGAAATAATTTTTCGTCATCGACGGACTTCGAAAGTGGTGCGTGGCATAGTGAGAGAGAATATAGGGGAGAAGAGAGAATTTGATGCTATGAAGTCCGGGATTAAAAAATAGCCGAAGTCCGCAAACCCTTGCCGTTACTGGGCTGTAGCGCGGGGGGCAGGCATAAAAAAGCCAACCTGATAGGGGTTGGCTTTTATCTATTGGTGGAGGGGAGGGAACTCGGTTCAAACCCTTTCTGTGATGTATTTAGGCTTAGTGGTAAGTCCTTGTAAGAATTGGTAAAGTTGTTATGCATCAATGTGGTGCATCTGCTTGTAGTTTTTAGTTCTATATCGAATTAAGCCTTTTGACGTCAGTTAACCTAGACATTCACGAAGAATTATATATGCTTAACTTGCCTGTTATAGTCGCTTATCAGATTAGGAAAGTATTTCTATGCATATAAAAGTCCTTGATTTTGTGATGAGTTATTTTTAATTGACAGGCCGAAATAATCAATAAAACATGCTACATACTCAAAATTTTGCCTAATACCTAATATCTGCTATGAGTAAGTTGCGACTTTGAAATCTAATAATAATAATGTTTATATTATTTGTTTTGGGTTTTTCTCTGGTAGCTTGTGCATCAAAATTGAAAACTAGAGTACAAAAAATTAAGCTTAAGGAGTGAGAATGAGAGAAGTAATAATCACAGACTTAACAAGGTTTTCTACCGGTGATAATGTCTGTACAGCCGTAATTGATGTGAAGACAGGCGAATGTTTCCGGCCAATGCCTTATTTAAAAAGCACTAAATGTGAGGAATTAGGTATTCATCCTGGTGCAATCTTGAAAGGGAATATTTCTTTGCAGCAAAATAGAGATAATCCTCATGTTGAGGATGCTAGTTATTCCGACCTAAAATTTTATGGTGCATGCAATGGTGAGCAGTTCCTTCAAATACTAGAAAACTCATCGAGTGATTCTGTGTCACAAGGTTTTGGTATTGATTTTGATTCTAATCAGAAACATATTCCCTACGGTCAAGAGGCAAATTGTTCAATAATCACGATTAAGGTCTTGCCACGTCAGTTAAGCATTCATGAAGACCAGTTTAAACCAGGAAAAATTAAAGCTTCTTTCACAGATGATAGTGGACATAAGTACAACTATCTTTCAATCACTGATAGGGGATTTCATGACTATGCGAAAAAGCACCAAAATGATGATAGGCTACACGAGGTCACTGATTTAATAAATAAACAGGATTCAGTCTATCTAAGAGTGGGATTAAGTAGAGTCTGGGCTATTGGAGAGAGGAATGGATACTGGTTGCAGGTTAACGGAATCTATACATTTCCAAGGTTTCACGATGAGATAAGAAGCTATGGCTAATGAAATAGATATATACACGATTGGTTTTACTAAAAAGAACGCAGAAACATTCTTTAACCTCATTCGCACATCAGAAATAAGTACACTTTTGGATGTGCGATTAAACAATATTTCTCAACTTGCCGGTTTTGCAAAGAGAGATGACCTTAGATTTTTCTTAAAAGAGCTTTGTAATACGGATTACGTGCATGTTCCAGAGCTTGCTCCAACAAAAGACATCTTGAATGCTTATAAAAAAGGTGAAATACCCTGGGAAGAGTATGAAGATAAATTTCTAAATCTTATGGGGCAAAGAAATATAGAAAGGTCAGTAAAGCCTGCATTGCTAGATCAAGGTTGCTTATTGTGTAGTGAGCATGAACCGCATTTATGTCATAGGAGGCTTGTTGTTGAGTACCTTAATGAGAATTCTGAATTAGATCTAAAAGTGAAGCATTTGTATTAATGGCGACAGTATTAATTCTTTATCCAAAACTATTTAATTGCTACTCAAAGTTTTCTAGAAAAGTAGAGAAAATATCTTCAAGTCTCAAAGATGTTGTTTTAACTTATCCAAACGATCCGTGTGATTTTATACAGAGATTGTGTGATGAAAACCCAGGAAAATTGAAGAGCATAAAATTAATTAATTGGACAACTGACGATATAACTCATGCAATTATTTTTGATGATGGTGAAGAGTTCGGAGAAGAAATAAAAAAAATAAAGGATAGCGGTAAGCCGCTAAGAGTTATTAGTATTGCTATAACACGAGTTGTAAATATAAAAACTGAGCCAGAATACCAAAAAGAGAAGAGTACGCCGAATTATGAGTACATTGGAAGAGGTTCTTACTGGGGAAACCCTTACTCAATGTATAGTGAAGGAGATGATCGAAACGAGGTCATACGTAAATATAAATACGATTTTGACTATGAAAAATTTCCTAACAAAGAAAAATCTGAAGTGTATAAATTAGCAGGAAAGCGTCTGGGGTGTTTTTGTAAACCAGAAGCTTGCCACGGCGATATTCTTGCTGATTTTTTGAATTCGTGGGACGACGGTAAGTAGGTACTTAACAAAGCGTTGCTGCGGAAACTGAAAGTTAAAACGAATACTCGAACAACCAAACAATAAGATAAGAGCACCTAGCCCCTGATCGTCTCGAAGAAGCTGCACGACTATACCTACATTTACTTAAATTCTATCCTGCGCCAGATTGGTTTTGAATACCGACTATATATAAAAGGCAAAACAATCATATAAATAAAGTGATGCTGACAAAGTAATGCTTTTGGTGTCAATCAAAAGCTCCCTAAGCTGTTTGCTCTCACGGATAGTTGTCATCTTTTTTTGCAATGGTTCTGTGAATAGTTGTAAGTGTCCAATACATAAATATTGGACGCGTGACTGACGTCTAGAGTTTTTTGTCACAAAAGCAAGCTTAGTAGAGATAACGAATGTGCACATTTTCCACATCACTGTCGCACAAAAAACAAGCTATGACGTATAGTATTTACAATGAGGTCATTCTATATAGCGCTCGTATTTACGACTGATTTGGAGAACAGCGGAAAACCAGTCCGTTAGCATGAGCTTGTTACATGTTTACAGTGTTGGATAGGACAGCTTTTCATTGTGAGATTGAGCGTCATCTTCCCAAATAAGCCGAATTACATGCTTAGATTTGGTCAGCATGTGAACCGCAGCTATCAATTCGACCGACTGATGTCTCTCTAAACTTTCCATTGGAAATTTATCAGTGACTTCAGAATCAATTATTACATCGTTCCCCTCTGGAAAATCTATTTTTACGTTTCTAGCAGTTGAAGCCCCTTTATTCCAAATTTTAAGCCGATATTTATTGCTGCCCAGTTTAATGAAAGATGCTCCAAGATCGGCTCTTTTTTCATTTAATGAGTCCTCATTTCCCTTCTCTAATAGAAGATTGTTTAACTTCTCTTGGCTTTCAACAAGAGATTTTTGCTTCTTGTTAAAACTAACAGTTTGCCAAGTTGCATAGCCTGATAGGAGAAATGCCAAACCAGCGATAATATCACCTGCATCAATAGTTACTGGCATTATTTGATCCTAATATTTTTACTACCTGAAAATGCTTTTTTGAGGGATTTGCGAAGTTCATCAGCAATACCTTCCGTAACCTCTTTCTTAATTTCAGAGAGGTGCTCATCAATATTTTCGCTATTCTCTTGAATTAGCTCGTCTTTGTTTAATTCTCTTTCACATAAGGCACAGGTCATAATCTGAATAGTTTCATCCGCGCCCTCATCATACGAAAAATCAGAACACCCGCATGTTGGGCATAGTAACCTAATACTTCTATTGTATTTCTCAGAATTCATCCTATCTCTCCGAATTATAAGGGTGCGTAAAACTACCCCAGTGGGAATTTCCAGTTATACACAACGGCCTTCCGATCAATGTTGTAGATAAAACTCTAACAGGCTCAAGGAGTTGCAACACAACAATACACCTAAACAGCCTCGATTGGCAAACGTAAGCCGCTAATTGCCTTTCATACTATCACTCTGTGAGTCTACTAAATCTTAATTAGACATCAGACTAGTTTTGAATGCTAATATCAAGAAACTCTACTTTGCTCGCAAACAAGAAACCAAACTATGACCTATTAGCTTCATTTGATATAATAGCTTAATAGGTGGTGCGACCTTTTGCGTCCGTACTGCTTGCATTGTTAGGTAATTTAGAACCATTTGCCTTAGTGGATAAAAATATATCCGAATAAATACCTTTTAATGAAGCGGCTACAATCACCATCCCGGCAATGAAAATGTAAAGGTCGATTTCTTTTAAAAGCTCTCTCGCATCTTCATTTATTGTACCGGCTACTAAAAGTGCACCGCACACAACGCCACTTGACTGAAGAATGGCATTAACCATGACAGCCTGATTGAATTCTTTTTTTGCTGCATGACATCTGTATGCATAGATACTTATCAATATGACCCCAATAATGGCTGAAGGTATGAATATGGCTTTATCCATTCTTCTTGCCACCATTTTTTACAGAGTCACCGATTAATCCACCAACAATACCGCCAATGAGGGCACCAAAAGGTCCGCCAACCGAAGCGCCAAATATTGCCCCGCCTGCGGCTGCCCCCAATACTCTGGAATTATCTTCTTCTGGATCAGGTGGTCGATGGTAAGTTTTAAAACTGACATCGAGTATTTTTGCCCCAGATGCTTCATGACTAGTATCATTAAGGATACCGTTAGGGTATTCCCATGCTTCAAATTTTAAATGTATATCTTCATTACAATTATCACATGGGTAATCAATATAAGCAGTGTACTGGCATTCTTTTCCCATACCTCTTTCAGACGCAGACTCTGCTTCAAACATTATTTCATCTTTACTCAAAGTGTGTTCATGACCACAGTTTGAACAAATATAACGTGCTTCGGCAATTATTCCATCACTCATAGTTATCTCGATATATCCATAATTTATTTAACGTTCCAACAAAGGCTGCAGTTTACGGCGTCCTAGTTTAATTGGCTTGTCATGTTTATAGTGCTTCACCATCTACAGTTACTGATGCGTTAAGATTACGATCATAAGGTACATAGACTTTTACTGATTTTCCTGATTCTGTTTTTACTTCAATTACCATATTTTGGGGTGGTGCCGCGAAATCATCGGAAATGAGGGTATGAATCGCTAGTTTGCAGGATTCACCGAACTCATGAGGACAATAAAGACTTCCATCTACTGCTGGAAGAGTAACTTCGATATTCGACATTTCACACTCCTAACCTTAGTTAATGAGTAGAGTTCTTTAGTAAACATAAGTATATTAGTCAGAATTCCCGTTTATCCCACAGAGGTCTTTCAATTAATGTTGTAGATAAAACTCTAACAGGTTAAAGGGGGTGCAACAATACACTTAAAAAAATTTACTAGAAAAAATAAGCCACTATATTTAACTAGATGCCAGGAAAGAGTTTATACACACTGCTAAACAGAGTATTTACAGAGAAGTACCCCCTTTATTTGTGTCCAGTTTTTCTACATATTATTTTTCTAACAATCTGTAATCCAAATATTCAGGACTTTCACACCATATATTGATATGCCCATCTTTAACTCTAGGCCCCGTCTCTGAAATTAAAAAAACCATCTTGGGTTTGTTATCGGCAGTTCTTTCTAATGTGTCTAGGTTAAAGCGTTTAAAACCTGATACTTCCAGTTTACTTATTGGAATATAGGTTGACGGGCGCTTAATGATATCACCTGATGTAAGTGTTTTATCGAAAACGATAGAGTACCCATGCTCTTTTTTATTAAACCATGCCTTTCCGTAATAAATTCGAAATTCATCTTCAAAATCAGCTAAATTTTGCCCATTAATTTCAATAAATAGATTGTTGAGGTCAATCAACCCTGTTTCTGGTAACTGTACGATCAATGATTCTTTTGCTAAATATGCGTCGATTAATGAAGAAAGTGTTTTTGTTCGCTGGATTTTACGCTTTCCAGCTATCACCCTCCCGCGACTAATCCTACTTTCACTATATTCACTATTCTTTGCAAGATCGCCTGATTCAAGCCTTTTTGTACTTGGTGGTTGGAGATTTATTCGAATAGCATGATCTATATACTCGTCACTATCTTTGTATATATCCATCGTTGTTTTTGAGGCTTTCTTTTGATTATCAATATCTTTTGCTATATTGCATTGAGAGCTATGTTCACCAACGATTATATAGTAAGGGTCACGCTTTCTCTTTTCTAGCGGACGATCTAGATTAGCGCAAGTAACGGGTGCATCACAGTTTTTACCCGGACATTGGAAGTTAAATTTTGACTGTATAACTCCTTCAGCAAATTTCATGTCTGCTTGTCGGGCAGTAATGTTTAGCTTCACATCCTCTGAAAAAGCTTTTTCTAATTTCATGATATATTTCCTATTTTTTTTCATAATCCTAACAGCTTATTTATGGTTGTTCTCTGTTATAAACAAGGCTTAGTGTCTTTTAAATGCTATTCAAGTTATAACATATCACTACTATTTAGTCTTTTTAAACTCTACTTCAATACGTCTTGATAAGAGTCAATTAAGTTGCTAATCAATCCTATGTACAATGATGGTTTGCAATAACTCATATTAATATCTTGGCATAAATTTGTGCTATAAATTTTTTGTGCCTTATTAAGAATGTGAGTCTTATTTGAGAGGGGTTCATTGCGAATTAAATTTTTCAATTCCCTGATGAAGTTATAAGTCTTTGCGCCTTGTCGATATTTAGGATCTATTTTAGATAGCTTCTTAAAAAAGACTTCTTCAAAATCATACAAGCGCTGAGGTGGGCTTCCTAATTTAAATGTACAAATATCGCTTGCTTTTTTGGATGCAATTATACTATTCCTATTAAATTGAGGATTTTGGAGAAGTTTTATTGCTTCTTCTCGACTACATGTAAAATACACTGCTTTCCATTTATCATATTCTTCCGTAAACGAGAATGAGATCTCAGAGTAGAAAAGAATAGTAATTACTAATGTTAAGGCTTGGAGTTTTGCAAACATCCCTTTTCAAACTCCTAAAAATATACGTAATTTATTCATTGATTGCCCTATTGCTAAATCATTAATGTTTTTGCCATTATACATTTATTAAAAGCTGTAACTAGATGATAGATTTGCTACGGGTGAACAATATAGTCGCAAATAAAGTCTTTTTGTCGCCAAAGTTTTTTTCGTTAATGGTAAGTTGCCTTAATTGTTAGCTGACAAACGGATTGAAAATGGTATTTCACGTTGATTTTTATAAGAGTATTCCAATTGTGGCAATGGGTAACTACTATCCAGTTAGTTCAGGCTCTGTTGATATTCATAGCCGTCAGATTCTTGATTTTAAAGACGGTAAAGATGAAGCCGTTTCTGTCTTCTCTAACAAACTTATTACCTACTTACGCGGAAAAGGACTAGGTCGCCAACCCGTCTTTATTGCAACGATTCCATCGTCAACACACGGTAGGTCTCATGCAGGCTTCGCTAAGCTAATTAAGAACCTATCCTTTGAGTTTTCAGTCCAAAACCCCGATTATAACTTAATCCTACGCACCAAGACAAAGCTAGCGGCTCACAAAGGTGGTAGTCGGAGGAAAGAGGATGCACTAGCATCGACAGCTATTCCAATTGATATTGCACGAAAGATTGGAGGTAGATCTGTTATCCTACTCGACGATGTAACGACAACAACTAATTCAATAAAAGCAGGCATTGATGTATTAACGGATGCTGGTGCATTAGTTAGAATCGCGGTAGTGTTAGGCAGAACAATGAGAGGATAGAGCAGCCAACTGTGCAGCAAAATACAGAAATACATGCAATAGACCAAGATTCTGATTATTATCCAGACAGTCTTCGTAATATCATGAGTCCCCCACGCATACTTTACGCTCGAGGCAACTTAGATTTGCTCGTGTCTTCTCTAGGTGTGGCCATTGTTGGCACACGTAATGCCACAACTAATGGCTTAAAAATAACAAATAGAATAGCTCGCCACTGTGTTAGCTTGGGAGCGACAGTGGTCAGTGGGCTTGCTTTAGGTATTGATGCTGAAGCCCATAGGGGGTGTCTAGACGTAGCTGGAAACACGATTGCTGTGTTGGCCCATGGTTTACATACGGCGGAACCCAAGGCCAATCAACAGTTAGGCTACCAAATATTGGAATCTGGTGGTCTATGGGTTTCAGAACATCCAGAAGGTGCTCGAGCGAGTAGACAAAACTTTGTGCCACGTAACCGCATACAAGTCGGATTATCTAAGTGTTCCATTATTGTCGAATCTGATGTTAGAAGCGGCACAACAACGCATGCTAAATTCTGTGTTCAGGAAAAACATCCACTGTTTGCAGTTATTCCTCAAGAAGGAAACCCTCTAAAATTACATTGTAAAGGGCCAGAAATGATGGTGAGAGATATGGGGGCGAAAGCGCTTGTTACTAAAGACGACTACTCACTTATTAAAACAGCTTTGAATTTATAACTGCAAATGTAAGTTTTCCTAACTTTACCTATTATTTAGTAGGTGAAAATGGATCAAGCTTGGCACTGAATAAAATAATAGCAGATGAGTTGTATGATAACGTTGATGGTGGGAGTTTGCACCTTGCGGCCACTAGCGGAAAAGCTAGAATGACGAAGAAACTCTTAAGAGCGAACGTTCGAAACGGATGGATATTCTAACTTCTGCTGCTCGCGTAAAAGACCACCAGAGTCTCGTTAAATACAGAGGCTTACTATTGCGAGTAGAGGTTGTTTAAGTAGATTCTTTTTGCTCATTGAAGTTGTTGGGGTTTTACTTAGAATGTTAATTGAAAAACAGCAGTGGATATTCGGGAATCCCGACATAACCTGCTGTTAGGTTCTATCAGGAGTCAAGCAGGATAATGTTTTGGATTCAATAGAAAAATGGGTATCAGTACTGGGGAGCATTGCTTCTATTGGTGCTGCGATCTGGGCTTGGGTTGAAGCTAGTAAGGCATCAACATCCGCAAAAAAAGCCGAAATCGTCAAAAATGAGATTGTTGACAGACGAAAATTGGCTGAAGTATCTCAAGTTCATGCAGAAACGAGCAGGGTTTTGAAAACTGTTTCAAAGGTTGGGCCTTCATGTAACCCAACAATGCTTCGTGGTGTAAATTGTGCAGGCATTGCAAAGGAGGTAGAAGAGTTCTCCCGCTTTATTAATGAGCAAAGCTCGCACTTTACAGAGTTCTTTGATAACAAAGCTAAAGAGCTGTGTGCGGCTTTAAATGATGACATAGAAGCGTTGTCTGAAGCTAAATCGTTTGAAGATAAAAAGGCGGCAGGCAAAAGTATTTACTACAAAATCAATGATTTTATGCCAACCGTAAAGACTCTTTCTGACGAAAAGAGAGAGAGTATTACAACCCGCTTTAATTAAGGGAAATAACAATGAAAATTACAGATGGTGAAAAACTAATACTGTTAATGCTCAGCGAGCTTTATGATACTTTAGACGTAGATGGTGAAATTGAGCCTGACTTTATTCGTTCTGCAATATATAGCGATAAAACGTGGAGTATACCATGGAAATACTCCGGTATCCCCTTTGAAAATCAAGAGACACCTGGAATCGTAAAAGAAGTACTAGATATTCTAGATATGTGGAGTTTTATTGAGTATAGCTACGGCGAGCTTAATGACGAAGATAGGGCTTATGTTGAGAAAGAAGCATCACCATTTGGCAAAGATCCAAAGTTTAGAGGTTTTGATGGCAACAATGAAACTGATTATATGGGAACTGCATCGTTTATTGTGAATCAACTTGATCGCTTTGAAGAGTTTAAAGGAAGAAACTTTAATTCGCACCTTCCATCAGTAGATAGCTATCGCAGGATGTTGACGGTTTTCAATAAGATGAGAAATAACTTCTATTTAGATTCTTTAAGTGCAGAGCAACTAGTCCAAATACTTAAAGAAAAAGTACACCCTGAGAATAGGTAATGACCTAACAAATGCCCTCTAATCCTACTAGTAAAAGTTTTGGCCTTCGCTTTTATTTTTCAGCTGCAGAACGGAGTGCCACTAAAAATATCTGCGCTATAGACTTCAATAGTGCGCACTCTAATTTTCTAGCCCCCGACTTAGTGGAATTTTTTGGCAT
Organism: Agarilytica rhodophyticola; assembly: GCF_002157225.2. Classification (NCBI taxonomy): domain Bacteria; kingdom Pseudomonadati; phylum Pseudomonadota; class Gammaproteobacteria; order Cellvibrionales; family Cellvibrionaceae; genus Agarilytica; species Agarilytica rhodophyticola. Next base: position 1,781,392 of record NZ_CP020038.1, read on the forward strand.
TGGCATCCAAAAAGATATGGCGTCGAATTGAACTTTAGTGGATATACAAGGTGATATTATTTGGATCAGAAAATTGTCCGAAGCAGCCGCTTAGTGCTTCAGCTAAAATGTTGTATTGAGTGAGGTGGAAAACGACCCTGAATGGTGACCTGGAATGCGATCTATAAACTAAGTGTCATTTGATAAAATTCATAACTATTGATAGACAGGAGCTATAAGTGTTCTTACAAGAATTAGAATACGTAAATTTAAAAAAAATTCTCATTTCCTACGAGGAAAAAGGGCGTGGGGAGTCTATAGCCTTTTTAAACTGGTTCTTAGAAAATATATTTCGCTTAGATAGCGTCGCTGCGGACGATGCCATATGTGATAGAGCAAACGATCGCGGAATAGATGGTCTAGTGGTTGAACATACACTTAAGAAAGTATTAGTTCTTCAAGGAAAAATAAAACAGAAAGAGTCTTCAATTGGTGATGCGTCACTTAGAGAATTAGCAGGAACTATTACACAATTATCTGACGTCGATTCAGTTCAAGCGTTAATTGATGGTGGTGCAAATGAAGAATTAAAAAAAATTCTTAAGAGAAGTAACGTGAAAGATCTGATTTCGAAGGGCTATAAAGTAGAAGGGGTGTTCATTTCTAATCAACCATTGGATAAGAATGGAGAAGAATTTGTCAGACAAGATAGTTCTATCACTGTATACGATAGGCGCGCAATTGTTAGTAAATATATTGATATTGAAGCTGAAGGTGGTATTGAAGGCGAGCACGTCTTTGATACGAGCTATGTCACGCCAATTGTACTTCATACGTCTGACCGCGCAACAACTTATATATTACCAGTTAAAGCTCTTGAACTCATAGGTATGCAGGGTATAGATGACGGAACGCTTTTTTCACAGAATGTAAGGCAATCTTTGGGAAATACTAAAGTTAATAAAGCGTTAATGGAAAGTGTCAATGATAAGAAAGAGCATGAAAACTTCACGCTCTATCATAACGGAATAAATATATTATGTGAAAAAGCAGAACTGAAAGGCGATAGTTTAAATATAGCTAATTATGTGGTTGTAAATGGAGCTCAAAGCATATCTACGTTTAAAAAGTTATCCGATAAGCTATCAGAAGATTTGAGAGTTATTGCAAAAGTAATTCAAATTCAAAACCCAGAACTTTCCAAAAAAATTACAATAAATAGCAATAATCAAAACGCCATTAAACCGAGGGATTTGAAGTCTACTAACGAAGTCCAGTTGAGATTAAAGAAAGAGTTCTCTCACATTGAAAATGGAATTTACGAGTTGGAAATAAAGAGAGGACAAGAACAATCGGAAGGTACAACATTAATTACTAATGAAGAGGCGGGCAAGTTATTACTTGCATATGACTTAATGGAGCCGGAGTCATGTCATCAAGTATACAGGCTTTTTGATGATAAATATTCTGATATTTTTGCTCGTCCCGTTGTAACGGCTTATCGGATTATATTTCTTTATTTGATCATGGAGAAGATCAAGATAGTTACTCCTAGAATTCAGCCAACACCGTTATCAAAGTATGGGTTGACTAGATTTTTTTTAATGTCCGTTATTTCAGAGCTAATAAAATCTGATGAAGTGGCTTTGGTTTATTCGAGGTCTCCAGCTGAACTTTTTGATGACGGTAAAGTTGAAAAATTTATGGACGCGATAGAGTCAATACTTAAACTAATTGTTATGGATCTTAATTACGAGGTTGAAAATATGGGCGATAAATTTGATTATAAAAGTGATTTGAAAAGTCCTACAAAGTTGAGAGATCTAAGAAGCAAACTATTGCAAATTTTCAAAAAAGATGTTGCTCGGGGAAAGGCTGAGTCGTTGAGTGATCTACTTTCGTAAAGCGAGTCTAACTAAATGTCCGCTTTGCGGCTGATCTTTGATTGTAATTCAGCCCATAAGAAAAAATTTATGATTAATAATTTACAAAAAGAATCAGTGTTAATTTGGTCAGTAGATGAAAATAATATTGACTCATCACGTGTTCGAAGAGATATTACTAGATTTGAATCATGGTTAAATGGAAACGAGGCTGGGAGCATAACATTTTTGAGTTGGGGTTTATTAATAGTTCTAGATGAAATGCTGGAAGACGACTTAGAAATGAAGCTACTTTTAGAGACCCCATGGGGTAACAATTTACTTAATGAGGCGAAAAGACAAGCTTGTAATCAAATACAGATAATCACCGGTTATCGTTTGCCTGTGGATACTTGTCTTAAATTGGTAAGATAATTTTACTAAAACGAATAATGTATACAGCAAAGAACTTGTTATCTGGCTCTTTGTTATGAAGATAACGAGTTCCTAATGATAAGATTGATATCAATATTTATATCTTTTTATATATTAAACGGCTGCGTACCATTAGAAGAACGCGAATCATATATTGCCAATTCTAAATCACTAGAGTTTGTCTCGTTTTGGAATTACTGTTTTCATAGCTATTCAAAGACATCAGATAGCCGATGGCTTTTAATTGTTCAAATTCCACTCAAGTCTGGTAAATATGATGTCGCTAGGTTTGTCGAACTCATCAGCTTAAATGAATATGAAGATATTAATTGTGCTATGGCGTGTATCAAGGTAGTGACATTGTCTGTGAACCTAATAAAGAAATAGTTATTCCAGCGTCAGATGGTGATGTGCGAATTAAGAGAATTGATACAACTCCTGTATGGGAAAGTACAGTTTCTGTTAAATTGAGCAATCTTGTTTTTAACTATCAAAACGAAGAGATAGTGATTAGTGATGGTTTTTTCGCTAAGACTCCTATCTTTAACTTTTGTGCAGGATAGCTATAAACAGCAATTGCTGATCTACTAAAATATCAAAGTATTAAAAGGTAATAAACTTATGTTTAAGCTAATTTTATATCTTACAATAGGAATTGCGTTTTCATGTGAAGCTTTAGATATAGAAGGAACATCTATTGAGCAGGTTGCATCAGATGGAACAACACTGATTATTCAAGGCCGAGGGTTAACATATAATGACAATATACCAGAAATTAAAATATCAGACGTTCAACTCCAAATTTGTTCTTTTTGTTTCTCTAACACAGAAATTACTGCTGAAATGCCACCAAGCCTGGGCAATGGTGATTACAAAATTAAGTTATACTCTGATGGAATACCAATTGCTACCTATGACTACACTTATACAAATGCTTCTCGTCAAATCTCGTATAAAATGCTACCTACTTCGAACATAGCATGTAGTAATGCATTTGAACGATTAGATAGATATACAGGTAACACAAGCGGCTATTCCTTTGTCGGTTCGTCTATGGTGGTTATTGCAAATGACGGAAGTTGGAAATATCGAGCTATTGTTGGGGATTGTAGCCCGCGAACTAACAGACCGACTCGTGCTTGGGCTTCAGTTCCAGTTGATAACAATGGTGATATTGTGAGAGGGCACTGGGCTTTATCACAGCTACCTTAATTTTTCAGGAATTTAATTGACGTATTATACTAGTAATACATCAAATAGAGTTTTGATTGCAATTCTAATCTATTGAGGAAAAAATTGTGTGATTTAATGATCTACATAAAGTGATTCGAAAAGTTATCTTTGAATATTTGGCCTGAAAAGGGTGTGCTTGGTTCTTCATCTACGTATTATTGATGGTATAGTGTGGCAACCGTTAACACCACTAGCGGAGTTAATATTATTTGGTGACACCAAGCTTCACTCTTTGCTCTTCCCATACCATAGGCGTATTCGCCCCCAGGGTAAAGAGCGTCACCCCCTCGGATATATTTTCATCAAGAATCGCTTTGATTATATCTGGCGCCAATATGTTAAGATTTAAGATACGGCTGACGTAACTATTATCCACACCTTCTTTATTCGCTAACTCTTTTATCGAGCCATAGACGCCGCTGTTGAGTTTTTGCTCCCACTCATAAGCCCTCGCTAGCGCTAATTGAAGTGGCGTGGGTTCGCTATCCCAAGGGCGGTAGTCGCTATCTGTGTTACCGGGTAGTGTAATAATTTTACGGCCACTGCGCACTTTAGGTCTAAGTGAGATCTTTATAGAGAGGGAACCGTCGCTGCTTTCAATTATACGAGACATAGGTATTGTTTGATTATCCATTGACCACTTTCTCTTTCGAAGTTTTCGGTGTTATTTCTTGTGCCAGCTGTTCGAGTCCATTCTTTCTTAGCCTTAGATCCATATCATCAGGGGTGATAATAATTTTCTCAATCATCAGATGAATGAGCCGTGCCTGCTCATCAGGAAAGAGTTGCTCCCAAATAGTCGTCATCTTTGTGAGTGCTACCGCTACCATAGCTTCGTCTAATTCATCGTCGTGAACCTGAGCGATAGTGGTGACCTCTTTGACGATCTCTGACGACTTTAATAGAGTCATGACCTGTGTTGTCACAGCAGCTTCTATTTCACTGGCCGGAAACCGGGTTAAATCGGAAGTGCCAGCGCCTTCTTTCGCATCACGTATACTGAGGTAATAACGATAGCGTTTACCATTTTTGTGCCGACTATTGGCAAACGACGTGGTGAGAGCACGACCTTCTGCATCAAATAGCAATCCCTTTAATAAGAAAGGAACTTTAGCACGCGTAGTGTTGCCTTTTGCCTTATAGTTCTCAGCAAGCCTCTTATGGACGGCTTCCCAGAGTGTCTTATCGATAATGGCATCATGCTTACCTTCATACCATTGGCCTTTGTGCCCAATCTCACCTAAGTATGTTCGATTCTGGAAAAGCTTATAAATAAAGCCTTTATCGATAGGCTTCCCAGGGCGATATTTATTATCCTTCGTTGTCCATGATTTTGTTGATATCCCGTCAAGGCGTAATTCTTTTACAAGCAGTGTGGCTGACCCTATCTCTAAAAAGCGAGAAAATATATGACGGACTGTCTTAGCCTCATTGTTGTTAACCACTAATAGCCTATCCTTAACATCATAGCCGAACGGTGGAATACCTCCCATCCATAAGCCTTTTCTTTTACTCGAGGCCACTTTATCTCGTATACGTTCTGCTGTGACCTCACGCTCAAATTGTGCAAAGGATAATAAGATATTTAACATTAAGCGTCCCATGGAGCTAGTCGTGTTAAATTCCTGTGTCACAGAAACAAAGGATACATTCATTCGCTCAAATATCTCCACTAGCTGCGAAAAGTCATGGAGGCTTCTGGTCAGGCGATCTATTTTATATACCACTACCGTATCAACTTTACTTTCTTGAATATCTTTCATTAAGCGTTTTAGGGCAGGGCGCTCCAGTGTCCCACCAGAATAGGCGGGATCATCATAGTCATCGTTCACTGAAATCCAGCCTTCACTTCTGTGCGCAGCAATATACGCGTGCCCGGCATCTTTTTGAGCATCAATAGAATTGTAATCTTGATCCAGTCCCTCTTCGTGGGATTTTCGTGTGTAGACAGCACATCGGCGTTTAGGTATAACATGTTTGCTCATCTATTTTTCTCTCGCTCATTTTTTATTTTTCGATGGGGTGTTGGGCTTACGCAAACCAAAAAACGCAGGCCCAGACCAATGTGTACCGGTAATCTCTTTCGCAATTTTGGATAAGCTTTTATAGAGCTGTTTTTGAAATTCAAACTGTCCGTCTGATAGAACAATCACTTCGTATTCCACATCGTTGTAAAGCCGCTTCAAAATGGTGCCCGGTACTGGAATATAAGTTCCTTGTTTATTTTTGCTTTTATTGAGTGCATAGGATTTACTGATGCTTTCAATACGTTGTGTATTTTTAGCCACTATTTTTTTCTCTTGGGTACTTAACGCGTTAACTTGTAATGCATAAGCTAGACGTCGTTCAATATAGCTTCGTGCGCGTACTGGGGGTGGCGTTGGGTTGAACTCCTGCCACATAGCTAACAGTTCTTTCATGGTCATGCTTTCAAGTTGCATAATCTGCGTTAGTGTAGAAGGGGGTGTTTCTGTTATCGGCATGGCTGTCCTTTGGGCGTTGATAATAGGTTTTCCATGTACGCTCAGGTAGGCAGACGAAGCAAGCAGTTAGTTAGTCTTCGCTATATTTTGGCGCTTAAAGCTTTCTTTTCTGCATGAATCCGCTTGCCTTTTTGATATAATGCTTGAAATCGTTTACGTATTAATCCATTTGATAGTATTTCAGCAATTTCTTTTATCCGCTCTTCGGCAGTCATGTCGTGAGGTAATCGCTTGTTGTTTGTCACGCGTGAGGAACCTTTGTTATTAACCGATGTTCTTATTGTAGGAAATAAATGAGGGGGGATGCGATAAGACAATTAGTAACTCTCTGTATTGCATTATAAGAATATATAACTGCTGGTAAGAGAAAGTAATTTTAAGGAGGTTTTTTAAAGCTTTTATTTTTCTATTTTTAATAAGAAATACACTTAACAAGTGAAATAAAAGCGATTTGGTTTTGATTCTTATTATTTATTTTTTGTTTGCATCATGCTGATATCACGTCGTGGTAGCTTTTCAGTAGTTGGTTTTTAAATTTTTACGCTTTATTAGATTCGTTTTTTTACCATGGACGATAGTATGCCTATGTCTCTTGATCCGTGTACGCGTTTGTTACATGCTGTTAACACCGATACTTATCATTCACTTATCCATTCTAAAATAGCCGCTTCTCATGATACTCAAGGCGGTGTGAATCCCGCGAATATGTGGGCTGACTCGATTTTTTTAGTGGCTCAAAACATTAAACGCTTTGATCTTTCCTCAGTAAATTCTGCGATGTCTTACGGAGAACGGCAGACATTTTATTCTATCCACAACGAACATGAGCAAAGTCTTTGGCTTTATGTCCACCATCAACAGCTATTTCATGAAGTCGTCGCTGTATTATTAGCAGAGGATCACCTTTCTGACCCGAATACCACGGTATTTCAGTTGCCGCCACTGTTGACTCTCAACGAAGGTCAGAATCCGCTCGTACACTATAAACGCAGTTTAGCGGGCATGCTGAGATACGCTGAAGAGGATATTGATATAAAAGTCGTCAAGCGCTTACTCTCAGAGTATTCTTATAATTTTAAAATTCTTGTGTACCTTAATCGCTTACCCAAAGCCAATGACTATCCCATTGATAGGCGCACGGCATTACTTTCTAAATCATGGTCGCAAGCCGTCAGTATCGTCTACGATCCTAGAACAGGGATAACGGATGTGACGGCCAGTACGCTATATACACGTAAAATGAATACGGTATTTTTTGCCCGTTATCTTCTCAATATCAGCGACGTAGGAAAAATACAATACCCTAAGCCCTATCGTTATCAATTGTTGACAGGTAACTCTCACCAGGTGTCGGTGGATAGTCAGGCACTACGTCAGGTTAATCACGCGCAACCTACCCTTAAACTTGATTATGTTACATCAGACGCCTCTTATCTCCCCGTGCACTATGATGCAGCGAGACGTATCTTAAAAATAAAAGGGAAGCCAGATTGGTATATTGGTGGCGAACGTCGTCCTTTGGCGATTCGTTATATGTATGAGCAAGCCAAAAAAGGACGTTGGGAGTTACCGGCTAAAGAAATTCTAGCTGCAACTAAAATACCTGGACAAAGAGGTGGCGCAACACGCATGCAATCATTATTTAGTAACTCGTTGGAATGGGAAGACTATATCGTGAGTCCTAAAAGAGGATATTATTGTTTTAATATTTAAATAAAAACTGGCTCTTATGACTACGATAATTTTCACCCGGAGCTAATGTTAAGTAATATTATCACCATTTAATTTTGTGCAATTAATAGTCGTATACAATATATTTATACGACTTTTTTCAAAAAAAATCGCCGCAGTACAAATTACAGTACAAATTGCAGTACAAAGCCCACTAGACGCCAGTACAAACGCTTCTTCATAATACCTCCTGAATACTGTAGGAGATTTTATGACGTTAGCCTCACATCTTAATCAAGAACAACTTGCCCTTCGTTGGAATTTAAGTGAAAGCACGATCGCGAATTGGCGATCAAAAGGGATTGGCCCTGCCTTTTTAAAATTACATAACCGTGTGGTATATCGCGAGGAAGATATTATCGCGTATGAAGCACAGTCTTTGCGTAAAAGCACCGGTGAAAAAGCTCAGGAGGTGCATGCTTAATGTTTCCTCTTATTACAGCAGAGCAACGACGATCACAGCACCGGGGTGTTAAAGGCTGTATTTTTGGTAAAAGTGGTATCGGTAAAACTTCTTTACTGTTAACGCTCCCGACATCGTCCACATTATTTTTTGATATCGAAGCCGGTGATCTTGCCGTGGAGGATTGGAATGGTGATGCCTTTAGGCCCAAGACATGGCAAGAGTGTCGAGACTTTGCTGTGTTTATTGGTGGGCCTAATTACGCGCTGCGTGACGAACAATCCTATAGTGAAGCGCACTTTAATGCGGTCTGTAAAAAGTATGGTCATCCGGAACAATTAAATACCTACGATATTATTTTTATTGACTCGATTACTGTTGCCGGTCGTTTATGTTTTCAATGGTGTAAAGGTCAACCGCAAGCCTTTAGTGAGCGCACTGGTAAACCCGATACTCGTGGTGCTTACGGATTACACGGCCAGGAGATGATTGCATGGTTAACGCACTTACAGCATACACGTAATAAAAGTGTCTGGTTCGTGGGAATACTCGATGAAAAGGTGGATGAATTTAATCGTCGCGTTTTTGAGCCACAAATCGAAGGGTCTAAAACCGGATTAGAATTGCCTGGGATTGTCGATCAGGTCATTACTATGGCAGACCTGCCTTCTGAAGACGGCACCCCCTATCGTGCTTTTATCAATCATACCTTAAACCCTTTTGGTTATCCGGCGAAGGATAGAAGTCGCAAATTAGATGTCATTGAAGAGCCGCATTTAGGTCGTCTTATGGAAAAAATAAAACGGCCTGCAGACATGATGGTTCACCATCTTGACTACGGTCTTAAAGCGCCTGCACATCTAGACACTCAACCACCGTTACAACCTAAAAATACACGCAACACCACACACTAATTTATTGAAGGAATAGATTATTTGATGAATAACAACTGGACAAATTTTAATGATGCCGATGATCAAGTGGATTTTGACATTATTCCTAAAGGCACCTTAGCGAAAGTGAGAATGACAATAAAACCGGGGGGGTATAATAATCCTGATATGGGCTGGACGGGCGACTATGCCACACAGAGTGAAGATACGGGAGCCGTATATTTAAATTGTGAATTTATTATTTTAGAAGGGGAATACGCTCGCCGAAAAATATGGTCACTCGTGGGGTTGCATAGTCGGAAAGGCGAAAAATGGTCGCAGATGGGACGCGCCTTTGTGAAAGCGATCTTATGCTCTGCCCGTGGAATAAAGAAAGACGATTTCTCAAATCATGCGATGCAAGCACTTTCCATTACGGGTCTTGCGGACTTAGATGGCCTTGAGTTTGTGGCAAAAATTGGTATTGATAAGGGAGATGAAAATAATGAGCCGCGCAATATTATTCATGTTGCGGTGACGCCAGAGAATAAACACTATGCTTCAATCATGGGGAATGTGCCAGTTACTTTCTCTATGCCTCAGCACAATACTATGCCGGTGAATACATCTCACGTAGGTTATGGTCAGCAGCAAACACTACAGGAGCAACAACACGTGTCATCGTACACGAACGCTCTACCACAACACCATACTACTGTACCGCCACAAGTGATGAGTCAGCAAAAGACGACAACATCCACAGGCCGTCCTCCTTGGGCAGGTTAATCACCTAACACACGACGGATTTTAATCATGTTACTAAGACCTCGACAAACCACGTTTGTCGAGCGGAGCCTCGCTGCGCTCGAGAAACACAAAAATACACTAGGTGTGGCACCTACAGGATGTCATGCACCCGGCACATTGTTATTAATGTATGACGGCACACTAAAACCTGTCGAAGACATTCAGGTGGGCGATACCCTTATGGGGCCAGATAGTCGCCCTCGGCATGTCCAACGTTTATATCAGGGAACCAATAGGATGTATGAGATACGTCCATTAAAAGGCGAGCCGTTTACTGTCAATAAGGATCATATTCTTTCGTTAGTCAAAACTGGGAACGTTATCCCCGATAATAAACGAGCGGATAATGTCACCGACAGCATTGTGAATATTAGTGTGAGCGCTTATCTGGAACAAAGTGCTACCTTTAAACGCATACACAAACTTTACCGAACAGCAATTGATTTTCCTCAACAAGAAGCACCTTCTGTCGATCCGTATTTATTCGGGTTATTGTTAGGTGACAAACACTTAATGCATTGTCCGCCGCCGATTCCTCATCATTATAAAGTAGGATCACGAGAAACACGTGGGGCTATCCTAGAAGGGTTAATTGATTCTGATAGCAACCCTGTTAAAAGCTGCCGTGCGTTTTCTACCCCATCAAAACAGCTTGCGGATGACGTGACTTTTATTTCCCGTAGCTTAGGGCTATATCCATCGTCTACATCTAAAACGGTCAATGGAATACCCTACTATAGCTTGACGATAGCCGACAGTGCTCACGAGGAGAATGTCTTACATACAGGCTTTACCGTGCATGAAGTGGGGTTAGGCGACTACTATGGTTTTTCGGTCGACCAGGATCACTTGTATGTGATGGGAGATTTCACTGTCACACACAATAGCGGTAAGACAATTATGTTATCGGGACTGGTAGGACAATGGGCTAGAAAAAATCAAGGGGCTAAAGCCTGTGTGTTGGCGCACCGCGACGAATTAACACAACAAAACAAGGCTAAATTTTTACGTGTTAATCCGACGCTCACAACCTCTGTATTTGATGCGAACGAAAAATCCTGGCAAGGTGATACCACTTTCGCGATGGTGCAAACACTCTCACGAGAAAATAATTTACTGCAAATACCCGCGTTAGATTTATTGGTCATCGATGAGGCTCATCATGCGGCAGCAGACAGCTATCAAAAAATCATTGATGCGGCGCGAGCGAAGAATCCCGATCTTGCTTTATATGGTGTCACCGCCACCCCCAATCGTGGTGATAAAAAAGGGTTGGTGGATACCTTTTCCAATGTTGCCGATCAAATCACGCTAGGTGAATTAATTCAAGCAGGCCATCTTGTTAAACCTGTGACCTATGTGATTGATGTGGGTACGCAAGGTGAGTTATCGCAAGTGAAAAAAACGGCCAATGACTTCGATATGAATGCCGTTAACGCCATCATGAATAAAACATTAATTAATGAGTCTGTTCTAAAGCATTGGAAAGAAAAAGCGTCAGACCGGCCCACAATTATTTTTTGTTCCACGGTCAGTCATGCTAAGAATGTGGCGTCAACGTTTCAAAAAGGCGGGATTAATACAGAAGTTATTTATGGAGGCTTAACCAAAGAAGAACGCAAAGAAAGGCTCGAACGCTACGAGTCAGGGGAATCTCAAGTGGTTGTTAATGTGGATGTCTTAACCGAAGGCTATGACTACACCCCCACCAGTTGTGTGGTGCTATTACGTCCGAACAGTTATCAAGGCACCATGATTCAAATGGTGGGGCGAGGACTCCGCACGGTCGATCCGAATGAGCATCCTAACATTATCAAAACAGATTGTATTATCTTGGACTTTGGAACTAGCTCGCTTATTCACGGCAAGCTTGAACAAGACGTTAATCTAGAAGGAGAGGGGGTGGGTGAGGATGCCCCTCAAAAGTCGTGTCCTGAATGTGATGCTGCTATACCCGCAGGGTGTCGACTGTGTCCCTTATGTGGTTATTCCTTCAGTGTTCCTGTTGACAATACTGCCGCCGCTAATGATAGCCGTGCTGAACTCAGTGACTTTGTCATGACAGAGGTCGACTTACTTTCACGCTCTAGTTTTAAATGGGTGGATCTTTACCACGATAGTACAGCCATGATGGCCACAGGGTTTGCTGCGTGGGCAGGCGCCTTTTATTTATATGGCCATTGGTATGCGGTAGCGGGTGCTCGACAACAACACACACGACTGCTGTCCGTTGGCGAGAGAACGTTATGTATCGCTGCGTGTGATGACTGGCTCAATCTTAACGAAACCGAAGGGGGTGCCGAAAAATCGCGTCAATGGCTCAATGAAACCGCGACACCACAACAGCTTAAGTATTTACCAACAACATACACCTATAACTTTAGTTTAACGCGTTATCACGCTAGTTGTTTAATTGCGTTTAATTTTAATAAAAACGATATTCAACGCATTATTTTTACTGCCGCTAAGCAAAAAGAGCAGGTGGCGTAGTTGTCCTATTGCTGTGCTATTTGCTGCGCCCGATCACGTGGATTTGGCTGGCGAGATCCAAATAAAGCATTAAAGAGGCAGCGTTTTTGCTCAAAGCGTTGCCAAGATATTCATTACCACTACTTTACACAAGGCATCATCGTGACAGAAAGTGAAAAAAACGAATTTGAAAAAATAGCAAGAGAAGCCGTTATTAATCCACTCGCTACCTATGTCTGTAACGTCGGCTCTGAGAAAGCGTTATTCGACTATACCAAAGAGGAAATACACGGACTGATACACACGATTATTCACACCTACACAACACGATTACAGAATTTATATTCTGACGATATCCCATTCTAAATACGATTTAAGGAGCACACATTTTATTATGACCATTAATAACTTTTTAGATTTTAGTTCGGCGAATGACCAAATCGATCCGGATGAGCAAGAGGCACAACTCTCAACTCATGAGGTCAAGTCACGTTTACTGGATCAATTGCCTCATGTGTTGAACTATTTATTCCCTGAAGGCAAAGAGAAACAAAAACAATTTATTGTGGGAGATATTGACGGTAATAAAGGTAAAAGTCTTGTGATCGAGCTGCACGGAAGTAAAGCAGGCGTATGGCATGATTTTGCGACGGGTGAGAGTGGTGATATTTTTGATTTATGGGCGCATCATAAAGGCTTTGATATTCGTCGGGATTTTTCACGTGTCATTGAATCCATGTCACAGTGGTTGGGGACAGCACCGACGTCCTCTTCATCAACACCGAAAAGAAAAAAAGCACCCCCAATGGATGACTTAGGTCCAGTAACAGCGAAATGGAATTACCATGATAGTGAGGGTAATTTAATTGCTTGTGTGTACCGCTATGATCCTCCTGGCGGGAAGGAGTTTAGACCTTGGGATGTAAAAGCCCGGAAACAACAGGCACCAAACCCAAGACCACTGTATCAACAGCCCGCGATCGCAATTAACGACTACGTTATTTTTGTTGAAGGTGAAAAGTGCGCGGATGCCTTATCCGCTACCGGTAATATTGCAACAACAGCCATGGGAGGTGCTAATACACTGGTAGATAAAACAGATTGGTCGCCGCTTCAAGGCAAACACGTGATGATATGGCCTGATAACGACGAACCAGGACGCACCTATGCTAACAATGCGGCACGGGCTATCGCCGCTGTAGGGGCGCTTTCAGTGAGTATTTTGGACATCCCTAAAGATAAACCGGAAAAGTGGGATGTGGCAGACGCTATTGATGACGGTGTCGACGTTAACGAGTTTATTAAAAACACACCTAAGATAACGATTGATGTGCCTGCACCTACACGTGCATATACGGTAAGTGAAATACTTGCGGATGAAACGCCTACGCCAGATGATTTAATTGAGCCTCGCGTACTCACCCCCGGTGGTATGATGGTGTTAGGGGGTGCCCCTAAGGTGGGTAAATCGGACTTTATTTTATCATTGCTCATGCATATGGCTGCAGGTGAGCCTTTTATAGGACTGAAGCCAACAAAACGATTACGTATATTTTATTTGCAAGCTGAAGTGCAGTATTACTATTTGCGTGACCGTATTAGAAGTATGAATATGAAGGAACTCATGCTCTGGCGTGCGTCCGATAATTTATTTATTACCCCTCGGTTAAACCTTATTTTAAATAACGAGGGCTACAGTACCGTAAAAAATCTGATGCGAAAAGCCTCTGAGAAGGAACCTATCGACGTTATTGTGATCGATCCCTTACGTAATGTTTTTGATGGGGGTGAAGAGGGCGCAGGTGAAAATGATAACAACACTATGATGTATTTTTTAAAGGAGCGTGTCGAAAGATTACGTGATGAAATTAATCCTAATGCTGGCATTGTTATTGTGCATCACACAAAAAAAATACAGAAGCGGCAATTAATCGAAGACCCCTTCTTATCTTTTTCTGGCGCGAGCAGTTTACGTAGTTACTACACCACAGGAGCATTGTTATATAAACCAGAGGAAAATAAAGCGATACGAAAACTTACCTTTGAATTACGTAATGGTATAGGGATTAAAGACAAATACATCGATAAGAAAAATGGGCAATGGGTAGAGGTAGATCCTGAAAGTGAACGTCTAGTTAATCAAAAACATGGAGAGAAACTTGATGCTGAACGTATAAGAAAACGAGATCAAATTATACAGCTTATTTATGACGAATCACTAGAAGGTCGAGTGTATACCATTGCTCAATTTGCCGAAAAATTCGAAGGCACTGAGGGTTTAGGGGGCAATAGAACTATTGTTGAACGCATAAATGTTAATGCAACTAAAGGTTGGATTAAATTCTTTAAAAATACAGATGATTATGATTTACCTAAAGCGGCGCGTAGTAAGTTCGGCTATGCGTGTGTGGAGGATATGAGACTACCCAGTAAAAATATTATTGATGATGATACCGGAGACACAAAAACTATTTATAAAAGAGTCAAACCAACACACTATAAATGCGCCCAATCAGGGTCAGTCTTACCCGTCGAAAATCCTGATGTATGGGTATATAGCGATACAGAAAATGATGAATAAAGATACACAAAAATGTGTTGCATTTTGAAGATTACATTTACGCTCTGTATTCTATTGCTTACATATTTTTTTAATAAAATCAGTGGCTTGTAAATAAAATATAGTGCCTTTCATTCTAACAGAAAAATTTACCTTACAAACTGGTCGTTAGCCTTAGTGCTACGTGACTTTAGCTACTTTTTTTAGATAACTACACAGCCCCCTATACTTAAAGTATAGTTAGTAATACTACGTTACACTTGTATTACTAACTTACTTGAAATAGGGGTATTCTTTTCATGATGGAGATCTGATGACGATACATGAGTTTAAAACAACCCCTAATCTAGGGACATTGTTGATTTACGATAACCAATCTTATCGACTGAAACATATAAAACCTTACAGAAAAGTGCGTAATGGAGAAAAAACTTTTTTGCTAGTGTGGGAAACACCTTGTGCGAAATGCAAAACACCCTTTGAAACAACCACACCATTAAAAATTAAATCATTTAACCGTCGATGTAAAAAACATACCGCACCAGGAAAACGAGTTAATCCTAGTCGATATAAATCATCATGGAGAAAAAAATAATGGATAATTTAAACGTATTATCACTGGATCTCGGCACAACGACTGGATGGGCGGCACAGTCGAAGGAATGTATTATCAGCGGCACGGCTAATTTCAAGCATAGTCGTTACGACGGGGGTGGGATGCGATTTTTAAAATTTAATGCTTGGCTACGAGATTTACATACATCCATCGATGGCATAGACGTGATTTATTTCGAGGAGGTGAGGCGGCACATAGGGACAGACGCAGCGCATGTGTATGGCGGATTCTTAGCAACACTTACCGCGTTTGGTGAGCAGGAAAATATTCCTTACCAAGGTGTGCCTGTTGGGACAATTAAAAAACATATCACAGGCAAAGGTAATGCGAGCAAAAGCGAAATGATTAAACATATTAAAAATTTAGGCTATGAACCTGCTGACGATAACGAGGCAGATGCGCTAGGACTGCTCATGTGGGCGCAGGATCAACAAACAGGGAGACACTAATGCATCGGCGTAGCTGGGATAATAAAACCGTAGCACAGCGTTTTGAGGAGTGTGTTAGCGTGTTAAGCAAGTTACCAGGAAATATATCATTAGGCCATAGAAATTATTGGCCTGAAATTAAATACACCCCACGTGAAATTGCTCGGATGGAAAAAACTAAAACACACACGATATTACAACCACTCCCCGATGCCATTGATCGCGCTGAAGAAACCTTGTCTTGGATTACGTTAGTCGATAAGCCAGAGCGGCGTAAATTAATTTGGCTTAGGGCGCAGCGTATGTCGTGGCGATCCATTGCACGAGAGGTGGGCTATCCGAAAACAACGGCACAGCGGTATTGGAATGAAGCGCTTAGGACTATTAGTGATAATTTAGAAGTACCGGTAAGTCGCGGTAACTCCTGGTAAGAAGTCTTAAAAAACGGGTGGGACAAATTTGACGTTTGGGCGTATAGTTTGCCCTATCCTGAGACAAGAACCAGCAAGCACCGCTCGAAATATTTATTTAACAAATTATTAAACCGCAGTTGATACTATCGCTGCGGTTTTTTTATGCCTGAGAAAAGTTATGGAAACTACCGCTAGAAAATCACCGATCAAAACAATTCGACAAAAATGCTTGGATTGTGCGGAAACTCGTACTCAGGTAAAACATTGTGAATTTAATTCCTGCCCGTTACACACCTATCGCATGGGTAAGAATATATTTTATGGGAAAGAAAAACCCGAAGGCTATCGTTCACCGCTTAAGGCCATTCGTGCTGAATGCCTTGACTGTGCTAAATCAGCCCATGAAGCGCGATTATGTCCAGCGACGAAATGTACGTTATGGCATTACCGTTTTGGGAAGTATCCTAAGACGAAAAATAATTCTGATATCCCTATCATTGAGATTACCCAAAAACCTGCGCAAATAACGGGGGTTTAGCATTTTGGCCGCTTAAGCAGTAGGGTAGCTTAGGTCGATAGGGGTTAATCGTTGAATACCTCTTGTAGTCGCACTTTTGAAGCGTCAGCGACGTTATATCATAGAGTTTAAGGCCAGCATGACAACATCCTAGTGATTTAGCAGGAAAAAGCTTCTCTGCATGACGCTCGTTAGCATTGCTTTGTAACCTGCTCATACAACAGGGTTGTAGATTTTTAATAACCTAAGCAGTAGGGTAACCTAGGTCAAGTCGATTAAATTATTGAACCCCCGTTATACTGGCACTTTCCAGGCTTCAGCGGCGTTATACACTCGGACTTACGGTGTTAATTACACACAGAGATCTTCCTCATGATTAAACAAACATTTTTCACGTTATTAATTTTATTCTTTATCGCAGTGATTGGAGGAGCGGGATTTATTATTTACGATGGGATTAAACATATGTAACATTTGTGTTTAGTGGAATATTTTTCTCGCGTTATTTTTTACAGTAATTTATTTACTATTTTCTTAAATTAATATTAGTTTTGAAAAAAATTAATTTGATTGAAACTTTTATTAATTACCACAGTCTTATTTGTAAACCAGCTCATAACACTTAAACAAACTTCGCCGAACGTCTGCGATATCCTTCGAAAAATATCAAAAAGGTACTTGGTAGAAATGGACGCCATGCGGGCGGCAAGACCGCCGAATTTCGCTAGCGATAGATGTTGTTAAGTGGTTCGCACTTCGCGGTTCGCATTTTTAACTTAGGTTCGCACTCGCGACATAACGTATTAATTTACTTCACCGTTCATTTTTTCTTGCTGTTTTTTTTAATTTACTAAGGTTTGTATATGGCGCACATCGCTGTAGATTCGGTGGTGCACTGGCCACTCAAAAAACTTATTCCCTATGCCCGTAACGCTCGCACACATGACGATACCCAAGTCTCTCAAATCGCTGCCAGTATTGTCGAGTTTGGTTTTGTTAATCCTATCCTAGTCTCGAGTGACGGAACGATTATCGCAGGCCATGGCCGCCTACTAGCCGCACAACAATTACAACTTGAAAAAGCCCCTGTGATTATTCTAGATCATCTAACAGAATCACAGAGACGGGCGCTGGTTATTGCAGATAATAAACTCGCAGAAAACGCTGGATGGAACGACGAACTACTTGCCTTGGAACTTGATGATTTAAAAGACCTAGGGTTTAATCTCGATATCATTGGCTTTTCGGATGACGAGCTAGATGAATTACTGGATTTTGATAGCGCATCGGATAGCCAGGGTAACGAGGATGAGGTGCCTGAGCCAGAAGAAAGTGTGATCAGTCAAGTCGGTGATATATGGTTGCTAGGCGATCATAAATTATTATGTGGAGATGCCACTAGCCGTGAGGATATTAATACGCTACTGGGGGATGAGTTGGTCGATATGACCTTTACCGATCCGCCTTATAATGTGGATTATGGGAGCAACCAGCGCGATAAAATACGCTTTAATAGTCGCCCTATACTCAATGATAATCTAGGCGAGGGCTTTTACACATTTTTAAAAGACGCGCTAACGCATATCCTCGATAAAACTAAAGGCGCGTGTTATATCTGTATGTCCTCCAGCGAGCTGGATACCTTACAAAAGGCATTTCGCGATGCCGGTGGCCGTTGGTCGACATTTATTATTTGGGCGAAAAATCATTTTACATTAGGCCATTCCGATTATCAGCGGCAATACGAATCGATTCTCTATGGATGGAAACAGGGCAGCGACCACTTCTGGTGCGGTGATAGAAATCAAACCGATCTATGGTTTTTTAATAAGCCTAATAAGAGTGACTTACATCCTACGATGAAGCCGGTCGAGCTTGTGGAGAAAGCAATAAGAAATTCCAGTAAAAGTCGGGATATTGTATTAGACCCGTTTGGTGGCTCTGGCAGTACCTTAATTGCCTGTGAGAAAGCGAACCGCCGTGCAAGGCTAGTAGAGCTTGATCCTAAATATGTGGACGTTATTATTCGTCGTTGGCAAGAATATTCAGGGGGGGAAGCGACAAGGCTGTTGGATTCTCTTACCTTTAACAGCCTAGAGGTAACGTCGGCTTAACCTCTAAGGTGAGGTTAGCCGTGTGCAAATACGGAGGGCTTCCTTATCCCAGTCATTATTGTTGTAGTCGATGCGCTGTGTGATGACTTCGCTTAAAAAGTCTCGAATGATGGGGCGTATATCAAAATCACCCTCCAATTCATCGAGAAGATCGTATAAATCATCGTCGCCGATAATGTCGACTAAGTGATGAGTTGCTTGGTTGCAAGGTATTGGCTTTTTCATCAATACTTGTAAGTCGTTTGCGATTTTTTTTGTTTTAGGTAATGCCCATGTGCCCATTTTAATTTCCTCGCTTGATGTGTTTCTGTAGGGACATTAACGCTCGTTCCGACGACTACATCAAGTCATTGATGCATATATTTTTATTTTTTTACTAGAAAAATCCCACACATTAGGAATGCGAACTTTTACCATTATCCTTAAAAAACCTTTATTCTATTAATATTTTTATTTCTCATTCGATGTGCGGATTAAATATTTATTTTAGAGAATAATATGGCATATCCCTGGGTTAATCGTACCCGTTGATTGGCTCCAAATCGCCACTCGTGGCATCACTCGAATACTGAAGGTCGTGCAAACAAGGTGCTCCTGGATTAACAAATGTGACACCACCAGTAACGTGTAATACGACACCGTGTTTTTGGGATAAGCGTGTAAGTTCTTCTATGAATGCTTTGAACTGTTCGTCTTGCGAGTATTGTTCTTTTTGTACATGTTTTTCAGTGTCGTTTTCTATGCCTGAGTATGTGTCGCTAGTCATCGGTATTACTTTTAAACCCTTTTCATCAATACTCAACTCGCAAAAGGGATCAGTTAAAAATTGTGGCCGCAGTTTTAAAGCCGCTAACCTGATATCTTTTCCTATACCATTATTGAGTAATGCGACATTGAAGATATTGTCCGTGGCCGCTTCCATATCTTTAAGCAGGAGGCTTATATAATTAAATTGACGTTGTGTTATATGATATTGGGACATAAAGGCTAATTCTTCTGCGTTGTATTTTCTCATCGTAGTTAAATCCTTATAGTTAGGTGGTAGGTGTGTGTTTCTGTAGGGACATTAACGCCTCATTCGCGAGACACATCAAGTCGATTATTATTGTTTAAGGTCAGCTTCTGAAAATATTTATTCGAGTTCTAAGTCAATATACGAAAATTGCCAGTTGACTGGCGTTAGGCCACCATCAAAGGGTTCTATATTATATTCAACATGAGTAAGTTCTGGGTTACTAGGCGAGGTTATTTCAACCGAGCTATCGGAGTCACAAAGCGTTAAGACGACGCCATATTTTTTTGTTATGATTTCTAGTTCTTCGGTAAACTTTTTCAAACGCAGTCTTTCGTTTAAATTAAGTGTATCTTTGCCAAATAGTTTTGTCATATCAATGCCTTATTTATTTGTTTATCTAACGACATTAACGCTTCATCTGCGTTTTAGATCAAGTAGATGAAGCATTATTAAATTAATAAAGTTTGTGTGTTTGCCATTGGTTATCGTCGTAGACATAAAGAAAATTAGCGTCGTTTCTCTCGGCAGCTATTATCAATTGCTCCATACTTTTAGCGTATTGGGGTTTGCAGCGGCTCCAGGGTTCATGGCGATCCCGGTGATACGCACAGACCTCTTTATTTTCTATATAAGATAGGTTACCTAAAGCAATGAGGGCGTCTGCCTTATCAAAGGAATTATGATGTTCTCGTAATGTCGGCCCTACGCCGCCTATATTGTCATATCCATTCCAATGGCAATAGACTGCGTAAAAAAAATCCCCTTTTTTTATGGCTATTCTTGATCGTGTGCTCATTGTTATCTCCGTTTCGTTTGCTATTTAATTAAGTAGGAACATTAACGCTTCATTCGCGAGACACATCAAGTCAATGATGGATAAATATTGAGATAGGAAGTGCGGCTATATTTTTAAATTATTTATTGATGGAGGCTAAACATTAGCCTCCAAATATCTGTATCGTTAGACATCGTCCATTTCTTTAACGATGCTAGGTATATCAACACTACGATTCGCAATAGCATTGAGTGTATGAATATCAAAGCAATCGAGCATTGCTGTCATCCTCTTAATTATTAACAAATGGGCTTGAGTTGCCCAATTGTTGGTATTAGCAATATATTCCGCTTTAAATACATCTGACCCGACAAAACCTTTTAAGGTTGCTTTAATTTCAGCTTTATGTTTATAGATTTCATTGTATTGTCCTGCATCGTTAATATTTTTAAGGTCATCATCGGTAAAGTATTCGATATATTCTTTGAAATGTTTGTGGTCTTCTGGGTAAATAACCTCTAGCACTTTATTAGTAAGCGCTAATCGTAATTCAGTCATGGTGATAGTTCCTTGGGTTGTTTTTGGTAGGGACATTAACGCCTCATTCGCAGAACACATCAAGTCAATGATAGATAAATATTTAGGTAGGAAGCGCGGCTGTATTTTTTAATGATTTATTAATAGAGGCTAAACATTAGCCTCCGGGTAAATGTATCTTAAAAATCGTTCATCCTTTAACGATGTTGGATACACCAACAGCGATATGATTTTTTATAACCTCATTATTTTCCATGTATTATCGCTATAAAGGCATAGGGTATTGGCCGTATTATGTATGGCTAATGCTATAACGCTGGCCATATCTTGGCAGATTTTGGGTTTGCACTCTTTCCAATCTCTATTGTCATGTAGAAAATACGTACTTACGTAGTCTTCTTTTAGCGAAATCAGATTGCCTTGCTTAATGAGTTTCTGTGCTAGTGAATAAGAGTTGTAATATTTTTTTAGTATCTCATCGACTTCTCGTTCACTATAAGACGATGCTTGGTGACAATATATTGTCTTAATAGAGTGTTTTCCCTGTACAGCAATCATGAAGTGTTGAATGGCAGCATTTTTCATTTGAATTTTTACCCTTGTATGTTGTTGTATGAGACTATCAATGCAATTCTCGAAGCGCTATCCGACTGCCACATCAAGTCTTTAGTGCCTTTATTTAAGCCTCATCAAATGGTGAGTGCTGTGTGCCGCCACGCTTCATTGCAATGTATATACATATGGTGAGCATTGGCTTTAACGCCCTCGTCAACTGCAATACCGAGATCCTTATACGTGATATGGGGGTGATAGAGTTTATGGCCAAGTGTAAATAGACGTATACTATCGGGATATAGTGTATGTATGTTCCCACTACGAATAAGTTGATCAATACGCTCGGGGGTGTTGTAGTGTTGATGTAAAATATCGCTCAGCGCATCGTCATCATAGTGGTGATTATTAAAACAATAGACCGTGTGATAGGCGCTTTTATTTTTAACTAACAACATGGTTTTTGTTTGATTTTCTTTTTCGGATATCATTATCATCATTCCTTTTGTTTTTAGCATAATATTGTGCTTCATTCACGCTTCACTTACCGCTAAGATCAAGCAAATGAGGCGCTGTTTTTATATTTTTTGGGATAGGTTAATGACGGAGTAATATCTAATGCGTGTTGTCTTTTTTTAGTGTGTATTTGCGTGATCCATCGCTGTCTCTAGAGGAAATAATAGTATGCCCTTTAGATTTTAAAGTGCTTATAGCGCCCCTCACGCTATGTTTCTGCCAGGAGGTGGCCTCGCATAAAGCCTTAAGCGTTGCCCCTTCTTTGGCGCTCACAAGCTGGAGAATAATATCATTCTTGCTTGTTCTAGTTTTCTCCTTAGGTGCAAGGCCAATGGCTTTAAACCCATTGGCGTTAATAGTGTGGTCACCGTTCTTCTCGTCAATAAATTTTTTTTTGAGCAGGCTGTTAATAACACGCGACTCGATGCCTTTATTGATAGTGTTCGGCAGTGGATAAATCGAGCCTGTTTCTCTTTGCGCCGCGTTAGATAAAATGGTGGTTTGTGTATTTGTAAGTTTTATCATGATAGATATCTCTTTATTTTTACTCATAAGTTTGAGACGATGAAGGGCTACATGTTGTAGCCGCTCTCTTATGATGTTGTTTATACTCATTCTTTTTATTTAGTATTTAGCCGCGTTTCCTGGCGCATATTCGCCTTCTTTAAATACTCTATCGGTAAGATGCTTTAGTAATTCGGCGTAATCGGTAATGTCGGTCACATGTCCCCAATGTATTTTGTCTTGATTAACGTTAAAGAATTCATCGCTGTGCTGTTGCAGGCGTTGTAGCGCCTTATCAATCTGATTTTTTTTAGCGGTAAACGTTGCTTTGGGGCTTTTGGGTTCGTCAAAATTAATCATTATATTTGCCTTTTGTATTGCGTGTTTGTAGGGACATTAACCCTTCAACTGCCGAACACATCAAGTGGTTTTTTATTGTTTTTTTAGTCACGATGACTTGCTTTCTTTCGTCATTTGAGTGATGTATTTTTTATCCAGGGAACATGACTATGGGAATCTCTATTCGTGCCTATGCCCGCCACCGTGGGGTGTCGGATACTGCTGTGCGCAAAGCTATAAAAACAGGTCGTATTACAAAAGAGAGCGATGGTTCCATCGATATAGAAAAAGCCGATAAAGAATGGCAAATAAATACGGAGTCTACTTTTTCAAATCTATCGAAAACAGTTAGCAAAGCGAATAAGCCGAAGTCGCGTCCTATTTCTCAAGAGGCGATGGACGCCGTTGACGATACGCTGAAAGAAAAACCTGGAAGTACAACAACGTATGTGCAAGCACGGACAGCAAACGAGATTCTTAAAGCGCAGACACAACGCGTTAAATTAGCGGAATTAAAAAAAGAACTGGTCAATCGAGATAAAGCCGTGGCGCATGTGTTTCGACTTGCGCGAGAAGAGCGCGATGCATGGCAACGATGGCCGTCACGTATTGCTGCTGAAATGGCTTCACAATTAGCGGTCGACCAACACACCTTACACACATTACTGGATCGCTATGTCCTACAACATCTCTCTGAACTGGCTGATATAACCGTAACATTCGATGGTCGATAATTATGATGGCTTTGTTGATATTGAAAAGGCGTGGTCTGATGGACTCACACCCGATCCGCTTTTACTTGTATCAGAGTGGGCAGACAAATACCGAGTATTACCCGCGAAAAGCTCCGACGAAGCGGGGCGTTGGCGAACACAGCGAACCCCCTATTTAAAAGAAATTATGGATTCCCTTTCGCCGTCATCGCCTATCGAGAAAGTGACATTTATGAAAGGTGCCCAGGTGGGCGGGACCGAGACAGGAAACAACCTCTTAGGATACATCATCCATATTGCCCCTGGCCCTACGATGGCCGTTTCACCGACAGTTGAGATGGCTAAACGTAATTCACGACAACGTATCGAAACCCTTATTAATGATTGTCCTGAATTACGTGCACGCATCGCTCCAGCACGCAGTCGTGATTCAGGCAATACGATCCTGAGTAAAGATTTCCCAGGGGGGATGTTAGTTCTCACTGGGGCTAACAGTGCTGTTGGCTTACGCTCCATGTCCGCCCGTTATTTATTTTTGGATGAAATTGACGGCTGGCCCGTAGGTGATTTAGATGGTGAAGGTGATCCACAATTTCTAGTAGAACGAAGAACAGCTACGTTTCGACGTCGCCGAAAAATATTACTGGTAAGTACACCAACAGTAAAAAGTACGTCTCGAATTCTGCGGGAGTTTGAAGCCTCTGATCAGCGCTACTACTTTGTTCCTTGCCCCCATTGTGGTGTTAAACAATCCCTAAAATTTACACAACTACATTGGACAAAAGGCAACTACAAAAGTGTTCACTATATCTGTGAGCACTGCCAAGAAAAAATCTACGAACATCATAAAACACACATGTTGCTCAAGGGAGAATGGATTGCCACCTCAGAAGGAAATGATACAACACGCGGCTATCACCTTTCTTCCCTCTACAGTCCGGTTGGTTGGTACAGCTGGGAAGATGTGGCCAGTGATTATGAAAAGGCGCTATTAAATCCTGATTTAATGAAAGGGTTTATTAATACGGTCTTAGGTGAGGCTTACGAGGACGAGTATGATGCACCGGAGTGGGAACGCCTCTATGAACGTCGTGATGATTACCCTCTAGGTGTCGTTCCAAAAGGTGGTCTCTTTTTAACAGCGGGTGTGGATGTTCAGCGAGATAGAATCGAATGTGAAATTGTCGCGTGGGGACGCGATAAGATTTCCTGGTCGGTGGATTACCACGTATTAGATGGTGATACGGCGCAACAAAAAACGTGGAATAAACTCGATAAGCTATTAGCGAAAGATTGGCCAACAGAAACGGGTGCCACATTACCGATACGTGTTATGTGTGTGGATTCAGGATTTGCAACACAAGATGTGTATAGCTGGGTACGTCAATATCCTCAACCGGTGTGGGGCGCTGTTGGTGCTCGAGCATCACAACCACGAACGGCTGTTGCCATCAAAGGACGCGATAATGATACGGCATTAATTTTAGGGGTGTCGAAAGCGGATACTGGAGGCAAGCGAAAAGGTCTGCGTGTCTGGGGTGTGAGTGGCCCTGTGGCAAAAACAGAGCTGTATCGTTGGTTGAAGCTGCCAAGACTGACGGATGAGCAACGTAAAAAAAATGAAAAACCGCCCCATGGAAGCTGTTTCTATCCGCAATACGGAGAAGAATATTTTAAGCAGCTGACGGCTGAAAAGAAAATAATAAAAATAGTTAAGGGCTATCCCAAAGCTGTTTGGGAAAAAGATCCAACGCGGAACAACGAAGCATTAGATTGTCGTATCTACGCCAGAGCCGCTGCCACTATTTATGGATTGGATCGTTTTAAGGAAATTCATTGGCGGCGAATGGAAAAGGCGTTGGGTGAGCAGGAAATAAAAAGACAGGATACCATTAAGGATAATAAAAAACTAAAGAAGACATCATCAGGTGTTGTTTCTTCTATGTTACCGCTCATGCAACGTGGCGCTACACATGCCGATGATCCTTATCTTTAATATTTAATTGTCTAAGTAAAATAACCAAGAAAAAATACTATGCCGAGTTTAGTCATATTAAAACAACGTTTAGAAGAAGCCGAGTTAGCATTGCATCAGCTCAATACAGGGGCAAGGGAAGTGGAAGTCCGAGTCGATGACTTTGGTATGACAGAGTTTTCCGAAGTCAATGTGCGGGATTTAGAGCGTTATATTGCGCACCTAAGACAAGCCATTGCTCATACAGAAGGAAAACCTCGTCGTCGGCCTATATTAATGCGATTTTAGGATATTAAGAAAAATAAAAAGCCACAAGATAATAAGTGATCATGTTATATGGGAGTACAAATACTCGGCGCGGACGGCACACCGCTTGTTCAAGACTCTGCCCATCGTGGGGCATCATTACAAGCACGTGAGTTGGCATCATGGCAACCGGCATTAGGTTCCGCCGATAGTGATTTAATTCATGAGCTGCCCACATTAGTGTCACGCTCTCGCGATTTAGTTCGAAATCACGGCGTGGCTGCTGGCGGGATTCAAACTTTAAGTGATAATGTGGTCGGGAGTGGCCTTCGGCTATCCGCTCGCCCCGACTATGTTGCCCTGGGTAAAACAAAAGAATGGGCGGACGAATGGGCCAAACAGACAGAAGCTTTATGGCGAACCTATGCCGACTCCACCGATTGCGATGCGGCGAATTCTCTGACGTTTTCAGGATTGACCGCACAGGTGTTTCGCTCGGCGTTAGTCAATGGCGAGTCTTTATGTTTGCCTTTATGGTTACCTAAGAGGGCACAATCGTTTGCCACCAAGTTTCAAGTGATTGAATCCGATCGCTTATGTAATCCTCAAGGGCGAATGAATACAACAAAACTGCGAGCAGGGATTGAAATTGATCGCTATGGTGCGCCTCTCGCGTATTGGGTGACGAAGCATCACCCTGGTGACGGTACGATTGCTATGGCGTACACGCAAGACCAATGGCAACGTATTCCGGCATACACACGCTTTGGTCGTAAACGTGTGATCCATATCCATGATAAAGAGCGCTCCGGACAAAATAGAGGTAAACCTATTCTTAGTTCTATTATGCCGATGTTCAAGATGCTAGACCACTATGAAAAAAGTGAGTTACAAGCTGCTGTAGTTAACGCAATGATAGCGGCTTTTATTGAAACACCTTTAGATCCAGAATCGATTAATGATTTATTTGGTGGTTCATCTGAGGATTATTTATCTGCACGTAAAGAGTGGAGTGTTCAATTAAAAGGCGGTGCGGTGATACCTGTCTTCCCAGGAGATAAAGTCGCCCCTTTTACGCCCGGTCGCCCTAATGCCGCCTATGGCACATTTGTCGAGAATATTATGCGGCATATCGGTACCGGGCTTAACTTACCTTATGAATTATTATTAAAAGACTTTTCAAAAACCAACTATTCTTCAGCACGTGCAGCGTTACTGGAGGCATGGCGGTTTTTTCTTGGACGCCGAACGTGGCTTGCTACTTATTGGGCAACACCGGCTTATGCCCTTTGGTTAGAGGAAGCGATTAACAAAGGTCTGATTGAGGCCCCAGATTTTTATAAAAATAAAAATGCGTGGATTCGAGCAAAGTGGATTGGGCCAGGAAGAGGCTCTGTTGATCCCCTTAAAGAAGCCAATGCGTCAGAGAAACGTATGGCCATTAATACCTCCACGTTGGAAATTGAATGCGCAGCGGAAGGTTTGGACTGGGAGGAAGTGTTGGAGCAGCGTGCACGAGAAATTCAAAAAATGAAAGACCTGGGATTACACCATGACCACATGGAAGTCGATAATGGTAACGATAGCAATAGCAATAAAGACATAAAAAAGGAGCGTGAAGAAAAAGAGCAAAAAGCCCCTTCAAAAAAAACAACACCCTCTCACCCACAGGAGACTATGGATGAAATTTTGGAATAGAGCGTCTCACGAAGCTTGGGCGATTTCGACACATGTGCTTGAGACCATTATTGAGCTAGCTGCACAGCATAATACATCCCCAGAAGCCATTGCCGCTAAAATGGGAAAAGCCCTCGATAATACCTATCGTGTGACAGAACGTGATGGTGTGGCTGTCCTGCCTATTACTGGCCCCTTGTTTCGCTATTCAAACTTTTTTACGTCATTTTTTGGTGCGAGCAGCTATGAGCGTATTGCCCACGATTTTATGCAGGCATTACATAACCCAGACATTACATCGATTGTATTTGACTTTGATTCCCCAGGGGGTGAAGTCAATGGTTGTTCAGAATTAGCGAATCTTATTTTCGAGTCTCGCGGTACTAAACCTATTATTGCTTATGCGTCAGGGGACTGTGCTTCTGGTGCCTATTGGATTGCATCAGCATGTGATCGGATTGTGGTATCGGATACTGCGCAATTAGGTTCTATTGGCGTGGTGGCGGTGTACCACAATAGCAAAGGTAAGGATGCAGAAATAGAAATCGTCTCGTCACAGTCCCCGTTTAAGAGAATCGATCCTAGCCATGATAAAGGCCGTGAAAAGATTCAAGCGAGAATTGATGCCCTTGCTGACGTTTTTATTAACTCGATTGCACAACACCGAAATGTCTCTGCTGATACCGTGACGAATGATTATGGCCAGGGCGATGTATTGATTGGGCAAGCTGCCATTGAGCGAGGACTTGCCGACAGTGGCGGCACTTACGAAAAATTACTTCATGAATTAACCACATCGACATTGCCTTCACCCTCATCATCACAACCGCAGTCACAACCACTTTCAACTAGACCGGAGTCGCCGGACTTTTTTATATCTGAGGACAATACATTGGATATCGACACACTTAAAAAAGACCATTTTACCTTGTATCAGCAAGTGCTGGTAAAAGGCATTACACAAGAACGACAACGTATTCACGATATTTTAGAGGATGATGAGGCCAAAGAAAAAACGGCACTGGCACAGCATCTTGCACTCAATACCGATCTTTCCCACAAGATTGTGATCTCGACATTACAGCAAATTCCTATTACTCCTATCAAAGAAGACTCTACTCCACCAAAGAATACACCGGAAGCTTCCAGTGGTTTTTCAGAGATGATGGCCACTATTGATAATCCTAAGATAGTACCGAAGGCGGATGAGAGTAGTGAGGAAGAGAACACCGATGATGTAGCGAGGCGTATTGCCCAGTATTCGTTAGCCCCTGTTTCTAGTGCTTCAGGAGGTGATCGATGAGCGGACAAGGCATTGCTGAGGGATTTATTGATCAAGGCCGCTATACCCCTAACAATTTAATTGCTGGTGAATTTCCTCGTATTACGCGCTATGTTACGGTGACAGGTAATACAGCTCTTAGCGCCGGTGCGGTGTTGGGTAAGATAACGGCGGATAGCCGATATCAACTCAGTGCGGCAGCCAGTACTGATGGCTCTCAAATACCCGATGCGATTTTAGCCGAAGCTGTGGATACGCGTTCAGGTGATGTACAAGCGCCCGTGTATTTTTCGGGAGAATTTAATCGCTTGGCGTTACAGCTAGGCACCGGTTATACCGTTGCGGCGATTGAACCTCTCTTACGTTTACGCAGTATCTTTTTACGAGACAATGTACCCGCTTAGAGAAGCTTTAAATAAATCATTCGTATTTTTCAGAACTAAGATAAATGCTTACATTTATTAAAATAACTTTTTTTATTTTTAGGTTGCTAAAGTTAAGATATTAAAATGAGCGGTAACACTAAATCACTTCATGTTTAATTAAATAAAGTTGTTATTCTTAATGTCCTTATATTCATTTTTTAGGAAAATAAAGTTTTAAGTGACTATTTATAATAAAAACAAATAAAACTATATTTTTTAAATTTCTACTAAGTCTATGAAAATCAATGAACAACCATTTACTTTAGGATTAACTATGACTTTTGCTATTATAAAAAATAAAGATTGCCCAATTTGCTTGCAACCAATAAAAAAGAATGAGCGTGTTACCATGCTGCGCTGCCGAAATGCTCATGCGATACATCCGCATTGTGCACACACATTACTTCGCACAAACCATCCCAAATGTCCTCTTGATAAGAAATCTATTGCTGGACAAAATGCTCGCTCGACGCATACGGTTATTAAAGCTCCTACAAATAGTAGACCGGGCCAAGCTCAAGCTGTTCGTCGTGCAAGCGGTTCTGCATCTCTAAATCCACCTCAGAATTTACATCTGTCAAACAGCTTTCCTCCGTATCGGCTAAAATAATAAAAATACCAAGTCTATCTTTTACATAGTTAAACTATGTATAAAGAGTGATATTAACTAAAAATTGGTCTTGTATTTAGCATAAAATATGAGGTCAATTTTCTCCCATTTTGCCATTCAAATATACAATTTTTATTCTTTGATCATAATTATTTATAATTAGAATTTTTGAAATTAATTTATATCAATAGTTAATTATTGTTCATAGAAAAACTATTGCTGTGGTTTACTCAGATTTATTTTCTAAGCAAGTATTATAAATAAATTCTTGCTTTTTAAAGAATTAGAAAATTATCCTTAAAAAATCAATTTACACTTCGAGTGTTACTGGGTTTATCTAATCTCACGATGTTCACTAATGAGTAAGTGGATATTCTCCTATTATATCTAACAATTTTCTACAAGGTCTTATAGTGTATGGATGTTTTTACGACCACGGTGCTCAATCGTACCGTTGCGTATTTGCCTCGCCCATCGTCGTTTTTGCTGGATACTTTTTTTCCGTCTGTGCAAACCGATGATGCCGAAGAAATTTACTTTGATATTGATACATCAAAACCTCGACTCGTGCCTTTTGTATCGCCTTTAGTGGAAGGCAAAGTGGTGGCGAATGAAGGGTTTGAAACTCGCAGCTTTAAACCGGCGTATGCTAAAGACAAACGTCGCTTTGATCCCAACGGCCCCCTTAAACGCCAGATAGGTGAAACTATTGGGGGTAATCTTACGCCGATGAATCGCCGTGAAGTGGCGTTAAATCGTGCCCTCACCAATCAATTAGAAAACCTTACCCGTCGTGAGGAGGTCATGGCTTCCGAAGTATTACGACGGGGGCAAGTGACGGTAAGCGGAGACGATTACCCCACGCAGGTAGTCGATTTTCAGCGAGACCCGTTATTAACACAAGTTTTAACGGGAGCCACACGTTGGGGCGAGACAGGAGTGCGTGTGTTAGACAATGTGGAAGACTGGGCAGGTATGGTACATCAGGCATCAGGTGCCGCTGCGAGGACGGTGGTGATGGACCCGTTAGCTTGGCGTATTTTTAAGAACGATGACAAAGTCGAAAAATTATTAGAGATTCGTCGTGGTACGGCCAACACCTTAATTATTGATCCAATTTTACGGGGGCAGGGGAGTGAAAAAGCACGTTACGTGGGTTCTATTGGGGATTTCGATTTTTGGGTGTACAACGATGCTTATGTGGATGACGCGGGACAAGCCCAAACAATGCTCCCACCGTACACCGTTATTGTGGCTAGCCGCACCCTCCTTGAGGGCACACGGGCCTATGGTGTTATCCAAGACGAGAAGGCAGGCTACCGAGCGAGTCGCTACTTTACTAAATCCTGGTTGGAAGAAGATCCCGCATTGCGCTGGTTATTAATGCAATCGGCCCCGCTGATTGTGCCGTATCGACCCAATGCGTCATTTTGTGCCACCGTGCGATAAGGGAGGGTTTTTTAATATGATCATTACCTCTCATATAACGCTATGCACAGGCGAGCCAAAAAATATCCATTACGTCCGACCGGGAGAACGTGTTGAGCTGCCTGATGAGGAAGCGGAGTATTTAATTCAACAAAGGATAGCAAAAAGCCACGCCCTAAATGACTCTGACCTAGCATCACTCACATCAACATTAACACAGACACTGACAGCTCCTACATTAACACAGACACTGACAGCTCCTACCCTATCTCAAGTAGATAGGATAGATGCCATTATTGATGCAATGGCAGAATTAGAGGAAGGCGACTTTGGTAAAGACGGTAAGCCGTCTGTTCGAGCCATTGAAAAAATCCTAGAGCAGAATATCTCAGCGTTAGAACGGGATAGGGCGTGGGAGTTATATCAGCAACTACTCCATGACAATGCCCAAGACCAAGAAAATAATAGCGCCATAGATAATTAATATTTTTTAAAACAATAAATATTACAGCTAAGGAGGTCTTGTATGGATAGTCGCATGATATTTTCTCGTGCGATTGACAGTCAATTTACGCGATTAGGACGCGATGCTATGTATGTTTCTTCAGCTTCTCCCCCTTATGAATGTCGAGTGATTCCTCGGCGACCCGAGCATTTATTGTCGTTGGGGGAACACCGGGTTCATACAGAAGATCCCCATATAGAGTTTCGTGTCTCTGAAATACCGTCCCCGGTGAAAGGGGATGAAATTATTGTCGATGGTCGCACCTATCGTATTGAGGAAGAGCCTCGCTTGGATCAGCATCAATTGATCTGGCATACGGAGACCCTTCCTGTATAAATCAAAATATACAGTAGAAAAAGTAAGTCAATTAAAAAAGCATCTATAAAAAATCACCATGCTACATTTTTCCATCACACCTGAACCGTCCTTGGCGGAATTTCATCATGTTCTGCATATTGAACAAAACCTTGTAAAAAAAGCAGCAGTGCGTGCACTCAATAAAACAGCGCGTTGGTTACGCACGGATATTTCCCGTAGTACCGCTCAGGCATTAAATATCAAAGTGGGATTAGTAAGGAATAGTTTAAAACTGCAGAGAGCCACATTCACTAGTTTGGAGTCCATTGTGAGTTTAGGTCATCGCTCTGGTGTGATTAAAGCCATTGACCTCGGCAATGCTCGACAAAATGCTCGTGGTGTTAAAGTGGGAAGGCGGCAATTTAATCATGCATTTATTGCGACGATGAGCAATGGCCACAGGGGTGTCTTTGAACGAAAAAGAAAACCACGCTTACCGATCAAGGAGCTACAGGTTGTCATCACAGGCCAGTTAGCCCAACAGCTTGAAATCATGGAAGAGGGAAGAGGTATCCGACAATTTCAAAAAGTATTTGAGCGTGAATTACGGTTTTTAAGAGGAATAAACTAAAACAACGTATGTTACTAGAACGATTACATAGCACCTTAATGGAAGGGCTTTTTGAGTTGCGCCATGTGGAAACGGTGACGCATACACCGCAGCGTAAAGATACCATCACCTTGCCTGCCATTATGTTAGATATGGTAGAACTGGAACCGGCAAAGGATTCGGGCACAGGTGAGTTGACGTTACTGTCTCATTGGGAAGCGCGTGTTGTTACATTAGAAAAAGACAATCTGTTTATCCACCTGAATATTGTGCAAAGTCTTATGCTGTGGCTCTTTAATTTTGCGTGGCCCAATATCAATATCGGACGCCCGAAATTAAAGCAAGCAGCGCCTGATCATTTTAATCCTGAGTTACAAGGGCACCGTGTGTGGTTAGTCGAGTGGGTACAAGAAATTCGGGTAGGGGACAATATATGGCGCAACGACGGCAGCATAACACCGACACGAATCACGGTGTCATACGGGGAGAATAACTTTGAGGAAATACTCTCATGACATTTGAATATGAAATAACAGAAATTAATCGACGCCTGTCTAACCTAATAAAAATAGGCACCATTAAAGCCACGAAATATGATGATTTTTTACCGGTAGTTAAAGTGTCTATGGGAGAACTAGAAAGTGCATGGCTCCCATTGATGCAATTAAGGGCTGGGCCGGATAGTCACTGGTGGCCGTTAGAAGTAGGTGAACAGGTACTTGTTTTATCCACCAGCGGCGATACTTGCCAAGGCGTTGTCTTAGGCTCAATACACCAAAACAAATTCCCCAGCCAGAGCAATAGTACTTGCACTCATAAAGTCACATACAGTGATGGCGCAATTTTAGAATACAATCGAGAATCCCACCACTTAAAAATGCAACTACCTGAAGGTGCCACAATAGAGCTGATTGCCAATGGTGGGTTTTCTGTCGTTGGAGATGTGGCTATACAGGGTAATATAAAAGCCAGTGGGGATATTAGCGATACTGTTCGATCCATGGCAGAAGATAGAGAAATTTATAATACACATAATCATGCCGGTGTCACATCGGGTAGCGCCGCGACACTCACAACACAACAAAGACAATAGTGCTAAAAGTAAAATAAAAGACGAATGTATTTAAGCTTGTAGTTTATAAAAAATATTATCGTATTATTTTTTTATATTCATGTTTGTATTTAAAAATATGACAACAATAATCGTGATGAAAAAATAAAAAACACTACGTCATTTTTTCAAAAGAGACGCGTTAATTTATTAAATTAGTTGTAAGCCATTACTACTATATTCACTCATAGTTTTTTGGAATGCGTTAAAGATATACGGCATACACCATTTTTTGTATGTCGTGTTTTTATCTAACTTTTGTAGAAGGAGTCTTGTTTGAATATACGGTATATATTTTATGGTGGCACACGTGAACGCCATGCTGATGGTCGTATCAGACAGATAGGTATTGCGCATAACAGCGCTTTTCAATTCGCGGGGAAAAATCTTGTAAGAGATTATAAAAATGGAAAAATACAGACAGTAAAAATTATCACAGCAGCAGATCTTGTCAGTAAACTTAATAAAAACGCACCGAATAGCATTACATCTCTCGACATCTTATGTCATGGAACGCCTTATTCTCTTAACTTTTCTATTAAAGAAAATGAAAATGCGGGATTAGTGACAGGGTGGTTTGCCAAACAAGCACTCAGTGCTTACTATTCTTCTTGGGATGACGGTGTATATACGTTTTCTAAGGACAGCCGTTATGTCTCTGAGATAGATTTTAACGTTTTTGATAAGAGTGCACGTATTCAGATACATGGGTGTAATACGGCGCGTGGCAGTATGCCGGGAGATACGCTTGTCGAAGCTTTGTCGAAAGAATTGTATAGCGCAGGGAAAAAGCATGCGTATGTCATAGGGCATACCGATAAATCCAACCCCAATATTTATGGGACGAAGACCACCATTAAACAACAGGATTATCGCCACGGAGAACGTTCTATTTACAGTAATGGCAAGCTCCTTTTTCAAACGAAAAAAAGCGGTGTGATTCAGCATACAACGATACAAGGAAAGATATCAGGAAGATAAGGATGAAGAAAAAGTTATTTATTATTATAAACGCTTTTATAGTGCTAGGTGGAAGCTTGGCACTTTTGTTTGTGCTGTCTTTAAAAGGCGAAGAAATCGTTGTTGGTGCGAGATATTTACAACTCGCATGCGAACGGTGCTACCATATGGAAGTGGAGGTGAGTGACGACAAAAAAATGAATGATACGATAATTATCCCTTTGTCTTCGAACTTAAGTATTGAAACATTGATTGATATATCTCTACAGAAAAAAGAAAACTTATGCCTTTTAGGTAAACCTTATCTATTTAATATTAATATTTTCAATATTGATCCGGATGGTAGAAGATTTGAAGTCATAGAACACCTTCCATCGTCACGTTGTGCTAAGCTATAGAGTATTGGTGAAAATCCCTTAATTCTCATAGTAACAGCATGGATTTAAAGTTAGAAATTTTTGCTAGAGTCATTGAGAAATCTAATTACTCTGATAGTACTATTGCTGCTATTCGGCTAGTTCTATTTGAAGGTTGGCGTATCGTCGATGCAGCAAAAGAGGTAGGCAAAACCCGGAACTCTCTTAGCAATTCATTTCATTCAGTGAGAAGAAGGATGGCTCACTTGGAAAAAGAAGTTAAGCTTTTAGAACTCCAAAAAGAATGGCAAGCGCTATCTGAAGAAGAACGCCAAGAAATCATATTAAAAATCCTTAAACAATAAAAGTTATGCAAGGTATGAGTATAGTTACTGGAGAATTTCTCTCTGGTATTGATCACCTTCGCCAGTCTATTATCGATATACTTACAACTCCCATAGGTAGTCGTATTATGCGACCTCATTACGGCTCACGCCTATATGAGCTTATCGATGCACCTATTAATACTCAAACGATTGTTGATATTTATGCGGCTACTGCCGAGGCTATTTCTCGATGGGAACCTCGTTTTGTATTAAACCGAGTACAAGTCGAAAAGGCTTCAATAGGTGAGATTAGGATATTTTTAGAAGGTGAATATAAACCAACACAACAGCCTATTATTTTAGAAAATCTTATTATTTAATGTATGACATCGTTTAGCGCTATTGATCTAGAAAAATTACCTGCTCCTAATATTGTTGAGGCGTTAGATTTTGAAACTATCCTAGAAAGTATGCTCAATGATTTACGAGAACGTGCTCCAGAACTCACGGTAAATGTAGAAAGCGATCCTGTTTATAAAATTCTGGAGGTTGCGGCGTATCGCGAAGTACTTTTGCGCTCACGCGTCAATGATGCTTGTCGTGCGGTTATGCTCGCGTATGCCACGGATGATGATCTAGAAAATCTTGCAGTATTCTTTGATGTCGAAAGACAGTTAGTACATCCTGGAGATCCAACGACTATCCCGCCAACGCTACCCGTATTTGAATTGGATAGTCGCTTGCGAACAAGGACACAACTTAGCTTAGAGGGCCATAGTACAGCCGGGCCTATCGGGAGCTATACCTTTCATGCGCTAGCTGCTGATCCACGAGTAAAAGATGTGGATATTGCCAGTCCTACCCCTGGTGAAGTCGTAGTTACAGTTTTATCAACGGAAAACATTGGCGTTCCTACTAGTGAAGTTTTAATGCTGGTCGAGTCACAGCTCAACTCGGAAGATGTGAGGCCCTTAACGGATCATGTAACTATGCAAGCGGCGACAATCGTGCGTTACAACGTTGTTGCTGAACTGATTTTGTTCTCAGGCCCAGACAGTACCGTAGTGAGTGATGCCGCAAATAAAGCATTGAATACTTATATTGAAGCCCAGCATCAGTTAGGTCGAGACATTACATTGTCGGGTATTTATTCCGCGCTACATCAGCCCGGCGTTCAGCGTGTTAATTTAGTAGAGCCGACGAGTGATATCGTAGTTCAATCTCATCAAGCACCATGGCCAGATAGTATCGAAATTACTTTCGGAGGTCGCGATAACTAAATGATAGTGTAAATACAATCATCTATGGAAAAATCTCTTTTACCCTGTAATGCCAGTCCACTTGAACGAGCATTAGAAAAATCAATAAACCGCGCTTTTAATCTTCCTGTACTCATCGATACACTATGGAACCCTAATTTATGTCCCGAGCCACTATTACCCTGGCTCGCATGGACATTTTCTGTCGATACCTGGGATAGTGATTGGCCGGAGTCAGTAAAAAGAACGGTTATTGCTAATAGTGTCTCGGTGCATAGAAAAAAAGGGACACTGGGTGCCTTAAAACGTGTGCTTAATGATATTGGTATTATTGTTGAGATACAGGAATGGTTTGAAACGAATTCGCCATCGCACACATTTAACGTCACTGCTTATGTGAATGATAATACAGCACCAGATAGAGACGTCATTTTAGATCCAGTTCTTTATAACAATGTTATTAGGGCTATCGATAATGTAAAACCTGTTAGAAGCCATTACGATTTTAGAGTTGCCGCTCGGTTTGAATTAAACCTTGGTCTAGCGGCGGTATCGTCAACAACAATATATAAACGCATAACATTAATACCCATTGTTGAAACGTCATTAATCACACAAACAAATACAATACTTGCAACGAATATTGTATCTATTGTGCGTGTAAAGCTAGACAGTTAACTTCTATCTACTACTGATAACTTTTATTTATTTTTTATTATCTTACTCTTTCTTATTTTACTCCTTTTTCTTTTTTATTCTTCTTTTTTACTTTCAAGATTTTCACTGTATGAATTTAATTCCTATTATTACGACTGCCGGATTAAGCGCTGTATTTAATGCTACTAATGATGGACTATCCGCTAGGCTAACGCATGTCGCTTTCGGCGATACCGGCTGGCAGCCCGATAACACCGCAACGGCTTTACAAAATGAACGCACACGCGTACCGATAAGTAACGGTAGCCGCATTAGCCCGACACAAATTCATGTGACAGCTATTGAAAATGGGGCTGTGGAATATTGGGTGAGAGAAATCGCCTTTATTTTAGATGATGGCACTGTATTAGCCGTATGGAGCCATCCCACGCAAGCGTTAGCGTTTAAAGCTGCCGATGTGGATCTTTTGTTAGCGCTTGATTTTGTGTTGTCTGCACTCCCTGAAGATAGTGTGGAAGTGGTAGGCACGGGGGGCATTAATTTACCCCCAGCTACGGAGACGGTGATTGGCGTAGTACGTTTTGCGACGCAAGCAGAAGCGATTGCCGGAACATTAGAGACGGTTGTTATGTCTCCTGCTGTTACCAGAGCACATGGTGATGCCCGTTATGCGTTAAGTAACCATAATCACAATACTATTTATAGCTCCATCGATCACAATCACGATACGCGAAATGATCAACGCTACAGTGCCCTTAGTCATAATCATAACGGGCAGTACAGTCTAATTAATCACAACCACAATACTCAATACAGTGCCATTAATCATAATCACGATACACGTAATGATGGACGTTATAGTCGTATAGGGCACAATCATAATAACCAATACAGTGATATCAATCATAATCACGATAGCCGCAACAACCAGCGCTATAGCCTTATTAATCACCATCATGACAGTCGATATTTACAACGCTCGGATACGATCATGACACAAGGGTTTGTGAGGACTATTGCCAGAAAATCAGGAGACCCAAACGATTTAAATAACTTTAATGCTAATTTTGCGGATGTATTCCCACCTGCCGGATTTACGATGGCAAATCTACAAGGATTTATAGCCAGTATCGGCATTATCTTATTCGGGGGAACCGTCGACGGCAATGACATTTTATGGTGCCGCTGGACACAACGGCGAGACAGTATGCGTGTAATCTGTGCGAACTCAGAAAACCGAGCGGACGGCGCGGGCGCTGGTTCTTATATTAATTATTTAGCAATATGGAGACGATAAATACACATGTGGTTAGAAATTAACAACGATAATAGGATTGAAGGTATACATAGCCATCAATGTTCCTCTAGTAATACGTGGGTAGAATACGAGGGCGATAAGCATATCATACCCGGGGATTATTATATTAAGGGTAAGGTTGTTCCGGCAAATGATAAGCAAGACATCAAAAATAAAGATGTGAGAATTCGCTTATGTGAACAACATATCAAAAAGTATTACCCACTCACAAAACAAGTGAGCCTCCTACGTAAAGGGAGCGATTCTGACGTTCAAAAAATGAATGCTTTTATTGAGCATTGTGAAGACTGGGTAAATAGTCGCAAACAAGAATTATCAGTCCTTCATTCCATCACCCCTTAGTTGTGAGATTCACAGACCTTAGATAGTTTTTAGTTCTTTTATACCTTTTGTTCTTTTACATCCATCGTCTTATTTTTAACCCATTATTTATTTTTATAGTTATTTCTATTTTACTAGGGAGGCTTAACAATGCCTTTTTTACATGGTGTGGAGGTCGTAGAGATTGATACAGGGCCACGGCCTATACGTACCGCACGCTCTTCTATTATTGGCTTAATTGGTACAGCGCCTGACGCTGACGAACGATGGCCCTTACATACACCTAAGCTCATCGCAGGCCGCAGAGGCGATACTATAGGGCTAGGGACTACAGGTACTTTACCTGCTGCTATCGATGATATCTTTGACCAAACAGGCGCAATGATTGTGGTGATACGTGTTCCTGAGTCTACGGCAGGATCACCGCCCACCTTACCTGACGGTGTGGATGATACTACGGGCCAATATATTGGTGTATCTGCGTTTTTATCCTCAGAAAGTGAACTTAGTATTACACCAAGAATTTTAGTCGCGCCTGAATTTACGCATATTCAAACGAATGTAGAATCACTATTAACTGTGGCAGAGCGTTTACGCGCTGTAGTCATTGCTGATGGCCCTAATACTACGGATACCGATGTTATTGACTATAGAAATTTATTTGGTAGTCCACGACTGTATATTATAGACCCCTGGGTACGTGTATTTGATACAGCGACATTAACAGAGATACTGAGACCGGCGAGTGCCCGCGTAGCAGGATTAATCGCAAAGTCGGATGATGAACGCGGCTTTTGGAATTCACCATCTAATCAAGAAATACGGGGTATTGTGGGGCCTGCCCGTGCGGTAGATTTTGAGTTTGGGGATATTAATTCACGAGCGAATCGTTTAAATGAAAATGAAGTGGCCACCATCATTCGAAAAACCGGCTTTCGGTTGTGGGGTAATCGTTCTTGCTCTTCTGATCCTAAGTGGGCATTTTTAAGTGTGCGTAGAACTGCCGATATTATTAATGAATCTCTACTGCGAGCACATCTTTGGGCGGTAGATCGCGGCATTACAAAAACCTATCTGGATGATGTAGTAGAGGGTGTTAACGCATTCCTACGTAATTTAAAAACGCAGGGCGCGATTATTAACGGCCAAGCGTGGGCCGATCCTGAGCGTAATACACCTGAGCGAATCGCCGAAGGTCATGTACAGATCGATTTTGATTTTACGCCACCCTACCCCGCCGAGCGTATTACGTTCCGCAGCCAATTAGTGAATGATTATCTCGTTGAAGTTTTACCACTGATTTAAGTGCACACATAAATTCCTCTTTTTATTAAAAAGAATCTTATTAAGAAAATAAAAAATGTTAGATGATATTTTAAAAAACATGGCGCTCTATGTCGATGGCCGTGGTTACGCGGGTAATGTGGAAGAACTTGTATTACCTAAGCTTACTATGAAAATGGAGGAATATAGAAACGGCGGGATGGATTCCCCCATAGATATTGAAATGGGAATGGAAAAGCTCGAAGCGGAATTTACGCTCACGCGCTTTGACCGTAACCTGTTAACGCTATTTGGTCTCGCTCCTGGGCAAATTATTCCGCTCACCATTCGCGGGGCGGTAGTGTCTGACAATGGAGCTACACAACCGGTTATCGTTAATTTACATGGACAGATTAAAGAGCTGGATTACGGTACATGGAAACCGGGTGAGAAAACCACATTAAAATGTATGGTCTCTGTTCGGTTTTACAAATTGACCCACGGTGCCGCCATCGTTCACCAAATTGACATCCCTAATATGATTCGTATTGTGAACGGCGTGGATCAACTCGCTCAAATACGCGGT
Source organism: Agarilytica rhodophyticola (assembly GCF_002157225.2). Taxonomy (NCBI): domain Bacteria; kingdom Pseudomonadati; phylum Pseudomonadota; class Gammaproteobacteria; order Cellvibrionales; family Cellvibrionaceae; genus Agarilytica; species Agarilytica rhodophyticola. The sequence continues at coordinate 1,822,477 of NZ_CP020038.1, forward strand.
ATTCTCGGACAATAATCCTATATCGTTTGATTTTAATCCTAACCTATTAACCCTTTCCTTTTTATTGTTAAAACTTTAATTCCTTTCTTAACTTTTTAATTCATCACAAACACACTGGAGTTTTTATATCGATGAAAGAAACAGAAAATACAGAAAAAAAAGAACGTATAGAAAACATAGAAAACACTTATTATGTTATTAAACCCTTTTTTATCGGTAATGTAAGAAAGAAAATTGGGAGTGAAATGCAATTGAATAAACACATGGCACGCCCCTATGTTAATGGTGGTTTTCTAACGCTTGATAAAAATCGTGCTGACACGCTTATTCGCGATCGCATTGATGTGATATCGAAGGAAATCGACGAGCTTAAACGTATTTTATCCCCCATACCCAAAACACGAACCACAACTAAAAAGGAGGCATTATAACGATGGCAAAAAAAACGGATCGTAGTAAAAAATCTATTCCATTGACTGACCCCATTGAGATTGACGGCGTTAAGGTCGCAGCGCTGAGTATGCGTTGTCCGAAAGTCAAAGATATGTTGGCAGCGGATAAGATCGCGACGAGCGATGCCGAAAGAGAAATCTTTTTACTGGCCAATCTTTGTGAGATCCCCCCAGATGCGACTCATGAATTAGATCTCCCTGATTATTCTAAATTACAAACTGCCTACCAAGATTTTTTGTCTTAAGCCCTCATGATACCCGGCGCGCTTGCGTCATCTTGGCAAGCCATACTAGCTGGCCACTCTCTGAACTTCTCGAACTTGACATAAGCGAGCTGATGCAATGGCTCGATGTTTTACCTCAGCAAAGATAAAAAAAATAAAAAGAATAAAAAAACAAAAAAAGTAAAAACAAAAATACACGAAGAAGATACAAAAACACATGGCTACATCGGTATTTAAACTCGCTATGCACATTGGTGCAACGGTGTCAGGTTCGTTGAGTTCATCAGTGAGAGGCAGTCGTACCCAATTAAACTTGCTCGGCTCTGCACTGGATAACTTACAAGGGAAGCAACGCGCTATTAGCCGGTTTCAATTGGCGGAGGCCAATGTTGGTGGAGCGCGGGTCGAGTATCAACGGGCTGCACGTGATGTCACACGTCTTCGTCGAGAAATAGCGCAAACGGATGCACCCACCGCTTCACTTACCCGTGAATTTAATCGAGCCCAAGAACGGGCTAATCGTTTATCCCAACGTTTACAAACACAGCGTGAAAGGTTACAGCGTGCACGACAAAGCCTTGATCAGGCGGGACTCTCTGCCAATGATTTAACGCGGGATAATACACGTTTAGGTGCTTCTGTTACACGATTAACAGCGCAGTACCAACGTCTTGGCCAAGCAATACGAGCGCAGCAACAAAATGCGAATAGACGTTCAGAGTTACGAGGGCAGCTATTTGATGCAGCGGCTATAGGGGCAACCGTTGCTACGCCCTTAAATGTCGCCATTGATTTTGAACAATCTATTGCTACCTTAGGGGCTATTTCAAGAACTGAAGGACAAGTGTTACAAGGGTTATCTGACGAAGCGGAACGCCTAGGGGCGAGTACCTCTTTTTCTGCCACCGAATCTGCCTCTGCCATGAAATTCTTGGCGATGTCAGGGTTTAACGCTGGTCAAATCTTACAGGCAACAGCGGGTGTTTTAGATTTAGCCCAAGCGGCAGGGACGGATCTTGGCCAATCTGCTGATATTGCCTCGAATATTCTGAGTGGGTTTGCCCTTGAGGCGAGTGAGATGAACCGTGTAGGGAATGTATTAGTTGGGACATTTACAACATCGAATACAACACTGGAAAGCCTTGGCGAAACCATGAAATTTGTAGCACCTGTCGCGAGCAGTGTTGGTGCAAGTATTGAAGAAGTTGCCGCGATATCGGCATTATTAGGCGATGTCGGCTTACACGGATCACTGGCAGGCACGGCTCTACGTTCTGCTTTCCTGCGATTAGCCGCTCCACCAAGGATGGCTGCTGATGCTTTAGCAGAGTTAGGCGTTGAAACTAAGAACGCCAATGGCGATTTACGCTCAATGCCCGAAATATTGGAAGAGGTCGCACAAGCTACGCAGAATTTAGGCACTGGTGAACAAGCAGAAATCATATCAAAAATATTTGGTAAAGAAGCGTCGGCAGCAATGATTGAACTTATCAAACAAGTGCAAACGTTTGATGAGGCTAACGATGGAACCAATAATAATTTAGAACAAAAAATACAAGATCTCGTTAATCAACAAGTCACGGCACAAGCCGTTGCTCAAAAAATGAATGACACGACGGCAGGGGCGTTAAAAACACTGGGTAGCGCTTTAGAGAGTGTGGCGATTAGTGTCGGCAGTGTCTTACTACCGACTATTGCATCATTGGCAAAGGGATTCGCCACCGTTGCCAGGGGTGTATCGTCTTTCGCACAAGCATTCCCGACATTAACAAAATGGGTGGTCGGAATAACTGTGGGTCTTGCTACTCTAAAAGTTGTGACCATTGCTGGGGCTTTTGCCTTTACTTTTTTACACGGGGGTGTTTTATCGCTTGTTACTGCGTATAGGACACTCTCAGCCGCGTTTACTTTGGCTCAGCTAGGGTTTATTCGATTCAATACAATAGCAACATTAGCCGCACTAAAAACAAAGATTATCACTGCCGCGCAATGGGCTTGGAACCTTGCACTCTCAGCTAACCCGATTAGCTTAATCGTTATAGGCATAGGTTCATTAATCACAGCCGGTGTACTACTCGTCTCTCACTGGGACACTGTAAGTAATTTTTTTAGTAGTATATGGGAAAGCATTAAAGAAAATACGGTTGAAGCGGTTACATGGCTAATTGATAAAATTTCCTTATTAATGCTGCCGTTTGAACTACTCGGCCAAGTGGCATCTTTCGTTTTCGGTAGTGATGAGAATAATGAGCTACAAGATAAAATTGCGAAAACAAATAATGCTGTTAAAACCGCTGCCCTTGGTACAGCGATTACCACTACGACCGCACTAGTAGCGCCACTATCGACAACAGAACTTCCCGATAATCTAAGTCCGGCTAGTATTCAGAATACACAGGCGGTGCGTATAGACGCGCCTATCACAATTAACACAACACCTAACATGGATGCTGTGGCTGTCGGTAATGAAGTACAACGAGTGTTAGATGAACGGCAAGCCAGAGCCGAAGCAGAACGCCGAGGAAACCTTTTTGATGGAGTAGAATAATAATGAGTGAAACAATGTTAGCGCTGGGTAATTTTAGATTTTCTCTAGATACTGCGGCTTACAGCGAGCTTAAAAGAAATTGTGCCTATCGATGGTCAAGTGTTGAGCGACTAGACGCCCGACCAGCAAGGCAGTTTATCGGCCTTGGTGAAGAAACAATAAATTTAACAGGCATGATCTTGCCTCACTACAAAGGCGGATTAAATCAAATAGAGAAATTGAAAGCATTAGCGGGTAATGGTGAACCACTGATTATGGTCGATGGAAAAGGTATCGCCTGGGGAAATTGGGTGGCATTAAGCATTGAGGAAACACAGACATTTTTTACTGCTAATGGGTTACCAAGGAAAATAACATTCACGATTAATCTAGGACGATACGGCGATGACTCACTATAGGACAAAAGACGGTGATCGATTAGATACTATTTGCTATCAATACTATGGTGAAACATCGCGTTATGTTGAAGCTGTACTCGATGTTAATCCTAAATTATCTCAACAACCGGCGTTATTGCCGGCAGGGATAATAATAACATTACCTGACTTTCCAGAGCTTAATCAAAAGACAGGTGATATTCGCTTGTGGGATTAATACAGTCAAAAATTAATTATGACACCAGATTTTAAAGTCATTACAAACACAATAGATATCACAGCAATACTTAAAGATCGATTAATCTCCTTAAGAGTAACAGACGAAGCCGGTATAAAATCAGATACTGTCGAGATTCAATTAGATGATCGAGATAACCGTATTCAATGGCCAGTCATTGGGGAAGAGCTTACTGTATTCTTAGGATATAACAATGCACGACTCACGAATGTTGGCCGTTACATTATTGATGAAATATCACATGCAGGCCCGCCCGATACCTTAACAATACGCGGTAAGGCTACGGATACAATTAAAAGTATTAAGGCCCCTAAAACGCGAAGTTGGGATAATGTATTACTGGGCGATATCGTTAAAACTATTGCCACTGAGCATGATGTCATTCCGCGTATTGCAGAAGTCCTTTCAAACATAAACATTAGCCATGAAGATCAGACTGAAGAATCAGATCTTCATTTTTTAACACGGCTCGCAAAAAAGAATGGCGCTATAGCTAAGCTTGCTAATAAAAGTCTTATCATAGTTGTTGAAGGCGATTCAAAAGCTATTTCAGGTAAAAATTTACCCATCATTAACCTCAATAAAAAAAATGTGATACAGCATCGACTGACACAAGCTGAGCGAGGGAAATACAAAACAGTTATTGCTCATTGGCACGATACGCAAGCGGCTCAAAAAATTCCTATAACAGCCGGTGAAGGAAAGCCTGCATTTACTCTACGGCATAGCTACGCTAATGCGGAAGAAGCACGACGGGCAGTAGAGGCTAAGTTAAAGGCGTTAAATCGAGGCTCAGCCACACTATCACTTACATTAATCGGTGACACTCGATTACAAGCAGAGGGGAAACTACAGCTCGATAATTTTCGGGAGCCGATTAATAGTGAATGGTTGATTAAACACGTCGAACATCAACTCAATAATAGCGGTTTTACAACACGGCTTGATGCAGAAACGCCTAACTCATAACGACTCTTACTCTACACACCTTCATTTTTATCTCAATAATATCTTTTTAATGAAAGAGAATCCCTTATGATTGAACAAAAAACAAAGACCCTCACAGAGCATGAACTCGATATGTTGCTCAGTAAAGCAGCGGAACAAGGTGCATTAAATGCACTGGATACGATAGGTCTCGATAATGAAAACTCTGCTGAGGATATTAAAGAGCTGCGTTCGTTTTTAAGAGCTTTTAATCTTGCTAAAAAGACAGCGTTTCAAACGACAATCCGATTATTAACTGCCAGTATATTAGCCGCCTTGATTGCAGGTACTGCGCTTAAATTTAAATTATTTGGAGAATAAAAAATAATGCTGACACTTTTCGCGAGCCTCTTAGGGTTTATCTCTAGTACTCTACCGAAGTTTTTTGACTTAATACAAGATAAGCATGACCGGCAGCATGAACTCAAAATCCTTGCTCTTCAACTAAGACAGATGCAGCGAAATCATTCACAGCGAATGGAGGAGATTGCCGTACAAGCTGATATTCACGAAAGCCTTGCGCTGCATAAACATGATGCCAGTTTATCTAATGCGGGATGGGTAGGGCAACTACGTGCATCCGTGCGGCCAGTAATTACTTATTTATTTTTCACCCTGTTCGCGTCTGTCAAAGCGTGCACACTTTATATCCTCATTACCGATCACAACATTCACCTATATCAAGCGCTCCCCCAAATCTGGGATGCAGAGACACAAGCACTATTCGCGGCAGTGATTAGTTTTTGGTTCGGTCAGCGTGCGCTATCAAAATTTAGACAGTCACATTAAGAAAAAAACTTATGAGAAAAACCAATCAAGCCGGTATCGACCTTATCACAAAATATGAAGGCTTTAGTAAAACGGTGTATATTTGCCCCGCAAATTATCCGACCATCGGTTATGGCCACTTAGTCAGAGATCATGAAGATTTTAGTAACGGTGTTACTGAAGAAGAAGCCATGCAACTACTAAAAAAGGATTTAATAACAGCAGAGAGAGCGGTCACCCAATTGATTAATGTACCTTTAACGGATGGTCAATTTGACGCCCTTGTATCCTTTACTTTTAATTTAGGATCAGGTGCATTACAGCGCTCTACACTACGAAGAAAACTAAACCGTAGTGACTATGATAGTGTTCCATATGAGCTAAAAAAATGGGTGTGGGCTGGCGGAAAAAAGCTGAAAGGGTTAATGAAACGTCGACAAGAAGAAGTCGAATTTTTTATATCTTGAGAAATCAATTATCACTTATGAAGGACTCGATTGATTTCCAGCATTCATACGGGTTGCTTTGTAGTAAAAAATGGGGGCCATTAATTTCATAAATATCAAAATCAGAAAAAAACTTACTAAGCTTTAAAGCATATTTTCTTGAAACCAACCGGTCTTTTTTCCCCATGAGATAACATGCTTTAACATGGCTTATATCACTATCAATAAATATTTTTTTCTTTTCGAATTTTGATAGTAGAGCTACTCGACTTAATAAAACTTTCGGATCAACACATCGTATAGCTTGTTTAACTTCTTTGACTAAATGCTCAGCACCGTTAACACAGAATAGCTTAATTAGAGAGTCCGGTATATTATGTGGGTTTGGAAGTATGTTTCTATAATAGTTTAATGCCTTCAGTAAATAGATAAACGGAGATACAGAAAAAGACGCACAGAATATAACTCTAGAAATATTAATTTGCTTATTAAGTAAAATATTAACAGCTAATGGGCCTGAAAAGGATTCAGCGAGTAAGAAGATTTCCGAGTCTTTTGGTAATCTTGATTCTATAAATTTAATGTACTGACTAAATGATAGTATTTTGTTGTAGGGATAACTAATAGCTATAACTTCAACATCTACAGCATAATTTAAAAACTCATTAAACAATTTGCCCGTCCCATCTAGTCCGGGCAAAAGAATTAATTTCTTTCTTTTCATTTTTGGAGTAAAAATAATTGAGTAGGAGTATATTTCGATTTATGTAACTAAGAACTATTTAGCAATGTTACAACATTCACGTATATACTCCGGGTCAAATATTAAATGGGGCATACTATTCTATATAGAATCTTACTGGTAAAAAAGTAAATAATAATATCGGAACTAGAACGCTAATCCAAAAAACTATAGTCCATTGCCAGTTTCTTTCCATTAGAAAAGCTATTCCCCATAGGACAACCGACAAGATAAAGTATCCTATAAACCAAAGGATAGTAAATGAACCTAGCCCCTTACCCGAAATGATAAAATTCCAATGCATGAGTACAATTGCAAATAAATTGCCAATACTAAAAAATGAAGCTATTAAGTACAAAATAAACGGTATCGATAACTTAACATTTACTGACATTACCTTAGACCTCCTTCATACAATTCTTTAGCCAATTCTCTTCTCCGCTCTTTACCGCTTTGACCACTAGGCGCATAATAAAAATGTCCAGCCCCTTGTGTCATCTGATATGCCAATTTAGGCGCATTAATAATTAGTTGTCCTCCGCTCATCCCTGCATTTATTGGATCTCCACGGTTAGTCAAGTCCTTTACTATTATGTTACTGATACTATCAGTCTCCCTAAGTGTCCGCAAAAACCCTGAACTAATAGGTGATCCAATCAGCACCAAATTATCAACTGTCCCTCCATTTTTTACTCTAGCCATTGCTGCTTGGGCTGCAACTAGAGATCCATAGGAATATCCTATTAGATTAAACTGGCCTTTCCCGTCACCTTTATTTTTAAACTTCTCTTCAATCTGGCCGGAGAAGTCCGCTCCTCCCCTAAGAGCAAAGACACCAGCGCTCGCATCAACAGGGGTACTTTCAGACCATACATCTTTATCCATGGCATGTACATCTGAAATCCCTGACTCTTCGAGCGATTTTGCCATATCATCTATATAACTTCCGTCTATACCTGCACCACCAAAGAAGTAAGTTCCATCAGCGGTTGCAATATCTGGATTGCTTTCATCTTCCTCGTTTCCCCCACCTCCATCAGAATCAAAAGCTCCCTCCGAAGCCGTATCTGTCTCCGTAGCCGTGGAATTATTCGCCTCTTCCGTGGCTTTCTCTTCCGTTTGCGCATCGCCTTCCGTAGTGGGGGCAGCGGGAATATCCGCGTTTACCGCTTGAATCTCATCACCGGAGCCGCCCATGGTACATAAATCTTCTACGCCACCGTTCAGGTCTTTTTGCTCACAAATGGTCCCTTGTGCGCTGTAGCCGGTAGGGTCGGTGTAACTTAAGGGATTATTAAACACATAGCTGTAACGGTTCAAGCTCTGACCGTTTTCTGGCGCCTGAACTATCGGATCAGCTTGGACAAAGCGGCCAGTGACGGGATCGTAAATACGTCCGCCCATATGGATAATATTGGCGTGATCCACGTGTTCATGTTGAGTAAAGCCCCGCGTGGTAATGTCCATTACGGTTTGCACACTCATATCATTAAAAGGATCGAAGAGTGGGTTCCAGCTTTCCCCTTCACGGCGTTGCCCGAAAGCGTCGTAACTTAACCTCTCTAATACAGTACCTGCAGCATCGGCAATGGCGACAAGAGAGCCTAAGTGATCGCGGTAAAAATAGTGGGTCTCGTTGTTATTATCACTGTCCACGGTATTGAGCACCATATCGCCAATATAGCGTTTGTACTCGATTTTACCGGAGTCATGATGGATCACTTCATTACTGCCAATATAGTAAGTCGTTCGATCATCACCGTCACCGGTATCCACTCGTTTAAAACGACTAAAGTTAGCATCGTAGAAAAACGCGGTGGTGATAGTGCCGGAAGAAATTAAACTAGGTTTATCGTAACCCGTGTAATTCACTTCACGTGTTAAGGAGCCACTCTCGTAAGAATGGGTTTGGTTTCCGCGTGCGTCATAACAGTAAAGTAGTTGGCTACCAATACCCGTTAAGGCATGCGCTCCAGGCGTGATAGAACACTGACTGTTTTGTGTGCCATAAGCGTAGATACCGCCATTACCAATATCCGATTTTGATTGAATATTGCCGTTATCAAAATAGCTCATCTCTAACACTTGAGGTGTGCTAGTGGTATGCAAGGTCGCAGTTTTTAATCGAAACAATTTGTCATAATCGAAGGTCTCTTGTAATTCATTAAAAGCTAAACCGCCGCTACGATCGGTACGGGTTCGTAAATTGCCGATGCCGTCATACTCAAATAAATTATTTTGCACCGCTTCGATACCGTTGCCACTATACACCGTTTGTAAATAACCGGTTTTCGCATCGTAACGAGCATGACCACTATGACCGTTGCCCAGCACCCAATCAGTGACATTACCGTAGGCGTCCATATCGGTGGCTTCATAATAGACTTTGCTACTATTTTGGCTTTCTTTTAATTGCGTGGCGTAGCCGTTGGTATAGGTGTATTGCACACCCCGGAAATTCTGGGACATATCGAACGCTTGGAACACGCGCCCATACTGATCATAAGTGGTGGCCGTATTCCATGTATGTCCATCCGCACGGTGTTGTATCCCTCTAGAGCGTCCCCAGGCATCGTAAGAGAAGGTTCTACTAATGCCTTCATTACTTACGCCTTCAGAGCTGGTCTCTATATCGAGTAATGGCCCCTTATAGTCAAACGTACCTACATGATTGCCGCCAGGCGCATTGGTTTCGACTTTAACAGAACGCCCCAACGCATCGAAGAAGGTTTTTTGTGTGACATTACCTGGTGCAATACGTCCCACTTCTTGGCCCAAGCCATTGGGTTTAAACGTAATATCCCCTTTATCAGGATCAACCATGCGAGTGCGGCGACCGTAATCATCGTAGGTAATGGAGACGGTGCTGCCATCGATATTGGTCGCTAAAGATAAACTGCCAAAGACGCTGTATTGGTAATACGTCACCTTACGCTCGGCATCATTGGTCGATGTTGTTTGCCCAAAGCCATTCACAATCTTAGTTGTTCTTTGAAAGATATTGGCATTGGATACGGGCGTTTCGTAACTGCTAATATAGCTTGTTGACACCGTAGTAGAGACTAGGCCAGCAATTCTGCCTATTGTCTTTGTTGTGCCATCTGCTGCAACATCTTTCCAACGACGTCCTAAATCATCATAGCTGTACTCCGCAAAATGCGGTGTATCTGTTGTCAGGTACGGCTGACTTTGACGAATTAAACGGCCATGCTTGTCAAACTCACGTAATACTTGTGACCACTCGCCGGTTAAGGTTTGGGTACGTGTGGCGACTTCGGTTCCAGTGAGATCAAAATAGTGAATACTATCAGGCGTGGAAGGTGATAGTACACGTGTGAAGTATTCTGCGTGCCTTGGGCAATTATTACTACAACGACTACGTATTGTTTGCGCAGAACTACCATCCACCGCACGGGTAAAATAGACGCGCCCAAAAGCATCGTAAAAACTTTCGGTAGTGAAGCCTGTGGCATTAACATGAGTCTGCGGTAAGCCTAGGGCATTAAAGTCGCTATACGCAGCGATAGTAAATTGCCCATTGCCTGTTGCTGTTAAATAACGACCTTCCGTATCAAAGGTGCTGGTGACCCGACGGAAAAAACGCATGTTATCGGTATCTGTATCGGTGGGTAACGCACGTGTTGCACAGGCGTCTGCGTAATGGCTACTGCACTGTGTCACGTCAGTGGGGTTGCCGTAACTATCGTAAACGGTGGCGGTTTTACTGTATTCACTCACATTGGTGATATCGCCTCGCTCATCACTTTTGACACGGCCAGAGCTGTGATATACGAGCGTACGTTTTTGCGTAGCACTATCGATATCACTAGGGCTGCGTGCTAACGTTCTTACCGTATCGATCACCGTAGGACGCTGAATGAACCAATCATTATGATTTTCATCACCATAGGTATTGGTTGTGGTGACGACTAAATTTTCATTACTCGTACTGACATGATTGTAAGTCGTGACGGTCACAACATCGAGTAAAGGATAATGTTCGGGACTGGATGACCATTGTCGTTCTGTCACGATGGTATTTAAGTCTTTTTGCCCTGCGATTAATTCACCATTACCACTATTTATATTAAAGTGCTTTTCTTCTTCCTCTTTAGCCCGAATAAAGTGCGCTTTATTACTTAAAAACTGGCGGTGTTCCCACACATTCACATTACGCTCATACACGATCACGTCCGTACCATCACGATTTTTAACCGCACGCGTTTGACGTTTCACTTGGCCATTAAAAGGATAGTCTTGGCGATAATAGGTCGTCGTCGTTTGCTTTAAGTCATTATCTTTTTTAATGAACGTGCTAAAGCCTAACGATCCGCGACCACCGGCTTGATAGCGCAGACCTTCGTAATGGTAATCGTAGGATTTTGTGTAATAAAAGTCGTAAGGTTTTGAGTTATTAAGCAATTTCCCGGTGCGCATCGTCATCTGCTCGACAATGGCCATGCTACCTTTGCCATCAAAGACGGGTGATCCCCAATTTAAGGTATGAGCATTATCTAAAGGCGTGTAATGATCACTGTAGGCCAGCGTACCGTACTTAAATGTATGCTCACGGCCTAAGCCATTATTCACCGAGCGCAAGACATCGACGGGCTTATTTTCAGTGTTGGCATCATGACGAATATGCACACGATGTTTGCCAATATCAAAATAAACAAGGGCAGGTAAACCGTCCCCATCGAGATCCACCAACATTACGCGTGGTGTTCTGGACATATTTGTCCAATTCACTTGGCCAAGGTTTACAACATGTGTAGCGAACCCATAGTAGGACAGTGCGACTTTTAATGTACTGCCATCTAAGAAAATATAGTCGTCTCGACCATCGCGATTGACATCGCTTAGCTGGGAAAGTCCTAGTGATGACAGCACCTGTGTACCAAAGTGGTCACCAAAGCAATCATTAAAGCCAGACCCGGTGGCACATCCCGCCCCCCTAAAATCCATATAGCCATCGCCATTAATATCACCGCGCAATCTAAAGTCATCATCATTGGCGGCAAGCAATGGTTGAGCGGATTCACTGTGAACAGCGCCTTGGGTGGTATTTTTTAGCAAATAATACAGTGTGCCCACTTGCCCACGTTGCTGCGCTAATTCATTTTCACAAATACCATTCACACGATAAAGACGATCCACTAAACCATCACCGTTAAAATCGAAAACATCGGCGGCTTGACTCTCGACTTCAAAAGTCGTGGTGGCATTTTCAGGGCATTTGGCTCGGCCTGGGAAGTTGGTGTAGTTTTCTGCGTGATTTTCGGCATCACTGTTAAAGCCTCCAGCAAATTCCACAATGCCATTACCATCTAAATCAGCATATAAAGACGGCGCCGTATTGATGCTAGGGAAATTCGCCATAAATTCTACGGTGTCATGACCATCGCCATTCATATCATTCACCACCGCTTGCACGCTCCACGCACTAATGGTGCCGTTCGATCCCGCTGGAAAACCTGCTCTAAAAGATTCGCCACTGCCGCTAACATTCCCTAATGTATAACTGTCAGGAGTGACGACAATATTTTGATAGCGGTATGTAGAACCTTGATTACTGACCAGTAGTAATTCTCGAACCCCATCCCCATTGGCATCCATCAATTTAAGATCTTGCGACTGACAGTGGGTATCGGGAATTGGGAAGGATTGATCACAATAATCGGACGCCACATCCCCATCAACGGTCATAAAATCTCGTAAGTTCACGATAATTTCTTCAGAGGGAGAGACAAAACCTATGCCGCTCGTATCTTCATATTCAAAAGTGGTGGGTTGTAAACACGCGCCTGTTTCTGCACCGTCGCAGCGGGTCATGGTTCGCAATAAATAACGCTTAGATACCTGACTTAAACGATGATCAAAGTGATAAGAATTCACCGCGATATTATTGTGATTGGAAATCACAATATCCGTAAGTAATTGATTATCGACAATGGACAAGCCATGATAAAAATACTGGGATTGATCTTCTCGTTCACTGTAAATAAATTCAATCGTGTTTCCGGAATAACTTATTGTTGATAAACGGCGGGTATGGCTGTTATCACCGGTGTAACTGTAATCGATGGTGTTATTAAACGGGTCGACTTTTTGAGAAAGTTTCCAGCTGTAAGTGGCATTGCCTTTTTTCATACGACTATCACTCGTGGTGCCAAACCACCAGGTTTCACCGTTAGGCTTGCTCACTTCAAAATTACCGCCGCTATAGACAATACGTGTGCTCGGATCAAATTGCAGGCGGTATTCTGTTCCCTCAATAAAATACGCATTGTTGACAGGAATTAAACGTTGTCCGTTTAAACATACGGCGTCCTGATTAGTAAACAACACCTCTCTGTAAAAGCCGTCTTCTTCATAGTAACGACGACAACGGCGAATTTCAGAAGCTCCAGAAAGCGACCAACCCACACCCAGTACTCCGTTACCCCCTCGGCTGGAATAGCTCAGCATCACACTTGGTGTAAAACCACCGATACCACGCGGTACATCCAAATCTATAGACCATGTGGCCGCACCGCCCGCACTCACATCCACATTACTATTAATACTGCCGGTACTTTCTTCAGCCGCAGAGAGGTTCGGGACAGTGGCGAGTACTGGCGCTTGTGGCGCGTCGGGTGCTCCCACAACGGTGACTGTATTAGATACCACCCAAGGTGAACATAAACTTAATTGGCAGGTACGCACGCGGTAGTGATAATCGCCTTTTTCATATAGTACATGTCCAAGACGGGTCTCTTGTGTGGATTCAATTAATGCCCATGCACCATTATCTTTTTGCTCTTCTAATTCATAGTGACTGAATAAAGTGGCATTAGACGTCGTTGCTGTCCAGGTAATGGTCAAGGCATCTCCCGCTTCATTGGGAACGGTGATGTCACTCGGCGCGTTTGGAGCGCTTATTGTGACAGCATTCGAACTGCGCCATGCGGAACAACTGGTGTAAGCATTTTGTGTATTACACGCACGAACACGGAAAGCATGCTCACCACTTTGTGTGAGGTTTAATTCACGTGTTAAGGCATCACCACGGTAAATATTTTCCCATGCACCACTACCAATACGCTGTTCCAGTTGATACGACGATACACGCCCGCTTGAAGCGCCCCATTGAATAGTAAAGTTAGCGTTAGTTGGTGGTGAAATAGAGGGAGGGATACCGGGGCTAATCGCGACCTCAATACTTTTCGCCGTTGAAAAGTCACTACAGCCCAAATCGTTACACGCTTGCACCCGATAGCTGTAGGTGCCGCTGGTGCGTCCTGATAATTGGATACGAGCCTCAGAGGGGCTTTCAACCGTTGTCCATGTACTGCTGCTGGGAGAAATTTCTTGCAGTATATAGCGCAAGGTGTTGTCTATCGCAGTCCAACGCAGGCCAAATTCACCATCATTATCGCTCGCTAAGAGGGATAGCGTGGGTGTCGCGGCAGGCTTTGCCAATGTCACAATACTAGAAAGCCGCCAATCGGAGCAATTGGTAAAACTGCCGACGGTTTTACATGCTCGAACACCATGGCGATGCTCACCAATACCTTGGCCACTAATGTCGTAACGTAAATTAAGACCTTGATAAAGAGTGCGATTAGGCGTTTGTATGAGGTCATAATATGTAATATCGTCACTGCTTGCTCCCCAAGAAATAGTGTAGCTACCACTGCCATATAAACCAGGCACGGAAATAGAAGACGGTACACCCGGCTTACGCGCTATATTAATGGTTTTTGCAGAAGAAAAATTTGAGCAGCCAATAGCATTACATGCTCGAACGCGATAACGAATCGACGCATTAATTTGATTAGTATAGGCTTTTGACCGCGCTGAGTTGTCTTGTACTGATGTCCATGTCGCACCGTTCACGCTTTCTTGCAAAGTATAACGTGTTGAAATGTTCACAGTGTTCCATGAAACAGTATAGCTACCATTACCACTGGTTGACGGTAGAGTAATATTCGGTACTGCTGGCCGCGCTACCGCCACATTAGGAGATAAAGAACGAGGGGCAGAACAACGGCGTGATGTGCTTAAGGTATTACACGCAGATACGCGCACTTGATAGATGCCTTCGCTAACAGGGAGACTGGTACTGCGACCAGAAGGCGATACATGACGGCTTTGCCATTTTATATCCGTGGTTTTTTTATATTGCACCACAAACTCATGAACAATACGTTCTGACTCCCCCCATTGGATAGGTAGTAATGTGGTCCCGTGTGCAGAAGGCCCGCTCACGGATATGGGGGTTGTCGGAGTAGCATTTACCGTTACTGTATGCTTATCGATACGTGTGATTTCATCGGCGTCAATACAATTAGTACCTGGCCCATGGTCATATTCACGGCAAAATTCAGTGATATGGTAGTAGTCAAACCGCCAACGCCCATCACGAGTTAAGACGGTATCTATAGAGCGCTGCACACGTCTTAAATTATATTGCGTGACGTAAGTGTCGTTGTGATAAGCCCGAATATAATGTCTTATCAACGGTGCCCGATTCGACACTTGGGGACTAAATGTTAACGTCACGCTTTCAATCGATCGCAACGTAGGCCCGTTAATGGTGGCCAATGCTTGCCCCGAAAATAAACACAAACACCCCAGACATAGTGCATAGGTTAAGGTGTGAGAGGAAGAAGTTTTAGTAAAAAGTGTGTTAAATAATTGAGAGAGACGAGAAGAGTAAAAGTCCATAGAAAATATCATTTCCAATAGAATCCGTAAATAATAAATATAACGCCTTGTGAGCATATTCCTGTCCAAAATCTTAGCATAAGGTGTATTAAAACACAGTGTTTTAGATGACATATTGCCTATATGATTTTTTTTCATACAACATGGCTCCTTACACACAAGAACATGAATACATCATGAACATGTGAATAATGTTGATGTTAACTATAAGTGTAGGTTGTGATGATTCGTGCCGCGTATGCGACTTTAGTAGTAATGTGTAACAGATAAAAAAAGCGTCCTTGCTGAGTGTTCGTCTTCCTTGGTCTTGCTCCCCCATAGATTATTGATTATTGTCAATTAGTCTTCGGCCAGGACTGCCGGGTCTGCTGGAAATGACAACGCAATGTTTTCTTCAAAAACAATGCCGCGCAAGTTATGACGCATAAACGTGTCTCTAAAATCGTGTCGGCAATAGATCCCGAGATAGTTATCGTATTCACATTTAAACAGGGGTAAATGTGTCAGCTTCTCCTCAATAAAATGCAGTGTGGTAACGTAGTCATATTCATTTTTTGTAGAGTATTTTGTATCTAGCCCATTAAATTGTTCAGCAATTTTTAACGGGTTATAAAGATAAGCTCGTGTATCGCCGGAATAGATGGGTAAGAATTCTCCATGCTCTGCCAGCATTGCGTAAAAAATACGGTAAGACTTTTCACTCAACAGCATACACCCGTAGTCGACGATAAGATCGGGAATGGGCAGCAGTGGCCCTTCCTCAAGAGAATTATGAAAACGGAACTTAATGGGTTGCCATTGATGGGTATAATGTACGGCATTAATCTCGATACCAAAAACACTGTAACGGCCTAACTTTTTCAACAGATCGTCGCTATCCAATTGATAGGTAGCATAACGATAAAAGTTAGGATGAATTCTGTAAATCATGTGAATGATGTCCTTATGGAAATAATATCAATCCGGTCAGTTGGCAACTCTGGACCATTGCTGTGTTTGCTCTCGACAAAATCTCAGCCCGGTTAACGGCATTGTTTCAATAATGTTTTTAAATCGCTGGTGACAGACAAGCGCGGATGTTTTTTCTTGGATATCTTTAAAGATCAAGGTATTTTTAGTGGTAGAAATGAGCGTTTTTTTTGTGGCCCGTTTAAGAAATAGGGAAGGGCAGAACACATAGCCAATATGGTCGCCTGCATAGACACGAATAAACGTCCCGTATTTCTCAAGCGCACTGGCGATACAAGGGTAGGCATGAAGACTGAGATACATCGAATGCTGGTGGACAATAATATCCGGTAACGGGGCATTGATTACGCCTTTGTTAGCGGATGAAAATGTAATATGTGCATGCTGTGACATATCGCTCTCCCATGTTATAATACTAAGGCCGAGTAGCCAGTCACTACGCAGCGAATATTGGATAGGAGTTGGCCTATCCTGGTGGATGCTATAGAACATAATGAAAAAAAATACATGACCCTACGCTATGGCTAGCGCATAAAAGTGTTAGATTCTTTAAACTAGTGTGCTATTTTTTATGTTATGTTGGCATTTTTTCTTGTAGTCCTCGTCTTTCCATGTGCTTGTTGTAAGCTTCTTCCAATAGCTCGTTAATAGACACTGTCTCACCGGCATAGGTTTTTTTGCCTTCCACAAGCAGCATCACTTCCCATACTTTATCGCAAGGGATATACCCCGATTTTACCCATCGTGCGACAGCACTCACCGAGACATTCATCGCTTTTGCTAACGCCGCTTGATTACCAAAAATACGTAAGACCTTTTTAATTCCAGGTGTTAGGGTTTTAGAGTGATGTGCAATGCTATAGTGGACTGCCATTTGTTTTACTCGCTGTCAAACTTCTACTATTTTTTAATTGGACGATGTTGCTCAATATCTTGCTATTACGACAACCATGTTGTTTTTCTAGGGCGGTATCAAATGCTCTATGAATCTTATATCTACCTTCAAAGTGTAGAGTGATTGTCATTGTGTTCCATTGAAAGATATCAGCATAGTAACCATTGTAGGCGTGTAAAATAGTACAGAGCGTCGATATATACTGAGCGGAATCATTACCTATCTCTACAGGGAGTAAAGTCTCTCCTTGATACGCTTCGACAGAAAGCTGACAACTAAACGTTTTTTTTCCTGTCTTAAGCACATATAAATGTAACATAAAAAAATCGTCTTTATATACGTGAAGGATCTGCGTCATTATCTTATTGACGAGTCTTTTGGTATAATCATGTTGCATCCCTTCATAAAGTTGATCCGTAAAGGAATGGGTTTCTGTACAGTCGGCTGGCATATAAATTCTCCGTGTGTAGTTCTCTGTAAAAACTCAGTGATTATCGTACTAACTGGATAACCAAGGCCGGGGATGATTATTGGATAAACCTTCCCATGTGCGTATTTTTTTGAAGGTCTCTTCGTCTAAGTGCTTTAATTCTTGCTGACCTTGCATCACGCTATAGGCGGCATGTATATCGCGATCAAACTTGTATTGAAAGATATAGCGTTGGTCATCGTGGATGATGAGACGTGCTTTATTCCACTTTTGATTAAAGGGTTTGATTCGAGTGCAGTCCTGCAAAATATCTAATCGTTTATCGAAATACGCTGTCTTCTCACTCGAGTAAAATAGACTGTCTAATGCTAGTGGCTCATTTGTCGCACTTTTCGTTTCAAGAATATATTTGTGCCTGTTGGGTTTAACAAAGTGCAGTTCTACAGGGAAAACTGCATCTGTGTCACTTAATTCATCTATAATTATATTCGTTAGCTCCACCAGCATACAGATGGCCGCATCATGATGAGAAAGGTCGGTCAAGCTCCCGTGAATTGTTTCTGGTTTACTTTTAGACATCTTTTTATCATCACGTTTTTTTACATTTTTCATATGCTTGCCTAAGTGCATTCTCAATTGAAAAGAAAGCGCTGCTTGCTTTTTGATCACCAACAGCTAGGTAAACTTCCCACACTCTGCTAGGTGGAATGCATCCACTTTTAACCCATCTAGATATTGCTGAGTCTGTCACACCTAGTTTTTCAGCCGCTGCTCGTTGTCCACCCAATATTTGAACGGCCTTGTCAACTTCCAAATCCATAATAAGAACGTCATGCTCCCACATTAAAAATTTTATTTGTTTCTTTAGATTCAATATCTATTTGATTTGTTTGCTCTAACAGAAATCGACACTAACACTTCTTTGTACAACTTCAAGCATCTATTAAATTCTAATTATTTCTAATTAAATCTAGACAGTTCGAAAAAATAAGACTTTAAAAATCAATAGGTTAAAGAACTTCATAATATTCAGTGAAATACATCCTAACGGCATTCGATTTTTATCAAAGTGATTTTGTAGAACAATACCGAAGCACTTTTATGTGCCAAATCAATTTACATAGGAAATCGAAATGAAGATTATTAAATATAACAATGCTAAAACGTTATTTTTCATAAGTGGGATGTTTGCAGGAGGATGGATGTGGAAAGACTCACATAAGTCTATTGCTGGTACCCAACATCTCTTATTAGAAGAACCATTGTGTGCGATAGGTGGCACTGTAAGCGTCATCTCGGAGCACATCATCAAAGAATTAAAAAAAGTAGATGAAAAGGTTATTCTAGTAGGTAACTCTTTAGGTAGTTTTATATGTATGAATATAGCAAAACTTATTCCTGAGAAAGTGGAGAAAGTAATAATCTCTGGTTCAGCAGGCTTTGGTGAAGTTATATTAGATATAAAAATTAATAGTAAAAACTCTTCGGAGATTGCACAAAGGTTTGTTGATCTTATTTGTTATGATAAAAGTAAAGCGTCTATAGAAGTTAAAGAAAAGACTGCTAAGAGCTTCAAAGAGAACCTTCGCAATATTATAGGCTTGATGAGAGAAAGTAATGCCGCAAATGCAACGGAGTTATTAACTAAAGTGAAGTGCCCTGTGCATGCAATATGGGGCGAAAATGATGTAATAACACCTATTTCTCAAGCTATTACAACATTTGATAACTTTGGTATACCTGTTAGCTTAATCAATGAATGTGGCCATAGTCCCATGTATGAGAAGCCAACAGAATTCGCCTCTTGCGTTAGCGAATGTATAAAGTAATGTAAATACAATAGTAAAATATAAAACCATTATCTTGGTATAAAATAGTTTTACCCGCTATTTATGGTATTGAGGTAATGGTTCTCCGCCTGTATTTCAGAGACTATATTCTTTTATTTTGTTTCTCAATGTCGTGTGATTTATCCGAAGATAATCAGCTGTGGCTTGTATTTGTCGATCATTTTCATATAGGGCCTCCTTAATAAACTGCTTATCTATATGTTTATGGAACGTTCTCATATCAGCTTTTGTCTTGTCGGTCTCGAGTAATTTGTAGGCTAATTTTAATCTATCCCAAAAAAATCTACCTCCAATAGAAAGGTCAATAACTCTCTCTTGAGATATATAATAAAATGATAATGCCGTATAAAATGTAATAGTAGGGCCAATAACTGCGACAGGAATAGCATATTTAGTGGAAGAAAGGGCGACAACTATAAAAAATACTATAATCAAAGGTATAAATGAAATAATCGCGATTAAGTTCTTTGAAACAGTCATTCGCTGTTTTTTGCAATGTTTAACATTCCTCAGCAAAAAGTATATCGTAAGTATGTTAGATATCATTATGTATAAGTCAAAACACCATGCAAAAGATCCATCATTATGCATTAAAGAGTTTTGTTCTACTCGATAGCTTTCTACCATCAAACCATTAAAATGTAGAAAAGTCAGCAATAAAGGGAAAGCGTAAAGCCAATCTGAGCTAATGTTTATAAAGATATTTTTTCGATCTGAAAGAAATATGCTTGTCATCATTAAATGTGTGAAAAAGAAATACGCAGCAATTAGGTAGGCATCAGCTGCATATCCGGCTGCCTTAACTGAAAACGAAAATAAGACGTACATTATTGCTTGGGAAAAATTCATTAATACCAAATTTGAAAACAGTTTGATATAATGGTTACCCATTTTTCTTTTGTATAGCCTGATTAAAATAAATACACATAATACGGCCGGCACCATTGGCAGAGCTGCATACATCCATAAATTATTAATCATCATAAAACCTTAGCTTCATGCTTTATAACTTCACTTCTCTCATCAATTAGAGGCGAGCATTGTTATTGTATTTTAAGGTGAAGTCTAGTACTTGTTATGCCAAATGTTTAGCTTGTTTTTTGCTCTAAAAAACTTTAAATCGTTGCTAAAACAGAGCTTAATTTATTCAAAATAAAATAAATGCGACAAAAAATTAATTTAGGCGAAGCTTCATAAAGCTATATTATATATATCTTAAAGCTTAGGTTTAAAAATTGAGGTTATGATTTTTAGTGTTTAGGATCTTTTTTTGACTTAAGGTTAAGTTTTTTATGTTGGACTGTGAAGTTGATCAAGTTTTTATGTAAGTCACAATAGATTGAAAATGCTTCAACTAAATTGAATTGATATAGAGAGTGAGTCTTATACCAAACCAGCAAATTGCTATCGCCTTTATCATAGATATTTGAGTATGCGTCAATCATATGACATGTTTTGTGAAAAACTTAATTTATTGTTATCCCGCATTCATATTGGTTCTTGAGTGAAACTAGAAGATACTTTTTTAAAAAGCCTTTGGTGTCAATGAAGATTTGTTGTGCCTAAAATGAAAACATAAGTGCCAAGCTGGTAGTGCAAATATTGTCACCCTAGTCTTCGTGAGATGAGCACATGTTCATTTACACTATTATTATTCGGTTTTACCCTTTTTTTTCGAGTATCACTACAGCCCGCATTTTACGTGGGTTTGATATAAGAAAATAAAAAAGCGTATTTATGCTAAAAAGCATAAAAGTTCTTTAATAATCAGATGTTTATTATAGTTTTTGTATTGTTCACTGCCGTGTAGGCAGCTTAGAAATATTGCAAGTGTAAGCTTGACAGGTACGCCGCGTTCACTGCCGTGTAGGCAGCTTAGAAAATTAGTGGTCGTTGTAGTAGAAGAAACAGGTTGTTCACTGTCGTGTAGGCAGCTTAGAAAATCAACAAAAAGTGTTGAGGAAAACATTTTAAATTCACTGTCGTGTAGGCAGCTTAGAAAT
Source organism: Agarilytica rhodophyticola (assembly GCF_002157225.2). NCBI lineage: Bacteria > Pseudomonadati > Pseudomonadota > Gammaproteobacteria > Cellvibrionales > Cellvibrionaceae > Agarilytica > Agarilytica rhodophyticola. The sequence continues at coordinate 1,844,115 of NZ_CP020038.1, forward strand.
AATTAAAGGCTTTAAAATCAACAATTTGACAATTCACTGTCGTGTAGGCAGCTTAGAGAGCTGTGAGTTTTCTCGGTTATTCACATGTAATATTCACTGCCGTGTAGGCAGCTTAGAAAATTCACAAAAACACGAATAAGATCACCAAATGGTTCACTGCCGAATAGGCAGCTTAGAAAAGTGAAAAGAGTTAAAACAGTAACAACCTGCAGTTCACCGCCGTATAGGCAGCTTAGAAAATAATTAAAACTCCTACATGTTTTAATTTTTTGTTCACTGCCGAATAGGCAGCTTAAAGTAGCAGGTTAGTTGAGTGGCATTCGTATCGCTGCTTGCTAACTGGTGTCTACTGCTAATATTTCCCCTATCGCTTTTTTAATCACAAACTCATGCAATATTTAGTTTTTAAACGCAAAATAAAGCTGATAAATATTCCTAGTATATTGATTTTATTGTATATATTTTTTCAGTTATGTGAATTTCGAGTTAGTGTGATTAGTATTCTATTTGTATTTTAATTAATCCCAAAAAGCCCTAATTTTCTCCGTTCTGAGTAAGGTTTGCGTATTTCTTTCTGGGTAGCCATTGCCCTCAAAAAACCATTATAAAAGTCCGTCGCTAAGTTACTGATTTATAAGGAAATAATTTTTCGACATCGACGGACTTCGAAAGTGGTGCCTAGTAGAGTGAGAGAGAATATAGGGGAGAAGAGAGAATTTGATGCTATGAAGTCCGGGATCAAAAAATAGCCGAAGTCCGCTAAGCCACGCCATTACTAGGCTGTAGCGCGGTGGTCGCGCATAAAAAAAGCCAACCTGATAGGGGTTGGCTTTTATCTATTGGTGGAGGGGAGGGAACTCGGTTCAAACCCCTTCTATGATGTATTTGGGCTTAGCGGTAACTAGCAGTAAGTATTGGTAAGCTCATTAAACGCTATCTTCCTACCTTCGTATATGTCTTTTTGATATATGCTCGTTAAGTGGTTTTTGGCGCAGCGTTATCTACTAAGTGATAGAATTAAATTATTGTATTTGGCTTAGAGTGAGATAGATTACACACCTCTCCTTGAATATCGGATATATTGTATTTTGAATAAAGGCAATAGATATCTAGGTTCAGTATGAGTGCAAATACGATATGAGGGTTGCTTAAAGCGTCAACGATTTAAAGAATATAGTGTCTTTAAAGTAGAGAACGGCGATTGTCGATAAATCATTGGGAAAGTTCGCAGAATGAATCATGACTTACACCTAAATACGCCCCTATCCAAAGCCGTGCTAAGTTTTTTTAATCGGGCGGAGCAGGACTTCTCGAAGGTGCAAAAGCAACCTGGTAGTATCAAAGCATACATCTTTGGAGGCTGCGCGATGCATATATTGACAAATTCTCGTGGTAGTGGTGATATTGATGTGGAGTTTTCGGCAGCACGGCATGTGAAAAGCTCTGAGTTAACCTTTAATGTTTCCCCCATTACCTATACTTCTCAGGGTACAAAACTACGTTTACTTTATGATAAAACCTTTTCGCCGACACTAGGCCCTCTTCACGAAGACTATCAGGATGATGCTATACAGATAGAGACTAGGATGGTGGCTTCTCCATTGTGGCTTTATGTGGTGACACCTGCCGATTTGGCTGTCTCAAAACTGGGACGCTTTGGCGAGAGAGATATCGACGATATCTTAACTTTGATAAAAGTGAAAAGATTGTCTATTGATGAGTTTGTAAGCAGAGCTAATGAAGCGGCTGAGTATTATGTTGGTAATGTCGTCGCTATAAAGAATAATGTGAGCCATATCCAACGCCGAGCAGAGAGCTTGAAACTATGTTAAACGATAAAGATGTTTATGATGCTCTTGATCGAGTTGCCGAAAGTCGTCTACGTAATACGTCAGTGGAAGACATGGTAGCAGTCGCTCTCGCTGTATGGCATGAAGGCTTTGTGCCAGACGTTTCTTGGGCTAAGAATTTAAACCCTGAAAGTCAAAGAGTTGTCGGCTACATGATAGAGTTTTTAGCAGGCTTTAATGTACTTTGCCATGAAGAAAGGGAAAACCTATTATCCTTTTCTGAAAAGCTAAAGCCCTCTAGTGTGCCTTACGTTACTCCCGACCGATATAGGGATGAATTAGCGACAGACTGGGGACTGAAACATGATGTGACTCCATACTTTGAACACCTTTCTCATTTTCAGACTCGTCATTATGGACATAACTCAGATTATGAGCGTCCATCGCCAAATTTTGTTTTGTAACAATAGCTGAATCATTTCCTATAAAATAAATTTCTAATTATCCAACCAACCTTCATTTTACAGAAAAGTTTTGGCACGCTTTACTGTTTAATATAAGATGCTCAGTATTTTTGTTTTTTATCTGCTTTTATTAAATTAATTAGATAGTATAATTTTAGTTTGTGTTGATGCGTCTAAAATCCATGAAAATTTAAGCGTCATGGTTAATTCATAATTCTCCGCATTAAATATTTAATCTAACTTTCAATAAATTAGGAAAAATTTATCCTAAATTTTATTAACTAAAATAATGTTGTAAGCAAGCGGAAGTAAAAATGAGGAAGTAAATTGGAAATAATATTTAAAGAAGTTGATGGTATAACATACGAAGCGGAATATACGGTAGATGGCAATATGCTTACCGTCTACGGAGTAAATACTTCAAAGTCTAGTCAGCTCAATGGGATAAGAGAAGAAAGCCTAGCAAAAATATTATTAGGGCATTTAATTCGAGAGGGGAAGGCTGAAGAGCAAAATTCGTAGACAGAAGGTAGAAGTTGACTAAATGGACTATATGCTGTGTCAATCCATTATACACAAAACGAAGATTGTAAATACACTATCTATTAAGTTGACCAATAAATGAACATCGCGATATGGAAATATTTATTGCTAGTCTTCGAAATTGTTGGTATCTTGTTTTTAACTAAATCACTTAACTCGTCTCTTGGAGAGACAAGCTTTGAGATAATATGCTTTAAAGCTAACATTTCGGGTTTGCATGGATGCTTAAAACTGTCATAGAGAGGCAGCCGTGCTCATATTGTATTCACAATTATTCCTATCCCAAATGTCATCTGTAATGGTGATATTACTTTTTCTTTTCTCCTTTCTTAGCCTTATTTTCAGTTTTTGTCTTCAGTGGGCACAGCGAGGAGGAGGGCTAATGTATCTGCTGACGTGTATTATCTTGTGCTGTTGGGCTACTGCAGTTGGAAGCCCAGACACAGTAAGCCCTTCGGATGTAGTTGGCCTTTTAAAAAGTATATTAAAGAAGTAATGTTTAACAAACATATCAAAGCACTAAATCTTCAGCAGTTAATGTATCAAATAAGGTTCAGAGGTTAATAGTAGTTATGCATGTATTATTAGAAAGTATGAGTTCGCTACTAGGTGTATTGCTTAATCATTATCAGTGGTTTTTTTCCGGGATTGGTGTTCCGATATGTAGTTACTTATTTCTCAGACGTTTATCGAAAAAACAGACCGATGAAAACAGGAATAGAGTTTTAGTTCCCCAAAAAAACGATAGTGATAGTAACAATAATGAGTCAGAACAAGGGGGGGCATTGTCAGGTTCGTATCGAACGGCAGTTGGTCAAAAACATAGATGGCTTAGAGAGGAAATTCTTGATATTAAGTTAAGAGATATGGCAATTTTTTATGGATTAGATGAAGTAACACAGTTAGAGAGTTACGAGCTAGGAAATATTGAGCTGCCAATGAGTTTAATTGAAAAAGTAGAAGATTTCTTTTTTTTAAAACCAGACTTTATCGATTCGGATATATCATCTATATTTCGCTCGTTTCATTTGTGTGAACGAGAACTCGCAAAACTATTCGATAAAGGCTTTTCAGCTACCATAGCTTGTTGCCCTTATAATAGAGATGATCTGCTTTGTTATATAGTTATGCATAAAGTGGAAAATAAATTTACAAGAATTATTTCTTCTGACTTAATTGGTTCATTTATGTCTTCAGGTGGAGGTAGAATGAATATTCAGTATTTAATAAATGAAATTTTGGATAGAGGGATCTCTAATTACCATGTGCCTATTCTCACCGCGACTGAAGATGACTGGGAGAAATTAGAGCAAAAATGTTATTATGATGTAAATTTGTGTCATCGAGTTGGAGCCGCTGATAGAGCATGTATGGATATATTTAGCCTCTGGTATGAAGAAACCGTTAAATCTAGAAAAAGTTATAAGCCTGAAGCAGAGTTTTCTATTGGTACTGAGTATTAGGTTAAAGAATGCAGATTTAATATATGTACTTATATTTCATCTAGAACTATTGAGGTTGTTATCAATAAGTGTATTAAAAAACAGTAATCTAATGATATAGATTGACTTATTTGCAAATAAAATGCTACATTCAGGATAATGTGGTTGAGCCATATTTGGAGCTAAAGGTTCCAATGTTGGTCTGGTCGCTAGGAGTGCATTTATAGGAAGAACTCAGAACTACTGCGAGGCAGACTCTGAACTGTCCTAGCCTATATATGGTATCACGCTCTGTTAGCTGGAATGATACTCCAGTAGTAAACCCACTATAAACTGATTAGCTATCACTTTTAGTGGCGTCGCTGGCCTGCGACGTAAAGCTCAAATGTTACTAACATCCTGAGCCGGCTTAGGGTTTTTATGGAGAGCAATATGTTCACATTTAAAAACTCTAAATATGAGGTTACCATTGATGTGGCAAAAATTATTAAAGCATTAGCATTTTTAATTCTACTTTTATAGTAATCTTTGGCGGGGTGACCTCGGTCACCCATAGCTGAAAGCCATCCCATTTATAGCCAATGACGGACGCTGCATTAATTAAATTTTCCTCTGAATTCCTGCATTTAATTCCTTACTCTGACTAAAGATATTGAATTTTTATTTGAGACTATTAAGAATGCGTTCTATAAAGACCAAGCTATTGTCTCTCTGCAGCTTTCAGCCAATCCAGGATAGAGCTTCCCCCCAATGACAATAATAAATCCTGCACTGACACCACACGACATAGCATTTCACCGTTGTCCGACTCTTCTCTCTCTTCCGCTTCTGCAAACAGGCGAGTCACCAGCTGAACAAGATGATCACCATGATCGTAAAAATAGGATTGATCACGACTAATATAGGACAAATACATCTCCAGCGCGGCAAGTGCTGTTTCGGGATCTTGCTGCGCAGTAGCGTTGAGCCATTCATTAAACCTAGGTATGCGATGGCTTTTGTCTTTCGGGTCACTTTCAAGTACGCTGAGGTAAAGTTTGATCAAGTGTATTGGTATGATAATCGTTGACGTGTCATTACTAAATAACGCACTCATTTTGTTAGCGACTTCTATTGCAAGAGAATTGCCTGAATTCAGTCCTGCCTCGATGCCTGACAAGCACTGTGAACGATGCTGCTTGATATTCTCAGTGTGAGTCCAAACGCTTGCGGACCCTCTCCAGGCTCCAGCGACATTAAGTGAATTCAAATCGCCAAGTAGGCTGACAAAATCAATATGCCCACTTAGGGCAGCTAAAGCTGAAATCCGCCCCCAGGTTTCTGAATCTCTCTCATTGCCACTTCTATAGATACAATCTAGAGCAGACTTAACCTTATCGAAATTGCCGCGATAGCCATAATAAAGACAGCGTTCTGCCTCCTTCCAAAGCCCTCTTGCGTCCTCTGTTGCACGATAAAACAACGCCCACCCCAATCCTGGATCTTTACTTTGGAGAAAAGGCAAGCGTCGCATAATCAGTGCGCGAATTGCAGGATGTTCGTTGCCGGAAAACAGATATAGTGCTTTCGGCAGTAATTCGGGCAGTGCAATATTGCGCTTATAAAAGTTGCAGGCTAATATCATCAGAGCTTCAGTAACTTTTCCGCTCGTCATGTTGATACCCCTATTAATCCAATCGCCCGACTCTTCCTTATAGCTGGCCTCCTCTCTATAACTGGAATAGCCTAATGCCAAAAATACCAACCGATCTGCAGCCTGGGCACTCTGAATAACATGTGCGCATGACTCCAAAGCATTTGCAGCGGAATGACTTAGTCGCCAATGGGAAGAGTGTCTATCAAGCTCATCAAGGATCTGATTAGCCAATTGAGGAGCATCGTGCTCCGCAATTGGCTTCCAAGAACTATTTGTTTGCAGGTTGCCATGGCGATATGCGAGATAGCTGGCAACTCCATCCATTATCTCATCACTAAAGTCTCCCGATATATCTTTCCATCGTGATGACAGTATATTTAGGAAGCGCGATGGATTTCGAGAAGAGGCTTCGCGCAGCTGCCGACCGACTTCCCTCTGCCCGCCGACCACAAACTCATCGAAATCACGAATATACCCTGCATAATGTGCTAACAAGTCAATCACGCCATCATTACTAGCTTCGAGAAATACCTCATATGAAAATGGAGGTGCCACTATGCCACCGCGTATACCAATGTATGGCTGACGAATAAATGTGCCATCTACTTTTCCGCAGTCATCTAAAATCGCCTGTATATTTTCTGAACGCAGATAACAAGGAATGGCAGATATATACTCAGATCTTTTTTTCAATACCCAGAGTCGAGAATCTTTATCCTCTGCATGCTCTTCCCATATGGTTTGTAGCATCTCCATAATCGCATCTTGCGCGGCTTTATCAAGATATATAAATGCCACCTGAATCAATTCACCCAACTCAAAAGAAAGCTCGAATTCCAGCAAGTTTCTGTCACACAACAGACGCTCGATCACATCAAGGTTCGGAATAGGTGAATTTGTAAGGGCGAGGACTGCGAAGTAACACAGCGCGCCTTCGTGGTTAAAGCAAAGACGCTCTCTGTTGTTTTGCCACCAATCAGAATTTTCTTGCGCATGATTAAGGATCGCGGCCTCGATTGCACCCATCAGGACCCGCTCACTATCTACATGATGAATATCATCCTTAGAGTGAACGTCATGGTATGACGTTTCATTAAGAAATCCAGATCGATAACCTACTCTAATTTCTCCATATTGAGCGGACTTGATTTGACTCCACCTCTCAACTTCTTCCAGCGCCAAGTCAAGTAAGGCAGTAGATTCGACCATTCTTTGTGTCAAGAAATCATCGTTTTTTTCCCCAAAGTTATGAGGCTTACAATGCAACTTATGATCGAAATGAAATTTTGTTACGTCTTCTTCACCTATTTCACTAGTAATGTACTGCCATAAGAGCTTGTCATCGACTATTCCAGCTTTTATGCAGTTTGCAACGGTGCGCCCAAGAAAACTATGCCGGTGTTTTAGCGTAGGCATGCAGAGCAATCGCTCTAGCAAGGGCACAGCCAGCGATAAATTTTCTGTTTCAAATTCGGATAATGAAAAGATCAGTTGCTCCGCAACTCTTGTGCTATCCAGCCAATCAATTGCCAACAAATCTATCCAAAACTCCAACACTCCCGCAGTGTCTTCTTTACACCACCGTGCAACTCTATGCGCATGAATCGTTAGTCCCTCAGAATCATACAAGTTCCTCAACTCTGGAACTAAATGAGAGAACCAAAAGTGGTGCCACTCTACAAATGAAGCTTGGGTGTAGATTACCTGAAATACTTCACGATGCTGGTTTCTCAAATCCCGTATCAGCGGCCAGTCGTCATCCTGAGGTACCTGCTGTGCAAACGATTCGGCAACCAGGCGGCGGATATGAAAAGCAGCATTGCCTGTCAATACTGTTCTCAGTTGCTTTCGGAAATCTCGCCGATCTCCTGCTGCCAACTGGGCGACGAAGCTGCGTATGCTGGGCCTTACAAAGGGTACGGGCGACAGACCTTGAATAAAATTATTGAGAGAGATCCCTTGACGTATGGCGCTACTTATTACCAATACGTCCAGTAAAGTCTGATGACCAAACGTCAATCTCCCATCATGGGTATCTTGCAGCACATTGAGACTATTCAGTCGCCGTTGGATGTCCGGTGAAGCATTGAAACGCTGATGCGGAATTGACAGGCTGCGAGACTTCAACATGTCATCCGCGACAGTTTCGATTGCCTGCATCGCAGCATCACCCAATGTAGGTTCATCTTGCACTATGGTCTTGAGGTAGCGCTGTGCCAGCGCTTGGCTGGCTACCACTTTGAAGCTGCCTTCGCGCTGGGCGAGTTCAACAAACAAGGCAAGTTCGCGGGGGGTACGGATCAATTCGTGCGTAACTTGATCGATAGTCGTCGAATCAATTCCGAGTGTGTCGAGCAACGGTACAATTTTGGTATCCCAATCCAATGGCAAACACTGCAATTCGCAGTCCCACTGCCGGGAGGCAATCCGTCGATCATACTTGCGGTCAAAGTCGCGGCAAGCTGTGACAACAGTAACGTTGGGGATCAGCAGTAATTTATCTATTTGCGCCAGGAAGTACGTCAAGACGTTGTGCTCACGAGCAATGGACAGGACATCCAGGGAATCAATGACTGTGACCACATGCGTCTCTTCCGCCAGGCGAGCAGCCTGCTCTACCCATTGCTCTGACAACCCTTGTGCCTGACGCTCCTTCGCCGTTTCCATATCAGCGAATTCACTTGACTGAATGAAAAGTGGAATCAAGTCCCCTCGGGCTTGCATACGCCGCTCAAGCATCTCTTGCATGCTAAGCATTACACAGGTTTTTCCTGACCCCGGAAGCCCCGTCAGTAAGATGGCTCGTTCCCCGGCATCGATAGCAGACAGCAGCTCATTTACAACCTCGCTCTCAATACGTTGACCAGAAATATCTCGATGCCAAGCCCTACCTATAGCCGAAGTACTGGCAAATGATGCGCGCACATGTGCCGCGGATATCATAGGAACCAGCATTGCTCCCGCTCTTTGGAAAATCTCTTTAAGATCGTCTTTGGTTAGACGGTGCTGGCTGGAGATCGTCAGGTCGCTAACTTCCATACGCCCTCCAATTTTATCCAGCCTTACCCAAAGAGCGTTGTATACGGCATCTGAGTTACTTGCCATTTGGCGCAAGCGCTCATGCAACAACATCTCCATGCGATCAAAGTCCTGACTGACTTCAAAGGAAGTTCGACTGAGAAATTCATAGGTGGTGAGACCCGGAGTATGGTCTGCAATGCGAGTGGCTAATTCACTATCTGTCTTTGCGTGCTCTTTGGTAAGATTTGTAAGATATTCAGCCTCGTTACTATAGAGAGTACTGAACTCACGCAATTTGGCGATGGAGCCAAAATCACTGCGCGAATAGAAACGGACTTTGGCATCTGAAGTCTCAACAAGCATCTCAAAGGCCTTGACCAGCTCATCTCCGAGGTCAGCTATGGACCAAGCCCTGAAATTAGCCTGATTCTTTTTACACTGGCAGCAGACCAAGGAACCATCAGACTTGCCAATTACAACATCATCCACCTTATAGGTGGTCGAATCCACTTCCAGCCACTGATACTCTGAGTCAGACAAAATAGTCAATGCCCAATCAAAAGCAACCAGGGTTTGATAACTATCACCGCGGTTGGAGCGTATTCCTGCCTCGCTCATAAAGTATTCTCTATTTATTATTTCGCTTTATATTTTTTCCAAGGCTCCAGCTCATTCACCTGAAATATCAATCAGCCGGCATACCGAATTCCACGGACAGTTTATTTTAATTAATGTACACTTTGGGTCGTATGTTATCTCTGAAGGGATGAATTCAAGCTTATGTTGGCAAAGTATACAAATATCTTCTTAGGGCGGCCTTCTGACGTATTAATAACCCCATTCCAATGTCTACTATTGTCGAATCGTCGTCACTAATTCTATCATTTTGTGTGTCTGTTTGAGTTTTATACGACGTCAGGTTGGTTTTGAATATCAATTGTATGTACAGTATAGAACCATCATAGAAATAAAGTGCCGCTGACAAAATAATGCTTTTAGTGTCAGCCATCATCTTTCTTTTTATAATCGTTCTGTGAATAGCTATAACGTCCAATACGAGTGAGTATTGGACGTATTAGGATCTATAATTGGCGTTTAGCATTGTTTTTTGTCTCAAGCGGACACTCAGTTAAGAATAATGAACACGTGCTTCTTCCACTAAGCAGACCTTCGTATAATTTTAACGTCGAGTTCACCGGCCTGTCCTCTGTAACGCTTTGGTATGCGATTGCATGTTCACTATCGTAAACCAATACCTGCTTGGCCCCCAAATCAACAAATATTTGACTTGGATGATTAATTCAGATGAATTAAGTATATACTCGGCCTCATAGTGATATTGATCAATTACTGTGAAACTAATCAGTACCGGTATTTCTTCTTCCACCACTATATGAGTTTGATTCTCTGAAAGCAGTTTTTCAAATTGTTCTTTCACTACACTCCCCGACCAATAACCCCAATCTAGATCTGAGCTAAGGATATTTACAACAAAATCTAAGGGTTCTGATTTAATGTTATCGGCTGGCGCGTTATCAGAAATTTGATAATGTTGATAACTAATAAAACGAAGGAAACGAAACAGACCAACAAAATAGAAGTAACGCTATTTGATCTGAATTTTTGAAACCCGTACTTTTCGATTTCTTCAGTGGTGGCTATTACTATGCTTTGAGAGTCTCGGTCATTATTTTTCTTTGCTTCTGCCAGCTTGAGTTTTGGCTCTTTAATTCTAAGCCAATCAAGATAAAACTTGGAAATAGCAACTATCCCACCAAAAGCAGATAAGATTATCGGCCAGAATTGTTCAATTAGTAGGATCATTCTCGATCTCTTTTACGCATAACGCCGCAAGCAAAAGCGAGCGATAGCGAATCCAGAGCCGAAGGCGCGATTTTGGCTTGCTTTGTTATGCATCTTTGATTAGCCAAGTTAAACCACTTTGTGGGAGCGCCCAAGTACCATAGCTAAACTTCACATACCCTTCACTTTCAGTCACTTGACTTACGACATCTTCGAGAACCAGGGTTTTAAATTGTATTTTTAGCTCTTTTGGGTATGTGATAGTTATATCAAAGTTCTTAGTGGGGTGAGCCATTTGCCAATATTGAAATTTATTTTTCTCCACTGTATATTCAGCTTCTGTTATTACAACTAGTCCATCGATCGAAGCATAGTCGGATAAAGATACTTTTATGCCTTGAGATAGTTGACGTTGATCAACTGAAAGATCAATGACCTCTCCCGCTTTTTCATGGTTTGCAGGATACTGTATTTTAACTTTGAGGCTTTTAACCTCTAAAAACTCTTCTTCGTCCGGTTTCCAGCTAACGTCATTCTGGATTTTATCTCTCGATGCGCGGCAAACATACCTCACTTTATCTTTCACAAAGTAGCCTTCGCCATTTTCCACATGACTCATGAGGACTTCTGTGGAAACATCCTCTCTATACGGCTCCGAAATAAATTTATGTAAATGAAGATGAAAATACTCTAGGAAGCTACCATCTTTATCAATTTGAGAATTTTTAAATTGAATTTTTAGGATGTTTGTTTGTAGTTGCTTTAAAGCAGAGTCATCTAGAGTTTTTAAATAACTATTTTCGACAACCACTTCCTTCAAGCGCTCCCCAAAATACTCTCTCCAATTTTTACTATCCAATAAAACCCCAAAGATTGCTATACCCATCAAGGCGATTGACAGAGTAGTCAACGAGCTTATCGCGGAATTAGTGAGTGAACCTGGTGACGGCTGACTAGCCTCCATCCAGTAAGCTGATGCAAATACACCAATTAGTCCTATCAAGAATGTAACTACTGATTTCAGCTTAATCATCTCCTTAGCGCTGCTCATTTAATAACCCTCTCTTGAATTAGTGCATAGCAGTTTGATCAATAGACTTGTTCTACTTATCACTCTTCTCTTGATCAAATTAAGCTCTAAATGGCTTTAAGTCTATTATTTTCAATAAAAACAAATGGTTAGATGGTGATTATCTATTGATACTTTTGAGATCAAGAGAATAGCTCTACTGATCTTGGATTAACTCCATATCATCAATGACCACTCTGGGCGAAGAGCCGTCATCAAGGCATACTCCGCCTTACAACCCAGAAAATCTATTACACGTTATTACATCAATGACAGAAAAGAGCGATTTTTTGCCTTTATTAATATCGCTTTATATGTCAGCTACATTTCTATTCTGCGTCATATTATTTTTGAATATCAACGTCAAAAAATCGCCCTTTACAGTCCTTAGCGGTATTAATTATCGAAGCAGACTTTTGAACGCAACTACCATTAATCAAAAAAGAAAAACAATATTGATGTCCGTTAGGGGTATCCTAGTGTAAACCTATTATCACCTAAGAGAGAGGTTATTCCTGTCTTATGTATAGAATAACTTAAAACATAATTAATTGAATATAGCTTCTATTTCTACTTCGCTCGTTTACCAGGATAAATAGCACAAACCAAGTCTATGTTTCTAGGTCTTGTTTCACTCCCACCGGTATAGTTTGTTTCATAAACAAACGCCCCCGTACCAGTCTCAAAACCGAATGAGCCTACTCCAGCATAACCAGAGTGATTGAACGTGTGATTATGGTTCCGAAATTGGTCTTGTTGATGTACTCCTTCTCTGCCAGGATCAACACCTCTTCCCATATCACGACCACGTAAAAACTCGCCTCTGCAATCTCGCAAAGATGCCGAACTTGCAAATTTGTCACCATTCGTAAGAATGTATACTAATTCCGGGTAATCATCTACATGTACTGTGCTTCCATCTAGAGCGATGTAACCAGCATTTTCCATTGCGAAAGTATTCACAAAGAAATCTACCTTTCCTACATTAGAGTCTATAACGATAGTTGGAGGATCTGTGTTTGGCTGAGTTAGCTTTACTCCATCAATATAGAAATACCCGTATATTTGTCTTTGTCTCTGGTAATCATCTGGTGCTTCATAATGAAAACTGACCTTTTCTATATTGTTATAACTTCCTAAAGTAAAATATTCTCCCGAAACTTGAGTTTGCTGATTCATAAAGAAGTTATCTATCTTTCCATTGTCGTAATAAACTGTGACCTCTGCATTGTAGAAGCCAGGTGAACGTGATGACTGTTGAAACCATATGTATGATAGTTCAAAGGATTCTGATAAATCTATTGCCGGTTCGTATTTGGTAAAATCAAATGTTATTTCACCAACCTTACATCCTGTAAGGCTAACTATTGACATTGCTTGTGTGTCCCCTATCTTATTAGGAGAATCATAAATTGTTGTATCAAGTCCCCAATTTCTACGACTTTCAGGCCAATCACAGACAACTGGATCTGGGTAATAATATGTAAACCAAGGCACTATCCCTCCGCGACCATCGAACTTGTCATCAAAAATATACTCCTTTGCATCAGCACATGCGGCACTAAGCAGTAGAAATAAGTTTACCAAAAATACCTTCATAATGACCTCATTTTCAGAGTGATTTATATTTGGCGGAAAAATTTGAGATAAACCCAGCTTCATTCTATAGATAAATGTTCTGTGAAAATATATTACTTTGCGTAAGTTACTAAAAATAATATCCATTAAAAAAATTTATATGTATATTATTTGACTACTAAATCTTAGTTAATCAAAAACCAAGTTCACTGTCACTGGATAATGGTCTGAATAATCTTTGCGATATTTTGAATTAGATATCCCAGCTTTATAATGCACCTTGAATGAATCTCCGTTAATAATATCTTCCAAACCGGAGGACACAAAAATATGATCAATCTGGCTGCCTCCCACTCGTGTCAGAGGGTATGTCCCTGAATCTGGATGTAAGTGAACGTAATCTACCCCCTCCAAGTAATCAAATAAATATTTAAATCCATGTCGTTTGTGGGCTGAATCATTTAAATCTCCAAGAATTACTACATCTTTTTCTTTCCTAACCTCTGGCAATCCAGATGCTTCTCGTAAAGCACTATCCGATAAAAAACCCAATAGTGTCGCTACTGCTGCCATGTGATTATGAACATACTTTTGTTGACTTTTGAGGTGTAGGCCTATGATGATTATATCTTCAACTTCATTGCCATCTTCGATCACGCTAACCCAGGCGACAAGCGGATCTCGATCGTAAATATCTTTATCTCTGACTAGATGTCTCTCTACCTCTAGCTCGAAAATTTTTTAACTTGAATTTTCTTTGAATTATATGCAAACACTAACCTTTGTTTGCCACCTGTAGTTCCAAAGTGGAATTGCCAATCACCATTTAGGCGATTCATAATATGTTTTAGCTGTTTAAAGCTGTTATCATTCTCAGCTCCGACCTCAGTTAATATCAATGCATCTGCATTCACATCTTGGTTAAGGTATTTGGCTATTTTATTTAACTGACTTTTGGTTCGAGGTTTTAATTGAGTGCCTCCTTTAAGCTCTGGAAAACCACGCTTGGATATTGTATTGAGGTTTTCAATATTCCATGTACCTAGACGTATATCTGTACAAAAGGCAATATTTGCAAAAGATATTATGAAAAATACGCTAATAGCTTTCATAAGTGCTCACTCATCTAATTATCCTATAAGATGCCTTGTTGAATATTATAAATACTTCCTTACAAAAAAATGCTTTAACTTTTTTAAGTGTAAATATATATCCGCTACCTATTCTATTAGATCATACAATCCTTGACAAATGCGACTGCTTTATCAGAGTTATATTCTAAATATTCAAATATATTCTATGAAAAATTACTAGTGATAAAATTTTCTCTTACTAAATCTAGGTTTTTATACCTTCGGGTGCCTAAGGTGACACTCTGGAGTTTTTTTTGGCATGCAATAAAGAATAAGTAATTTTTCATGGAAGATAGATGTCAGGATTTTATATGAGAGAAATTAGACTCTTATAATTAAATAAAATATATATGGAGGCTGTATATTTATAGTTACCTAACCCTATATTCTCATAATCAACTTTAGTAAAATATATAGTATTTATTATCCATTTTTCCCTTTTACGATCTTTGATATGCATACTGTAGAGTTGGTCGCTAATATGTATATGCAATATATTGTTAAGGGATTGTGTCTTTTGCTAAACAGCCTATAGATGATTTTTCTAGCAAAGAAACTGATTTTTGGCTTAAAAGTTATCGGGATTCTTGCTTTTTTTCAGATGTTATGAAAGGAGAGAGACGTTAAAGTTAATTTAGATAACAGAAAATCTTTTGCTGAGAATTTCTATGAGGAAATAATGGGAGAGCTAAAAAGTAAATGTATTAATACTATGAAGCCAGAAAAAATGGCTGACGAATTCTTCAAAATATCATTGCTTGAAAATACATAACACTGTATTAAGTAAGGAAAATTCTGTCGGTAATTTTTATATGAGGCCCTATTTATTTGGTCGCGATCTAGGAAATTTTTGGTCTCAGTCAGCAAGAAAAAATGAATAGAGAATTTAGTTTCAATGTTGGATGTCCGCTTACTAGAGATGATTAATACAGTGGGGTAAATCGCCTAACAAGATGTTGTTATTTGTGTTGGCGGTTGACCTAGTTGTCTATGGGATGTGGGTAAAATAAAAAAATAGAGGAAAGTATGATTAAGTATATTTTTTGTTTTTTAATGTATATTTACTCGCCTGCAGCTTTTTCTGATGCAATTGATCTTCATCTCACGGATGGGAGTCGAATTAAAGTAGTAACTGAAGATATCATTGGTATGTCATTGGATAAAGAAGGCGAGTATAAACTATCAGAAAACCGATATATCTTCTCCGGTTGGCCTCAGAAGAAGTTTCGGTCAGACTTTACAATCTCATTTGATGTGAAACCTATGACTAGCTATAAAAACGATATCCTTGGAGCCTACGAATCTGATATAGCTCAATGGAAGTTGTATTTTCCTTCCAACGGTGATGTTTTGAGATTTATTACAAGAAATTATTCCATGAATCGAACAACTATGTTGGACGTAAGATTTAGTGATTTTGGCATACTGTATGAGTGGAATAAAATCAAAATAATACGAACCGGTTATCAGATTGAACTCTATATTAATAATGTAAAAGCTGGAGAGGTAACCTTGAAGTCAGATATTCCTATTGTGCGAGCTGATGTGAACTTTGGCTATGTAGGAAGTTACTCTACAGATATATATATAAAGAATATATCTAGCTATTAGTTCAGATGGTTGACAATCATTAGTGTTGTCCTTTATTTGTTTTAATAAGTTAGTAAACTGAAAGTAAGTAACTTGTTGTTTCGAAAACTGTCTTTGTTAATTTAAAAGTTTCTAACGGCGGCTATGTCGGCTAACAGTGCGAGCCATTTGGAAAAATTAAGTTCACCAAAATTATGTATAGCCATTGAATATACC
Source organism: Agarilytica rhodophyticola (assembly GCF_002157225.2). Lineage (NCBI taxonomy): Bacteria > Pseudomonadati > Pseudomonadota > Gammaproteobacteria > Cellvibrionales > Cellvibrionaceae > Agarilytica > Agarilytica rhodophyticola. Next base: position 1,860,400 of record NZ_CP020038.1, read on the forward strand.
GGAGATAATGTTGAGATTGCTGTCCCGGCTTTACTCATTATTGGTAAGAGTTCAGGTTTTATGGGCCGGCAAAGTGCAACTTACTAGGGAATTTTCGATCTAGTCTCAGGAGAGGAAAGCACTTCAGATGCAAAAAAATAACAAATGAGTTTGTTAACAATTTATCAAAAATAGCACTTAAAAAGTAAAAGAGTGTCCAAAACCACAAAGATAACAAAAGCTGAACCCGACGCGCAAAGAGCGCAATCGGTTTAGCTTGGCGTTACATGGAATAACCGCTTTGTAGAGACTAATATGCCATAGCTTGATTTTTGTGCAGTAGTAATGTGAAAATAGATGCTGCTCGGTTATAGTGCAACTTATAAGAAAAAATTTTATTATGAATAACTTACAAAAAGAATCAGTACTAATTTGGTCAGTAGATGAACATTATGTTGATTCATCGCGTGTTCGCAGAGATATTGCTAGGTTTGAGTCATGGTTAGCTGGAAATGAAGCTGGGAGTATAACATTCTTGAACTGGGGGCTATTAATAGTTCTGGATGAAATGTTGGATGATGATTTAGAAATGAAGTTACTTTTAGAGACCCCATGGGGTAACAATTTACTTAATGAGGCGAAAAGACAAGCTTGTAATCAAATACAGATAATCACCGGTTATCGTTTGCCTGTAGATAGCAATCTAAAGGTAGTAAAATAAGTCAAATTTCAGTTTTAACTGTCGTAGATTAAAATTCGAAATATATCATTTGACAAAATGGAAATAGGCGCTATTTGAAGGTAAGTCCCAGTCAAAAATAGAATGATGATGAGATATTACCAACAACAGTAGCGCTTCGAGTTTTAATCCACGTTACAATAACTTAACTCCAAAAAATCAAAGCTAATTTTTTCTTATAAAAGCAGATAAGGCATCCAGCTCATCGCCTGAATACCCTCCTATTCCTTGAATAGAATATCCTGTAGGTGCATCGAAAACAAAATACCTACCACTTTGAGTGCCATACCAAGGCGAAATTTTTAAATTTGTGTGAAACCTTAAACCAAATATCCTATTGCTTCTCCTTCTATTATAAAACCCTTCAATTTTTTTTATATACTCAGTTGGTCCTAATGAAAAAAAACTTAATGATCCTCTATTCCCTCCATGTTTATTTTTAAAAAATGTATTGCCAAAATCATCTAATACTTTTAATTGTATTGCATCTATTCTATTGCCATAACGAATGTTAATGCCACATATTCGTTGGCTATCCGGTAATTTATCAACAAACTCCTTACCTAATAATCCACCAACAGGGCCAACGTTAAAGCTCGATGAGTGAGAGTAATTTGCAAATAATATTAAAGATAATATGATTACTTGAACTAAACTGAAACTCTTCATATATAACCTCTTTATATCAATTTTGAAATCCAAATATTGTTTATATCGTTTAAAAAATGATACATAAAAAACTGAATTTTTATAAAAACATATGTGCCAAAAAATTGGACTTAATTTCAATTAAAAATATAAGTCACTCTATATGAAGCTCTATTAATCACTGATTCTTATATTATTGCTGATGGTTAGCCCAGGTACATTTACGCTTGATTCTCTAACTTGTCTTTAAATAGCAGATGATGATGAAAATTTATTCCAGTAATTTTAAATGAGAGTATCATAGTGGAAAACGCAACCTTTTATTTGTTTGCCTTAAACCCGAGCTTGATCCACTGATCATCCCAAAGTTTGGGTGTATCCGCACCTAGAGTAAAGAGCGTCACCCCCTCGGATATATTTTCATCAAGAATCGCCTGAATAATATCGGGTGCCAATACATTAAGATTTAAGATACGACTGACGTAACTATTATCCACACCCTCTTTGTTGGCTAACTCTTTTATAGACCCATAGGTGCCGCTGTTTAGCTTTTGCTCCCATTCATAAGCCCTTGCTAGCGCTAACTGGAGCGGCGTGGGCTGGCTATCCCAGGGGCGGTAGTTGCTATCTGTGTTACCGGGTAGTGTAATAATTTTACGGCCACTGCGCACTTTAGGTTTTAACGGTATTTTTATAGAGAGGGAACCGTTGCTACTTTCAATTATATGAGACATAGGTGTTGTTTGATTATCCATTGACCACTTTCTTTTTAGAGGTTTTCGGGGTTATTTCTTGTGCCAGTTGTTCGAGTCCATTTTTTCTTAGTCGTAGATCCATGGCATTGGGGGTGATAATAATTTTTTCAATCATTAGATGAATCAATCGCGCTTGCTCATCAGGAAAGAGTTGCTCCCATAAGGTTGTCATTTTTGTCAGCGCGACTGCTACCATGGCTTCGTCTAATTCATCATCGTGAACCTGAGCGATAGTGGTCACCTCCTTGACGATCTCTGACGACTTTAATAGTGTCATGACTTGTGTTGTCACAGCCGTTTCTAGTTCACTGGCTGGAAACCGGGTTAAATCGGAAGTGCCAGCCCCTTCTTTCGCGTCACGTATACTGAGATAATAACGATAGCGTTTACCATTTTTGTGCCGACTATTGGCAAATGAAGTAGTGAGGGCACGACCTTCTGCATCAAATAGCAATCCCTTTAACAAAAAGGGAACCTTAGCACGCGTATTGTTACCTTTGGCCTTATAGCTGTCGGCGAGCTTTTTATGGACGGCTTCCCAGAGTGTCTTATCGATAATGGCATCGTGCTTACCTTCATACCATTGGCCCTTGTGTCCAATCTCACCCAAGTACGTTCGATTCTGAAAAAGCTTGTAAATAAAGCCTTTATCGATGAGTTTCCCAGGACGGTGTTTATTATCCTTCGTTGTCCACGATTTTGTTGTTATCCCATCGAGGCGTAATTCTTTTACCAGTTGTGTGGCTGATCCTATCTCTAAAAAGCGAGAAAATATGTGGCGGACTGTCTTAGCCTCATTGCTGTTAACCACTAATAGCCTATCTTTAACGTCATAGCCGAGCGGTGGAATACCTCCCATCCATAAGCCTTTTCTTTTACTCGAGGCCACTTTATCTCGTATGCGCTCTGCCGTGACCTCACGCTCAAATTGCGCAAAGGATAATAAGATATTTAACATTAGACGCCCCATGGAGCTAGTCGTGTTAAATTCCTGCGTCACAGAAACAAAGGATACGTTCATGCGCTCAAATATCGCCACAAGCTGCGAAAAGTCATGGAGGCTTCTGGTCAGGCGATCTATTTTATATACCACTACCGTATCAATTTTATTTTCTTCAATATCTTTCATTAAGCGTTTTAGGGCAGGGCGTTCCAGTGTCCCACCAGAATAGGCGGCATCATCATAGTCATCGTTCACTGAAATCCAGCCTTCACTTCTGTGCGCAGCAATATACGCGTGTCCGGCATCTTTTTGAGCATCAATAGAGTTGTAATCTTGGTCGAGTCCTTCTTCGTGGGATTTTCGTGTATAGACAGCACATCGGCGTTTAGGTATAACATGTTTGCTCATCTATTTTTCTTTCCCTCACTTTTTCTTTTTCGATGGGGTGTTAGGCTTACGCAAACCAAAAAACGTAGGCCCAGACCAATGTGTACCGGTAATCTCTTTCGCAATTTTGGATAAACTTTTGTAAAGACGTTTTTGAAATTCAAACTGTCCATCTGATAGAACAATCACTTCGTATTCCACATCGTTGTAAAGCCGCTTCAAAATGGTGCCCGGTACTGGAATATAGGTGCCTTGTTTATTTTTGCTTTTGTTGGGTGCGTATGTTTGGCTAATCTCCCTGATACGTTGTGTATTTTTAGCGACTATTTTCTTATCTTCAGCAGTTAACGCGTTAACTTGTAATGCATAAGCCAGACGTCGTTCAATATAGCTTCGTGCTCGCACTGGGGGTGGTGTCGGGTTGAATTTCTGCCACATGACTAACAGTTCTTTCATTGTCATACTTTCAAACTGCATGATCTGCGTCAGTGTAGAAGGGGGTGTTTCTGTTATCGGCATGGCTGTCCTTTGTATGTTGATAATAGGTTTTCCATGTACGCTCAGGTAGGCAGACGAAGCAAGCTGTTAGTTAGTCTTCGCTATATTTTGGCGTTTAAAGCTTTTTTGTCTGCATGAATCCGCTTGTCTTTTTGATATAATGCTTGAAATCGTTTACGTATTAATCCATTTGATAGTATTTCAGCAATTTCTTTTATCCGCTCTTCGGCTGTCATGTCATGAGCTAATCGCTTGTTGTTTGTCACTTGTGAGGAACCTTTGTTATTAACAGATGTTCTTATTGTAGAAAATAAATGAAGGGGGATGCGATAGGACAATTAGTAACTCTTTGTATTGCACTATAAGAACATATAACTGCTGGTAAGAGAAAGTAATTCTAGGGAGGTTTTTTTAAAGCTTTTATTTTTCCATTGTTAATTATAAATAAACTTAACAAGTGAAATAAAAGCGATTTGGCTTTGATCCTTATTATTTATTTTTTGTTTGCATAATACTGATATCACGTCGTGGTAGCTTTTCAGTAGTTGGTTTTTAAATTTTTACGCTTTATTAGATTCGTTTTTTTACCATGGACGATAGTATGCCTATGTCTCTTGATCCGTGTACGCGTTTGTTACATGCTGTTAACACCGATACTTATCATTCACTTATCCATTCTAAAATAGCCGCTGCCTCTCATGATACTCAAGGCGGTGTGAATACCGCGAATATGTGGGCAGACTCGATTTTTTTAGTGGCTCAAAGCATTAGGCGCTTTGATCTTACCTCAGTAAATTCTGCGATGTCTTACGGAGAACGGCAGACATTTTATTCTATCGACAACGAACATGAGCAAAGCCTTTGGCTCTATGTACACCATCAACAGCTGTTTCATGAAGTCGTCGCTGTATTGTTAGCAGAGGATCATCTTTCTGACCCTAATACCACGGTATTTCAGTTGCCGCCATTGCTGACTCTAAACGAGGGCCAGCATCCGCTCGTACATTATAAACGCAATTTAGCGGGTATGCTGAGATACCCTGAAGAAGATATTGATATAAAAGTCGTCAAGCGCTTACTCTCAGAGTATTCTTATAATTTTAAAATTCTTGTGTACCTTAATCGCTTACCCAAAGCCAATGACTATCCCATTGATGGGCGCACGGCATTACTTTCTAAATCATGGTCGAAAGCCGTCAGTATCGTCTACGATCCTAGAACAGGGATAACGGATGTGACGGCCAGTACGCTATATACACGTAAAATGAATACGGTATTTTTTGCCCGTTATCTTCTAAATATTAGCGACGTAGGAAAAATACAATACCCTAAGCCCTATCGTTATCAATTGTTGACGGGTAACTCTCACCAAGCGTCGGTGGATAGTCAGGCACTATTTCAGGTTAATCACGTACAACCCCCCCTTAAACTTCACTACGTTACATCAGACGCCTCTTATCTCCCCGTGCACTATGATGTAGCGAGACGTATCTTAAAAATAAAAGGGAAGCCAGATTGGTATATTACTGGCGAGCGTCGTTCCTTAGCTGTTCAGCATATGTATGAACAAGCTAAAAAGGGACGTTGGGAGCTGCCAGCGAAAGAAATACTTGAGTACACTAAAATACCAGGACAGAAAGGTGGGGCTAGGAGGATACAATCTTTATTTAGTAGCTCTTCAGATTGGCGAGATTATATTGTTAGTCCTAAGCGTGGTTTTTATAGTTTCAATATCACGTTGTAATTTTTTCAGTTCCCTTTCTTTGTTCAAAAAGGTTTCATTTTTCCAGTGAAATCTTTTTTTTGAAAAAAAATTGTGTCCGAGTACATCGCGAGTACAAACGCGAGTACAAAGCCCACTAGACGCGAGTACAAACGCTTCTTCATAATATCTTCTGAATACGTTAGGAGATTTTATGACATTAGCCTCACATCTTAATCAAGAACAACTTGCCCTTCGTTGGAATTTAAGTGAAAGCACGATCGCTAATTGGCGCTCAAAAGGTATTGGCCCTGCCTTTTTAAAATTACATAACCGTGTGGTATATCGCGAAGAAGATATTATCGCGTATGAAGCACAGTCTTTGCGTAAAAGTACCGGTGAAAAAGCTCAGGAGGTGCGTGCATAATGTTTCCTCTTATCACAGCAGAACAACGGCGATCACAGAACCGAGGTATTAAAGGTTGTATTTTCGGTAAAAGTGGTATCGGTAAAACGTCTTTACTGTTAACGCTCCCGACATCGTCGACATTATTTTTTGATATCGAAGCCGGTGATCTCGCCGTGGAGGATTGGAATGGTGATACCTTTAGGCCCAAGACATGGCAAGAGTGCCGAGATTTTGCTGTGTTTATTGGTGGGCCTAATTACGCGCTGCGTGACGAACAATCCTATAGCGAAGCGCACTTTAATGCTGTGTGTAAAAAGTATGGTAACCCTGAACAATTAAATACCTACGATATTATTTTTATTGATTCTATTACTGTTGCCGGTCGTTTGTGTTTTCAGTGGTGTAAAGGCCAGCCACAAGCGTTTAGTGAGCGCACAGGCAAACCCGATACTCGTGGCGCCTATGGCTTACATGGGCAAGAAATGATTGCGTGGTTAACGCACCTACAACATACACGCAATAAAAGTGTCTGGTTTGTTGGAATACTCGATGAAAAGGTGGATGAATTTAATCGCCGTGTTTTTGAGCCACAAATCGAAGGGTCTAAAACCGGATTAGAATTGCCTGGGATTGTCGATCAGGTCATTACTATGGCAGACCTGCCTTCAGAAGATGGCACCCCCTATCGTGCCTTTATTAATCATACATTAAATCCTTATGGTTATCCGGCGAAGGATAGAAGTCGCAAATTAGATGTCATTGAAGAGCCACATTTGGGTCGTCTCATGGAAAAAATAAAACGGCCTTCAGACATGATGGTTCACCATCTCGACTACGGTCTTAGAGAGCCTTTACAAACAGACACGCAACCACCGTTACAATCTAAAAATACACGCAACACCACACACGACAACACCACACACTAATTTATTGAAGGAACAGATTATTTGATGAATACGAACTGGACAAACTTTAATGATGCCGACGATCAAGTGGACTTTGACATTATTCCCAAAGGCACCTTAGCCAAAGTGAGAATCGCCATAAAACCCGGCGGTTATGATAATCCTGACATGGGTTGGACGGGCGGCTATGCCACACTGAGCGAAGATACGGGCGCCGTATATTTAAATTGTGAATTTATTATTTTAGAAGGTGAATATGCTCGCCGAAAAATTTGGTCGCTCGTGGGGTTGCATAGTCCGAAAGGCGAAAAATGGTCGCAGATGGGACGCGCCTTTGTGAAAGCGATCTTATGCTCTGCCCGTGGAATAAAGAAAGACGATTTCTCAAATCATGCGATGCAAGCACTTTCCATTACGGGTTTTGCGGACTTAGACGGTCTTGAGTTTGTGGCGAAAATTGGTATTGATAAGGGAGATAAAAATAATGAGCCGCGTAATATTATTCATGTGGCAGTGACGCCAGAGAATAAACACTACGCTTCAATCATGGGGAATGTGCCAGTTACTTTCTCTATGCCTCAGCACAATACTATGCCGGTGAATACATCTCACGTAGGTTATGGTCAGCAGCAAACACTACAGGAGCAACAACACGTATCATCGCACACGAACGCTCTACCACAACACCATACTACTGTACCGCCACAAGTGATGAGTCAGCAAAAGACGACAACATCCACAGGCCGTCCTCCTTGGGCAGGTTAATCACCTAACACACGACGGATTTTAATCATGTTACTAAGACCTCGACAAACCACGTTTGTCGAGCGGAGCCTTGCTGCGCTCGATAAATACAAAAATACGTTGGGTGTGGCACCTACGGGGTGTCATGCACCAGGCACATTACTGTTAATGTATAACGGCACAATAAAGCCAGTCGAAGACATTCAGGTTGGCGATACCCTCATGGGACCCGATAGCCGCCCTCGTCATGTCCAACGTTTATATCAGGGAACCGATAGGATGTATGAGATACGTCCATCAAAAGGCGAACCGTTTACTGTCAATAAAGATCATATTCTTTCGTTAGTCAAAACTGGGAACGTTATCCCCGATAATAAACGAGCGGATAATGTTACTAATAATATTGTAAACATTAGTGTGAGCGCTTATCTGGAACAAAGCACCAATTTTAAACGTGAACACAAACTTTACCGAACAGCAATTGATTTTCCTCAACAAGAAGCACCTTCTGTCGATCCGTATTTATTCGGGTTATTGTTAGGTGACAAACACTTAATGCATTGTCCACCGCTGATTCCACACCACTATAAAACGGGATCAAGAGAAACGCGTGAAGCACTGCTATCAGGATTACTTGACTCTGACGGTCATAAAAATAGCTATGCACAAAATATCATGGCGTTTTCTACAGCATCGAAAGAACTCGTTGACGATGTGGCGTTTATTGCGCGTAGTTTAGGGTTATATCCATTGTCTAAGTCCAAAACCGTCAATGGGATGAGGTACTATGGTTTGATGATATCCAAAAGTACCCATAAGGAGAATGTCTTACACACAGGCTTTGCCGTACACAAAGTGGGGTTGGGTGATTACTATGGTTTTTCTGTTGATCAGGATCACCTATATATAATGGGTGATTTCACTGTCACTCATAACAGCGGTAAAACGATCATGCTATCGGGGGTGGTTGGGCAGTGGGCTAAAAAAAATCAAGGCGCTAAAGCGTGCGTGCTGGCTCATCGCGATGAATTAACCCAGCAAAATAATGCCAAATTCTTACGTGTGAATCCGACGCTCACAACCTCCGTATTTGATGCGAACGAAAAATCCTGGCAAGGCGATACCACTTTCTCCATGGTTCAAACGCTATCAAGAGAAAGTAATCTTCAGCAAATACCCGCATTGGATTTATTGGTCATCGATGAGGCTCATCATGCGGCAGCAGACAGTTATCAAAAAATCATTGATGCGGCACGTAAGAAGAATCCCGAGCTTGCCTTGTATGGTGTGACCGCCACCCCCAACCGTGGCGATAAAAAAGGACTCGTGGAGACGTTTTCTAATGTGGCCGATCAAATTACGTTAGGTGAATTAATTCAGGCAGGCCATCTTGTGAAGCCTGTTACTTATGTGATTGATGTGGGTACGCAAGGTGAATTGTCCCAAGTGAAAAAAACGGCCAATGATTTTGACATGAATGCCGTTAACGCCATCATGAATAAAACATTAATTAATGAGTCTGTTCTAAAACATTGGAAAGAAAAATCGTCAGACAGGCCTACGATTATTTTTTGTTCCACCGTCAGCCACGCTAAGAATGTGGCGTCAACGTTTCAAAAAGGAGGTGTTAATACAGAAGTTATTTATGGGGGCTTAACCAAAGAGGAACGCAAAGAAAGGCTCGAACGCTACGAGTCAGGGGAATCTCAAGTGGTGGTTAATGTGGATGTCTTAACCGAAGGCTATGATTACACCCCCACCAGTTGTGTGGTGCTATTACGCCCGAACAGTTATCAAGGCACCATGATTCAAATGGTGGGTCGAGGACTCCGCACGGTCGATCCCAATGAGTACCCTAACATTATCAAAACAGATTGCATTATCTTGGACTTTGGGACTAGCTCGCTTATTCATGGCAAGCTTGAACAAGAAGTCAACTTGGAAGGCGAGGGGGTGGGTGAGGATGCCCCTCAAAAGTCGTGCCCTGAGTGTGATGCTGCTATACCTGCGGGGTGTCGACTGTGTCCCTTATGTGGCTATTCCTTCAATGTTCCCGTTGGTAGCGCTGCCGCCGCTAATGATAGCCGTGCAGAGTTAAGTGACTTTGTCATGACAGAGGTCGACTTACTTTCACGCTCTAGTTTTAAATGGGTGGATCTTTACCACGATAGTACAGCCATGATGGCCACAGGGTTTGCTGCGTGGGCAGGCGCCTTTTATTTATATGGCCATTGGTATGCGGTAGCGGGTGCTCGACAACAACACACACGACTGCTGTCCGTTGGCGAGAGAACGTTATGTATCGCTGCGTGTGACGACTGGCTTAATCTTAACGAAACCGAAGGGGGGGCTGAAAAATCTCGTCAATGGCTCAATGAAACCGCGACACCACAACAGCTCAAGTATTTACCGGCAACGTACACCTATAACTTCAGCTTAACGCGTTATCACGCCAGTTGTTTAATTGCGTTTAATTTTAATAAAAACGATATTCAACGCATTATTTTTACTGCCGCTAAGCAAAAAGAGCAGGTGGTGTAGTTGTCCTATTGCTGCGCTATTTGCTACGCCCGATCGCGTGGGTTTGGTTGGTCAAATCCACAGAATCATCACACCAATACTACGCGTTATCCAGAGGAGAAAAACCAGCAAAAAAAACACTTACGCTTTTGTTCAAAGCGTTGCCAAGATATTCATTACTACTACTTTACACAAGGCATCATCGTGACAGAAAGTGAAAAAAACGACTTTGAAAAAATAGCAAGAGAAGCTGTTATTAATCCACTTGCTACCTACGTGTGTAACGTTGGTTCAGAGAAAGCATTGTTCGACTATACCAAAGAAGAAATACACGGGCTGATACATACGATTATTCATAACTACACCACACGATTACAGAATTTATATTCTGATGACATTCCATTCTAAATGAGACTTAAGGAGCACACATTTTATTATGACCATTAATAACTTTTTAGATTTTAGTTCGGCGAATGACCAAATCGATCCGGATGAGCAAGACACACAACTCTCGACTCATGAGGTCAAGTCACGTTTACTGGATCAATTGCCTCATGTGTTGAACTATTTATTCCCTGAAGGTAAAGAGAAACAAAAACAATTTATTGTCGGCGATATTGACGGTAACAAAGGCAAAAGCCTTGTCATCGAGCTGCACGGAAGTAAAGCAGGCGTATGGCATGACTTCGCTACTAACGAGAGCGGTGATATCTTTGATTTATGGGCGCATCATAAAGGCTTTGATATTCGTCGGGATTTTTCACGTGTCATTGAATCCGTGTCACAGTGGTTGGGTACTGCACCGGTATCCCCCTCACCAATACCTAAAAGAAAAAAAGTGCCCCCAATGGATGACTTAGGTCCAGTAACAGCGAAATGGGATTACCATGATAGTGAGGGTAATTTAATTGCTTGCGTCTACCGCTACGATCCCCCTGGCGGGAAAGAGTTTAGACCTTGGGATGTTAAAGCTCGCAAGCAGCAAGCCCCCAAAATAAGACCGCTCTACCAACAGCCTGCCATAGCGATAAATAACACTATTATTTTTGTGGAAGGTGAAAAGTGTGCGGATGCCTTATCCGCTACCGGTAATATTGCAACAACAGCGATGGGAGGGGCGAATACATTAGTGGATAAGACGGACTGGTCACCACTAAAAAATAAACACGTCATGATATGGCCAGATAACGATGAGCCAGGACGCACCTATGCTAACAATGCGGCACGTGCTATAGCTGCTGTAGGGGCGCTTTCAGTAAGTATTTTGGACATCCCTAAAGACAAACCGGAAAAGTGGGATGTGGCAGACGCTATTGATGACGGTGTCGACGTTAACGAGTTTATTAAAAATACGTCTAAAACAAACATAGACGTGCCTGAGCCTATGCGGGCCTACACACTCACAGAAATTCTGGCAGATGACACACCTATCCCCGATGATTTAATTGAGCCTCGCGTACTCACCCCCGGCGGTATGATGGTGTTAGGGGGTGCTCCCAAGGTGGGTAAATCCGATTTTATTTTATCGTTGTTAATGCATATGGCTGCAGGCGAGCCTTTTATCGGACTGAAGCCAACAAAACGATTACGTATATTTTATTTACAAGCGGAGGTGCAATACCACTATTTGCGAGAGCGTATTAAAAATATGAATATGAAAGAACTCATGCTTTGGCGTGCCTCTGATAATTTATTTATCACTCCAGAATTAGATTTTATTTTAAATGATGAGGGGATGCTTGAAGTTAAAAAAATGTTGCGAAAAGCCTCAGAAAAGGAACCTATCGACGTTATTGTGATCGATCCTTTGCGTAATGTTTTTGATGGGGGTGAAGAGGGCGCAGGTGAAAATGACAATAATGCCATGCTGTATTTTTTAAAAGAGCGTGTTAAAAAATTACGCAATGAAATCAATCCAAAAGCGGGGGTGATTATCATCCATCACACCAAGAAAATACAAAAACGTCAGCTTATTGAAGATCCTTTTTTATCGTTCTCAGGAGCCAGTAGTTTACGCGGGTATTATTCCACGGGTGCACTGTTATATAAACCTTATGAAGATCGTTCTGAACGAGCACTGACCTTTGAATTACGTAATGGCCCGGCTATCGCAGATAAATATATCGACAAAAAAAATGGACAATGGGTAGAAATAGATCCAGAAAGTGAACGTCTTATTAATCAAGATTATGGTGAAAAACTTGATGCGGAACGGCGCCGTAAAGGTGATCAAATTTTACAACTACTCTACGATGAAGCGTTACAAGGCCGTGCCTATACTATCGCTCAATTTGCTGAAAAATTTGAAGGCACTGAAGGTTTAGGAGGGAATAGAACTATTGTTGAGCGTCTCAATGTCCATGCAACAAAAGGAGATATTAAGTTTTTTAAAGACTCAGATAAATACGGGTTAAGAAAACCTATCGGAAGTAAGTTTGGTTATGTGTGTATCGAAGAGATGCAACTACCCAAAAAAGTCGCCCGCGATGATGCCGGTAAAGAGGTCGATGATGTGCTCTTTAGGGTTAAACCTACCCACTATAAATGTGCGCAATCAGGGGCTGTGTTACCGGTTGAAAACCCTGATATATGGGTGAGATCTGAAGATAAAAAAGATGAAAAATGCGACTAAAAATTCATTTGCATACTTAAGAGGTTTTCTAGTTTTTTTTGCGAACTACATTCCTCTTGTTGACATATTTACTAATAAAATCAGTAGCTTATAAAAAATATCGAACTTTTACATTCCTTCGGTTTAAAAAGTCTTGCGCACCTGCTTCTAGCCTTAGTGCTGCGTGACTTTTTGAGCTTTTTTAAGGATGTAACACAGACTATATCCCCTACGGGTATATTAACCCTACTTAGTGAACTAGTAGGGTTAATATCACCTCGTCGGATAGGTTTTTTTTCACGGCGGAGATGAGACGATGATACATGAATTTAATATGCCCCCTCGACCAGGAATGATCTTGATGTATGACGGACAGGCCTATGAGTTCAAAAGGGTAGAATTTTATACACGAAAATCCAATGGGAGGGAGACGATGTTATTGGTGTGGGATAGTCGGTGTCCTGAATGCGGTGCATCATTTCAAACAGCCACACCATTTAAAATTAGGTCGTTAACACGTCGGTGCGAAAAACACCGGGCACGAGGAAAACGTATTGCCCCTAAAAAAACCGTCACGCAAAGGAGAAAAAAATAATGGATAATTTAAACGTATTATCACTGGATCTAGGAACAACGACTGGATGGGCGATGAGATCAAAAGAATTAATTATCAGCGGCATCGCTAATTTCAAGCATAGTCGTTACGACGGGGGTGGGATGCGATTTTTAAAATTTAATGCTTGGCTACGAGATTTACATACATCCATCGATGGCATAGACGTAATTTATTTCGAGGAGGTTAGGCGGCACATAGGGACAGACGCAGCGCATGTGTACGGCGGATTTTTAGCAACACTTACCGCGTTTGGTGAGCAGGAAAATATTCCTTACCAAGGTGTGCCTGTTGGTACGATTAAAAAACATATCACGGGCAAAGGTAATGCGAGCAAACAGGCTATGATCGATTCGGTGAGACGTTTAGGCTATGAACCTGCTGACGATAACGAGGCAGATGCGCTAGGACTGCTCATGTGGGCGCAGGATCAACAAACTGGGAGACACTAATGCATCGGCATAGCTGGGATAATAAAACCGTAGCACGGCGTTTTGAGGAGTGTGTTAGCGTGTTAAGCAAGTTACCAGGAAATATATCACTGGGCCATAGAAATTATTGGCCTGAAATTAAATACACACCACGAGAAATTGCTCGGATGGAAAAAACAAAACAATACACGATATTACAACCACTCCCCGATGCCATTGATCGCGCTGAAGAAACCTTAGCTTGGATTACGTTAGTCGATCAGCCAGAGCGGCGTAAATTAATTTGGCTTAGAGCACAGCGCATGTCATGGCGAGCCATTGCGCGAGAGGTGGGCTATCCGAAAACAACGGCACAGCGTTATTGGAATGAAGCGCTTAGTACAATTAGTGATAATTTAGAAGTACCGGTAAGTGGCGGTAATTCCCGGTAAGAAGTCTTAAAAAACGGGTGGGACAAATTCCGCGTTTGGGCGTATAGTTTGCCCTATCCTGAGACAAGTACCAACCAATACGGTACGTAATATTTATTTAACAAATTATTAAACCGCAGTTGAGACTATCGCTGCGGTTTTTTTATGCCTGAAAAAATAACGGATGGTGTAATTAAGTATTACCAAGCGTCACAACAGCTATTCGAATCCTTAAACCTGATAGTATAAACTTGGTTCTAAGTTCAGACTATTCGATACCAAATTATTGATTTTTAAGTCTATATTTTCCTAAGCACTAAGATATTACTGTGATAATTATCGATTTTTAAAAAGTGAACCAAATTGTTTAAATCGATACTATAACGATACAAAGCTATTAAATTTAATTAATTTATCTATGATGAAATCTTTTAGGAAACATATATGACACTACATACTCCAGCCTTTGCTGGTTCTTACGCTATGAATCCTCTTTCAAACAGCTTCGGTATCGCAAGAGAAAACAGAGATGAAAGACAACCAAGCTTTTTCGTAGGCGCTCGTGCTACTGCCCCGGCGATATTAGATGCGAGAAATCATAGTCCAGTTCAACAACAAACAAGTCTTCTAGATGCCAGAAGTTCCGTAATGCCACATGAGTCAGCAAGCTTGTTAGACCATGAGTCGACACATATAAACGGAAAGGATATTATTTTTGTTGGTAGAGATAATTCCTTAAGTGCGTTAAGAGCACAGCATAAAAATCAGATAGATTCAGCAATAAGACATGCAGGTGTGACTAGCACTTTAATAACTGATGCTTTTAATAGCTATGATGATCGTACTGCTAAAATGCGTCTTAATACATTAAAGAACGAGATTAGGCAGATTGATAGCATTCCAAGAGAAGCTATGACGAGCAAACAGAAAGATAAGCTTGAAACCCTTAAACTAAAGAGAGATAACATGCAAAGAGCTTTAGATTAGCTTTATAAAAATATTTACCTAGAGTCTTTTATTAGACCCCAGTCGAGACTATCGCTGCGATTTTTTATGTCTTGAAAACTGCTCATGTGAGGGATTTAAAATGTTAGCGACCTAAGCAGTAGGGTAGCTTAGGTCAAGGCGATTAAATTATTTAACCCACGTTATACTGGCACTTTCCAGGCTTCAGCGGGGTGATAAATTCGGACTTACGGGGTAATCTAGTTAATCACACACAGGGGTCTTCCTCATGATTAAACAAACATTTTTCACGTTATTAATTTTATTCTTTATCGCGGTGATTGGAGGAGCGGGATTTATTATTTACGATGGGATTAAACATATGTAACATTTGTGTTTAGTGGAATATTTTTCTCGCGTTATTTTTTACTGTCATTTATTGATTATTCTCTTACATTAATATTAGCTTTGAAAAAAAATTAATTTGATTGAAACTTTTATTAATTAACACAGTCTTATTTGTAAACCAGCTCATAACACTTAAAAAACTTCGCCGAACGTCTGCGATCTCCTTCGAAAATATCAAAAAGGTACTTGGTGGAGATAAGCGCCAAGCGGGCCTCCACACCGCCGAATTCCGCTAGCGATAGATGTTGTTAAGTGGTTCGCAGTTCGCAGGTTCGCACTCTTACATTCAAGTTCGCACCCTTTGCATTACATGATCCTTTCATTCGCTTTTGTTTCGTATTTTTTTATATCTTTGTTTTTTCCTGTTTTTATTATTTTACTAAGGTTTGTATATGGCGCACATCGCTGTAGATTCGGTGGTGCACCGGCCACTCAAAAAACTTATTCCCTATGCCCGTAACGCTCGCACTCATGACGATACCCAAGTCTCTCAAATCGCTGCCAGTATTGTCGAGTTTGGTTTTGTTAATCCTATCCTAGTCTCGAGTGACGGAACGATTATCGCAGGCCATGGCCGCCTACTAGCCGCACAACAATTACAACTTGAAAAAGCCCCTGTGATTATTCTAGATCATCTAACAGAATCACAGAGACGGGCGCTGGTTATTGCAGATAATAAACTCGCAGAAAACGCTGGATGGAACGACGAACTACTTGCCTTGGAACTTGATGATTTAAAAGACCTAGGGTTTAATCTCGATATCATTGGCTTTTCGGATGACGAGCTAGATGAATTACTGGATTTTGATAGCGCATCGGATAGCCAGGGTAACGAGGATGAGGTGCCTGAGCCAGAAGAAAGTGTGATCAGTCAAGTCGGTGATATATGGTTGCTAGGCGATCATAAATTATTATGTGGAGATGCCACTAGCCGTGAGGATATTAATACGCTACTGGGGGATGAGTTGGTCGATATGACCTTTACCGATCCGCCTTATAATGTGGATTATGGGAGCAACCAGCGCGATAAAATACGCTTTAATAGTCGCCCTATACTCAATGATAATCTAGGCGAGGGCTTTTACACATTTTTAAAAGACGCGCTAACGCATATCCTCGATAAAACTAAAGGCGCGTGTTATATCTGTATGTCCTCCAGCGAGCTGGATACCTTACAAAAGGCATTTCGCGATGCCGGTGGCCGTTGGTCGACATTTATTATTTGGGCGAAAAATCATTTTACATTAGGCCATTCCGATTATCAGCGGCAATACGAATCGATTCTCTATGGATGGAAACAGGGCAGCGACCACTTCTGGTGCGGTGATAGAAATCAAACCGATCTATGGTTTTTTAATAAGCCTAATAAGAGTGACTTACATCCTACGATGAAGCCGGTCGAGCTTGTGGAGAAAGCAATAAGAAATTCCAGTAAAAGTCGGGATATTGTATTAGACCCGTTTGGTGGCTCTGGCAGTACCTTAATTGCCTGTGAGAAAGCGAACCGCCGTGCAAGGCTAGTAGAGCTTGATCCTAAATATGTGGACGTTATTATTCGTCGTTGGCAAGAATATTCAGGGGGGGAAGCGACAAGGCTGTTGGATTCTCTTACCTTTAACAGCCTGGAGGTAACATCGGCTTAACCTCTAGGGTGAGGTTAGCCGTGTGCAAATACGGAGGGCTTCCTTATCCCAGTCATTATTGTTGTAGTCGATGCGCTGTGTGATGACTTCGCTTAAAAAGTCTCGAATGATGGGGCGTATATCAAAATCACCCTCCAATGCTTCGAGAAGATCGTATAAATCATCGTCGCCGATAATGTCGACTAAATGATGAGTCGCTTGGTTGCACGGTATTGGCTTTTTCATCAATACTTGCAAGTCGTTTGCGATTTTTTTTGTTTTAGGTAATGCCCATGTGCCCATTTTAATTTCCTCGCTTGATGTGTTTCTGTAGGGACATTAACGCTCGTTTCGACGACTACATCAAGTCATTGGTGCATATATTTTATCGGAAGCTGAAACTATTTTATAATAGGAAGAATGTTTATTATTATACTTAGAAAAAATTTTTATTTTTATCTCGGTACATAAGAAGTATCTGATAATTGTGACTATCCCGCCATTGTGAATTAACATGTGACAAAAGTAATAGTTTAGAGGGGGGCACATTATATGTATTTATAATTTATTCTATAAAAACCGTTCTATTAGTAATAGTTGTTGTGACATTATTTTATTCTCATAGTGTAAATTGCATTAAAAAAAGCAAACTGTTTGAATCTATATCCTACAAAGGTTTGTAATTTTTAAGATATGTAAGAGTTTCTATGACAATACCATCTGCATCTATTCACTTAAGAACCCCGAATTTCACGCACACAGAAGATTCAAAGAAAACAAATCTTTCGAATGCACTTACGCTTAGTCACGTAAGGCATTCAGAGCCTATTTATAGAGCACCCACTTTAAATCTAGCTATGCCTGCCAATATTTTTAGTGCCGGGCCAAAGCTCAAAGCTTTTGACCACATGTCTCCAGTGGGATTAAATATTGCTCAACAGATAAAAGGCGGTAAATTAAAAGAAGTATCTCAAGAGATTATTGATATTCGTGGTAGGGTTGAAGACTTTAAGCTTTTCCAACATGGATTTGAATTTAGGCAGCTACCAAGTAGGCTTCATGACCTGATACGATCTATTCGAGATGGAAAGCATAGTGAAGGCGACATGGATAAGTTAAAACACGAGATAACAAAACTCACGGAAAAATATCTAGATGATTTAGGCGAGGATGTTATCGCTGTTCCTCTCGGGATGGTATCTCGTTCTAGTAAACCAAGAGGCCCATCAGGAAAAGCTGATGTTGTCGGTGGAGTTAAAAAAAGAAAACCTTCAGTTATCCCTCATGTCGACTTTACGTTAGAAAGAAAAGCCGACGTTAAACAGGTTTTTACAGCTTTCCATTCGAGTTGGGATAAAAATTTTGCAGATAAAATTGGTAAAAGTGACTATGAATTAGTTAAAATGATTAATGTCTGGACACTGCAGGATGAAGTAAATGAATCTAACCCATTATTTGTATATGATAATAATACTGTTAAAGATCAAGATGTGATGGGTGTGACAGCGTCTCGAAAATATAAAGATAAGTTTTTTCCTGCCGGAATTATTGATAAAAAAGAATCTAATAAAGCATATTGGTTATCCAATATGTCTATTGGTGATAGCATTATTTTCGACACAGGCAAAACACTCCATTCTTCTTTTCGTATCCCTGGGCAATCTGACTTAGCTTTTAGAAATAGTACAGATTTGAGAATAGCATTCGTGAAAAAAGTCGCTGATGGAGATGGAGTCAGAATTCTTGATAAATAAAAAATATTAAATATAAAACGCTGAAATTACGTTGTAATAAGACTATTGATTTACTATACGAAGGTGTGCCACATATTTTAAAATGTTGGCGCACTCATTTTCTCTACGTTGCGTTTCGTGTTTAAGTCCGGACATTGACGCTTTTGTGAGACACATCAAGTCAATGATGGATAAATATTGAGGTAGGAAGTGCTATTATATTTTTAATTATTTATTGATGGAGGCTAAATGTTAGCCTCCCAATATCTGTATCGTTAGATATCGTCCATTTCTTTAACGATGCTAGGTATATCAACACTACGATTCGCAATAGCATTGAGTGTATGAATATCAAAACAATCGAGCATTGCTGTCATCCTCTTAATTATTAACAAATGGGCTTGAGTTGCCCAATTGTTGGTATTAGCAATATATTCCGCTTTAAATACATCTGACCCGACAAAACCTTTTAACGTTACTTTAATTTCAGCTTTATGTTTATAGGTTTCATTGTATTGTTCTGCATTGTTAATATTTTTAAGGTCATCATCGGTAAAATAGTCAATATATTCTTTAAAATGTTTGCGGTCTTCTGGGTAAATAATCTCTAGTACTTTATTAGTAAGCGCTAATCGTAATTCAGTCATGGCAATAACTCCTTGAGTTGTTTTTTATGTTGTTACATTAACGCTCTCTTCGACGATTACATCAAGTCAATGATGTAGATTTTTAAACTTAGCTAAATAGCAAGCAGCGTGTGCCGCCAGAGATCATTAGCATAGATATAAATATGATGGACGTTAGCTTTAACACCTTCGTCTAGTGCAATGCCGATATCTTTATATGTGGTATTAGGGTGGTGGTTTTTGTGGCCAATCGTAAAAAGACGAATACTGTCGGCATATAGGGTATGAATATTGCCACCTTGGATAAGTTGATAGATGCTATCTAATGTGTTGTAGTGTTGATGCAAAATATCACCCAGGCCGCCCTTATGATTATTATTATGATGGTTATAAAAACAATAGACGGCGTGATAAGTGCTTTTGTTTTTTACTAGCAACATGGCTTTGCTTGTATCTATTTTTACCTCTGGATTTTTTGCTGTCATTATCGGAGTTCCTTTGGCGGATTGTAGGGTGTTGTGTTCCATTCAGGCGTCACTTACTGACAAGGTCAATTCAATAAAGCGCTGTTTTATATTTTTTTGGACAGGTTAATGACGGGGTAATATCTAATGCGTGTTGTCTTTTTTTAATGTGTATTTACGCGATCCATCGCTATCTCTAGAGGAAACAATAGTATGTCCTTTAGTTTTTAAAGTACTTATAGCGCCCCTTACGCTATGTTTCTGCCAAGAGGTAGCCTCGCATAAAGCCTCAAGCGTTGCCCCTTCCTTGGCGCTCACAAGCTGGAGAATAATATCATTCTTGCTCGTTTTGCTTTTCTCCCTAGGTGCAAGGCCAATAGCTTTAAATCCGTTGGCGTTAATAGTGTAGTCACCGTTCTTCTCGTCGATAAATTGTTTTTTGAGAAGGCTGTTAATAACACGCGACTCGATGCCTTTATTGATAGTGTTCGGCAGCGGATAAATCGAGCCTGTTTCTCTTTGTGCCGCGTTCGCTAAAATGGTGGTTTGTGTATTCGTGAGTTTTATCATAATGATTGTCTCGGTATTTACTGGATGATTTTTATTGGCGTCGTGGGGTAGTCGAGAGACTAAAAAATGTAGCCTCTCTTTTTATTTTTAACGTTTAGCTGTGTTTCCTGGCGCATATTCGCCTTCTTTAAATACTTTATCGGTAAGATGATTTAGTAATTCGGCATAATCGGTAATGTCGGTAACATGCCCCCAATGTATCTTGTTTTGGTTAACGTTAAAGAATTCATCGCTTTTCTGCTGCAGGCGTTGTAGCGCCTTATCAATCTGTTGCTTTTTAGCTATAAATTCTGCTGTTGGGCTTTTGGGGTCATCAGGGTTAAACATAATATTTTTCTATCTCGCTTATTGTGTATTTGTAGGAGCATTAACCCTTCGTTTGAGCGTTACATCAAGTGGTTTTTAGCTGATTTTTTAAGGTGTTTTTTATTTATTTGTTTATGAGTTTTTTGTTAAATACTGCTTGATTTTTTCTGCTATCTGAGCGATGGCCCTATTAATTATCGGAGCACCTTTATGGGAATCTCTATTCGTGCCTATGCCCGCCATCGGGGTATTTCTGATACGGCGGTACGTAAAGCTATCAAGGCTGGTCGTATTACAAAAGAAGGTGATGGTTCCATTGATGTGGAAAAAGCGGATAGAGAATGGCATATGAATACTGATACTACTTTTTCTCATCCGAACGAAGAAAGTTACCATAGCCAACAACAGCGTCCGGTATCTCAGGCAGCCGTAGATGCTGTTTATGAAACTTGATCAGTGTGTTTAGGTGAGATGTGTTCAAATAATAAGTGGAGATTCTTGATGTAATTCTTGGACGCTAAGTATTCAACGAACACTCAATAATACATCATAAATTATTAAAAAGGGTGATGCGAATATTTATACTTGGTCAGTGTATCAACGTTTACTGCTTTCAGGGTGATAATCAAATAAGTACTTTTTTTTGTATTGATTCGCTCGAAGGATAATGCGGTAAGAGCTGGGTTGAATAGATGCCAACTCTTACCCGATTTATGCTGTAGACTTAATACATTAATGCCTTATCGATTGAGATACTACATCTGCACTTTGAATGTGAGTTAACAACAATACTTCACGACACCTTTCTACCGCCGCCTACTTTTTTTAATCATTGTGTTAATGGAAATATGGGGCCACCGAATACGACCAGGGAGATCATCTGAACGAATCACATGAAAGTCTAACAAAACGGTTTGTAAATATTGCATCACCATTTTGGGTTCGTCATCATAGTCTCCTGTGTCTTCTAATTCATGAATCCAGAACGTGGATCGCATAGCCGCTGCGTTAGCTTGTTTGGTGACAAAGGGGATATTGAGAATACCCCCTGTAGCAAAGTCAGTATCGAAATAAATCTTGGTCGTCTTCTTGATGGGGAACTTCCCCTTAACTTTGAAATTTTTGATCTCTAAGACGTGTTTGAGATCACTAAACAACCGTGCTTGAGGTACTACCGGGTTAAATTCATCAGGCGTACCTTTGTCAATAATTGTTTTTCGGTAAGGTTCGAGGTAAGAAGAGTTATCTAAATCCTGAGTTGTCCCTTGAGGCATACCTATACGGAAACTATCTTTTGGCAGTAAAAGATAATCACGCATTGCTGTATCGGCAGCATCACCATCCTTCGCACAAATAATTTTCTTAAGCTCGGTTTTTGAGTACTCTAAAACCTCACAGCTACCCAGTGCCAAAACAGAGTTCCCGTGAGGGATAGTCGCTAAACGCGCTAGATTTAACGGTACGTTTCTCACCGTTGGCTTTCTTTGTATGGTTGTTTCTATAGGATCTGTCATACGCAAAAATAAGCCTGGCTCATGATGGATTTTTTTTCTTATTTTCCCTGTCTCCTTTGGTCTATCTTCAGGAGGTACATCCGGAAAACTGATAGCTTCTACCTGCTCTATTTCCTGAATGTAGTCCAGTGTTAGCGCAAACTGGTCAACAGTTTTAAACGTACCTGCATCAACATCATCACTTCTATGGCAGACCCCGTCATTTTTATCTTTTTCAACAGGTGCAACCCCTCGGTTTGGCGCCCCTTTATCCGCAATCGTGAACTTTAATTTTTCTTTATATTTGTTCGTTAATACACGGTAGCCGCGTGATCGTGCCTGATCAGCATCTTTAAAGGGGAGCGCAATAAGATTGTAGCCAAATTGTTTTTTGGGATTTTTCCAGACGCCTTCAGGAAGCCACTTATAGGGGCCTAGATCCTCATCGCCACTCACCGCAGGTTCTATTGAACGTTCCATCTGCTTCACTTTGTCTTTCCAGTCCTTCATCATTTTTCTCCTAAATATAGTGGTTTCAATATAAAAGTTAACGAATAATACTTCTTTTATCTATAAGATCATGTCCGGCCATAGCTCATGTATTTATCTAATGAGTCAAATAATACT
Organism: Agarilytica rhodophyticola; assembly: GCF_002157225.2. Taxonomy (NCBI): domain Bacteria; kingdom Pseudomonadati; phylum Pseudomonadota; class Gammaproteobacteria; order Cellvibrionales; family Cellvibrionaceae; genus Agarilytica; species Agarilytica rhodophyticola. The sequence goes on from NZ_CP020038.1 coordinate 1,883,488, forward strand.
GATATGCTAAAAATTCAGAAGTAATATCTTGATTGTATTGCTTTACAGAAAGCACATCCTTCCGTTTATATTTTGGGTTAAAACTCCTTCGTCCCATGATGACAATATTTTATTTGAACTACAGATACTATACTCGTTATATCAATGTCCACGCAGTAAAAATATGTTTTCTTCTGCACTATGTTTAACCCTAAAAATAACCATTTATTTTGTTATCAAAGTCGATAGCTTATGGCAATTTTTTGTGGAACATGACTAAATACTGTCTTTCTCCACATGGAAGAGTTAAGTAACTTCGTAAATAATGGTCTGAATAATATGTTTTTCAGGTATACATCAAAGACTCTAATACTAAGAGCAGTCGTTAAAAATATAATCGTGTAAAGTAAGAATTCTGATTGAATATTTAAGCCGTATACAACGAGGAGTATCAACGGAAAGTGCATAAGGTAGAGCGGATACGATAAATCACCCAGGTAATTCAGTACACTTCTTATAGATCCGCTGATTGTGATATGGTGTGAAAATAACAGTATTAGGTAAGTGCCGCCTAATGTTACTATATTTAATGGGTGAGTAAAATTACTGCTGAGCACTAGCAGAGTTATGCAGAGCACACCGCCAATAAAATCTAGCTTTGGTTCTCTTTTGTATAAGCAGAAACCCAATAGCCAAATCCATAAGTATTTAAGCGCATTAAATTTAAGTAACATGACGTAAAATATACTAGCTTCAGGTTTACTCGGTAAAATATACACAATAGCTGAAATGGCAATCAGCGTGTATAAATATTTCTTTTTCATAAAGCAGAAAACAGGAGCTAAAACATAGAAGAAAAATTCGATGCTTAATGACCAGAAAGGGCCGTTATATACTAATGCTTTAACAAAAAACATTTGTGTCATTAGCATATTGCCGATAACTTTCCCCCAACCATCTGCTGGATATATCGGATTATCCGTAGTTGAGACGATAAAGCTCTGTACGAAAAGAGTTAACAATAAGGCACCAAAATAGAGTGGGTAGATTCGGAGTAGCCGTCTCAGTATAAACCCTTGGGGCCTACTTTCGATGGATGCGGCAATTGAAAAACCAGAAATTAATAAAAACGCAGCGACTGACGCTTTTGCCCCAAACATGTAAAATGCTGCTGCAATGCTTCCTGGTGCATAAAAATCTATATGGGCAGTCATGACGATCCAGGCAAGAAAAAAACGTACTCCTGCGAGTAAAGACCAATTGACGGGGCTTGAATTATGCATCCTAACTCTCCATGTCGTATATGAAACTAGCTTTTTAATACAAGAGGTCGTCGGCGTAGTTCTTTTTTATAAAAATGATGACGCTAAGTGTTCAAAGTAAAAGGCTAGTAAGGTCTACCTATATTAAGAAAACGTCGTATTGACTACCCATTCCTTATGTAAGCTTGGAAAACTGTTTTTATCTTTATTTCAATTATTTACCAAGTGCGCTTAGTATAGTGTTTTTTTAATAGTTGTCTACAGTGGCGATATTTAATCGTCAAGATTGGCATTGAAAATTATTTTTTGGAAGCTAAGTTTTTATTCTTCCGTACAGCCGATGCAACTCGGACTTATTCATTCGTAAAATACTAATCTTATAATTAATTTCAATAGTGTTACTGTTATTTAAGTGTTTATTAAAAATATTGAGGTGCTCATGACATATTCAGATCAAAGGTATCTCAATGTGATTTTGATGTGAGAAACCCTAATTATTTTCGAATTCCCTAAGAAATATCATAAAATGTTATTAGCGTTTATTTTTATTGGGTCGTTAATATTGAAAAATTTAGAGTGTAATTATAGAAAAATAGTCAACTTGATTTTTTCTGATATAAGAATGAAATAGATAAAACCCTTTTTAAAAGAATAAATGTTTAATAGGAGTTTTTCGTAAATATCAAAATAAAAGCCTCTGATGTAATCAAAATCTTATAATTGTGTTATAGGGAACTTTGAATAAGTAAGTAATTGAAGGAACAATTCTATCTTACAGATAACTGAATATTGATTTATTGAAATACATTACAGCCTAGAGCTGATGAAATGTAGTGGTTAAATTGTTAACTCGACCCCTGCTTTGAACAATTGTCAGAGTATGCTCATACTTTACAGGTGGGGAAGAAACAGATAAATAAACGTTTGAGTGCCTTTTTTATTGGGCAGCAGGTAAGTGATGTCAATACAATGATTCGGGCTTTAGGCTATCAAAACGCGCATTTTTTTGGGTGTTTCTTATGGCACTTGTGTGGCCTTGGTTGAGGCAAAGATAATAATATTAATGGTTTGCCCTCGATTAGGAAACGTACAAGGAGTGCTTTTCCATGGAGTCTGATGCACTTTCTGTATTATTAGATGATGTACAGTTGTATCCCTAAGCTGAAAACTATTTTGTAGGTATTGATGATAACTTGAACTACTTTTGGTGTCGGTTTCGTTGCATTGATCTAGCGCAAGATATTGGAATCGATCGTGTTTTTATCGAAAGGATGGGCATGTTAGAATATGGATTGCCTTAGCAGTATTGGCAATAAACGCGTGGTCTTGTTTACCTGCATTATGGGGGTTCAACTCTGGGTTGACCCATATAAGTATTAAATGCATCCTTTTATTGCTGTATATAACGCCGTCTATTATGACAATAATATGACTAAAAAATACAGATTGTTTAGTGGGAGTTTATAGGTGACATATTGGGCGTCTCTAGTGGCAAAGTGTCGCCAAAATCCTTTTTAAGGGCTTGCAATATTATCGGTATCATTGTTAAATGGATATATCAGTACAAATACTAATGGTATTGTATGAACATCTTTTCTTATTGGGGTTGTAAGTAAAATAAAAGGAAGTACGCCTGTCATGTGTTTTCATAAAGTCAGTCACTTCTTAACAAAAGCCATTGCTGTTAATAAAGCGCTAAATGGATATTAAATATATTTTTTGATAAGGATTATTTAACTCGGCAGAATATAAATTACACATGCTTTTACAGGAATATATATCTAATACGGTCTTGCGTCGCTTTATTTGGGCAGCTTACTTTATCGTGTAACGAGCATGTTTATTGTTTTTGTCGTTGTCATTTACTCACCCGACTTTGTTAAAGAAAAGTAAAAATTAAAAACAGGATATACCTTTATTATTGGCCTAAATATGCCTTTGTAAAGTGTAGGTAATTCTGTATTTTTTCTTGAATAAAAGAAAAATATAATAACTCGATGTTTAGTGGTGCAGTTGAAAAAATGTTCGGTATCGCGACCTTTGCAAAGCCTTATATTTATGGTGCAAAAGTTTATGCTGTGCGGTGTATCGTTACCGTTCAACCAACTAGGACTTATTTTCTCTATAAGCAGAGTGAGTTAACATCAATACGTTTACCATGTATAAGTCGATGAGGTTAGTGTATTAATCTATCGGGCCGTATAACTTTAAAGACGATTATTATGAGCATACTACGGATAGGGCAAAGACGTTTTACATCTATCTCAAAAAAAATAGCCGTTACATGTGGAATTTTGCTATTAAGTATTCAACAAGCACGTGCGATTAATCATAGCGAAATTGTTGTCACAGATGTAAGCAGTCGGTCTTTTACTGTCAACTGGCAGACCGATGAGGCCTCTACGCCTCATATAGAAATCTATAAAGATGTCCAAGGCCTTGAACCTATAGCAGGACTTAGCATCTCTCCTAACTATACTGTGTCGGGTGACAATGCATTAGCTAACATGGCGCAGACTCATGGCGTCATGAGAGTTAAGGTTTCTGGTTTAGAAGCTAACACACCTTACTTTTATCGCGTTGTTAATACATCCAATGTCGATGCCAATGTGGAGCGTTTTCCTGTCTCGGGTGCGTTACCATCAGTTAAGACGAAACAATATAGTTTACCGTCCAGCAATGAAACCATTGGTACCGAAGTTTTTCAAGAGGGAGGCGGTAGCCCTGCCAATGGTAGCATTGTTATTTTGAGTGTTGAAGGCAGTGAATCGCCGGTTTCCTACATGGTCGGGGATGGTATTGCCAACGCCTTGGCCACCGTTAATTTAACCAATCTTTTTGATGATGCTCAGCAATTACATCGGGCCGTGGTAGGTGGCGAGTCTAGTAGTATTCGGGTCATGGGAGGAAGTTTAGGCGAAGGCTTTTTTCGCGATACATTGCCTAACAATAACCTTCGTGGTGAAACTAAGTTTTCTGCTGTTAGCCCGATAAGCTTGCAAGTAGCAAAAGATAGTGATGGTGATGGAATTAGTGATGTTTATGAGCTCGCTAATGGCCTCGATATTAATAATGCCAATGATGCCGCTTTGGACAGTGACGGCGATGGCTTAAGTAACCTGGAAGAGTATCGGAATGGAAGCAATAGCCAAGTGCGTGATACCGATGGTGATGGCATTGAGGATGCAGACGAAGTCGCCAATGGTACGCTTGCCAATCAAGCAGATTCCGATCGCGATAACATTAATGATGGTAGTGAAATTAATGGCGCGACGCCGACAGACGCACTTAATGCGGACAGTGATGGTGATGGTGTCAATGATGGTGCCGAACTTCAACTTGGCAGTGATCCCAATAACGCTAGCGACACTCCCATCGTCGATGTCGATGGTGACTCTATTTCTGACAGTGTTGATAATTGTCTTAATTTCCCAAACCCTGATCAACATGATAATGATAACGACGGCTTGGGGGATATATGTGATAGCGATGACGATAATGATGGGGTGATTGATGTCTTAGACAATGCGCCTTTTACTTCTAATGCGAATCAGCAAGATACAGACAATGACCAAGTAGGTAATGTTGTTGATAACTGCGTTTCGATAAGTAACCAGAATCAATTGGATAACGACAATGATGGACTGGGAGATGCGTGCGATGCGGATGATGACAATGATGGCATCAATGATCTGGATCGTTTGCCGAGTGCCGCAGTAGCGTCGCATCGCTATACCAGGATTGAAAATTTTATCGGCTCAACAATCCCTGTAGTCGGTAGCCGTGACCTGAATGCAGCGATCGCCGTTGTCAAGACAGACTTGAGTACGTCCGATAGTATCGTTATGGGCATTTTTAACGTCACGACGCGCGTATATGAACCGCAACCGCTTACTTCTGAACAACAGGCATTAAATGGAATGCTAGGCATTTCCATTGATATTTATAATTGTGATTGCTTCGGTCAAGGAATTAATGCGCGTGATAATGTCTCTGTAGAAACTGACACCGGTATTGTTACGGCTGTTTTACCGCGCATTCCCCATAGCCAGATTGGACTTTCTTCAGTATTTTTAATTTCGGTTGACGGTTCTAGTTACCGCTCATTTTCCCGAAGCGGAAATTTATCTGTACTGCGACAAACCTCCCAAGTCCAGGCTCCTCTCGATAATTGTCAATTTATCGCAAACCCGGATCAAGCTGACTTTGATAACGATGGTATTGGTGATGCTTGTGACTTCACAGCAGACGATGCCGATGGCGACGGTATTTTAAACAGTGTCGATAACTGTCCTGATACCCACAATGTTTCACAGGATGATTTTGATGGTGACAACATTGGCGACCTCTGTGATGCAGACAATGATAATGACGGCATCAGTAATGATGATGAAATTACTATTTTTGGCAGTAACCCCTTTAGTACTGATTCCGATAATGACGGTATTGCTGACGCTGACGAAGATTTTGATTTTGATGGTGTGAGTAACGGTAGTGAAATAGCCGCTGGAACGAACCCGTTATTGACGACCATAACATTGGCCAGTGGTTTAAATTTATTTAGCTACCCCACTGCAGTACCCGTGAACTTTAGCGCGTTTGATTTATTAAATACTCTCGGCGGTGATGGTGTTGCCAGTTATGTGGAACGCTTTAATTCGGAGACACAACTTTGGCAAACGGCTGAATACATCAGTGGTGTTGCCAGTGGTGTCGACTTTCCTATAAAGCACAATGAAGCTTACCGCGTGCAAATGATACAAGCTCGAACACTGGAGCTTGAAGGCGATCCTGTCTGTAATGTTATTAATCTTAATACAGGTATCAACCTTGTTGGTATTTCATGTATTCCTGCCGGCACCTCAGCGTTTGATGTGTTAAGTGCCTTAGGTGGCGCAGATATTGTTGCCAATATTCAACGCATTAATACAGGAACCGGCCTATATGAAGAAGCAAGTTACCTCAATGATGTGCCTGATGGCGTTGATTTTCCTATCGTACGGGGGCAGGGCTATCAAATAGAAATGAACGAAGCATTTACCTTGACAGCATTTGCTTTAAATACCGTGAATTTTAATGTGCAAAGTCATAGTGATGGACAAATTCTTTTCGAGGCACAACAGCAGGTTTTTGGGAGTCTTAGTGAGGCTAACGTATCGGTCTTAGTCAATGATATTGCTGCAACTATTTCTGAAAGCGAAAGTGGTTATCAGTTCACAAGCAACCTGACACTTGAGCAAGGTATTAACACCGTTACCATTCGCGTTCGGGGTGCTAATAATCTTTTGCAAACAAGAGTCATCGAGCTGCTTGTCGGCGAGCGAAAGGATCAAGGGGAATCTTCTAATGAAGTACTTATCGGTACGGAAAACCAAGACGCGCTATATGGATTTGAAGGTGGGAATCAACTTTATGGTCTCGCCGGAAATGATTTTCTAAGAGGAAGTCGAGACCCTATAACCCGTGAATTAACCGACCTCTTGGTGGGTGGGCCTGATCAAGATACCTTAAGCTTTGGTGCAAAATTTCTCTTTAACCTCGGTGATGGACGCGACACGATTACAGCCCCAGGTGGCGAAGGTCGTATTATTTTTGGCGATGGTATCTCGCTGCAAAGCCTAGAGTTTGAGCAAGTGAACCGATCTGATATTCGTATTAATTACGGCGAAGGCGATGACTCTATTTTAATTGATGGCTATATCACAGGCTCTAGCTCAAATATTATACAGACTATCAATTTTATTGACGTTGAAGGTAGGGTGCTATCGGCAACGGACATTAATCAGTTATTACTGACGGGGACAGATGAGGTAGATAACTTTTTTAGTTCACCTTTCGATGATGTCATTCGGACTTTTGGTGGTGATGATCAAATTGAAATCTCTGGTGGCGGTAATGATATTGTCTATGCCGGTGATCATGACGATTTAATATACTTGGCATCAGGCTTTAGAAACTCTGGTCTTACGAGAGTGATCGCAGGCCCTGGCAATGATAGCTATCCCATTAACACTCATGTTGTTGCCGAGTTATCTATTGGTGATGGCATTGACAGTGTAAGAACACCTTACGAAGCGACCAACACAAATATTTATTTTTCTGAAGGCATTCACCTGGATGACTTTGTTATCAGCTATGACGATAACAATAATGGTCGTAACCCTACCATTAACGTGCGCTATTCAGCGACTGACGAAATTCAATTTTATAATACTAGGCTGAGTGACCAACAGAACATTCGTCGAAACTTCTCCGATTACGTGATGATGGGACTGGTTCAGGTAACACTAAATTTCGCTGACTCAAGTGCTGTTTCTTTACGTGATTTGTTATTTGATATCAATGTTCAACACACAAACGATGCCGATAATACTATTTTCGTACGACACGCCGATAGTGTGACCAATGGTCGGAGCGGAAATGATGAGTTATTTGGTACTTTAGGTGATGACACGCTATTTGGTGATAAAGGTAATGACGTTTTAAATGGTCAAAATGGTAATGACATATTTGTCGGTGGTCGTGGTAACGATATTATAAGGGCCAGCAGTGGCCGTAATACTTATCATTATAATGTTGGCGATGATAAAGATATCATCCACCAAGATGGTGGTACTCACCACATCGTTTTTGCCGCTGATATTTCTCCTCAACAAGTTTCTGTCACTAACAAACGAGAACGGGACTCTCATAGTATAGTTTTTAATGTCGCAGGCACTGTCGATGCCATAACATTTAATAATTATTGGCGCGATGGCTTCACGTGGCCTGAGACAGACACGGTATTAAGCATTGAGTTCTTATCCGATGGAACACTTTGGTCTCACACTGAATTAATGACACAGTTAAATCAGGCCTCCAGCGATAACGACAAATTTTATCTATATGGAACAACCGGAGGTAATAGTAACCCCAGTTACAATCTAAGTGGTGGAGCTGGTGATGATATTTTTCTTTATGGTGCAGATACCACTGATATATTTATTCATGACAATGTCTTCCACTATGCAGCGGGAGATGGCCGAGATATTTATAATTTGGGATTAGCAAGGGTTATTGATAGTGGTAGCTTTCAATACTCTCGTATTAGTATCAATAATCATTGGGATCTAAGTTCTATCGACTCCTCGCGCGCATCGTTTGCCATGAAGAATGATAGTTTATTCATTACCATCGATAATGATCCTACTCAAGTGCTCACTATTCGGCATGTTTTTACATCGATCGTCGATAGCCAAGGTGAGATTATTCAAGTGCTATCTGATATTACATTTTCTGATGTTGTGGTGACCTACCAAGATATTATCACTCGATTTTCGACACCATCCGCTGATGGAAGCTGGGTTCGCGTTGGCCCTGCTGGGTCTTCATTTGTGGGCACGTCCTACAATGAAACAATTTTAGTGAGCTCGCTAGACAATCAGGATTTCCAATTTGACTCAGGGCCAGGAGATGATTTTATTTGGAAGGGAAACTGTGGTCGGGTGCATTATATCTTTAGAGTGGGTGGTGGTAATGACACACTTGAAAGCACTCATAAGTGTTTAGCTGATGGCTTTGGCTTTGACAGCTTATTCTTTCCGGCGAGTGATGATTCGCCTCTACCTATCTCTTTCGTCTATGACCCAATGGCCTATGGCGCAAGTTATCAAGTCATCGAGTATGGCAGTGTTTTTGGTGTCTATGATGGTGGTTCTGTTCGACTTAGAGATAGTACGTTGCTACTGCCTGAATATCGTGACTCGCGCGGCTCTAGCAGGCAAACCATAGCGCATATCCGACGATCCAGAGGGATGACTATTCGGGGTGTTGACCAGTGGTATGTCGATCAACACCCAGAATTACTTGTGACGAAAACTGATCCTTCTGGCGCAAGTAGAAAGTATTTTCCGCTGATAGGTGTTCAAGGCAATACGGGAGAAAATTCCAACTTTACCGGTAGAGATACCGTTGAGGGAGGTAACGCTGACGAATACATACAAACACTGTTTGGTGAAGATACTATCCGTGCTGGCGGAGGGGATGATTTTATCGATGCCGGTGGTGCGCGTGATTCTATTTTTGCTGGTGACGGCGATGATATTATTATTACGGGCGGGAGTTCTAATAGTTCATTAGGCTGGAATGGTGGCTCACTGCAAGTTCGCGGTGAGCGCGGTGATGACACGATTTATTTAGATCGCGGTCGGGATAATATCTATTTTAACCTTGGTGATGGGCACGACACACTGGTTGTTAATGAAGGTTTTATTGAGGCGAATGATCGTTTGTTTTTCGGCCCAGGGATTACCCCACAAAGCACCATTTTCTCTCAACAACAAGATCGCTTGATCATTAGATATTCAGCAAACGACACCATCACAATACGTAATTTCTATGAGCGCTCAGGCAATCGTTGGGTGGTGAGACGCGCGTTTAATATCTCGTATAGTGGAGATACTTCCAATTATACCGTTACTGACGTTCGTCTTGGTAATCGTTCACCGGTTGCAATAGATGATAATTACCTAAATATTTCACCTTTGCCGCGTGTATTTAGTTTTGCTGAATTACTCGGTAACGATACCGATGCTGACGGTGATGACCTTACTATTTATCAAGCGTTTAATGCGGTTAATGGCAACGTTTTTGTCAATCATAAGCTTGCACAAATTACATTTGTGCCGCATAAAAACTTTTCTGGCAACGCCAGTTTTGAATACCTTGTCGAAGACAATAACGGCGGTGTTGATAATGGTTTTGTTCGGATGACAATTACCGCCGCCACCTCTATTCTAACCGGCACAAACAGCACCGACACAGTACAAGGAACGGCTGAAAATGATGTGCTGTACGGTTTGGCGGGAGACGATGAATTAATCGGCCTGGGAGGGGACGATATTCTGTTTGGTAATACCGGAAATGATCGGTTTGATGGTGGCAGTGGCAACGATATTATTTACTATACCTTCGGTGATATCGTGGATGGTGGCGACGATTTCGATACGGTATTTAGCCATGATGTATTTGCGGGCAACCCGATAGACGATCTCTTCCTGATCGAAGATTTGACGAACATAGAAGCGATAGATGGCGGGCTGGGTACAAATTCAATTTATGCCGATGACCAAAGTAATACGTACGACCTTTCGTTAATGGTATTGAGTAATATTGATCGCTTTTATGCTGGGGCAGGTGATGATGTTGTTATCGGGCCTGAGCTTGTCCCATTGACGATCGAGGGGCAAGACGGTAATGACCACCTCATTGGCGGTAACGATAATGACTACCTTATCGGTGGCGCAGGTAATGATTGGTTAAAGGGAGGAAGTGGCAATACCGATTATTTAGAGGGAAATGAAGGGGATGATCGTCTCTTTGGCGGTGATGGCAATGACTACCTAGATGGTGGTGTAGGCACAGACCTGCTTGTTGGAGGCAATGAAAATGATAGCTATTCCTGGCAACCTGGGAGTGGTGATCTCTATATTTCGGACTATAGCCACGTGGATGCTGGAAATCCTCAGCATGTTGATTCCTTAGAACTGCTTCTCGGTCTTGTTGATGATCAGCCTCGGGTGCCCGAGTACGACGATTTTTCCTGGGCACGAAACAGCTTTGGCGATCTGCTCATGACGTACAATGATTCCGGTGAAACCATTACCTTGTTAAATTGGTTTAAACATTCCGATCATAAATTACAGCTGATTATTGGTGACACCGAGTTTGATCTGACACAGATCGAAATGGATGCCAACGCTAATCTTATCTCTAGTCCTGTTCTGAGTGTTCCTGCGGGTGGAAGTGTACTTCAGGGAGAGCAACATTATTTAGATAACTGCTCCCAGTGTCATGGCATTGCGGCAAGTGGTATCGGGCAGTTTAATGAAAACCTCATTGCTATTTCAGGTGAAGGCGTGCAAACGCCGCTAGCCGCATTATTTAACTATGTTAGTCATCAAATGCCCATTGATAATCCGCAGGCATGTGTGGGGGAGTGTGCGAAGTCTGTCTCGCTGTATTTACAGTCACTGAATTTACCTTTAGATGCCGATAATGATGGCTTCTTTGATAACGAAGATGAGTGTCCTGCAACACCGGAAGATGAGGTGCTGATAGATCGCGGCTGCTCTGTTTCACAGATTGACAGTGATAATGATGGCATCAATGATCATGTAGATATATGCCCGAATACCCCCGTCGGCGCGCTTGTTGATGGCGACGGTTGCGCGCTAGATGGTGACGGTGATCGTGTTCCCGATGGTATTGATCAATGTCCCAATACACACCCAAGCGCTAGTCATGTCGATGAATTGGGGTGTGCCATAGATACCGATAATGATGGTGTTGTCGACGGCCCTGATCTTTGCCCTTTAACCCCTCAAGGTGAGACAGTGGATTCTGCTGGATGCGCACAAACACAGTTGGATGATGATGCTGACGGCATTAATAATGCTCTTGATGAATGCCCCAATACCTTATTTGGTGACGTGGTGGATAATGTCGGCTGCAGTGCTTCGCAAGCCGATAGTGATAATGATGGTGTCGTCGATAGTATTGATCAATGTCCTGGTACTGCGCCCGGTAGTCGGGTAGACCCGTTGGGCTGCACCGTGATTAATAACGCGCCTACGGTGACAATTTCTTCGCCATTAAATGGCTCCGTTGTTATTGAAGGGCGGTCTACAGTTTTATCCGCAAATGCTGATGACGATTTTGAGGGTGATTTAAGTCATGCGATTACATGGTCTTCAAGTATCGATGGATCTCTCGGTACTGGACAGACCCTCTCTGTTTCCTCTTTGAGTGTCGGCGCTCACGAAATTTCAGCAAGTGCTATCGACACAGATGGTGCCACTGGTGTAAGCACGATTAATCTCATGGTGCAAAGTGAACAAGACGCCGGCACCATTACGTTGAATCAAAGCACCGATATTGGCACACCGGGAAGTAACCCTGGTAGCATGAGTTATGACGCTTCTCTTGGTATTTATACACTCAATACCGGTAGCTTTGATATTGGCAGTTTCTCCGATAATTTCTTCTTTGCTTACCAGATAAGCCAAGGTGATATTGATATTCGTGTCCGTGTGACCAGTATCAGTAATTTCTTCGCTAAGTCGGGTTTGATGATTCGCGCGAGTCTCGATTCGTCGAGTCGTCATGCCTCTATGACAATTGAGCGGGAGAGTTCGCCCGTCTTTATCCATCGTACGGAAGATATTACCGATACCTCTTATACTGGCGCGACCACAGGTGCCGCGAATGAGGGGTGGGTTCGCTTACAAAAAACAGGCAATGTGGTCCATGGTTATTTCTCTACCGATGGTAATAATTGGACGTTAGTCGCTACCGCCACCATTGCCTTCGATACGAATTTCTATGTGGGTTTAATTGCCGTTAATTCTGAAGGTGCCAGCGATACCACGTCTACCTTTGAGCAGTTATCTTTGGTCGCAGGCGAGCCTAGCGTTGGTAATACCGCGCCCTCGCTCACGATTACTTCGCCTGCCGAGGGCGCGAGTTTTGATAGCGGTACGCTCGTAACATTGACGGCTTTAGCCAGCGATACTGAGGATGGTGACTTAAGTCATAGCGTGACGTGGTCATCAGATCTCGATGGTAATTTAGGTACTGCCAGTTCCCTTTCTCTGTCGGGCTTGTCGCAAGGCGCTCATGTCATTACGGCAAGTGTGACAGATAGTGGGTCTCTTACCGCGTCCGCTGCGGTCAATATTACGATGACTCCCAGTGCGGTTAACGATACTCCGCTGATCACTCTCTCATCGCCAGCAGATGGCGCGAGTTTTGATGCTGGGACATCTGTAAACCTTACCGCAACAGCCAGCGATACCGAAGATGGTGATTTAAGCGGTGGAATAATGTGGTCGTCTGATATTGATGGTGCGTTGGGAACAGCAAGCTCTCTTGCACTCGCCAATTTATCACAAGGGACGCACGTGATTACGGCAAGTGTGACAGATAGTGCTTCTGCAACAGCGTCGGCTTCGGTCACTATTACGATAACGAGCAGCTCATCCAATATGCCGCCTGCTATTGCGATCACGTTACCCAATACCGGCATCACTGTTACTCAAGGCAGTGCCGTGACTTTTAACGGTGATGCGAACGATAGTGAAGACGGCAATATTTCGTCGGTGATTACTTGGCAGTCCAGTATAGATGGGGCACTTGGCAGCGGCGCTTCCCTGACAACTTCAGCCTTGAGTGTTGGCAGCCATACCATTACGGCAACAATTAATGATAGTGCGAGCCTCTCTGCCAGTGACAGTATCACCATCGTGGTTGCGAGTGATTCGGGAGGTGGTAATGGCCTGGCCTTCACTCAAAGCGCTGATATTGGCAATCCGGGACAAGCGGGCACCAGCGCCTATGATTCGGCTACCGGCACCTACACCATCAACTCCGGTAGCTTTGATATGGGAAGTTTTGTCGATAACTTTTTCTTGGTATACCAGCCTTACCAAGGTGATATCGATATGCAGGCGAGAGTGGTGAGCATTGGTAATTTTTACGCAAAAACAGGGTTAACGATTAGAAGCAGTTTAGATTCTGGCAGTGCCCATGTATCGATGATGATTGAATTATTATCGGGCGGTTTTTTAATAAGCCGTAACGAAGAATTTACCGATACTAACTATACCCCATCACCCATAGCGGTAGAGGTGGGTCACTGGGTTCGTCTGCAAAAAGTAGGTACCACCATTACCGGGTATGTCTCCACCGATGGAAATAATTGGACGACTGTGGGCAGCCAGACAATTACTATCGGTAATGATTTTTATATTGGGATAAGTGCGGTTAATTCCGAAGGTGCGCCTTTCACTGAGCTAATCATGGATAGCGTAAGTACGGTGACCACACCTTAGAACATATGCCTTACTGATGGCCCTAGATAGTGGGCTCGATAAAGTCATAAGTAGGGTAAGCGCATTAATAAGATAGCGCTTACTGGTATTGATGTTATGCACGCAATAGAAGATTCGCGTGTGTATTTAAAATGAGTTTAACTATGATGAAGACGCTTATTTTTTCTTTTATTTTTATTGTTAGTGGTGTTATTTCAACGTATGCCAATGCGGCCTCAAGTATTTCGATGACACTCGAAGAGCTTACCGCTAACGCCGATGATATTGTGGTGGCCCGCTGCGTTGACGTGCAAACCCGTTGGCTAGGAAAAAAAATTGTAACCGATACGACGATTGACATATCACAACAGCTAAAAGGCGATGATAAAGCTCAGTTGATTGTGACAACACTGGGTGGCAGTGCGATACACCCAAGATTGAAAACAAAAGTGAATATGTATGTGCCGGGCAATATACGTTTTAATATCGATGAGGAAGTGCTCGTTTTTACCAAACAAAATAAAGCAGGAGATAATCAAGTTATCGGATTATCCCAAGGCAAGTTTATTTTAGAACATGATACTGTTTCAGGTGAAAAGCTTATTTCCGTAGGCCAGAAAAAACTCACCACTCAACAAAACAATGATAATCCCCTTGCGTCTTTGTTTTCCCTAGATGCAGAGTTCCATACAGAAGATTCCAGAATTAGTACAAGAAAAATACGTTTAAGTGAACTCATTCGCGATATCGAGCAGCATTTAAGTTTAGCGCAACAATAGCCGCATCCTTAATTTAATAGCATTGCCACATTTATGGCTCAAACCCAACGTCAATATTAACAGTAAGTGTCATACATCAGTCATTGGTATTTATAGGCAGGAAGACGAGTGAACATGGGAAACTATATAACATTAATACATCTAATCATGGCGAGCAGCCTATTTTTATCGGTGTCATTGGCTGCGCAAACGTCAACGGCATCTCTCCCAAGGCTCAATGAAGCAAGAGAAAAACATGATATTGACCTACACCCTATTCAGTTGAGAAACGATGATCCCGATTATTTGGCGCATGTTAACGCGGTAAAAAATAGGCAGCGGCAAAGAGAACGGGCAGCGCACGTTGAGTCGCCAGAACAAACCGTTATGCAAGAACACACGATACAGTTGCCTGCACCTGTTGAAATACATCAGCAGCAAAGAAATACCAGCCAGGTCTTTTTATTTCATACCGGCGCGAATCGCAATACTGTGACGGCGCCATCGCAAGCCGGGCGTCCCACTGAAAACTTAAATAATACTGAGCGCTTATCGTATCAATTTAGAGCCTCACATATTGAAGCCTTAAGACAAGCCGCCGCAAGGAAGAACAAATAGTGAATAAAGATATCAAGAAAGGACGAAATACCATTGCTTGGGCGTTTTTGTGGGGGGCTACTCTGTGGGGAGCTAATGTCAACGCGGGAGGCAATTTGTATGGACGTGACGACAGCGGTGCGTTCGCGATCAAACGCTGGGATGAACGCCTACTGCCTATTGAGTGGCACTTCAGTAGCAATGGGTATCTCGGTTCAAACGTTAGTAACGCTGAGGTCATTAATGAATTTGCAGCAGCGTTTGATACCTGGAATGACGTAGCCACCAGTCAGATTCGTTTTTCCTACGGTGGCGAAATAAACCGTCGTTTAAGTAGCGACGATGGTATTAACTTAGTGACCTTTACTGATACGGAATACGAGTTCCCTCCGGGTGCGGTAGGTCTTGCGGTTATTTATAGTTTTGATGAACAAACGATTATCACCGATGATAATAATGATCTAGACGGTGACGGTGTTGCCGATATTCCTAATGGTACGTATCCTGCGGGCACCGTATACGATGGGGATATCCTTTTTAATTCCGGCTTAAATTATACCACGGATGAGACGAATGGCACTCTTGATATTCGTGCGATAGCCATGCACGAAGTGGGACACTTTGTTGGCTTGTCCCACTCCTCGATTGAAGATGCCGTTATGTGGCCATTCCTTAATTTTGATATTGCCACCGCGCGCACAACCTCCCTTGATGATATCGCTCATGTGTCTCATACCTACCCACAAGAGCCTGAATATTCACAACAGTATGGCACGATAACAGGCACTATCACCAACAGTAATACAGGCCTGCCTCTGATCGGTGCCCATGTTTATGTCGTCGATATTGAGAGTGGTCATAAAATTATTGGTGGCTACAGCTTGTCCGATGGTACCTATTCCCTGCCGGTACCTGCGGGGAATTACTACGTTGGTATCGAACCCTTAGATGGCGACCCAGCGGCATTAGACCCTGAACGTATTAACGATATTATTGCATCGACCTTAGATACGCATTTTATCGAAGAGCTTTATGATATTAATGAATCCAGCATAGAAGCCGACCCCTTATCGGCACTTTCCGTTGCCGTCGTGGCCAATACCGTGACCGCCGATATTAATCTGCAAACCAATGTCACGAGTGTGCCGGGTGTCAGTCGGGTATTACAGCCGGGCGTCAATTATTTCTCCTTTCCAGTGGAAGCCCCCAGTGATTTAAGCGCCTATGATCTGCTGCAAGCGTTGGGTAATGACACGGAAATAAATGCCATCGAGCGCCTTAATCCCAGTACACAACTTTACGAGCGTGTCAGTTATGTAAGAGGCCTTCCCAGTGGTAAGGATTTTCCCATCGTGCGCGGTGAAGGGTATCTTGTCCATGCACAGCAACAAAAAGTGGTGACCTTTAATGGTATTCCTAACTGTGTCGATATTGCCCTAGTCGCGGGTATTAATCTTATCGGAGTGCCTTGCCCGCCAGCCGGTTATACCTCGTTTGATTTACTCGAACATCTGGGAGATCAATATGAGGTTGTGGCACTGCGCCGCTACGACCCTGAGACCGCCAGCTTACAAACAGTGGAATACCGTGCCGGTGAGATTGTTGGCGATGAGTTTTTTATTGCCAATGGTGAAGCCTATTTTGCTGAGCTGCGCGTTGATAAAAGTGAGGTGATTGTGCCCGGCCCTGGCTCGGTATTTCCGCCAGCCATCACTGGCATTAGCCCTGGTCGCGGTGTTGCCAATGACTTGGTGATTATTCAAGGCGAGGGCTTCGCTGAAGATATTGCCGATAACTTTGTAAGCTTCAATGGTGTTCAAGCGCATGTGATATTTTCCTCTACCAATCAAATTGCGGTCAGGGTGCCAGCGAACGCCACCACTGGCCCGATTGTCGTAGAATCCGAAGGGCGCACAAGTAATCGTGTGAATTTCGCTATTGAATCCACCACCATTAGCGAAGATACGCGCTCTTCAACCACCGGCACCGAAATACTTCCAGGACAAACCGCCAACGGCCAATTAAATGTTGAAGCAGAACAAGACCGCTATCGCTTTATTGCGCTTGAAGGGGCTTTGTTAAGCTTAAGCGCACAAACTATCAATGGTAATGCTGACTTGATGTTTGCTTTAGAGAGCCCCAGCGGTGTGGTGCTTGTTTCCGATGATGATAGCGGTGCGGGTAATGCGCCCATGATCCGCAATTTCCCCTTGCCTGAAACGGGTGTGTATTCAGTTGTTGTCACGGCTGTCTCAGGTGTCGGTAGCTATGACCTATCCATAGATGTCTTAAACACCGCTGTGTCTCCGTCCATTTCTGTATTACAAGGCGATATTCAATCAACTGTAATGGGCACAGATTTGCCCAAGCCTTTAGAGATTTATGTCACCAGCAGTACGGGCAAACCCATCGCTGGAGTACCGGTGACATTTACCGCCAGTAATGTGGACGTTGCGCTACCGACCCAGGGTTTCTCATTACAAAATGCGGGTACTGTGGTGGCCACCACCAATATCAATGGTATTGCCATTATTGAAGCCACTGCCCCTAATGTTGCCGGTGTGTTTGATATTGTTGTAACCGTCCCCGGCATGCCGCCGGCCACCATGCAAGTGTCGACCACATCTACCGCTGTAAGCCAAGTTGTCGTCTCTAATGCTGTTGAACGCTGTGGTGGCTTGGGGTGCTCTGTGGGTGAGGCGGTCAGTAACCCTTATACCATTACCTACCTCGATAGTGCCGGCGCGCCTGTGGAGAATGTCTTAACCCGCTGGAAAGTCGTGTCCGGTGGTGGCTCCTTAAGTGCGTTTTCGCCATTACAAAGCAGTACCGGAACGAATTTAAGTGGTGTGAATGGCAGTACCCAAGTGCTTCATACCCTAGGCGAAGCACTCTTTACTGAAATTAATGGCCAGCGCAGCCGCATAAAACAGCCTCAATTTGTCGCTGCTACGGTGCCGGGACAATTAAAACCAGTGTTGTTTTCCGCTGTGAGTAAAGCCGGGCCGCCTGCCAATATTGAATCCATCGGCAGCGATTATATCCGCATGCATTACGGCACCGTGCGGTTCGCGGCGATGGCCTTGCAGGTGACCGACGCCTATGACAACCCCGTGGAAGGGGCGATAATTACGCCTCAAAGTGATGACGCAACGATATTACCCGGTCTTTTAAACGGCGAGCTACTCCCCGACTTTCTTACCAATCGAGATGGCTACTGGGTGGCGCTGATTGATCCCCACAATAACACGCCTCCCACCTTCGATGAATTTGGTAACACGGATACAAGCGGTTTAGGCAGTACTTATCAGGTGGTATTAAGTGAGGCGAGCGCGGGCACGCTCAACTTTGATCTTGATATTGATATGGGGCCATCCCTTGTCAGTGGCTCAGGGCAGGGGATAAGTGCTTTTATCTCGCGAGAACCTGAACAAAACCCGATACATTTCAACCTTTTCCGCTACCAGCGCACCGATGGCAGTGACGACGATGAAAGTTGGCAGAATGAAGACTTCAGCAACTTGCGCTATGTGCCGATAGCAGGGACGAATGTGGACTTCTCGCTGCGTCGTGGTGACCGCGTCGATGCGCAAGCGGCAGGTGTGGTTGCGACAACGATCAATGGCACCCATGAGGTAACCGCACCCACCGATGCCTCTGGCAGTGTTGGCGTTGATGTCACACTTGGCGGTGTAGGTGGCGAAGTCAATATCATTGGCGCCATCCCCAGCCCAATCGAAGTGCAATTTCGGGAAGATAATGGTGAGCTTATTGGCAGCCCAGTGGCCTTTCCCATAGAGGAATATAGTCCCAGTACCATTGTTATCAACGCTGTTCCTATCGATGTGCGTGTCACTATTGATGCCGACCAGCTCAGTGGTTTGGATTGGTCAACATTGCAGATCGTGTTGAACGGCAATACCACGGTATTTGATGGCAGTGTGGATGCGCCTCCCACCCTAGGTGTCTTCCCCCATTACATCCAGGTCTTTATCGATGGCGCCCAACAGGTGGTCTGGCCATCGCCTGAGCTTATTGCAGCGGGCGGTTTTTCACGCGTGGTGATCGTGTATCGCCCATTGGGCTCAGACTTGGTCGAAGGGGTCAATACTTTAGCCATCAATGCGGATGTCCAGGCGTTTGATGGCACCATTGCCTCCACCAGTGAGCAAAGTACTTTTGTCTTTAATCAGGACTTGGGCAACCGCGTATGGGAAGCACAGCAATCCTATGATGCGCTCGCCGCCTTCTCCATTGGTCGCATCGTGTCACTGGCGCAACCTGCGGGACAAGCCACGGATGCAGCGGGCGATGCCATCGGCTCTTTTGAGATCTTTAATGTACCTGTGAGTGAGCCGTCATCGGTAACAGTGGATATTCTCGATGCTAATAAAACCCTGGTCAGTACCTTAATCAGTGCCACGACACTGCCGGCGGGCGACCATCGCTTTGTGTTATTGCGTGAAGACTTAGGCACGAGCATTGTGCCGATAAGTGGCAAGCCGGATCTGTATGTGCGTGTCCGCACCGTTCCTGTGTCCACCGGACAGCCGCGTATTAAACAGTACTCTGGGGAATTAAACGACTCCGTCACCGGTAAAATGCTGGGGCAGGTGATTCAGCATGATACGCTTATCCAAGATGGTAGTCTTAACTTACGCCGTGAAGACATGGCCTTAAACGGTGCCGGGCCACAACTGAACTTTATTCGCAGCTATTCAAATTCCACCCAGCCAGAAAACAGTGCCACAGACCTAGGAGCAGGTTGGACACACAACCATAATATCTTTGCTCGTGTGCTCGCCAGCGCAGGCACAGCGCCATCTTACGGTGAAAATCTGCCCGGCTGGATTGCCGGTACCCGCCAAGGCCTTGGCCCTCGATTGTTAAGTGCTAGCGCACTATCAGCGTTGATCGCTGGTGATGCTCCGGTATTGGCATCAAAAGTGGTCATCAGCAATGGTGGTGTGTTTGAGCGTAGTAGCGGTGGCAACTGGGTCGGGCAGCGCGGAAATCATGGTACCTTAACCGGCAGCGCTGCGACAGGTTTTGTCTATACCTCAAAAGACGGCACTGTCCACACCTTTAACACCACAGCTGACAGTGACAACCGCTATTTGGTGGCGACGATTGCCGATCGCAACAACAACATGTTGACGTATCAATACGATAACCATCGCTTAACACGAGTGACCGATCAAGCTGGCCGCTACCTCAGCTTTGATTATGCCTTAGCGCAAAATAATCGCCGTCGTCTTCAGCAAGTGCACGTGGTGGCTGATACAGGCAACCTCAATTCACCACAAAACTTTCGCCTGCAATTCCATTACTTCAAACGCGAGAGCGACAACCCTGATGAAGTGGCCAGTAGCTTGGATGAAGTGGGGATGTTGCAGCGCTTTAGCCGTGATGAATTTGTTGAAAGCTACGACTACGAGGCCCTTGCCAACGATCATGAGCCCAACCTCGTGAGCGTCAAAGACGTCAATGGCTATATCACCCAATACCAGTATTTAGCCCCTGCCAATGTGCCGGCAAACTTTGCGAGTATCGCGCCGGGAGCCGTGAACACGGATCTGGTATATCGCGTTTGTTACCCCGCAGCTACCACCGATTGCACAAGTGATTTCGCCCAGTTTGATTACAGCACTGCTAGCGGTAATGTGCGCACAGTGACGGATCTACGTGGCAACCCAACGCGCTATGAACTCAATGCCTGGGGCAACCCTAGCCGTGTGGAGGAGCCGGAAGGCAAAATCACAGAGTACGACTGGAGTATCGACCTCGGCTTAGCCGATAACCTCCTGCGTGTGAAGCGGGATCTATCGATTAATGCTACGTGGCAGTATGAATACGATGCCAAAGGCAATATGACCTTGGAAACTGATCCTTATCAACGTACCGTTACCCAAGAATGGCATCAGGACTACAGTATCTTGACATCGAGGATCGACAAAAATGGCCACCAGTTCCGCCAAGTACTTGACCCTAACGGTAATGTCAGACAAGAGATTCAACAAGCCTTTATCGCAGACGCGACGGTTGCCAGCGACGTTGTGGTCACCCATACCTATGGCAGCCGTGCCGGTATTCATGGTTTACGCTTAACCACCACCGATGGGCGTTCTAATCTTAAAGAATTTGGCTACGATAGCTTGGGTAATCTCACCTCCTTAAAAGAAAACGGTGATACTGCCGCTACCGATAGCACCACCCGCTACACCTACAGCAAGCGTGGTCTGCGCCTGTCGGAGACCGATGCCAACCTCAATACCATGAGCTATGTCTACGATGCCCTTGACCGTCTCACCCTCACCACCGACGCCGAAGGTAATACGGTCGAGTCTGACTACGACGCCAAAGGCAATAAGCGCTGGGAAATAACCACCGATCGCTATTGGATCGATACTGTGCGACATACGCGTACTTTGCGCCTGGACTACGACTACGATGAGCGCGATCGCGTGACGAGCATTACCCGCTCTGGCAATGTGGACGGTAACTATCCAATTGCCGGGCAAAAAACCTTGGGATACGACGGTAATAGCAACCTTACCCGTGAAGAAGATTGGAAAGGCGTGGCCACCACCTATATGTATGATGGCCTCAACCGGCGCACCACGACCACTAATCGCCTCGGTGATAGTAAGCAAACGGTTTATGACTGGATAGCAGATGAAGGCTTACGTAAAACCATTACCGATTACGAAGGCCACAACAGTATTGAACATTACGATTTACTGGCACGCCTGCGCCGTGTACAGCATGAGACAGTGAATCACAGCGATAACACGGCCAGCGATTATCAACGTGTGATCGAATACGATCACCATGAAAATATCACCCGTATTCTCGACGAGGAACAAAAAGAAACGCACTTTGTTTATGATCCGCGCTACTTAAAAATTCGTCAGACTAACCACCTGGGGGACGATTTCCACTGGGAATATGATGCCAATGGCAACCTCACGAAAACGATCGATGAAGAGGATAATGCCACCACCTTTGTTTACGACGCCCAGGATCGGTTGCTCGAAAAACACGAGCCAGAAAACCATCACTGGCAGTACCGTTACTATCCAAACGATACTCTGAGCCGCACCATCGACCCATGGGGATTTGAATATCATTATACCTACGACAACATTAATCAGCGCACTGGCGTTACCGACCCCGATGGCACTACCCAAGAGTTTTATAACAAAGATGGGAAAATGGTCTTTCGTCGTGACGCTGAAAACCGCGTAAAATCCTATCTTTACGGGCCGGATGGTCGTTTGCAGGTGGCCACCGATGGCCGTGGCCGCACCACCACCCACACCTATGACGACAATAACAATATCACCGATACGCAACTGGCGTGGACGGATGGCGCCACTGGCCCACAAAGTGTGACCACGCACTTCGAGTATGACGCTCGCGACCGATTGCGCTTGCGACACGAAGCCTATCAAACGTCAGACGTGCGCCGCACCGAATATCGCTACGATAGAGAAAACAATAAGACCCATGAGATCCATCCCCAAGGCCGTGAAACGCGCTATGTCTATGATGAGTTGTACCGTGTAAAAACCATCATCACCCCAGCGACGAATAGCGGCCTTGCCACCGATACCCTGCAGAAATTTAATGGCGTCGGTAAGTTGGTGTGGACGCAAGACCGTCGCAATTATGTGTCGACAATTGATTATGATGATCTGCACCGTCAGGAAGTGCTCACTGATGCCCTTGACCAGACCGTGCGCTATACCTACGACAAGGTGGGCAACGTTGTTAATCTCCGAGACAAGCGCGGCCATAGCACAGAGACTATCTATGATGACCTCTACCGTGTTAGCGAACAATTTGTGAACGACAACAGCGGCACACGCTTCCGTTTAGTCTTCAACGAATACGACCTCAACAATAGCGGCAATGGTCTGCGCCGAGAGGCTGTCACCGATGCCAATGGCAACCGGGTCGTCAGCGACTTGGACTTCCGAGGAAATCCTATTCGTATCGAACTGCCTGCGGCCAATGACGGTGCCTATAGTTCGGCAGAGATTATCCACGAATATGATGATACCGGCTTGTTGACCAGTACCACCGATGCTGAAAACTTCACTACCACACGCCGTTATTTTGACGATGGTATGCTGGCGTCTATTACCAATGCCGACAACGAAACGACCCGTTTTGAGTGCGATATCTTCGGCAACCGAGTGACCGAAACCAAAGAGAAGGGCAATACCCAAACCTCTACCTATGATCTGCGCAATCGTCTCGTACGCGTAGAAGATTTTCAAGGGGCGGTCACTCGCTTTGACTATGATGTTAACAGCAACCTCCTGGATCAATATTCCCCGGCTGCCAATGATAGTGGCGGAGAAAACCGTGTTAGATACGGTTATGACACGCTCAATCGTAAACGCAGTCATATTCAATTTAAGTCCGGCGGTAATTTATCCAGCTCTTATCTCTACGATGCTGAAGGTAATATGACCCAACGAGAGGACGCTAATGGTCAAACCTTCGTCTATGAGTACGATGCACTCAACCGCCTGGACACAGAAATCTTCCCGGCAGGGGATGACATTGTCAGTATTGGCCATACCTATGATGCCAATAACAATCCGGATGTGGTGACGGAGACCAAACCCACGGGGGTTGAAGTCACAGATTACGACTTTGATCTGCTGGATCGTTTGACGAGTAGCACCCAGCGCGGCCATAGGGTGAGTTATACCTACGACAATAACGGCAATCGCACCGGCGTTACGGCACCTGGGGGCAGCACGACGTACACCTTCGATTCGCGTAATCGTTTAAAAACGGCCACCGCATCGGGTAGCACAACAGCGACAACCTATACCTATCTGCAAAACGATTGGCCCGATGTTGTCGCGCATGCCAATGCCACCTCGGTGGATTACGACTACTATAATGACGGCCAAGTGCAAAGCATTACCAACCGCGCAGGCTCCGGCGCAAGTGAGAGTGTGATCTCAAGCTTTGCCTACACGTATGACGGCAACAACAACCGCACGCAGCAAGTAGAAACCCAAAATAGCTTTGCTACCACCTCGGTGCTGACCACCGACTACAGCTACGATACTCTGGATCGATTGACGGGCTATACCGAAACATCCAGCGATAACAGCCATAATGTAAGCCATGCATTTACCTACTACCCCAGTTACGACCGTAGAACGGAAGTGGTGACTGAGGATGGCATACAGATCCAAAACCGTCAGTATACGTATGACCAAACCTACTGGCTGACGGGTATTACTGAAAATGTAAACGCCGGTGGCACCATTAGCTACGGCTACGATAGCAACGGCAACACCCTCAACAAAACTAGCACGTTAGCCGAAGGCCCGGCGAGTACGGTATTCACCTACAACCGCCGCAATCAGCTGAAAACCGTGGCAACCGGTGCAGTCAGCGCTGAAGTGAACCAAGGCACCTACCACTACAACTACGACGGTATGCGTATTCGCCACCTCGGCTCCGACCGAGGCGATATTGAATATATCTACGATGGTCAAAGCATTATCGACGAAGTGCAAAACGGCAGCAGCACGCAGGTGGCCCACTACCGCTATGGTGACCGCTTACTTAGTCTTAACAGTGCCAGCAACGGCGAACAGTTCTACCACTACGCCAGTTTAGGCACCACGGCCAACTTAAGTAACGCCGCCGGTGAAGTCCAAACCGCCTACCGCGTCGACCCCTTTGGTGAAATCACCCGCCAAGAAGGCAGTAGTATTAACCGCCAAGTGTTCACGGGTCACGAACATGACACCGAAACAGGCTTGATTTATATGAAGGCCAGATACTATGATCCTGAGGGTGGAAGGTTTATCAGTCAGGATAGTTATCTGGGAGAACCCAATACACCGCCGAGTTTGCATCGGTATCTTTACGCATTTTCCAATCCGACGATGTATATCGATCCTGATGGCTACGAGTCAGTGTCAACGACCCTAGAAAATAAAGAGCTCAATGCAAGCAGTGGCCACGAAGCGTTTGGTTGGAGATTCCTAAGCAATCTCTACCATGTAAGCACACTAGGTTTTTCCGTTGTGCATGATCCTCAGCGCGATGCCTACGACAATGGCGATATCTCTGGAAGTGAGTACCTCGTTAAAGGTGTCGGTGGTGGTACAGCATTGGCGGCAGCTAATGTCGTGACTGGTCGTGCAGCGGGTGCGGCGATGGCTAGTCAAGGAGTTATTGCTCAGACTGCTATAGGAGGTGGAGCGGGCGCTCTAATGGGAGCAGGAAATGACGTGGCTATGCAGTCTTCACGAATGGATTCTGGGTTGCAGAGGGGATATAACTTTGATCAGACTGTAGCAGCAACTGCGGGCGGTACTCTGCTAGGTAGTTTAGCCCCAGCAGCTGGTCAACTAGCTCATGATATTTCTCATGGCCTTTCTAAGTCGAGAATTGGTAACTTCTTTACTAAAGAATCAAGGGGAGGGCCAAGCGCTGTTAATGGTGCTAACCAGGGGGCGTTAAAAGGTAAGTCAGAGTCAGTAACTAGGCAAAGTGATGCCTCGACGATTGAGGTTCAACAGGCAAGCCCCAAAGTTAAGTATAAGACAAAAGAGATGGAGCCAGAGTATTTCGGTGAAAACTTACCATTTAATCCAGTTTGGGGTGGCAGGCAAGTTAAGTATCTCAATGAAGTAGAAAGGGAAGCTTATCGAATAAGCATCAAAAAAGGTAAATTATATGATGCCGAAGGAAATCTATTTGATACGTCAAAAGCACGTGGTGCTCATTCTAATCAGGGGAAAGCTATTTTTGTAATGGATGAGCAAGGTAGCATGTATGCATCTAATTACCAAGAAGTTGGTAGATTTCATCATAGTAGTTTTTTAGAGGGGCGGCCCATTGCAGCGGCTGGAGAATTACAGGCCAATAAGGGAGTCTGCACTACGGTAACTTGTGCTAGTGGGCACTATAGACCTAGTAAAAAACTAAATCGTCAAATATTTAAAGAATTTAAAGAACAAGGTGTTGATACCTCAGAAATTAAGCTTGAATGGGGTTTCTAGGTGTTGGAGTCGAGAAAAAGTCATGAGCGAATTGTGTAGAGAAGATATCGCAGATCTCTTTCAATATGAAATGAATGCAAAAGGTTTTAATTTGACCTATAAATTAGGCTATCAGTTGTATGCTCATTTAGATGATCTTGTTGAATCTAAAGAATATAACTTAGGTGGAAGTCGAGATCCTCGAAAATGGCAGAATGAAGCTAAGTTTTCTGCTTTTCTTGGGGAGGCGCTTAGAAAAGCTTTTGGTGGTATCTGGGAAGGAGATTTTTCTTTGGAAAAGACTGGAGGTAATTACTATACATCATGTGTTAGCTTTAATGGATATAAAGTTTTTCCTAGCCATATTATTGCTCATAGAATTAGTAATGGAAGGGAAGATGCACCCTTTGAAGACCTATTTGATGAAGTTATATCTAAGATTAAATCAGCTACAGAATGACAGCGTGTGATGGGGCCGGTGTTGCGTTTTACTTTACGTTTTAATTAACTTCTTGATTTATATGAAGGCCAGATACTATGATCCTGAGGGTGGAAGTTTTATCAGTCAGGATAGTTATCTGGGAGAACCGGGAACACCGCCGAGTTTGCATCGGTATCTTTACGCATTTTCCAACCCGACGATGTATATCGATCCTGATGGCTACGAGTCAGTGTCAACGACCCTAGAAAATAAAGAGCTCAATGCAAGCAGTGGCCACGAAGCGTTTGGTTGGAGATTCCTGAGCAATCTCTACCATGTAAGCACTCTAGATTTTTCCGTTGTACATGATCCTCAGCGCGATGCTTACGACAATGGCGACATCTCTTGAAGTGAGTACCTCGTTAAAGGTGTTGGTGGTGGTACAGCATTGGCGGCAGCTAATGTCGCCACTGGTCGTGCAGCGGGGGCGGTGATGGCAGGTAAAAGTCTTGCCATGCAAACAGCAATAGGAGCAGGCACTGGTGGCTTAATTGGTGCAGGTAATGACGCCGCGATGCAAGCCTCCCGCATAGATGCTGGACAGCAACAATCATACGATTTAGGACAAACGGCTGTTGCTACAACCGGCGGCGCACTACTTGGTGGTGCAGTTCCGGCTGCCGGTCAATTTGCACAGCAAGTGGCGAGTAGCTTATCGAAAAGTAAGATAGGTAATTTCTTTACACGTGAATCTAAAGGCGGGCCGAGTGCTAGCAATGGTGCGAATCAAGGCGCGTTAAAAGGAAAGTCTGAATCGGCGACCCGGAAGAGTGATGTAACAGAGATTGAGGTTCAGCAGGCTAGTTTTAAAAAGAGTCCTGGAAATCCTGACGATCCAGATTTTGTTGGGCCTCTATTTCATTATGGGCCATTTTATAGACGTGGTGATTCAATTGAAAACGTCGTATCAATAATGAAATCTGGTGAGTATAGAGGCAACCCCCCTGGAAATTATATCCAAAATGATATCGCTAAAGTTCAAGCATGGTATGGCAAGGAACATGCTCCACCAGGAGCTGGCTTTGAATTCTATACTACTGTAAAACCACGTTCAGGCACTAAAAAGCATTTTCCAGAATGGAGTTATGATTCATATTTACCTCATAATACAACTCCTGGAGTTAAGACTAATAGTAAGGAACAGGCAGTAATTCCTTGTGTTGTAACAGCTGTATTTTGTGGTGGAGTACGTAATCCTCCTCCGAAATTAGATGGCAATGGGAATCTGATTGAATGATTGAAATAAAATTTAGGCCGTTAATTAAATGGCCAACTAATTTAGAGCAAACAATTCTAGGTATTGATTTTGACTTAAGAGAGTTTACTAAAGCCCATAAATTACCATTTATTAGTCACCAAGATGATCTTGGTGACTATGAGGCTACAATCTTTTATTTAGAAAGCATTGGTCCTGTTATGATAATTCGAAGAGCCACGTCTACTGTCGATATTTCCATAAATGTAGATGCTTCTGTTGATGTAAAAGATGCAATAGATAAAGTAACTCAAGCAATGAGTTTAGACCAGAAGCAAATCTTGTGGAGACAAACGGAAGACAGTACTTGGTAATTTTTTAGCTTTATCATGGAGGCATTAATAAAACGATGAGTATTAACTTGAAGTCAATTTCTCACCAGCAATGGCAAGAAAACGAGAAAGGTTTACCTGTTGAGCTTAGTGTTATAGATATATCACAAGTAAGTGTTCCAGAGCTTAAAGCGAGCGAGGAGAGTAAATATAAGGAAAGCTTTACTTTTTACTTTGATACAGGCACTAGCGAAATTCAGTTGGAATATCGATGGGATTTAAACGGGACAAAATCATTTCTATTTTTGTATGTGCATAGTGATGATGATAATCCCGAACAAGCTTTAGAGTCTTTGTTGTCTGGACTTGGATTAAGTCGCGAACTTGTTATCTATGTGAATGAAGAAGCTTTGCGAGGAGCAAGGTTTCAGGCTATGCGTTTAGATGACAATGATAATGAAGTAGAAATTACTCGTTTCCATAATCGCAGTACAGCAGAATTTTATGTTAGGAAAATGGAAGCTAAAGGGCATAAGCAATTATACTTTATAAAAGAAGATTAGTTTTTGCGTAATGGCATCTGATATTTTGAGATCACATTGTCTAAAACTTGGTTACACCTAGTTTTTTAAATCTATATCCCATCATGCTCAGCCTGCCTAATTGTAGCGTCCCAATTTACCCTCATACTTTGAACCAAATTATTCATCATGCCATTGCGGTATAAATGCACAGTATTACCCCACTACTATCGTACACTAAAATAGCAGTGCCACATTATCATTATAACATTTGTAGATAACAAGAAGCCGAAAAAAAAGAGCTTTTGCCCCTTGGTGATGTTTGTTTTAATGCTCAAGCAGCGTACATTGAAAAGACCATGTGTCGTCTTCAATCTCAGAAGAATGATATTTCTCTTTGATATCCAAACCCATTTTGTTCTAAGCTACTTGATAAGTTCTTCGTGTTACCGCCAGTGAAGTTGCACAGGGTATGAGTAGTGGTCACGACTTTTTTGTTTCTCAGGCGGCTTCGATCAAGCTAACTAAACACAATCTAAGCCACAGTCTCCCATTACCTTCTTAAGAGCTAATAATCAAAGCTAAAAACCCTGCGTCAAAGGTAGCGATCCCCATTTTGGCGTATTCCAACTCTTTAATACTATAGCCTCCAATATCGTCATTATTGAAAGGTTTTATGGTCGGGGAATAAGTAATTCGATTTTTAATATCTGTATTGGTACTCTACTATAAATATAGGCCTATAGCATTCGCGAACAGGATACAACATTTTCGTTCTTTGTTTAATCTCTCGATACGTTCACGCAAAACCATTTTACATACTCCAAGCCCACTAATAGTAACAGAAAATCCCCCTCGCTGTGAATGAATTTTAATAATATCAAAGATGTCTTTTTATCATGAGAATAAATGTCACTTTTCTCACTAAAAAGGTGAAGTGGTGATCCCTAGATAACATCATGAACTGTTATTCACCGTCGTGAGAAAGGATATCGAAGGATAGGTGGAGCACTCCAGCGAGGAAAGCTTCGGAAATAACAGAAAGCTAAGAAAAAATACTCGCGTGCAAATTGATCTACAATATCAAGCACGAGATTTTACCGGAAATTATACATGGGTAAATTACTGCCTTAGCTAGGAATCTAGTTGCAAGGATAATTTGGCTAAAAGTGCATGAATACTACGACGCTAATTTGGGAAATAACATTTTAATAGTAAAAACCCGCTAGCGGGACTGAATGCTGCGTATATAAAGCAATGTGGCAATTATCGCTCGAGCGAAGCAAATATTGCTTCCCTTGGGAGTTTTGATGTAGATACTTGTATGTGGCCATGAAAAAGTCAGTTATGGCGTTTTCAATAACATTAATTGTTTAACCACAGGACAATGTATGATCAAGATAGATAAAGCGTATTGCCATCAGACAGATAGTGTACTTTCGATATACCAAGTGCGTGATTTACACTTTGATGAAGATAATCCATTTAATGCTAAAAATGCGACTTATGAGTGTTTGGACGAAGATTGTCATGCTCCCTTGATTGGGGTGAATAGCACTAGTGTGGAATTTAAGAATGCCCCCCATTATCGTTTAAAGCGAGGTCACGAACATAGTGAGGCGTGTGACTTTAATAAAGCCACGCACGTGACAAAAGCGGAAGAAGAGCCGAATCAAGAGCGTGATTATAAAGCCTCAGCACACCCAAATGTTCTACTACTTGAGCGCCAGCCTGTTCCTCGTTGTACAGGCAAACCTCGAAAGCCAAGAGCACCGCGAGACCCTAGCGATGCTCCCATAGCGCTTGATACTGGACGAGAACATAACAGTCCTCATGAAACCAGTATCTTAGAACACGTTGTGGAAACATGGTTAGAACATGGCGAGGTATTACGCCGTGTTGCCCTGACTATAGGGGAGAAAACTAAGTGGTATCCCAATGCTTTTAAATACATAAAATACTTTACAGATGAACGCGGACTCATTTATTGGGGGAATGTAAAAAAAATTAAGCCCTATGGGCATGGTTACTCAATTACCTTCATGGAAAGGCCTGAATACGAGGGCGATAAGAGGCAAATAGGTATTTATATCACGGATGAGCAAATCAATAGCTATCGAAAGCGTCGCTTGTTTAGGCGGTACATTGATTCGTTGGTAAACAGTGAAGAGGGTACAGTGCAATGTTACTTTGTGGGTGCTTATCCAGTTTTGAAAGAGACCGAAGTGGTATATCAAACCGCGAAGGGTGAACAGAGCTTCCGCCCTTTGGAAGTTTATTTAAGTAACCTAGACCATCTTGTGCTTCGGTTTAATCGTGATGAAGAGGATACCGATAGCTAAGTTAAAAAATACGCTAGAAATAAATTAACTTGTACTGGTTGCTGGCAGCGTTGTGCCACTGCTAGATTTTTAAATTGCTATCACGGCGTCTGCTAGACGTCGCTCCTGCACATCCAGGACTGCGCTGTTGTCAAGTAGTATGTAAAACTAGACTAAAAAATCGCATATAAAGTGAGGCCACCCATTAGATTACACTTCGATGGTTTCAGTAGTAGTAAAAGAAGTAAGCTATGATCGATTAGGAAACAACTATAGATATTATCTATCTATACAAACTTATAGTTTCCATCCGTGAAGTGTAGGTTGTGATGATTCGCGCCGCGTATGCGACTTTAGTAGTAATGTGTAACAGATAAAAAAAGCGTCCTTGCTGAGTGTTCGTCTTCCTTGGTCTTGCTCCCCCATAGATTATTGAATATTGTTAATTAGTCTTCGGCCAAGACCGCCGGGTCTGCTGGAAATGACAACGCAATGTTTTCTTCAAAAACAATGCCGCGCAAGTTATGACGCATAAACGTGTCTCTAAAATCGTGTCGGCAATAGATCCCGAGATAGTTATCGTATTCACATTTAAACAGGGGTAAATGTGTCAGCTTCTCCTCAATAAAATGCAGTGTTGTGACGTAGTCATACTCATTTTTTGCGGAGTGTTTTATATCTAGCCCATTAAATTGTTCGGCAACTTTTAGCGGGTTATAAAGATAAGCGCGTGTATCCCCGGAATAGATGGGTAAGAATTCTCCATGCTCTGCCAGCATCTCGTAAAAAATACGGTAAGACTTTTCACTCAACAACATACACCCGTAGTCGACGATAAGATCGGGAATGGTCAGCAGTGGCCCTTCTTCAAGAGAATTATGAAAACGGAACTTAATGGGTTGCCATTGGTGAGTATAATGTACGGCATTAATCTCGATACCAAAAACACTGTAACGGCCTAACTTTTTCAACAGATCGTCGCTATCTAATTGATAGGTGGCATAGCGATAAAAGTTAGGATGAATTCTGTAAATCATGTGAATGATGTCCTTATGGAAATAATATCAACCCGGTCAGTTGGCAACTCTTGACCATTGCTGTGTTTGCTCTCGACAAAATATCAGCCCGGTTAATGGTATTTTTTCAATAATGTTTTTAAATCGCTGGTGGCAGACAAGCGCGGATGCCTTTTCTTGGATACCTTTAAAGATTAAGGTATTTTTAGTGGTAGAAATGAGCGTTTTTTTTGTGGCCCGTTTAAGAAATAGGGAAGGGCAGAACACATACCCAATATGGTCGCCTGCATAGACGCGAATAAACGTCCCGTATTTCTCAAGCGCACTGGCGATACAAGGGTAGGCGTGAAGACTGAGATACATTGAATGCTGGTGGACAAGAATATCCGGCAACGGAATATCAATCGTGCCTTTGTCAGCGGATGAAAATGTAATATGAGCATGCTGTGGCATATCGCTCTCCCATGTTATAATACTGAGGCCGAGTAGCCAGTCGCTATGCAGCGAATATTGGATAGGGGTTGGCCTATCCTGATGAATGCTGTAGAACATAATGAGAAAAATACATGACCCCACGCTAGGGCCAGCGCATAAAAGTGTTAGTTTTTTTTAATTACGTGTTATTCCATGGTAAGAGATCGGCAGAGTCTTGTGTGCTAAAAAGAGCATCCCTGCTTATGGCTATATCTCCTTAACTCCGGCTTTCTCCTAACAATGCTTATTGCACTCCTCATTCCCACTGAAATAACGTTGTATTATGCTTCTCGCTCGCTTCTTTATGATGAAACTCGACACGCTGATTTACTTCAAACAATGATAGTGCGTGATCAAACTTATAATGAAAGTCAATATCGCCCCTGCGATTGATGGAAACCAGTGCTTTATTCCACATTGGCACCAGCTGCTCATTGACCATCATGGCATATAGAGCAAAAAAGCTATCTGCTATACCTTTATATTTTTTATTAAGTTCATCAAACGATTTGTCGTATTTATAATCGCTGTCTAATCGTCGAAACGTAACGTTAATGACAGGGACGGGGTAAATATAACAATAGAGCTGAACCACTTCGGTGGCTTCATAAAACAAGCTCTGAGTTATCGTTTTTATCGCCGCCATGGCTTTTAGATACGTCGGCTCATACTCATACACTTTTTTTCGATACATCCTACACCCTCGTAAAATCAATGTTGAATAACGTTAGCCGATGTGATGTCGATAACATTGTATGCCTTCTTTAGAAACCGCTTCACACTATACGCACCGTTAAAACAGAGCTTTAAATGTAGGGTATCCCAGATGATCTTATCACTATAAACACTGTTGTATTTTTGTAAGACCCGGCATAACGAGAATATTTTTAATTTGCATACGTCTGGCATATCCACTTCTTCGATTAAGCCGTGTAAGCCTGTTTCAACGGTAAATTGATAAAAGATGACTTCTTTATCGATAATCTCTACTTTTAAATGAAAATTAAAAAAGTCTTCTTTGTATATGCCGAGCAATACATCAATGATTTTATCAATGGTTAACTTGTTGTAATCGTCTTCGGTATTTGTGCAAAAATACCCTTTTAAATTATCTGGCATGACGTTAGTCATCAGTGTTTCTCCATCACTCGCTAAAAAATAGTCCACACGGCTAGTAGCATTGTATTAAAAATACGCGTGTTCCCAGGGTCGAGGATGGGCTTCTTCCAGGCCATCCCACGAATTGATTTTTTTTAAGATATCTGAACTTAATTCAGCGACGACAATAGGGCCGTTCAGCTGTCGGCTATAGAGCCAATGAATATCGCGATCAAATTTGTATTGAAAGATATAGCGCTGATCATCATGGATAATTAAGCGTGCTTTGTTCCATTTTTGGTTAAACGGTTTAATGCGAGTACAGTCGTGTAAGATATCTAAGCGTTTATCAAAATATTTTTTCTTATCTACACAATGAAACAAACTGTCCAACGTAAATGGTTCGTCAACCAAGTGTGTTGCCTCAATAATACGTGTCTTCCTATCAGGCTTAATAAAGTAAAGCTGTACAGGGAAAATAATGTTGGCGTCGCTTATTTCATTTAGAACCATTGTAATTATTTCTCCCAGCATACACGTAGGTGTATCTTGGTATGGGAGGTCGTTTAAGTTTCCTTCAACTTTATGTGCTGTGACTTTTTTTAAGTTTGTTGATTTTTTTAAATTATCCATAACAACATTATTCGGTTGCTAGAAAAAGCTATGTAAAAATAGGTTAATTATATCTACGATATAAAATTCGAACTTATAATCGAAATTAATGTCAGCTTAAATTTGAGATTTCAATGCTGGTAAAAATTGTTCTCAAGTTTTTTATCTTTGATACCAAACAAATTACATAAGTATTACATGGAGTGATTTTAATAAAGAAAAGTCTGCAAAAAAAGTGAGTGTAGGAGGCGATATTCGCGTCTTCTAGCAACCGCAGTTTTTAAAGCGAAAGAATGGGAAAAAATGCGCCAAGCATGGTGGTTTGACTATTTATTTGTAATAGAAGTTGAAAAAAATATCTGGTTATTACGAAAAAAATCACTTAATTATAACTAAGTGCTTGCAAAAGGTTAGGTTTGAAAATAGTATGCGCACACCTCTTAAGGACTACCCTGAAAAAACCTTAACAAAAAAACCGAATAGGCTCACACTTGATATATGAGCCTAACAAAAGATTGGCTTAAACTGTTCTTAAGAAAAAAAACAATTTCAGACAATATTGTTCTGATGAAATATAAATTATTTTTTTAAGCTGCTATAGGAGATTTACCAAGGAGATAGTCACAAATCATATCGATGGTTTCCATAGGTTTTTCAATATGAAATAAATGATCAGTATTAGGGATAAGTCTAAAAGTGGTATTAGGTATGTTGTCGGCTAATGCTTTACATCGTTTAGGTGTTACATAAGGGTCTAATTCACCTGTAAAGCACATAGTC
Source organism: Agarilytica rhodophyticola (assembly GCF_002157225.2). NCBI lineage: Bacteria > Pseudomonadati > Pseudomonadota > Gammaproteobacteria > Cellvibrionales > Cellvibrionaceae > Agarilytica > Agarilytica rhodophyticola. Next base: position 1,918,789 of record NZ_CP020038.1, read on the forward strand.
GGACAGGTAATTGTTTCTAGTTGACTAGCTTTATAGGACATCAGCCTAATAGAGTTGTATATAAAGCATTTAAATTGATCTTCTGTATATTTTTCTGCTTTTCTTAAAGTTGCTCTTTTAATTACTTTATGCTTAGGAATAGTTGATGACTCACTTGTAATTAGATCTAAAAAGCCCTTTGAGAACTCTTTAGGTCGATGTAAGCAGTTAGACATCATCATAAAAATTTGACTCCATTCTTCTTCTGGAATATCTTGCATCGAGCCAGCAAGTACAAGCTTGTCAATTTTTATGGAGTTCTCCTTTGCATACTCTAAGGCCACACCTGTAGCATAACTGCAGGAAACTAAATGAATTGATGAGCTATAAAGTTCATTATTAATAAAGTCTTCTAAACAACTAGCTAAATAGGATATGTCGTATGATGGATGTAATGGAGTTGTCATCCCTGTTCCAGGGAGTTCCACTACGTGATAGTCGAAATAACGACTAAGACCAAGATTAAAGTCTTTGATCGTTTCGATTTCCTGTAAGTTACCCGGTATGAAGACCAGAATTGGCTTTTGAGGGTTAGAAATATGTAAGTGGCGCGCCATTTTTCCTTTAAGACTGATATTGCGTATTGTACTGTATTGCATTTATATATTACCTTTTTGGTTGTTTTGTTGTACACACGCAATTATTGAGATTTGATTTGTTGCTATCAATTAGATGATTCTATCAATAGGACTGCACATAACGGTCAAATTAGCCTAGATCAGCCAAAAACACATTATTGCGCCAAAAAGGATTTATGTATGACAATCAGTATGCAATATCAACAATATTTAAACGTTCCCTAAAATACTTGACATGCATAATAATGTGACGGGAATATCTATATTCACTATCTGGAAGTATTATTTATTTCATTTCTACTTTTTAAAACTAAATTCATTTAGCAGTTGTTGAAAAATGCCGAATAAAATTAAAATTGCAACAGAAACAGAACTAAAACTAATAAGCGAAAAAGAAAAGCAAGCACATGAAGGCTTCGGTTTTGCTCTAAAATGGATATACAACACCCAAGGATGGAAAGGAAATAAAATATGTAAAAAAATTCATGGTTATAAAGCAAAAACTTGGGATGCTTATGCTCAGCCTGGATATACAAAAAGTCGACCACTACATGCCATCGCCGCATTTTGCTGGTTATCCCAGGTATCAATGACTGCATTGTATTACGGTGCTAAATTAGAGCAGCTATGGCGAGGCTTTGATAGGGAGTTGGTTCGTATTATTACCTATAGCAATGCGTTAAATAAACAACAATTTGAAAGCTTAATTTTAATATTCAGGGATACTATTAAAAATTCAAATCTTGAAAAGGACAAAGAAGTAGATATGTTAATGGAACAACTACATGAATATCCTGATGAAAAATTTTTAATACCAGAAGCATTGGATCTTGAATCATTTAAGCGTGATTACTACGAATCAGTAGGTAACAAATTAAGAGAACTTCGCATAAAAAATAATATTGCAGTGGAAGTTATGGCTCATGTTATAGGTGTATCCGTAAATAAATATGTTTCTTTTGAAGCCCCTGATGATTCGACATATATACCTCTTAGTTTAGCAATGCGCCTTAAGTTCGGTTTGCATTACGACAATACAACAGAATTACTTAGCCGTATGAAAAAATACAGGGGATTCTACCACGCACGATATGTGCAACAATTAAGAGAATCCGTTTTATCTTTGTTATTAGAGGATACATCATCCTCTGAGAAAATAGCTTTCACTGAACTTGCCAAAAACGTAATGATTTTTCATTTCAAAATTTAACTGACTTTACTAAAACGGTATGCAGCTTGTAATTATTTATTTCTATGCTAATAAGGTAAATCAATTCAAATTATATTACTTTACAGTAATCCATTCCTTAATATCTTTCATGGCAAAGTTTCTCAGTGCATCTTTTCCTTGGTCATGCCCGTCAAGAAGCCATTGTTCTTCTTTATGCCAGTCTGTCGATCCGTACCAAATTTTTATAGGGACTATATCTCTATATGAAGTTTCACCGCGATAATTAGTATAAAGAATTTTGACTTTCTTATCTTTTTCAATACTCATTTTATATCACCAATATCATTTATTGTATAAGGTAAAGATACATATACAAATTATTAAATAATCTAGAGGAGCGTATCATAACTAAATACCAAACTCTCGTTAAAAATAGGCTCCGTTTGTGCACTTTATATCCACCTTCTTTTGTCGATCTTATATAAATTAGAAAGTTCGTTGAGTGGCAGTCGTATTGCTGCTTGCTGCCCGATGTCTAATGCTGATGTTTCTATATGCAGAACAAGAAATACAAAGCTAAATAAAACCAATCAGTTCGCTGTTGAAAGAGCTTAAAGGCGTTTTTAACAAACATCGGGCTATTAGAATAATTTTACGGTGTATTGTGGTTGAGAAACCGCCGATAGTTTTTTGCACATTATCAGGTTTTGCCTAGCACAAATACGCCAGTTAATTCCGGTAGCGACTTCTTCTGGTGTGGCAAATATATTTTGAAGTGATCATTACAGTAATGACCGATGTGTATCAGGGCGGTAAATACCTCCTGGGTTTCGCGTTCTTTTCCCCTCTACATTCATAGCAGATAGTCGATAATCGTCGACGGATAGCAAGCCACACGCCTTAGAATGAAGCATCACGGGCAATGTCCCCTTAGCTTTCATTGCTGGGTTCATTCCCTTAATTTGGGGTGTCATGAAAGACGACGTTTTGCTTATTTGATTTTTACCGATTCTAGACAGAGAGACGGCACGTAGAGACTTCATTCAACCCGTATCCTTATAATTTTAATGTAGTCTTTAGTGTCATTAGGGTAAAAAGGTTCGATATATGGTACAGGTTTTAGATGATTTGTGGCACCATATACTTCTTTTTGGAGCCTATTGCTGAAAGTTAAGTATATCTGAACTTCTTATAATTCTTTATTTGAATAAAAAACTTATCTGATTATAACGTTACACAACCATAAAACTATCATCGTGAGATAACAAGTATTATGAGGATGTCCCGTAATACTGCGCTTTCATCTACCACTACCCATGAAAATGACTAACGAATGTGTGGAAAATGTAATCAAACAGAATATTGTAGATATACGCCGATACTTTGAAGGAAATATCCACGACAAATGCGAGGTAGAAAAGGCGTTAAAAATAACGCTGCTAGAAATTATTCGCTCGTATCACCGTTTTTCCGGAGAGGTTGCCATCAACACTTGGTTATTGAATATTGCACGCCAAGTGCTTGAGGGTGGCGCAAAAAATTATACAAAAGCTAGGTTAAATCAACAAAAAATTCACCAAGTAAAAGAAAATGGCGAACAATAGATGTTTAATGTGTCACTACACTATAAGGTAAGTAAGTCTTTAATTTGTTTTACAGAGTGATACCTAACTATGAAAGAAGCCGATCCCCCACAAAAACCTGATATAGCCCCTGTTTCAGTGTCTATTGAGCGCATTCTCCCATGTCGAAAGGGATATCAATTTATTGATGGCTTTTGCTACGAATCAGAAGAAGCGACGTATCATGCGTATGCGGATGCGAGAACCCGTTTGGAGGTTGTATTTGAACATGCTGACTACATTGTGGATTTATATATCCTTGAGGAGTGTCGAGACACATTTTACCTCTCGGAACTTGGCTACCGTTCATTGATCAGACAAAAGAATATTCAGCAGGCCTATCGCCCAGAAATTTAACCATGAGTTTTATCTCAAAGGCATAACGCACCACTAATATGCCAGTGTTTTTAGGCCACATTTTCTATCTCACCATTTCCTGTGGCTTTTTTTACTTCTTGTTAACCTAGTATGTGTCGATATGGTTCTGCTATACCCAGGGCCGATCGTTGAAGGATGAGTTTGGATTGTCCTGGTAACTGAGAGGTGTACTTGAATAATGGTCTTTCGTCTCTTACAGCTTTTGTTTTAGATGACGGAATACCGCTACTAGCTTAACATCATTCTGATGCGTAATACTTAAACTTATTCTAGCCGAGCTAGCCGCTTTTTTATGTGGAAATAAAGCTTATAAATAATCTTAAGTTATTGATTTTATTTTATATATTTTTAAGTTATATGTTATTTTGTTTAGTGTGTTTAGTATTCTATTTGTCTTTTAATTAGCCGCGAAGACCACTAATTTTCTCCATTCTGAGTAAGGTTTGCGTATTTCTTTTTGGGTAGCCATTGTCCTTAAAAAACCGTTATAAAAGTCCGTCGCTAAGTTATTGATTTATAAAGAAATAATTTTTCGCCATCGACGGACTTCGAAAGTGGTGCTTAGTAGAGTGAGAGAGAATATAGGCTAAGACAGAGAATTTGATGCTATGAAGTCCGGGATTAAAAAATAGCCGAAGTCCGCAAACCCTTGCCGTTACTGGGCTGTAGCGCGGCGTACAGCCATAAAAAAAGCCAACCTGATAGGGGTTGGCTTTTATCTATTGGTGGAGGGGCGGGAACTCGGTTCAAACCCTTTCTATGATGTATTTGGGCTTAGCGGTAAGTCCTAGTAAGTAGCGGTAAAACCCATAGAGGCTCACTTTTCGCCTCAGTATATGTCTTTTTGATATATGCTCGATAGGTAGTTATCGTCAGAATGATATTCGATTGAATGATAGAATTAAATTATTGTACTAAGTCTGAGTACAAGACAAAGCCTTTAGCATATAGAAAAAGCATCGCTTTCAGTGTTATCAATACTTTCAGTCTTGATAGTGATCAAAGCGTGGTGAAAACAATCTAAACCATAACGAAAAAGACTTTTGAGGCGTATTCCAATTTCCTTGGAACCCGCTTTATCTTGGCTACCATGATGATATAGAGATCTCTCTTGATGAATTCAACAATGATGAGAATTATGGCAGCCAGGCGCATTCGCCAGAAAAAATGCTGGTAGGTGTTAACGTCTTCTGAGTTGGTCTATCCAGTACTTACAATTATGATATTCGGGGAGCCGTCCTTGACGAATTCGTTCAAGCTGTCTATCTACAGCTGGTACTAAATGAGGGGAAACGCATTTTACCTCTCTTCCTTGTTTTTGTATTTGTGATATTTTTTGAGTTTTATGACGGTCTGAATAGAGATTTTTTTTCATTGCATAATTTACCGTGCAACAAGGCCGTTGGTGTTTATAGTTCCCTTTTGTTACAAGCAGAAACTTAGCTAAAGGTAACGAAGGGGTGCTTCTTCCATCCAGCGCAGACAATGATTTGAGTCGTTTGAGATGAAATAGGTAAGGTGTATATTTTACTGTTTTTTTTCTTCAATAACGTCAATAGGTTCAAGGTTAAGATTGCTTAAGTCTGGCTTGGCATCGCTAAGAGCACTAACTAAATCTTCATTGATAAAATAATAAGTATCTCTTTCATTTACTCTGAAAAGAGGCGGAATAGACTTAATCTTTTCGCCACTGAGAACATATTTTCTCACTCGAATCACTTTGCCATCATCGGTATATTTAATGTCAGAATGATCTTTATCTAAGACATCAAACGTTCCCAGTGGATTAATATAAAAATAGTCGGATGCCGCAATGCGCCCTTTATGATTTTCAATACTCACAGGAAGATACTCGCAGGCGTCACCACAGGCGTCTTTTATCGTTTCCATAACAGGTTGACTGACAATGACAGAAAGGTTCTTTGTCCCAATAAAATCGCTTAATACTCTACCCCCACGTTTTGGTGACATTTTTAGTACAACCGACTCATCCACTGGGTATTTCTGTGCGGCAGGTTTGCCTTTAGCGATTTGTGATGACAGCAAATAGATAGATTCCGGCGGGCGTTCAATAAAACAAAATTCTTCATCTTGGCGCTGGTTGGTTTTTAAACGATAGTATTTCATTCGCGATTCCCTGCAGTGTTCAGTTTGGCTATTTTATCTAAAGAACGTCCACCTTCGGATTTTAGTATCATTTCAAGAAGCATATCAGAGAGATCTTCTAATCTAGTTTTATCCAGCTTAAAGTCAGGCGCTTTACACTCTTCTTCAGTCGCATTCTCAATAATATCTCGGTAATTCACAATGATATCTTCTAAACCATCATCAATTTCATCCACCATCTTGTTGTAAACAGGGTGGTTTTGACATTCTGCTTTTAGCTCTGGAGCATCCCCCTCCATCAATTGAATATGACGAGGCATATCCAGGATTTCCCCTACTTCTTTGTCCATGGGCATCATCAACATATTGCGTTTGTGGTTAATATTATATTTGGCTTCCAACAAACCCTTTTCTATGAATTGCGCCACGTCTGCAGGTTCACTAGTAATAGCATTTTTAAAAGTGCTCTTTGTAATTAAATGGTGAGCTTGGTTCCAATAAGGCCAAGTGGCCTTGGTAAAATTCTTACCTTGTTTAACAGTAGCCTTTTTTCCTTTAGTATTCTTTCGCTCTATATCGCCTTGGGTTGGCCCGTCTACGTCCCAGTCTCCTTTTCGCGGTTTGGGTATCTTGGTGCAGTAATAGGCGGGAAACATTCCGCCAGAAGACGTCGGATATACTGACGTGGTGACGCCTTCGTCAGCAATATGCGCTAGTAGTTTATTGTAGGAATGAAGGTATTTTTTAATATCTTTATTGTCGCGTGCTTGTTCAACACCTTGATAGCGAAAATTACAAGTGTGCTTACGACCAAAGTTTTGGTGCGTTGCTTTATCATGCCCCGTTAAACACGCACCTCCCTCAGTACCTTCTTTACTAACATGTTTTGAGTCTTCATCGACAATCCAATGATCCTGTTGTTTACCCATAAACTCTCTCTCCTCAGGCAGACTCGCCGATTAAAATAACACCCACATCACCATTTTCTGCAACGGTACAAACCAGTGCAACATTCGATTGAGCATAACGGCGTCGAAAGCTTTGATTGGCGAGACAAAGATGGGCTATCCCTCCAGCTGCACCAATGTCTCCCCAGGACGTCGCCGACACGACTTCCTGGCACTGCTCAATATCAATACCTTTATGCATTTTTAAAACTACTTGAGTCATTCCCCATATAACGGAACGCCATTCTTCACCGTTAATATCTAAATAAATATTTCCTACAAAGACATGATCAGCCATAACGGACAACGTTTCAATAATGCTATTGGCTAGCAGACGACTGATTGTATTGGCTTCTAAAGTGCGCCACCGCTCTTTTTCGATGTCACCATCAAATGCTTTATATATCGAGTTATAGATCACTATGGAGGGTGACGAATCTTTTCTGGGTTCGAGGAGTATTGCCGCAGCGGCTTCGCCGGGGATCAAACCTACGGGATTGTTAGGTGTTTTTATACGCTCTTGTGCAATCAAACTGTCGAGGTATAAAGGTTCTAACAGGGAATCCACTGCGACACACAATAACTGCTCAAAATAGCCCTGTGCCAATGTTCGAGTTATCGCACGTATTGCTCGTGCTGAACCACTGGAACCAACGACATAAAACCCATTGTCTGGCGATGATAGTGGCTGCTGAAGTGATTTTGCCAATGGCGCTACAAGTGTTTTTTTGAAAATACTCACTAGCTCGCCTTCAGGCCATAAATATAATTCTGCGACATCTGGCAACACCCAAATGACAGGCATATTAGCCCAGTTAATGGCTTTATTTTTAGCATTTACTAACACATCGTTTAGCGCCCGGTCTGCAAGCCGTGCCCAACGTGCTGTTTGAATAAAGCCGCCGGTGACTAACGGAATTGGTGAGCCGACAATAGGGGCTTCCAATTCATCTTCATCAAAGGTATTCACACCTTCGATACCTTGAAAACGGGATATGCCGGCTCTTATGGAGGCTGAACTATCTAATGCACTTGGACCTACACTTGAAACTAGGCCGATACTTGAAATGACACAACTCATGAAGACCTCTCTATGGCTTTTGAAAACTAAAAGAGCGACGGGAATCGATGTGAAGCCATGCGCCCGGTGGAGGCTCTGGCACGCTGCAAGATGCCAGAGCCGTTTTGGGCGCTAAAGCATATTCTGGGTAGGTAGCAATGCCTTGCATTCTGGCGAGTTGAACTAAAGCTATAATTTCAATGGAAACATGCGCGAGTATAATGGCTTCATCTTGCGTGCCTGCATACATATCACCGCCATCTACATAATGGTCTTTATAAGCATCTATAAGAAATTCCAGCACTTCATGAAAAGCATCACCATCTTTTTCCAACAACGCCATAAGCACGGTATATCGGTGATCTGGGTTATCGGCATGTAACGCTTCAAACTCCTCTAATAGGTCTTGAATGTCCTCTTGATTTTTTCTTAACCCAAAGACATCCATGAGAATACGACAGTATAGGTAATCTTCTTCATACTCTATGCGCGAATTAATTTTCCTGGGAGACAGCTGTGCGAGCTTTTCCATTGCTGGAAAGTCTTGACAGCAAACCGCATCAAAAAATGTTGTGATCTTTGAGGCCGCAGGTTCTCCTGTATCGGCATTAGTTAAAAAATCTATCGAGGCTTGAACACCGAGTGTTAGCTTGCTAAACAATAGCTCACTGGAATTGCTGACCAAAAAATCCCCAATACCTTGCTGCCGGTAGAGCGCCATAATGCGATCAAAGTATTCTTGCTTGTAAGACGGCTGTTTAGCCATAGCATTTAGAATGTTTTCTAGAGTAATACTTACATTTTTCACCGCCAAGGGTAGATATTGAGACATAGGTAGCGTTATTCATTTAGAATTCTAGAGGGATATTACCATTAATAGTTTTTTTGTGCATTTGCAAATATCCTCCACAAGTATGTTAACACTTTTTTGCTCAGCGATTTTAAAAGGGGCCGCTTTGGTGATTATTTGCAACTCAAAAGATAACTTATGGCAAAAACTTCAATGACTGCATTGGGCGATTTCTTGGCATATTAATCGGCCCGCCTTAATATCCGCTACCATCAGATTTTATCATTCTACTATTAAATCACATAATATCTATCAAAAGTGACTGCTTTAATATTTCCTTAAGAATGACGTAAAAAATTTTAATTTGGCATATTTAACAAATAAAACTGTATTTCATTAAAATAAAATCTATGTCAAGATAACGATGAAGAAAAATAAAATCCTTATAATTAAATATAATAGATATGGAGGTCGTATATTCATGACTACCTTTCTCTATATTGTCAAAATATTTTTTTTGCTTCCAAGAAAAATAAAATATAAAGTTTTTCTTATTAGTACTTTATTGTTTTCAAACTTTGTATACGCTTGGGGAGCTCTTGGTCACGAAAGTGTCTGTGAAATTGCCTATCAAGAACTGACTCCTTCTGCTAAACAGTCTGTAGATGAAATTCTTAGCAAAGAAACTGACTCTCGATTTAAAACTTTTCGGGATGCTTGTGTTTGGCCTGATTATATAGGTAAAGCTCAAGCGCAACGCAAACCAGAGCATTATATTAATGTGCCTCGTTACTGGCATTATATTAAATATGAAAATTGCGTAGATACTGATAGATGTCTTTTTACAGCTATTCGTAAAGATGAAAGTATACTAAGAGATAAAAAAGCAAGTAGTCAAGCCAAACTTGAAGCTCTTAAATTCCTTGGCCATTGGCTTGGCGATATTCATCAACCCCTTCATGTATCATTTAAAGATGATCGTGGAGGCAACGATATTGCATTGAAGAAAGGAATAGGATGTAGAAAAAAATTACATGCTGTTTGGGATACATGTATCCCGGAAGACGTTATGAAAGAAGAGGGTTTTAAAGTTAATTTAGATAACAGAGAATCCTTTGCTAAGAAATTGCATACAGAAATAACAGGAGAGCTAAGAAGTAAGTGGACTAAAAACATGAATCCTGCAATATGGGCTGATGAGTCTTTCAAAATCTCATTAAGTGAAGATACACAATATTGTATTAAAAAAGGAAAAGTTTGTTGGTACTCTAGCAACTCAGAAGAATACTATGAACATGCTGAAGGCAGTTCCGGAATAAAAGAGCTGATCCTATCCGGTAAGTATGAAGATCAATGGGGCGAAGTTGTTAAAGAAAGAATTCAGATGGGCGGTGTAAGGCTTGGTGCTTTACTAAATGATATTTTTCAAGATTGACCTCCTTTGGCATTGTTGCTGTTTATGGCTGTTATTCGCCCAAAGCTGACCTTGGCGCATAATGTTTCGTGAGATAACTCGTTCAACAGTAGCACTATATGGTTATGTGTTTTGGTGGTAATTCTTTTAAATAAGGAGGTGGTTATGAAGAAGATATGTAGGTTTGGTAGTTTGTTAATTGCTTTGTTGGTTGTCTCGGGGTGTACAAATTTATCAGCGGTCAGGCAATATTCTGAGACGGCAAATGGATCGCTTTCTATGGTTCCAGACGTTGTTGATGACTTTACAAAGTCTTGCAAGCGCCGCGCCCACTTTCAGCCTAGCGGTAGTAAACCCAATTGTGAGAAAATAAAGGAGTCATCTGAACCATTAACTGAAGTTGTTTCTGTATTGCAAAAGTATACCCAGTCGTTGGGCAAGCTGGCCTCTGATGAAGTTGTTACATATACAGAAAACTTGGATTCTTTGGAGAAAGAGATAAATAGCCTTGAGAAGTTTGATAAGGAAAAAATATCTGCGGTTACTAGTATTGCCAAGTATTTATCTAAGCTAGCAACTGATGTGTACCGAAGAGACAAAGTTAAAGATGCGATCCAGGAAAATAACCAGCATATAAAAGTTGTTACGAGCGTCTTAGCAGATATTATTAAAAATGATTATAAGTCTTTGCTAGAAACTGAAGGAGAAGCAGTTGGCAAATACTACAAGGAAATTAAAACCCAGCACTCTGTTAATGAGCCGCTTGCGGTAAAACTTGCCATGAAAGAGAAGGATGTTCATATGGAGGCTGTTGATGCTAAAAGTAAAGCTATAGCTCCCTTAACGGAACTTATAAAAAAAATCGGTACGGAGCACGACAAGTTAAACTCAAAGTCTGGCGAACTAGATTCGAAAGAAGTTATTGAGTTGGTTAAATCTTACGTAGACGAAGCAAAACCTATATTGAAGCAAGTGAAACAAGCTTACAAATAATTAAGGAGAGATAAATGACGACGCTAACGCCTGATGACGCAAGAGAAATTGCTAATTCACTAAGAAAACTATCGTCCGACTTGGGTGACTACAGATTTACTAACTGGAATTCATTGTCCGAAGAAGAAAGGGGGCGTATAGAAAGTTTAGAGTGGACTTTACTAAACTACTCTTCTGACATGACCGCGACAGCTATTGAGATAGCCGCTGATAGTATTCAAGAAGAGGTTCAGCATATTAAGACTACTACCCAACATTTACAGAATGCTATCGATAGAGCGGAAAGTGTTAGAAAAGTAATTGGAGTCGCCACAAAAGCAGTAACTTTAGCTGCTTCAATTTCTACTGGAAATGTAACTGCAATTATAGAAAGTTCTGAAGGCCTGCTCGAAGAGTTTACATAAACTCACATAACAATTGGCTCGAGTGGGACTTGCCTTCCGCAGTGCTCGTTTTGTGCTTGAATAGCTCAAAAGTAAGCTCCGCTACGGCAGGCCCCTCAGTCTGAGCGTTAATGTCCGCTCTGTGGAATTTTCTGACCTTACTATAAAAAACAATCTGGCGCAAAAAAAACTCATAAAGACACATAAAATTACAGGATTGAGGGCAAAGGTTTGATAGTCGCGGGCATTAGGGGTGACCTGTTCTAGCCAATTGAACCTGTTAGAGTTTTACCTATAACATTCATTGGAAAGCCGTTGTGGATAAACGGGAATTCCGACTAATTATATTGTTAGATGAAGGTTATATCGAAAAAGGAGAGTATGCATGAAGAAGAACTTATACTTAATTTTATTTTTTATATCTTGCACAGTTTCTGCATCGGATGTGGGTTTGCCCTCACAAACCCTAGATCTTTCTGATAGCCCATTTCCACTCATCCAAAACTGTAATAACTGCCAAATTCCAGCTCATCATATCCCAAATGTAAGTGCTAAGGCTAAGATGCCAGGGATGGCCGGTAATCATCTAGGGCTGCCCTTAAATTCAGTTTCGTTATATGTAGCTACAATAAAAAGCCAGAAGAAAACTATTAAGAAACTGAAATTGAAGATACGCCTTTTAGAAATTAAAATTAAGGATTTAGAAGATGAATGATATTGATACACAATTGGAAGAGCTTAATACAAGCATTCAGAAAGAAGAATTAAATTTAGCTCAATCTTACGATGCGATAGCTCAATCTAATCAACTCATCGAAAATACTAGCTGGTGGTCAGTCACTGAGGCTATGACCATAAGTTCAGTTCTGCTCATTTTCTTTTTCATTGTTCTTTGTCTTGCAACCTATTTAATTCGAATTGGGCGTAGTCCTGAAATGGTGATGAAATTTTTCGGGACTATATTAATCATAGCTGTAGCCTCCTTTCTCGTGGTTGCCGGATACGATGATAAGCAAATAGCTCCTGTTATAGGTCTTTTGGGCACCATAGCTGGATATTTATTGAGCAAAGACGGTAATTCTGATAATGACAAATCATCTAACAAATCAATGCAGACGACCGCTAACGGGGCGGATGATTAAAGCGTTATATAGAATGACCGCTGTGTAGATACTAATACGCCATGGCTTGCTTTTGTGCAACAGCAGTGTGGAATTTTCTGACTTTACTATACAAAGTAATCTGGTGCGGGACAGAACTTAAGTAGATCAACAAGATGATACTATTAAATGCAAAAAATTATCCATAATAGTTATTAATGTAGAGTTTATGCCAACAGTCCCCAAAAATAAATGTAAATCAGAGTACTTTGAGCAAAGTCTAGGAATACACAAAATCTAGATAGTCTGACTTCTGAAGAAAGAATGCTTTTAGAAGAAATATGTATGCGAAATGCTTCCGGTATAAGCTTAACAAAATCAGAAACAGGAGAATCACTACTAGATAAAGAAATATTTTATAATTTTTTTAAACCATCTACAATTACAAGTTGCGATCGACTAGTTCATGCGTTAAATCTATACGGAGTCAAATATGAGATCTTCCGACGAATAGGTTCAGACAGAAAAGTATCTCATACACTTTCGTTAAATATTATAAGAGCCTAAGCTACTTGTAAAAAATTCCATAAAAGACGCATTGTATGAAGCCTGATTATTTATTATGCTCCTTACTTCATCACAAACATTGAAGGTAGTTTATGGCTTATAAGAAGGGAAGACCTCATATACCAGAAAAAGTTAAGCGACAGGTTATGACTGAGGCGGGACATTGCTGTATCGTGCGGCATTGCAATGAGCATATAGTTGAAATTCATCATATTGATGAGAATAGAGAGAATAACGATCCGAGCAATTTAGCTGTTTTATGTGACAAGCATCATAAGCTCGCACATAATAAAACTATCTCAAGAATGGATTTGAGAGAGTATAAAAAGTTACTTTTTTCTCCGTTACAGCCTATCGCTGTGGGTATAAGTGAACATGATAAAAAACTTCTTAAATATATTAATGAATTATTTTCATATGATACTATTCTCTTGATTAAAAATGAGCATTTTCAGAAAATCGTAAAACAAGAAGTTATCGATCCATTTATCAAATTATTCTACCGCTCCAAAGATCCTCTTTTTAGATTTACAGACCAAAAGTTAGAGTCAATTCGAATAGAGCTTCTAAATAAAGCTGAACAGTTTTTTTCTCATTTCGAGCAGCAGTCCGCTGGACTAGAAAATGCTTACGAATACATTGATATTAGTGAAATTCAAAGAATTTACCCCCAAATGGTTGAGTATTGGTCACAATACTCTGATGATACAGTAGAATTAGCTAATGGCTTCTGTAATTCAATGGAAAAACTCAGAGCAGAACAAATAAACTACGAAATATAACAAGTAAACCCAGGTGAGGCCTACGGCGCACCTGATTTAGGCGTTAATGTCTATTTTGTGGAAAAGCTGACTTTCTAGTATAGGATAATTTATGATTAATAACTTACAAAAAGAATCAGTACTAATTTGGTCAGTAGATGAAAATAATGTTGACTCATCACGTGTTCGCAGAGATATTGCTAGGTTTGAATCATGGTTAAATGGAAACGAGGCTGGGAGTATAACATTCTTGAACTGGGGGCTATTAATAGTTCTGGATGAAATGTTGGACGATGATTTAGAAATGAAGTTACTTTTAGAGACCCCATGGGGTAACAATTTACTTAATGAGGCGAAAAGACAAGCTTGTAATCAAATACAGATAATCACCGGTTATCGTTTGCCTGTGGATAGCAATCTAAAGGTAGTAAAATAAGTCAAATTTCAGTTTTAACTGTCGTAGATTAAAATTCGAAATATATCATTTGGCAAAATGGAAATAGGCGCTATTTGAAGGTAAGTCCCAGCCAAAGATAGAATGATGATGAGATATTACCAACAACAGTAGCGCTTCGAGTTTTAATCCACGTTACAATAACTTAACTCCAAAAAATCAAAGCTAATTTTTTCTTATAAAAGCAGATAAGGCATCCAGCTCATCGCCTGAATACCCTCCTATTCCTTGAATAGAATATCCTGTAGGTGCATCGAAAACAAAATACCTACCACTTTGAGTGCCATACCAAGGCGAAATTTTTAAATTTGTGTGAAACCTTAAACCAAACACCCTATTGCTTCTCCTTCTATTATAAAACCCTTCAATTTTCTTTATATACTCAGTTGGTCCTAATGAAAAAAAAGTTAATGATCCTCTATTCCCTCCATGTTTATTTTTAAAAAATGTATTGCCAAAGTCATCTAATACTTTTAATTGTATTGCATCTATTCTATTGCCATAACGAATGTTAATGCCACATATTCGTTGGCTATCCGGTAATTTATCAACAAACTCCTTACCTAATAATCCACCAACAGGGCCAACGTTAAAGCTCGATGAGTGAGAGTAATTTGCAAATAATATTAAAGATAATATGATTACTTGAACTAAACTGAAACTCTTCATATATAACCTCTTTATATCAATTTTGAAATCCAAATATTGTTTATATCGTTTAAAAAATGATACATAAAAAACTGAATTTTTATAAAAACATATGTGCCAAAAAATTGGACTTAATTTCAATTAAAAATATAAGTCACTCTATATGAAGCTCTATTAATCACTGATTCTTATATTATTGCTGATGGTTAGCCCAGGTACATTTACGCTTGATTCTCTAACTTGTCTTTAAATAGCAGATGATGATGAAAATTTATTCCAGTAATTTTAAATGAGAGTATCATAGTGGAAAACGCAACCTTTTATTTGTTTGCCTTAAACCCGAGCTTGATCCACTGATCATCCCAAAGTTTGGGTGTATCCGCACCTAGAGTAAAGAGCGTCACCCCCTCGGATATATTTTCATCAAGAATCGCCTGAATAATATCGGGTGCCAATACATTAAGATTTAAGATACGACTGACGTAACTATTATCCACACCCTCTTTGTTGGCTAACTCTTTTATAGACCCATAGGTGCCGCTGTTTAGCTTTTGCTCCCATTCATAAGCCCTTGCTAGCGCTAACTGGAGCGGCGTGGGCTGGCTATCCCAAGGGCGGCAGTCGCTATCTTTACTACCGGGTAGGGTAATAATCTTACGGCCACTGCGTACTTTAGGTTTTAACGGTATCTTTATAGAGAGGGAGCCGTCACTGCTTTCAATTATATAGGGTGTTTGACTATCCATTGACCACCTTCTCGTTGGATGCTTTCGGAGTTATTTCTTGTGCCAGTTGCTCGAGTCCATTCTTTCTCAGTCGGAGATCTATGGCATCGGGGGTAATAATAATTTTCTCTATCATCAGATGAATGAGCCGTGCCTGCTCATCAGGAAAGAGTTGCTCCCAAATCGTCGTCATCCTTGTCAGCGCTACCGCTACCATGGCTTCGTCTAATTCATCATCGTGAACCCGGGCGATAGTGGTCACCTCTCTGACGATCTCAGGTGATGCTAATAAATCCATTATTTGTGTGGTTACGGCGGCTTCTATTTCACTGGCCGGAAACCGGGTTAAATCGGAAGTGCCAGCGCCTTCTTTCGCATCACGTATACTGAGGTAGTAGCGATATCGTTTACCATTTTTGTGACGACTATTGGCAAATGACGTGGTGAGGGCACGACCTTCTGCATCAAAGAGCAATCCCTTTAATAAGAAAGGAACCTTTGCACGCGTATTGTTGCCTTTTGCTTTGCAGTTTTCAGTAAGCCTCTTATGGACAGCTTCCCAGAGTGTCTTATCGATAATGGCGTCATGCTTACCTTCATACCACTGGCCTTTGTGTCCAATCTCACCCAAGTACGTTCGATTCTGAAAAAGCTTATAAATAAAGCCTTTATCGATGAGCTTCCCAGGACGATGTTTATTATCTTTTGTTGTCCACGATTTTGTTGTTATCCCATCGAGGCGTAATTCTTTTACCAGTTGTGTGGCTGATCCCATCTCTAAAAATCTTGAGAAGATATGACGAACGGTCTTAGCTTCATTGCTGTTAACCACTAATAACCTATCCTCAACATCATAGCCGAGCGGTGGAATACCTCCCATCCATAAGCCTTTTCTTTTACTCGAGGCCACCTTATCCCGTATGCGCTCTGCCGTGACCTCACGCTCAAATTGCGCAAAGGATAATAAAATATTTAGCATTAAGCGCCCCATAGAGCTAGTCGTGTTAAATTCCTGTGTGACAGAAACAAAGGATACGTTCATGCGCTCAAATATCGCCACAAGCTGCGAAAAGTCATGGAGGCTTCTGGTAAGGCGATCTATTTTATATACCACTACCGTATCAATTTTATTTTCTTCAATATCTTTCATTAAGCGTTTAAGGGCAGGGCGCTCCAGTGTCCCACCAGAATAGGCGGCATCATCATAGTCATCATCGACTGAAACCCAGCCTTCACTTCTGTGCGAGGCAATATACGCATGTCCGGCATCTTTCTGAGCATCAATAGAATTGTAATCTTGATCCAGTCCCTCTTCGTGGGATTTTCGTGTGTAGACAGCACATCGACGTTTAGGTATAACATGTTTACTCATCTATTTTTCTTTCCCTCACTTTTTCTTTTTCGATGGGGTGTTAGGCTTACGCAAACCAAAAAACGCAGGTCCAGACCAATGTGTACCGGTAATCTCTTTCGCAATTTTGGATAAGCTTTTATAGAGCTGTTTTTGAAATTCAAACTGTCCGTCTGATCGCACAATCACCTCGTATTCCACATCGTTATAAAGTCGCTTCAAAATGGTGCCTGGTACAGGGGTATAAGTGCCTTGTTTATTTTTGCTTTTATTGAACACATAGGATTTACTGATGATTTCAATACGTTGTGTATTTTTAGCAACTATTTTCTTATCTTCAGCAGTTAACGCGTTAACTTGTAATGCATAAGCCAGACGTCGTTCAATATAGCTTCGTGCTCGCACTGGGGGTGGTGTCGGGTTGAATTCCTGCCACATGACTAACAGTTCTTTCATGGTCATACTTTCAAGTTGCATGATCTGCGTCAGTGTAGAAGGGGGGGGGGCTGTTATCGGCATGGCTGTCCTTTGGATGTTGATAATAGGTTTTCCATGTACGCTCAGGTAGGCAGACGAAGCAAGCTGTTAGTTAGTCTTCGCTATATTTTGGCGTTTAAAGCTTTTTTATCTGCATGAATCCGCTTATCTTTTTGATATAATGATTGAAATCGTTTACGTATTAATCCATTTGATAGTATTTCAGCAATTTCTTTTATCCGCTCTTCGACTGTCATGTCATGAGGTAATCGCTTGTTGTTTGTCACGTGTTGAGGAACCTTTGTTGTTAACCCATGTTCTTATTGTAGAAAATAAATGAGGAGGGATGCGATAAGACAATTGGTAACGAGTTGCATTGCATTATAAGAGTATGTCACTGCTGGTAAGAGAAAGTAATTCTAGGGAGGTTTTTTAAAGCTTTTATTTTTCTATTTTTAACATACTTTAATGTTAACAAGTGAAATAAAAGCGATTTGGTTTTGATTCTTATTATTTATTTTTTGTTTGCATCATGCTGATATCACGTCGTGGTAGCTTTTCAGTAGTTGGTTTCCAAATTTTTACGCTTTCTTAGATTCGTTTTTTACCATGGACGACAGTATGCCTATGTCTCTTGATCCGTGTACGCGCTTGTTGCACGCTGTTAACACCGATACTTATCATTCACTTATCCATTCTAAAATAGCCGCTGCCTCTCATGATACTCAAGGCGGTGTGAATACCGCGAATATGTGGGCAGACTCGATTTTTTTAGTGGCTCAAAACATTAAGCGCTTTGAGCTTTCCTCGGTAAATTCTGCGATGTCTGACGGAGAACGGCAGACATTCTATTCTATCCACAACGAACATGAGCAAAGCCTTTGGCTCTATGTGCATCATCAACATCTATTTCATGAAGTGGTGGCTGTGTTGTTAGCGGAGGATCATCTTTCTGACCCTAATACCACTGTATTTCAGTTGCCGCCACTGTTGACTCTCAACGAGGGTCAGCACCCCCTTGTGCATTATAAACGCAATTTAGCGGGTATGCTGAGATACGCTGAAGAGGATATTGATATAAAAGTCGTCAAGCGCTTACTCTCAGAGTATGCTTATAATTTTAAAATTCTTGTGTACCTTAATCGCTTACCCAAAGCCAATGACTATCCCATTGATGGGCGCACGGCATTACTTTCTAAATCATGGTCGCAAGCCGTCAGTATCGTCTACGATCCTAGAACAGGAATAACGGATGTGACGGCCAGTACGCTATATACACGTAAAATGAATACGGTATTTTTTGCCCGTTATCTTCTCAATATCAGCGACGTAGGAAAAATACAATACCCTAAGCCCTATCGTTATCAATTGTTGACAGGTAACTCTCACCAAGCGTCGGTGGATAGTCAGGCACTACTCCAGGTTAATCAGGTGCAACCCACTCTTAAACTTGATTACGTTACATCAGACGCTTCTTATCTCCCCGTGCACTATGATGCAGCGAGACGTATCTTAAAAATAAAAGGGAAGCCAGATTGGTATATTGGTGGCGAACGTCGTCCTTTGGCGATTCGTTATATGTATGAGCAAGCCAAAAAAGGACGTTGGGAGTTACCGGCTAAAGAAATTCTAGCTGCAACTAAAATACCTGGACAAAGAGGTGGCGCAACACGCATGCAATCATTATTTAGTAACTCGTTGGAATGGGAAGACTATATCGTGAGTCCTAAAAGAGGATATTATTGTTTTAATATTTAAATAAAAAATTAGCGCGTATGACCACGATAATTTTCACTCGGAGCTAATGTTAAGCAATAGTATCATCATTTAATTTTGTGCAATTAATAGTCGTATACAATATATTTATACGACTTTTTTCAAAAAAAATCGCCGCAGTACAAATTACAGTACAAATTGCAGTACAAAGCCCACTAGACGCCAGTACAAACGCTTCTTCATAATACCTCTTGAATACGTTAGGAGATTTTATGACATTAGCCTCACATCTTAATCAAGAACAACTTGCTCTTCGTTGGAATTTAAGTGAAAGCACGATCGCTAATTGGCGCTCAAAAGGGATTGGCCCTGCCTTTTTAAAATTACATAACCGTGTGGTATATCGCGAGGAAGATATTGTCGCATATGAAGCACAGTCTTTGCGTAAAAGTACCGGTGAAAAATTTCAGGATCAGGAGGTGCGAGCCTAATGTTTCCTCTTATTACCGCAGAACAACGGCGATCACAGCACCGGGGCATTAAAGGCTGCATTTTTGGTAAAAGTGGTATCGGTAAAACGTCTTTACTGTTAACCCTACCTACATCGTCGACATTATTTTTTGATATTGAAGCCGGTGATCTCGCTGTGGAGGATTGGAACGGTGATGCCTTTAGACCCAAGACATGGCAAGAGTGTCGAGACTTTGCTGTATTTATTGGTGGGCCTAATTACGCGCTGCGCGATGAACAATCCTATAGCGAAGCGCACTTTAATGCGGTCTGTAAAAGATATGGAAATCCGGAACAATTAAATACCTACGATATTATTTTCATTGATTCGATTACTGTTGCAGGCCGCTTATGTTTTCAATGGTGTAAAGGTCAACCGCAAGCCTTTAGTGAACGCACTGGTAAACCTGATACTCGTGGCGCCTATGGTCTACATGGCCAAGAGATGATTGCGTGGTTAACGCACCTACAACACACACGGAATAAAAGTGTCTGGTTCGTGGGAATACTCGATGAAAAGGTGGATGAATTTAATCGTCGCGTTTTTGAGCCACAAATCGAAGGGTCTAAAACCGGATTAGAATTGCCGGGAATTGTGGATCAGGTTATTACGATGGCAGACCTGCCTTCAGAAGATGGCATCCCCTATCGTGCTTTTATCAATCATACCTTAAACCCTTATGGTTATCCGGCGAAGGATAGAAGTCGCAAATTAGATGTCATTGAAGAGCCGCATTTAGGTCGCCTCATGGAAAAAATAAAACGGCCTGCAGACATGATGGTTCACCATCTCGAATATGGTCTTAAAACACCCGCGCAAGTAAGCACACAACCACAGTTACAACACAACAATACACAAAACAACATAAGCAACAATACACACGACAACACCACACACTGATTGATGTAAGGAATAAATTATTTGATGAATAACAACTGGACAAATTTTACGGATGCCGATGACCAAGTGGATTTTGACGTTATACCCAAAGGTACACTTGCAAAAGTTCGTATAACAATAAAACCCGGCGGATTTAATAGCCCAGAAAATGGTTGGACAGGCGGTTACGCCACACAAAGTAATGATACTGGATCAGTATATTTAGATTGTGAATTTATAATATTGGAAGGCCAGTATGCTCGTAGGAAAATTTGGTCATTAATAGGTTTATATAGTCCTCGAAGTGAAAAGTGGGCACAAATGGGACGCGCATTTGTAAAGGCTATTTTATGCTCCGCACGTGGCATAAGAAAAGACGATACATCGACTCAGGCAATGCAAGCCCTCTCGATTAACAGTATTGCTGATCTAGATGGACTTGAGTTTGTAGCAAAGGTTGGTATTGATAAAGGCGATGATCACAATGAGCCGCGCAATATTATTAATATTGCTGTAACGCCTGAAAGTAAACAGTACGCGGCGATTATGGGTAATGCGTCAGCCACTCTCAATATGCCCCAACTCAATACTATGCAGGTCAATAACCCGCAGATAGGTTATGGCCAGCATCACCTCACACAAGCACAACAGCAAGTATCACCGCAAGCGAATACTCCAGCACAACAGCATAACAACGTGCCGCCGCAAGCCATGAATCAACAAAATAAAGGCCGTCCCTCCTGGGCAAACTAACGAAGTAACACAACAGGGATTTTAATCATGTTATTAAGACCTCGGCAAACCACGTTTATCGAGCGGAGCCTTGCTGCGCTCGATAAATACAAAAATACCTTAGGTGTGGCACCCACTGGATCTGGAAAGACGATAATGCTATCGGGGGTGGTTGGGCAGTGGGTTAAAAAAAATCGCGGTACTAAAGCCTGTGTGCTGGCGCACCGCGACGAATTAACACAGCAAAACAAGGCTAAATTTTTACGTGTTAATCCGAGGCTCACAACCTCCGTATTTGATGCGAACGAAAAATCCTGGCAGGGCGATACCACTTTCGCCATGGTGCAAACGCTATCACGAGGAAATACTTTAAAGCAGCTTCCAATACTAGACTTACTCGTTATTGATGAAGCTCACCATGCAGCGGCAGACAGTTATCAAAAAATCATTGATATCGCTCGTAAGAAAAATCCAAACCTTGCGTTGTATGGTGTGACTGCTACCCCTAACCGTGGCGATAAAAAAGGACTCGTGGATACATTTTCTAATGTCGCCGATCAAATTACGTTAGGTGAATTAATCCACGCCGGTAACCTAGTGATGCCTGTCACTCATGTGATTGATGTCGGTACACAAGAAGAATTATCGAACGTTAAAAAAACAGCAAATGACTTCGACATGAATGCCGTCAGCGCGATCATGAATAAGACCTTAATCAACGACGCCGTTCTCTATCACTGGAAAGAAAAAGCCGGTGACCGCCCTACTATTATTTTTTGTTCCACGGTCGATCATGCTAAGAATGTGGCGGCAACCTTCCAAAAAGGGGACATCAATACAGAAGTTATTTATGGCGATTTAACCAAAGAAGAACGAAAAGAAAGGTTAGAACGCTATGAATCAGGCGAGTCTCAAGTGGTGGTTAATGTCGATGTCTTAACTGAAGGCTATGATTACACCCCCACTAGTTGCGTGGTGCTATTACGTCCGAACAGTTATCAAGGCACGATGATTCAAATGGTCGGTCGAGGGCTACGGACGGTCGATCCCAATGAATACCCAGGCGTGATAAAAACGGATTGTATTATTTTGGACTTCGGTACTAGCTCAATTATTCATGGCAAACTTGAACAACATGTGAATCTGGAAGGAGAAGCCGCAGGCGATGACGCGCCTCAAAAATCGTGTCCCGAATGTGATGCTTCTATACCCGCAGGATGTCGGCAGTGTCCCTTATGCGGGTATGGCTTTAGTCCACCTTTAGAGACTGCCGCCGCCAATGACAGTCGTGCTGAACTGGGTGACTTTGTGATGACAGAGATCGATTTGCTTGCACGCTCCAGTTTTAAATGGGTGGATCTTTATCACGATAGTACGGCCATGATGGCGACAGGATTTGCTGCGTGGGCAGGCGCCTTTTATTTATATGGCCATTGGTATGCGGTAGCAGGTGCTCGACAACAACACACACGACTGCTGTCTGTTGGCGAGAGAACGTTATGTATCGCTGCGTGTGACGACTGGCTTAATCTTAACGAAACCGAAGGGGGGGCTGAAAAATCTCGTCAATGGCTCAATGAAACCGCGACACCACAACAGCTCAAGTATTTACCGGCAACGTACACCTATAACTTCAGCTTAACGCGTTATCACGCTAGTTGTTTAATCGCGTTTAATTTTAATAAAAGCAATATTCAACGCATTATTTTTACTGCCGCTAAGCAAAAAGAGCAGGTGGCGTAGTTGTCCTGTTGTTGCGCTATTTGCTTTGCTCTCTCTCGTGGGTTTGGTTGGTCAAATCCACAGAATCATCACACCAATACTACGCGTTATCCAGAGGAGAAAAACCAACAAAAAAAACACTTACGCTTTTGTTCAAAGCGTTGCCAGGATATTCACTACTATTATTTTAAAAGAGGTATCACATTGACTGAAAGTGAAAAAAACGAATTTGAAAAAATAGCAAGAGAGGCGGTCATTAATCCGCTTGCTACTTATGTATGTAACGTTGGTTCAGAGAAAGCATTGTTCGACTACACCAAAGAAGAAATACACGGACTGATACATACCATTATTCACACCTACACAACACGATTACAGAATTTATATTCTGACGATATCCCATTCTAAATACGATTTAAGGAGCACACATTTTATTATGACCATTAATAACTTTTTAGATTTTAGTTCGGCGAATGACCAAATCGATCCGGATGAGCAAGAGGCACAACTCTCGACTCATGAGGTCAAGTCACGTTTACTGGATCAATTAACTTATGTTTTACATTATTTATTCCCTGAGGGTAAAGAGAAACAAAAGCAATTTATTGTCGGCGATATTGACGGTAACAAAGGTAAAAGTCTTGTCATCGAGCTACATGGAAGCAAAGCGGGCGTGTGGCATGATTTTGCGACGGGTGAGAGTGGTGATATTTTTGATTTATGGGCGCACCATAAAGGCTTTGATATTCGCCGTGATTTTTCACGTGTCATTGAATCCGTGTCACAGTGGTTGGGCACCGTTCCGACGTCCCCCTCGCCAATACCTAAAAGAAAAAAAGCACCCCCAATGGATGACTTAGGTCCAGTAACAGCGAAATGGGATTACCATGATAGTGAGGGTAATTTAATTGCTTGCGTCTACCGCTACGATCCCCCTGGCGGGAAAGAGTTTAGACCCTGGGATGTTAAAGCTCGCAAGCAGCAAGCCCCCAAAATAAGACCGCTCTACCAACAGCCTGCCATAGCGATAAATGACACTATTATTTTTGTGGAAGGTGAAAAGTGTGCGGATGCCTTATCCGCTACCGGTAATATTGCAACAACAGCCATGGGAGGCGCTAATACACTGGTAGATAAAACAGATTGGTCGCCGCTTAAGGGCAAACACGTGATGATATGGCCGGATAACGACGAACCAGGACGCACCTATGCCAACAATGCGGCACGGGCTATCGCTGCTGTAGGGGCGCTTTCAGTGAGTATTCTTGACATCCCTAAAGACAAACCGGAAAAGTGGGATGTGGCAGACGCTATTGATGACGGTGTCGACGTTAATGGGTTTATTAAAAATACGCCTAAGATAACGATTGATGTGCCTGCACCTACACGTGCATATACGGTAAGTGAAATACTCGCGGATGAAACGCCTACGCCAGATGATTTAATTGAGCCTCGCGTACTTACCCCCGGCGGTATGATGGTTTTAGGGGGTGCTCCCAAGGTGGGTAAATCCGATTTTATTTTATCGTTGTTAATGCATATGGCTGCAGGTGAGCCTTTTATAGGACTGAAGCCAACAAAACGATTACGTATATTTTATTTACAAGCGGAGGTGCAGTATTACTATTTACGTGACCGTATAAGAAGTATGAATATGAAGGAACTGATGCTTTGGCGTGCGTCCGATAATTTATTTATTACCCCTCGGTTAAACCTTATTTTAAATAACGAGGGCTACAGTACCGTAAAAAATTTGATGCGAAAAGCCTCTGAGAAGGAACCTATCGACGTTATTGTGATCGATCCCTTACGTAATGTTTTTGATGGGGGTGAAGAGGGCGCAGGTGAAAATGATAACAACACTATGATGTATTTTTTAAAGGAGCGTGTCGAAAGATTACGTGATGAAATTAATCCTAATGCTGGCATTGTTATTGTGCATCACACAAAAAAAATACAGAAGCGGCAATTAATCGAAGACCCATTCTTATCTTTTTCTGGCGCGAGCAGTTTACGTAGTTACTACACCACAGGGGCACTTTTATATCGTCCAGAGGAGAACAAAGCCATACGAAAACTTACCTTTGAATTACGTAATGGTATAGGGATTAAGGATAAATATATCGATAAAAGAAATGGAAAGTGGGTAGAAATAGACCCTGAAAGCGAGCGTCTCATCAATCAAAAATATGGTGAAAAATTAGATGCGGAACGGCGTCGTAAAGGCGATCAAATTTTACAGCTACTCTACGATGAAGCGTTACAAGGTCGCGCCTATACAATCGCTCAATTTGCCGAAAAGTTTGAAGGCACTGAGGGCCTAGGCGGTCATCGAACTATTGTTGAGCGTCTCAACGTCCATGCAACAAAAGGGGACATTAAATTTTTTAAAGATTCGGATAAATATGGGTTAAGAAAACCTATCGGAAGTAAGTTTGGTTACGTCTGTACAGAAGAGATGCAACTACCCAAAAAAGTTGCCCGTGATGATGCCGGTAAGGAGGTCGATGATGTGCTCTTTAGAGTTAAACCTACCCACTATAAATGTGCGCAATCAGGGGCTGTGTTACCAGTTGAAAACCCGGATATATGGGTACGGGCTGAAAACAAAAGTGATGAAAAAACCACCTAAATTTTATCTGCATACTTATAACGTTATTTTGCACAGCACATTCTTTTAATTAACATATTTATTAACAAAATCAGTAGCTTATACAAAATATCGAATTTTTACATTCCTTTGGGTTAAAAAGTCTTGCACTCCTACTTCTAGCCTTAGTGCTGCGTGACTTTTTGACTTTTTCTAAGGAAGTAACACAGTCCCCTATACTTAAAGTATAGTTAGTAATACTACGTTACACTTGTATTACTAACTTACTTGAAATAGGGGTATTCTTTTCATGATGGAGATCTGATGACGATACATGAGTTTAAAACAACCCCTAGTCTAGGGACATTGTTGATTTACGACAACCAATCTTATCGACTAAAACATATAAAACCTTACAGAAAAATACGTAATGGGGAAAAAACTTTTTTGTTAGTGTGGGAAACACCTTGTGCGAAATGCAAAATACCCTTTGAAACAACCACACCATTAAAAATTAAATCATTTAATCGCCGATGTAAAAAACATACCGCACCAGGAAAACGTGTTAATCCTAGTCGATATAAGTCATCATGGAGAAAAAAATAATGGATAATTTAAACCTATTATCACTGGATCTCGGTACAACGACTGGATGGGCAATGACATCACATGAATTAATTATCAGCGGTACAGCCAATTTCAAGCATAGTCGTTACGACGGGGGTGGGATGCGATTTTTAAAATTTAATGCTTGGCTACGAGATTTACATACATCCATCGATGGCATAGACGTAATTTACTTCGAGGAGGTTAGGCGGCACATAGGGACAGACGCGGCGCATGTGTACGGCGGATTCTTAGCAACACTCACGGCGTTTGGTGAGCAAGAAAATATTCCTTACCAAGGTGTGCCTGTCGGGACAATTAAAAAACATATCACCGGCAAAGGTAATGCGAGCAAACAGGCTATGATCGATTCGGTGAGACGTTTAGGCTATGAACCTGCTGACGATAACGAGGCAGATGCGCTAGGACTGCTCATGTGGGCGCAGGATCAACGAACAGGGAGGCACTAATGCATCGGCATAGCTGGGATAACAAAACCGTAGCACGGCGTTTTGAGGAGTGTGTTAGCGTGTTAAGCAAGTTACCAGGAAATATATCACTGGGCCATAGAAATTATTGGCCTGAAATTAAATATACACCACGCGAAATTGCTCGGATGGAAAAAATAAAAAAATACACGATATTACAACCACTCCCCGATGCCATTGATCGCGCAGAAGAAACCCTAGCTTGGATTACGCTAGTCGATGAGCCAGAGTGGCGTAAACTAATTTGGCTTAGGGCACAGCGGATGTCGTGGCGAGCCATTGCGCGAGAAGTGGGTTATCCGAAAACAACGGCACAGCGGTATTGGAATGAAGCGCTTAGGGCTATTAGTAATAATTTAGAAGTACCGGTAAGTGGCGGTAACTCCTGGTAAGAAGTCTTAAAAAACGGGTGGGACAAATTCTGCGTTTGGGCGTATAGTTTGCCCTATCCTGAGACAAGAACCAGCAAGCACCGCTCGAAATATTTATTTAAAAAATTATTAAACCGCAGTTGAGACTATCGCTGCGGTTTTTTTATGCCTGGAAAAAATTATGGACTCTGCCGTTAAAAAATCACCACTCAAAGCCATTCGGCAGAAATGCTTGGACTGTGCCGAAATACAACCACACATTCGAAGGTGTGAATTTACAACATGCCCTCTCCACCCCTACCGAATGGGTAAGCATATTTTTTATAGGAAAGCCAAGCCTGATAATTATCGATCACCAGTCAAGGCCATAAGGGCTGAATGCTTGGATTGTTGTCACGGATCATCCAGTGAGGTCAAACGATGCCAAGCAGAATCTTGCGCACTATGGCACTACCGCTTAGGTAAAAATCCTTTTGTTGATCCTGAACACAGCCAACGACTTCGTGAGCGCATGTTGAAGGCTAGAAATAGCGCATCTGACAGAGAAAATAGTATTCATACGGTTATCGAGACGTAAGGTATACCTCATAAGACTTTTTTTATTTTAGTCAATCAAATGACGGGGTTATGATGTGTTGTCGCTATAGGGGGTGACTGGAGTGCTTGAAACTATGATTGTTTAAAATAAGGCTATCTGATTGAGAATAATCAATAACACCTGTGAAGTGGTAGGTTGGCCTACCCTCATAAGTGATAATTGTTTTCTTCCAATCAGATAAGCCTTTTTCAACGAATGAAGTCTATTGTTATATCCGATCACCACATATTAAAACTTGCTGGATACTATCCAAAGATATCTCACATGATTAAACAAACATTTTTCACGTTATTAATTTTATTCTTTATCGCGGTGATTGGGGGTGCTGGATTTATTATTTACGATGGGATTAAGCACATGTAACATTTGTGTTTAGTGGCATATTTTTCTCGCGCTATTTTTTACGGTAATTTATTTACTATTTTCTTACATTAATATTAGTTTTGAAAAAAATTAATTTGATTGAAACTTTTATTAATTACCACAGTCTTATTTGTAAACCAGCTCATAACACTTAAAAAACTTCGCCGAACATCTGCGATCTCCTTCGAAAATAACCAAAAAGGTACTTGGTTGAAATAAGCGCCAAGCGGGCCTCCACACCGCCGAATTTCGCTAGCGATAGATATTGTTAAGTGGTTCGCAGTTCGCGGTTCGCACTATATCTCATCAATTATTAAAAACACGTCATCGTCATCTAGCCTTAAAAAATAGGGTAATACTGTATTTACTAAATAACATCATCGCCTTCTTGGAGTGCGAACCTCATTGTTGTAGGTTCGCACCTCGTTAATACTTGTCCATTTATTTTTCTTTTTATATTTTCCACGTATTAATTTTACTAAGGTTTGTATATGGCGCACATCGCTGTAGGCTCGGTGGTACAATGGCCACTTAAAAAACTCATTCCCTATGCTCGTAATGCCCGTACACATGATGATACCCAAGTCTCCCAAATCGCTGCCAGTATTGTCGAATTTGGTTTTGTTAATCCTATCCTAGTCTCGAGTGACGGAACGATTATCGCAGGCCATGGCCGCCTCATGGCCGCACAACAATTACAACTTGAAAAAGCCCCGGTGATTATTCTAGATCATCTAACAGAATCACAAAGGCGGGCGCTCGTTATCGCGGATAATAAACTCGCAGAAAACGCTGGATGGAACGACGAACTACTTGCCTTGGAACTTGGTGATTTAAAAGACCTAGGGTTTAATCTCGATATCATTGGCTTTTCGGATGACGAGCTAGATGAATTACTGGATTTTGATAGCGCATCGGATAGCCAAGGCAACGAGGATGAGGTGCCTGAGCCAGAAGAAAGTGTGATCAGTCAAGTCGGTGATATATGGTTGCTAGGCGATCATAAATTATTATGTGGAGATGCCACTAGCCGTGAGGATATTAATACGCTACTGGGGGATGAGTTGGTCGATATGACCTTTACCGATCCGCCTTATAATGTGGATTATGGCAGTAACCAGCGCGATAAAATACGTTTTAACAGTCGTCCTATACTCAACGATAATCTAGGCGAGGGCTTTTACACATTTTTAAAAGACGCGCTAACGCATATCCTCGATAAAACTAAAGGCGCGTGTTATATCTGTATGTCCTCCAGCGAACTGGATACCTTACAAAAGGCATTTCGTGATGCCGGTGGCCGTTGGTCGACATTTATTATTTGGGCGAAAAATCATTTTACATTAGGCCATTCCGATTATCAGCGACAATATGAATCGATTCTCTATGGTTGGAAACAGGGTAGCGATCACTTCTGGTGTGGTGATAGAAATCAAACCGATCTATGGTTTTTTAATAAGCCCAATAAAAGTGACTTGCATCCCACAATGAAGCCGGTCGAGCTTGTGGAGAAAGCGATTAGAAATTCCAGTAAAAGTCGGGATATTGTATTAGACCCGTTTGGTGGCTCTGGCAGTACCTTAATTGCCTGTGAGAAAGCTAACCGCCGTGCAAGGCTAGTAGAGCTTGACCCTAAATATGTGGACGTTATTATTCGTCGTTGGCAAGAATATTCAGGGGGTGAAGCCACGAGGCTGTTGGATTCACTTACCTTTAACAGCCTAGAGGTAACGTCGGCTTAGCCTCTAGGGTGAGGTTAGCCGTGTGCAAATACGGAGGGCTTCCTTATCCCAGTCATTATTGTTGTAGTCGATGCGCTGTGTGATGATTTCGCTTAAAAAGTCTCGAATAATGGGGCGTATATCAAAATCATCCTCCAATGTTTCGAGAAGATCGTATAAATCATCGTCGCCGATAATGTCGACTAAGTGATGAGTCGCTTGGTTACAAGGTATTGGCTTTTTCATCAATACTTGTAATTCGTTTGCGATTTTTTTTGTTTTAGGTAATGCCCATGTGCCCATTTTAATTTCCTCGCTTGATGTGTGTTTCTGTAGGGACATTAACGCTCGTTCCGACGACTACATCAAGTCATTGATGCGTATATTTTTATTTCTCATTCGATGCGCGGATTAAATATTTATTCTAGAGAATAATATGGCATATTCTTGGGTTAATCGTACCCGTTGATTGGCTCCAAATCGCCACTCGTGGCGTCGCTCGAATACTGAAGGTGGTGCAAACAAGGTGCTTCTGGATTCACAAACATGACGCCACCCGTAACGTGTAGTATGACGCCGTATTTTTGGGATAAGCGTGTCAGTTCTTCTGTGAATTTTTTGAATTGTTCTTCTTGCGAATATTGTTCTTTTTGTAATTTTTTTATAGTGTCGTTGTCTATGCCTGAGTATGTGTCGATAGTCATGGTATTCTCCGCTGGATTTTGTGTGAAAGCATTAATACTTTGTAGGTGTACAGAGTCAAGTTGATAATGACTAAGTTTCATAGTGATAAGTGGTGATGGTGTATTTTTCATGATGTCATAATGGAGGCTAAGTATTAGCCCCCGAATATCGATAGTTATAGTTAAGGGTTAAATTTCTTTAGCGATGCTAGGGACATCGATACGACCATCAGCAATAGCGTTGAGTGTGTCGATATCAAGCGATTCAAGTACCGTTTTTATTTTTTTAGTCAGTATGTTTTGGGCTTCAGTTTGCCAATTGTCCATACTACCGATGTATCCTGTTTTGATTGCCTTAGCGCCAATATTGCTTCTTAATGCAGCCTTAGCTTGTACCTTATACATATTAATATCGTTATATTGCTTTGATTCACAAATATCCTTTAGGTCTTTATCGGTGAAGTAGCTTTTATACTCATTAAAATGTCGGTGGCAGGCGGGATCAATCGTAGCGATGACTTTTTTAACAAGATCTAATCGTGATTCAGCCATTTTAATAGTTCTCTGCGTTGTTTTTGTGTGGGGACATTAACGCTCTTTCTGGCGACTACATCAAGTCAATGATGGATATATTTTATATCTTTTATTAAAAATAAAGCCCACATATTAAGAATGCGGACTTTTACTATTATCCTTAAAAAACTTTTATTCTATTTCTAATTCGATGTACGAAAATTTCCAGTTGATTGGCGTTAGTCCGCCATCGTTAGGTTCACTATCGTATTCAATATAGGTAAGTTCTGGGTTGTTGGGGGAGGTAATCTCAATGGTGCTATCGGTATCGCATAGCGTTAAGACAATGCCGTATTTTTTGGTGATTGTTGCGAGGTCTTCAGTGAATTTTTTTAACCGTAGTGTTTCATTTTTAGTAAGCGTGTCTTTGCCAAAGAGTTTTTTCATCTGAGTGCCTTGTGTCATTAGTGTGTGTTATGAGATGAAAGCTTCATTCACGGTGTAGATCAAGTGAATGAAGCGCTATTGACAGGTGGCTAATAGAGTTTATGCGTTTGCCATTGGTTATCATCGTAGACATAAAGAAAGTTAGCGTCGTTTCTCTCGGCTACTATTATCAATTGCTCAATACTGTTAGCATATTGGGGTTTGCAGCGGTGCCAGGGGTTATTGTGATCCCGATGGTAAGCATATACCTCGTTATTCTCTATATACGATAAGCTGCCTAAGGCAATCAATGCGTTCGCGTCTTCAGAGGAATTATGATACTCCCTTAATGTCGGGCCTACACCACAACCAGTATCATGGCCATCGTGATGACAATATATTGCGTAATAACCGTCGCCTTTTTTTAAGGCTATTGTGGATCGCGTACTCATTTTTTTCTCCGTTACGTGTCGTGTTTAGGTCTAGACATTAACGCTCGCTTCGACGATGACATCAAGTCAATGATGTGATTTTTTAAAACGTCGCTAAATAGCAAGCGGCGTGTGCCGCCAGAGATCATTCGCATAGATATAAATATGATGGGCGTTAGCTTTAACACCTTCGTCCAGCGCAATGCCGATATCTTTATATGTGGTATCAGGGTGGTGGTTTTTGTGGCCAATCGTAAAAAGGCGAATACTGTCGGCATATAGGGTATGAATATTGCCAACCTGAATAAGTTGATAGATGCTATCTAGTGTGTTGTAGTGCTGATGTAAAATATCGCCCAGACCACCCTTATGATTATTATGGTGGTTATAAAAACAATAAACGGCGTGATAAGTACTTTTATTTTTTACTAGCAACATAGCTTTGTTTGTATCTACTTTTGCCTCTGAATTTTTTGCTGTCATTATCGGAGTTCCTTTGGCGAATTACAGGGTGTTGTGTTCCATTCAGGCGTCACTTACCGACAAGGTCAAGTCAATGAAGCGCTATTTTTATAGTATTTAGATATTTTAATGGCCTGAACTTATCGAAGGTGTTGGGTCTTTTTTTAATGTGTATGTGCGCGATCCATCTTTATCTTTCGATGAGACTATTTTGTGTCCCTTAGTTTTTAAAGTACTTATAGCGCCCCTCACGCTATGTTTCTGCCAAGAGGTAGCCTCGCATAAAGCCTCAAGCGTTGCCCCTTCCTTGGCGCTCACAAGCTGGAGAATAATATCATTCTTGCTCGTTTTGCTTTTCTCCCTAGGTGCAAGGCCAATGGCTTTAAATCCGTTGGCGTTAATAGTGTAGTCACCGTTCTTCTCGTCGATAAATTGTTTTTTGATAAGGCTGCTAATAACACGCGACTCGATGCCTTTATTGATAGTGTTCGGCAGTGGATATATCGAGCCTGTTTCTCTTTGCGCCGCGTTAGATAAAATGGTGGTTTGTGTATTGGTAAGTTTTATCATGATAGATATCTCTTTATTTTTTACTTGTAAGTTTGAGGCGATGAAGGGCTACATGTTGTAGCCGCTCTCTTATGATGTTGTTTATACTCATTCTTTTTATTTAGTATTTAGCTGCGTTTCCTGGTGCGTATTCGCCTTCTTTAAATACTTTGTCCGTCAAGTGCTTTAATAATTCGGCGTAATCGGTAATGTCGGTAACATGTCCCCAATGTATCTTGTCTTGATTAACATTAAATAAATTTTCGTTGTGCTGCTGCAGGCGTTGTAGCGCCTTATTAATCTGATTTTTTTTAGCGGTAAATGCTGCTTTGGGGCTTTTGGGTTCGTCAAAATTAATCATTATATTTGCCTTTTGTATTGCATGTTTGTAGGGACATTAACCCTTCACCTGCCGAACACATCAAGCGGTTTTTTATTGTTTTTTTAGTCACGATGACTTGCTTTCTTTCTTCATTTGAGTGATGTATTTTTTATGTAGGGAACATGACTATGGGAATCTCTATTCGTACCTATGCCCGCCATCGGGGGGGATACTGCCGTGTGCAAAGCGATAAAAACAGGCCGTATTGCAAAAGAGAGCGATGGTTCCATTGATATAGAGAAAGCCGACAAAGAATGGCATATGAATACTGACACTACTTTTTCTCACCCGAATGAAAAAAGCCTCAATGGCACACTGTAGTTTTTGCACTAGATTTATAAGTTATTGTGTAGAAGATATTAATATATCCTGGTAAAGGTTCATTGTATTTAGTTTTTAATGGTTGTAATATGTGCCACTGCTTAATGATACTACTCTAGTAATTAGTAAAATTTTTTATGCTATAATTTTATAGATTTGGAAGGTTTTTTGTCTAAATCAAAAGATACAAACTGTGAAGCGCGTAATGCCTAAACCAAAAATTACAATGCTATTCATTGGCTGATGTGTTAGTAGCTAGTGCGCTTTTTAATGAGCATCAAATAGTTTATATGATTGATAGGTTGTCAATATAATGCAGTATAGGAAGAAATAGTAATGGAAAAGAAACATGATACTTAAGCTGAACGTATAATATTTTAATTTCAAAAAAATAATCCTCTCAAAGAGTTTTACTTGATACTTTAGCTGTTATTAATATAGAAAACTACGGTTAGAATTATGAAAAAAAAGTTAACAACTGTTGCTGGCTGTCCTGTAGCAGATAATCAAAATGTAAAAACAGCTGGTCCACGTGGGCCTCAACTGTTAGAAGATGTGTGGTTTTTAGAAAAGTTGGCGCATTTTGATCGGGAGGTAATACCTGAGCGTCGTATGCATGCTAAAGGTTCTGGAGCTTATGGTGTTTTTACCGTCACTCATGATATCACGTGTTATACGCGAGCTAAAATCTTCTCTGAAGTAGGTAAAAAAACAGAGTTGTTTACCCGGTTTACGACGGTTGCTGGTGAGCGTGGTGCTGCTGATGCAGAGCGCGATATTAGAGGATTTGCTGTAAAATTTTATACTGAAGAAGGTAACTGGGACTTAGTGGGTAATAATACCCCCGTTTTCTTTCTGAGAGATCCTCTCAAGTTTCCCGATCTAAATCATGCTGTAAAACGTGATCCTAGGACGAATATGAGAAGTGCTGAAAATAACTGGGATTTTTGGACATCGTTACCCGAGGCGCTTCACCAAATTACTATTGTTATGAGTGATAGAGGTATACCTGAGACATATCGTCATATGCATGGATTTGGTAGCCATACCTTCAGCATGATTAATAAAGATAACGAGCGTGTCTGGGTTAAATTTCATCTTAAATCTAACCAGGGAATTAAGAACTTGAGTGACGCAGAAGCGGAAACTCTTATCGGCAAAGACAGGGAAAGCCATCAGCGCGACTTATACGAATCTATCGAAAAAGGCGATTACCCTTCTTGGAAACTCTATATTCAAGTCATGACAGAAGAGAGGGCTCAAGAGGTTACATTTAACCCATTCGACCTGACAAAAATTTGGCCTCATAATGATTTCCCTCTTATTGAGGTGGGCGTAATGGAATTAAATAAAAATCCGGAGAACTTTTTTGCTGAAGTTGAACAATCTGCTTTTAATCCGGCAAATGTGGTGCCTGGTATTAGTTTTTCCCCTGATAAAATGCTTCAAGGGCGCCTATTCTCTTATGGCGATGCGCAACGCTATCGCCTTGGAGTCAACCACCATCAAATACCAGTGAATGCTCCTCGTTGTCCGGTGCATAGTTATCATAGGGATGGTCCAATGAGGGTGGACGGTAATGCTGGTGGTACTATCGGTTACGAGCCTAATACTAAAGGCGAATGGCAGGAACAACCTAATTACTCTGAGCCTTCTTTGGCACTTTCTGGTGCTGCTGATCGTTGGAGTCATCGAGAAGATGAAGACTATTTTACCCAACCGGGTAATTTGTTCAGATTGATGAGTAAGGCTCAAAAACAAGTGTTGTTTGAGAATACTGCTCGATCTGTGGGTGGTGCATCCATGGAAATACAAAAGCGACACATCGCTCATTGTTTAAAAGCTGATCCTGATTATGGCAAAGGGGTTGCTGCAGCTCTGAACATTGAAATATAACAAACCTACAGATGATGTTGTAATACGATAAAATGGCTTTCGTATCTCTGTAGAAATACGAAACTATTAATTAGCGGCATAGACTAGTGAATGGGAATAGATATTCTAATAAATTTATTAATACTCCTAGTCTATTTTTTCGTGATAAAAGTACTATTTTTGAAAAATTAATTTATCTACTTTTATGGAGGTAGAAAATGACTATACCTACAGTAGAGAGTCTAAAAAAGGTGCTCGCTGACAATTATGCGCTATATTTAAAGACGCAAAATTATCATTGGAACGTAGAGGGTTCAGATTTTAAAGTTCTTCATACTCTATTTGAAGAACAATATATCGATTTGGCCGCTGCAATAGATAAAGTCGCTGAGCTTATACGTGGATTAGGCGAAAAAGCTCCCGGAACTTGGAAAGACTATGAAGCGCTGACTTCGATTAGTGATGGAGATGTAAATGCGAGTTCTAATGGAATGCTTAAGGACTTGCTTCAAGATCAAGACATCATACAAGGTAGTTTGCAGGAAGCTCTAAGTGTGGCACAAGAAGCAAATGACGAAGTTGTTATTGGTGTGTTGGTGGAGCGTTTAACGGCACATCGTAAAAATAAATGGATGTTAAAAAGTAGTATCTAAAACCTACCGAAAAATTTTAATATATACCTGATTTTAGTAGCTATCCTATTGGAAATATTGCTTTTGGATATGCCATACTAAATTTCATTTTTTTTGCTTTTTATGTCTAAATATGTAAGTTTAAATATTAAAACTAGAAAAGTTTACGTAAGAGTATGAGCTTTTTCGTGGCGGCCTATTTGAGGTCGCTCATGTCGGTTGTAAGTTGTTCTTAAAATATTAGATTTTGGGAGAGGATGGAACATAAGAGTTATAGCCCTTACGTACTCCGTTGCCGGTTTTGAGGATGGAAATATTATCCTGTGTGACTCGAATTATACTCTGGCTTACTAAGATTAATTTATTTTGTGAACTATTAAATCATTTAATTTTTATTGTAGTCTTTCATAAGGAAAGTGTAAGTTGCTTTCTCTGTTAATTAGGATTTAATCTTAACTAGCTCTAATTGCAGGTTGATAGTTGATTGCTCATCGTTGATATTGGTAGATATAGTTTTATAAGTGTTGTGCCAGAATGTGGTTTTTCATCAATAAGTATTCTTATGTCTGTGTTTAGTTCAAATCTCTAGACGTTATCGAACGCCTTGAAAAGTAAAACGTGTTGGTAATGGACAGTAATATGGGCTCGGCTCATAGTTATGATCTGTTTTATGGCTGAGTGTATATCTTTTGGCTAGAATAAGCGTTCCTATAGCTTTAATGAAAATTTATCCCCTCCTAAAATGTGGTTAACTATTTGCCAATGCTTGGACAATAAATTTTTAAAAAATGGTTTTATCTTTGAGCGCAGATTAAATTACTTGTGATACAATAGAATTTATAGGATAGCGTTATAGTATTTCGATCACTGGTGCTTTGTTTTAGCAAAATAGGCTCTCCAACAGCATTTTATATTGTTACAACATGATAGTTTTATATCCACAATTTGCTATTCTAGAAATACTTTTTTCTATGTCTAAAGAGTTGGCGATAGTATTAATTTTTTTCTAGCGATCTTTTTTATTTTGATGTTTTTTTACATTATCCTAAGAGTCAATGTTTATTTTTTGTTGAAAAAATTACGTATCTTTTTACTAATAGTAAATGTGTCTTCATTTAAGGCAAAATGCCCCGTGTCTAGAGTGTTATAATCAATTATTTTTACATCTTTTTTATTATAGGCTTCAGCTCCTGACTCTGGAAAAATTTTGTCATTTTTTTCCAAGCAATTAGCATAGGCGACTGGTTATCACGCAAATATTTTTGCCATACTGGATAAAGCGGAATGTTATTTCTATAGTCATAAAGTAGATTAAGATTAATTTCTTTTACACCAGGGAGGTTCATTATGGCAAAATCATAATGCTATGCATCGGGGTTAATAGCTTTCGGGTTTCGGGTACTATGTGTGTGCTGCCATTTTAGTGTTTTAAGGCTAAAATCAGTTTTCATTTTTTTAGTTTCGTTTTCTGGAGTAAGCTCTTCTTTTAAGAATTCAATAGTCTCTTTAACTAAACCTTCTCCATAGATATTTCCATTCATTACGATAAAGCCAGCAACTTTTTCAGGATGCTTAGTAGCAAGTTGAAAACCAACTGGCGCGCCAAAGCCTTGAATCATTATCACGTAGTTATTAAGGCCACGACGAATGAAAAACTGATTCATCGTCTCAGCAACATTGTCAAAAGTGTAGGTATATTCTTTAACAGACTTTTTATCGCTGTAACCATAACCTGGATAATCTGGTGCAATCAGATAAAATTCGTCTCCAAGTTCAGAAAGGAAGTCACGATACATATGAGAAGAGGTAGGAAAACCATGCAACAACACGACAGCTTGTTTTGACGGATCACCAGCCTCGCGGTAAAAAATATTTAAACCATCTATATTTTCTGTGCCATAGCGAACATAACTTAGGTCTTCGGCTTGTGCTGATATAGACAAACCAAAGAGTAAGATAAATAGTCTTCTAAATATTGATAACTTCTTCATAATTTTTCTCATTTATACCTTCTACTATTTTACAAATGCTCTAACATGGTTAATCATATATTCTTTTGACAAGCTGATAAAACTATTCGATTTCGACTCTAGTTGGTTTACTTATTTTATATGGAAAATTAAAATAAACGTATCGATCGATACTCTATTTATCGCTATTCAATTTGAGGATTTCATGCGTACCCACAGCACCTAAACCGTTTACCGTTGCACCACCAAAAACATGGATAGTATTATTTAACACTGCGGCCGCTAAACCATGGCGTGGGGTCGGCATATCAGGAAGGGCTTGCCATCGATCCGTTAAAG
This sequence comes from Agarilytica rhodophyticola, assembly GCF_002157225.2. Classification (NCBI taxonomy): domain Bacteria; kingdom Pseudomonadati; phylum Pseudomonadota; class Gammaproteobacteria; order Cellvibrionales; family Cellvibrionaceae; genus Agarilytica; species Agarilytica rhodophyticola. The sequence continues at coordinate 1,957,233 of NZ_CP020038.1, forward strand.
GGTTATAAACCCATGCATTGGCAAATACTTTTTGATTTGGATACCATTTTTCCCCACCAAAAACGTAAAGCTTACCATTAGCGCTTGTGGCGGCTAAGCCGCCTTGTGCCAATGGCATCACAGACTCGCTTTCCCATTTGTTGGTTTTAGTGTCGTAAATTTCCAAATTAGGTAAATTGGCAATAGGCATTTCGCCGTTTTTATCGGTCTGGTTTTGTCTTCCGCCAACAACATAAATTTTACTGTCAATAGCCGCGGCTGCGGCACTGTTGCGAGCTGTTGGCGCTGGGGCGCCTTGCATCCATCTTTTTGTTTTGGGGTCAAAAATTTCGTTTAATTTTGTATCATGATGTTCGGTGAAATGTTTCGCATCCGCACTGGAGCGAACACGCCCCCCAATAACGTAAATTTTTCCATTAATCTCCACTGAAATATGTTCTCCGCGCGGCGAAGGTAAGTTCACACCCTCTATCCATTTTCCGTTTTGCAGGCTGTAAATATAGATAGAGTCTTGTGCTTGCCAATAAGGAAAGGCACCGGTAAAGCCGCCAATAGCATAAATATAATCATCCATCGCAGAGGTTGTTACATGATGACGTCTCTCAGGCATGGGTGAGAGCTCCTCCCACACATTTTCCTCCACATTATAGCGACGAAATGAATTAGTAAAATTTGCATCATCTTTTGGAATCCCCCCCCCAATATAAATCATGTCATCATGTGTATCGGTATAAAGCTCTTGTATTGCTTCTGGTAATTCTTTGGCTTTGCCCCAAGTTTCAGCAAAAACTCCGTTATGAATCACAAAGGTACAATTTAAAATTATTCTTAATAAAAATTTATTAGTATTCATTCTTTAATTTATATCCTATATTTGTGTATAAACATACCGACGGCTTATCGAACCGATTATTCTCCTTAAGATTCTAGGAAAAATATAGCCAAAGCCTTAGGTATAGTTCAAGTCTTACTCACTTAAAGAAATAAGGGATTTTGAGTCGCAGGTCGTTTTTATCGAAGTTTCTAAAAATTAAACTTTTAACATAATTAATCAAAATAACAGGCGTTAAGTCCTCTCTCAAAAGTTGGCCTACTACGTAGTTCCTCAATCCAGCTATTTACACTTGTATATTTCAAAAGCTCTAACCGTTCGCTTGCTATATAATAGTCTTTTAAACAGATAACCCATGGCGCAGTAGCAAAGTCAGCAATTGACAGTTCATCACCAGCTAAATATTTGTTTTTGCTCAACTGGTTCTCCATAACTGACAGCAAACGCATGGTTTCTTGGGCATATCGCTCTTCAGGGTACGGGTGTTTACATTTTTCTGTCGCATATTTATAAAAATGACCGAATTGTCCAAACATAGGACCTACGCCACCCATTTGGAAAAATAACCATTGTAGCTCTCGGCTTCTTTTAGCGGGGTCACTAGGAATAAACTTTCCCGTTTTTTCTGCTAGATATAATAATATTGCTCCTGATTCCATAATCGCTAAATGCTTACCATTATCACCGATTGGATCAACTAGTACCGGAACTTTTCTGTTTGGGTTAATTTTCAGGAAGCCTTCGTTAAACTGCTCTCCTTTGATGATGTTGATAGTGTTCGCATTATAGGGGAGTTCCATTTCTTCTAGTGCTATAGAGGCTTTTTGCCCATTGGGTGTTGCAAGTGAATAAAGTTCTAGCGTGTTGTTCATATTACGCGTCCTCTGAAGTTATAACAGTTTGTGCAAAAGAACTGTATTGCTCACCTACCTGCTGAGATTCTTCGCCGGGAAATAAGAAAAAATTGCCACTTTTAAGTGCAGTGACAATCCCTTCCGCGACGGTTTCCACTGGTTCCGCTTTTCCTTCAAAACCTAAATCTCTGAGCATTTGAGTATCCGTAGCACCAGGGTGAACACTTAACACATGAATGTTCTGTTCACTCAACACATCCTTTAAACCTAGACTAATGGAATACGTTGCTGCCTTTGAGGCACAGTAGCTAGTAAATGGTGTCATATTAAATAGTGAAACAACTGAATTAAGCTGTACAAATGCACCATTCTTTTCAGCCAGAATTGGGGCAAATGCCTGTGCCATATGTACTAAGCCAAATACGTTTACATTGACGTCTTTTAAGAACTTCTCTTTAGCCTTTATCAAGCGGATCGGCAACTTCTAGTGTGCCCGCATTGTTTACAACCACATCAACATCTTTAGCCTGTGTCGCTAATTGTTTAACAGACGCTTCATCTGATACATCAACCTGTACTGGCATCACTTTCTCGCCGTACTTTTCGACCAATTCTGCTGTGGTTGATTTATTTCTAACTGCTAAATAAACCTTCTGTGCACCATGAGCAATAAAACTCTCAACTATGGCTAAACCTATACCCCTATTGGCACCTGTTACTAATGCCACTTTATCTTTAATATTTATTTTCATTTTTCAACCTTAATTGCTTTAAGTAAAAGTTATTCATTTTCCTATTTTTTTAATTCACATCGCCTTTAGCGAAAGGTTGTTTAATTAGCTCGACGATGGAGGTTAATGTTTTTATATACACCTTCAATATTGAGTGGCAACCATGCATCGTATTGCCACCAATCTTTGTATGCATCTAGCTTAAGTGAGGCTTTTAATTCTTCTAAAGACTTTCCAGACCGTATACCTTGTAAAACAGCTGCATATAAATCTTTAAGATATTGCCCATGGTCGACTGCATCTTGCTTGGTGCCCATTCCCCCATGCCCTGGAATCAACATATCAAAATCCAGTAAAGCCAAGCGATCAATGGACTCTATCCACTCGGGAAAGTAAGCATCCTTGAGTGTTTTAAAAGGAAGGCGATTAACTACAACAAAATCCACAGCAAACACAGCACGCTCTTCGGGGAATTGCACAAGGGTTGTGTTATCCGAGCTATTTTTACCTAGATAGATCAACTCAACTTTCTCACCACCCAGTTCAACCGTCATTTGATTTTCGTAGGTCAGCTCAGGAATAGCTGTTGGGCGTTTTTCCCCGAGTATTGTATCTTTAGTCTTCTGATGTGCGATAACAGTAGCGCCATCTTCGGCAAACACTTCACCACCTGAACTGTGATCAGGGTGATCGTGACTCAAAATTAGATATTTAATCGGCTGCTTAAAACGTTGGTGAATTTCAGATTTTAGCCATTTTGCGGCTTCTTTATTGATAGGGTCTGTCACAATGACGCCTTCAGGCGTGACTAAAAAAACCGAAAAATGATTGTTGTTTTGGAAACGGTACAAACCGTCTGCCACTTGGGTAATCTTGCGGAAAACAGGCGGTTCGGCAAACTGCGCGTATGCCACTTGTGTTATCGCCGTTACCAGAAAAACGCTAACAGCGATGAGCTTAATAATCATAGTCCTCATTTGTTCAATCCTCTAAATGGTTTGAATGACTGTTTCTTTAGGAAAGCGCACTTTATTAAATTGCGAAAATGGATCGCTCTCTGATCGGTAGCCCAATGCAAGCGCAACAGTGGTTGAATAATCAGTCCCTTCTAGATTAAGTAACTGATCAAATAAAGCAGGGTTAATACCCTCCATTGGGCAGGCATCCACATTGAGTAACGCTGACGCCATAATGCCGTGACCTAGAGCTATATAAACCTACTTTGCCGTCCACATATTGATGGCATCTTTTGGTGTGGTCTTGCCTTTATTCGACACCATGTCATAAAAAGGCTTTACCGCTGCATGATCTTGAAGTCGTACCTGTTTAACTAAGTTAAAATAATGATCAACATAGTCTTGAGACAGATTGTTTAAACGGGCCAAAATAATCAGATGAGATGCATTTTCAAACTTGGCTTTATTAGCTGGAACCGCCTCTGCCATTTGCTGTCTAATACTTGCAGATTCAACCAAAATAAATCGCCACGGCTGCAACCCAAAAGAAGAAGGGGCTAAACGCATAGCGTCTAAAATAGCATTTAAATCTTCCTCGGCTACTTTCTTTTCTGGGTCAAAACCTTTTGTTCCATAACGCCAATTCATTTGATTAAGCAGGTGCTGTCTAATGTCGTTAGATTGCATAATCACTCCTTAAGCAATTTTCGGTTGACCGTTGGATGCACTTAACCCGCCATCAACGGGCAAAATCGTTCCTGTTATAAAACCCGCTTCGTCGCTTGCTAAAAACGCTATAGCCTTAGCAATATCATTGGGCTCCCCTGCACGCTCCATTGCAATTCGGTTTTCAAAAATAGGCATCAAGTCTTGATTATTAATGACAAAAGACGTCATTTCCGTATCCGTTAAGGTCGGTGCCACGGCGTTAATTCTTACGTTCTTTGGTGCGAGATCTAACGCTAACCCTTTTGTCATAAGATTTAAGGCCCCTTTGGTAGCGTCATATGCAAATGCCCCCCAATCGCCCCCTAAACCGGAAACAGAAGACACGTTTACGATATTGCCTTGGTGTTTTTCTAAATAAGGCAGGCAGGCTTTAATTAATAAAAACGGCCCTGTTGTGTTTACAGCAAACTGATGATTCCAATCACTTAGGGAAATATCTTCGATAGTACCGCCCATAAATACAGCGGCATTGTTGACTACCACATCAAGACGATTAAAAGTCGATACCGTCTGCTGAACAATAGTTTCGATATCTTCAGAAGACGACATATCTGCTGTTATCACCAAACTATTTTCTGTACCTATTTCATTCGCAACTTTCTGTAACTTGTCAGCTGTGCGCCCAACAAGTACGACCTTGAAGCCATCTTCAGCAAAACGTAGGGCTGTGGCTTTTCCAATGCCAGAACCAGCTCCCGTTACAATGACAACTTTATTTTTTCCACTCATTATCTTCTCACTTGAATTCAATGCGATTTAAGAATGCACGCATTTTTTCACTAATTAGGGTTGCGTCTTCATTCAATGCAAAATGCCCTGTATTAAGAATGTTATAGTCGACGCTTTTAACGTCATTTTTGTATGCAGCTGCACCATTTTCCGTAAAAATGGCATCGTTCTTGCCCCATACAACAAGTAACGGAGGTTGGTTTACGCGTAAAAATTTTTGCCATACGGAATAAAGAGGCAGGTTATTTTTATAGTCGAACAGCATATCTAAATTGACATCTTTAACACCATTTTGGCTCATAACCGCATAATCGTGGTGCCAGCTATCTGGGTTAATACTGCTAGGTGATCTCGTTCCATGTGTGTGTTGCCACTTCAGGGCATCAAAAGAAAGGTTATCAGCTATAATCTTAGCCTCAGCTTTGGGTGTACGTATAAGTTTCACAAGTGCTGTAATTCCTTTCCCTAGCCCCTCCTCGTAAATATTACCGTTCATAACAATTATTCCGGCAACCTTTTCTGGGTGCTTTGTCGCTATACGAAACCCAATAGGCGCACCAAAATCGTGAACCATAAGCACATATCGTTTTAGTCCCTTTTGGGATAAAAATTCATCCATCGTAGAGGCAACATTCTCAAAGGTGTATTTGTATTCTTGAATACTCTTCTTCTCGCTGTAGCCATAGCCGGGATAATCAGGTGCAATAAGGTAAAAATCGTCACTCAGTTTAGGCAGTAAATCACGATACATATGCGACGAACTTGGGAAGCCATGCAATAAAACAATAGCTGTATCACTGGGCTTACCAGCTTCCCTATAAAAGATATTAACTCCATCACTTTCTAAAGTCTGATAACGAACTTGTGTAGATAAATCTTGTGATTGAGCTTGCCACGACAAACTCAGCAATAAACCGCAAAGGCAATGCACTATTACTCTAGTCATAAGGTTTACTTGCTACCTTTTGTCTACCGAAAACGACTCATGAGTGTTTACCGCCCCTAAACCGGGTACGGTTGCACCACCCACTGTATAGATGGTTGAGCCCAAAGCTTCAGCCGTTAAACCATGTCTAGGCGTTGGAAGATTAGGTAAAGCAGACCATTTATCGGTTTCGGGGTTATAAACCCAAGCATTGGCAAAAACCTTTTGTTCAGGGAACCACTGTTCACCCCCAAATACATAAAGCTTGTTATCAACAGTTGCCGCTGCCAAACCGCTTTGTGCTACTGGCATAGGCGCTTTGGCAACCCAAACATTTTTCGCCGGATCATAGACTTCTAAATTGGGAACATTAACGATTTTGAAGTCGCCTTTATCATTGACTTCATTTTGCCTGCCACCCACGACATAAATTTTTCCTTTAATAACCGCCGACGCCGCACTATTCCTTGCCGTCAACGCTGGAGTTATATCCATCCACTTACCCGTTTTAGGGTCAAATACTTGGCTGCTGGTGGTATCGATATGATCATTAAAATGAGCTGCACTGGCCGTTTTAGTCACCCTACCGCCAATGACATAAACCTTTCCATCGACGGCTTCAGCCACATGCTCTCCTCTTGGCTGCGGTAACGGCGTAGATGTAGACCATTGTTGTGAAAGAAAAGAATAAACATAAACCGAAGGTTGAGCTTGCCAGTTAGGAAATGCCCCGACAAAACCACCAATAGCATAGAGATTCTCGGCCGTTGCACTCAGGGTGATATGGTGACGACGGTTCGGCAAAGGAGTAAGACTTTCCCAAGCACTCACTTTAGGGTTAAAACGCATAAATAAGTCAGCATAGTTTTTATCATCCTCAGGAATGCCGCCAGCTATATACAACATGCCATTATGGGTATCTGAATATATTTCCTGTAAAGCAAAAGGTAGGGGCTGTGCTTTATCCCACGCTTGAGCAAACGAATTAATGGACAACAAACACGAAAGTGCAGAGCTGATTATTAAAGTGTTCTTTAAGGTCTTCATAACAAAGTATCACTGGCTGTTGGCTTGAATGAATATTCACTATAAGTCAGAATAATCGTATCAATAAGGGCATTTATTCCATATAGAGTGTTCTATTTATGAGTACAATCAATCTAAACCACTTACGGCTTTTCGCTATTTTTTCTAAGGTGGTAGAAACAGGAAGTTTTGCGGAGGCGGCACGCAAGTTAGAGACAAGCCGTTCTCGGGTGAGTGAACAAGTCGCTAAATTAGAATCTGACATTGGCGTGCGACTCATTCAGCGATCAACAAGGCAACTGACAATTACCGATGAAGGCCAACAGGTTTACGAGCAAGCTCGGAAATTATCTATGGTATTGACTGATATAGAAGCGGTACTTGCGCCTAGTCATCCTCGTGGACAAGTATCTATTACTATGCCACACCATATTGCTCATTTATTTATGTCCCGCGTGTTAAAAGACTTCCAACACACCTACCCAGACATAGAACTTAATTTAGTTTTAGATGACTACCGCTTAAACCTTATTCACGACGACGTTGATTTAGCTATTCGTGTGGGCATACCGGAGGATGAGTCTATTGTTGCTAGAGTACTCCACGAAGAGCAGATAGGCCTATATACAAGTCCAGACTATTTAGCCGAAGCAGGCCCCATAAAAACAGTAGACGACCTACAAAACTGCCACTGGCTTTTACTTAATCAGTCGGGAAAAAGTAAAACTCAGCGCCTTAATAAACATGGTAAAACCATAGAAGTAACTCCCAAGAGCTACTACCACTGTAACTCCCCTTTTATGATCAAGGAAATGTTGATTAAAGGTTTAGGCGTTGGGAAATTATTGTCTAATGTTGCAGCTGAAGACATTAAACATGGAAAGTTAGTTCCAGTAATGCCATTGCTAACAGGTAATACCGTAGCATTTTCGTTAATTTATCCATCTAGACGGCAAATTCCATCGAGGATTCAAGCGGTTATTGATTACTTACTAAAAAGGAAAATTTTTAGTTAAACTTCCGTTATATAGAAACTAAGCGAGGTTAAACTGGGTTTTTAAAAATTCAATAAATACTTTGGTTTTTGCAGGCATTACTCGCCCACTCGGAATCAATGCATTGATTGGAGGTCCTGGCATGGCATATTCAGGTAATAATTCGATCACTTGACCCTGCTGAATGGTTGACCCTAATGCAACATCATAAACTTGAGCGATCCCCATTCCCGCAATGACGGCATCAACAAAACTGCGGCCATCACTTAAAATAGCTAAAGCATTCGGTGTGATTTCAGTTAAATTGCCACTACTTTCTTGAAACATCCAAGGCCTTATTTTTCCATTAGAAGCGCGAAACATCAACGCATCATGAATACGCAATTCATGCAGACTTTGCGGTATTCCTCGGGTAGCCAAGTAATCTGCTGAAGCACACAACACACGCTTTGATAGACACAGCTTTTTAGCAATAAATGAGCTATCTTCTAGCTCACCAATTCTCACTACAATATCCCACTCCCCTTGAATGGCATCTTCAAAACGATCAGAAAGAGCAAGCTCGACTGTGACTTTGGGATGCTCTTGGGTAAAGTATTTTAAATTGTTCACCACATTACGGCCAATGCCAATGGGCATATTCACCCGTAAGCGACCTGCCGGGTCATCTTTTCTTGACTCCAAGAGCAGCTTAGCTTCATTAATTGTGTCAATGGCATGTTTAGATGCCTCCAAGAAAATACGACCTTCTTCAGTTAATCTCAAACTTCGGGTAGTACGGTTAAAAAGCTTAAGTCCCAGCCCTTCTTCAAGTTTTTTGACCGCTTTTCCAGTACCTGATTTAGTGGAGTTCAGCGACTCAGCCGCCAAAGTAAAACTGCCACATTCAGCGACGGCAATAAACACCACTATTTCATTAAGTAATGCCTTCTGAAACATTTGTTGTATCCTTTATTGATACTATAAATTTCAAAATAACATATTTATCGCTCAAATTGAAACAACTAAACTAGCCTCATTGATGCAGTTACCGATGCCATTCACACAAGTTGTGTGCCACACCAACATCTATAACGAACACAGTCCAATATTTAATCTAAGCCTTTGAGGAATAAACTTATGTTACTTCAAGATCAACTTAACGCATTTAAAGAACAATTTAAAAAACAAGCACCAGAAGCGGCTTTTAATGCTTTTGCCCGCTCTACTCAAGAACTAATTGAAAGCGGGCAAGCCGAGAAAGCCTTGAAAGTAGGCGATACGGCTCCTAAGTTTGTTTTAACAGACGCTGAAGGTACTGAGGTATCACTAACAGCATTGCTTGCTAACGGCCCCGTAGTATTAAGCTTCTACCGCGGTGTTTGGTGCCCATACTGCAACATCGAGCTACAAGCTTTAGAAGCTGTCAATGAAGAACTCAAAGCTCGTGGCGCTACCCTTGCAGCAATTTCGATGCAGGGTGCTGAAAACAGCCTTAAATCACAACAAGAAAACAAATTGAATTTCCCCATTTTAACTGACCACGCAGGCGAAATTGCTGACCAATTTGGTATTCGCTGGACACTGCAAGACTATGTCATTGAGTTCCACAAAATGTTTAAAGTTGTACTGCCTGAGATTCATGGTGACGGCAAATGGAGCCTACCCATGCCTGCACGCTATGTCATTGCCACTGACGGTACTATTGCTTACGCGGAAGTGAATCCTGATTACACACAGCGTCCTGAGCCGAGTGAATTACTAACAGTGCTTGATGAATTAAGTGCTAAAGCATAATTGAGAATTTTCTCCGGTATCACCTCAGTGTTAGAGGTTTGATTATTTAATTAAAAACAACGGTTACCTAGACGCTCTTTATAAAGATTCAGGTAATCGTTTTAACTTATAGAGTACTGAACATGAAAAAATTAATTGTACCGCTAATCCTCCTAAATATCCTCGGTGGTCTCGGTTCGGCAGTTATGTTATGGCTGTCTGGTGGTGATTTATTATGGTTAGGTAGTTTCCTAACAACATTCCCACTACCTTTCTTTTTAATGGTATTAACCAGTGCTTTTTCAATTGCCCGAACCTCAGATCGCTTACCGCTGATTCAGCTATTGAGTATTAGTGGAGTTATCTTATTTGCCTATATATCGAATCAATATGGTAGCTTGGTAAAGAGCCAGTATGTTGCACTAGGTTTAGTTGCATTTGGTGCTATTTTCGTTCAATGGTATGTGTGGTCTTTTTCTAATTATGGTCGTACCAAAAGTCGTGTAATCAATATAGGGCAAGCTTTACCTGAGATGACACTAAGCCGCTTGGATGGTAGCCAAATATCCTCTTCAAGCTTTACCGGTAGTAAAACCATATTGGTATTTTTTAGAGCTAATTGGTGCCCGTTCTGTATGAATCAACTTAAAGAAGTGTTATCACGAGCGGATGAACTGAAAAAATCAGACACACAAGTTAAGTTTATTTCTAATCAAGGCATAAAAAATTCACAGCAGTTATCCGACAAACTTAGTTTGCCAGCACATTTTGAAATCTTGCAAGATGATGATTTAAAAGCCGCTAAAGCGTTGGGCATTGCCGATATTGATGGTTCTCCAGTAGGCATGTCTGGGTATCCCAAAGATACCGTAATGGCAACTGTGATATTGCTTGATGCGGATAGCAAAGTCACTTTTGGTGATAAGACCGATCACTATCGTGTTCGCCCTCATCCAGATACATTCTTACCTTCATTGAGCCGTTAACGGTACTGTAGAAATTCAGGAGAGCAATCATAGCTATAATATTAGATCAAGTTTTTATCCCTGCCTGCCAACAAATGTTAAGTAGTACAGTAAAAATATTAGAAAAAGCACAGACCCATGAGCAAGCATTAGGTTTGGCAGACAATGAACTCCTTTCATCACGGCTGGCTGATGATATGTGGCCATTGCCAAATCAAATCCAAAGTCTTTGGGTTCATTCAGCTTACGCAATAGAGCAAGTTAAAACAGGAATATTTAAATCTAATATCCAAAACATACCGGCTAATTGGCAGGAAATGCAGACCATGTTGGAGCAGGCTCAATCAAGCCTAGCAGCGTTAGCAGAAGGAGAGCTAGAGACTATTGCTAATAATTCTGTTGCTTTTGTTATTGGAGGTAAAACCCGTTTTACATTTACGGTACAAGATTTTCTTTTGAGTTTTTCTATGCCAAATGTACATTTTCATACAACCACTACTTATGCCATTTTACGTATGAAAGGCGTCGCTTTAGGGAAGTTCGATTTCTTGGGTCAAATGAGTACTAGCAATCTAGATTAAATTACTGGCCGCAAATTGATCTACCCCGGATGCATTAATACTCATGCCTCTCTATTTTTAATTTTTTCAAAACGGTAAATACATATGTCGACTATTAAACTTTACTTTAACCCACTATCAGGCCATGCCCATCGCCCGTGGGCAATGCTTAAGCTATTAAATATCGAATTCGAAGAAGTTTTGCTTGATTTCTTTAAGGGTGAACACAAAACGCCTGAGTTCTTAAAGATCAACCCTCTCGGCCAATTACCTGTGATGGTTGATGGTGACACTGTATTACGGGATTCAACGGCTGCCTTAGTGTACTTAGCCTTACAATATGACCCTAGTCGCCAATGGTTGCCCGTTGATCCAATACGTGCCGCAGAAGTTCAACAGTGGTTAGCGATAAGCACCAGAGAAGTATTTGAGGGCCCAGGCACTGCAAGAATGATTAAGATTTTTAATGTTCCACGTGACTACGACGAAGCGGTGAAGAAAACGGATCACTTATTCACATCATTGTTTGAAGCACGCCTAAAAGATAATGATTGGCTTGTAGGAGACCATCCAACTATTGCCGATGTCTCAAATTACGGCTATATAGCAGCAGTTACCGAAGGGGACGTTGACCTTAAAGCTTACCCTAATATTTATGCTTGGGTTAAACGTTTAGAAGACTACCCAAACTTCACTTCAATGCCACCAGCCGCACCCTATTTGCCTAAATAACCACGCGGCGATAATTGAGGTGATGAGTCTTAATTATCGCCTTAAACTATTTAGTCGTTATCTATTTGATCGTCAGCTCAACTAGCAATTTTTTAAATGTATTATTATCGAGTTATTTTTAGCAAGTCAATTGAATAGTAAACAATAAGAACAACTGTATCCATTAACCCTCCTTTTGAGAAATATTCCAAACAACAACAACGCTTTTTAAAACTCAAAACTTTCAGTATAAACATTCGCCGCTGGCACGCCTATTGATACTAACATTTGTGTCATATCATTCATAAATAGAGTTGGGCCGCATATATAAGCGTGTTGGTGCTCTGCATGTGGTACTAGCTTTTGCAGCTGTTCTTTGTTTAAACGACCTTGCTGGCTAGTGATGATATTTGTGTAATTAAAATGTGGATAACTTCTTGCGCGGCGTAATAATTCCTGTTGGTTGATAAGGTCTTTAGTATTTCTTTCTACATGAATCATGGTGATCGTGGTCTGGTCTTGCAGTGAAAACGCACCAACTCCCCGCACCATGGCCAAATTGGGCGTAATGCCAATACCAGCACTTAACAAAAGAAGGTTGTTATGTACGACGGGCTGTTTAGTTGCAGCATCCATTCGTACGGCGGTCATTTCACCTTGGATACCATTTAATTGTACTTCCAAGCCAAGCTCAGCATGATCATGAAGCCAGTTAGTAACGAGACCTTTTGGAATACGTTTTACGGTAATATCTAGCGTGTTATCGCCGCTTATGCTGTTAGGTGTTTCAGACAGAGTCCATGTTCTCACTTCGGAAGCAGATCCATTAGGGATATGTTTAAATTCAAACGTTGCGTATTGTCCGGGTAAAAAAGCAAGACGACGAGGAACAACAAAACGAAATGTTTTAACGTTTTCGCTCTCTTCAACAATTTTTGCTAGAGTTGCAACCACTGGAAATTCACTATCGCTGCTTACAGTCTCTTTACCTGAAATGGCTGGGTTATAGGGAGAATAATCCAGTCTTTTCCATCGATGACTAGTGACATGATCAGTACGGATTAGGTGTTCGATATGAAATGTAATACTTCGGGAAGCACCTTCATAACGGCCATCGTGATTCCAATTTACTACTGCGCGACCCGTCATTTGGATCATGCTGCCTGTCTCAAAATCTACCAGCGTCACGCCGGTTCGATCATAAACTTCTAAGTTGCCAGAAGTAAAAAACATGCCATTGCCCCGATACTCTGGCCACTCAATGGTCGATGGTGAGGTGGCTCGTATAAACCCAGGCTTCCCGCCACGATGATTACAATCGGCGCCAACACCGGGCGCATAACTCCCTATCCACAATGTGTCCATAGACTGTATAAAGGCCTGATCGTCATCCGTTAAGGTGGCGCGCTCTTTACGTTTTGCCTCTCTGTTTATGGGGGGAGCGCCCTTCGTATTATAAATAATTTCTCTGCGATTAATATATTTTGGGCAGTTAGGGGAATACTCATTCACTTGGAGGTTGAACCCTATACCTAGATCATTCTCGGAAATCGACGCTAGCCCATTAATGCGATGTCGGATACGCCTTTTTAGATCTATGCCTAACAAGGACAGGGGCGAACCTGATTCCAGAGTATTGAGCATATCGTTTTCTGGAATACAATGAGTAGAAATCGCGATTTCATTTTCTGATATAGCAGTAAGGTCACCTTCTTTTCCAAATAATGGGCTTACCCATACCTGCCCGTTTTTCAAATTGACACTACTTAAAACTGCAAATGATTGAGCAGCCAAAAAAGCATCATGATTAGAAGAAAAATTAAGAGCACTACGTTTTCCTACCGCCAGCTCGGCAGCAGCGCCTCGAGTGCCCGCTTTGTCTTGTGCTGCGAGCTCACCGCGATGATATGATGTTGCCAAGTCGATAGTTGACATGATGTTCCCCTTATCTGTATCGAATTACTTGTTAGCGTGAATCATAGGTTTAAAGCCATCGATGCCTTCCACATTCGCCAGCCATTGGCGTATAGCAGGGTAAGGTTCGAGGCTAAAGTTGCCTTCGGTCACTCGTGCTATATAGCTGTAGCAAGCAATGTCAGCGATGGTTGGGTGTTCACCCACAAGCCATTTTTTATCACTTAAATGGGGTACAAACAAATCATTGAATAATTTCTCGGTTTTTTCTCTTGCTTGCACCTCATCCGCAGGCATACCGAAGAGTTGAATCGCGCGTAATACAAAAGGCCCTATCATCACCTCATGTACAGCAACCGATAGCCACTGCTGAATTTGCGCTTGCGTCACAGGGTCCTCGGGAAACCAAGTATTCGATTGATCATATCTACGTGCAAGGTAAATAAGAATGGCTGTCGAATCACGCAGGACTACATCATCGTCAGTCAGTGTTGGCACCTGACCTAAAGGGTTTTTAGCAAGATACTCAGGCAGTTTATGTTCACCTTTTTCAAGGTCAACAATTTTGTCCGTGTACTCCATGCCTAAAATGTTTAAAAAGTTTGCCACACGATGGCTGTTGCCTGATATTGGATGACCGTAAAGTGTAATCATGGTTGTTACTCCGTAGTAATTAATACATTGTTCATTAGTAAGCGATAATAAAAATAATTCTAAAGGAACTTCTGGTAAATCTTAAATAGACCCTTATGGTAATCCATTTTTTTGAAATAAATTTTTCCGTGCCTCTTTATCGTTTGCAATACGATCACGCTCATTATATCGGTCGTTTGCAAGGTTAAAACCACGCTGAACCGCCTCTCTTTTGCATAATTTATCAAACCAAGCTTGCACGTGACTATAACGATCTAACGAAACATCTAAAATTTCACTAGCCTTAATCCACCCGATACATGCCATATCGGCAATAGAATATTCATCGGCCAAATACTCACGGCCTTCTAGATGTTTGTCCATAACATTGAGTAGGCGGTTATACTCCCCAAGATAACGGTCAATAGCATAAGGGATTTTTTCAGACGCATAATCATAAAAATGAATAGCTTGTCCACCCATTGGACCCAAACCACCCATCTGCCAGAATAACCATTCATTCACTTCTGTGCGTTTGCGTTCATCGCTGGTATAGAATTGATCATACTTATTGGCAAGATATTGCATAATTGCTCCGGATTCAAATACGGAGATAGCTTGCCCATTGGGACCATCAGGATCGATGATCGCTGGCATACGGCCATTAGGGGAAATTTTTAGAAAGTCATCTTCGAATTGCTCGCCCTTAAGGATATTCACTAACTGAACATTATAGGGTATATGCAATTCTTCTAGCAAAATAGAAATTTTAAATCCGTTGGGCGTTGGCCAAAAATAAAGATCAATTGGTTGCTTATTCATATTAAGGGCTCTTAGGTATTATGTCGGTGTCTTACAAAACTATCTTTTCTCGTCACTTGGGATACTCCTGAGCGACTATTATTTTTTAACACGGCCTTCCTCGTGTTAAAGAGAGGTAAAGCCTAATGTTACGCATTGGCATTTTCCTGAAGCTTGTCAAGAACAGGAAATAACTCGCTCGGCTCCGGACGGTGTGTGTAGTCAGGATTGACTTCTGCATAGGCAATTGCCCCGTCAGTGTCGATAACGTGTCGAGCAGGCATAGGTAGGTTCCATTCATCGTCACTATGGATTGTTGGCAGAATGATGTCAAACATTCTGTAAAAATCAATAACATAGTCTTGTAAGGTCCAACGAATACCAAATTTTTCAGCAAGCTCACCAGCAGTATCAGTGAGAATTGGATAGCTGAATTTGTTATCTCTTTGAGATTTGCGGCTATCTGCTGGATCTTGCATGCAAATAGCAAGCAGTGTTGCACCTTTTGCTCGTATTTCTTCAGCAGCGGCTTCCAAAGCTTTTAGTTCCAGATTGCAATAAGGGCACCAAACACCACGAAAAAAGGTTAAAACAACAGACCCTTTTGCAAGTCATTCTTTCAGCACAACTTCACTACCATCGGAGGCTAACAAGATAAAAGAGGGGGCTTGATCGCCAATATTGGCTGATTATCCAATTTGACGGCTATCAACCAATTCTTGTACAGACTGAGCAAACGCTTCAACTGCTCCTGCTGGAGCTTGTTTTTTAAACTGCTCTTTAAATGTGTCTAACTGCACTTGGAGAGACATAATGTATTCCTAATATTGAATAATGTTAGCGGTATTAAATATTGGTAAATTAACTAGTGAAAGAAACTGTGCCGTTGTTTTCGGCTATTAGAGACGGAATTAATTCTAGTTTACCGTAAAATTTAGAATGATCCATTGCTTCGATATTTCCACCTTCTATTTTTAGGATAGTGGGAACGCCGTGCAAACCAACCTGAGCCATTAACGCGATTGCTTTTTTGGATAACGCATGGGCTTTTTCAATATTCTTTTGGCTATCAAATTGTTCTGCGGCTTCTGGTTCCACACCCTCATCTATCAAGGCTTGAATAACGGCATTTCTGTTTTGATCGGAGGTGCCATCAATAAAACGTTGTTTTTCCAAACGTTGTCGAAGTGAAAATTCTTTCTTTGCACCCATGCCATGAACAACAGCGGCACCTAGTGCAGAATAGGTAGAATCTAATATTTCCGTTTTTGAGCGCACTACATTATCTGTATATGCTTCACTAAAGGTTTGCTCCGTTAATTGTGAAATGCGGGCATCTGTCTTAACGATATAATCACCTTTACCTTCTTTCACTCGTGGCGCATTGGTTCCTTGAAATAAATGAAGATGAAGAATTTCCACTTTAGCCCCAGTATTCACGAGTACATCAAAATTGGGAGCAGCGCCATAACACCAACCACAATATTTGTCGTAGATAATGATAAATTTAGTGTTTTTCATAAACGTGTCCTACTGCTGGGTAATTGCGTTATTTGGTATGTAAAAAACTATACTATCTAAGTATTGTTTGTAGTGGACTGATGTGGCTACACTAAACCTGACACCTTAATTCACGTAAACTAGGCGTAATTGAGGAGTTCCCCATGAGCCAAAAATCCAAAAAAATCTATAGCCCAGAGTTTAAAGAATCAGCAATAAAATTGGCTTTAGAATCAGACCAACCTGTTGCACAAACTGTTCGAGAACTAGGAATCAGTAGTAGTACCTTACATAATTGGATACACAGCTACACGAAACGAGTCTCTGGGCAAGACACAAGAACAGATGATCATCTTTATGAAGGACTCAAACGCTTGAAAAAAGAAAATGCTCGTTTAAAAGAGGAGCGTGAAATTTTTAAAAAAAACCGCTGTATTTTGCCAAAGAAACACGGTAAAATACGCTTAGATTAGCGCCAACCAAGAAGAATTTCACATTGTCTCTATGCGTGATGTCATGGACGTATCAAGAGGTCAATATTATGCCTGGCTAAAACAACAGCTCACTGAACGAGAAGTTGAAAATGAACGGTTGATGGAAGAAATTAAAGCGCTTTTTGAGGGCAGTCGTGGTACTTATGGTATACGCCGCTTAAAAAACAGGCCCGCAGAAAAAGGGCTTAGAGTGAGTCGTCGCCGTATCGGTCGCTTACTTAAACGTCAGGGTTTATCTTGCAAAACCAAACGCAAATTTAAAGTGACGACAGACACCAAACATAATTTATCCGTAGCGCCTAATGTGCTCGCTAGGTAATTTACGGTTGATCAACCCGATCAGTACTATGTAGGTGATATCACCTACATTGCTGCGCAAGAAGGCTGGTTATATTTGGCGATTGTGATTGACTTATTCTCCCGCAAATTAGTGGGGTGGTCGATGGCTAAGCATATGAGGGTATCCTTGGTAAACGATGCATTGTTGATGGCACTATGGTCACGTAAGCCATAAAAAGGTCTAGTTTGGCATACTGATCGAGGTAGCCAATATGCCTCTGAAAGTCATCGTACCTTATTAAAAGATCATGGTGTTATTCAGAGTGTGAGCCGTAAAGGTAATTGCTGGGATAATGCGGTAGCAGAAAATTTTTTTCATTCATTAAAAACGCAACTCGTTCACCATTGCTTATTCACAACACGAGAGGAAGCGATACAAGAAATTTTTGATTACATTGAAGTGTTTTATAATCGGCGACGATTGTACTCTACTATCAATTATTTATCACCTGTGGCGTTTGAAAATAGCAAAAAATTTGCTTAATTATGTGTCCTGGATAGTGTTGACACATCACTTATTCCTCTAATCGCGAATGCATAAGATCTGTCTTATTTACACGACTAGCATTTTTTTGAGCATACACATACATCTGGTATATCGCATCTGCAGGTCTAAGGTAGGTAATACTTCGAGTATCTCCTTTAAGTATTGTCGCTTTATGTCCTTAAAACGCGTAGTTGGGATAATGTATTACTGAGCGATATCGTTAAAACGATTGCTGCAGAGCATGATGTTATTCCGCGTATTGCTGAAGTCCTTTCGAATATACGCATTAACCATGAGGATCAAACGGAGGAATCAGATCTTCATTTTTTAACACGGCTCGCGAAAAAGAACGGTGCTATAGCTAAGCTGGCGAATAAAAACCTTATTATAGTCGTTGAAGGCGATTCAAAAGCTATTTCAGGTAAAAATTTACCCATCATTAACCTCAATAGAGAAAATGTGATACAGCATCGACTGACACAAGCAGAGCGCGGGAAATACAAAACAGTTATTGCTCATTGGCACGATACACAAGCTGCGCAGAAAATCCCTGTAACAGCCGGTGAAGGAAACCCCGCGTTTACTATAAGACACGACTACGCAGATGCAGAAGAAGCACGACGTGCAGCAGAGGCTAAGTTAAATGCGTTAAATCGAGGCTCAGCCACACTATCACTTACATTAATCGGTGACACTCGTTTACAAGCCGAGGGGGTGTTACAGCTCGATAATTTTCGAGAGCCACTTAATAGTGATTGGCTAATTAAACATGTTGAGCATCAACTTAATAATAGCGGTTTTACAACGCGGCTTGATGCTGAAGCGCCTAACACTTAACCCACTCTACAAGACTCATTATTTTATTTAAGTTATTATGAAAGTGTTGGATTGTGAGTTATTCAGTTTAAAATCCGGAACTTGAAAAGCCCTAGCTATTAACCAGGGCTTATGATTTTCACTCTATATAAATATTGGAAACAACATACAAAGGTTATTGTGATAGGTATTTCTGTTTTTTAAATTTTTAAATATCTATTTCACCCTTTAATTTTAGTTTGTTTCTTTTCTTTGAAAATGTGTCACACCTATAAGCTACAGCGTTATAGTTAACTTTGTATTTTTTATCTCTATCAATTTCATAAAATCTTTTAACATCAATAGATGATGAAACAGTTGCGCCAGGGGGAACTAGTCTAACTAGTACTGCCAGGTTAGAGTCGATAATAATGCTAGGTTCTATTTGTAAGTACTTCGCTTTATTTCCTACTCTTGTATCAACTAAATCAAATACATTTTTATGTAATTCCCCGTCAAAGGGGAAGTATGAATTTTCAATACATATAGGGTATTTTTTCTGATTAATGAACTCTATGTTTAAGCATATACTTTTGCCGCATGTTATTTCCTCAATGACGACATTATTTTCCTTTCCTCCAGAGTGACATATACAAGAGATAAAAAATAAAATAATACATACTAAACAACTTGATAAATTCATAAGAACACCTTTAAGTTACTAACAACTCTTTGCATCTGGATAAACTGCACACGAAAAGTTTGAAGGGTTTTCACGGGCGCCACTCCAACCAGCTGAGCGGGTAAATTTCTTCACAAGCTCATTACCATAAACGATCTCCCCGTCATATTCCTTATGGCCTCTTATCCCTGCAAGATGTGCAGCCTCATGAACTAACATTGCTTCAAAGTCTTCGCTAAAAGCGATTCCTGGGTTAAAGAATATTGTGTCAGGATAGTCGTCTTGACTAACCCATGCGCCAACCAAACTACCCTGACTTCTACGACGAGCAATGTAGTCTGCGTCACCTTCCAGTATTGTTGCTGTCGCCAATTCATTTGCAATTTCGGAATATATGCGTTTTATTTCAGCAAGATCCTCTGCTTTATCAGTTTTGAAATATTTCCTAATATGCCTACGAGCTTTGCTGTTACCTTCCATTGCCGCGTCTATGGTTAATGCAGTTTCCTTTATTCTGTCTATACTCTTTAAGCGAGAATCCTCAACAGAGGTGTTTATATTGCGATCACCGGTCGGATTTTCACCGGAGCCAGGTTGAAAAATTGACTCCTCTGTTGATGGGTGTAAACCACCACTGACCGCCCAACTAAACGCTGCATAAGCCGCCCCATTCCCGAACTTCCCTCCTGTCAAGCTTGACACCGAGCCACCAATAACACTGCTGGCGACACCTCTCATAATATTGGCGCCGAGATCAGCGCTACCGGAATAGGCCAAACGACCACCCACAGCAGCACCAACACCTGCACTAATAAACCCATGACCGAATTTACCACCGTTAAGCACGCTGGTCACGCCACCTAAGACGCCAAGTTGAAGTATCTCCACTTCATTAAAACCATCAAGTCCGAGGTTGGAGGTGGCTGTTGCAGAGGCGTAGGCTGTGACTGCAGCAATGGCAATATCGCCTAAATTACCCCCGGCAATGGCGGTATTCGTGGCCGCAAACCCAGCTGCGAAATAGGCGGCACACGCACCACAATTGACGGCGGCCACAATACTGATCACCGTTTGTGCTGCTTGGAACAGGGTATTCACAAAGCCCACACTAAAGTAACCACTCGGATCTGAAGCATTCAGTGGATTATTAAAGACATAGCTGTAACGGTTGTAACTTTGCGTATTCGTCGCCGCTTGAATAAAAGGGTCCGCCTGAATAAAGCGGGCCAGTCGCGGATCATAAATCCGGCCATTCATATGGATAAGGCCCACTGCGTCCAGATGCTCGTGCATGGTAAAGCCACGAGGGGTAGAAGCGTCGACGACTAATGTGGTGAAGTGGCTTAATTCGTTGGCCAGCAACGCCTCCCAGCTTTGGCCACTGCGGCGTTGTCCCCAGGCATCAAAGCTAAAGACTTGCTCGCGATTATTACTATCACGGGCAATCACCCCATTCACATCGGTAATGACATCCAATGAACCGAGATGGTCTTTATGCAAGTATTCTGTTTTCTCGCCGGTTTTTGTTCCGCTACCATTCAGTGTTAGCGTCACTAACGTGCCGCCAGGGAGGTAACGCTTAATACTTTGGCGACCATCTGAGTGTGTGACTTTTTCTACTTTACCGATATAACGCGTGGTGGTGACACCAGCGCTTGAGGTATCGGTGCGTAAATAACGGCTGCGATTAGGGGCATAACGGAAGGCCGTCGTGTGCTCACCTTTCTGGATCTCAATCGCTTTATCAAAGGTGGAATAGACCAAGGTGCGTCCCGTACCATCATTGTCTAAATTGCCGTTGGCATCGTAAGCGTAGGCAGCATTATCCTCACTGGTATGGCACACGGCGTGAGGGCCAAAACCATTCGCACAATCACTGCCATAATGATAATCCCCTACGCCTGTTTTAAATATGATATTGCCCAGGCTATCGTAACGTATCTCCTGCAATCCAGCAGAACTAGAGCCAGTGACCTGAGTGGTTAAAAGGCGATTCAAGTCATCATAACTAAAGCTCTCCACTAAAGCCTTACCGGCACTATTATCACTGCGCGATGACAGGTTATTGGCATCGTCCCATTCATAATGATGGAATTGAATATCACGATTCCCCAGCTGCGACGAGGCCCACATATCGGACAAACGACCCGTGGCATCGTCATAATCATGCTCAGTGGTCACACCATTACCTGAGCGTGAAGAAATCACGTTACCCCGTTCGTCTGTTGCTAACACTTCATAATAGGTCTGCTTTTCACCATTAACGCGATTAGCATTGACCACTTGTCTCAAAAAGCCGAAGTCGTTGTAAATATTTTCTATCGCACTGCTTTGGAAACGCTGGTCTCCTGCTGCGTCAAAGGCCTGCAGAGCACGACCGAACTGATCGTAGGTGATTTTTTCATAATGGTCATCGTTGGCGGCTAGGCGCGTATGGGTTTCACTTAAGCGTGTTAAGGTGTCATAAACGTAGGTTTGTCGATAACCGCTGATGCTGTCTTCCACGTGTTCAAGCACCCCAAGGTCATCCCCTAGTACAGCGTTATTGTATTCCCATTGCGTATTCCCCTCGATAGAGCCGTCTACACGGGTATCGATACGCGCGGTCGTGCGCCCGAGCAGATCATACGTCAGGGTCGAGGCTTGTCCTTTCGCATCCAACTGGCTAATCAATTCCCCGAAGGCGTTGTAGCGGTAGAGCCACCATCCTGCAATAGGCGTATCAAATTGTGTGGGACATTGATGGGTTTGCGCAAATGCGCCACCTTTGTCAGGGTCAAGCATGGCGGTTTTACGCCCCAGGTGGTCGTAACACATTTTGACTTGTACCTGTTGCGGTTCCAACGGAGTACCATGATGGGTACTGGTGGCCAGATCTCCCTGTAAATCATAGGTGTAAGCAAGGCGACCACCCATGTGATCGATCACTTCCACCAGTTGACCTAAGCCATTACGAATTTCCGTTTTGTTTTGGCTCAATGGGTTGGTGCTCGTGGTGCTAAGGCCATTGTAAGCGACACGTGCTGTCCCCGTAATGCCAGGGAGCCTGGTTTCCACCGGACGGCTAAGCCGATCGTAACGAATTTCCGTCCAGAACTGCGCACTATCACTGGCAAAATAGGGTTCGGAGCGACGTACCATACGACCAAGGGCATCGTATTCCATGTCCACGTTGACCCAACGACCATCAAAGCTGGTAGCGGCCTCACGTAGAGTGCGCCCCAAAACATCAATAAAGGTGCGGGACTGCCCCCCACCTGCCTGGGTGGTGTCTTGAATATACACGGCACTGGTCGGACAGCTACTATCGCAAGCACGCATCAATGTTTGTGTCCAAGCACCATTCTCGCTGTAGGATTGGGATTGTCGACCAAAGGCCCCGTAATGGAAGTATGTGGCGACACCATTAATATCGGTCACTTTGGTGGGTTGCCCCAAGCTATTGCGCTCACCCTCTAATGTTGTTTGGGTAACTTGACCATAGCTATTGGTGGAGGACACCATGTAGCGCCCGATGCTATCGTACAGACTTTCCTCATAGCGTGTCACAGATTGATGACCATCCCAGCCGCGACTTTCCACACGACGCTGGTTCCCGAAATCATCGTAGAAGTATTCAATGGTTAACGCTTGGCTAAGTTGGTCATTCGCTGAGCCTCGGGGTTCCACCGTTTCTGTGGCCATCATCCCCACGTGATTACCACTCGTGTGGTAAGTAAATACCGCCGTTCTCGTCTCAGAGGTTTCACCATTTTGCACAATGACGGTATCGGTTTGCCTGACTCGCCCCATTTGTGCGTAGGTGAAGTCTTGACCTTCTTGCCCATGCAAACCCAGGGTTAAGCCACTGTCATAATGGTTGGTAATAGTTTTCACATGACTAAAACCATCGCTGCGGGTATCCACAATGACCTCCGTCACATTGCCCCAATCATCATAGGTGTTTGTGGTGAGGGTAGATTGTTGCTCGCTATCGCTGACACGTAAACCATCAAGTTGCGTACTATCGGTCGCACTGACAAAGGTCGTTTCTGTGCTGTTGGCCATATGCACTTGCAATGGTCCAAGTGCGACAGAACCATTGTTCGTTAGTGTGCTGGCCCATTCGGGCTGCCAGCCTTGAATCGCCCATGTATTTGTCAGCTGGCTCAATCGTTCCCCTTCTGGCGTAAATACTTCTGTCATGTGAGGACGTCCGTGGAAAGGAAAATCCTGGCGATACGTGGTCACTGTCTGTATTTGCATTTGTTCATCAATAGACGTCAAACGCTCAAAGCCCAAGAACCCACGCCCAGCGGCTTGCATTTTAGCCGCTGCATAGTAATAGCTGATATGACTCTTTGTCGTAGGATCGATACCCGGAGTGGCACCTGCAGCAGGCGCGCTGCTGGCAATATCCGTCACAATAGGATAAGCGCTGCGGAATTCTAATACCGGTTGATACTTACCTAGGGTGTGATGGCCAGACCAGTTGGCGTTAAGCGCACTGTAGAATTGACTGGCATCCAGCTGATAATAGGACTCACACAGCATAAGATCGCCTATGTCTTCACGGGTACAGACTTGGTTGAGCAGTGCACCGAGCGTCTCGCCTACTTCAAGACGGCTGTAATGATCACTTTGGGATAACGGTTCATAGGTAATCTCCGTGACGCCCCCTAAACCATTGGTAATCTCGGACACAACATTCACCGGCCCACTGTGTAGCGATGGATAACGAGACAACTCACCATCCATGGCCCGATAACGGAAATAATCTAAAGCGCCATCGCCGTCACCATCAACGAAAATATGATTTTCTCGAATGTTAGGATCGCCTCCCGTCCCTGCGGGACGTACATATTCTGAAGAGGCGTTAAAGGTCTCGGCATGTTTATCCCAGCGGTGCATGCGAAGCTGTTTGAACGGATACGTGAGGTACAGGATATCCACGTCGCCATCGGCATCGAAATCGGTAAACGTGGGAGCACGATCAAACTCATTTTCGCCATCGCCACGGGTCAGTAATAAGGTGTGTTCTGCCTCAAAACTGACACCGTTGCTGAGGGCATAGGTCACTTCGCCTTCGAATGTTGTCACCCTGTCACTCAGCCCATCGCCATTGAGATCCACTAAGCTGACACGGCCCAATTCACTCGCAAGACCGCCGGTTATGACTCGTGACTCCCCAACGAAAAAACGCTCGTCCAATGGTTCTAAGCCACCATTAGTGAAGGAATACACATCATAATAAAATTGAAATTGTCGTACTGCCGTTCCTACCGGGGCATCACCAATATAACGATACCGTATCAATAATTCAGGCACGCCATCGCCATTGATATCCCCCACAGAACTGGACAGATCATCACGCACAGGCGTATCCCTATTGGCGTAGGCAGCAGGCATCTCCAAGGTATAGGTGGTTGCATTACCAAAATGATAAAACGTATTGGAGCTGATCGCTGCACCACTCGGTTCGAGGTGACGAACTACCACCCGCGATTGATCATCCAAATAGACAATATCACTAAGACCATCACTGTTGACATCAATAAACTGCAGCGTGTGATTAGCTGCAATGAAGTGGCTATCATCAAGTGCTTGTAATAACCAACCGTCGGTGGTGGGTGTGGACACATAGATTGTCCAGCCGCCATCGCCCTCCGCATAAACAGCTAAATCGGAGCGTCCATCCGCATTGTAGTCAAACGGCTCTATACGCCCGCTAATAGGCCCAGGGCGGGAGATACCCGCGACCTCCGTCAATACTGCGTTTATGAAAACATGGTCTTCACCCGATGCAAAGTTCTTCCGCTGTAAATTGCCTTCGGACATGGTCGCGTAACCCAAGCGAACAGGCTCTAAACCGCCGAATAAAAAGAAAATATCCTGTTCACCATCGCCATCAACGTCACCAAAGGAGTAGTCCGCGATGAGCTGAGGGTTGGTAAAGGTGATGACATCGCTCGCCGTAGATGCTTGACCTTCAGTGTAATACTCCCACGCGAAAGTCGTCGGCGGTAGGCAAGTACTTTGCACACAGGTTGTAACACTGGACAGGCGGCTGGTCTGATCATCTTGATCTGCTGGGTAGTCTTCATACTCCAGGGTATAATCGCGAATCGCTGAGGCTGTGCCTTGAATCACGTTATAGACATGGATACCGACCAATCGTTTAGTCACGGAAAAACGGTAACCAGAAATATAGTCTCGTTGCACATCAGGTCGTTCAGCATCCGTGTATTCGAAGGTGACATAGGCGTTGGCGGTAGTGCCATTACCATAGGCATAGTCAATACGCGTGAGACGATAGTCACTGCCTGCGGTATGTTCATAGTAATAGTCAATGCTATTGCCGACACTGTCTTTAAATGCACTCATTGTCCAGGATACGGTATGCGCGTCGTCGGGCGTGCGCTGTTGGGCATTATTGCCATTGGCTTCACGGCCATAGGTACTGAGAGAGCCATCTTTGGCAATCGCGGTAAAATAATCGGGCGCACCATCACTGCCGCCCACCGAGGTGATGTACATAAAGCTCTCCACCTCGGTGCGGTATTGAGCGCCCACTGCCCCATAGTAAGCCCCATCAACAAGAATTAAGCGCTGACCGTTCAAGCAAAAACGATCGTCACTGTTCCAGCGAATAGCCGTAGTAGTGTTATCTTGCCCTAACGTTTGACGACAACGGCTGATCGCCGAAGACGCGGTCAAACTCCATCCTTGGCCTAACAGGGCGTTTCTATTTTGACTGGAATATTGCAAAGACACTTCGGGAGCAACGCCTGCTGTGCCTTGCGGTAGCGTGATAGGGATAGAATACGTTGCGGCCCCTTGTTCGTTAACACGGAACTGGCCTTCAAGGGAGCCGATCAAGTCTGACGTAGAAGTATCGGGCGCATCAGGCATAGCAGCAGGCTGCGGTGCCGCATCCGGCGCGCCCAAGGCAGGGCTGGTATTGGCCAAATATTCTTGATAGTTAGTCAAGCCGTCGCCATCGGCATCCCCATCACCGCTTTGGCTGGTAAGGTCGCCAAAGTGCGTGAGTTCCCACTGATCGCCCAGACCATCGTTATCGCTGTCCAGTAAAAAGTCGCAATTGGCCTCTAAACAAAAGCCATAAAAGATTTGGAAAATACGCAGTAATTCTTGGTCAACGCGGGTAGAGAAGGCTTCGCTGCCGACTAGCTGCATGGCTAATTGCGTGCGCGTCAGTGCACCGCTGGTGAGTGCTGCGAGGTCTGCTTGATATTCGGGTGTATCCACCCACTCGGTAATATTTAACACGTTCTCATACAGAGCACCCACATAGAGGAAGTCGGTTAAACCGCCGTAAAGGGCAACACCGGAATCAGAGGTTAAAAAAGCTTCCGTCACCTCTTCTAAGGTCGCGCCATAATCTGGCAGTAAGGCATAGGTCCAGAATGTGAGTGTTTCTTTATCAGGATGACGACGCAATAAGCCTTCAAATAAACGCCCCACTTGAAAGAGTTCGGTAGCATCCCAGCCGTCCACCACAAATTGCTCAAAGTCTTCGCCAACAGTGGTTAAGTAATCACGCAATAAGGACTGATCGATACTCTGCCAGTTGAGTTGCTCCGGCCCGATCACTCCAGCCCGTAGCTGGTGCAATTGCCCATCCACAGAACTAAAGGACAGACTGTAATCCCCATAAATCACTGGCTTTTCGGCAATACCGGCAGTGGCGTTATATGTCCAACGGACTTGTCCATCGGTGCCAAGGGAATAGAAACGGCTGTCCATCGCACCCGCGTAAACAAAGTCATATTGATCTACCAGAGGTGACGCCACCGCGCCTGCTGCGGGGAATTGCCAATGGATTTGGCCACTGAGTACATCTTCAGCGCCACCCACCGCCACAAGGTGGCGATCACCGCCGCCCACATAGACGGTATTTTCATTCAATGAAAGGGCAGGCTGGGTGGTAATCGGTTCTTGAATATCCACCGGCCACCCCGTAATAAGTGTACCGGCACTGTCATAGGCATACAGTTGATCACCACGGCCAATATAAATAATCCCGTTAGCACTGACGGTAGGTGGCCCACTATTGACGGCAGGTTCCGGTGATGCATTATTGGGATAGACCTGGGTTGAAGCACGATTATTATTAGTGGTATTCACCACCGATAACGATAATCCACCCAGATTATTTAAGGCATCAATAATCAAGGCATCATCGATAGGCAATTGCAGGGAATCGTTGTTAACGATTAATTCAGGTGAACTAAACGTTTGGTTTAACGGGCTGGTTGTAATAGAACTCACAGCCACTTCAGTATTAGTATCAAAGCCGGTGCCAGTAATCGATACACAGGTGCCATCGCAAGCGAGTGATGCGCTGTAAAGCACCGGCGTATCAATCACACTCACGGATAAAATCCCTCCAGGCGTACTACAGGCGTTTTGATCATTACAGGCCAATACACGGTAAGAATAGGTATTGGTGGTCTTATTATTGAGTACAAGTGATGTTGTGCTTTGATTGGCGATTTGCTGCCAAGGGCCAGTCCCTATTTGTTCTTCCACTAAGTAGTGATCCAGGTTTTCTGTAATCGCATCCCAACAGATCTCAAAAGCGCCAGTGCTTTGGCCACTAGTAGCACCGTTGGCACATATGGCTGAAGTTTTTAAATAGGTGGGGCCGGGGCGTTGTGGTACCGGTAAGGTGACAGTCACAGTATAAGGGGCACTAAAGGCTGAACACCCCAGATCGTTGCACGCATTAACGCGATAGGTGTAGGTGCCATTGCCTAAGCCGGTAAAAGAAGAGGCACGATTGGCGGAGCGAATCACGCGGGTAAAATCGCCATCGCTGCAGGTCGCCAAACGGCATTCTTGTAGCTCGTATTCATTCGCATCTGTTACTGCATTCCAGCTGAGTGTGTAAATCCCGGTACTGTTATTTACTCCGGTGTCTGCCGCTAATCCTGTCGGTGCTGAATTAGGTGCGGTTTGTTCAATCCCTTCAATCACCACGACTGGCGAAGACGCACTGGTGATGCCGTGATTATCGGTGGCTTGTGCGGTAATGGAATGTAAACCCGAAGCGGAGACTGTCCACGTGGCGGTATAAGGTGCGCTGGTATCGGTGCTGATGATACTGCCATTGCGAAAAAACTGTACTTGGGTGATGGTGCCATCATCACTGGCGGTTGCGCCGATGGACACACTGTCTCCCACATCAAATTGTGTGTTAGGTGCGGGACTATTAATAAATACGGTGGGGCGTGTGTGCACATTGACCGTGATAGCGGTTGAACGTGTGGTGGCGCCATGATTATCGGTAGCGCGAGCCTCCAGTGTTTGTGCACCTGATTGTGTGGGTGTCCATTGAGCGGTAAACGGTGCGCTGGTATCGCGGGCAATACGTGTTGTGCCGTGGTAAAAATCCACGTAGGAGACGGAGCCGTTGGTATCGGTCGCACTGGCTGACAATAGAAGTACTTGGTTTAATAATTGGTAGTGGCCATTGCTAGGAGAGAACAATGAAACATTCGGCCTAATATTCCCTTGGCAACGGGCAGAAGTTCGCCACGGCGTGCGTGTGTTGGGTTGTTGATCATAATAGGCGCGCACGCGATACCGACGTTCTTCGCCGGTGTTAATGCCGGGTCGTGAAATTGAGGTGGCACTTGCGCCAGCCGGATTGGTTAAACGTGTCCATGTGCTCCCCCCATTAGAAGATTCTTCAATATCGTAACGATTCGCCGCCGAGACTGCTGGCCAACTAACGGTATAACTATTGATACAGTAGTTGGGTAACGAAATGGCTCCCATCGAACCTAATTGACGAATGACCGTAATAGTGCCGATGAGATCGATATCTGTTCCACCGCCATCAGGATCACCGTTGTCGTTAATTTCCGACTCAGCATAATACTGGTACACACCATTATCATGGTTGAGTGTAATGGTGCGTGTTTCACCATCCACAAGTCCAAAATCTAATTGCGTTTGCTGACCATTAAAGGTGCGTGTGGCCGTTAAGCGAATCGCATCAATTTGAGGATCACTTGGAAAGGAATAGGAAATTCTGTAAGTGCCATTAGTATCGGTATAAGTGGCTGTGGAACCCGATCCGCTGACATTCTCCACATCAAGAAAATTAAAATAGGATTGTGCGGATGCCGAAGCCCCAAAAGTAATTAAACATAAAGGTAATAAAAAGAGAGTAAAATATTTATTAATATCCATAGGCTTCATTCGAATACCTCTCTTGAAAAAAGTATGACGATGAAAAATAAAATACTTCGTTAACGTACCCATACGACACTCGCCTCCCTGTTCTGTAATGGATTGGCAGGCTCCACGGCATACAAACGTCCTTCACTATCTTTGATATAAAGATAATCCGTGGGTGCACTTGCAGGGGAAACGATGGGGGCAGCATTGACGGTGGTATTGGCCGATACATTAAGACGTAAACGCCACAGTTCAGTACCATTTACATCGAAGGCGTAAAGCCAACCATTTTGAGTAATGGCGAATACTGTATTTTTTTCATTATTGAAGGCAAGACCAGCAACTGCGCCTTGTGTATCCGCTGACCAAAGGACATCTCCAGAAATAGTATTAATACTGTAAACGTCAGTATTATTGGAGCCGACAAAAATCGTATTATTAGAACCGATTAAAGGCTCGGCGTTAATTAAGCCAAGTGATTGCGACCAAAGCTCGCTACCGTCAGTGTCCAGTTTTCGCAATAAACTATTATGTGTGCTGACATAGCGTGAGCCATCTTCAGCAATGGTGGTGGCTTTCGCTGCTGAACTGAGGGCAGGCACGTTGAGTCGATCCGCAGAAGCGGCATAAATAAATGCGGAGCGTGCTTTCCAAATATCTTCGTTATAAACGGCTAAGGTAAATCCACGTAATGTACGTGAAGAGTCAAGCGCTAACGGGGAAGCAAATGTCCAAATATGGGTAATGCCCGGACGAATATGAGAGCGCCCCTCATAATTCTCCCAGCGATGATCCATCCTCAACGCAGAAACAAGATCCGGGTTATTCGTGCTGACACTTCTTGGTTCGGGAAACCCGATCTCTTGTACTTCCGGATCAGGGATGCCCATTGAGTCATAAATTAATACGCGATCGACATCCCCCTGTCCATTATCGTAAAGGGCATAGAGCATTGTTTTATTGCCACTGCCTGAGATTAAAAAATTAATGGAGGCGTAACGCGCTTGCTGATCCAGCGGCAGTGTCACATCGACACTCGCTAATGGGTGTGTATTAGAACTGCTATGAGGACGATGTGCCCTGACAACATTCGGTTGTGTTTGAAGATGCTGCGGCTCCCCTTGAGGTCGGAGAACAAAACCACCTTGCGGAACGGCATCACGCGATGTATCTAAACGGAAAAGACCGTAAGCTGTGGTCAATTCGCCACTACTTGGCAAACCAGAATCACTTTGATCATCCCAGCTATAGGTCACGCCAAAGCTAAGGTTATGGTCACCAAAGACACGCCCCACATCGCTGCTGACAAATCCCCAGCTGGCTGGTGGATCATATAAGGCCGCATGACTCGCCTCGGCATTGGAAATATAGCCATCGTAATTAACGCCTAGAGAAATATCTAAAGGGACAATATCCGCATAAGCAGAGCGGGGAACAACTTGGACAATAGAAAAAAAACAGATAAACAAAAATATTCTATTTATCATGTTGTAGGTTCTTTTTCTTTCTAAATTAAGAAAAATAAAAGAACAACAAGAAATAGTAAGGCGAGAGGGATTCATACATCCTCCTTGTATAAATGAAAAGCACACAGAAATACCTCACGATAAGGTATGTTATGTGTATATGTTGTTGGGATTAAATACTTTACTGGACGATAAACATGTGATGTATCCTTAAACGTTAAATATCGGCTTCCTAGACCTTTGCGAAAACACGGTATATCAATACATTTTTTTAAAAAATTACACCGCGTTATTCGAGACAAATATGGAAAAATAAACACTAACTTGTCGAAAATTTTAACATAAGGTGTATTAAAATACAGTGTTTTAAGTGACATATTG
This sequence comes from Agarilytica rhodophyticola, assembly GCF_002157225.2. NCBI lineage: Bacteria > Pseudomonadati > Pseudomonadota > Gammaproteobacteria > Cellvibrionales > Cellvibrionaceae > Agarilytica > Agarilytica rhodophyticola. Next base: position 1,988,681 of record NZ_CP020038.1, read on the forward strand.
CCTATATGATTTTTTTTCATACAACATAGCTCCTTACACACAAGAACATGAATACATCATGAACATGTGAATAATGTTGATGTTAACTATAAGTGTAGGTTGTGATGATTCGTGCCGCGTATGCGACTTTGGTCGTAATGTGTAACAGATAAAAAAAGCGTCCTTGCTGAGTGTTCGTCTTCCTTGGTCTTGCTCCCCCATAGATTATTGATTATTGTCCATTAGTCTTCGGCCAAGACTGCCGGGTCTGCTGGAAATGACAAAGCAATATTTTCTTCAAAAACAATGCCGCGCAAGTTATGACGCATAAACGTGTCTCTAAAATCGTGTCGGCAATAGATCCCGAGATAGTTATCGTATTCACATTTAAACAGGGGTAAATGTGTCAGCTTCTCCTCAATAAAATGCAGTGTGGTGACGTAGTCATATTCATTTTTTGTGGAGTGTTTTATATCTAGCCCATTAAATTGTTCGGCAATTTTTAACGGATTATAAAGGTAGGCTCGTGTATCTTCGGAATAGACCGGTAGGAACTCACCATGATCTGCTAGCGTCTCGTAAAAAATTGTGTAAGACTTTTCATTGAATAACATACGCCCGTAGTCGGCGATAATATCGGGAATGGGAAGCAGTGGCCCTTCTTCGAGAGAATTATGAAAATGGAACCGGATGGGTTGCCATTGATGGGTATAATGCACGGCATTAATCTCGATACCAAAAACACTGTAACGGCCTAACTTTTTCAACAGATCGTTGCTATCCAATTGGTAGGTGGCATAACGATAAAAGTTAGGATGAATTCTGTAAATCATGTGAATGATGTCCTTATGGAAATAATATCAAGCCGGTCAGTTGGCAACTTTCGACCATTGCTGTGTTTGTTCCCGACAAAACCGCAGCCCGGTTAACGGTATTGTTTCAATAATATTTTTAAATCGCTGGTGGCAGACAAGCGCGGATGTCTTGTCTTGTATACCTTTAAAGATCAAGGTATTTTTAGTGGTAGAAATGAGCGTTTTTTTTGTGGCTCGTTTAAGAAACAGGGAAGGGCAGAACACATAGCCAATATGGTCGCTGGCATAAACACGAATAAACGTCCCGTATTTCTCAAGCGCACTGGCGATACAATGGTAGGCGTGAAGACTGAAATACATCGAATGCTGGTGGACAATAATATCCGGCAGCAGGGTATTAATAATCGTGCCTTTGTCAGCGGACGAAAATGTAATATGTGCATGCTGTGACATATCGCTCTCCCATGTTATAATACTAAGGCCGAGTAGCCAGTCGCTACGCAGCGAATATTGGATAGGGGTTGGCCTATCCTGATGGATGCTGTAGAACATAATGAAAAAATATATTACCCTACGCTATGGCTAGCGCATAAAAGTGTTAGGCTCTTTAAAGTAGCGTGCTATTTTTTTATATTATGTTTGCATTTTTTCTTGTAATCCTCGTCTTTCCATATGTTTGTTGTAGGCTTCTTCCAATAACTCGTTAATAGACACTGTCTCACCGGCATAGGTTTTTTTGCCTTCCACAAGCAGCATCACTTCCCATACTTTATCGCAAGGGATATACCCCGATTTTACCCATCGTGCGACAGCACTCACCGAGACATTCATCGCTTTTGCTAACGCCGCTTGATTACCAAAAATACGTAAGACCTTTTTAATTCCCGGCGTTAGGGCTTTAGAGTGATGTGTGATGTTATACTGCGATTTCATGATGGATCTCATCGATAAGCTTTATTATTATTTTCTATTATTTTTTTTGCTGCTTTTTGTTTCCTGATATGCGCTAATTCAACAATGTTGTTGAATTTAATACAGTTATTTTTTTTGTGTTTTTTTATTTCTAGGTTGCTATCAAACATTCTACTTGTTGTGTATTTACCTTCGAAATGTAAATCAATTGTCATCGTATTCCATTTAAACATATCTTCGAAGTAAGCATTATAAGCATGCAAAATAGTACAAATAGTTGAGATAAAATCTCTGGTATCGTTTGTGAGAGGGATATTTTTTGCTTGAGCACCTTGCTCTTCCTCTACGGAAAATTTAATTTTAAAATCTTTCTTATTTTTTTTAATGACATGTAAATGCATCATGAAGAAGTCGTCTTCGTAAGTATCAAGCAGTTGAATGATGATCTTATTGATTAGTCTTTTTGTGTAGTCCTTGTCTATATCTTTGTATAGTAATGCTTTAAAGCTGTGTTTCTGCATGTGTTATCCTTGTTAGCGTATAGGCGATTTATGTGTGTTGTTGCTGTTTTAGATTACAAATATAATTATTTAATTAATTTATATTGAAATTTTTTATCTCTGTTTTTGATATTAAATATTTTTAAATTTTCATTTGGTGTACATGTGCTACTTTGGTATTCCGCTTTAAAATATATTTGTATAGGTGTATTGTATGAAAAAAACCTATTTCTAAAAAAGTAAGTGTGACGGGAGTTTTTTGGTATTTTTTCCAGTCGGTATAATTTAAGGCGAAATAACGATAATCTTCGCGCCATTTTTGTCATATTTTCGTGATTTTTACTAAGCTATTTTGTTTTTGGAAATATTTTTTCCTAAATAAGTATGTTTTCTGAAGAAAAATACTTGCAAAAAATATATTTAAAAAATAGTATGCGCACGTTGCTTAGATCTTTGAGAGTTTGCAGGAATATGGTTTTATGAAAGAGCCCGCTTGTTTGAGGGCTCGTTGGTATTAGATGTGGATCTTACTTAATTTTTAGTATGTCTGTTAAGCTACCATTCTTTTATCTCCGATAAGGTAGTCACAAATTATATCGATGGTTTCTGCTGGTTTTTCGATATGAAATAGATGGTCTGTATTTGGAATTAGCTTGAATGATGCGTTGGGTATTTTTTTTGCCAGTGCCTGGCATCTTTGAGGTGTTACATAAGGGTCTAGCTCTCCTGTAAAACATAATGTTGGGCATGTTATATTTTCAAGATTATCGCCTCTGTATGACATTAGGCGTATAGAATTATATATAAAACATTTGAACTGGTCTTTTGTGTATTTTTCTGCTTTTCTCAATGTGGCTCTTTTAATGACTTTGTGCTTCGGGATGGTAGTTGTTTTGCTTGTGATGAGTTCTAAAAAGCCCTTTGAAAACTCCTTGGGATTATCTAAGCAGTTGGCCATCATAGTAAATATTTGATTCCATTCTTCTTCCGGAATATTTTGCATCGAACCCGCAAGCACAAGCTTACTAATTTTTTTTGAGTTTTTTTTTGCGTACTCTAGAGCAACACCTGTAGCATAGCTACATGATACGAGATGAAATGGTTTTTGTATTTTTTTTGTAATGAATTCATCTAAACAACTAGCTAAATAAGGTATGTCATATGATGGGTGTAGGGGAGCAGTCATGCCTGTTCCAGGGAGTTCTATCACATGGTAATCGAAGTGTTGACTTAATCCTAAATTAAAGTCTTTTATACTTTCTATCTCTTGAAGGTTACCGGGAATAAACACTAATGAAGGTTTTTCTTTATTAAGAATGTGCAAATGGCGCGCAAGTCTTTCTTTTAGTTGGATATTCATTAGGGTACTGTATTGCATTTTATATTACCTTTGTTGATGGTTTAGTTATACGCCATCAATTATTGAGATTTGAATAATAGGTATCAATTAGGTTTTTTAACCAATAGAACTGTGCATATAGTTCAAACTATTTTATTTTTTAGATGTGGTTTTTGGCGATAAGATAATTTTATTTGCGCCATTTTGAATAGTTTATTTTTATATGTATTTACTGTGATTAAGAAAAAATTATTAATATCGATATTTTCGAGTGTCGATTACATTTATTTTTTGATGGAAAAACTTAGTATTTCGATCTATCGTGAGCGCACTATTAACGCTAGGTATACTTAATATTCGTATTGATCAAAAGAACATGTACTGTGCTTTTGGGTTTAGCACGTAGCAATTACTGAAAAATGCCAAACAAAATTAAAATTGCCACAGAAGGCGAACTTAAGATAATTTGTGAGAAAGAAAAACAAGCCAATGAGAATTTTGGCTTTGCATTGAAATGGATTTACAAAAGCCAGGGCTGGAAAGGCGAAAAGATTTGTAAGAGGATTCACGGATACAAAGCAAAAACATGGGATGCATATGCTCAACCATCGCATACTAAGAGTCGATCTTTACATGCAGTAGCAGCATTTTGCTGGCTATCTCAAATATCTATGTCTGCCTTATATTATGGTGCTCAATTAGAACAGCTATGGCTTGGATTTGACACGGAATTAGTTCGTATTATCGCCTACAGTAATGCTCTGACTAAAGGTCAGTTTGAAAGTCTTATTCAACTTTTTAGAGAGAAGATTAAAAGTTTAGATAATGATGTAAACAAAAAAGTAGACGATCTATTGGAAAAGTTACATGAGTATCCAGATGAGAAATTTTTAATCCCAGATACTTTGAATTTAGATTCATTTAAAAGAGATTATTATGGTTCAATCGGTTATAAGTTAAAAGAGCTACGAGTTGAAAACAAAGTTGCTACTGAAGTAATGGCTCATGTTATTGGAGTAAGTGTAGGTCGATATGTTTCTTTCGAATCTCCTGACGACTCTACATATATTCCATTGAATCTGGCTATGCGTCTAAAATTTGGTTTGCATTATGACAATACAACGGAACTACTTAGTCGTATGAGCGAATTTAGAGGTTTTTATCAAGCGAGATATGTACAACAATTACGTGAATCGATTGTCTCACTGCTATTAGGAAAGCTTTCTTTATCTGAGAAATTGATTTTCAGTAATTTAGCCAAAAACGTAATGATTTTTCATTTTAAACAAATGTGATGGCTATTTAAAATAGCAGTAATTGAGATTTTGGCTTTCTAGTCGTTTTATTAAAATCCTACAAAATTTTAGCTACTTTAACCTCTAAAATAGTTTTAATTTATAGTATTGCTAAGAAATCTGCATGGTAGGTTGTTGTTTTTAATGGACAATGCCTTTTATAAAACTTAAGCAACGGCCTCACTTATACTCTGGCAGGTAAAGTATCATGCAAATATTGAGGGACTACAGCGTCGTGATGGTTGCTTTCTCGCCTAATTTACTGATTGACCGACCATTAGGTACATGAGTCAATATATACCGTAGAATACATTTGTCAATATTGTCACCCTAGTCTTCGTGAGATGAGCACATGTTCATTTACACTATTATTCGGTTTTACCCTTTTTTTTCGAGTATCACTACAGCCCTCATTTTACGTGGGTTCGATGGAAGAAAATAAAAAAGGGTATTTATGCTAAAAAGCATAAAAGTTCTTTAATAATCAGGTGTTTATTATAGTTTTTGTATTGTTCACTGCCGTGTAGGCAGCTTAGAAAAAATAATAAAGGTACATCAGTACCAGGACGATGTTCACTGCCGTGTAGGCAGCTTAGAAAACCTTGATCGAAAAAATTATCGACAAGGAAACGTTCACTGCCGTGTAGGCAGCTTAGAAATGTGGCGGAGAACGTGTGTCAACTGGTTAGCAGTTCACTGCCGTGTAGGCAGCTTAGAAAACGAACAAAACCAGAAACAACAACATCAACATGTTCACTGCCGTGTAGGCAGCTTAGAAAATGAAATTAACTACCCATTCTTCGGTCTTAAAGTTCACTGCCGTGTAGGCAGCTTAGAAATTTTGCCGGGTAATAATCTAAAACATCAGCTAGTTCACTGCCGTGTAGGCAGCTTAGAAATTATATACCCCTCTAAAAAGTTGTCGTTATCCGTTCACTGCCGTGTAGGCAGCTTAGAAAATGCTGGGACGAGCACCTACAACAAAAAAATCGTTCACTGCCGTGTAGGCAGCTTAGAAAAATGCAGCAGGCTCCAGCACAGCAGCAAGGGAGTTCACTGCCGTGTAGGCAGCTTAGAAATTTACTTGCGGCAAACCTTGCTAGCTGTGGCCGTTCACTGCCGTGTAGGCAGCTTAGAAACTTGAAAGGTGGCAGGAGCCTATAAGAACAACGTTCACTGCCGTGTAGGCAGCTTAGAAAAGGAACATTAGGCATCTGTGAAACTGGAACAGGTTCACTGCCGTGTAGGCAGCTTAGAAAAATATAGGGGCGCGCCGGGATAATTACTTTTTGTTCACTGCCGTGTAGGCAGCTTAGAAAATCCCAATCATCGCAGGTTTGTTTTCCCCTTTATTCACTGCCGTGTAGGCAGCTTAAAATGATAGGGTTGCTGAATGATGGCCACATAGTTGTCCACTGAGCAATTGCTATGGTTAATATTTAGTCTTTTCTCTCGAGCTGGAGTGCACTTAATATAAGTTTGTTGCCACTTCCATGCCTAGCAATGACTTAATCACAAACCTATGTGTGATATTGCTTTTATAATGCGAAATAAGGCTGATAAATACTTCTAGTGTATTGATTTTATTATATATATTTTTAAGTTATATGTGCTTTTAGGTAGTGTGATTAGTATTCTATTTGTATTTTAATTAATCCCCAAAAAACCTAATTTTCTCCATTCTGAGTAAGGTTTGCGTATTTCTTTTTGGGCAGCCATTGTCCTCAAAAAACCATTATAAAAGTCCGTCGCTAAGTTATTGATTTATAAGGAAATATTTTTTCGTCATCGACGGACTTCGAAAGTGGTGCGTGGCATAGTGAGAGAGAATATAGGGGAGAAGAGAGAATTTGATGCTTTGAAGTCCGGGATCAAAAAATAGCCGAAGTCCGCTAGGCCACGCCAGACCTGGGCTGTAGCGGCGGGGTCAGGCATAAAAAAAGCCAACCTGATAGGGGTTGGCTTTTATCTATTGGTGGAGGCGGGGGGAGTTGAACCCCCGTCCGTCAGCGCTCCGCTCGCGGCTCTACATGTTTAGTTTCCGTCTATTGATTTAACGTTTATCAGCCCGGCGGGCAGGACGAAAAACGCGAGTTCGTTAATGTTTAACAATGACACCACGATCTAAATGCCACAGCGATTCAGTTCTGTATGACAGTTTAAACCGCGGTACTGACACCTTGGCTTAAACCGCTAGCGGACGAACCACTAGAGTGAAGGCTTACGCTTGTAGGCGGTAACCTTCATAGTCTGCATCGTTTGCAACTATTAGTTTACAGCTTTGGATTTACGTGATTGGCTGTCATCACGACATGCACCTTGAGTTTTGTCACCGGCGTCGAATCCAAAAACGCCCCCGTAACCCTTGGGTTGTGGTTTTAGTGATAACCCATCAAAAGGGTGATCGCTTAGTATATCGTGTTGTGGCTTATGTTACATCTGTTAAATGATTTTTTATCTGACTTTTTTAACGATATTGGCACCTTTTATAGGTTAAATGTTTTATATAGGCCGTCGACGGATGTTATTTAACATTCCTTGCAAGTGGGCTGCTAGAATAAGGGAATGTTGGGGAATAATAATAATTGTGGCTGTTTATGATGAAGTCGAGTTGGCGTTTATTAATTGGGCCTTGCATGGCTGTTGTAGCTTTTTTGCTCGCTTTTTATCATCCTGATTTAAATACACAAGCTGCGACGGTTGCTGCTATTACGGCGCTTTGTGCTTGCTGGTGGACGTTGGAGCCCATTCCTATCCCTGCTACTTCAATTATCCCTCTCGCTTTACTTCCCTTACTTGGCATTTTAACCGCAAAAGAGGTGGCAGAGGCTTATGGTAACCCTTTGATCCTTTTGTTAATGGGGGGCTGTATTTTATCTACGGCGATGGAAAAGAGCGGTGCCCATCGTCATATCGCGTTAAAGATGTTGCATCTCTTTGGTGGTCGTTCTCTAAAACGTGTTGTCTTTGGTTTTATGGCGTCATCGGCTTTGCTGAGTATGTGGATTTCAAATACAGCTACCACACTTATGCTATTGCCTGTGGCTTTAGCGATTCTTTCTTCTACAAATAATAAAGCTTTGGCAGCACCTCTATTATTGGGTATTTGTTATTCCGCTAGTATCGGTGGTATGGGAACGCCTATCGGTACGCCACCTAATTTAATTTTAATGCGTGTATATGAAGATCAAGTGGGTGAGTCTGTTAGTTTTCTTACCTGGATGTTTTGGTGTGTCCCTGTTGTATTTTTGTTTGTACCTTTGGCGGGGTTGTGGCTAACACGCAATCTTTCGGGTGCCTCGGATTTTTCTTTGCCGGAGAAAGAATCGTGGACAATACAACAAAAGCGTGTAATGACTGTTTTTTGCCTTACTGGTTTAGCGTGGATCACACGGCAGGAGCCCTTTGGCGGTTGGAGTACTCTGTTAGGGGTGCCCAACGCGAATGATGCTAGTATTGTTTTGATCGCTGTGGTCGCGATGTTTATTGTGCCTGATGGTAAACAACAAGGAGAAAAACTTTTAGATTGGGAAACGGCAGTAAAAATACCCTGGGGTATGCTATTGCTTTTTAGTGGTGGTATTGCCCTTGCTAAAGGTTTTGTTGCTAGCGGTTTGGCCGAATTTCTTGCCCAGGGTATTGCACAGTTAGCGGCTTTGCCATTATTTTTTATGCTGCTACTTATTTGTTTGGGGGTCACTTTTTTAACGGAAGTAACTAGCAATACTGCCAGCACCAGTTTGCTCATGCCGGTTTTGGCCGTTGCTGCCATAAGTGCTGACACAGATCCTATGTTGATGATGTTGCCTGCAGCATTGAGCGCTAGTTGTGCCTTTATGTTGCCTGTAGCTACAGCTCCTAATGCGATTATATATGGTAGTGGACAAGTTGATATTAAAGTGATGGTTCGCACGGGCATTGTGCTTAATATCATCGGCGCATTAATTATTTCCTTTTTATTATTACTTTTACTTTAGAGTCCGCTTGATGAGGTAGATGTATTCTTTAGGTCTGCAATTTGCGCTATCTCTTTTCTTCCTCGTTATGTGAACTGTCCCTAAAAAGCAAGCTATCAAAAACTAATTTGCGTGTATGTGAACACGCAATGTTAACGTTGAAAAGCCCGTGCTTATTGACCCTGGCGCTAAATAAACTAGCCTCTATGGGGTTTGGTCTGGCCGCCAGCAGTTGCGGCTATTTGAACGACGTTGAGCTTTTCTGGAGGCTATGATCAATCAAGCTTTTGGGTGCTTCAACCAGCTATATGGATATAGATGCCCCGCAGTTAACCCCAATATGGAGTGCTCAAAAGCTACACTACTACGAGAATAAAAAACCATGTTTTGTGGCAATGAGATAGGTTCTAAATTAGTTTGTGAGCAGTTTGCCGCAGTCACTTTTAATCGTATTTACCATCTCTATTTTTATTCTAAACTTTAACCGTAAGCTGAACATACCCTTGTTCAAGAGGTGGTTTACATGCGATATAAATCTTTTCTTCGTTTATATTTATTTATTCTTACTTCCTTTTTATCGATTGCTAGCCAAGCAGCTTCTGTTGATATTTCTATAGCTAATGATTGGGGAAGTGGGTTTCAAGGCAATGTAACAATTGCAAATGACAGTCAAGCTGTGAATGGTTGGGTACTTACCTTCGATGCCGAATTTGATATCACTCAGATATGGAATGCTGAAATTCTTGGCAAGATAGGAAATAGTTATCGTATTGGGCCTGTCAGTTGGAATGCCAATATCGCGACGGGAGGACAAATTAGTTTTGGTTTTATTGGTTCCGGCAGTGTGCAGCAGCCGACGAATATTGCCTTAAATGGTCAAGCTGATAGTACTCCGACGCCAACACCGACGCCGACCCCAACTGCTACCCCAACACCAACTCTTGTCCCTACACCTACGGCGACGCCAAATCCCACGTCTACACCAACGCCGATAACGCGTATTGATATTCCAGGAATTTTACAGGCTGAAGATTACCACCGCTTTGCCGATACAACGGTGGGTAACGAAGGCGGTGAACATCGTTCCGACGATGTCGATATCGAAGCCACTAGCGATGTTAATGGCGGCTACAATGTGGGCTGGACAGCTGCAGGTGAGTGGCTTGAATTCGATGTTAGGGTGGTAAGCTCTGCCGACTACGAGGCTGATATCCGTGTTGCTTCTGTACCTGGCGGTGGCATGTTAACTATAGAATTAGATGGCCAATCCATTGGCAGTGACCTATCTATTGTTGCGACAGGGGGCTGGCAATCTTGGAGCACACAAAAGCTAAACTTGGGTAATATGGCTGCAGGAAATCACCGTCTGCGTGTACAAATTCAAAATGGTGGTTTTAATTTAAATTGGATAGATATCAAAGAAGCGAGCACAGGGGGTAGCCCGACGCCAACCCCAACTGTAACACCCACGCCGACACCTGCGCCTGGCGGTGATTTCGTGGCACAGCACGGCCAACTAAGTATTAGTGGTGGCCAGTTAGTGGATAAAAACAATCAGCCAATTCAACTGCGTGGTATGAGTTCCCATGGTCTTCAGTGGTTTGGTCAATATATGAATCGGGATAGTATTCGTTGGTTACGAGATGATTGGGGCATTACTGTTATTCGTGCCGCAATGTATACTGATCCTGATGCCGATGGCTATATCGCCGATAATTCCCTTAAAAATAAAGTATTTGAAATGGTCGATGCCGCGATTGATTTGGGTATTTATGTGATCGTAGATTGGCATATCCTGCATGATAATGACCCTAACATTTATAAAACAGAAGCGAAGGCATTCTTTGACGAAGTTTCTCGTATGTACGCTAATGTGCCCAATATTATCTATGAAATTGCTAATGAACCTAATCCCAATGGGCCTGCAGGTAATGTGCAGTGGGGCAGCCATATTAAGCCTTATGCCAACGAAGTGGTTCCTGTGATTCGTAACAATGATCCGGACGGTATTGTTATTGTCGGAACTGCGAACTGGAGTCAGTTGGTAGATGATGCAGCAAGAGACCCGTTGAGCTTTTCAAATATTATGTACACCGCGCACTTTTATGCTTGTACACATGGACAATGGCTGCGTGATCGTATTTCCAATGCCTTGGCTCAGGGAGCTGCGGTATTCGTTACCGAGTGGGGAACATCAGAAGCTAGCGGCGGTGGACGTGTCTGTACAGGTGAATCTGATGTTTGGTTGGATTTCTTAAATAGGAACAATATTAGTTGGGCAAATTGGTCGATAACGGATAAAGAAGAAACTTCTGCTGCACTTGCTCCTGGAGCTTCTACCTTCGGTGGTTGGAGTGAGAGCAACCTATCGACTTCTGGACGCTACGTCCGTAGAAAAATTAAGGAATAAATAAACTTTGATCAGTTATTTTTGAATTGATTTTTTAAAAAAATATGGCCTCAGCATAAACGTTTATGCTGGGGCTTTTTTCTGATTAGGGAATATTAAAGTCTATAAATTTTCGATCAAATATTTAACAGCACATCGATGAAGGCCTTTTGCATTTTCTTATCAAATCTGTTTTTGGTCGGTGTGTTTGGTCTTTGCAGTACTTGGTGGTACATAACCTAAATGTGAACCAAAAGGTCATATCTGTACACATAGTGTAAAACTAATACTGAGATGATGACTAAGAAAATAAGTGCTGTTAGTCCACACATGCTCATAAACACACATGCTCATAAATAAGGTGCAAAAAATAGCTGGAAAGATATTTAAACGCGCGCGTCCGGAGAAACCTATTGTTACTAGCACGCAAAATCAACAAACTATTGGGACGGGAGCTGCGCAGGCTAACTACCAGCAAATTACATGTATAACCATGTGCATCAGAGCGAAAAGCCACACCATAAAAGCTGGTTATCCAAAATAGCAGTAGCTATACCTGAACTCTTATTAGGTTTGTTAAGTCTCGGAGGCTAGACGGTTTTTGTTGGGCATCTTAGGGTATTGTAAGCTACGGTAAGATTTACCATTAACTAGTGAGATCAGACATAACATGAATCCACATCTCTTTAATCCTCAGAAGAGAGTGGTCATTATTTTATGGCATACACTAATATCAACTCAGTTGACCTAAAAGATAACCTTATTTTTCTTTTAATGCCGATAGCCCACTAAAAAGTGAAACGCAATAGGGAACAGCGTAGGTAATAGCAAACTTTGTCCAGTCGATGACTGACATGTTAGATAAATATATTTTATCTGCGTAGTTAACCGTACCTAATATTGTGCCGACAACAAGTGCTACCTTGAGTGAGCGCATTTGAATAGCCCGTTTTTTCTGATCGAGTTGATCCTGTTCACTCATCTATTGTGCTCACGCATAACTCGCTGCTTTTGTAAGCCCCAATCTCTTTCTTTGTTACTCTGGCGTTTGTCGTGTTGCTGCTTACCTTTGCCTAAAGCAATTTCGCATTTGACGAGATGGTTTTTCCAATATAGAGCCGTGGCCACAATGGTGTAGCCTTTCTGTTCGTTCGAGGCGATTAGCTTGTCAATTTGTTTACGGCTAAGTAAGAGTTTTCGCGCCCTGGTTGGGTCTGTTACGAAATGTGTGGATGCCTCTGGCAAAGGCTGTATCTGTGTACCAAGCAGCCATGCTTCACCCTTGGTGAAGGTAACATAGCTGTCGGTAAGCTGTCCGCGACTGGCGCGAAGGGCTTTCACTTCCCAACCAGCTAGCGCTAGCCCGGCTTCCATTTTTTCTTCTAAAAAATAGTCGTGGCGCGCTCGGCGGTTTTGGGCAATGGTATTGCCACCAGGTTTTTTCTTTTTAGATGATTTACTCATAGCCGGGCATTATATCGAGCCTTTGCCCGGCTGTCTTTATTAACTTCGTAGCCTCTTTGCTACTCTGTCGCTGTCTGTATTTAAGGCAGTGCTTATGCAACCACACTATGATAGAAGGTTAACAAAATTAGGGCTGGGCAAAATATACGCACATAGGCCGGCCAAATTTTCCAAAACAATGTGTTTTCAATATTGGGATGGCCATTTTTGAGTTCTGCCAATAGATAGTCTCGTCTTAATACCCAACCAGCAAACAAGCACAAAGCAATGCCCAACAAAGGTTGGCTAAATTCCGTTGTTACTTTAATCACTAGGCCAAAAAGGGCCTCAAAATTGAAAATAATAATCGTCGATATTGCAAGAATAATTGTGCCGATAATTGCGGTAGCTTTAGTTCTGGAGGCTTGTGTTTTTTCTACTGCTAAGGAAACTGGCACTTCAAGCATGGAAATAGAAGAGGTAACAGCGGCAATACTCATGAGGGCAAAAAAGGCTAAACTCACAGCCGGACCAATTGCACCCATAGAGCTAAACAAAGAAGGTAATACCTGGAATATTAGATCTGGCCCTGCGATTAAATTACCTTGTTCTGAATAAATTTGCACACCGTTATGTTGCGCTACATAGATCGCAGGGATGATGAGTAAGCCCGCTGTAAAAGCGATACCAATGTCCACTACGGTAACAATAGCCCCTAATCTGGGTAAGCTCTCGTCTTTACTTAAGTAAGAACCATAGACCAACATGGTACCAACCCCCAGAGACAGTGAGAAAAAGGCTTGTCCAAGCGCGCTAATAATGAGTTTGGGGTCGCTGATTTGTCCCAAGTCAGGCAGTAGATATTGTTTTAGTCCCTCTGTAGCGCCTTTTTGTGTCATGACATAGACGATCAGTGCGAGCAACAAAGCGATAAGTATTGGCATCAGTCGACTAGACCATTTTTCAATCCCTCCCTCGACGCCGCCGCCAATAATCGACATTGTCAATACAGCAAAAATACCACCGAAAATAAGATTGCGTGTTTCGCCTTGCGTGGTTAGCCATTCACTGGCACTGCTAAAACCTACTATGGTGGTGGCCGACTCTGTCAAATAAGCAAGCATCCACCCAGCTACGATGGTATAAAAGCTCAGAATAAGACTGGCGACAATCACACCGCAAAAGCCGACACCAACGCCTATTTTTCTTACGCCGTTGTTTTTACTAATATCGCCAAGGGCACTCACTACATTACTACGCGAATGACGACCTATGACTAATTCTGCCATAAGGGCAGGGTAGGCGAGTAAGAAAGCGAGAACAAGATAGACCAGTACGAATGCAGCGCCACCATTACTTGCGGTTTGGGTAGGGAAGCCCCAAATATTACCTAAGCCAACAGCAGACCCTGTAGCTGCCATAACGAATCCGATTCTGGAGGAAAATTGACCTCGGGGTGTACTCATGACGTTGTCCTACTCTCGACAGTTCTCACATTGGAAGCAGGAGAACTGTCGTTAATTATGCGTTATTAAAATAGAAGGTTAGTGCCAAAAAACTTAATACCTACGGTATTGATAAAGATGACAGCGAGAATAAATGGAATAATTGTGCCCAGTGAAAAGTCTACATAACGTTCAAGTAATGTACCGTGATAAGGGGCATCGGCGTGTTCCATTTCGACATTAAAATTATGTTTTTTCCAACGATAAATCACCAAAATAGAAACCATGAAACCATTTAGCGGCAGGATTGTGTCGTAGAAAATATCGACAACTAAGTCAAAAAATGATTTGTCAGCACCTGCGTAATGAAGGAATTTAGTGAAGAAATCTAACATTCCGAAAGATGTGGCACAGATGAATGAAAGCGATATGATGATGGTAATTAAAATGGTCAGTGATTTACGTCTTGAGTAAGATTTTTTGCCCATCAACCCTGAAACAGGAACTTCCACGAGGGAAACGAGAGAAGTAATAGCCGCGAAAAATACCAATAAGAAGAAAACTGTTGCAACGATCGATGCACCTATATAGCCAACAGTGGTTTCTAGTGCTAGGAAGATTTTAGGGAGGAAATTGAAGATAAGAGATACGCTTGAGTCGCTGAGTTGTTCTGTGTCGGTATTGGGGTTAAACGAGAAAATTGCGGGAATAATGAGTAGGCCTGCAATAAATGCCACTGCTGTGTCTGCCAAAGCTACTAGTTTCGCGGAATCGGGTAGGTTGGTTTTTCGACTCATATAGGAGCCATAGGTAATCAGAGTTCCCATTCCCAATGATAAAGAGAAAAACGCCTGGGAAAGAGCGGCACTAATAACGCTAGCGTCTATTTTGTCGATGTCGGGAATAAGGAAGTATTTAACACCTTCGAAAGCGCCGTCTAAGGTTAAAACGAAAATCATTAACCCCACTAACATGAATAACAGGGCAGGCATTAGGATTTTTGCTGCTCGTTCAATACCTTTTTGCACACCGCTAATTAAAATCGCCACGACAATGCAAGCGACGATAATCATGTGTATGAAAATGGTGCCGTTGTTGATGAATTCGCCAAAATACTCGGGTTGCGCAAGCTTATCGAGGTTGCCTATAAACGCGTTATAGAGATAGCCGAAAATCCAAACAGTAATAACGGTATAGAATACCGCAATCATAAAGGGGGTTAGCAAGCATAAAAAACCAGCAATACTCCAGCCCCTTGAGTTATCTGACAGTTGTTCAAATGCGCCTAGCGGATCTTTTTTCGTCGTGCGGCCAACAGCGAACTCGGCCATCATTATAGGTAAACATAGCAGGGCGACCATCAATGCATAGATTAGTAAAAATGCACCGCCACCGTTTTTGGTCGCTGCCACGGGAAAGCCCACAATATTACCGATGCCAACAGCTGAGCCTGCAGCTGCAAGAATAAAACCTAAACGTGAGCCAAATTGTTCTCGATTGGCAGCCATATTACTCCTCGCTTAATTGTTATGTTTTTTGTTTCGACCCTAAGCGTGGGTCTAGCAGCTTATTGAGCCGCTGGGAACTTTTCAATAAGTTGTTAGAACTAAAACTGTTTCGGGGCAAATCCTTAAATAAACGGATTGAAAGTTAAATTCCTTAAGAAATCCTCACAAAATCATTGTGTTGCCCGTTTTTTGGGGCGCTATGGTAACAAGATTAAGACTTCCTGTCTCAGCGTAGGGTTTATCTATTATGTTCGTGAGTCTCGATATTGGTTTAAATATGGGATATCGCTGCTCATTGGTATTACGACTGTTGTAGACCTTCTTCTGCTCAAGGTGGCGAGCAATCCCTAATAGTGTTGGCTTCTAGAGTCTCAGACCCTACAATAGCGCGTTTATCTATAAAGCTTTTGGAGTGATTAACAGCAGTGAAACGCATCCAGCGATCAGCCTTGGTGCCTTATTCGGCAGAGCAAATGTTTGCTCTTATTAACGATATTCCTTCATACCCTGAGTTTATGCCCGGCTGCGTAGGATCTGAAGTTTTACAAGAAAGTGCTGATACGGTTGTGGCACGTTTGGATATTTCACGTGCTGGTATTAAACAATCCTTTGTTACTCGTAATACCTTGAAGCCTCCGACAAATATGTCGTTGAACCTAGAGGAGGGCCCATTCTCTTCATTGAAAGGTGAATGGGAGTTTTCTTCTCTTAGCGAGAAGGCATGCAAAATTAGCTTCTGGTTGGAGTTTGAGTTCACCAGTAAGCTCATTGCTTTGGCTGCTGGTAAAGTTTTTGAAATGATTGCTTCGGAGCAAGTGGATGCTATTTGCCAGCGCGCTGTCAGAGTCTACGGGAAGAGTGAGTAGTTGCTAACTTTGTCGCGGCAATAGCTAGAAGATAGTTTAAAAGTATAGGAAGTTTATATGTCTGATACTGAACCCATGTGTGTCGAGGTTGCCTATGCGCTGCCCAAGCGCCAAAAAATTGTGGAGTTATTGGTCGAACCTGGAACAACAGCCTATGTTGCGGTGTGCAAATCGAAGATTACCGACTATTTTCCCAATCTCGATATCGATAAGGCAAAAATGGGAGTTTTTGGCCAGACTCTTGGAACAAAGGGTTTGGAGTCACCGAAAGAATACGTGATGAAGCCGGGTGATAGAGTAGAAATATATCGCCCTCTAATTTCAGACCCCAAGGAAGTAAGAAGAAGGCGTGCTGCTAAAGCTGAAAACGCCAAGGCCGAAGGTGCGAAGGCATAGGCTGTAAAAGATAGAGCGTAAAAGTTTAAAGCGCTAAAACTTCGCCTTCTCTTTTCTTTCTGTATCTTTAAGTGCTTTATCCTGCTCTTTCTCTACTTGTTTGTTTATGGGGGTGTAGTCACCTTCCCAATGAGTTAAGCGATCATCTTTAAAATAGACTATAAAATGATTAGCGCTGATTTCTGTATCGCCTCGCTTGACGTTATAAAAATAGTCCCAGCGATCAGCGTTGAAGGTATCCTCAATCATAGGAGTCCCCATAATAAAACGCACTTGACGTTTGGTGAGTCCTTCTTTGAGCTGAGTAATCATATCCTCTTCGAGGTAGTTTCCTTGCTGGATAGGTATTCGATAAACACCGGGAAATTTTAACGATGAACATGCACCTAGTAGAGATAAACAAATAGTTAAAATAAATAGGTACAGAGTTTTTGACAGTTTTTGCATGGTTAGGGGTTTCCGAATACTTCAATGGCAGGGATAATACCGATCTTATTGCAACCTGAGAAGCCCCTGGAGAACTAACTAATGGCTGTAGAAAATCAAGAGCTAAGAAAAGCTGGACTCAAAGTTACTTTACCTAGGGTTAAGATCCTTCAAATTCTAGAAAATTCCCAACAGAGGCATTTGAGTGCAGAAGATGTATATAAAGCCTTACTTGATGCGGGTGAAGATGTTGGATTAGCTACTGTTTATCGCGTATTGACGCAATTTGAGAGCGCTGGCTTGGTTGTGAGGCACAATTTTGATGGTGGCCACTCTGTATTTGAGCTTGAGCGCGGTGAGCATCATGACCATATGGTATGTGTGGAAACAGGTAAAGTCATAGAGTTTCACGACGAGCAAATTGAAGCCTTGCAAGAAAAAATTGCTGACGAACATGGCTACGAAATTACAGGCCATGATTTAGTGCTTTATGTGAAGCCCAAGGTGTAAATTGAGTTTTTAGTATTATTTTTAGGGCTGAAAAGCCCTAATTTTTGTAGTGAAAATATCTGTTATTATTATAGTCTTTAGTAATTGGCCTTTCTTACTAAAGATATATGCTTTAAGTATCTGAAGTAGCTGCCTTTAACATCTGTTTTGCGTGTGCCAATGATTGTTTGGATTCCACACTGCCCCCCATCATTCTGGCAATTTCAATAATCTTCTCGTCGCCTTGCAATACTTCCAATGAGGATGAGGCCTGTTTTTTAGTTACATGTTTTTCCACGCGATAATGATGGTGCGCCTTACTGGCGACCTGAGCCAGATGAGTTACACAAAAAATTTGCCCCTTACTTCCAAGCTCTCTCAACATATTGCCAATCACATCTCCTGTAGTTCCACCAATACCTACATCGATCTCGTCGAATACTAGTGTGGGGGTGGTGGAGGTCTGTGCGGTTACCACTTGAATTGCCAGGCTCACTCTGGATAGTTCGCCACCAGAAGCTACCTTTTGCAGGGGTTGAGGTGCTTGGCCAGGGTTAGTACTAATAAGAAACTCAATCTTTTCATTTCCATGTTTTGAGGGTTCTTCAGCCTTTTCAAGGGCGACCTTGAGCTTTGCGCTTGCCATAGCAAGGGAAGCAAATTTCTTGTTCACGGCAGATGCGAGTTTTGTTGAGGCTCTTTGGCGTTTTTGGGAAAGTTTGCCAGCTAAGGCATCATAGTGTTCACGCTGTTCTGAGACTTCTTGCTCAAGTGTTGCCAGTAATTCGTCACCACTCTGTAATTTACTGAGTTCTTCCGCCAAACTGTGGTGTAGGTGGCTAAGTTGATCGGGTGCTACGCGGTGTTTGCGGGCGATTTCATAAATACTATTTAAGCGCTGATCCACATGATGCAGGCGGGCAGGATCTTGGTTGTTATCATCGAGGTAACGGGAAATATCAGATTGAGCTTCTTCGATACTGATGAGGGCAGTTTGTAGTAAATTATCTACCTCCGCTAAAGTCTCTGGCTTTTCGGTTAGTTCATTGAATAAGCGAATGGCTTGTGCCATACGATCTTTTAGCCCAACACCATCGCTATCACAGATATCGATAATACTTTGGCAGTGTTGTTGTGTGCTTTCAGCGCTGCTTAAAATGCGTTGTTCTCGTTCCAGTTCTTCCAGCTCATTTTCCTGCAGGTCTAATTGGTTCAGCTCGTCCACTTGGTAACTCAGCAGTTGAAAACGCGCATCAATTTCTTCACCCTGATGCTGCGCTTGTTGCAAACGCTCATAGGCATTTTGCCAGAGGTAATAAGCGTGTTTAACATCCTGAGAGAGTTGAGAAGCATTGGCAAAGTCGTCCACAAGCCGCCTGTGAGTTTGCGGCATCAATAGGGACTGGTGTTCATGTTGACTGTGAATATCGATTAAGCGTTCTCCGAACGAGCGCAGCTGCTGGAGGGTGACTGTTTGCCCATTAATGTAAGCCCTTGAGCGTCCTTCTTTAGTGATGACACGCCTTAGAATACATTCGTCACCCTGTTCTAGGTCATTTTCTCGCAGCCATTTTTGGGCAAAGCGCAGGGTGGAGATATCAAAACTGGCATGAATATCGGCGCGTTCGCATCCGGCCCTAACCTTACTGCCATCACTGCGGTCGCCCAATGTGAGGCCAAGAGCACCCAGCATAATAGACTTACCTGCGCCGGTTTCTCCGGTAATCGCTGTGAGCCCTTCGTGTAACTCTATGTCGAGTTGATCCACCAAAGTAAAGTCTTTTACGTGCATGTGTGTCAGCATTCTAGAGGCCTCGAAATAGTACAATCTATGTTAATTTATACAGTATATTTGTATTTTTATCCAGTATCATGAGTGAAAATTAGCAACTTTTTACTCTTGAATCGATGTCCATTGCCCCCATATTTGCGGTCAATCGATATTAAAGTTGTGGCTCTTGAGCTCAAGTGTCACGTTGGTAAACCAATTAAGAATTCAAACGGAGATAACTGTGGGCAACGAACACCAACCTGATAATAATCCAGTAGAAGAGTTGGGTGATGATCAAGTGACTATCGATAGTGATAATACAGCAAGCGATAGCCAAGAAAATATGACGCAAGGTTCGCCTGATCAGAGTGCATCCGATTTGGCTGCTAAAGTTGAGTCGTTGGAAGCTGAATTAGCGAAAGCACAAGAACAGGCTTTGCGCGCAACTGCCGAGATGCAAAATATTCGTCGCCGTGCCGAGCAAGATGTAGAGAAAGCGCATAAGTTTGGTGTTGAGCGTTTTGTTAATGATGTGCTGCCCGTTGCCGACAACCTTGAACGAGCTATTGAGGCTGCTTCTGCAGAAGGCGCAGATATCAAGGCTGTGGTTGAGGGTGTCGAGTTAACTCTTAAAACTTTAGTGGATGGCTTTGCTCGCAATAAAGTTGAGCCAGTTGATCCTGAGGGCGAGCCCTTTAATCCTGAGTATCATCAGGCGATGTCGATGGTGCCTAACCCAGATGTTGAGCCAAATACCGTGCTCAATGTCTTCCAAAAAGGGTACACCTTAAATGGCCGCTTAGTGCGTCCGGCTATGGTCGTGGTTTCTAAGGCCGATAGCTAAATCTTAGTGAAAAGACCCTTGAAAACATAGGTCTAGAACAAATATTAACAGTTAAGAGAATTGTGACAGGCTTTGATAAAGCTGACACATTAATAAATTTTTGGCCTGACAGGCAAAATTAAGAGTAATTGGAGAAATTTCAATGGGCAAAATTATTGGTATTGATTTGGGTACAACGAATTCATGTGTATCTGTATTGGAAGGCGGTAAAGCCAAGGTTATTGAAAACTCAGAAGGCGATCGTACTACTCCTTCTATTGTTGCGTTCACAGATGATAATGAAATTTTGGTTGGCCAAAGTGCTAAGCGCCAAGCAGTAACCAACCCTACAAATACCTTGTTTGCTGTTAAACGTCTTATCGGTCGCAAGTTTACCGACGACGTTGTTCAAAAAGATATTTCCATGGTGCCCTATACCATTTCTAAAGCAGATAACGGTGATGCATGGGTTGAAGCGAAAGGTGAGCAAAAAGCCCCACCGCAAATTTCAGCTGAAGTATTGAAGAAAATGAAGAAAACAGCTGAAGAGTACTTAGGTGAGACTATTTCTGAAGCTGTTATTACTGTGCCTGCTTACTTTAATGACTCTCAACGTCAAGCAACTAAAGATGCCGGTAAAATTGCAGGCTTAGATGTTAAGCGTATTATCAATGAGCCAACGGCAGCGGCACTTGCCTATGGTATGGATAAAGCAAAAGGCGATCGCACCATTGCCGTATATGACTTAGGTGGTGGTACTTTTGATATTTCCATCATTGAAATTGCAGATGTTGATGGCGAGCATCAATTTGAAGTGTTATCTACTAATGGCGATACGTTCTTAGGCGGTGAAGACTTCGACCTACGCCTAATTGAATACTTAGCGGATGACTTCAAAAAGACAAATGGTATTGATTTGCATAACGACCCACTTGCCTTACAGCGTTTGAAAGAAGCCGCTGAGAAAGCAAAAATCGAGTTGTCCTCTAGCCAGCAGACAGAAGTTAACTTGCCTTATATTACTGCTGACGCAAGTGGTCCTAAGCATTTAGTGGTGAAATTAACGCGCGCTAAGCTTGAATCATTGGTAGAAGATTTGGTTCAGCGTTCTCTTGATCCATTAAAAATTGCACTTAACGATGCCGATCTTTCTGTCAACGATATCGATGATGTGATTCTTGTGGGCGGCCAAACGCGTATGCCGATGGTTCAACAGAAAGTTGCGGACTTTTTCACAAAAGAGCCTCGTAAAGATGTTAACCCTGATGAAGCGGTAGCGATGGGTGCTGCTATTCAAGGTGCTGTGCTTGCTGGTGATGTAAAAGACGTTTTATTACTTGACGTTTCACCGCTAACTTTAGGTATCGAAACAATGGGTGGTGTGGCCACGCCATTAATTGAGAAGAACACGACTATCCCAACCAAAAAGTCTCAGACCTTCTCAACAGCAGAGGATAACCAAACGGCAGTAACTATTCATGTCGTTCAAGGTGAGCGTAAGCAAGCAACACAAAATAAATCTTTGGGTCGTTTTGACCTTGCTGACATCCCACCTGCGCCACGTGGAATGCCACAAATCGAAGTGACTTTTGATATCGACGCCAACGGTATTTTGAACGTATCTGCCAAAGATAAAGCGACGGGCAAAGAGCAATCTATCGTGATTAAAGCCTCTTCTGGTTTGAGTGATGAAGAAATCGAAAAAATGGTACAGGACGCAGAGGCAAATGCCGAAGCAGATCGTAAGTTTGAAGAAGTGGTTTCTGCCCGCAATACATTAGAAGGTTTAATTCACGCGACCAAGAAAACAGTAGAAGAAGCTGGTGATAAAGCCACTGCTGAAGAAAAGTCTGCAATCGAAACGGCTATAGCAAAAGCTGAGGAAGCGGTAAAAGGTGATGATAAAGAAGCCATGGACGCTGCTACTAAAGAGCTTACTGAAGCTTCTAGCTCATTGGCACAAAAACTTTATGCTGAGCAAGCTGCACAAGAAGGTGCCGCAGGTGACGCTGGTGCTGCTCAGCAAGAAGCACCTGCTGATGAGGGCGTTGTTGATGCCGAGTTTGAAGAAGTGAAAGAAGATAAGTAATTACTTTGGCTTGCCGCTGTGGTAATTCACCGGAGTCGCTCTCAACTTTAAACGTAGGCGTGTGAATGTATTCAATGGGTATTGTTTGCAGCTTTAATAAGGTTTTAAAGTGACTCCAAATATAACGCGGGCATTGCTCGCGTTTGTTGTGTTTATGGTAAGTTTTGGTATCAGCGGCGTTACATTATGCATGCCTTACCATAGCAACTCTCTACGATTCAATTCGTAAACATTTATCGGCGTTGTGCCACTTTTTGTGTTGACTGAATGTAATACTGCGCCTTGATTTAGCGCGTATTAGAGTTAGCCAAAGAGCCGACTATTTAC
Organism: Agarilytica rhodophyticola; assembly: GCF_002157225.2. Taxonomy (NCBI): domain Bacteria; kingdom Pseudomonadati; phylum Pseudomonadota; class Gammaproteobacteria; order Cellvibrionales; family Cellvibrionaceae; genus Agarilytica; species Agarilytica rhodophyticola. Next base: position 2,011,449 of record NZ_CP020038.1, read on the forward strand.
TGGAAAAGTTTTAACCCATGTCAAAACGCGATTATTACGAAGTTCTTGGGGTTTCAAAGGACGCCTCGAGTCAAGAAATGAAGAAAGCTTATCGTCGTGTGGCGATGAAGTATCACCCGGATCGAAACCCAGATGACGCTGAAGCCGAAGAGAAATTTAAAGAAGCCAGCGAGGCTTATGAAGTCCTCTCTGATGAACAAAAGAAGGCTGCCTATGATCAGTATGGACATGCTGGATTAGAAGGTGCTGGCGGCATGGGCGGTGGCCATGGCTTTGGCAGTGGTAACTTCTCCGATATTTTTTCAGATGTATTCGGCGATATATTCGGTGGTGCCGGCGGTGGTCGTCGAGGCGGCCCTGCGCGCGGTTCCGACTTGCGTTATACCTTAGATTTAAGCCTTGAAGATGCAGTTAAAGGCGCGACAGTTAAAATTAAAGTGCCTACTCTGGTCGCATGTAAAACATGTGATGGTAGCGGTGCTAAGCCGGGCACTAAGCCGACAACCTGTTCTACTTGTGGCGGTGTTGGTCAAGTGCGTATGCAGCAAGGTTTTTTCTCTGTTCAACAAACTTGTCCTACCTGCCGTGGTAAAGGGACTATTATTAGCGACCCATGTCGTGACTGCCATGGCCATGGTCGTGTAGAAGAGACCAAAACCCTTTCTGTTAAGGTTCCGCCAGGTGTAGACACTGGAGATCGTATTCGCTTGTCTGGAGAAGGCGAAGCGGGTACAGATGGTGGCCCTGCTGGAGATTTATATGTTCAGGTAAATGTTAAAGAGCATGAATTCTTTCAACGCGACGGTAAAAATCTTTACTGTGAAGTGCCTATTAGTATCTTTGATGCCTGCTTGGGCGGAGAACTGGAAGTACCTACGCTCGACGGCAGAGTGAAGTTGAAAGTCCCAGGCGAAACTCAAACGGGCAAGCTATTTAGAATGCGTGGTAAAGGTGTGGTACCTGTGCGCGGTGGCGCAGCGGGAGACTTACTTTGCCGTGTTGTTCTAGAAACTCCAGTTAATCTTTCTAAAAAGCAGAAAGAGCTTTTGCAAGAACTGAAAGATAGTATGAAAGGTGAAAAGAACTCACCTAAGCAAGAGAGCTGGTTTGAAGGGATGAAAAAATTCTTTGGTGATATGAAAATATAAATTAGAGTGGACAGATTCTAGTTTTGAAAAAGCGTGTTATTTTATTGCACAATAAAATACACGCTTTTTTTATGGGCATTAATATTATAGGTTTAGACAATATAGATTTTTCTAGGTAGAAAAATAATACCGCATTAAATCATGCGGATGATGTTTGGGGCATAGATATTGGGTGTAGATATGACAGTCAAAATAGCGATAACCGGCGCTTCTGGAAGAATGGGAAAATCTTTAATTGAAGCTGTTCAAATGAGTGACGAAGTAACTTTGGGTGCGGCGATTGTTAAACCTGGCAGTTCTCTTGTTGGTGCCGATGCTGGAGAACTTGCAGGTATCGGAAAAACGGGTATCAAACTGGTAGATAACCTTGCTGATGTGTTGAATGATTTTGACGTGCTAATTGATTTCACCTCACCTCAGGTAACCTTAAACAATATTGATATCTGTAAGCGCGCACAACGTGCGATGGTGATTGGCACAACCGGCTTTAATGCAGCTGAAAAAACCTTATTTGAGCAATCTATTAAGGATATTGCCGTTTGCTTTGCCTCCAACTTTAGTACTGGTGTTAATCTATCTTTTAAACTCTTGGAGCTTGCTGCCAAGGTTGTGGGTGAAGATTCGGATATTGAAATTGTTGAAGCCCACCATCGTCATAAAGTCGATGCGCCATCGGGAACCGCAATCAGTATGGGAGAGGTTGTGGCAAAAGCTCTGGATCGTGATTTAGCCAAAGTTGCCGTATATGGGCGTGAAGGTCAGGAAGGGCCACGTCAATCAGATACTATTGGATTTGCTACTGTTAGAGGTGGAGATGTTGTCGGTGAGCATACGGTATCGTTTTTAGCTGATGGCGAGCGTATAGAGATTACTCATAAAGCATCGAGCCGTATGGCGTTTTCTCGCGGCGCTGTGCGCGCTGCTGGGTGGATAACAACGCAAGGACCGGGGCTTTATAGTATGCAGGATGTACTGGGGTTGAAGTAATTTAAGATTATTTTGAAAAAGGCTCCTTGCCTTTTTCAAAATGGATGGTTAGTTATTGGTAGATTCTATTGAAAGTGCCACCAGTTGGTTTTTCTGGGCAACGGCATTCCACTCACCGGCAAGCAATGTTGGACGAATATCAGGATAGGCGAAAAGCGGATTTTCAAAAGCGCTGACATTGATCATAAATTCTATATCACCGTTTTGTATGGGGGCGGTTGTCTGCTCAAATTGTAGATAGGGTAAGCTGGCATAATTTTCAGACGACAAGTCAATTTTTTGTGTATTGAGAAAGACACAGTCTGATACAGGAGTGCTAGGGTCTGGTGTTCGCCATTCGCCATTATTTTTCTGTGTTAGACAAAAGTTGCCTAAATGAATATTTAATTCCACAAATCCACGGAAGCCTGCCGAATCCAAGCGGAAAGTTAAGTTCTGTAAATTTAGTACCTGGGCTTCGTTCAATGGTGCTTGGCCATAAGTAAAATGTGTATCAATTGCCGCAGCCCAACTGATGGTATCCAATAGCTCTTTGTGATTGACTGAGCTGTTGGCTAAAGGCGAATTTTGGTTTCCTCCACCAGCCACGAGATCGCTCAATAATAGATTGGCTTGGTAATTGGAATCTGCCAATGATTCATACTGTTCTTCCAATCTATCGGTGCGTTTGTGAGACTGGAATAGCTGAAAAGATACGGCGGCAAGTGTTACTAAAATTAAACTTAATAAAGTATTAGAAACCAAACCAATTTTATTGGTCTGAGCACGAGCTTCTTCATTGATAATAGAAAGTGGTACATCATTAATTGAGGTCTCTTGATTCGAAGAGTCTTTAATATCACTGGCAAGGCGATTAACAATGAACTTGGTGTTTTCTGAGATTTGAGTACGCACGTCAGCGATGTGCAGTTCAAATAACCTCGCGATTTGAGCTTTGAACTCATTCGGATTTATTTTTTGTTCAACTTTAGCAGCGTTTATATCGGACTTTTTGCTAGCGCTTTTGGCCACAGTAGATGTGCGAGTTTTTGGGGCATCCTTGGTTGCCGTGGAATTAGCCACTGTGGAATTAGTTGTTGGGGCTGCGGAATTATTTGCAGCGGAATGATCGCTTTTATTTTTACTTGTACTAGCAACGGCTGTTTTTGTATTTGGATAAATATTAAGTTTGGCCAATACTTCCTCAATACGAGATGGACGCATTAAATTCTTCGACAGCGTATCCAAAGCGCCAAGTGCATGGGCCTGGCCGGCATAGAGATTATCACTTTTTGAAGTATACATAATCACCGGAATGGTGGCCGTGGAGGGGTTGGCCTTAATTATTTTCAATGCCTCAAAGCCATCCATGCCTTCCATATGGTGATCCATAAATATAACTGCGGGCATTTTATAGCTCAAATAACCTAGCGCTTCCTCGGCAGACGCTGCCATATCTACTTCTAGTTCATAACGTATAAGGAGCTTTCTTAGTCTGTGTTGAGCTGTTCTCGAATCGTCGACAATCAGCGCGCGCGATAGTGGCATGTTTCTTCTCTGTTTTTTTACATAGGCCCAGCGATGATTAAATACACCGCATTACTGTTGTGTTTTCGGGACTGCAAGTTTGTTGCATCTGGTAGGGGCAAATTTGGCCACGCGCCACAAAAGTGGTGCAAGTTCCACCAGGTTTAACATGGTATTGATATGCAATGAATAAATTCTTGCACGACCCACACATATTGCTCGATCAGTATATCTTGAGAGGGACACGCAGAACTATTCAATGGGTCTCACAAATGGGCCTCACAATAGCCAGCTGTGATAAAATTTTTTTTTTGGCCATAGTTATTAATCTCCTATATTGCTTAGATTGACGTGGACATAGATGCATCAATTAACGTAGAATTCGCTCTCAAGTCAGACGAGCCATATCAGGCTGTCTAAATTACAGATGAAGTTCGGGATTCGTTGATTTCAGAATTCGTTAGTTTCAAATTTCATAAGTGAAATAGCATAAATTGATATAGTTAGGTAGCCAGTTAGATAAATACTAAGGGAAAACCTTACTTTATCTCAATTTTTTGCAAACTGCTGTTAGACAATTGTTTATAAGGGTTTCGTTCCAAACGTATGTTTGGCTCTTTCGTTCGGCCTGACTAAGCGATTAGATAAAATTGAATGACCAACAAACTGTTTATTTTTGGAGGAGTTTAAACTTGGAGCAAGCGCAAGTGTCTGGGCAAATTTCTAAGGCTTTTGCCAGTGAAATTAACTTCCGTCCCGCTGTTTTAGTATTACAAGATGGTACTATATTTAAGGGCAAAGCAATTGGTATTGATGGGGCATGTGCAGGTGAAGTGGTCTTTAATACTGCTATCACAGGCTATCAAGAAATACTTACCGACCCTTCCTACGCAAAACAAATTGTCACCTTAACCTACCCCCATATTGGCAACACCGGCAGCAACCAAGAAGATGAGGAGTGTTCGAATGTGTGGGCTGCAGGCCTTGTTATTCGAAACTTGCCAATGCTGGCAAGTAACTTTAGAAATGAACAATCCCTCGACGACTATTTAAAGAGTAAGAACATAATCGGTATTGCCGATATCGATACGCGCAAATTAACCCGTTTGTTGCGAGACGGTGGAGCGCAGAATGCGTGTCTAATGGCGGGCAAGATTGACGAGGCTAAAGCTTTGGAAATGGCAAAGTCTTTTGCGGGCTTACAAGGAATGGACTTAGCAAAAGAAGTGACAACAACACAGACGTACCCTTGGGAAAGCGGTTCATGGGAGCTAGGCAAAGGCTTTTGTGATAAAACCGATGGCGATAATTATAAAGTGGTCGCTTATGATTTTGGCGCTAAGCGCAATATCTTGCGCATGTTAGTGGATCGGGGTTGTGATTTAACCGTTGTACCTGCTACTACACCGGCTGCTGATGTACTTGCGATGAAACCTGATGGTGTTTTTCTTTCCAATGGTCCAGGTGACCCAGAACCATGCGACTATGCAATCGCCGCAATTAAAGAAATACTGACTACAGATATTCCCGTATTTGGCATTTGCTTGGGGCATCAATTGTTAGCCTTGGCTAGCGGCGCCAAGACCAAAAAAATGAAGTTCGGCCACCATGGTGCTAACCATCCAGTGAAGAACCTAACTTCTGGGCAGGTGATGATTACCAGTCAAAACCATGGCTTCGCAGTAGACCAAGACTCCCTTCCAGATAACTTAACAAGCACTCATGAGTCACTTTTCGATGGTTCCTTGCAAGGTATTCATCGCACGGATAAACCAGCGTTTAGTTTTCAAGGTCACCCCGAAGCTAGCCCCGGACCTCATGATGCAGCAGAATTATTTGACCACTTTATTGATTTAATGCGAGAGCGCCGTTAGTCAGAGTGTACCGCGACATAAGCATATTGATATGACCGAGCATATGTGAGTGCTCGGTTGCAACACGAGAATTACCATCAAGAGACTTTTAACACCTCATGCCAAAGCGTAACGACATCGAGAGCATTCTCATTATTGGTGCTGGCCCTATTGTAATTGGGCAAGCGTGTGAATTTGACTATTCTGGTGCGCAAGCCTGTAAAGCACTGAAAGAAGAAGGATATAGGGTTATTTTGGTTAACTCTAATCCGGCAACCATTATGACCGACCCGGCTATGGCCGATTCCACTTATATCGAGCCTATAACTTGGCAGACGGTGGAAAAAATCATTGAAAAAGAAAAGCCAGATGCGATTTTGCCTACTATGGGAGGCCAAACCGCGCTTAACTGTGCGCTTGATTTACATAACAACGGTGTCCTTGCGAAGCACGGTGTCGAGTTAATCGGTGCAAATCAGGAAGCGATTCACAAGGCCGAAGACCGCAGCCTTTTTGATAAAGCAATGAAAAAGATCGGCTTGGAGTGTGCAAGGGCAGAAATTGTGCATTCTATGGAAGAGGCGAGGGAGGTTCCTAAGAAGTTTAATTTCCCTGTAATTATTCGCCCTTCTTTTACTATGGGGGGATCTGGTGGTGGGATCGCTTATAACTGGGATGAGTTTGAAGAAATATGCTTACGTGGTCTCGACCTGTCACCTACCAATGAGCTGCTGATTGACGAGTCCTTGCTCGGTTGGAAAGAATACGAAATGGAGGTTGTGCGAGATAAAAATGATAACTGCATTATTATCTGCTCCATTGAGAACTTTGACCCTATGGGGGTGCACACTGGGGACTCTATTACTGTTGCGCCAGCCCAAACCTTAACGGATAAAGAATATCAAATCATGCGTAACGCTTCGATCGCGGTATTACGTGAAATAGGGGTTGAAACAGGTGGTTCGAATGTGCAATTCGCTGTTAATCCTGATACTGGCCGTTTGGTGGTTATTGAAATGAATCCCAGGGTCTCACGCTCATCAGCATTGGCTTCTAAAGCGACGGGCTTCCCAATTGCAAAAGTGGCGGCAAAGTTAGCTGTGGGTTATACCCTTGATGAGTTACAAAATGATATTACCGGCGGCGCTACTCCCGCTTCTTTCGAGCCCAGTATCGATTATGTCGTAACTAAAGTTCCTCGCTTTACCTTTGAAAAATTTGGTGATGCGGATGCGCGCTTGACTACTCAGATGAAGTCTGTGGGTGAAGTGATGGCGATTGGTCGAACTTTTCAAGAATCATTGCAAAAAGCCTTGCGTGGACTGGAAGTGGGTTCCTCCGGTTTCGAGCCGAAGATTGAGCCAAGCGAAGATGGCGCTGAAGCTAAAGTTAGGCGTGATCTTTCAACACCAGGCGCGGAGAGAATTTGGTATGTTGCTGATGCGTTTCGCCTTGGCATGGATGTAGACGAAGTTTTTGAGCAGTCTAAGATTGATCCGTGGTTCCTAGTTCAGATAAAGGATATTGTCGATACCGAGAAGCTCCTTGCTTCCATGCCTCTTTCTGATATCGATCACGATATTATGCGTCTACTGAAAAGAAAAGGCTTTGCCGATAAGCGCCTCGCTAAATTACTCGGCGTGAGTGAGAAAACACTGCGTGATCACCGTAGAAAGCTCGATGTTTTCCCTGTATATAAGCGGGTTGACACCTGCGCGGCTGAGTTTGCCACTTCCACCGCCTATATGTATTCCACTTATGAAGAGGAGTGTGAATCTAATCCTTCGGATCGCGAAAAAATCATGGTCATTGGTGGTGGTCCGAATCGAATTGGCCAAGGTATCGAATTTGACTATTGCTGTGTGCACGCGGCGCTTGCCGCTCGGGATAGCGGTTATGAAACCATTATGGTCAATTGTAACCCGGAAACAGTATCCACCGACTACGACACTTCAGACAGGCTCTATTTCGAACCGGTAACCCTCGAAGACGTACTAGAAATTGTCTATAAAGAGAAGCCTAAAGGAGTGATTGTTCAGTTTGGCGGTCAAACTCCCCTGAAGCTAGCAAAAGATTTAGCGGCGGCAGGTGTACCGATTATTGGCACCAGTCCTGAGGCTATCGATCGCGCGGAAGACAGAGAGCGTTTTCAGCAAATGATCGAGCGCCTTGGCCTTTTACAGCCGGCTAATGCTATTTGCCGTTCCACAGAAGAAGCTATTCATATTGCGCCTAAGGTGGGGTATCCCTTGGTGGTGCGCCCGTCCTATGTATTGGGTGGTCGCGCTATGGAAATCGTCTATACCGAAAGCGAATTGCGCACTTATATGAATATGGCAGTGCAGGTTTCCGATGATGCTCCAGTATTGCTTGATCGTTTTTTAAATAACGCCATTGAAGTGGATATTGATGCGGTTTCAGACGGTGAGAATGTAGTGATCGGTGCGATCATGCAGCATATTGAGCAGTGCGGTGTGCATTCGGGGGATTCTGCATGTTCCTTACCGCCATACTCTCTGCCAGAAGATGTGCAAAATGAAATGCGCGAGCAAATGCGTAAAATGGCTATCGAGTTAGGTGTAGTGGGTTTGATGAATGCACAGCTCGCCTACCAGGACGGTAAAATCTACGTGATTGAAGTGAATCCTCGTGCTTCGCGCACTGTGCCTTTTGTATCCAAATGTATTGGCACTTCGCTGGCAAAAGTAGCGGCGCTATGTCAAACAGGTAAGTCTCTGCCTGAGCTGGGTTTTACTGAAGAAGTGGTGCCTAATTACTTCAGTGTGAAAGAAGCGGTATTTCCTTTTAATAAATTTCCCGCGGTTGACCCTATCTTAGGGCCAGAAATGAAATCTACTGGTGAAGTCATGGGTGTCGGTGACACTTTTGCTGAAGCCTATGCCAAATCACAAACTGCGAGCGGTTCGGCAATTCCAGGTAGTGGCAATGCTTTTTTAAGCGTGAGAGACTTTGATAAGAGCGGTATAGTTGTAGTGGCTAAAGAACTGCTCGATTTAGGATTTAACCTGCTTGCTACGAGAGGCACAGCCAAGGTTATTGAGGAAGCCGGATTAGCAGTAAAACGTGTCAACAAGGTTGTGGAAGGACGACCACATACTGTTGATATGATTAAAAACGGTGAAATTCAACTGATTATTAATACCACAGAAGGTAAACAAGCAATACGAGACTCGGCATCGATTAGGCGCAGTGCGGAAGCAAATCATGTTTGCTATACCACAACACTAGCCGCCGGCAATGCAATTTGTGTAGCATTGCGTTTTGGCCAAGGTCTAGAAGTTAGACGATTGCAAGACCTTCACGAAGGAGTAAAAAAATAAATGCAAAAATTTCCAATGACTGTAGAGGGTGAAAAAGCCCTTAGAGAAGAGCTTGAGCAGCTTAAAAAGGTTGATCGTCCGCGCATTGTCGCGGCTATCGCAGAAGCGCGAGAGCATGGAGACTTAAAAGAAAACGCTGAATACCATGCCGCCCGCGAGCAACAGGGATTTTGTGAAGGGCGTATCCAGGAAATAGAAGCAAAACTGTCCACTGCCCAAGTTATCGATGTTAAATCTATGCCTGAAGGGGATAAGGTGATTTTTGGCGCAACTGTCGATTTGGTTAACGTAGATACGGACGAGTCGATTACTTATAAAATTGTCGGTGAAGATGAAGCAGATGTTAAGTCGAACAAAATATCGATCACATCTCCTATCGCCCGCGCGGTAATTGGCAAAGAAGTAGGTGATGTAGCTTTAGTTAAAGCTCCTGGCGGAGATGTCGAATACGAAATTGATTCAGTAAAGCATATTTAGTGTTTATAGTACTTGCCGTAAAATAAATGAAAGTAAGATTTTTACGTGCAGTACTAAATTTACCACACTATATTGTCTTTCTAGCGAATATAATCTCTTAATTCTATCTTTTTCATAAGTTCCCTCTTTTAAAAAGCTCCGACAGCCACTATTTAAAAAAGTGAAAACCAATAAAGTGGTTGTCGTATACCTATGTGTTTTAGTCGGACTTTCCTATACGAAGAGTGGACTTTATTTTGGGATGAGCAAGCTTTACAGATACCTCTAATCGAATAAAACTATTGGCCCAATAGCCTTATTCATAACGGACAAATTGACGTTCAGTTTACATTCATTCTTACTAAGTAATATGAGTGGCGTCGACAATTTTTACGCAGCCATTACTATATTTTTGGCTTATGTCAAAACTTGTCGCAACGTACCTTTATTTGTCTCTTTTGGGTTTAAGGGTGCTATAGCTTTGTGACCAATAAGTGATGCGTTTTGACAAAATGATCGCTTATACTTTTCCATAAAGGGAAATTTTGAGAAATCGAATGCATTTTTACTTGCAAGATTTTAGGTTGGCTTGACCCTTGCTGTATATAATTATTGCATTGAGAAAACCTTAAAGCTTCATGCTCATTGATACTGAAAAGTATATGAGTATTCGATTTAAAAATAAAACGAACTTAATTTTTAAAGGTCAAAAGTTAAGGTATTAACACTAAAAAGTATTAACACATAACGTTGCTGAAACTTTAATGAAATTTAGTAAGGTTTATTTGGTGGAGATATTATGTTGGCAGAGCAAGTGGATCAAAGCTCCTGGGATGTGCAGGTCGATATTGACCAGGTACTAGATAAAATATCATTGTTTGGTGGGCTTAGCAGCCAGCAAATTAAGGCTATTCTACCCCATACCAAAAGGCTGAATGCTGAAGAAGGTGAAGTTATTTTTCAGCAAGGTCACTTACCGTGTAATGTCTATGTTGTTCTCAAAGGCAAAATTCGGATGGATCTTCGTCGCGATGATAACAGCCTTGCTTCCATTAATTATATTGCTGGTGATTGTTTTGGTGAATCCGCAGTGGTTGGTATTCAGCCCCAGCTAGGTACGACCATGGTCGTAGAGGATTGTGAGTTACTTGTCATTTCACGCACGTGTTTGATGGATATTGTGAACACTAATAAAGAACTTTTTGGTATGTTGATGATGAATGTGGCAAGAGAAGTGAGCCGTCGTTTGCATGCTGTGGTCACCTCTCCTTTAAGCGATAGTGAATATCATATTGTACGTGCTTAACGTATTTTATTTAGATTTACTTTTTACTTAAAAGCTAAAGTTTTTATTACTTTTTCTTTTATTGCGACGTTCTTGCTGTAAGTTATCTCTAATGCTAACTAATTCATTTAACTCTTCTTCACTCAGCAGCTCTGCCAGCTGTTGCATTTGCATATTTCGGGACAGCTTAGACTTTTCTCTCATTTCCAATAAAATTGCGCGTTGGCGCTGATGGTTTTCCTCCAGTATCGCGCGCAGTTCTTGCTGTCTATCATCATCTAACTCTATATTGTCGAGAATCTGCCTATCAATGTAGCCAATACTTGTCGAGGAGGTATTAAACTTTGCTGAAGCAATCGCAAATGTTGTCGCTGAAGCGGCGAGTAGGCAAGGAACGATAAAGCGTCTCATAGTATTTCTCATAGTATCTATGGCTCCGTTATCAAAAGTTATTGCTCTGGATTATTTCAATTCCCTCATTGCTGCTACTCTAACGTATAAATGTGCACAGATTATGACGATTACCAACGTTTGATGGTATCGGGATATTGAGCTCGATCTTGTGATGAAGCCGGCTCATTACACTCTCCGCGAAGAGTGATATTTGAGCTATAAATATTGGTATCCAATATCCAGTAATCTGTCGTGCAATAACCATTTTGTTCAATATGGCGATTAGCTGCGTCGATAAGCACGGATGTTATCTTTGATGGGTTAATACGCGACTCTTGACGACGTTGCCTTCTGACATCTTTATTTGTAAGTGCCTTTTTTTCAGGCCTGGCCCGTTTCAGCCCCACTTCAAAATGCTTGAGACCAGTATTAGTAATTTTGGTTAAGAATACGGTGTCTTCTAAATCAATCTTGGGTGACGCGCAACCGCTTAGCCAAATGGAGAAGCTCGCTAAAAGATATAGTGATGGTTTTATTTTTAACATGCTTATTGCTCTGAAAAATCGGGTTCAAATTTATAGCCAACACCGTAGATGGATTTAATTAGATCGCTGCTAGGATGAGTATCATGTAGCTTTTTCCTTAATTTCTTAATATGACTGTCAACAGTCCTATCGCTGACAATACGATAGTCGTGATAAATATTATCAAGGATATGTTGACGGGAAAAAATCCGTCCAGGTTCATCGTAAAGTAATTTAAAGAGATTGAGCTCGATTTGTGTTAACTCCAGTACAACGCCTCTAATAATAATGCGCAAGCGATCCTGGTCAATCATGATATCCACACCAGTGTCAGCTTGAGCCACAGTATCGCCAGTCTGCTCGATTCTTCTAAGCACAGTTTTTATTCTGGCGACGACCTCGCGCGGGCTGTAAGGCTTACAAATATAATCGTCTGCCCCTAATTCTAGTCCCAATAGTCGGTCAATCTCTTCCACTTTGGCTGTGGTCATAATAATAGGCGTTTGCTTGCTCTTGCGAATACTCTTACAAATATCCAAGCCGCCTTTTCCGGGAAGCATTAAATCTAGCACAATTAAATGGGCTTGGTTCTGTTCAAGCCAGGGCTCTACTTCAAGCCCGTTACTTATGATGTGAGCCGTGTAGCCTGCGTTCGAAACGTATTGCGCAAGTAAGCTTGCCAGATCTGGCTCATCTTCAACGATTAATACAAGTTTGGTATTGGTCATAAGGTATGGGGAAAGCTTATTATTTGTTTTAGGCCACCAAGAGCAGATTTTTCTGCTTCGATGGAGCCGCCATGTGATTCTACAATGCCTCGGCAGATACTCAGACCGAGACCCGCGCCACCGGTATCTCTATTGCGTGACCCTTCTACCCGGTATAAGCGGTCAAAAATATGGGCGATAGCATCTTCAGGCACACCAGGAGCACTATCTTCAATGCTGAGGGTGGCTTGTTGTTCGTCATTTGCCAGCTTAATTTTTATTTCACCTGCGGTGTCGGTATAGCGATAGCTATTTTCCACCAAATTAGTGATTAACTGTTTAATTCGTTTTTTATCAGCATTAATGACAACAGGTACGGCAGGAAAATCCGTGACTAGACGGAGTTCTTTGTGAGTAAGCTTTTCTCTGAACTCATCCACCACTTCTGTTAAGGCAAGTGTGATATCCATTGCTTCTTTTTGTAGTTGGAGTGCGCCCAGGTCTGCCAGGGATAATTCATATAAGTCATCGATAATAAATGACAGTGAGTCTACTTTACGTCGCAGCAGTTGAAAATTTTCATTAGTCGGCTTTCTTATACCATCTTCCATGGCTTCTATTTGGGCTTTAAGCACAGACAAAGGTGTCCTCATTTCGTGGGAGATGTCTGCTACCCATTGTTTGCGTGTAATTTCATTTTTTTCCAAGGACTGGGTCATATCATCGAAGTTTTGACAAAGTTTGCCAAGTTCGTCATCAGTCCTAAAATTCATGCGCACAGAAAAATCCCCGCCTGCCACACGCTTAGCGTTGCGAGACAGCATAGACAAAGGTACCACCAGCCAACGGGATACAAATAGTGTTACTAACAGCGCAGCGAATATCATCAAAACACTCAACAAGGCAAAGGTTTTGACTTGTTGATCGACAAATAGTTTATCTACTGAGCGCAAAAACGCCTTCGGTTTGATATAGCCAATAAAGGCGATCTTGCGGTCTTTATAGGAGATTTCTTGGAAGACATAGTTTGCACCACGCTTGGCTCTTCCAGCAATAAGTTGCTTTTTGCTGTCGTAGAGCACCAGATGCTGAAAAAATGCACGCTGGTTGGGTTGTAGCTTTTTCTCTATGGACTCTCGCTCGCTCCAGTCTTGTTGCGGGCCCAGTGGTGCTGATGAGCGACGATTTTGATCTTTGAGATATTGACGATAAGTTCTATCGCGTAGTCGGTTCCAGCGCGAAGGTGTGTCGATAAATGAGGATAAGGACTCTTTATCTTCATATACAACGATCACGGCCTGCTGTAGAGGGCGCAAACGCTCCAGAATCTGGCTAGTTGCATAATCCATAAACCTCTGCTTAATACTAAAGTAAGTAAGGCTTAGCAGTAGACCCAAACTCAGTACTAGTGTTACAAAAAGCGTAAGCCATAACTTTAAACGGATACTTTTTATCATATGGGCATTACGCTTCGATATACCTTGCAAGCTACTTTCTAATGTATGCTGGGGAAAATTGATGAACTGCTAAATTTATTCAAGTCTCCCCTTTAGCCTAAAGTATTCAATGAGTCGAGCGCTCATGCAATGCGCAGTGAGATGTAAAACATCGGCTTTCACAATTATTTCAAGTTTCGACCTGCTGTGAAGATGTGAGTAGTTACTTTATTGACGGATATTAGAAGTCTTCAGTGTGGGCTTGTCTGAGGCTCGAAATAGCAAGACCACCTTGCCTATTTCCTGCACATTCTCAGCGTTAAGTTGATTGCAGATTTCTGCCACGACCTGTTTGCGAATATCTCGATCTGTTATAGCAATCTTTGCTTTAATAAGTTCGTGATCTCCTAGAGCGCGATCAATTTCTGCGACGACGCTATCTGTTAAGCCTTTGCCTGCCACAGTGACAACGGGTTTTAAATTGTGGCCGATAAGGCGGTAATGTTTTTTACTTTCGTTAGACATAGACATGTAACTAATATACCTAGTGTTATTTGCTTTACGCTTATGGAAATAACCTTGCTGTTAGATTTTCCTCATTATTTCTATATGAGCATTTTAATGGCGGGCTGTAAAAAATATACAGAGAAACCGCGAGAACAAGCGATCAGACTTCAGAGTATTTATCTCGCAGTGCATCGTTATTCAATGTAGCTTGTTTAGAGAAATTTTGGACTTAATCAGAGGTTCCCCTGTAATATTGTACCCTAAATAGCTGACGTACTATAAATTAGCATAATAAAATCGACTATTTTACCGCTGCGTGGCGTTGCTCATTTTGCTCATAGGCCCACTATGCGCGGCAATGAGCGCCTTACTCAGCACTAAAATAGCATGTTTTTCTTTATGCCAATTTATAGTTCCCCGGCTATAGCGCTATTTTGGGAGCCAATTTGGGCATAATATAGTGACTAAATATAAAATTTAGGTGAGTTAGAGTTACATGTCACGATCTAAGACCAGTAAAAGCTGGTTGCATGAACATTTTAGCGATAATTATGTCAAATCATCTCAAGTTGATGGCTATCGCTCTAGGGCGAGTTATAAGCTACACGAGCTGCACAAAAAAGACCGTTTGTTTAAACCGGGTATGACGGTTGTGGATTTAGGCGCAGCTCCTGGTGGTTGGTCGCAAGTGGCCATGGAATATGTGGGCGATCGTGGTAAGGTCTTAGCTTCAGATATTCTTTCCATGGACCCTATTGCTGGCGTAGACTTTATTCAGGGTGATTTTACCGAAGAGGATGTACTTGACCAGTTGTTGGCGGCAATGCAAGAAGATTTGGCGGATCTTGTAATTTCGGATATGGCCCCCAATATGAGTGGTATAGCTGAAATTGACCAGCCGCAGTCCATGTATCTTGTAGAATTGGCATTGGATATGGCAAACAAAGTGCTGAAACCCCGAGGTGATTTTGTCGCCAAAGTATTTCAGGGTGAGGGCTTTGATGAGTTTATGAAAGATTGTCGACAAAGCTTTAATAAGGTCGTTATTCGCAAACCCGATGCATCTAGGGCTCGTTCTCGTGAAGTTTATGTGGTAGCAAAAGGGTATAAAGGGTAATCGCTGTTCGCGGTTGTAAGCGTGAATTAAACATGCATTCAAGGGCTATACTATATAACGCAAGGGTATCAATAATAGGCGTATGGCAGTAGTCTTAGATTTAAAGGTTGGGGAGGAAAATCCTTGAACGATATGGCAAAAAATTTAGTACTTTGGTTAGTGATTGCGGTTGTTTTATTCTCCGTTTTTCAGAACTTTAGTGAGACAAAGCCTCGAGATGAGCTTTCATACTCAGAATTCGTCCACGAAGTACAAGATCGGCAGATAAAAGAGATCGTCGTAGACGGCATGTACATCCGCGGTATTCGTCAAGATGGCAAATCCTTCTCGGTAGTCAAACCCAGTTTGCCTGACCTTGAGCTTATGGATGATTTGATTGAAAACAACGTAGAAGTCATCGGAGCTAAGCCTGAGCAAACTAGTTTGTGGCAACAGCTGTTAGTTGCGAGCTTCCCGATTCTTCTTTTCATCGCAGTGTTTATATTCTTTATGCGCCAAATGCAAGGTGGTGCCGGCGGCCGTGGTGGCCCTATGAGCTTCGCTAAGAGTAAAGCGAAGTTGTTAGGAGAAGATCAAGTAAAAACTACCTTCGCTGACGTTGCTGGTGTGGATGAAGCCAAAGAAGAAGTGCAAGAGTTAGTTGAATACTTGCGCGACCCTTCCAAGTTCCAGCGCCTTGGTGGACAAATTCCACGTGGCGTTCTTATGTCTGGTCCTCCAGGAACAGGTAAGACTTTGCTAGCCAAAGCCATTGCTGGTGAGGCGAAAGTGCCTTTCTTCTCAATCTCTGGTTCCGATTTTGTTGAAATGTTTGTCGGTGTGGGTGCGTCGAGAGTGCGCGACATGTTTGACCAGGCTAAAAAGCAGTCGCCTTGTATTATCTTCATTGATGAGATCGATGCTGTTGGCCGTCATCGTGGCGGTGGTCACGGCGGTGGTCATGATGAGCGCGAACAGACATTGAACCAGCTGCTGGTTGAAATGGATGGTTTTGAAGGTTCCGAAGGGGTGATTGTTATCGCCGCTACTAACCGTCCCGATGTACTTGATAAAGCACTTCTGCGTCCAGGCCGTTTTGATAGGCAGGTATTTGTTGGCCTACCTGATATACGTGGTCGTGAGCAGATATTGAAAGTCCATATGCGCAAAGTACCTATGGACGATAAAGTTCAAGCTTCCATTATTGGCCGTGGTACCCCAGGCTTTTCTGGTGCTGACTTGGCCAACCTTGTGAACGAAGCTGCTTTGTTTGCTGCTCGCGCTAACAAGCGTCTAGTGACTATGGAAGAATTTGAGAAAGCGCGCGATAAAATCCTTATGGGAGCAGAGCGCAAGTCCATGGTGATGAGTGAAAAAGAGAAAGAGAATACGGCGTATCATGAAGCTGGTCATGCCATTGTTGGCCGCATTGTTCCAGAACATGATCCAGTACATAAAGTCAGTATTATTCCCCGTGGCCGTGCCTTAGGTGTGACGCAATTCTTGCCGGAGGAAGATAAGTACAGCCATAGCAAGCGTGGCTTGGAGTCTAATCTTTGCTCATTGTTTGGTGGCCGTATTGCTGAAGAGATGACCCTGGGTTTTGATGGCGTTACTACCGGTGCTTCTAACGATATTGAGCGAGCAACAAATATTGCTCGTAACATGGTGACCAAGTGGGGGCTGTCTGAGAAGCTGGGGCCTTTGCATTATGGTGAAGATGAGGGGGCATACCCTGGTATGGGAGCGCCACAGTATTCTGGCCAGACTTCTAATCAAATTGATGAAGAGGTGCGCAGCATCATCGATGCTACCTATGCCAAAGCAAAACAAATTCTCGAAGAAAATCGCGATATTCTTGAAGCTATGAAAGATGCGTTGATGGAGTATGAAACTATCGATGCCGAGCAGGTCGATGACCTTATGGCTCGTCGTAAAGTGCGTCCTCCCCGCGATTGGCATAACAATGACTTCGGTGATTTTGGAGGCAACTCTGAAAAGGGCGGCAATTCAAAAACTTCTGATAGCAAACCTTCCATCGGCAAACCTGCCAGCGAACATTAAAAAATTTGAGCTCTAAAACCAAATCTGATTTGGTTTTAGAGCCTTTCATTTTTCTCTCGTCTATATGCAAATACAATTCGGTCGTCACTGTGTTGACTTGAGCACGCCTCAAGTGATGGGTATTTTGAATGTAACCCCTGATTCCTTTTACGATGGTGGTGAATACTTTCGTAATGGCAATGATATTTCCCCTGCTTTGCGACAAGCTGAAAAAATGGTAGATGCGGGTGCGCGTTTTATTGATATAGGCGGCGAATCCACTCGACCCGGTGCCGAGAAAGTCGGCGTTGAAGAAGAAATGACGCGGGTGTTACCCGTTGTTGAGGCCATTTGTCAGCGCTTTGATGTGGTTGTTTCCCTAGATACCAGCAGGCCTGAGGTTATAGCGGCTGGTGTTGCTTTAGGGGCAGGTTTGATTAATGATGTTCGAGCCTTGCAGCACGAAGGGGCTTTAGCTGCTGCAAAAGAATCCCGTGTACCTGTTTGTTTGATGCACATGCAGGGCCAGCCGCAAAATATGCAAGATACGCCATCCTATGGGGATGTAGTGACGGAAGTTGCCGGTTTTTTGCAAGCGCGCGCATCGGCATGCCTGCAAGCGGGAATCGATAAGTCACACATTTTACTTGATCCTGGTTTTGGTTTCGGCAAAACAGATGCACACAATATTGCGTTACTTAAGCAGCTGTCAGCTTTTAAGCTAGGTGGCTTTCCCATATTGGTTGGTCTTTCCCGCAAATCAATTTTAGGGCGTCTATTGGGGCGAGAGGTGGAAGAACGTTTAGCAGGTAGCTTAGCTCTCGCGCAATACGCTTTACACTATGGTGCCAATATTTTACGTGTGCACGATGTTGCAGAAACTATCGATATAATTAATATGTTTAAAATTTTGAATTTACAAAAGGAAGATTAATGGCTCGCAAGTATTTTGGCACAGATGGTATACGAGGACGTGTAGGAGAGGGGGCTATTACCCCAGAGTTTTTTTTACAGTTTGGCTGGGCGGTTGGCCAAGTACTTAACCGGCATAGAGAAGATGATGAGCCTTGTAAGGTATTGATCGGTAAAGATACAAGAATATCCGGCTATATGTTCGAGTCTGCTCTTCAGGCGGGGCTTATTAGTGCCGGTGTCGATGTAGTATTGCTAGGGCCAATGCCAACGCCTGCTGTTGCTTACCTCACGCGAACTTTTCAGGCCTGTGCAGGCTTCGTAATTAGTGCATCCCACAATCCCTACCACGACAATGGTATTAAACTGTTCAATACCGAAGGGGTTAAATTAACTGATGAGCTTGAGTTGGAAATTGAAGCCCAGTTAGAACAGACCATGACCATGTCAAAAGACCTGGGTAAGGCCAGTCGATTGAGCGATGCTAATGGTCGTTATATTGAGTTCTGTAAAGGAACTATGCCTTGGGGTTTCAGCTTACATGGTTTAAATATCGTACTTGATTGTGCCAACGGTGCTACGTATCACCTTGCACCTAAGGTCTTTGCTGAGCTTGGTGCACATGTAACATCCATAGGTGTTGAGCCTAACGGACACAATATTAATCTTGAATGTGGAGCCACTAAACTCAATCAGCTACAGAAAAAAGTTCTGGAAGAAGATGCAGATCTTGGTATCGCCTTTGATGGCGACGGTGATCGGGTGATGTTTGTCGACCACAAAGGAGAAATTGTCGACGGAGATCAATTACTTTATATCATTGCCAGCTTTCGTAAAAAATATGAAGGCGTCTGTGAAGGAGTGGTCGGCACACTAATGACCAATTTTGGTTTCGAGATGGGAATGAAAAATCTCGGTATTCCCTTTGATCGTGCCAAGGTGGGCGATCGCTATGTTATTGAATCGATGAAAAAGAACAACTGGCATATTGGGGGTGAATCCTCTGGTCATATTGTTTGTAGCGATGTTACCACCACAGGTGATGGTATTATTTCTGCTCTGCAAGTGATGAAAGCTTTAGTTACTGAAAAAGAATGTCTGCATGATATTAAGCAAAACATGCAAAAGCTGCCTCAAGTGATGATTAATGTCCCTGTGAAAAATGCGATTAAGCTTGATGAAAATACCAGCATTAAGCAGGCGATTGATGCTGCTGAAAGTCAAATGGAAGGAAAAGGACGTGTATTGTTAAGGCCTTCAGGAACTGAGCCTGTCATTCGTGTTATGGTAGAGGGCCAGCATCACGATCTCGTTTCTAGGCTCGCAAAAGAACTTGCTGAAGTGGTTGGAAAGGCCGTTGCTTAACCTTGTTTAAAAATGTTTTCGTAGGATGTTGTATCTAGCAGCATTCTCCTATAAGATTTGCGCCCGCTCTAGAGGGGTGTTCATCTAAATCCCAGTTGCGCAATATTGGCGAATAACTGGCTACTACATAAGGTAATTTGAGATGAGGCGACCGATAGTCATCGGCAATTGGAAAATGAATGGTGATAGCGCTTTTACGGGCGACCACCTGCGTTCATTGGCTGACAAGTGGGCGGGAGTGCATAACGCAGAAGTTGCAGTTTGCCCTCCTTATCCTTATTTGTCTTTGGCTTCGGATATCTTAGAGCAAACAAATATTGCTTGGGGCGCACAGGATATTAGTGTCGAGAAAAATGGCGCTTACACAGGAGAAGTCTCCGCTAGCATGTTGGCAGACTGTGGTTGTAAGTTCGCAATTGTGGGACACTCCGAGCGTCGAGAATATCATGCCGAAAGCTCTGAGCTAGTGGCTAAGAAATTCAAGGTTGCGGTTGAAAGTGGAATTGTGCCGGTGCTTTGTGTTGGTGAAAGTCTAGAAGACAGAGAAGCTGACAAAACCTTTGACGTTGTTGGCCGTCAGTTGTTGAAAGTTGTAGAACATTGCGGTTTAGACGTGGTGGCAAAAGGCATTATTGCTTATGAGCCTATTTGGGCGATAGGAACGGGTAAGTCGGCAACGCCACAAATAGCACAAGATGTTCATTCTTATATAAGAGAAGTATTGGGGCCTGAAGGCGACCAAATTAAGATTTTATACGGTGGAAGTGTCAAGCCTGATTCTGCTGAAGCACTTTTTAAGCAAAAAGATATAGACGGCGCACTTGTTGGCGGCGCTTCATTAAAAGTCGATGACTTTGTAGATATTTGTAAAGCTGCAGAGTGATCTAGAGAGAAAACAATGGAAAACCTAATTATATTAGTGCATATCCTTACAGCCTTGGCGATTATAGGCTTAATCCTTTTGCAACAAGGCAAGGGTGCGGATATGGGTGCTTCATTTGGTAGTGGTGCATCGCAAACTTTATTTGGTGCTTCTGGTTCAGGAAACTTCTTTTCCAAAATGACTGCAATTTTGGCATTTGTGTTCTTTGTTACCAGTTTTAGCTTAGCTGTTATTGCAAAGCAAAAAGCATCCATTGGCGATGATCTGCCTGCTGTAATCGAAACAACAGTAGACGATGTTCCCGCTGTTGAAGATACGTCTATTCCAGTAGATGACGATATTCCGCAAGTTGAAACTGAAACAAACGAGAATTCACAAGAAGATATTCCCGAAGTTCCAGAACAGTAAACAATTTGCAACTCTTTATGCCCAAGTGGTGGAATTGGTAGACACGCTATCTTGAGGGGGTAGTGGCGTAAGCCGTGCCGGTTCAAGTCCGGCCTTGGGCACCATTTCTTTATTTTTAGAAAAATCTTCTAAAATCCTAAACAGAACAACGTTAAACGGAACAGATCGTTGTGTGTTTCGATACATGCCTAAGCGATCCCATACAAGCCGTTCAGGAAAGGCCATTTTTACGACCGCTCGCTTCTCTTGATACCCGCCGCAAGCCCAGAGTTGATAAGGGTTTGCCAGAAACGTTAGCGCGGTTCGATACATATCTTAAAATGATCTTTGCGGTCCCTTCTCTCGATCAAGATATAGTTAGACAGGTGATTATTACCTAACTAACTGTTTTCATTAAAAAAAGAGACCCGAATCCAGTTAGATCTGATTGTAATCAGCAGAAGGATGATAAGTGGAACGAGGCTATTGAATAAACTGTTAAGTTTCAAGTAGCCATGACGTACGACTACCAAAAAGACATCAAGGAAGCATGTGCAATGCTTCCAGATGTGGAAGGGTCAACTATCATTTCAATTAGAGTGAATGTTGTTGATCCTGAATTCAATGTTGTCTATTTAAAAACGGATAAAGGTATTTTCTCTTTGCAAGGTGAAGTGGGTGGAGAATACCTTGGTGTTCATCTCTTAAATGAACTGCCTGAGATTACAAATCAAGATGGGTATGTAGTCTGTAAATATCGGCCATTTGAGATTTCTGAAGGCCGCAAAATTTCCCAAGCAAGACAAATAGGTGGTGCTTGGCAAGGGCATGGCTTTGAGTTCAGTTTTTCTGAAGTTCCAACTAAGTCCATGATTGTTCAGTCTATATACTGTGGTGCTAAACCTGAGGGGCTTGAGGATTGTCTCCGCTTAGGGGGCGGGCACTACGAAAACGAATGGAATTCCTATACATTATCGGTGCGTTGATTGCCTTTGGAATCATTTACACGATTATAGATAATCGAAGAATGACCAATATAGCAGAAGAGAGAGGGCTGCCCGATATATGTGGCTTCGCAAGATCTTTCAATTACAGAGAAATTGATACGAAGATTATTCGGGAAGTTATAGAACGAAGTTCAAGATAATCTAGGCACATTTAATGGAATAAAATTTCCCGTTCGTGCAGACGATTTGTTCGAGGAAACATACAAGTTGGATCCAGAGGACTTGGAATATACTTATGTGGCGATAGCCGATAAACTGGAGATTAGCACGGCTAATCCAGGAAATAATCCGTACTGGAACAAAGTTAAATCGGTGCATGACCTTGTACAGTTTCTACACCATCAATCTAGAGTGAAAAATGCATCACAAAGTAATCTACCCAAGTTGCTGGTTGCATCAGCAAAGATTCACTAAGCGATACTTAGCTCGCCGGTAATTACGGCGTTATACGTAAATGAGCTGCGAGAAATGTAATAAGCAATTTAAGTCGGAATTATCTGCTGCTAAGACAGATACAATGATGGGTATCTGTATGTCATGCGGTCGCCGACTCAAGTACGATGATGTTTCAGAAAGGTTCGCAACTGGTGCGATATTGGCTTTTACCAGCACACCACTTTTCTTTCTCTCGCTGTTCAGCTGGGCTTATTTCTTATCATTGCTCGTCGTTATTGGTGGTTCAGCTTTGGTTGTCTGGTTTCTAACCAGAAAGTATGGTGGGTATATTGTCGCTAGTACACTGAAAGAGTATCAGAAGGGTAATATAGCACCGGCCTTTGCACACACCTACTCACCAGAAGCAACAGGCCCCCTATGGGACTAATCACCAAATTCTACCACTTCCTCCACCACCACATCCGCCACTCAAACCGAGTCATCGGCTCCATTGTCGGCCTATCCATACTTGACCAAAGCTTCTCTATCGGCTGTGTTTACGTGTGGAAAAGCATTATTGACCAATACCTCATCCGCGCAGACCAATGGTCCAGCAGCGATTTTTACATCGGTGTGCTCAGCCTGGTATTTTTATGGCAGGCCATGAGCTTTGTTTCCCGCCTGGCCAAAAACCGCCAGTCTTATAAAACCACCGTATTGGCCGACCAGGTCAGTCTGTCATTTTTTGAGCGCGCCTACGGCCACGTGATGTCGCTGTCTCACGATTTTCACGAATCCCGCAGTACTGGCCAGGTAATGCGACAACTGTCCAAAGCCCGTGAAGATTTGGATAATGTCATTAAGGCCTTTTTCGACAAGCTGCTAATTCAGGTGATCTCTTTTCTCATCGTGACTGGCTTTTTCTTTTATATCCGCTGGCAAATTGCCCTGATTATGCTGGCCTTTATTCCCGTATTTTTATATTTTACCCATCGCTATACCAAAAAAATCGATAGCGTCCAAAGGAAAATCAACAATAAAGGCGAAAAAGCCTACGCCAGCGTGCAACAGGCGCTGGATGCCTTTATGGTGGTTCAGTCATTTCAATCTCAGGAAATGGAATCTGCCCGTCTGCGCAGTAATAATCGCCTGGCTCATCAGGGCTTAAAATCCAAAACCCACGCCTTCCTGCGCCTGGCCTTTGTTCAGGGCAGTCTGATTAATCTGGCCCGTCTGTCTATTATCGCCGCCGGCGGTTATTACGTTTTTCATGGCCAAATTACCGTGGGCGAGGTAGTGTTACTATCCATGTGGGGTTATTTTATTTACAACCCCATGTACCAATTCTCGGACTTGCTGGCCGTTTTTGCCGAGGGGATGGACAGCGTGGCACGGGTTGAAAAACTCATGCGCATTGAAGCCAGTATCAAAAGCCCCCGCGCCGGTTTTCGACCCATCAAGGTACGCGGGGAAGTACATTTTGAAAATGTTGCCTTTCACTATCCCGGTGTAAGTACCGGCGGCATTAAGCATATTGATTTTACCCTACCGCCTGGTGGGAAGCTGGCGATTGTGGGCCCCTCGGGTTCGGGCAAATCCACCCTGGCTAAACTACTGCCACGCTTTTACGATGTTAACAGTGGTTGCGTACGCGTAGACGGTGTCGATGTAAAACAGTGGGATCTGCAACACCTGCGCGCCGCCATCGGTATGGTATTGCAGGATGTGGTGCTCTTTAACGATACCATTTTCAACAACATCGCCTACGCCTGCGGCGGGCAGCAAAACTTAAAGGTGCCGAGCGATAGTTTGCGCAAGGCGGTTGAACAAGCCGCCCAAAAGGCTTTTGCCCACGACTTTATTATGACCCTGCCCCAGGGCTACGACACCGTGGTGGGCGAGCGCGGCATCAAGTTGTCTGGCGGTGAAAAGCAGCGGATTGGCATTGCCCGCACCATTTTACGCGACCCACCCATTCTTATTTTGGACGAAGCCACATCTGCACTGGACAGTGAATCGGAAGTGATGGTGATGCGGGCACTGGAACAGATTTGTGAGAATCACACCACCCTCACCATCGCCCACCGCCTTTCTACCATTCGCCACTGTGACCAGATTTTATTTTGCGAAAAGGGGCAAATTGTTGAACGCGGCGATCATGATAGCCTGATGGCCTTAGAAGGACGCTATTACCGCTATGTTCTTTTACAGCGGGAAAAAGAAACACTGCCTCAAAACTTCGGCAGGGTTCAGAGTCAGTCAGACAATACCCCGACGGCCCCAGAGAAGATCGAGTGGCCTGTTTAGGGGTACCGGAGAACGCAACACGTAAGCTTCACCGTATTTAACCCCAATCAAACTGCCAAAATACTGGTGGCGCCCCTGCCACTGCTCCAGATAATGGGCTGTCGACAGGGTGGTTGTGTGGCCATCACTGCCGTCATAAAGCTGACTGGCGTAGCAACTGACGGCAGCGCGCTTTTGTTCAAACACATCGCTCACATCCTGCACCAAATGGGGCGTATGGGCCAAACGATCCAGGTAAAACAACACCTGCTCGGGGCGGTGGGCCTTGCCATCGGCGGCGTAATTGCCAATACCGGCAAGATAGCAGGCCTGCTTTACCAGCGTCCCGGTGGCTTGGTGATCGGGGTGATGGTCCTCCCAGTGGCTGCTAATTACCATACGTGGTCGGTAATGGCGCAGTTTGCTCACAATAAGTTGCAGGCTTTCTGTATTCACACGCAATTGACTGTCGGGCAAGTTGAGGTTTTCACGCCGGGATAAACCCAATACAAGGCTGGCCGCTGCCGCTTCCTGCTGGCGAATAGCCGGCGTACCGCGACTGGCGGCTTCGCCCAAACTTAAATCGAGCACACCAATCCGGGCGCCCTGCTGAGCGGCTTTCAATAACAGTCCAGCGCAATTTAATTCGGCATCATCGGGGTGGGCACAAATAGCCAGCACATCCAAACCGGCATCATCAGTGGAATCTGTCATAAACTCAGCTCTTTACCATTACTCCGGTTTTAATGTTGATACACTTGATAAGCGCTCTGACCGATGTCTGCAGCCAAATTTAACCACTGGCCCAACACCACAACACGAACCAGTATCTGCAAGCTGCGGACACGCTCGGCCGGGTTAATTGCCACACTCCCATCGTTTGAGGTTAACAGACGGCCAAGTGCCCGCCAGTAGCCACCATTAAAAGGAGTAGGCAAGGCGGCGAGCTTTTCCCTTATAAAAGCCCCAAGCTCGGCTTGCTGCCAGAGTCGATGCCAGTTAAAACCATTGTCAGTTGTAGCAAAGCCCTCGGTGGGGTAGTAGTGTAAAAAACACTGGCGAAAAATACGCTTGTCGGTACGCAAATGGCGTGGTAACTGGCACACAAAATCGAGAATATCGGGATCCAGAAAAGGATTGAAGGTTTCTGCAAAGGGCCGGCGATGAGCACTCAAATGAACATTAAACGAGGGTAGGCGTTCACGACAGTACAATAAATCGCGCAGATCGTTGGGCTCGTCAGCCATTTGCGAGAGCTTTTCGATATACTCGGCGTGCTCCGCCTGCCACATATCAATATCGGCCTTAAAGCCCTGCTGCAAACTCACTGCATCGCTTTGCAAGCGGCCTAAACCCACACGCGCCAGCGCCTGCTCGCGATTTTGAACTTCTGCACCGTTGGGACCAAAACACTCATCGCCACGAAA
Organism: Agarilytica rhodophyticola; assembly: GCF_002157225.2. Taxonomy (NCBI): domain Bacteria; kingdom Pseudomonadati; phylum Pseudomonadota; class Gammaproteobacteria; order Cellvibrionales; family Cellvibrionaceae; genus Agarilytica; species Agarilytica rhodophyticola. The sequence goes on from NZ_CP020038.1 coordinate 2,037,373, forward strand.
GTAAGAGGCAAAACCGCGCTCAGCCAGTATTTGACAACAGGCACGTTCGTCACCGTGAGTAAAAATCTGCGCGCTCATGCCTGACTGCGCCGCAAACATGCTGTCAAAAAGTGTTGCAAGTGACTGCCGGCCGGGAAAGAATTCAAAGGCCACACCAACCCGAGCGGCTTCGCGCTCAGCCCAGGCGGCATCGGTGTTGGGGTCTGAGCTGCGCTCCCCCCACAAAAAAGTTAACAGAGGTTTCAGCTCTTGCTCTGACAAATGCTCAGCCAGCGTATTAAGCAAATAACGTGAATCGTAGCCCCCACTTAAAATTAAACTCGGGTTATCGGCACGCTGCCAGTGGCTGAGAATAACACGGTCGAGTCTGGCTTTGAGTTCTGGCAGCACGTCCTGCGCTTGCAGGGGCTGATTTTGCAGGTGGTATTTGTACCATATAAATTTTTCTGGGCAATAATGGGCCCTTTCGCCGTCACGGACAGGTAAATTTGCCGCAGTATTTATTCGATGACCACTACCAGCTGCCATTTGCCTTAATTCTTTAAATGGTGAAGCGCCGGCAAAAAAGCGACCGGCGTAAAGAAATTGCAGTAGGTTCGCTCCATCCAGCGTAGGTTTATTTATTGTCGCAAGCACTGGCGCGGCATGAGAACTGTAGCAGGCCTGCTGTGCATGATAATGAAAAAACAGTGGCCGACTCGCCACTTGATCGCTGAAGATGCGTGTTACCCCCCCATGAGAGATGACAAGACGAAAGGAGCCACGCCAGTTTTTCACACAGCTTTCGCCCTGTTTTAAATACTCGACAATCAGCGCTTTGCGCAGAGCTTCGCCACGCTCCTGACGGTGGGTTAAATAGCCTTCCAAAGCCAATACCACATTGTCAGTCTGAGTTATGCCGCTGTTGCCGCCACTTAAGGCAATGGCCAGCTGCTCATTGTGATATTGATGATAGCGTGGCGTAGAGGCCGAAGTTGGCTGACGATTGATGTCTGCCGACAGTGCGGGTAAATGCTTAAGTAAATGGGATAAACGCGCTTGCGCTTGAGGGCCAAGACAAATTAAAAATGATGACATAGTAATGGCCGCTTGGATAAATGCGGATTTGAAGTTGCGAATACCTGACGATAGAGCGCCGCATATTCGGCAATTTGCTGACTGCCCGAGTAACGGGCCAAAATCTCTTGCATACGCACTTGCAGATGTTCATTGGGGCCTTCAGCCACCTTTGCCATCCCCTTGGCAAGGTTTTCAACCAGAAGTGGACGATCCTGTTCCGCCACCAGATAAGGCCAGTCCTGCCCCAATACTTCGGGCAGGGCCCCCACCTTTGGAGCAACTACTGGCAAACGATGCTGCAAGGCTTCCAACACCACCAGGCCAAAGCCTTCAAACTGACTGGTTAATACCATCGCCTGGGCGCGGGCATATTCACTGGCCAACTGTTGGGGCTGACAGCCACTGTCGATAATGTCCAACCCCCGGCCACTGTGCCAGCCCTGTTGTAGCAGTGCTTGTGTGCGTTTTACACCTTCAGCAGTACTCACAATTACCAGTTGCGCTTCAGGTAACTGTTGCTGCAATTGGCCAAAGGCTTCGAGCAACAGCTCCGGGCGCTTAACCGCGCGCATGGAAGAAATATGGAGAAAGCGCTGGGCTTGGGGCTGGCAGCGATAAGTGGGTTTGCACCAGTCGGCGCCGATAAAATTGTTAATCACCCTAGCGGCTGGCAGTTCGGGCAACTCGCGTCGAAGTACATTTGCCAAGTAATGGGAAACACAGGTCACCGCATTGGCAGAGTAGAGCACACTGGCTACTACTTCTTTATTTCGATCAAACAGGTGAGGATTTAATAAATCTGAGCCATGGCAGGTCACAATGTAGGGCACGCCTCGCAGAGTTTTCAGCATTTGTGCAGCAAGGCCGAACACCTGTACATTGTGTAGATGCAGGATGTCAAAAGGCCAGCAATCATAAATGCGCAGCAGCTCGCTCACCGCATCCATGCCCCCACTAAGACTTTGGGGAATATCTAGCAGCTTACTGGTTTTAGCAGCGGGTCCATCGTCCACCAAAAAATGATTTTGTTGAAGCTGATCGGCGCGCAAATGACAATAGCGCACTTCAAACCCCTGCTCACCTTTAAGGCGATGCAGCTTGGAGTCGGGCATTAATCCCCGCCCTAATTCCTGAGCCACAATTGAAGAACCACCACTGGTGGCCAGCATTGCCATACAGATACGCAAGGGTCTCGTCATATTTTTTCCACGCCTGAAAATATTTGAGGTATAAGTAGGGTATAGGAAATATAAACCACCTTTTTGCCCAATAAGCGCAGTATCTTACCCGAAATTCCCTCACCTGTTTACTGTCCAAGGTACAACTTTCGTTTCGCCGTTGGGCCGACCCAAATTGCTCCATTTTGTTCGGTTTAGCGGTAAAGTCTTTGGCAGATGGTTCGCTGGATGTAAGTTGCTTCACCGGCCAATATGAAAGCTGACAGTGTAGGATTTGAGGTTGTGACCTTTCCCCGGAAATTAAAACCATGACCTCGATGAGATTTCCAATTATCCTAACGGGATGTGGGGCTCACAATGAAGAAACGCTACACCGAAAAAAGATTATCAAGGCCATCAAAGAGCATGAGGCTGGGGCCAAGGTAGAGGACATATGCCGTAATCTGGGCATATCCAGTGGTTCCCCACCTGCGGGCACCATTTCTTTATTTTTAGAAAAATCTTCTAAAATCTTAAACAGAACAACGTTAAACGGAACAGATCGTTGCGTTGTTCGATACACTTGCCCAAACAGTCTCTGCGTTTGATTTACTGAAACTATTTGCTCTTCCAAAATACACTTATGTTTTTCAATCTTTTCTTGCACGAATAAAAGTAGGGCAGAACAGCACTATTATTTGATCTCAATCTATATAGAGGGTTTTGCGTCTTAAATATAATGCTCTTCCATGGCTCCTTATTGCTTCTACACCAATATTCCACCAATGACTTAGCTTCTGTCACAAGTTCCTTGCGCTGAGTGAAATATTGGTGAAGCACAAGCTTATTACTATTTTTTGGTGAATACTTAATCTATGGAAAAATCTCCTGAATTACTTGCCCCTGCAGGCACATTGCAATCCCTGCGTTACGCATTTGCTTACGGTGCTGACGCGGTGTATGCCGGGCAACCTCGTTACAGTTTGCGGGTAAGAAATAATGAATTTTCACTAGAGAATATTAAAACGGGTATTGACTATGCTCACGCTCGCGGTAAAAAGTTTTTTCTAGCCAGTAATCTTCTTCCTCACGACAATAAAGTTAAAACCTATTTACGCGATATCGAACCTATTATTGCATGTTCTCCAGACGCACTTATTATGTCAGATCCAGGTTTAATTATGCTGGTGAGAGAACGTTGGCCGGATTTGCCCATTCATCTTTCCGTGCAAGCCAACACACTGAATTCTGCTGCAGTGAAGTTTTGGCAATCTATTGGGCTTACAAGAATTATTCTTTCTCGTGAATTATCCCTTAAGGAAATAGAGACGATCCGACAAGAATGTCCAGATATGGAGCTGGAAGTATTTGTACATGGCGCATTGTGCATTGCTTTTTCAGGTCGTTGTTTACTTTCTGGTTATTTTAATCATCGCGATGCTAATCAAGGCGCCTGTACTAATGCTTGTCGTTGGCAATACAAAACACATACAGCTCAACAAGATGTGAGCGGTGATGTGGTGCTGATTGAAGAGGCGAATCGTCCCGATGAGTTGATGCCAATGTACGAAGATGAGCACGGCACTTATATTATGAACTCAAAAGATTTGCGTGCTATCGAACATGTACAAAAGTTATTGGAGATCGGTATCGACTCATTGAAAATTGAAGGGCGTACAAAATCCTACTTTTATACCGCAAGAACAACACAAATTTATCACCAGGCCATAGTGAATGCACAGGCGGGAAAAACTTTCGATAATAATTTGCTAGAGGCTTTAGATGGACTTTCTAATCGAGGTTATACCGAAGGATTTTATCGTCGTCATCCTCCCCAACAAAGGCAAAATTATGACTGTGGTGCATCTACCTCAAGTAAACAGCGATTTGTTGGTGATATTCTACGAAGCGAAGAAAATATGTTAGAGATTGAGGTGAAAAATAAATTTAGCGTTGGAGATACCTTAACCTTATTGCGACCAGAAGGGGATTGTCGTTTCATATTGGAAACGATGGAAGATCTGCAAGGTAATGCGATCTCCGTGGCACCGGGGTCTGGCCATGTGGTACGTATTAAAGCGCCGCAAAATATTTCAGCCGAGTTCGCTTTGCTTTTAGCGGATATAAAAGAGACATCCGCTATTAAAGAAATACCGGCGAAAGATTTAACCACCTGTAGCTGTTAATTGGTGTTACTAGATATAAAGAATGCGTGGTAGTTCTACATTTCTACACTACTGCCGCAAAAAACCAAGCTATGACATATTATTATCTACAAAGTGGTCATTCAATATAATGTCTTTGTAAACGAAGAATGGAAAAAGCGTTCGATTGACAACTTTGTTAGTTATTTTTTTCTAGCCATTTATTAATTTCATCGCATACTAAATTATGTTTTCCTAAACTTTTCACTGCGGCAGACATGGGAATTTCTTCATTATCACACTTTATTATAATTCTTGATGCACCATCACTATCGGTTTCTACTAAAGCTTTTTCAATGTGGTTTATGGGGATAATGCCTTTTTTATTAAAAAAGGGGTATTGGACAGTGTATTCAATACTTTTTTCTATGTTGTCAAATTTGAATTTACTGTTTAGCGACCATACTCTGTAGAAAAACAGTAGGGTTAGCATAATTATTAAAACGGCTAATGTCGTATTCCTCGGAGTGATTTCTTCATTAAACACCCATAAAAACGCGCCTTTAGCAAAAAATAGAAAAGCCGCGATTCCGAAAATCACTAAAACAGGTTTAGAACCCTGCGTAACAATTAAATTTCCATTATCCAGGTGCTGAGTTTTCATGGCACTGCCTAACCGTATACTAGTCGGAATTCCTGTTTATCCTACTTATCCAAAGGGTGATTTCGATTAACATTATAAGCACAACTCTAACAGGTTCAATGAGTTCGAAAAACCTACTTAAACAAACTTGTAGCATGCTACTAAGACTGTCACCGCACTAAGCTTTTCAGGTCAACTCATTTGTTTGTTTTTTATCGATAGCAAATTCCCCGTTATTTTCTTGTGATAGCTGAGAGTCTCATTTAAATCTCGATAGTTATCTATCTGCTACAACTAAGTCAATTTCATGTGTGCCGCTATAAGTACAATAGGATGAAAGTTAAGGGCTTGTTGTAAAAGGACTGGAGGATGAGACATTGAGCAGTTACTTAGTGGTTGCCGCAGTAAGTGATGTTTTGCGTCGAGTGCTGTGGGAGGAAATTAGCGTCGACCCTGAGGTGAGGCAATTAGTCCCCAGTGAGCAGGATATTGTCTTCACTAATCCTAAAGAAACTGCACAGAACAGCTCCAACCGCCTGTCACTTTGGCTCTACCAAATTTCCGAAAATGAGTTTATGAAAAATAGCCCTATGCCGCGTTCGGCAAGTGGTGATCATCAAAACTTTACTCCATTGTCACTGAATCTGTGTTATCTGATTACCCCCTTTGCCAGTCACTCGGATAACAATATGTCGGGCAGGGATGAAAATCATCTGCTCTTGGGCAAAATCTTACAAGTATTTCACGACAATGCCATTGTCGTTCTTCGGGATCTTAATATTGATGTTGCCGAAGAACTGCGTGTTATCTATAAACGCCTCACTCTGGAAGAGCTTACCCGTATTTGGGAGGCTTTGCAGGAACCTTATCGGCTTTCCATTTGCTACCAAATACAGGTCAGCTATATCGACTCCGGGCGCGTGTCGGCGACTGCGCGTATCGTTGAGCGCGCAAGTGGTGATGAGTTAGCTGCGTCGGGAGCCCAGTCGTGACAGAACTAAGGCTTATCCATCAAAAATCGGCGACGGCGATATTCGCACTGGAAGACCGGTTTAAGCGAGACCAAGGAACACAAGGTCGCCGTCCGCAGCCATTTGGCGATATTGCTTTCTACCTTACCGGCCAAACAACGGCGGCAAGTTTTACCGCTTTTTCAGAGCCTAGAAAGCTGGCCATCACTCGCAACCCCAGTGGCTACTATATGTTTTTTAACAAGTACTATATGGGAGAGCGCAGCTATCAGCACAATTATGAAGGGATTTATCGTCTTCGTATTGTTTCCCAGTTTTACCAGGTGCACGAGCAAGATATACAACTCCCCACAGCCAGCGGGGCGATAAGCATCGAACTCGAACCTAAGCACACCTATCCATTTGTTTCCAGCGATGCGGTTAGCCGCGGTGGTGTGACTTTGTTGCGTGGCACTGCATATGCCGCTGATGCTCGCGGCATTGAAGGCTTGCGTGTGGAAGTTCCCGGTCGTTCAAACACAGCGCTAACGGATCAGAGCGGCCAGTGGGTGCTGGTGTTTCCTGAAGCGGATGGCGGTGGTGATGTGATGGTGCGCCATCGCTTTGCCAATGGTGATGTGGTGGACGTAGCCAATGTGCCCGTTGTTAGCAGGCAATCCAATTCGCTGCAACAAACAGGAATACGCGGGCAGGTGCTTAATGATGATGGCATCGGCATTGCCGGTGCTCGTATCTTCGTTGAAGGCTTCTCTGGACAAGCGTATTCCGCCCACGATGGCCGCTGGTCTTATTACTTTGGATTTACCCAACCTGCGGTGACAGTCGATGTCGTCGCAGAATTATCGAATGGCACTACGCGCACACGTTTCGGCGTTGATGTGCAAGCCCGGTCAGTCACGGCAGTGCCAACTTTTAGATTTAACTGAAATGTATCCTAGCAAAGGGAGACCCGACAATGCCTGAATACTTATCACCCGGAGTATATGTAGAAGAAATTAGCACTGGATCTAGGCCTATTGAAGGTGTGAGTACGAGCACCACCGGTTTTGTGGGGCTGACAGAACGTGGCCCAACAGCGCCGCGCTTAGTGACCAGTTGGCTAGACTATCAACGCTGGTATGGTGGGTTTTTAGACACCGCCACATCCTTTTTACCTTTTGCCGTCAAAGGCTTTTTTGACAACGGCGGGCAGCGTGCCTTTATTGCTCGTGTAACACAGTCTGATGCCGCCGTTGCAACTCTCGATTTAGATAGCTCAGGGGGAGCCGGGCAGTTCTTAACTGTAAGAGCTATTGGCACGGGTGCCTCGGGTAATCATATTTATGTTGGCGTAAGCAAAGGCAGTCGTTCAGGTTTTCGTTTGCGTGTTCGCTACTTTCGCACTATTCCCGTCGACCTAGCAGCTGCAACGCCAGATGTTGAAGAAGATTATGATGATCTCGGGCTAGTTCCTGCGGGATCTCGCTTCGTGATCACAACGGTGAATAACGCTTCGCAGCTCATCGAGTTAAGTTGGGGAGACAGTGATCTAGATCCAGCTCTTCCGGACAATATTGGCTTTACTCCACTGGCCAATGGCAGCGACGGCAGTATCCCAATGGCGTCTACTGACTTCGTTGGCAACTCGGCAGTGCCTCCCGATCAGCGCACCGGGCTTGCCGGTTTGGAGACCATCGATGAAATTTCTATTCTAACCGTACCCGACGAGGTTCATCCTGCGCTAGATAGTACTAATCAAGTTAACGTACGCAATGAAATCATTAATCAGTGCGAACGCCTCCGCGACCGTTTTGCTGTGCTGCAAGTCCCTAGTGGCCAAGGTAATGTGGCATCGATTAGCGTTAATAAAGATACCTCATACGCAGCCCTTTACTACCCCTGGGTGCGTGTGTTTAACCCCCTCACACTCGACAGTGTGTTAGTGCCGCCCGGCGGCCATATAGCGGGAATTTATGCACGTACCGATATTGAGCGCGGTGTCCATAAAGCGCCGGCCAATGAAGTGGTGCGGGGAATTATCACATCGGACTTAGCGGGTAATCGTCGTCCGCTGGAATATCACATTACCAAAGGGGAGCACGATATTTTGAACCCTCTTGGTATTAATGCGATTCGCGATTTCAGAGCCGATGGTCGAGGCCTTCGTGTATGGGGCGCGCGAACGATGTCGAGCGATAGTCAATGGCGTTACATCAATGTGCGTCGTCTGTTTATCTTCATTGAAGAATCTATTGACGAGGGCACCCAGTGGGTGGTCTTCGAGCCAAATTACGAGCCTACATGGGCGCGAGTAAAACGCAGTATCACCAGCTTTTTAACCAGTATATGGCGCAGTGGCGCACTGGCGGGTACTACACAAGACGAAGCGTTCTTTGTGAAATGTGATCGTACCACCATGAGTCAGGACGATATCGATAACGGGCGTTTGATCTGCTACATCGGCGTCGCGCCAGTGAAACCCGCAGAATTTGTCATTTTCCGTATCAGCCAAAAGACCGTGGAAGATGGTGCTTAGTGTATTTGCCCCGATAAATTTTGGCGTACACCCCGTGAAATCGGGGCAATAAATTTTTCAGTGAGAGGACAAGATAATGGCCGAAACAGGAGATCGCAACGATCCTTACTTAGCATTTAATTTTTTAGTGGAAATTGACGGTGTCACCACCGCGGGATTTGCAGAGTGTAGCGGACTGACGACGGAAACAGACATTGTTGAATATCGCAATGGCGATGAGACGAACACGCTGCGTAAGCTCGCAGGATTGAAAAAATTCACTCAGATCGCCTTAAAGAGAGGATATACCCAGAGCAAAGAGCTGTGGGATTGGCGAAAAAAAGTGATGGATGGGCAAACCGAGCGACAGTCAGGTTCTATTGTGCTGTTGGATGAGGCGCGCCAGGAAGCATTGCGTTGGAACTTTAGGGAAGGCTGGCCGAGTAAATGGGAAGGCCCAACCTTTAACGCTAAAAATAATGAAACCGCCATCGAGACTTTAGAAATTGCGGTAGAAGATCTGGTACTGGAATAAACACGGGTTTTTAACGAGAGTCTGACACATGTTTGCGCACAACACGCCGGGAGTTTATTTCCACGGGCACGATTCAAGCGAGGCTGCTATACCTCTACGTCGCATGGACATCGCGGGGTTTGTGGGTATCGCAGCGAAGGGGCCTTTGCATAAGGCGTTGCGCGTCGACAGTTGGACACAGTTTACCAGTACCTTTGGCGAGCATATTCCCCAGGCATATTTGGCTTATGCCGTCGAAGGCTTTTTTAGTAATGGTGGCCGCACGTGTTGGATCGTGCGAGTTGCCGCGTCAGAATTTGCCAAATGTGCTGAGGTTATCATTAACGATGACAGCGGGCAGCCGGCGCTCGCGCTGAGGGCTCGTTCACCAGGCATTTGGGCCAACCAGCTAAGGCTGCGACTGCTGCGCAATAACGCCGAGCAATTTTCCATAGTTGCAAGGGATAATTTAGGTGGACAGGAAATCTGGCGCAATCTCGATCTGCAGCCGCAAGTAGAGGCTGTTATCAATAATGATCCAGAAAGCCCTATTCGCATTGAGGTAATACCCGAGCATTCAACTGGCGATATCACTGCTTTACGTGTGCCAAAGTCGGGTCGCTATCGTGTTGCTGCGGGAGAAACCATTACTCTGGCCGATAGTACTGACGCTAGCAACGATGCTCTAAAGCTGATATCACGGCACGATGAAGAGCTAAATGCGGTCGTGGAAGGGGATGGTCGAGGGCTGTTTAAGCTGATTATCTCCAGTGTTGATTCTAATGTTAAAGTACAAAAAACGTGGTTTGGTCTGCAATTAGCTTCGCGGGCGGAACAGGTGATTAACACGGCCGGCGCGGGATCGGATTGGTTTTATGCGCGCTTAATACGTGCAGAAAATCATGTCACCACCACAGGTCTCAGTGCTCGCAACCTGCGAACGGGATCATATCATTTAAGTGGCGGCAGCGATGGGCTTCAAGAGCTTACGCTAGCACATGTGATTGGCACCAGTGGGGCAGCTCACAGCTCAGAAGCGAGCCCTTTGGGGCTGGATTGTCTGGCCTCTGTGGACGCCGTTAACCTCGTTGCGATTCCCGATTTAATGCCTGTCCCTCAGCTTACTCCTGCGTTTAAACCTGATACTCCCAACTGCAGCATACTGGAACCTGAGTTTTTACCAGAATTGCCAACTGCGGAGGTAGGATTAGAATTTCCTCCACAATTTGATGAGTTGCAACTGCAAACCGCACAACAAGCGCTTGTTGCCCACTGTGAAGGTTTGAGAGATCGCTTTGCTTTACTCGATATGCCAGCTCAAATCTCCCGTCGCGACGATGTATTAAAGTGGCGCGCTCAGTTTGATAGCAGTTACGCTGGCCTCTATTTTCCCTGGATAAAATCATCTGACCCGCTGCGCCTGCAATCCTTAGTGCGAAGTATTCCCCCCTGCGGTCATTTGGCTGGAATATTTGCCAGGAATGATGCGCAGTCTGGCCCGCAACGCGCACCGGCCAATTGGCGCTTACTGGATGCTAAGGCGGTTATCCACGAAGTGGATGAGCGTGCCCACGGAGATTTCAATGACGCTCACGTCAACATCATCCGTAAACTTAGTGAGGGCAACGTCTCTATACAGGGGGCACGTACATTGAGTAGCGATATGAATTTGCGTTTTATCAATGTGCGGCGCCTACTCATGATGATCAGCGAAACCCTTGATGAATTCTCACAAGCTTTAGTCTTTGAACCGAGCTCTGAAAACCTATGGCTGCGCATTGACCTAAGTGTACGAGCCTATCTCAATCGCATCTGGCGTGCAGGTATGCTCGATGGGGCAAGCGCCGACGAAGCTTTCCAAGTGCGCTGTGATGCGCAAACCAATCCGCCTAGCGTCATTGAGCAGGGCAAAGTGCTGTGTGAAATTTCATTAAATTTGCCGTGGCCAGCAGAGTTTGTGCTTGTTCGCGTAGGTTTTACCAGCACCGGTGTGGAGTTACAGGAGGGATAAATGGCATTACTCGGCATACGTAACGATCCCTTTTTGAGCTTCCGTTTTGTGGTACTGCTCGATGGTATCACCCTGGCAGGATTTAGCGAATGCTCAGGGCTGCAGTTGGAAACGGAGTTTGAAGAGTACATGGAAGGAGGAGAGAACCTCTTTGTCCACAAATTTCCTACGCGTACCAAGCAAAGTAATTTGGTGCTAAAGCGCGGCATTGTCGATCGGGAATTATGGGATTGGTACGCGGCCTTGATTCAGGGTCAAGTGAGACCAAAAGACGGCATCATTGTGGTCTATGACCCTTCAGGTAGCTACCCGCAAATTGTGTGGCAATTTAGCGACGCCTTACCACAAAAGTGGCAGGGGCCGGACTTAAATGCCAGCCAAAGTAATGTCGCAGTGGAAACACTAGAGCTTAGCTATTTTCGTCTGGAACGGCGTTTGTAGATGCAGGAAAAGGAAATTTTACTATGACGGTACATATCGAAGAAATGACCACAGAAATAGCGGCAATAGAAGGTGATTTGCCCTTGAGTTCACAACAAATGGACAAGTTGGTCGCACTGGTTCTACAGCGTATAGACGAACAACAACGGGACGATCAGGCACATAACGAGTCCGCCACTATTCGCAGCGAAGCAACACCATCACTGCAAGCGGGGTGGAGCTAGCCATGGCATTGCAAAAAGCAACCATTGAGATTCTAGACAAAGAAGCAATTAACCCCAGTATAGGACTACCGGCGCGTATTGAGGTGCAGTTTAATCCTCAAGAATATAGCCTCAGTAAAGGTGCTCAGGTTGCAGAAATTAATATTCCTGGCATCGACTCACCCATTCTCCAATTCATTCGTGGACAAAACGAGAAGCTGAGTTTGGAGTTGTTTTTCGATACCACCCGGCCACAACCCGGACAGGTTGCTGCCGATATGGGAGACGGCGCTCGCGACGTACGCAAACTCACCCGTTCTATTTATCAGCTAGTAAAAATACAGCCGCGTATTCACGCGCAACCGCGCATACGTTTTTATTGGGGGAATGGTATTTCCTTCAAAGCCATTGTTGAAAGTGTGCAGCAAAAATTTACCTTGTTTAATGCCCAAGGCGTGCCGCTGCGAGCTAAATGCTCGGTTTCCTTTCGCGAATACAAAACCCTTGAAGAGCAGCTCAAAGAGTTAAACCCGCAATCCTCCGACCATACCAAGCAACGTGTTATTCGCGAGGGCGAAACGCTGTCGGGTATTGCCGCAGAAGAATATCGCAACCCGGCGTTGTGGCGCTTAATTGCAAGTTACCCAGGCAATAAAACCGCCTTGAGAACTCCCCGTCAACTTGAGGTCGGCGCCACCATTTTGATTCCTCCTTTAGACCCCTCTACGGCGAGTGTCTTTAGTATCCAGGGAGAAGATTAATATGAGCACTGCTCTGCCTATACACCAAGGCCAGGATTTTTACGTACCACAATTTGAGGTGAAGTTGCGCAATCAAACACTGGCCCAGCCTATTGTGCGCGACGTCTTAAAAGCCAGCTACAAGGATAGTATTAAAGATATCGATAGCTTTGAAATCACCATTAATAATTGGGACGCAGAAACACGAGATTTCAAATACGCGGATGCCAGCCTGTTTGATCCAGGTAATGAATTAGAACTGCTTATGGGCTATTACGGCAGTGGTGAAATGCGCAGCATGATTAAAGGACAAATTACATCGCTGCGGCCAAACTTTCCCGCCACGGGTAAGCCTACTCTGGTGATTAGTGGTTTAAATCTCTTGCATAAATTTCGTAATAAACAAGAGTCCCACGCCTATACAGAACTTACCGATAGTCAAGTCGCCAAGCAAATTGCCGGTCGTCTAGGTGTTTCCATTCGCACTGATAGTGCCGCGCAAGGCAATGAAGAAACCTATAAATATTTATTACAAGATAATCAGTACGACATTATTTACTTGATGGAACGTGCTCACCGCCTTGGTTATGACCTTTTTGTAGAGGAAACTAGCGGCCAGCCGCGGCTCTATTTCGGGCCATCGGTCAATATCCAGCGAACCACCTACGAACTTGAATACGGTAAATCGCTGATTCACTTTCAACCCAATCTTTCTACCGCCAATCAGGTGGCCAAAGTGACTGTGCGGGGGTGGGACGAGCAGCGCAAAGCAAAAATCGAAGCCACGGTGGCACGCTCACAAATTGCTACTAAAGGTGTGGGTCAACAAGGGGGACAGGCACAAATTGATAGCTCCTTTGCCGACCGTGAAGAAGTCATTGCCAACAAACCTGTCGCCACCAATGAAGAAGCTCAGACCCTAGCGCGAGAGACACTGGAAAGAATTGCCAAAGACATGATTAAAGGCTCTGGCTCAACGGTGGGGTTGCCGGATCTTCGCGCCGGAAGTGTCTTGCAACTTTCTGGTCTAGGGCAGCGTTTCAGTGGACGTTATTTTGTCACCGCCACCACACACACCATCGGTGACACCGGCTACACCACACAATTCCAATGTCGGCGCGAGGAATTGTCATGAGTAAAGGACAAAACGGCATTGTTATCGGCCTAGTGACATCGCTGGAAGATCCAGAGGATATTGGTCGCATTCAAGTGGAATATCCCTACCTAGGCGACCAACCCAGCTTTTGGGCGCGGGTGGTGTCATTTATGGCCGGTGCCGAACGTGGGGCACGATTTCTGCCAGAAGTGGGAGAAGAGGTGGTAGTCGCTTTCGAGCAAGGTGACCCCCGCAGGCCGCTTATTTTAGGCAGTGTCTGGAGCACCGTCGATGCGCCTATTCCCCACGATGGCAGCCAAGTGGATAACAACTGGCGCTACATTAAATCCCGCAGTGGCCATGTGCTGCGCTTTGACGATACCGATGGCGCTGAAAAGGTAGAAGTCATCGATAAGGATGAGGCGCACAAAATTATTATCGATACCTCTGGCGACAAGATTGAAATCATCTGCGATAGCGGTGATGTGATGGTGACCGCTGAGAGCGGCAAGGTAAGTGTCTCGGGGTCGGAGGTCAATGTGGAATCTAGCGGTGACATGAATTTGAAAGCCGCAGGCACCATGACGATAGAAGGGGCGACGGTCAATATTAACTAGCGCCTAAATTTACCGGCAACACAACCAATAACGAGCAAAAACTATGGGACAGCCAGCAGCCAAGCAAAACGACCAGATTGTGGCAACGGATAATCATTTGATCCAGCCTCCAGGCACTGCCCCAGCAGTAATGGTGCCGCACCCCTTTAACGGCCTTATCGATACCGCGCTAAGTAGCGATGTCAATATCGAAGGACTGCCTGCCGCGACGGTTGATTCGATTGCCAATAATACGCCAGCTCATATTCCTCAGGGGGGGAGCTTCGTTAATCCGCCAACCAATCAGGGCAAAATTATCATGGGCAGTGGCACTGTATTTATTAACGGTAAGGCGGCGGCGCGCAATGGCGATACGGCCGAAACGTGCAACGACCCAAAGGATTTGCCAGTTGGCAACGTGGTCGCGGTCTCGACAGTGCTTATTGGAGGATAAGGTGAATAGTCTTATTGGCAAAGGCTGGAGTTTTCCACTGAAACCTAACAGTAACGGAGAACTCAAGTGGGCAGATGGCAACGATAAAGTGCGGCAAAGTATTTGGTTGATCCTATCTACCGCGCCAGGAGAGCGAGTGATGCTGCCGAGCTTTGGCTGCGGTATTCACGATCTAACGTTCGAGGCCAACACCTCATCACTACGTGGCTTGTTGCGAGAAAAAGTGCGCGAAGCCTTGGTGCAATGGGAGCCTCGGATCGACGTGGTAGAGGTGCGCGTAGAGGTTCCACCTGAAGGGCGAAATCACTTACTTATTCGCGTCGATTACCGTCTTCGCACCAATAATGCTTTTTATAACTTGGTCTATCCCTTCTTTTTAAGTGAAGGCGTGAATTAGGAGAATGTTATGCCTTTGAAAGCACCTGTATTGGACAATCGCAGCTACCAAGAAATTCGCGATCTAGTGCGCGATCGGATTCCTCGTTATACGCCGGAATGGACCGATTTTAATGACGCTGATCCGGGCATGACCTTGGTTCAATTATTTGCCTGGTTAACAGAGCAAACACTCTACCAAATGAATCGTTTGCCGGATCGCAACTATATTAAGTTTCTCAAGCTGCTTAATATGGAGCTGCGGCCACCTCAGCCTGCACAAGCCGATCTCACCTTTGCTGTTCAAAAAGGTGCGAAGTTGCGCCCGGTGTTGAAGGGCAGTCAAGTGGCGGCTCAGTCTCAGGATAGCGGCGAGCTGGTTGTGTTTGAGACTGATGAAGGGATGGATTTGATTCCGTACCCACTTACCCATGTACAGGTATACGACGGCTCGAGCTTTGCCGATGTGACCGAAACCAACAGCATTCGCCAGCAAAATTACCGGCCTTTTGGCTGGGCACCTCAGCTCAACAGTGCCCTTTATCTCGGTTTCGAACCACCGGAGCAAAATCCCGCCGCCGGTGAGCGTGCCTTTCCACAACAAATTCGTTTGCGGGTTTTTTTGCCTGCCAGTTCACAGGCGGGGGAAGCTCAGAGCTGTTCACAACAGCATCAACGTCCGCCGGCTCCCGTGCGCTTAGTTTGGGAATATCGCCATCCCGAGCCGCCCAATGGCTGGCGCCCTATGACGGTTTTTAAAGACGAAACGGCGGCGATGACGCGGGAAGGTTACATTGTGCTAGAAGGCCCAGCCCAACTAGCAAGAACTTACGAAGGTAAAGTTACGGATGTGGACCGCCTGTGGCTGCGTTGCCGACTGGATCGTGACACTTATCCCGCCGGCACAGTGCCCGAAATTGATTTTATTCGCCCTAATACAGTGAGAGCTACCGCCCTGAGCACTATCAGATCGGAAATTCTGGGGGCCAGTGAAGGCCACCCGGATCAACGTTTTAGTTTTCGCCACAAGCCTATTCAGCAAGACGATCTCATTATTCGTATCGATCGCAGTAATCGCGAAGGGGTTGAGCAAGAGTACTGGACTCGCGTCGAGGACTTTCTCGCGTCTGAACCCGATGACGCCCATTTTGTTTTGAATGCAAGCGCCGGTGAAATTGAGTTTGGCAACGGGGTACGAGGACGAATACCTGTAGCGGGGTCAGAAATTATTGCCGAGCGCTACCGCCATGGCGGAGGAGATAGTAGCAATGTTGCTGCCGACACCATTACGCTGGCGCTCTCCACTCTGGGTGGCGTGCAAAGCATTACCAATGAACGGGCGGCGCTGGGAGGTAAGGATGAGCAGGATATTGAAGAATTCAAATCCGAGGCACCGCTGGCCATACGCAATCGCAATCGCGCTGTGACCGCAGATGATTTTATCGCTCTGGCAAAATTGGCCGGCGGTGTTTCCCGAGCAACAGCACTGCCGCTAAGACATCTCGACTATCCTGATGTCGACGTTGCCGGTGCCATCACGGTGGTAATTGTGCCAGAGAATGATGAGTTGCCCCCGTTACCCTCGGCTGACTTGATTCGCTATGTCTGTGGCTATTTGTCCAACTATCGCCTGATCACCAATGAACTCTTCGTCAAGGGGCCTGAATTTTCTGAGATCAGTGTTGTGGCGCGGGTTGCTGCTGATCCATTGCTTGCTTTCGGCGCTGTAGAGCTTGCGGTAAAACAGGCTATTGATGCCCAGTTGCATCCGCAGTCACGCGCTTTTGGGCTGGATCTTGTGCCCACCAGTCTTTTCGGCGTCGTTCTTGCCGTTGAAGGTGTGCGTGCAGTGCTGGATTTGGCGCTACTGGTGAATGGTTTGCCCCATGATGATTTGACTGAAGTGGTGGTGTTGCCGCCAGATGGTCTCGTGTACGGCGCCAACCATCAGATCACGGTAGTGGAGCTGGAGGATCGCTGATGAGACCGCAGACGCCTACTTATTGGCTGCTCGATAGCAGAACCGGCTGGCGCACCGGCTGGCCTTATAACGATAGGCTCAGCAACGATAAGCCCTGCAACGATAGCCCCAGCCAAGATTGCCAAGTGAGTGAACTGGTGCCTGCCAGCGTTGGCGCGGCAGGTATTCGTCTGCCCGTAAGCAAGCAGGGCGCGCTGAGCCTAACAAGTACCGATGGCAGCCTTGGTGGTTTGGTTATGCCTCAAGGGTTTGCAATAGACAATGATGCTTTGGTCTATCTACTGGATCAGCAAACATTGCAGGTTAAGCGCTTTAATCCCAGCAGCAAAACTTTCGATGTCATACTCGGTATCGGTGGAGAAGGCGAGAATGCCAGGCAATTTGGTGCCGGTACTCATGCTCTGGCGATTGCGGGGCATGACCTTTACATTGTCGACCCCGCGAATCAGCGGGTGCAAGTTTTTTCCCTAGCAAGCCTTGCGTTGCGTTTTGTCTGGCAAAAAGCGGCAATAATGGATGATGACAAACTTTGGAGCCCCAGCGATGTGTCGGCCAACGGCAATATGGCCGTTATTTTGGATCAGGCGCAGGGGGTGGTTTATCGCCACTTGGCTGGTGCCAGTGATTTACAGCAAGTTATTGTTGACCCTGATGCCTGTGGGCGTTGGAGTCGGGTTGCTATTGATAACCATAAGCGCATTTACCTACTCGATGCCGAGCAAGGCCAATTACAGATCTATCAGATATTAGAAGAGGGCGGGTCGCTATACCTTGGCAGCGTTGACGATATAGCGCCGATTCTAGATCGTTTTCCTAGCCCGGCGCTGCGTTTGGATCACCGCTCTCGTTTTTGCCTTGCACCCAGTCTGACGCAAGCTTGTGCCCGGTCAATACCTGATGTCAGTGCAGAGGATCACTCATTGGGTAGTTGTCAATCCGGTGGCCTGCTATTTGACCGCAGCGGTCAGCCCCTTGCTCTGCCCGAGGAACCTGAACCCCTAGGATTTGCGCTCTACCAGACCAAGGCCACCTGGATCAGCGAAGCGCTAGATAGTCAGCGCTATAACTGTCAATGGCATCGCTTGGAATTTACCTTAAGCCAGCTGCCAAGCGGCGCGCGGGTTGTGCTGCGCACTTACGCTGACAACGAGCAACGTAGGATTGAGGATGTTGTGCAAATTCCAGATCATCTCTGGGAAAGTCACACTGTGCTGGTTGGTAGTGCCCAAGCTAGTTATCAGCCGGGCTGTCAAAGTTCGGCCCGCGAGAGCGATACCCTCGTCAAAAGTGGGCCAGGTCAATATATGTGGGTACGGATAGATCTTTCGGGCGACGGTTACAGCTCCCCGCAGGTGACTCAGCTGCGCGCCCACTATCCCCGTGCCAGCTACCTCCAATACTTGCCAGCGGTTTTTGCTAATGACGACGAAGCGCGAATATTTGCCGAAGGCTTTCTTGCGCTGTTTCAAACGGAGTGGGAGGCGATTGAGCAACACGCTCAAGAGTTTGCCCGCTATCTTGATCCCGCAGCGGTTCCCGACAGTGGCTGGGCTGACTATCTTGCCCAATGGTTGGCTTTGCCAATGGAAGGGCGCTGGAATCTGCAACAAAAACGTAATCTCTTAAAAGCCGCACCTGAATGCTATGAGGCGCGCGGTACGCAGGCTTCTCTGGAGCGTTATCTGCAGGCTTATATTGAAAATATCACCGGTTTAGACAGTGATGCCCAGCGCGGCTTTCCCGCCATTATCGAAGCTTATCGAAAGCGCAATTACCTTATTTTTAACGCGCAAAACCCTGCCAGGATCGATCGTCAGCAGACCTTGTGGAGTCCTTCGATAGTGGGTCGTTTGCAATTAGATGTTCAGGCCAAAGCGGACGAGGTTCGACTGGTGTCCACCGGTGATCCCGAGCTGGATGTCTTTCAATCCCACGCCCACCGCTTTCAAGTATTTGTGCCTTCTTCCTGGCTTGGGAGCAAGGATGACGAACGCTGCTTACGACGCGCTATTGAAGCAGAAAAGCCTGCCCACAGCGCTTACGACTTGTGCTTAGTAGAGCCGCGATTGCGCGTAGGTGTCCAGTCTACCGTGGGTATCGATACGATTATTGGTGCGATTCCCTCAGCGCGTCTGCATGACAATTCTGAAGAATTACCTCCCAGCCGGCCACCCCGGCACCGACTGGGATATGACACTGTATTAGCCGGTAATCCGAGTCAAGGTGGGGGAGTGCCGTTAAACCCCGGCGTCCACATCGGCTCGAATACCTTGTTGTCTTGACTTTAGGAGAATCGAGATGGTGGATAACACAACGAAATCACCCTGCACTGACCAGTGCCATGGCGCGATTACAGAGCGCAACCGCTACTATACCGGTAAATATATGACCGCCCGGGATTTCGCCGCAGACCAGGAGTATTTTCTCAGTCGCAGTCGCTTACAAAACCGCCTCTTACATGGTTGGGGTATTGTTTGTGGCTTGCGCGTATTGCCTCACCCTAACGCCGACTGCCGGGAAAACTGGGTGGTGATTAAATCGGGCGTTGCCCTGGACTGCAGTGGACGAGAGATATTTGTGCACAAGGACACCGCCTTGGAAATACCGCTCGACGATCTCCCTGACCCCGGTGATAACAGTGATCCAGGTTCGGGAACATCCGTGGCCTTTAATTCTAGCTCAGCATGGCCGCAGGATGATGACGACGACTACGACGATGATGATGACGAGTCAGCAAGGGACGTAGACGACGCTAGCAGCGAGCATGTCACGGCAGAAGAATACGCACAATGGCCACAAGACGGTTTGCTGGTTTGTTTGCGCTACACCGAGCAGCGGATCGAAACGGTGCCGGCACTCTATGCCGAGGGACAATGTGATAGCAGCCGAATGGAGGCCAATCGCATTCGTGAAGTGGGCACGCTAGAAGTTCACCGTCTTTCTGATATGCGTGAGGATTGTTGGCGAGCACCGGGCGGAGGCTGGAATGTGCCTTTTGTGGACGACTGCGATCAACCTTTGCCAGGTCCTGGCGGGACATGTCTCGATGCTGACTGCCCGTGTCACGGCTGTGTACCTCTAGCGCTGCTTGTTCGTAAGCGACATCGAAAAGCCGGAGAGCCAGGGTTTGAAATCGATCTGCGTGGACGCCGCCGTCTGCCAACCCCCTCTCATTATCTCACTCATATTATGGGCATTAACTGGCCGCACGGTGGTGAGGTAACGCTGCGTCAACTGCATCGCTACATGGATGGTGGACTGAAGATCCGATTCAATCGTCGCATTATGGACGCTGGTGATATGGGGGCGGGGATTAACCCTTATACCTTCCAAGTGCAGTATGGTGGTGTACAAAAAGTGCTTGAATTTCTGCCCAGTGCTAGCCAAGACGATCCCTATTTGATGGATGATGGCTGCACAGCGGTTTATAACCTGCACCCTGATTATATCAGCCCCCGTCACCGCTCTAACATCGTAGGTTCGATTGTCTACATCACACTCAAATGCGATTTCATATTGGATTGCCACGACCTGCCCGTAGACGGTGAACACCTCGCCGGGCGTTTGCCATCTGGCAACGGATCACCCGGAGGCATTTTCCACAGCTGGTTCAGCGTAGTTCACAGTCAACGACGAGGGCAAGACAAATGACAGCCAAGCTTTATATATCAACCAATACCTCGCATTCACGCAGTGAGTTAGGCCTTGCATCACAAAGCGACAGGGCCAAAAGTGCCCACCAGGACAAGTGTGGCCTCGATTGCTTGCAGAGGCCGAAATTTTTTGCTGGCCAATTGCTTGGCGAGAACGACTTAAATGCCTTGCTATCCTGGGCGCAGTCGAAATTTAAATTGGGTCGCTTTGACGCTGGCTGGGGTATCGCTTGCGGTCTTCATCTACAGTGCGCCGATGCACAACACCCCGATATAAAGCAAAAAGGAGCGACAAGTACCACGCTGACTTTACACCCGGGATACGCCGTAGATAGCAGTGGTAATGATCTGCTGGTCTGTGCGCCCTATGAATTCGACTTGTCGGACGTATGCCAGCCAAGTCAGGGTCGATGTGCCGATATTGTCGTGCCTCCTGAAGATGAGCATGCAGAGTTTTTAGGGCTGGCGCTTTCTGATGGCGAGTTGGTGGCAGTGGATGTTTTTATTCACTACCAAGAAGAGCCTGCCCAAGCTCTGCCTGCGTTAGGGCGTGGTACTTGCGCCGAGCATGATGCTTGTGAATACAGCCGCGTAAACGAGACTGTGACGGTGGAATGGCGCTACGCTAAAACCTCGGCGCAACCGGATATTCGACAACTGAGTGATTGGGAACGTCTTTATTATGCCAAGTCACGCAGTGTCGTGGATGCTTACATTGAGCGCTTCGGCGGTCTGTTGGGCCAAAACTTGGCGCAAAACCTCTCTGTTATTCGCTGCTGGTTATTGGACTGGATCGAACGTGAAGGTATTTATCATGCCTGCTTTTTGCCAGATGCGATCGCTCAATTGAGTGTCGATAATCAACTAGAGAGAGACATTACACGTATTCTGTTCTGGCTGATGGTAGATGCACGCCTGGCACACCTTGCTGGAGGTTGTCCCGCTAATAGCTCTGTCAGTGGCCCTGCATCAGGTGTGCCGGTAGGGCGGGTCTGGTTGCGCCAAAGTCGTGCCTCAAATAATCGCTGCGAAATTGCCTATATTGATACTTCTCTGGCTCACCGGCGAGATTTACGCCTTGACAAGTTTCCCGCTGAATACAACCAATTTAATCTCGGCCAGTTCGTGTTTGAACCGGCAGATTGGGTTAATGCTCAGGTGAAAGATTTGGGGCTAGAGGCGCAGTACAACCTGATTTCGATTCCCTCGCGTGTCCAAGATCTGCAATACCAACTGGATTTGGAAGCTGAACCTCAACTCATGATTAACCTGGGCTTGTCGACGCACATACAAATTTCTGTGGTCAACGATGCAGTGCTCGGAGATCGTGTGTTGTCCTTTAACTGGCCGAGAACGGGGGGTGTCAGTGTTTACTCAGTAGAACCTGATGCTGATTTGTTAGCAAGAGCTGATGCAGATCAGGAGCAGGTTGACCCACTAACTACCATCAATGGTATCGGTGATGAACGTGCTCATAAGCTCATGCAAGCGGGCATTCGTACTTACGCCAAACTGGCAGAATGCCAGACAGAAGACCTACGTCGTTTGATCCCTCGGGTGGGCAATAGTGAACTCGATAACTGGCGAGAACAGGCGCGTAAGCTCTCAGCGAAACGGGCATCGGATGCATCATGAGTAGACAACGTGTCAAGTATAGCGAGCGCGAACTCCTGCAGTCTGCGGATCTGTGTGACGAGCAGGCATATCGTCTGCAAATGCGCAGGCGTCATAATCTTGCCCATCATGGCTGGGGAATTGTCGATGGTTTAGGCGTTGATGTGGATCGACTCGGTAACCTTAGTATTGCCCCAGGTTATGCAGTAGACGTCTACGGACGTGAGCTTGTTGTATCACAGGCGCTAATTATCCGTCGTTCGGTTATCGAAGCAATGGTGAGTGAGATTAACGCTATTGCTCTAGATATCTACCTCAGCTACCACCTTGAACAAGCCAGTGAAGCCTCAAGCTGTCCGTCACGTGCCCGTCAGTCACATGCCTCTCAGTTACGTGCCTCTCAGTCACAAGATCAGGAACAGGCGTGGGTGCGACTGGAATGTGGAAGCTTGAGCGATGCAGTGAACCCCAATCAGCCAGCGGGTCTGATTGCGGTGGATGACCCGGACGAAGGGGATGAGTGGCCGGTTTACCTCGGGCGTGTGCAGATAATTATGTCTTCAGAAGGTGCTCAGATTGTGCAAATTCCCGCTAAGCTGCGCTATGCCCATGTGGTAAGCGCACAGGTGCTCGCACCCTGGGCCAACAGCAATGAGCCGCCGTGGATGCGCGTCAGCAATGAAGAATCTGCTGGCGACACACGTTTTGCCGTCAACCTTGCAAACAAAGGGGGTAAACCCCAGGATCGACTGAGTCTCGATCGCAGCGGCAACACGGAGTTCTTCGGCAAGGTCAATGTCAAGCGCGCGGGGGTGTCAGGCTTAAGCGCCGACGGTGATATTGGCACGCTGGGGTCGGCGCTGGAAAACCCAGATATGCCTACTGGCGTTGCCTTTGCCAGCCTTGATGAACCTTCCTCAGCCAAGCCCTGGTATAGCTACCGCACCACGAGTAAGGGTGTTGATCAATTACGCATTGAAATTGCAAACCCTGGAGAAGAGGGTGACCCCAGTCGCAAGGAATGGAACATCGGTTTCACAGAATTGGGGGGTGAGGTATTTAGTGATTTATTGAGCGCCAGAGCAGATGGTAGCGTTATTGTTAATGGTGGTTTGGTGGTGAAAGGCCAGCTGACTCAAGGGCCGATACCCGCTGATATGGACAATAGTCGCTTCCGCGATGAATTACTCTCGCGCTACACCAAAGGACTTACGCTGGCCGGCAGTGAGGTTGAAGCCTTCTACAAATTGGATATCGAGGTCACGCCCACCTTTCAAGACGAGGCCACTCAGCAAGCACTGCTGGGGGCGAGAATTACCATTACCAACAATAACGTCGGTAGCCGCGCACGCGCGGTTCAAATTGCCAGCGTGGAATTTGAAGTGCGTGACCAGCAGCAAAGCATCATTCATCGCAATTTGATGGAACCTCCGCCCAATAATCCACTGCCACCGGTTAACGCCAGTACTTATCTCGATGCAGCATTTCCTTTGGCGGTACCGGGTATTTACACCTTTATTGCACGCGTTAATACCGTAGGTGGCTCGCAGTCAGTGCTGGAGCAATCCTCAAGCCGCGTGGTAACTATTTTAGCGCCCTAATATTTGACAGGCCTAGTGTTTGAAAGGCCCAGTATTTGACAGCACAGGAGCTGAACGCATGAGCAATGACCCAATCGCCCGAGTGCACTATTTTCCTCAGCAGTTTTTACGCACGGAGGATTTCGATACCGAACAGGCTTATCACATTGATATGCGCCGGCGCCACAATATTGGCCATCATATTTGGGGCGTGGTTTACGGACTGCAAATGCAAGTGGAAGAGGGCGCTATCTTTGTTCAGCCAGGCATGGCAGTGGACGGTTTTGGCCGCGAGTTGATACTGCCAGAGCGACAAGCCTTAGCATTAAGTGAGTTCGAAGCCAAAGACAGTGATCAACTGGATGTCTGGTTACTCTACAACCTGGTCGGAGCAAAGCAGGGCACAAGTGCTCATCGCTGCAGTGGCAACACTAATGCATTTAATCGCTGGCAAGAACTCCCAGCCATCCGCTTAGAAGTCCCCGATCCTAGCTATCCTGATCCACGCCAGCCAAAAGCGGTATTGGATGCTGGCGTCGAATCTGCTGCCCACCGACGGCCATCGGATGACCCTGCCCATCGCTGGCCGGTGTTTCTGGGGCGCATTGTGCGCGATCGCAGTGATCCGACGGCGCCAGTTTACAGTGTTGATCAGGTGGGGAGACCCGCAGCCGGTGTGATTGGCGATGCCGTTGTAGCGCCATCGCGCGGCGCGCTAGTGATGGTGGGCGATACGCTGGTGCGCAAGCAGTCAGACGATGGCCAAGTGGTTCAGCAGCAACAGACAGGGCGCTTTAGCGTAGCGCTACGTCACAATAATGAATTGCAAGAGCACCTGCGTATTCTCGGCCCCGGAGAAATGGATATTTTTGGTAGCACACGTATTCATGGCGAACTGATGCTGGACGGAGGGCTCAACTTCTACACCCGTAATACCACGGATATTAATGACTTACCGTTAGAAAACAGTTCCCCATCGGCGCGTCAGTCGCCATTGCAGCGTTTTGCTAAGCAGAGTACAGGAGACGATCTCTGCGATGCCGACCCCTTAGCAGAAGACGACGCGGTTCCACAGCCTTGGCGCATCTATCGCTACCGCAGTCGGCGCGCCAGTGATAATAACAGCGGCGAGGTGGAGCCGGTTGATCAATTGCGCATTGAAATGGGCGTGCAGGCAGGTGACGCTAGTCAGGTTGTCATTGGCTCCTGGTCTCCCGATGATGAGGCATTTATGCCTATCTTGACGGTGGACAACAGTGGTGATCAGGGTGCGGTCACAGTGCACGGTGATCTCGTGGTCAAAGGTGATGTTACCCGCGATGTCGCCGTGGCCAAGCAGCGTCTGCAAGCCGAGGCACGCAACTTCTTACTCGGCACCTTCTCAAGTGGTGTCGGCGGTGCCAATACCCAGCTTCCTGAATTCTACAAGAGTCAGTTTGGTGGCGGTGAACTGGATATCGACAGTGATGCCGGACAGCAGTCGGCGGTGGATTTTCTGCTACAGGACAGCGACCGTCTCAACCGTTTTTGTGAGAAGTTACTGGCATCGGACTCTGGACGTCGCGGGGTGATGAATCAGCTCAGCACTGCATCCACCTCTCTTAGCCAATTTGTCAATCTGCTAACAGAAGTCACCTTTGAAGACCGCCTACCGGCCTTTGCCAGCGCGCTCTCTGCCACTACTGCAGGGCGTGACGCCACGCTAGCGACCATGCCCGAAGGTTCGTCCAACCTAAGTGCGTTTATTAACCTTGCTCAGAGCAATTACCCAGGCTGGATTAACGGCGTATTGAGTATTTTACAAGGCAGTAGCTCGGGGCAAGCATCCATTGCTGCATCACTGCTGTCCAGTGCTAGTGGTCGCGCCGCAACTGGCAATTATCTGCGTGACAATCCAAATCATATAGCAGCCACACTGGCGCCGGTAATGTCAGATGACAGTGCGCGCGAAGAGTTAGCCCAGTTCTTTTTGTCGCAGCAAGGTGGCCCAGCGGCGTTGCTCAATGCCATGCCAGTGGGGTCAAGCGAACTGATAGTATTTGCCGATTTACTGAGCGATCCCACTTACGCTGATCGGCTGCCCGAATTTACCCAACAGATTGTTACCAGTGCATCCGGCGCCACGGTGGTTGCCGATGGCCTTATCAATCAGCCTGCGGTCTTGCCGGCAGTGCTGAATCATTTGCTTGCAGAGGATTCAGCACGAATAGTGGTGGTAGAGAGTACCATGGCCAATACCTCGGCCCTGCCTGAGATAGGTGATAACTTGGTCGCCAACAGCGATCGTATAGCGCCACTTATCGCCCCCGTTATCGCCGATGATGCAGCCAGAGAACTGCTGACCAACGCGATCATGATGACACCCGAAGGGCGTCAAACAGCGGGGGATCAGTTGGCCAATGAACCTGCTTGGCTAGTGCAAACCTTAGCTCCAGTGATGGCGCTAAATGCCCCGCGTTCAGCCCTGGTTACCCAGGTGTTAAACCATGCACAAGGTCCGCAAACCACTGGGCGGGTTTTGGCTGATGATCCAGATTTAATCGATAACACTCTGACTCCGGTTTATACCGATGAAGAGGCGCGCAGAGCCTTGGTCGCCTCCCTGTTTGACAGTGAGTTGGTGGGGCCAGATTTGGGCGAGTACCTGTTGAGTAATCCAGACCACTGGGTCGATGTGGTGGAGCCGTCGCTAAATGCCCAGGATGATGTTTCCCTCGATACGCTAGTGGGCCAACTGCTTACAGACGTGGATAACAAGAATGGCCAGATTTCAGTGGCTGAGTTTTTAAATTCCAGTACGCAATTGGCAAGCAGTTTTGGCACTGTAGTCAATGGTAGTAACCCGACGTCGCCCACCTATCCTGTGCTCAAGTCAGCTGTTTGTGGGGACAGTTAAATGAACGGCCGTATCGGGCATCTGCACTGCCGTTTTCTGCGCTTTGATCATCTCACCGGAAATGATTCTAGTGCTGGCGCCTTAAGTATGCGCCTGCAGCGGGTTGCGGCAAGTGAGTTGGCAAAGGCCGTCGATAAGGCTCTTGCCCAGGCTTTTGACCATGACGATAAAGTCTATGTGATTCGTCAGCTCAAACACCGCAGTGTTATAAGTGAGGCCAGCAACGATAATGATCTGCAACTGGCGAACAAGTGGGGCGAGGGCATTGCCGGGGCGCTGGTGCGTAAGATTTCGGCGAGGGACAACAGCACTGAAGACCTTATGGTGTTTCGTGATCAAGCTGAGTTTGTGGCGCGATTTATTCAAGACTATCTCGACGGCCAAGCATGGCAGCGTTGGTATTTTGGTGCTTTTAATCACCTCGCTCACTACAGTAAAAGCGACGCGCTCTATCGGGTTCTAATCGACAATCGCAACTGTTTAACTGCTGTGATTAGTGAACTTGCACATCAGCAGTTGCTCAATGCTCTTTTTCAAAACTTGCAGCCCTGGCAGCGCACTTTGCTCTGGCATTTGGGCTTTGGCACAACCGAGTTGCAGCGCGGCGCGGTGCAGAGCCTGGGCCATCACTTCGAGCATCATTGGTTGGCGGATCACCAGCTGCGTCAAGCCCTCAAGTTGTCAGCCAACGACTTTGCACAGCTTTGTCGCTGCCTATCATCGTCAAAGGTGCTCGCCAAGGCCATTGCCGAACCTTCCATCGCACCAGAACAACTGCAGCAGTGGTTGCACAAGGCTGGATTTAACGCAGCTGTGGATTTACAGATCCTTAGCGCGGCACTCGCCAAGGTCATTAATGAGATAAGGCCAAGTCTTATTGCCACACAAAGTGCGCTGGGTGACGCCCAAACGCTGAGCGGGAATCAACAAGCTAAGTTGCAAGTGCCAGTTGAATTAGCTGTATCTAACGACAAGGATCACACCTTATTTAGCTTGGGCTTTGAGTTGATAAGCGCTCTGGATTTATGGCAATCAGTGCCACCATCGTTAAGCTTTTTCAGCGAACGTTTTGACGCACGCTATCCTCTGGATTGGCGGGATCGAGAATCCCTAACCCACTATATGGAGGATATTGTCGATCAGTTGCGAGAACAGGGGTATTTGAGGCAAGTAAATCCCCAGATTCTAGGCGCACAAAGTGAACAAAACGACGGGCTAAAGGCCCTGCTAAAAAACTTTGACTGGCTGGATATCGACAGTTTACTTGTGCGTATGCAAAGTAGCGCTCAGGCTAGATCGCAAGCGACACAGACAATTGCGGAGAGCAACCAGCACCCTATTCGTACAACGGCCAAACAACGGCAACTCTTTCAAGACCTGTCCAAGGTTATCGACGCTAACATTTGCTCCTCTGTTGATGCTGCAACCCTAAAAATCACCCTGTACGCCAGACTAGTAAAGGATTTTCCGCGCTGGCAGGAGGATACCTTTGCTATGCGTGTGGTGGATGAGATTGCCTCTCTGGCCGTTGGGGCGGGTGACAATCATCTTGTTAACGTCGCAACAGAGTATCTCAATCATTTACCTGGCCAATCCCCTCACTCAGAGGAAAAACAACAGCGGCTTCTCAATGATTTAAGGCAGGTGCTTAAAACAGCCACAAACTTCACACATTCCGCTGCGGAAAACAAAGACAACATTTATGCCGAGCTTATTGCTCAATCATCCCAATGGTGCGGCGATTCCCTGGCACTAGGTGTTGTAGAAACCATAGGGGAGGTGGCAGTCGCCAGCGGCGGTCAGGCTAGCCACAATCATGCGCAACAATTGCTAACCCATTTTGAAGATGAAGCAGAGCCTGTACTTGCGGCGCTGTTTCAGCAAACCCGCAGTGGCCAGATGTTAGAAAGTGCCTGTGCCGGAACCTTCCTGCTCCTCCGCACCATGGCCGATATTCGCCTGCCGGCAGCAGCGCAAAAACTGGACTTAAGTTTTGGCGAACAACTGGGCTGTAAGCAGGCATTTTATACCCTGCTTATTCCCCTGATGCTACGTTTAGCCGGCCCAGCCGCACTGGAAAAACAGCGCATAGAACCGGCACTGGCGAGCATGCTCGGGCCTGTCGCTAATATGGATTGGCACGCGTGGCAGGTGCTTTGGCAGGCTTTGGCAAATCGCCAGGTGCTATTGCTAGAGATGTTAATGGAATTGTGGCGCACCCTGGCAGGACAGCGAGTGCTGACGGGCAGGCGCGTTTACGTCCATCGCATAACCATTGCCAACAACAGTCGCTGGGTAATAGGCGAAGAGCACTGTTGGTTTTATTGGTGCGAGGCAGAGGGCGTCGAGGTAAAAACCCTAATAGACACCATCAACAGTATCTACGGGCCAGATCCCCAGCGCTGTGTGCTAATCGAGTCTGATGATATGGATGACAATATAGCCGCCGAGCTAGAGCGCAATCGGCAGGCTCTTTTGGCTGCCCTAGAGGCACTTTGCCACTGCCAACTGGAAGCCGCAGATAGCGACCTCTCACTGAATTTGGTGGCTATCGCCTTGCTGCGTGCCTGGTCGTATTGGCTGCCACGTTTCGCCAATAGCAGTACTGCATACTTACTGGAAAATTTAATTCGACGTCAAGGTGCCTTGTGTTCCACACGGCAACATATCGACGTTAGCTTGGCGCCAGCCCCACTGGATGTGGTGCTGGAAATGTCTGGCTATCTCAATCCACTGGAAAAAACACTCTGGTTAGAGCAGCGTGATGTCACATTTAACATCCGCGCATAACAGGGAGATCAAGCTGAGGGTAAAGCATGTCGTGGTTTAATAAACGT
Source organism: Agarilytica rhodophyticola (assembly GCF_002157225.2). Classification (NCBI taxonomy): domain Bacteria; kingdom Pseudomonadati; phylum Pseudomonadota; class Gammaproteobacteria; order Cellvibrionales; family Cellvibrionaceae; genus Agarilytica; species Agarilytica rhodophyticola. The sequence continues at coordinate 2,066,832 of NZ_CP020038.1, forward strand.
CACAATATGGACAACGAGGCAGATAGCCAAATAGATAGCGCAATAGACGACGCAACAGAAGTACTGCCTGATGAAATGGTAGCGATGGACGATATTTTCGGCGAGCTGGATCAAGAGGTAGTTACTGATACAACTACTGGCGTAGCTGAAAGCGCCACTATAAGTGTAAATACAAGTTCAACGGCAGACTTAATTTCCCAGCCTATTGAGCATGTCAATGAGCCAGACGAGCCACCACTTGCTATTCCAACAGAAGTAGCTTCTGCCAATAATACAACGACACCAAGCCAAACCCGGCCACCCCAAACCCCGCACAATGATGACGCTAGGGCATTGCCCTTTACTAGTAGCGAACAGCATTTAAATTTTGCGCTACATTGGGTGGAACAACTGCTGCGCGCGCAAACCTTGCGTTGGCGTGAAACCATTGCCGCCAATAAACCGGAAGAAATGTGGGGCATGGTCTTAGTCACAGAACAAGAAGTGGAGAGCATCTTGTCCCGCCCGTTTTCCGCTCCTGGACACACACCGAAAGTATTGCAGCAAAAACTACAACCCTATTGGCAAAACGCAGCCGCTATTGCCACTGAATTAAATGAACGTGAATACCTATCGCCCGTATCTGAATTGCGTTTATTAAAGCTGTGCCAGTGCTTCCAACTCAGCATGCTTGAACAGGCCTTGTTATTACTTTGTTTATTCCCGGACATGGATGCCCGCTATCGTCGCCTGTTTGGCTTCTTATTGGACGATGCCTCCCAGGCCCGTCCTACTATGGAATTGCTGTTGCAATGTGTGTCGCCTTTGTCACAGCAGTTGGGTGAGGTACGCCGTGCTCTTGGCCCAGGAGGGACATTGCTGCAACAGCATCTATTGCTGGCCAGTGGTGATGCCCGCAGTGCCGAATCCCCCGCGTTAAGAACATTTCGCGTTGATGACCGTATTATCGATTACTTGCTCGGTGGTGATCAGCTTGATAGTCGTATTGCTTCTGTAGTTAAAAGGGGAGGAGTTAAAAGGGGAGGAAGTAATAAAACAGGAGCTAATAAGGCAGGCAGTAAAGCAGCAGCAGTCACAGAACAATCCCACCAAACATCTTGGCAGGATCTGATTGTAGCACCGGAAGTGGCCGATAAACTGCAAAAGCTTGTGCCCTCCATGGCCGAGCCGGCGCTATCTGCACCGGTATTATTTTTTCGCGGCCCCTATGGCAGCGGCAAGGAAGAAGCCGCCCATTGCCTGGCTAATTCCCTTGGTCAGGACATAGTCATTATTGATGCCTCCCAGCTGATGCAGGCGATTAGCACACAGGATGAGTGGCCTCTATTGGTCACTTTACTTTGTCGCGAGGCGCGTTTGGGTAATGCCCTGATGTATTGGCGTCAGTGCGAGTGCCTATTCGATCAGGAGCAGGGAATGGGGCATTGGCACCACCTGGTGGAGGCAATGCAGGCGCACGATGGCTTGGTTATATTCGATAGCACCCAAGCTTGGGATCCGGCCGGTACTTTTTATCAACGGCGTTTTGTTCGTATGGATTTTACGCTGCCTGGCTATGCCCTGCGTTGCCGCAGTTGGCAGCAACAACTTGCTCATCTCAGCCTTAATACTGATCTCGATATTGCACAGCTAAGTTCAGTTCTGGCTAACGGCTTTCAGCTGACCCACGGTCAGATTGCCGATGCCATCGCCACCGCCAAATCAGAAGCACTGGCGCGAGATCCTGATTCAAAGGTTAAGGCAGAGGCTAAGACACAGGCTAAGGCACAAAGAGTCACCCTAGATGATCTCTACGAGGGATGTCGCCGGCAAAGCAGCCGCAGCTTGGTGGCTTTTGCTCAATTGATTGAGCCGCGCACCGAACTGAGTTTCGATGATTTGATTCTTCCCGAGGTGAATAAGCGCCAATTAGATGAGCTGCGCAATCGCATTCGCTTTCGCAGCCAGGTGTTTACCGGCATGGGCTTTGAAGCCCGTTTGAGTTTAGGACGGGGGCTTATTGCACTATTTACCGGCGCTTCGGGCACCGGCAAAACCATGGCGGCAGAGTTACTCGGTCGTGAATACGGTATGCAATTGTACAAGGTGGATCTTTCTGCCGTTGTCAGCAAGTACGTGGGCGAGACCGAAAAAAACCTATCGAAAGTTTTTACCGAGGCAGAAGACGCCAACGCCATTTTGTTTTTTGATGAAGGCGAAGCGCTCTTCGGTAAACGGGGAGAAGTCAAAGACGCCCGTGATCGATGGGCCAATATTGAAGTGAATTATCTTCTCCAGCGGGTGGAAGAGTTTGCCGGTGTTGTCATTCTTACCACCAATTTCCGCCAGAACCTGGACCCCGCTTTTTTACGCCGCATCCATGTGATTGCCGACTTTCCCAAGCCTGATACCGAAGCCCGTCTGCGTATTTGGCAAGGCATGTTTCCAGAAGGGGTATCGCGCCCCGACGATGACACCCTGCGCCAGCTCGCCGAGCAGTTTAATTTGGTCGGCGGCAATATTAAGAACGCCGTGCTCGATGCCGCCTTCCGCGCCCTGTCTGACAATAGCCGCCAGATTGAATTGCGTCATTTAGTTTTGGGCATTGCACGTGAACAGCAAAAACAGGGCACCGCCCTGACGAAGGGGGATTTTGGCCTGCCATTTTATACCTGGATTGAAAACGAAATTCTGTAACTCAAGACAATGACTGAGGTGCCCAGTGGCGCAAAGCAAGCAAAAGGCAGAACTTTCAACTAAGCCGCGTGTACAGCACACCCAAGGCCAAGATCTCGCGGCCCAGCGCCGTGAAGCTCAGGTGCTGGCCGGTACTTTTGCCGGTAAAGAAAGCACGTCACAACTGCCGCCACCCCGTGGCGAAGCGGCGACAGAACGTGGCGCTCAACTGGTGGCAAGCCGCACTGCTTCAGGTGTCCGCGCTAAAGTTAGCGGTGCTTTACAACGGGTAACCGGCAACGCCCGTCTAGGGCGAATGCTAGCGCGCAACAGCAGGGGTAATAACGGGGGCAATAACCCAGCAGAAGAGTGGGCAGATGACATGCCACTCGTCAATCTAGAGGAGGAAAAAGCTAAAGCCGAAGATACGGCTAAAGAAGACACGGCTATAAAAGCCTCACAGAAGCAGCAGCAAGAAAAACAAAAAGATGAAAAGATCGAGCAGGCGCAAGCCAAACAGGCTACCAACCAAGCCAATAATAAAACCAAAACTTCCGTCCCCACCAAGCCAAGTGTTGGATCTGGGAATATAGCTAAAACAACAGCCGGTGCTCTCGGCAGTGCCGCTGGCGCCGGTGTTATGGGAAGTGCTATTGGCGGCATGCCTAAAGTTGAGGAGGGCGGTGGCGGCGCGCCCAATGTAGAGACTGGCGATATCCAAGGCAGCAATGAAGAGGAAGGCGCGGCGGAACTGGAAGAAAGGCTCGCCAAGGCAGACCCCGAGCGGGCGGCGGCTGACCAAGCAGATCCCGGCGATGTTGCGATGGATTATATGGTGCCCAAAGAGACCGGAGATTTAGGCGAGCAGTCGTCAGCTGCAGATAACAGCCAAACACTATCACCTGCACCGCAAGCACCGGCATCACCAACTAAGCTTCCCGATGCGGATAATAGCAATACCCCAGCGCCAGATCTCCAAAGCGAAGACGTGAGCAGTGCCGATGGCTTTAGCGGCGACGAACCGGCGCTAGGTGGCGGCGCCCTTGAAGGTTTTGGATCACAAAACTTATCGGCCGCAGAGCAACAGGTCGCCTTTGATAGCCTTGCCGAAAATATTGGCACAGGTGCGGGCATCAGCGGTGGCGGTGGTGGCGGCAGTGCTATTGCAGACAAGCCCCAGCCAGAAGTGCCCGATGTGTCAGCACAAAAACCAGTGGCGGCGCTGGCAACCGCCAGTGCTCTGCCGCCTGTGCAAATGCATCAGTCGCTCGGAGGGCTTGCCTCTTCTATTAACAACGAAGCCAAAACTGAGCGCGACGAGCTAAAAGCCAAGCCGCCTGCACAGCAACGCCCTACCGGATCGCCCATAAATTTATATGGCAAGGCTAGCACTGCGGCAAAAGCCGATGACAATGCGGCCAAGCCAGTGGCGCAGGCAGAAGCGGGCCGAGATAATCCGACCCCTGAGCCTGCCAAAACGCCCGAGCCGCCGCCTTCACCGGCAGAAAACCTGCCGACCCCCCAGCTACAAGGGGGAGACAGTGGTCAATTATCGGCAGATGAAGTGCAGCAACTGGCCCACAGCGTCGGTAGCTTGCCCACTAAAGACGCTGGCTTGTATATGAGCACAGGGCCGTCACCGACGGTGGAACTGGCCGGTAACGCCAGCCCGGCCAGGATAGCAGAGCAAAACAGCGAGCTGCAAAGCAGCATGAATCAGCACCAGCAGCAAGGCCGACAGGATGTTGCCCAGGAAATGGGGGAGAACACAAAAATATACCCCAGCGTAGCAACGGAAATGCTCACCGCTAAAGTGCCTTCTGGTGGAGGCGGAGGTGAAGGAACAGCTGAAGGAACAGGTGCTGCGGGAGGTAGTAGCCTTCCAGGCTCGGTAGACCCGGCGACCCTTAACTTCCTAGCAAACAAAGAAAAAGGCGGCGAGATTGAAGCCGCCGCTAATACTGCACAAGGCGACCTAGCCGCGAAGAAAAGCGAGTACAACACCAAGGTCACCGATGAAAAGGCCAAATCGGCAAAAGATATTGTCGAATTAGAAGCCAAGAGCAGCGCCGACCAAGCCCAGGCGCGCGGCCAAGCCCAGGGGGAAGTTAAGGCGAGTAAGACCGAGTGGACGCAAGAGCAGGAAAAAACCATTCGCGAGGCCAATAAAGAAGCCGACAAGGAAATCACCAAAGGCCGCGACGACATTCAAAAGAAAAAACAAGACGCCGATACAAAAGCCACACAAGAGATCCGCAAAGGTAACAATGAAGCCGAGCGGGAACGCAAAAAGGCGGAAGATAAAGCCGCCGCAGAAAAACGCAAAGGCAAAAAAGAGGGCAAGGGCTTTTTCGGTTGGTTGGCCAGCAAAGCCAAAGCCTTTTTCGACCGTATTAAAGCGGCGATTAAATCCGCCTTTGATCTCGCACGCAAGCTGATTAAAAAGGCCATCGAAATGGCCAAAAAAGCCGCCATGTGGGCCATCGAACAGGCGCGTAAAGCCATTGTTGCCGCCATTCAACTGGTAGGCAAATTACTCATCGCCATTGGCGACCGCTTGCTAGCGGCCTTCCCCGCATTGCGCGATAAATTTAGGAAATTTATTAACAGCACCATTGATAAGGCGGTGGCCAAGGTCAATCAATATGCGGAAAAACTGAAAAAAGGCGTATCCGCGCTGCTAGATCTACTCGCCGCTGGCCTAAATAAACTGATCGGCTGGTTGGAAAAAGGCATGCTCGCCGCAGTGGATGCTTATGCAAAAGCGGTAGATGGTGCCATTAAATTTGCCGAAAAAACCGCGCAAGCCTTCGGCGCCTTTATGACACTTATCAAAGACGTGGCTGCAGGCCCCGTTAAATGGATTGGCAACCTCGGCGCCGCCGTAATAGACGGCATTAAAAACCACCTCTGGAAAGCCTTTAAAGCGGCGGTGCAGCAATGGTTTAACAGCAAACTCGAACAGGTGCTTGGTCTGGGCACCATGGTATGGGGCCTTATCAAAAGCGGCGGCCTCTCCGTCGCCAAAGTCGGCAAAATGGCCTGGGAAGGCATCAAAGCCATAATTCCCGCAGCCCTAACCCGCATTCTTGTAGAAAAACTGGTGGCAATGATAGTCCCCGCCGCCGGTGCCGTTATGGCCATTGTTGAAGGCCTACAAGCCGCCTGGGGAACAGTACAGCAAATAGTGACAGCGTTTAACAAATTTATGGCCTTCTTAAAAGCCGTGAAAAAAGGCAACGCCGGCCCACAATTCGCCAGCGCCCTGGCCGCCGCCGCCGTCGCCGTTATCGACTTTGTCGCCAACTGGTTAATTGCCAAACTGACAAAAGGCGCCGCGAAAATTGGCGGCAAAATTAAAGCGCTGGCTAAAAAGATACTGGGTAGGAAGAAGGGTAAGCGCCAAGGCAAGCAGGTGATAGGGAAAGCGAGCGCTCGTGGTGGTATGGCGAAAAGAGGGAAAGCGGATAATAAGCGCACACTGGATAAAAGTGGTGCTTCGAAGAAGCCTAAGAAAACAGCGGTGGATAAGAAGGAGGAGGCTAGGAAGAGGAAAAAGCAAGAGCGCATAGATCGTGCTCGTAAAGAACTACCGCCGAAGATTAAAAGCTTCTTAGCGAAAAAGCCCTCCCGGATACGCATGAAAGCTAAATTGCTCGTCTGGAAGTTAAAATATCGACTATCAAGTTTGAAAATTGAAGGGAAGCGAAAACTACGATTTATTGGAAAAATTAATCCTGTTTTGGATTTGGGCAATGGCTGGGTGTTTACTTGGGATGAAATTCTTCGGGCGATTGATGAAGTCGCCGGAAAATATCAGGAAGAGCATGAAGAGACGAAAAAGAATGCCCCTAAACAGCAAAATACTCTACAGCCTGGAGTTATTGATGCAGCTCCACGGCATGGCGCTGCTGGCACAATGATGGTCATAAACCAATATGACACGGGTACCTTTGATACAGGGGAAGACGATAAAATAAAAATAATAAGGACAAAGGGATTTTATTCAGGATCAGCAAAAATGTTCATACATAACCCGACAAGAGCTGTAATAGATGCTGGTTCTAATGCTAAAGCAGGCAGATCTTATGGTAAAATAATCGACGATTTGGCAGAATCTGGACTGAAAAATACTGAACTTGGTAATGCCTTGGGAGCAAAGTTCGCGAATGCGAGTATGGATTTGAAACGCACTCCTCAACAAAGGAAATTGATTGCTGAACTCTATGGCTTACTAAACTTTGAGGCCACACATCCGTCTAAAAAAATGGAGCATCGCCGAGATCTTGTTCATGCTATGATGCTAAGCCAAACGTTATCTAATGATGATAAGACTATAGAAGATATAGAGAACGCGCCAACGGCTGGAATACAAGGTGGTAGTATACAAAAGGGCGCAAAAGATGTTACCAAGAAGGCGCTTACTAAAGATGAAAAAGGTAACTATATTGAAGGTTATGGGAAGGATGCTGCGCTACCGGAAAATATAAAGAGTGATGAAAAAAAGCGGTTAGATAGAGAAATTAATAATTTTAAAAGCTGGGCCGATTCTTCGAAAGCGTTTCAAGATGTTCAGGAAATTGAGCCAACGAAAGCTAATTTAATTAAACAAATCAAAGATACATTAAACAAATATTTATATGGGTTCTGAGGTGACTAAAATGAGTGATGGTCGATATGCAGTTGTTTTTATATTTTGCGAATCGTCTAGCTTCGAAGATTTTGTAAGTGTCTCCGAACAAAATGGATGGAAACTTATTCATCAGGAAGAGGGTGATGGGCAAGTAACAGGTTTTACCCAAATCCGCGTAGCCTCGGATAACACCACGGAGATCCATTATATAAATGAACGACTATTAGGCATAAGATTTATGGTGATAGTTGGTGATGATATTGGCTATGAACGAGTTATTAACCAGATTGGAATCGACTTGGACTTGCGAACTTCCATCAATATTCTTCGCTGTGCAAAAGAAGCTATTAGTGATGAAGAGAAGATGCAATCAGCCTATGAACTTGCCGTAATATTTGAAGAACCTAACAATGATGCTTTGGCAATGCTTTCTAATTATTACGATACAGGAACTGAAGCTTTGCGTCGTCGAGTAATTTCATCTTTAACGTATCGAGGTTGGCCCGATGGTGTGAAAATGCTAGAGAGTATATCAAAACATGACAGCTCCGAGGAGCTACGAGAGTATGCTGAAAAGACAGCTCATATGTGGCGTGAACGTGGTGTGTGATACTTTTTTAGTTTTAAAAAAGCCAAACCTTACAAACTATAAATGGTATTCAGCTAGCGCATCTCTGTTAAGGTCAGGCTTCAAATAATGCGTTGGGAGTAATATCAAACTACTCTACAGGACATACCATACAAACGTTACTCCCAATCGCCTTTGTTAGGTAAAAACCCACTAGGGCGATTAACGAGCAGGTAATAGCCATGAAAGTAAGCATCGATATTTTAATAAATTGTCCAGCACCAAAAGCTCCTGACAAATTTTTACCGCGCAGCAAGCCCATGTAAAACCATAGTAGAACCTCGGCGGTGTCAGTCGTTATAAATTAGGCAATTACGTAGTAGAATTGATTGTTTTTCTAGGCTAAAAATTACCAGTTGCGGATAATGGGGTCAGGTCTACTGAGATGACTCGCCTCCCCACCTGATTTAGGATGGTAGGTGACAAAACCAACAGAGGCGAATCATCATGACCATTAAAGTACTTGGAGTGGATTTAGGCAAGCATTGTTTTCATGTTTATGGTGTTGATCACAAAGGCTATTTAGTTGAGAAAAAACGTTTAACACGTGAGAAGTTTTTATTGTATCTGAATCAGTTACCTCCGTGTTTGATTGGATTTGAAGCGTGTGGCGGTGCTCATTACTGGGCAGCCAAAGCCAAAACATTCGGCCATGAAGCTAAATTGATGCCCGCCCAGTTTGTTAAGCCGTATCTCAAATCCAATAAAAATGATTTTCTGGATGCTGAAGCGATTTGTGAGGCCGTGCAAAGACCGAATATGCGCTTTGTTACGATACGTAATCCAGAACAGCAAGCCATTGGCGCGATGGTAAAAACACGTAATCAATTAGTGCAGCAAAGAACCGCGGTATTGAATCAAGCGCATGGATTTTTACTGGAATACGGTATTGCTTTGAAAAAAGGTCGAGGTACACGTCAAGCACTGATGGATCTCACATCACAAGAAGATACGCCACTTCCATCATTAATGCGGTGTTTGCTTCTTCGCTTGATCGAAGAATATGATTACTTACATGATGTTATCCTCCAAATAGAAAAGGACTTATCTAAGGTGTTAAAAAATAGTGGTCAAGGTAAGCGTTTATTATGTATGCCTGGTATTGGAGTAATCACTGCAGCGAGTTTAATTGCTTGGGTAGGCGATGCGAGACACTTTCGATCGGGTCGCGAACTATCGGCATGGATTGGCTTAGTACCCAGACAATATTCGACGGGAGGGAAAAGTACCTTGCTAGGCATTGGTAAGCGAGGTCATAAGTTGCTGCGTTGTTACTTGATTCATGGAGCGCGTTCGGTATTGCAGTGGCATCATAAAAATCCGACGCGTTGGCTAAGTTGGTCAGAGAAGTTATTACAGGAAAAGCCTAAGTCGAAAGTGGTGATTGCATTAGCTAATAAGATGGTGAGAACGCTTTGGGTGATCTTATCTAAGAACGAACGTTATCAACCATCAGTATGATGTAACTGATCATTCGTAAATAAAATATGTTTTCTACCGGGTTTGCCGATAGTGTTAGCAATGAATAAAAAGGTCATCCGCAATTTCTGAAACCTGTAAAAAGCAATAGTATGAAAAATACTGAAGGTCTTGATAGGAAGAAGTTGTGCGTATTCTCATTTTGAGTCGTGAAGATAACATGTTCACAATAAAACTCGAATACATTGACGCAACCTAATTATTTATTGAAAAACACTGTTGACAGACTGAGGCGAGTCATACATTGCCTTTTGCCCAATGAAATTATGATTGAGTTTGATGATCGCTTGAGAGACTATATTTAAACTGGCTGTTACACAGAATTATTATTTACAGGCTCTCCGGTTTTTAAAAAGCCCAATCTTAAAAGCTATAAATGGTATTCAGCTAGCGCACTTCTATTAAGTTAGATTGATGTCAAACTCAAGCTTCTATAAATGCATTAGAAGTATCAGCAAATTCCGTCACAGGGCAGCCCATATAAACATCGCCCTCAATCGACTTATCACATTTGCCCTGCAAAATTCCATTGAAAACCCGTTGGGTCTCTGGCATGGGTTCTATCGATAGTTCTCGCTTTAATACCTTGCAACAGTGTCGATAGACGCGAATAGCTGCCGGGCGGTTGCCAAGCCGGTAGTGGCATAGTAGTAAACATCGATATACATGTTCTAATAAATTGTCTAGCACCAAAAGTTCTTGGCAAATTTTTACCGCGCGCGCCCAGTGTTGGTGGCGCATATAAAACCATAGCAGTAGCTCTAGGGCTTCGCGTTTGGTTTCGCGCAGGCTGTCACGAGAGTCCATGCACCAGTCTTCGTAGCATTGCTCAAATAGTTCACCGCGATACAGTGCGAGTTTAGCTTCGATGTCATCTATTTGTTTTTTGCTGACACTATTGGGGTTTATTTCATCGATTTTTTGTAAGCCTTGTTGAAAGTTTTCAACATCCACCCAGCAGTGTGATGAAGGTACAAAAGCAAGGGTTTCATCCGTTACGGCAATCAGCTGTTCCATCTCTACCCCTATTCCTTTAAGTGAACGGCTTAAACGCCAAATATCTGTATTGAGTGCCTTGCGGGCATTGGTGGGAGAGAGTTTCTGCCAAAATTCGCTGGCCAGCACTTCACGCTGAAAATGTTTGCCGCGACTCAAAGCTAGGAAAACGAATATTGCACGAGATTTTTTTGTTGGAAATGAAGCCAATAACTGTTTGTTACTCATGACTTCGATCATGCCAAATAAAAATATCTTAATATCCATATAGCGTCCTTTTTACTGATGCACTTGATAAGTCTCAGTTCCAACACCGGCTCTGTTTTGTGGCCAGCTCACAATTTATTTTTATTTATTTGAAAAACACTTTCTTGATAGACATTCTAATGCTTTTTATAGCTTCTTTATTGAAATAAATCCATAAGTTTATTTCAATATTGGAATAGAAAGCGTAAACCCTAATGTCGAATGTTATTGGCGTGTACCCCCTAATTAGGGGGGATGAATATAATAAAACCTTCAGTTTACAACAAATGTCACAAGGATTATTTTTGTGTCGCTAATTTCATTTTTTAGCAGGGTTCCAAAAGTGGAAATTGTGAGCATTTGTTGAATTGCATTTAAAACTGACCCGGCCTGATAAAGCCGTTGTCATTTTGGTATCACCAAACACCGTTGAGCGGCTTGCTTCTCTAAATAGCCAGTCTGTTAATGTTTGTTTGTAGTCATCAAGTTGGCTCGCTTGCTCCTGTTTAGGGTGAGTAGGCTCTACCACGTTACTGGCTAAATGTTTCTTGACTGTATTACGCGATAAGCCCGTACGCAGGGCTATCTCTCTTACGGCGAGGCCTGCTCGTTGATGCTTTCGCTGAATTACGAAGCGTAAGTTTGGTTGCCTTTGCAAGCAATCCAACGTCGCAATAAAGCCCGCCAGGCCCCGCCCTTTGGGGCCTAGCGAGCGATCCATGCACGCTGTTAAAATTCTTCAAGAGGCCATCAGCATGCCTCAAAATTTTGCCTTGTGTATAAACTCCCTCGCTAGGCCAGAGGACGAAATCCAATTAGTAAAGGTGCCCTTATATAGATATCTCAAAATAATTAAAAAAAATGTTTATTTCGCGCCAAAATTTATTTATGATAGCGATCAATTATTAAACGATCTAATTTTGATCCTTGAACCAATTTTGGTTGTTGTGTTGACTAAGTTGTAAGTTATAGGTTGTGAGCTGTAAGTTATAAAAAGGGAATGCTGTACTTGGAGAATTCAACGGTAAACATTTTGAAAAAAGTGGGGAGATTTTTCTTTTTCTGCTCCATATTTATTTTTTTAGTATCTTGTCACAAACACTCTTCGTCCGTTACTTATGCCACATGGTACGGTCTTGGACCAGATAAATGGGCATCTGTGTGGTTGTTGGAGTCCCAGGTTCATCCATCCCCTAATGTGCAAATACTTCCACTTAACACACCTTTTAACCAACAAATATTATTTGATGTCCCGCAAGCTAAATTTCAAAGAAACTCGACTCAAACAACGTACACACAGTTATTAGAACATCATAAAATCAGTGATGCTACCTTGCTGCGAATCCAGCAGATCCTCTACGATATAGAAGTTAATTTTTGGCATGATGATAGGGATCCACTTTCCGATATTGTCGAGTCAGCGTTTCGTGAGTTACAAGTTCGTGGCGGTAGGGATAGCATTGCTAAAGAGTGTTACGTTGCTTTTTTTAATAATATCTATAAACAAATCGCCGACAATAGAAAACTAAGTATCGATAGTTTAGTGCCTGATTTTCCATGCGAAAGTCAACCATCTAAAAAATTAGTCACCCAATCGGTCTCTGAGTATTCTTTAGATTATATCCTTAATAATATAAAGCAGAATAAAAATGTCATATTTGTTGATGCTAGAGAAGCCGAAGAATATAGAGAAGGGCATATTCCTGGAGCTGTAAATTTACAAATTCGCAAGGTAAATAAAACTACGACTTTATCTCTAAGGGACGCAGACTTGGTCGTAGCATATTGTGTGAAAGATTTTAGAGGGTACGAACTTGCTAGAGCTTTAGCCCGCCAAGGCCTTAGCAATGTTGCTATCGCAAATCCCTTTGGTATTAAAGGTTGGATTGATTCCGGACTTCCCATTGTTAAGCCCAGTGGCTTATCCGAACTACAAGCTGTTACTCGATTAAAAGCATGTGCAGAAAATTCAAAGTTTTGCAGGGATAAAAAAGATGCAAGCCCTGGATAAGATAAAAAATAATACTCGGATTCATCGTTTGTCTCTAGCGCTGGTCACACTCATACTCCCGATACTTGCTTGGAATGAAAGTGTCGGTGGCCTTAGTAGTCTTTTTGCAATGAATCCGCCAGCAGGGCAATACTTTTATCTTTTCTCCAAGCTCTTTGGCATGTTGGCTTGTGTGGTGATTTGGACACAGATTATTATAGCCCTTATCTCTCGAACGGAGAAAATCCGTCCATTTTTTATAAGATTCTTTAATTTTTCGAAAAAGGATCATTATATTTTAGGGATGACAACAACATTTTTTGTGATCTTGCACATTTGGGGGTTCGTTTTAGGGGTTGGATTACGTACCGGCAATATCCCTCTACATTTATTCCTTCCATCATTTGATAGTGATTTTTATCATAGAGCGATTGCCTTAGGCGCCTGTGCTTTCTGGGTTTTAATTTTGATTGTTGTCACAGGTGTAATGAGAAGAATTTCCTCCAGTAAAGTTCTTAGCTGGGCACATAAACTTTGGTATTTTTTTATATCCTTGGTTTTGGTTCATGCATTTCTAATAGGGACTGAGTTTTCTTCAGGGCTGATGTTGTATATAAATATTACATATCTTTCTGCCTTTATATTGGCTTTTTTGTTTTATGTTAAGGATTTTGTGATGTTGACAAGGTATGGTTTTGGGGTTCCTCTGGGGAAATAATTTTAATCTTATCTTTTACTAGTTTTGTTCGGTTTTTGATGCGCTAATTTAAAAGGCGTAGGTCATATTTTTTTTCAAATATTGGTTGATTGTTAGGGTATAGAAGTACAAAGGAAGCATTATGCAATTTAAACTTATTGCTACATATCAAAAAAAATACTTTAGTCTTAGATATGCTGCATTATTAATGCTAGCTATTTTTTCGTGTGTTGGTTATGCCGAAATAACTATACTTAACAGCATAGATCCTTGGCAGTTAAATATATTGGGTGATTATCGTGGAAATGTGACCGCCAATAGTAGTAGTGGAACATTGTCTATTTCTTCGAGTGGCGGTTGTCAGATAGATGACAAGATAGGATATTCTTTCGATAAGCCAGATGGTACTGAAGTAGAGTATCTGGGCTTTTATTCAAGTAAAGCTGCCCACAATATAGAGATTTTACAAAATGCTTTACATATAAATACAGATACAAGGTTTTTTGTGCTTTCCTCGTATAGAATAGATAGACCTGTTCTATCATTAGAAGCCGATATACTTGTATCAAGTAGCTCCTCTAATGAGGCTAGCAGTCCAACGCTATTTCTTTATTCTGGTCAATCTTCCTATGGTTTTCGCCATCGTTCATCTATTAACGGTCATTTTTGGCAGCTAGTAGAAATGGATAGCAGCGGAAATGAGGTGCTTTTATCAGAAGTGCCTTCTGATCAAACATTACCAAATATTGCAAGGAATGTGCAGCTAAGTTTGATAAACAATAGGATAACTCTGCTTGTAGATAGCCAGAACATCGGTTTATCTTACAGCCATACCAGCAGTTTTCCCGAATTCACGTCTTTTGGTATTTCACATACTAACCCTTCTTTAAGTGATACAACGTCCATAAATAATTTATACATTCATTCAGAAGTCAACTCCAGCTGCCCTGAATTAGATGATAGCGGAGAGAGAGAAGAGCGCTATGCCATCGTCTCGCTAAACCAAAAGCTACATGAGCAAGGCTCTGTTACGGTAAATATTGCTAACTTACATAATACTCAGCAGGCTCCTTGGATTTTAGCTATTCGACAAAATAATCATCGCTTGAGCGATGCTGTATTTTTTACTGTAGATAATGGTCACTATACTCTTTATGACCGCTCGTCTGGAATACAACAAGTTATAACACCTTCTACACCATTAGATGCTTCTAATTCCTGGTTAAGAATAGAAAGATCTGCAACAACATTTACCTATTCTGTTTCTGATACGGCAGATAGCTGGAGTCAATTGGCGAGTTATGAAAGTAATATAACTGATATTGCTTTCGTTTCTTTAGAGAGAAGGGTTGAAAACACTAGCCCTTCCTCAACGGAATTCTCAAACCCAGATGTTATTAATAAGGTTTCAGGTTCACTTACAAAAAATACAACCTTCTATAAGAATCAACGTTATAACATTGAAAATAACTTGATTGTTCCGCAAGGCATACGCCTTGTCATAGAAGAAGGTGCAGAATTATTTGTCGATAGAAATCGTAAATTACAAATTGAAGGTGAGTTATCTGTTCTGGGGGTTAATAATAACCCGGTAAAATTCCAACCTTTAGATGGACGAACAGTTCAAGGCGCATGGAATGGGATAGAAGTTATTAACAATGGCGTGGCTAACCTCGAATATGCAAATATCTCTTATGCCACTAACGGTATCTACTTTAATAACACGCAAGGCTCAGTGTTAAACAGTTACTTTAACGGTAGTGCTACAGCTATTGCGGTACAAGGAGCTTCTAGCCCCAGTATTGAACACAATCATATAACACAAAACATTACAGGAATATCTATTCGAGGGCAGGCAAACTCTGAAGGTATGCCTGAACCTTATATTTCAAGCAATATAATAACCTCGAATACTACCTACGGCATAAACATCAGTGGTGTCTATAATAGCGCTTTTGACCCAAACCCGGTGATTCGCCGCAATATAATTGAAAACAACAGCACTACCAATGGTCGCGCTTTAAGAGCGTATTATTTCGCAAATAGCCATGGGATAAAAATAGATGCACGGGAGAATTGGTGGGGCAGTGCTGAACCTTCTTTTATCGAAGATAAAATATATCATTACCAAGATAGTAAAAATTATTCACCATTTGTGGATTTCAGCGCTTACCTCACTAGCAGTGAGGGTGGGCCTGTTGCACGTCAACAGTTGTCAGGAGCTATCACTGCCAGTACGAGCTTATTGGCTGGTCAAAGTTATGAAGTCCTGACAGATCTTGTTATTGAAACAGGAAGTCAGCTAACAATACCTGAAGGTGTAACATTTAACTTTGTAGATAAAACCAAACTCGATATAAGAGGGGAGCTTAGATTACAGGGAAGCTCTGCATCACCTATTAGATTGACCAGTACCAGTTCAAATCCCAAGGCTAATAGCTGGGACGGTGTCAATGTTGGCGAGGGTGCAAATATTGTATTTGAGCACGTGTTATTGGAGTACAGCAAAGGCCTACATTTTTTAAATGCATCAGGCGATGTAAGAAACTCTGAGTTCCGGCATAACTCCATTGGCATCACAATAGAGGGTAATTCAAATCCTACTATTGGTGCTGGAAATATGATTCGGGATAACACTTCCCACGGTATTGTCATTCGTGGAAAAAATAACTCGGGTGGTAAAACAGCACCTGTTATTGAAAATAGTACCATCATAAATAATGCAATTTATGGCATCTACGTTGCTGGTGTATTCAACACTCAAGTTGACCCAGCGCCAACTATTACAAATAATGGTATCTATAATAATGGGCGTTACAATATCTATTCTTATGCATTCGAAGACCCCGAAAATGTTATCATTAGTGTCAAAAACAACTGGTGGGGAACTTCAGATTTAAAGCGAATTACAGATAGCATTTATGATTACGCTGAATCTTTTAATTATTCGCCATTTGTGGACTTTAGTAATTTTCTACTATCAGAAAATGGCGAAGCAGAACCGTCTATCGGTTTGTTAGGAACCTTAAGTGATACAAGAACTTTAGACTCCTCTACTCCATACTTACTACTAAATAAATTAATTATTGAGCCTAGTGCTCATGTTACTATCGCGCCTGGCTCTATTATTAAAGGGGTTGACAAAAGTAGTATCGTTGTAAAAGGTCAGCTAGAGGTAAATGGCCTGCTGACCGCCAAGGTCTTACTTAGTAGTGCATTAGCGTCACCAAAAAAATCCAGTTGGGATGGAATTCAAGTAATCGACAGTGGTTACGCCTCTATTAATTACTCAACAATTGAATATGCTAAGAATGGTGTCTATTTTTATAGCGGCAATGGCCGCTTGGCAAATTCGGAAATTAAAAACAATACTAATGGTGTTCATATACATGGCAACTCTAGCCCTTTTATCGGGGAAGGCAATGTTATTTCAGAAAATAACAATGGCATAAGAGTATATGGACACAACAGTGCTTCTGACTCGCCAAAGCCACAAATTTTAAACAATACCATTGTGAATAACTCTTACTATGGTGTTGAGTTGCGAGGCGTGAACAATGTTGCGAAAGATCCTAAGCCAATTATTAATAACAATCGAATCCATTCCAACAATAGATATAATCTCTACGCGTATTACTTCGCCGAAAACGACAAAACGATCGTTAACGCTACCAACAATTGGTGGGGAGCAGCGAATCCTAAGGACTTTTACGCTAAAATATATGACTATGTTAATTCTTCTACCTATGCACCATTTGTTGATTTTGGCCAGTATTTAGACGCTGAAAATGGGACACCCAATACTGCAGTGTCTCTTTTAGGTTCCTACTCCGGCAACCATGTATTAAGTAACGAGAGCTATTTACTTCTGAGTGATTTAATTATTGAAAGCGGAGCAAATGTAAGCGTTGCGTCAGGTGTAAAAATCTCAGCAATTAATGACGCTGAAATTATAGTGAAAGGTAACTTCAATCTTGTAGGCCAACAAAACAGTAAAACTGTACTTACTTCGGCTAATGATTTACCTTCAACAGCTAGCTGGGAAGGCATATACATAACACAGGGTGGGCGAGTTAATATCGATCATGCCTCCATTTTTTATGCAAAAGAAGGTGTCTACTTTGATAATGCTTCGGGTAATATAAGTAATTCAGAGATACGCTATAATACCAAAGGCATTTCTATTGTTGGTGATTCTTCGCCAATGATAACTGATCACAATATTATTGCGAATAACTTAACCGGCATTGAGATAAAAAGCGCTAATAACGCCACTAGCGCTCCGTCGCCACTTATCAACAGCAACATCATTACACAGAATACAAGCTATGGTATTTATGCCTATGGTAGTAGAAATGCTAGTTTAGATCCTCGACCAGTAGTGACTGGTAATAGTATATTAGATAATAATCGCCACAATTATTATGCTTACTACTTTACTGATGCTACCACTACTATATTAGATGCTACCAACAATTGGTGGGGCAGTAGTGATCTCGTGGAGATTGGCAATAAGATATTTGATAATTCGGATCAGCCAAGTTATGCACCCATCGTTAATATCACCAACTATTTAGCGCAAGACCCGCAGAGTACAAGTCAAGATAATAATATTCAAGTCTTATCCTCAGCGGTGACTAGCGATACTGTGCTAGATGCTGGAGACTATTATCTTAGAAGTGATATGACAGTAACTCAGGGAAGTGTATTAACCCTAAATGCGGGTGTTAATATTCTTGTAGAAGGTGATTATGCCATCGTGGTTGACGGTATTCTTAGAGCGCAAGGCTCAATCGATTCTCAAGTAAAATTTTCCAGTAATAGTGCGTTGCCTTCAAAACAAGATTGGAAGGGTATCCAAGTAAGGTCTACAGGATCACTAGAGTTAAGTTTTTCTAGTGTTCAGCACGCTTTTAAAGGTATTGAATTCATAGGTGCCAGCGGTGTAATTTCCAATTCAATTATTAAAGATAACACCACGGGTATTTACCTAAACGGCAATTCAGAACCTACCATTGGCGCTAACAATGAAATTACAAACAACATTGATGGTGTCACTATTATTGCCAATAATGCGAGTGCTTCAAACCCTATTGCCATTATTGAACACAATAAAATCCACGCTAATACCAGAGACGGAATTAAATTACAGGGTATAAATCAACAGCTAAAAGACCCCTTACCCATTATTAGAGGTAACCAGATAGTTAACAATGGCGACTATAATATTAGTGCTTTAAACTATGGCCAGTCACAAGCTGTTCTTATCAATGCCCGTGAAAACTGGTGGGGGTCAACCGATCTCACTGCCATTACTAATGGGCTTTATGATTACAATGATAATCGTAGTTCGCCATTTATAGACTTTAGACAAGCCTTAATTAGCCAGTCTGGTGAGCCTGGTGATACGAATATCTTGTTGGGGAATATCGACTCGGATTTGTCTATTGATCTAACCACGCCCTATCATATCTCAGGAGAGCTTGTTGTATCGACAAATGCAACATTTACAATTGGTGCCGGTGCTGTATTGAATATGCAAGCCGGATCGAGCATTCGAGTCGAGGGGCATCTGAATACCCAGGGAACTTCTGGAGCGCCGGTAACATTCACTAGTAGTGAGGCCAACCCTACAAGTGGTAATTGGAAAGGTATTATTATTACTTCCGGCGCCGCAGTGACAATACATAATGCCATCGTTGAATATGCACAAAAAGGTTTACATCTTGTCAACAGTGAAGGTCGTATTTCTGAGAGCACCTTTCGCTATAACAAAGTTGGCATAAGCATAGAAGGTGGTAATTCCCCTATCATTGAATCTGGTAATGTCATTAGTGAAAATAATGATGGCATAGAGATTAACGGTAGAAATTCCTATCCCTTACGGCTCACCCCAATTATAAGAAATAACACCATTTCTCAAAATAATGCGATCGGCATAAGAATTAACGGCTTGAGCAATCGACAGTTCGATCCACTACCTGTGGTCAATGGAAATATTATACGGAATAACGGAATTTATAATATTTCTGCAACCAGATATGCCGATGCTGCAGACGTTGTATTAGATGTACGAGAAAATAATTGGGGTATAAGTGATGTTACGTTAATCAATGAGACTATCGAAGATCATGTAGATAGCCCAATTGCCCCCTTTATTGACTGGAGTTACCAAGAACTTGGGCCAACAATTGTAGGAAAAATAAAGCAAAATACATTATTGCAAGAAAATACTTCGTATTTTGCCTTGAGTGATATTTTAGTACCCGAAAACATTGAGTTGTCCATGCAAGCTGGTGCTCAGTTAAAAATGTTAGGGGACTTCAGTCTGGAAGTAAGCGGCAGCCTACTTATTGGTGGCGAACAACAAAGTCCTTCCATTATTTCTTACCACAGCGATTTTCCAGCCAAAGATAAGTGGCAAGGTATTATTATTAAACCTTCTGCTAGTGCTAACATTAATTACGCTCATATTGAATCAGCATTTATTGCTATACAGCTGGACGGTTCTGAAGGACTGATTCAGAACTCCATTATTTCCCATAGTAATACCGGTGTTCAAACCAACAACCTAGCCACTCTTGAATTACTAAATAGCGAGATAAAACAAAACTCTACAGGAATTTATATGTCTTCGTTGGGGATTCAAACATCCTCCGTTGAAGGTGTAATAGTAGGCAACGATATTTTTGCAAATACTATTTATGGTATCCACTTACGAGGCTCTTCCAACGACAGTGTAGATCCTCGCCCCGTTATTAATAACAATAATATTTATAATAATGGTGGCTACAACCTTTACTCATTTGGTTATAGTTCGGATAACAATATCACTATTAATGCTGCAAACAACTGGTGGGGCAGTAGAGATATCGATATTATTTCAACAACGATCTACGATCGCAGGGATTTAGCAAGTGCGCCCTTGGCTAATTTTTCTAATTTCTTATCCTCTATAGATGGGCCGCCAGTAACAGGCACCATGATTGCGGGTGATATTACCAATGCTACAACTCTTATCCCTGGGGAAACCTACAGTGTTGTCTCGAATCTGAATGTTGTTGAAGGTGCCTCCCTTACAATACCTGCTGGTACAACCGTTAATTTTGCCGAAGGTACAGCTATAAAGGTTAATGGCCAGCTCGCAATTGAAGGAACCCAAGAAGCTCCTGCTGTGTTTAAGGGGTTGGGGGCTAACTCTACCAATAACCTTTGGGATGGAATATTTGTTGAAAATGGCGATATTAATTTCTCTTATTTATTGATCAATAATGCCGCTATTGCTTTAAATATTTTTAATTCTAGTGGCAGCATTACTCACTCAACATTTGAACAAAATCAAATAGCTATTCGGATGGAAAATACTAACAATGAGAGTATTGAAGTTCGCCAGTCAAAAATAATTAATAATACTAATATAGGTTTTGAGTTATTGGCGGGTAGGCCTTTTGTTAGAAATAATCAGATACATACAAATAGTACTAATGTTGAAGTGAAAGCAAATGCCGCTTCTGAGCCAAACCTTGTCGACTTTAGACAAAATTGGTGGGGTACGGATGATATTCTATCGATTACCCAATCCATTAAGGATGCCAGTGATAGTTACTCGATAAACCTTTATATTGATTACAATGAGTTCCAATTATCCGAAGCTGGTGAATACTTTGATCAACTCGTACTGCTAGGCCCTCTGGAAAACAACTTCCAGTTTGCAGCTAACACTCATTATATTGTTGGCGGTAGGCTGCTATTAAAAGATGCGACAAATACCCATATCCCTCAAGGTGTTTCATTTGACATTGCTGGGCCTTTCAGTATTGAGCTAAACAAAAATTCCCAATTGAACATTACCGGCAATGCCGATAACTTGGTTACTTTTTCAAGTACACATGCAGCCGTATCGGATGATGCTTGGAAAGGCATTATCATTAGAGATAATGCCGAGATAAATTGGCAGTATACCCGTATTTCTAATGCGAAAGTCGGTGCATTATTAGGCTCTGAAACCACAGGAAATATTAGTCAAAGTAGCTTTATTGGTAATACTTTGGGGCTTGCATTTACCAGTAAAAGCGCTGTTGAAATGGACAACAGTGTTATCTCTACCAACGATATTGGCCTCTCTATAGGTTCACATAGCCGACCAAAAATTCGTGATAGCCGAATAGTATCGAATCATAAATATGGTATAGAAATAAATAATAAGGCGTATTACAGCGAGCTTACAGGCACTAACATACCTACTACTGGCGTTGCTCAAACTTCCTCTTCAGGCGGTTCTTCCAGCTCCGGTGCTAGTCGAGGGGCTGTTGCCTCTGCGCCGCCACCGCCTCCTGAAGGGCCACCTCCATTTGTTTCGAACTCACAAATTTTTGATAACAAAGAATTTAATGTTTTTGTCACCAAAGGAAGTCATGAATATGGCGTCTTCGACTTTACCGCTAATTATTGGGGGACAACAGATATCTATGCCATTGCAAACTCAATTTCTGATAAAACAGATGAAGCTGATATATATGGTCTGAATGGCATTATTTTTGGTAGTGATTATGAGCCGGTCACTTCTCTGGTTGACTATCGTGATTTTACACACTTGAATCAAGAACCTGCGATGCCTGAAAATGTTTTATTTAAAGACCTTGATGGCAACACGGTACTACAAGAAGGAATAGAATACTGGTTGCTTTCAGATCTTAGGTTAACCAGTGATACCCATTTGACGATACCCGCTAATGTCAAAATTAGAGCAGTAAAAAATGCGGATATTTTTTCAACTGGTAGTAACCTTACTTTTAATGGAACATCTACTTCACCCATCGTATTTACCTCGGCAAAGACAAATGATCAGTTGGCTGAGGACTGGCAAGGTATTGTAGTAAAAGGTGGAAGCCATACTTTCAATCATGTTGCTGTCGAATTTGCGACAACAGGTCTTGTTCTCGATACTACCAGAGATCAAGCGAATATCAGTAATAGCCGCTTTAGCAATAATAAAAACGGTTTAAAATTATTGGGGCATAACCGTTCACAGATTGATTCTTCGATATTTAACTATAACGATATAGGCATTGTCGGTTACGGGTTTTATCAGTGCCGACCAGAATCAACAGGAGGCGCCATTGCCGGAACCAGTGGCCTTGTGGATGGTGTGCATTCACAGATCACAAATTCAATTATTGCCAATAACAAGACCAATGGCATCGTATTGGATGGCAATAAGAATTATCAAGGATGTACAGCTATTGAAATTAGTCTTGAACCTAATTTGACTACACTTAACAATAAATACTTTGATAATGGGGATTATCATGTTTACTTACGTGACTATAAAGGAGCGGTTAACGCGAGTAATACCCTTGATTTTACCCAATCCTGGTGGGGCACGAATGATCCTTATGAAATAACGGATTTAATCTATGATGGCTCTGATCATGATGATGCTCCCTATATTAATTTTGCCCAGTACTTAACAAGTCTTAATGGTTCACCTAATACTGATCCTGCTATTGTCGGTATTTTAAATAGTCATACCGATTTATTGGCCGATGAGCATTACCTAATGCTAGGGAAAGTTAAAGTAGAGGAAGGGGTCAACTTGAATATTCAGCCGGGTGCCTTAGTACAGATGATAGGTCAAGCTGAGCTTACCATCGCAGGCTCTTTAAATGTATCTGGAACTACGCATAATCCTGCCGTGTTTACAAGCCTACAAAATAATGCAAGCTTTGGTGATTGGAAAGGCATCCATATTTTGCCCGGTGGTACGGCAAATATTGATCATGCTTTAGTGGAATATGCAAATTCTGGTATATGGTTTGAAGATAGTAATGGCTCTATCTCCAATAGCGACATTGAGAATAATAATACAGGTGTGTTGGTCAGTGGTGAATCTCTTGTAACAATTGCTAGCCATAATAATATTACAAAAAATAAAGTAGGAATAAAGTTTAATAAGGCCAAAGAAGTGAATTCTATGGCTTCGGTGATTCGCGATAATACAATTGCTTATAATCTTCAGCAAGGCATCGAATTGAAGGGAGACAACACAAGTGTGTTCACGGATCAGCAACTCCCTGTTATCACTCACAACCACATTAATGATAATCAATATTATAATATTCATGTATCCACCTACCCAGCCGATAGTGGCAGGCTTGTTATCGATGCAAAGGAAAATTGGTGGGGTACCCGTGATATTACAGAAATTAATAAGACCTTATACGATGGCAGTGATATAAACACCCATCGTACACCTTTTGTGGATTATAGTAGCTTTTGGACAATACCCACTGGCACACCTCATAGCGAACCTTATTTATTAGGGGTGTTTACTGAAGATACAGTGCTAGCTGCTAATGCTCAATACAATATCTTGGGTAGCCTAAGAGTCCCTGAGGGTATTAGCTTGACTATCGAAGCTGGTGTGAAATTTAATTTCGTTGGCTCATTTGATTTTAGTGTATCTGGTAACCTTAATATTTCTGGATCGGAGCAAAATAATGCTGTATTTGCTTCTTCATTTATTACCCCTAAGTTAGATGAATGGAAGGGTATAAGTCTTGACGAGGGTGCACATTACACTATTAGCCATCTCACCATTCGAGATGCTAAGAGTGCACTACTACTTAATGATGCGAGCGGTTCTGTGCGTCAAACGTATTTTTCAAATAATACCGACGCCATCTCGATAGAATATAACTCGCAATCCAATATTATTGAGAATAATACATTTTATAAAAACACTAGTGGGATTAGGTTTAAAAACCAAGTGAAAAGACTGGGTGAGGAAGCATTAGTAGTACCCAGCATTAGGTTTAATACGTTTATTGATAATACTTTTTATAATGTCTTATCAATTCCAGGTACTATCTGGGACGATACCATCATAAACCTTCAGCAAAACTGGTGGGGATCGACCACCCTTGCCGAAGTTGCCACCACTATATATGACCACGCTCAAAGTAACGGCGCATTTATTGACTACAGTCAGTATTTGTTAAGCCCAGAAAGTAGTGAAACTGGTAATGATTCGGTTATTACTGGTAAGTTGACACAAAATACGGTGATTACCACCGGCTCTGATTTATTTGTTATGGGGGGAATTATTGTTCCTGAAGGGATAACACTAACCATAGAACCAGGAGTTCGTTTGCGTTTTCCTGATGATACTGGTATCAAAGTTGAAGGCCAACTTATATTAAATGGTGTTGAGAATAATAGAATCACACTAACTTCTGCATGGCCAGATACAATTCCAGGTGCTTGGAAAGGGATTAGCCTTGGTGAAAATGCAAGGCTAAATGGTGAGCATACGGCAATAAACTATGCATCTAGGGCGATATATTCCAACAATTTATCTGATGGCAGCGTAAGTATATCTCATTTCTCATTTTACAATTTTTCAACAGCGGGTATTGATGTATCCAATGGTGATAGCGTTTCCATAAGTGACGCCATATTTATTAACGAGCCTTATGAAGGCACTGCGATTAAGCTTCATCATGTGGACAATGTTTCCATTGAAGGTAATATTATCCGAGGAATGGATCGAGGTATTCTACTATCCGGCCCAGGTGATATTACCATTAATAATAATGTAATTTCTGGCAATAGGTTTGGTGTCTATTTGCAAGGCGTTATCAATAATCAGGCGCAAACGCCATTCCCTTCTTTTGATGGCAATGATATTGTTGATAACCTGACGGCAGGTATCTATTTAAATAGTTATGGTGAAGACTTCACTAGGCAAATCAATATTACCAATAATTGGTGGGGGCCATCTGATAGCACTCAGAATAATATTGTTCACAATGCTTCTGATAACACTGTAAGAATTAATAGTAATCGCACGCAACCAAACACGGTAGCGGTAAATGGTAATATAGAAGTTAGCAATCGATATTTTTCCCCTGCTGGAAATAGTGCAGTCACTACTAGCGCCATAAACGGAACCTTAAACCAAGATAGTCATTGGCAGGTACGTATTATTTCTCCTACTGGTGAGCAAATAAAACTATTCTCTGGTACATCAGCCAGTTTTAATACCAGCTGGGATGGGCGTGATGATAACGCTAATGTTGTCAGCGATGGCAAATATACCTTAGCGCTATATTTACAGGAGAGTTCGGGCGCTTATCGTTTAACCCATATCGACGAGGTATTTGTCGATAGTACCCTGCCAACGGCGCAAATTGTAAGCCCACATAATCAAACAGTTCATTCATTGATTCAAATATTGGGAACTGCAACAGACGAACTTATCAATAGCTACTCTATCAGTTATCGTCCTATGAATTCTCCTGACTGGGTACCTTTAAAAAGTGGTAATAGCACGGTAATTAACAATTTATTGCACCAATGGACATTGCACTCTGTAAGTGGCGAGGTAGTAGCACCACCTACGGGTAATTATCAGTTGCTGCTCAACGTGCAAGATTTAGCAGGCAATAGTCAGCAGTCTATCAGTAGCTTTACAATAAACGCTTTGTCTCTTAGTAATGTGAGCGTATCTTCACCACAGGTTAATGCTCGAAAAAATGAGCAAGTGGATATTTCTTACGATATTAATACACCTGCAAGGGTGACTCTAAATATACATGCTGAGAATACGGGCTTATTAGTGTATTCAAGTGAGAGAAATATAGAAAATTCTGGGCGCTATAGTTTTTCATGGAATGGCCGCGATCAGCTAAATGCTCTTGTTGAGGATGAAGCCTATATCTATACCCTCACTGCTACCAATGAATTTGAAACAGTGAAGTACGCTCCTAAATATACCCCTCGGGTTATTTACCCGAGGGCGCTTAATACCACTAATATCAATTCATTAACCAATACTTTTGCCCAGTATGAAATTGAGATTACAGCTAATGCTCGTATAGGGCTAAATGTGAGAGATATGAAAGGCCACAGCCATGAAGTGATCAATAGTGTTGCCTATCCTGCCGGGCGTCATATTATTCATTGGGATGGCCGAGATAATCATGGTGAGATTCTATATGGCGGCTTAACTACCTTATTGAGAGATGCTATTAGTCTGCCTGTTAATTCGATTATTGTTACCGGCAGTAAGCCTATTATTCGCGGCAGTGCCTCAGCACCGAGTATTGAGGTTAAATCTAATCCATATATTGTGGTGCACAGTTACGATCAATTTACCAATATGGTATACACCTTAGATCATGATTCTTCAGTTACCTTTAAGCTGTTGCCTCCAGGTGTCACTAATCCAAATCATCCTAAGGCAATTACTGTGTTTGCAAACCAAAATCAACAAGCATTCGATGCAGAGGGTCAGGTGATAGACCATAATGTTGAATGGAAAGGTTTTGATGATGGAGACAAAAACCGTATTTTGGTGAGTGAAGAGGGCGTATATAGTTTTTGGATTGAAGCGGTCTCCAATGACACTAACAATTCAAGTAGCCTTTATGGTGTTTTACAACTTTATCAGTAAGCGAATATGTTTTTGATAACTAATAAAAAGCCGCTAAGAACCTTTCCTCATATATTGAGGAAAGCTTTCTTATTACTACTGTTGTTGCTTGGCGTTGAGAGCGTAGCTTACGACGTTGCCTTTCTATCACCCGGAGAGAATGCGTACTGGCAAGTGTGGTTGCTGAATACCTCTAATGGAAAAACTAAACAAATATCCCATAGCGCCTATGATAAAAATCGTATTAGTTGGCATTCTAAGGGGAAAAAATTATTAGTGAATGGCCAACAAGGAGAGCTAGTATGGTTAGATGTGCGCACCACGCGAGAACAAGCTATAAAGACGCCTCTACAAGGCTTTAGTGATGCTCACTTGTCACCAGACAACCAGCATATTGCATTTTCCTTGAGTACTTCTGAAAGTAAAAATGACAATAATATCTGGTTATATCATTTAACGAATAAAAAACTTAAAAAGCTAACCAATTTACCTGAGCTACAACACCAACCGGTTTGGGGGAAGAATAAAATTTATTTCTTATCGGGCAGCGGTGGGGACACCCATGATATTTGGTCTGTGGATACCAAGACAGATAATGCCCAGCAATTAACACAAAATACCCTTTATCATTTTGATATTGCCGTATCTCCAACAGGCAAGCTCGCCTTCACCAGCAACCTACATGGACAATATGATATATGGCAAGCGGATGCAAATGTACAGCATCGGCAACGTCTTACCGAAGATCTAACACCTGAATCCAGCCCTTCCTGGTCACCCGATGGACGCTATCTTGTCTACGACAGGATGGACAAGGGGGTAAGTAATTTATGGTTAATGGATCTTAAGTCCAAAAAGGTACGCCAGCTTACTCAACGTAAGTATGGTGCCATGCGTCCGGTATGGTTTCATGGAGTCAGCCGATAATGTCTCGCGCCGTAAAAACAATATTCTATCTCTGCCTATTCTGTGCGAGCTTCTGCATTGGCAAAAGTCATGGCACGTCCATTACTGGTTTTAAGCTGAGTACGAACCTTATTGATTTAGATAAGTTCAATGCATTAGTTGTTAGCTATAAAGTTGAGGGTGCTTCTAGTTCCCGTATTAAAATATACGATGCACGAGACATCCTTATTAAGGAAATTAAAGTAAACAACAATAGTAATGGAATTGTGAAAGCCAAGTGGGACGCTAGCGATATGCAAGGTGTGCCAGTGCCGCCGGAAGAATACCGCATTATTATCGAGGCCGAGGATGGCACCGGCAACATTACTAAACACGATCTAACAGATTTAACCAATAACAAAACCTTAGACTTTATTAATTTTCGTTGGGATAAAGAAAAAAAGCAGTTTCATTACACCCTTAAAGAACACGGACGCATTGTCTTGCGCGCGGGTATTGATAACGGCGGCCCCCTACTTAATACCATCGCCAATTGGGAATTAAAGCAGGCTGGCTCCCATATTGATGACTGGAACGGTTTAGATCAATCCGGTGTATTAGATATTAGCCAACACCCCAAACTTTTGCTCGCCAAAGATGGCTATGCTCTGGCAGATAATTCTGTAATGGTAGTTTCCAGCAAGAAAGAACAGGGATTTATTGCTTCGATTCCGTGGGGAATATCTCGTCGGGATAGGGCAGTGAAGCAAACGGCCATGTATCGGCCTATGCAGCAGCCTGCGGATAAACGAGGGGATTTTCCTCTGTCTTTAGCCTTAGCTAAGACATATTCCCAACACCATAATAATTTACCCGTGGTATCAGGTATCGTGCCTATTCGTTTGGATGTTGATCGAGACATTATTTCTAAGCTTGCGTCCCAGCGTTTTGAACCAGTATTTTACGAGAATGGCCGTTTTATTTTTGAAAATGAAGTAGGCTTTTTCCCGACAACTTTCCGTTGGGATACCCGGCATTTAAATAAAGGTGAACATTATATTACGGCAAATTTAAGAGGCGATAGAAGCAACTTTGGTATGGCCACAATAAAAGTGTATGTCGACAATAATTTACCTTGATAACTATTTACCTAGATGACCATTTACTTAGGTAGCGGATAAGAAGTATTTAAGGAATTTAAATATGAAGTTAATAATAAGCAGTATTGTTTTTTGTGTCGTGTTTTTTTTCAGCACAATAAATGTTGCCGCTCAAAACGTAGAGCGTTTGATCGAGCTAGGTAAAAGGTCTGAAAATGCAGGCAATTTTAAACGGGCCAGAATCCACTATCAAAAAGCCATATTAAAAGAGGCTTCCAGTGTCGAAGCCCATGTCCAATTGGCACAATTAGAGCTGCTTACTGGGCGTTATCAGCGTGCTTTTTCTCTATCGCAAGATATCCTGGAGTTAGATGCCAGTAACTGGCAAGCACTTAAACTTTCGGGTGATTTCTACCTGCATCAGAAAGATTATATGAGTGCGATGGATTATTTTCAGCGGCTGATGCAAGAACACCCTGACATGCCTTATGGCTATCTTGGAAAGTCTCATGTTTTATCGGCTTTAGGCCAAGAAGATGCCGCTGAAGAGTTACGCGCACAAGTCAAAAAACTCACGTCTGAATAAAGCGAATTGTAAAACTGAATATGCAAAACCCTGTAGCAATTAAAAACCTGAAAAGGAATAGGAAAAGGAAAGTAGTTATGCCGACAAATAGCACTCTACCTGTCGACAATAAAATCATAGGAAAATCCATAGGCCGACGCTTCGGTGTCAGCTGGCTTTTTATGACCATTAATTTATTGCTCTCAACATGGGTTTTGGCCGACGGTTTAGGGCAGACACAACAAAACCCGAACAACCCCAATGGCCCGCAAAATCCGG
Organism: Agarilytica rhodophyticola; assembly: GCF_002157225.2. Classification (NCBI taxonomy): domain Bacteria; kingdom Pseudomonadati; phylum Pseudomonadota; class Gammaproteobacteria; order Cellvibrionales; family Cellvibrionaceae; genus Agarilytica; species Agarilytica rhodophyticola. The sequence continues at coordinate 2,096,420 of NZ_CP020038.1, forward strand.
CCCAGTGTAATGCCAGTGGTAATGGTGGCGCCGGTGGCGGTGCTAGTGCTGGCCCCAGCGCTTGCTCGCAATGTAAAAAACCGGTCTCGGTAAATTTAGGCTATGAAATTTATCAAACCACAGATCTTGTATTAAACGGTGTTTATCCTATTACCATATCCCGACGCTACAACAGTATTGCCACCTACGATTCACCCTTAGGCTATGGTTGGGCCTTTGATCATAGCCGCCGTTTGTATGAATATCCTGATAACAGTATTGTGATTCGTTTTCGCTGTGGTGCACGAGATAAATTTGTCTACACTGGCGATGCTTATACCGCTTCTAATATCGGCATGCGAGGGCGCCTGCAAGAACAAAGCGACGGCAGCTATATTTATCAATATATTGATGGCACACGGGATTATTTTTCCAGCGAAGGCCTATTAACAGCCGCCGAAGATATTTATGGTCATCGCCTAGAGTATTTATATAGCAGTGACAAACAAGCCCTGGTGGGCACATCACCTTATGCTATTGACCCGAATAAACCCGCAGTTATTGCCCGCACTTTTCAATTGCAAAGAATTCAAGAACGCTTGGTGGATGGCAGCCTCACGGGTAATTTTGTCAACTTTAGCTATAGCCCCACCACAGGTCGCGTCACTCAATTAACCACCAGCGACGGCCGCACAATCCATTACGAACACGATGTGGTGGCCATCGAAAATGAGGAAGATTTAACTCTGGGTAATCTGGTACGCGTCCGAGGCTTAGAAAACCTTGTGCACACATATGCCTATAATGATCCCCTCGATCCTCATAATATTACCTCCTTCCAAGAAGGCGAGGGAACAGAGCCTTATATTAATGTTTATGACAGCGATGACCGCGTGATCAGCCAAACCCATGGCGATTCCTACACAGAATTTTCCTATGTGGTGGACTACCTTGAAACACATTTAATCGACAGAATTGGTTTTGACGAGCTAGGCGAAGCCGTTACTGCCACCACCAAGTTTCGTTTTACCGAAGCCGGCTACACTCACGAAATTGAAAATGCCTTAGGCGAGCTAATGCGTAATACTTTTGATTCCCGCAACCTTATCACCCGCGTGGAATACTTTTCTGTGGCCGATACCCAAGGGCGTCGCCAGTTAATAAAAGCACGTAACTATAGCTATAACATTGATCAGCGTTTGCAAAGTGAATCCACCGTTTTGAAAAATGGAGAAATTATTACTCGCCAATTAACTTACGACCATGGTTGGATTGCCAGTGAGTCTTTGGTGTCCAGCGCTGCGCCCACGCAAGTATTTCGCACAGAATATATTTTTAATTATACCGGCGGTATACCGCGCACCATTAAAGAAATTCGTCGCTACAGCACCGATAATGATGCCATCGTGACGCAGCTTAAATATAATGCGCGCAATCAGTTAACACAGGTCGTCTTTGCTAACAGCGAAGCCTACGAATATGTTTATGACCAAAACAGTCTCTATCCCACACAAACCTATTGGCGCGATAGCAGTGGTCAAATAGTCCCGACCCAAAGAGCACACTATACCTACGATGCCCAGGGCAATATTGCCAGTGTTAGAGATGCGCGCGGTCATACAACACAATTAACCTACGATAGCGCCGATCGCCTATTAAGCCTCACCAATCCTTTAAATGAAATTACTCGTTTAAGCTACGACAGCCAAAAACTGCTAGGCATAGAACACGGCCGCATTGAAACCACAGATGTGACCCATAGCGGCCGCCGTATACATCTTGCCTACGATAATAAAAATCGTGTTGAGCGCATTGAGCAAGAAGGCGATAACAACGCTCGCCTGCTTTTACAACAATATACCTACGGCCTGCGCAATGAAATTGTGCAATCAACGGCCACCTCCGGCGTGGTTAGCCAATATACGTATGATGCCCTCAACCGCCTTAGCACCATGACAGAAGCAGGAGTGCTGGTACAAAAGCTCAGCTATGACCAAGCCAGTCGTGTTGCCAGCCATGAAGACAGTTTAGGGCGTATTGTGCGCTACGAATATGATGCCCGCGATCGCATTATTGGCATTTATGACCAAGGCTTAAATCCTGCCAGCCATACACAAATTGCCTATAATGCCCTCGATCAAATTAGCGCCATTACAGACCCACTGGGCAACCGCACACAATACACCTACGACCGCCTGGGGCGTGCCAGCGGTGTTATACATCCCATGTTACAGCAGGAATCCTATCGTTATGACGATCGCGATCGCTTGGTAGAACATATTGGCTTTCGCGGCCAGCGCAGTTTATACCGCTACCATCCTTGGGGCGGCTTAGAGGAAGCGGATTTATTCGCCAGTTCAAGTGCCACCGCAGCCGAGCGTCAACAACACTGGCGCTATGATTTACAAGGCAATGTGACAGAACATATCGATACCGCCGTGGCGCCAACGGCCCTAGAATCCTATAGCTTTGATGCCCTAAATCGCTTAGCCAGCACCACCGCCCACTATATTCCCGGCGACGATAAAGTGGTGTCTATGACTTACGACCGTTTTGGCAATATTAGTGAAAAACGCCTTATCGATGCCAGCCGTCCTGACATTGTCCATAGCTTTGGCTACGACCAGTACAACCGACTCGATAACGCCACGCTTGCCGGGCGCAGCTTTCACATGGGTTACAACCCCAATAACCAAATGGATAACCTAAGTTACCCGTCCAATAGCCAATTGACCATGGCTTACAATCCCCGTGGCTTATTGGAACAATTGCGTGTGGATCAAGGCATTGCCAACAACCTGGTGGATCAAAAAACCTATACCTACGACAGCAATATCAATGTTAAAAACATCCAGCACAACACCGCCGCCCATAACGGCAACTACACCTACGTATACGACGCCTTAAACCGCCTGACCTCCGCCAGCTATCCTGCGGTTGGCAATTTGCCATCACAACAAAGCTTCGCTTACGATGCCGTAGGCAACCGAGAACAAGTAGGTAACCCCGACGCCAATCACTACAACGGCAACAACCAACTAAGCTCACTAAATAACAACGCCCAAAGTTTTACCTACGACGATGCCGGCAATCTAACCGCACGCACTTGGGCCAACGATGCCGCACAAAACCAAAGCTGGGTCTACGACCACTTTGATCGCCCCGTGCACATCACCAGTGCTAATCTAGATGCGCGCTACAGCTACACCTCCGACGGCCGCCGCCTCTCAAAAACCGTTAATGGCACCACCACCTATTACTTATGGGACGGCACACAACTTATCGCCGAATACCAAAACCTCGATAACCAATGGCAACAAACCCGCCGCTACGACTACCTACCCGACGCCACCACCCCACAACAAATGGTCGACACTACCGGCGTCTACACCATCATCAGCGACCACCTCGACACCCCAAGCCTGATGCTTAACGATCAAAACCAAGTCGTCTGGCGCCAATACGCCACCGCCTTCGGCGAAGCCTCCATCGATGACGACGTCGACGGCGATGGCACACACGTGACCATGAACTTCCGATTCCCCGGACAATACTTTGATCAAGAGACCGGGACCCATTACAATTACTTTAGGACGTATGACCCGAGGTTGGGGAGGTATTTGCAGAGTGATCCGCTGGGGCAAGTAGATGGGCCGAATACTTATCTTTATGCGCGCAATAATCCACTGGGGTATGCTGACCCTTATGGGCTGTTTTGCTTAGGGCCTGTAGCTATTGCAACGATATCTGGCGCAGTAGGTGGAGGGATTACAGGGCTTAGTGGAGGACTACTTGGTGCAGGGGCAGGTTTTGTTGTTGGTGGGGTTGCTGGTGGTGTAGGTGCATATATAAATTCAGGCGCGCCTTCAAGCGTGGCAACTGGTACTGTTGCTGGGGCTTTGGGTGCTGCTACTCCAAAGAGATATGGTGGTTCTGGAGCTGGCTTGCCAGGTATATTAGGTGGTGCTATCGGTGGTATGGTCGGGGCTGGCTTTGCATCTGGAAATGGCGTATCACCCAATGCTGCTGGTGGATTAATAGGCGGCTTTACAGGAGCTGCTTTTGCTAGAGTATTGGGTGCCGGTGGTAGTCAACGCTTTTTGTCTACATTAGGGAAGGCTAGTGTATTGGGTGCGCTAGGTGGTCTTGTTCAAGATGCTCTTCATTTCACATTAACTAATACATTGGGCTGTAATAATCATGGTTCATGTCAAAGACCTTCGTTACCTTAAGTGCTATGTTATTATTTAAATATTTAATGAAAAAAAAAACTATCGCTGTGCTCTGCTTGATCTTATCTGTTGGAAATGCTGTTTTATCTGCTATTTTGATGGATATGTTTTGGGGGACGGCGAGTGCGGCTCCAGAGTGGGTTAAATATTTTGTTATTATTTATATCGTAGTGCCAATGGCATATTCATATAAACTAATAATTGAAGGTTTTGGCAAAAAATAATTAACAAAATACTTTGGTAAATAAGTGGCTCGCTTTGCGAGCCACTTTTCGTTGTCCCTTAGTTTTTCTGGTGCCCTTTTGCCTGTTGCAATACGTTGGCTTGCTGCGCTGTCCAATGGTTGATATGCCGTATCTCTTCCATCGCCGCTTGGCTGGTCCCCTCCACCCATTCATGGAGCAAGTAGATGCCTAAATGCCATGGGTGGTGGGCATCGGGTAAGGGTGTTTCACTGTGCGCCATTACTGTTCGTGTGGCATCGTTTAAAAAATGGTAACAGGCCAAGACTTTGTGCATGTCTTGCTCAATCGTGGCGAGTTTAAGTTCTAATTTTGCTCAGCCTGGAACGCAATCCACAAGTGTGACAACTCAGCAATTTATTCAGGGTTTTACGGGTGCTGGATTATCGACAATGACTACTAATAACCTGAGATAAACTATATGTTTTGGAATGTTTTTTTTTCGATAATCCTTTTATGGTTAACGTATTTTATTTTAAGCTCTATTAAGAGTGGAAGAATAGAGTCATATTATGGTGAGGCTATGTCCCCTACTTTTGAAGATGAGCCAGTAGGTTTCGTAATAATGATTCTTGTGTACATGGCATTCTGGATTTGGATAGCTTACTTACTCTATAACAGGTGGCCGTTTTTTTAAATAAGTCTGTCAGTGTTAACGGCCATTTCTAGTTTGTTATTTGCAGAGTGATCCGATTGGGTTGTTAGGTGGAGTAAATACGTATGCTTATATTGGTGGTAATCCATTAAAACTTATTGATCCTTGCGGGTTGAAATTTTGTCTTCCTGGCTGGGCGATTGCTGGTATATCTGGTGCAATTGGTGGAGCTGTCTCGGGAGCTATAAATGGTCTTGCTCTAGCTACAGTTTCTGGTGCATTTGCACCAGGGGTTTTTGCAGCATCGGTATTAACTGGTATGGCTGTTGGTACAACTCTTTCTGTTGTTGGATATATTGGAGTGAGTACATTACCTGGTCCGGCTGGCCAAGCACTGGGAAGTGTTGGCCAAGCAGCAGTTGGTGCGGCTCATACAGGTATTGGGGGTTGGGTTGGGAATGGAGCAACAGCAGTAGTTTCTATGACAACCCAGTCTGCAATTACATCAAGTTCGTCAGGTAATCAATCTATATCTAATGCATCTAATGTATTTATAGGTGCTATTGGGGGATGGGTAACAGAGGCTAGTAATGTGGTTGCTGCTTCAATTACAAAACAGGCTATATCATCTTCTGCAAGAAGTTCTCTGATGTCTGGAGGACTATGGGGCGGTTTAACTGGCGGGATTGTCGGTGGATTTTCTGCTGGTATTTTGTCTGGCATACAATGTAACTCTCAACCGCAAAATTGCTCTGTACCATAATGCTTTTCTGCCACATTTTATTAATTCTGAGGTAGTTGTGACAAATAATAGTTCGATAATAAAAACTAAAATTGCGAGAAAGACAATTTTATCAAGTATAAAGATGATTCTTCTTTGTTTGGTTTATGCGATGTTGGCCGGTCCAATAGCTAATTATTCTGAACAAATCGGTGGTAATACCAAATTTTTTGCCGTTATTATATTAACTATTTTGTTTTTCAGCGGAATTATCTATGTCTGTGTTGATGTTTATAAGGAGTTAATTCTTATTGTTAATATTAAAAAAGAAGAATCAATAAAAGTTGAAAATGAAGAGCATTGAAAAGTAAGGTAAGAATTTGATAGGTAGCATTATTTTGTTTTCCAGAAAAATAGCAGAAAAATAGGGTCATCCATTAGGCTTTGAGTCAATAAAAACAAACAAAAAATTGAAAATAAACAAGACACCTATGATATAAAAACTATCAAGGTGTCTTATTCGTAATTCACGCTCTGACTTGATTAGTTTTGCAAAAACTAATTTATCAATAAATATCAGTGAATTTGCTAAATTCTAAGCACGGCAAATTCTCTCTATTCTTGCGAACGAGAGGAAGGGGTATTACTTTTAACGGTTTCAATAAACAAGATACCTATGATATAAAAACTATCAAGGTGTCTTATCCGTAATTCACGCTCTGACTTGATTAGTTTTGCAAAAACTGATTTATCAATAAATATCAGTGAATTTGCTAAATTCTAAGCACGGCAAACTCTCTCTATTCTGGCGAACGAGAGGAAGGAGTATGAACGATAGTGATGGCACACACGTGACCATGAACTTCCGATTCCCAGGACAATACTTTGATCAAGAGATCGGGACCCATTACAATTACTTTAGGACGTATGACCCGAGGTTGGGGAGGTATTTGCAGAGTGATCCGATTGGGTTGAATGGGGGGATTAATACGTATGGGTATGCGTATCAGAATCCGATTCGGTTTACTGATCCTATGGAGGAGGTTCCCCTCATTGCATTTTGGCTTCTCGATACAATTAGTGGTGCAATTAATGGTTATATGGGAGGCATGGCCCAGTGCCAAACAGGCCTGCAGTTAGCCGCATCAGTAATTGCCGGTGCAGCTATTGGAGGAATCATTGGAACATTAACGCCGTTTATTCCAGGTCAAAGCTTTTTAGGGCCAGCTCTTACAAATATGTTAACTGGAGGTATTGTGGGATTAGCTAGTAATATTGTAGGTCAATCATTGGCTATAAAATTAAGCCAAGGAAGAGCCAACAACTTCAGCCCAGCTTCTGCGATAACCTCCATGGTGGTTGGGGGAATTGCCCCCCTTGCATCAGGTAGAGTTGTTGCGAATAGCCGGTATCTAAGAAATGCATCTCCTCGTGCACAGCAAGCATTTGGTTTGGGCTCATCATCTGCAGCCTCAGGAGTAGCTGATCCGTTGAGAACTAAGGCTGCTCAAGGAACCATTGGATCTGGTGGTTGCGGATGCCCATGATATTTTATTTTAGTTTATTCGTAATATTCGTTGCGTTTTTTTTTATACGCTATTTTTCTTCCCGTATTCGTGAAAATATGCTTAGCCTAAAGCTTAGTAGTGGAATTTGGGGAAATATAAAGGTTGAGGAAATCGATGAGAATAATACTGGATTTGACCTATTCTTATCGAGTAACAAGAAATTTTTTATTAGTAATAAAATAATTGAGCTAGGTAGAATTTTTCATTTAGTAAGTAAGTTAAGCTCTGATTATGCTTATTTCTCCTTGATTGAGGATATAGGAACCGGGGGCAATGAGGTATCATTTTTGTTTAAAGAGTCTTTTAATATAAGTGATAGTTTGGTTGTCAGTTCATTACCTGATAGGTTTTCTAAAAGTCAAATGTTATCGGATCTTCCTAACGGTTACGGTGCGTATGTAGGCTGTGTTTCTGATCCTCGGTTGACATATAATCTATATTCTTTTATCGATAATATTAGGCCTAGATACTTTGAAATTCAGAAAGGAGATAGTCTTGTGGTTTTTTCTCTTAGTGAAACTGAAAAAGATAATACAGAATATATATTAGGGTTATACAAAACGACTCATGAATTTATTCATAAATTAACAAGATAATAATTTAGCTATTTTTAAAGAAAAAATAGGGTTAGGTCTTGTCTTTTTCCCTCTGAGTTTATGTTTATAAATTAAAGAATTTTAGGCTTTAATATTCTTTGGTTGAGTAGCTCGCATAGCGAGCTATTATTAATTTTCAAGCTGATTTTTTCGTTGATATTTTCCGTATTAAACTAAACATCTATCTTAAACACAAAGTTTTACCTACGACGATGCCGGTAATTTAACTGCGCGCACTTGGGCCAACGATGCCGCACATGTAAAAAATAGGGTCAGGCCTTGTCTTTTGCCCTCTGAGTTTATGTTTATAAATTAAAGAATTTTAGGCTTTAATATTCTTTGGTTAAATAGCTCGCATAGCGAGCTATTATTAGTTTTCAAGCTGATTTTTTCCGTATTAAACGAAATATCTATTTTAAATTCAATAGCTTTACCTACGACCACTTTGATCGCCCCGTGCACATCACCAGTGCTAATCTAGATGCGCGCTACAGCTACACCTCCGACGGCCGCCGCCTCTCAAAAACCGTTAATGGCACCACTACCTATTATTTATGGGACGGCACACAACTTATCGCCGAATACCAAAACCTCAACAACCAATGGCAACAAACCCGCCGCTACGACTACCTACCCGACGCCACCACCCCACAACAAATGGTCGACACCACCGGCGTCTACACCATTATTAGCGACCACCTCGACACCCCAAGCCTGATGCTTAACGATCAAAACCAAGTCGTCTGGCGCCAACACGCCACCGCCTTCGGCGAAGCCTCCATCGATGACGACGTCGACGGTGACGGCACACACGTGACCATGAACTTCCGATTCCCCGGACAATACTTTGATCAAGAGACCGGGACCCATTACAATTACTTTAGGACGTATGACCCGAGGTTGGGGAGGTATTTGCAGAGTGATCCGATTGGACTCCAAGGTGGCATAAATACTTATGCTTATGTTGGTGGAAATCCCCTTAAATATAGTGACCCTTATGGCTTGTGGGCACATATTGGTATTGGCGCAGGCGCAGGTGCGATTGTCAATGGTGGCGCTTATATTCTTACTACCAATAATTTCACGTGGTCAGGGCTTGGAAGGCAAGTCGTAATTGGGGCTGGAGTGGGAGCAGCTACTGCAGCGATACCTTGGGCAACTGGTGCTCATGTTTTAAATTTTGGTAGTAAAGCAGGAAATACACTTGCCGGTCTTGGTGGAGCCGCAGCGGCAGGTACAGTTGGAAGTGTGATAGATCAAACGCTTCAATGCCAACCTATTAATTACAATCAAGCATTAGTTGCTGGAGCTACAAATGCAGCGGGGTTTGGTATTGGAACAGCTCTAGCTGCACCAGCCAAAGGATTAGCAACTATTAAAACTCCGCCACAACCCGGCGTACTCTGGGTTTCGCCTTTTTCAGGAAAACAATTCAATTTATTTGCTCAGCCTGGAACGCAATCCACAAGTGTGACAACTCAGCAATTTATTTAGGATTTTACGGGTGCTGGATTATCGACAATGACTACTAATAACCTGAGATAAACTATATGTTTTGGAATGTTTTTTTTTCGATAATCCTTTTATGGTTAACGTATTTTATTTTAAGCTCTATTAAGAGTGGAAAAATAGAGTCATATTATGGTGAGGCTATGTCCCCTACTTTTGAAGATGAGCCAATAGGTTTCGTAATAATGATTCTTGTCTATGTGGCATTCTGGATTTGGATAGCTTACTTGCTTTATAACCGGTGGCCGTTTTTTTGAATAAGTCTGTCAATGTTAACGGCCATTTCTAGTTTGTTATTTGCAGAGTGATCCGATTGGGTTGTTAGGCGGAGTAAATACGTATGCTTATGTTGGTTAAATAAACAAGACACCCACGATATATAGTGCCAACAACCTGCTGGATCAAAAAACCTATACCTACGATAGCAATATCAATGTTAAAAACATCCAGCACAACACCGCCGCCCATAACGGCAACAAATAAACAAGACACCTACGCAATAAAAAATAGGATCAGGTCTACTGAGATGACTCGCCTCCCCACCTGATTTAGGATGGTAGGTGACAAAACCAACAGAGGCGAATCATCATGACCATTAAAGTACTTCGAATAGACAAGACACCTATGATATAAAAAATATCGAGGTGTCTTATCCGTAATTAACGCTCTGACTTGATTAGTTTCGCGAAAACCAATTTATCAATAAGTATCAGTGAATTTGCTAAATTCTAAGCACGGCACATTCTCTCTATTCTTGAGAACGAGAGGAAAGAGTATTACTTTTAAAGACAATAAACAAGACACCTATGATATATAAACTATCAAGGTGTCTTATCCATAATTCACGCTCTGACTTGATTAGTTTTGCAAAAACCAATTTATCAAGAAGAAAAAATAGGGTCAGGTTTTGTCTTTTGCCCTCTGAGTTTATGTTTATAAATTAAAGAATTTTAGGCTTTAATATTCTTTGGTTAAGTAGCTCGCATAGCGAGCTACTATTAGTTTTCAAGCTGATTTTTCTCGTTGATATTTTCCGTATTAAACGAAATATCTATTTTAAACACAATAGCTTTACCTACGACCACTTTGATCGCCCCGTGCACATCACCAGTGCTAATCTAGATGCGCGTTACAGCTACACCTCCGACGGCCGCCGCCTCTCAAAAACCGTTAATGGCACCACCACCTATTACTTATGGGACGGCACACAACTTATCGCCGAATACCAAAACCTCAACAACCAATGGCAACAAACCCGCCGCTACGACTACCTACCGGGTGCCACCACCCCACAACAAATGGTCGACACCACCGGCGTCTACACCATTATTAGCGACCACCTCGACACCCCAAGCCTGATGCTTAACGATCAAAACCAAGTCGTCTGGCGCCAATACGCCACCGCCTTCGGCGAAGCCTCCATCGATAACGACGTCGACGGTGACGGCACACACGTGACCATGAACTTCCGATTCCCCGGACAATACTTTGATCAAGAGACCGGGACCCATTACAATTACTTTAGGACGTATGACCCGAGGTTGGGGAGGTATTTGCAGAGTGATCCGATTGGGTTGTTAGGCGGAGTAAATACGTATGCTTATGTTGGTGGTAATCCATTAAAACTTATTGATCCTTATGGGTTGAAATTTTGTCTCCCTGGCTGGGTTGTTGCTGGATTGAGTGGTGGCATAGGCGGCGCTGTTTCTGGAGGGCTAATCGGAGGTTTAGCCACAGCACCAACTGGTTTAGGTGCTTTAGCTGGATTAGTTGGCGGAACTTTAGGAGGATTTGCTGCGGGCTTTTTTACAGGTGCAGTTACTTACCAAGCTACTCAAGCTCTTGGCCCAGGTGCCGGAGCAATAGTAGGCGCAGCTTATAACGGGAATATAAGCCACGGCAGTGGTGCATCAAATACCTATGGTACATTTGTAAGTATCGTTGTTACCAATGCTACTGGTGCTTTAGTTCAATCCTCAGCTCAAGGAAATCAATCAGTTATAAATGCATCCTCTGTTTTATCTGGGGCTATTGGCAGTATGACTGGAGCTGTTGCCGCTGGTGTTGTTGGGGGGAGCTTACATGGAGGGGTTGGATTAGCCGGGTTAGCAGGAGGAACTATTGGTGGAGTAGCTGGTGCAGTTCTTTCAAATATACAATGTAAATCAACCAACTCAGGAAATAATTGTGGACCGTGATCTAGGTAAAAAAAAGTTCTATCAAAGTTTGTTTAAAAGGCTAGCTATCGAAGTGTTTACAATGGCAGTAATTTTTATTGTGGGCATGTTAATTTTTGAGTCAGTCGTTAACTTCTCAACCCAATTTGGGTTTTTATCTAGAAATATAAGTATTGTGATATGGGCTTGTTTTATTATTTTTCCTATTCTTTACATTTTTAGAAAGTCAATGAAGCTCACAATTAAAGCTGCGCATAATTTTCAATCGCATAAATAAACAACGAAAATAAGATTAGTTTGAAGCTCTCCCAATAAAAAAGAAGAAGAAAAATAGGGTCAGGTCTTGTCTTTTTCTCTCTGAGTTTATGTTTATAAATTAAAGAATTTTAGGCTTCAATATTCTTTATTTAAGTAGCTCGCATAGCGAGCTATTATTAACTTTCAAGCTGATTTTTCTCGTTGATATTTTCCGTATTAAACGAAATATCTATTTTAAACACAATAGCTTTACCTACGACCACTTTGATCGCCCCGTGCACATCACCAGTGCTAATCTAGATGCGCGTTACAGCTACACCTCCGACGGCCGCCGCCTCTCAAAAACCGTTAATGGCACCACCACCTATTACTTATGGGACGGCACACAACTTATCGCCGAATACCAAAACCTCAACAACCAATGGCAACAAACCCGCCGCTACGACTACCTACCGGGTGCCACCACCCCACAACAAATGGTCGACACCACCGGCGTCTACACTATCATCATCAGTGACCACCTCGACGGTGATGGCACACACATGACCATGAACTTCCGATTCCCCGGACAATACTTTGATCAAGAGACCGGGACCCATTACAATTACTTTAGGACGTATGACCCGAGGTTGTGGAGGTATTTGCAGAGTCATCCTTTGGGACAAGTGGATGGGCCGAATACTTATGCTTACGCAAGAAATAATTCGCTGATTCATACCGATCCTTATGGTTTATTTGTACCAATAACACCCCAAACGATTGGTGGTACAGTAGGGTTTGTTGTCGGTTTTGGTTACTCTTACTTTGTTAACGGAAACAGTTTTCTAAACGCACTGTATGATGGCATACAAAGTGGTGCAGCAGGCTTTATTAGTGGTAGAGGCTCGTTATTTCTGGGGTTCCCTACTGCTGCTGGAGCGAGTGCAATTAGATTTAAGATTGCATGCGGTTCTGTTAATGTTACTAATGCCGCCATAAGTAGTACTTTTGCTGTCGTTGGTGGTAGTTTAGGGAAGGCATTTGGTGCTTTAGTCCCGCCCAAAATGGTAGTTGTTAAGCGTGGTTTTTTTGGCCGGTTGATTCAAAAAATTGGTCTTATAGGACCTAAAAAAATAGATGCTAATGCCGCTTTAAGAGCGAATGTAAGCTCTGGGATAGGGTCAGCTATTGATAACACGCTTGGAGATGTTTACTCAGGTTTATCAAGTTCTGGCTCTTGTGGGTGTCCTTAAAGTAATTTATTTATTCTATGGTGTGATGTTTATGGATATGTATAGTTTAAGTGGGAAAATTACTAATTACTCTATTTTGTGCTTAATCATAATTATTGTTTTATCTGTGGCGGATCATTTTTTTTAAATGAAGCTTATCGACATATTTTAAAACTCCCAGGTATAGTGGCTATGCTCGTATTTTTTTTGGAGTCTTTCTTGGGGTTTCAAAAGGAATATCCGATAAATTGAAAAGGTAACGAAGCGAAATCTATATTGGAAAGATGGGAAGAAATGGGGTTGGGGTTCGCCTTTTTAAGTTTATATTAGTAGCTTGTGGAGGTTGCGGATGCCCTTAGGTTTTTACGTATTCTTATCTATTCTTATTATATGTTCCTTTTTTTTAGTCCATATTAAAAGAAGGAATGAAACATATTTAAAGAAACTCATCGATATTTCTTCACTTAGTGATCTTGATTTTCAGGATGTATTTCAGGGAGAAAACGTATTTGAGGAAAGTATTTACGAGAATTTTTACTTGAATAATATTACATCAAAAGTATTTCGTTGCTTTCTTAAAAAGGAAAATAACTTAGACTTTTGGGTGTATCTTGTTAGTTTAAAAGTTGTCCATAAACAGGCTTCAACCCATAATGCTTTCTGTTTTATCGTAGATACCAAGGGTGACATAGGGAAAAGCCTGGTGATTACTAAGCTTGATAATAAGTCTTATTTTAGTAGGAAAAATAACGAGAAATTATTGCTTAATCTAGATGATAAGGACTATCGAGTATTTGGCAAATCTTTAGATGAGAAATTTATTAGAAAAGTATCTGGTTTTGTCAACGAAAATTTACCAATCTATTTTGAAATACAGAAAGATAAGTTGTTGATTGTTTATAGTTTTTCGAAAATTGAGTCTATAAATATAAAACGATTATACCTTAATGTTTGCGGCTTGATAGAAAAATGACACTAGGTCTAGGTGGCGCGATTTTGCTTGTGTTTGGACAGTTAGTGCCTTGGGTTGACATAATCATGGTCTATATAAAAATCATGCTTTATCTTAAATACTTTGTGATTGTCAAATGAATAAAAAATTAATTACTGTCATTTATTTATTATTGTCTATTACGAATGTAATTTTGACCGCGATTTTAATGGATATGTTTTTTGGTTCAGCGAGTGATGCTCCTGAATGGGTTAAATCACTTGCTATGATTTATATTGTAATTCCAATGGGACATTCAAGTAAGTTGTTAATTGAAAATTTTAGTAAGAAGTAATTCGTAAATTAAAAGATTTACTTTAAGTGGGAAAATTACCAATTATCCTATTTGTACTTAACTGCAATTGTCGTTTCATCTTTGACGGACCACTAGCGGGTTGGTCAATACGTATGAAGCTATATATAAACATCTGGTTGGGGTTGCTGATCCGGCTGCTCCCGCTAATGGGTAGGCTATTGTTGATGTAGTTAACAGTGTTATTGGAGAGGCATCCACTCAATGCAGCAGAATTACGGATATAGCAATAGGAATATAGTTAAGATCATGGATTGGAACGTTCACTAGAGCATGCAATAGTGTTATCATTAGAACCGATGCAGAAGGTGAGTTTGGTATTGGTTTTCTCGATGACCTTGTAACTTGTTTAACAAACATGATGGCATCAAGTCTAGTAATAGAGGGCAGTGTGGATGTGGCACAATTAATGAGTTATCATAATGCTTATTACCTTATTTTTGTTGTTTTCGCTTTCAATTTGTATTTTTTATCTGATAAAAAAATACAATAATCGTCACTTTGTTAAAAATATTTTATTTCTCAATGAGGAATTAAAAAATCAAAAATATTTAGAGTTGAGTGGCGATAATATTTTAAGTCAATGTAAAATCAATAAATTTGATATTAGTGCAAATATTTCTAGTGTGCCACTAAGTTTTGTTAGTGATGAAAATGTAAAATATTTCGAGTCATTTTTGTGTTTGAAACTAGATATAGCTTCTTACCCGAAGATATGTTTTGTATCGATATTGAATTTTAAAAAGGATGTGGAGTTTTTACCACTTCACATAACGAAATCTATGAAAGGGAAAAATAAATTGATGTCGATTGGTAACACTCCGAAGAAATATCATATATATGGCTCAGAAAAAATCTCTAAAGAGTTATTTTTTAAGGATAATGTAAAATTAGTGCTCGAGCATTATCCTGTTGAGTTTCAAGCAAGAGGTGATAGTTTTTTATTTGCTAGGTTTTATGGTGACTTTGAAGAGATGATGAATTTGGAAGGCTTTATCTCTCTTCGCAAGGAGATTGAGAGTCTATTTTTAATTGAAGTTTAGAGTAACACAATCTCTTTAAATTTTTATTTAGTTTTTCTCATTGATATTTTCCTGCCTCAAAAGGCTCGAATGCTGCCCTGTATAAAAGTTGATAACGTTCATTATCCAAAGTAAACTTGGTGGAGATTCATTATTAAATTTTGGATGTAACCCGTGAAAAATATAAATCTATCATTTGTTGTTTATTTTTTGAGTGCTTTCCCTTTAATTCTAATTATTCGCTATTTTGAACAAAAAACTGAAGGTAGTTGGTGGACTTTTCTTATTGTTATAATTTACTTAACTGTAGCTAGGTTATTGGCAGGTTATATCGCAAGAAAATATGAAAACTAATACTTAAGTGGGGTGATCAATACATATGGTGATGCATGTAAGAATCTAATTGGGTTTATTAATCCTACGAGAGTGCTTTTTCCTCAATTGTGTGATGTTTTGTTAAACTGTGTTAGTAAGATTTTTCGAGATGTTATGTGCTTTACATCGGATAGTACTATGGTCTGTAATAACTACGTCTCATATATAAATATCATGTTACCTTAGATAATATGCTATCTTGTAAGTATCTTATGAATAAAAAAGCTATCGCTACCTTATGCTTGGTTCTATCCATTAGTAATGCTTTTCTAGCAAATTTTTTAATGGATATTATCTTTGGCAAAGGAAATGCAGCTCCCATATGGGCTGATTACCTCTTTCTTATTTACATTTTAGTACCAATGGGATATGCATATAAGCTAATAATTAACAGCTTTGGTAAAAAATAACTATAATGTATGCTGCTGAATAAGTGTTTCGGTACAACAAGTAGGGAGCAGTCGGTGGGTTATTTTAAAGCCTAGTGCGAGACTTTATTGGTCAAGAATTAAAAATTATTAATTCTCAATTTGGAAGTTGTGGATGTGTTAAAGTTTGGACAATATTAAGTGATATTTAGATGATTAATAAACTAAAATTTTATGTGGAAACTTACCAAGTAGAATTTTCTAGGGCACGTATATTTATTTTTGGATTATTCATATATTTCTTATCGCATGCTATTTTTTATAGTATGCCACTTTCAAAACCTGATGAGCTAAAGAAGTTGTCAGGACTATTATTGAATATAAAGAAACGCGAAAGAAAAGATGGTTACCCTGGATATGAATTAGTTATGCAGGGAGAAAAAAGGGTTACTCTTGACCTAATCATCTACAGATTAAAGAGCAAAGAGATAGATTTTTTGACAGACAAAAAAATTATCGTTGAATATAATCCGATATTTTTTGGTCTTTATAAAAGGGTGTATTCTGTTAAAATTTATGGTAGCCATTCCTTTTATATTCCCTATGAAAGAATGAGGGATTTGCACCTTGAAAGAAATAAAGAGGTTTTAAATTGGCAATATGTATTTATGGTAGTGTGTGTTATCGCGTTTCTACTAGTCCAAATGAGTTTGCTTTTCTTCAGAAAAAGCAAAACTAACGAAATGCTAAATTAGATGTGTAATATCGCTACTCTACCAACCAACAAAAAAATAGAGTCATAATATGATCCGAGCTTGGGTAGGTATTTGCAGAAGTGCTCTTTCTAATAGCATGTTTATGAAAAACTTTATATAGTTATGAAAAAAACTAATAGAAAGAAGAGTAAGGCAGTGGTGATGTTAATTTTCTGTATCATATTAAGTTTTAATATCTCTGCTATATCTTTTATCGCTTCGTTTTATGATGAAGGTGAAATGTCTCCATAGTTTGGTATTAGTTTGATGCTTCTAGTAAGTATATCTCTGAGTTATTTAGGACATTGGTTTGTAAAAAATATGAAATAGTGAAGAGTGGGCTCAAGTTTGTATTGTATTTTAAACTAGACTAGCGAGACGTAGGCTTAACGTCATATAATTGAATAGCTTGCTTTGTGAACTATTTGAATTTTTACGCTATGTCGTTTTTTATATTTTTTTACAGTTGATTATTCAGAATAGTAATTGCTAAAAGCAACTATGATAAATACATTTTTATGAAGAAAATTATTTTAGAGATCCAATTTTTTGATTTTTATTTTATTTTAATAAGTGTTTTTTTGGGTTTGCTCTTAGCTTTTTTCTCATTGAGAAAAGAATTGAAAGTAGAGAATAATAGCGAAAATGCTTATCAAATTTTGACATATGGAACTGTATTTAAGCTATCTTCTATACTGTTATCAATTGTAGTATTTGATTTGCTGCTCTTTGTTGTTTTAAATGCAGAAGGTAAGAATCTGATAGGTAGCGTTATTTTGTTTTCTATAGCACTAATAGGTGTAGTGTATTTACTGTTGGAAGTTGTTGTTTCCAATTATTACTATGACGATGATGCTCTATATTTGTACGATTTATTTAAAGGGTATAGAGAAGTAAAACGGTCTAATATTACTGATTATTATGAATCTGACATGTGGAGTTCTTATATTCTTGTTTGTGAATATGGAGTAAATATCAGGCTGCCTTATCTGCTAAAGGGAGTTGATAGATTGATGGATTCTATTGATGAAGCGTTAGTTCATAAACAATAATATTAGAGCTGATGTAGTTTAAACTTATATGATAATAAAATGATTAGAATGATATGCCTATTTAAGCTGATGTATTAAATTAATTATGGAAAATCAATTACTTAATGAGTTTTTGGAATCAGATGGCTCAGAGTGTGTTTTAAAAAAATATTAAAAGAAATCGGAGAAAGTAGAAACCTTAAAATTAGAAAGACTGAAATAATGAAGTTTAATGTTATTTTAAATTTTTTGATAATGAAGTAATTTTGGAAGATATTATATACGATGATAAGAGCGCGCCCATAGGGATGGGTGAATTTTGCACTGCTATTGATTCCGCTAAAAATAAATTGGTAAAGTACTCTATTCAGTTAAATAAAAAAATGAAGTGAGTCGTACTATTTAACAAATACTTAGTAGCAGGAAGCGTGTCTAGATATTTTAGTTGATCCTATAATTTTTGATGTATTAGTGAATCTATTTTTTTATTAATTAGCGGTTTTTTGATAGTTAAGGTGCAAATAATTTAAATGTATAAAGATGTTTTTAGTATATTTTTATTTTCATTGCTAAGGCTGACTACTTTGTTGGCTATATACCTAGTATTAGATTGGATATTAGATTTCAATGTTTTGTCTAACTCGCTAATAGAATGGATACTTCTTATTGGTTTTCTATTTATAGTTTTTTTTGAGGCTAGTAAAGTATCAGCAAAAGCAAATAGGGTAGTTGAAATTTATAAAAAGCAAGTTGAAGATGGAAAAATTGAAAGGCCTTGGTGGATGTAGATCTCAAAAAGAGCGGAGTGAGTTACCTATATAGTTTGATTTTTGTTATTCTTCGTTTATATAAAAACACAGTAACATGTTGGCCTTCTTTAGCGCCGCTTAGCTTTTTATAAATCACATCCCCGTTATCTAATTTTATATTTGCATGTTCTATTCCAATGAAAGATCTGTGGCTATTTGAGATTGTTGATACAGATATTATTTTTCCGGTTATATGTCCAATAAACACTGGTCTGTCAATATAATCTAGAACAAAAAAACCTGTTATAGCTAAAGTAGAAAATATGAAGAATATTTTAATAACTTTTTTTGATTCGTGAAAATTTTTATTTTGATATTTATGTGATTCTCTAGGCATGCCTTCTAAAAATTGTTGTGATGAAACGCTTGTTGATATCGCTTAGCTGCTTGATTTTCCTGATGTAGTGTGGAAAAAGCAAGCATAAAAAATATTTTAAGTATTATAATATTGCATATAAAAAGCTCCTCCGCAACAAAAAATTAATATAAGAACCATAGTAATACGCCTACTTTTACTTGCTCTATGCTCGTCTAAGAGTATTCCGTTTTCTACAAGAAAATTTGCTACTTGACGGTCGGATCTAACTTTTTGAGTGTTTGGCCAAAACAAATTAATAATAGAAACAACCAAACATGAAAGCATAATATACCAAATTATTAAAAAATGAGTGCTAGCATTTGAAGATATAAACTGTACAATTATAAATGCAGCCATACCTAAAAAGGTAGACAAATTACAAAAAACTAGAATAATAAACCGATACATATTCCACATAGTAATGCTTTCAATTTAAAGTCGATATTATATATTACAAAAATCCAAATTGCTTGGAAGAAATTTAACTTCATCTTTTTTCATAATTGCTTCGTCTGATAAATTTTTTAATAGCTGATTCTTGATTTCGTTTACCTCCACCTTAGCTTATAGCCTCGACCTTTCATAGGTTAGATAAATCTCTAAATGCTAATAATGGGATGCCTGAGTGAGTAGCACTTTACTGCTCATAGTAAGTATTCATATGGTATTGTTTAATATATACTAATATATACTAATATATACTAATATATACTAATATATACTAATATATATAAGAGTTTCGAATACCTTATTTAATTGCGACAAGTTTTACCTCAGTACTAACTGATTTTGACCTTTTGAGGCGATGATGTCATCAATCCTGGGTTGATAATGTTTACAGTGACGCCAACACTAAAGAAAAGGTGCATTGATTGTTGTAATTGGATAGGTAGTCTGTAATAAGCATAATCTTTGTGAGAACTTATCTTAGCCTTAAATATTTTGTGTGTTTCTCAAATGAACAAAAAAGTAACTGAGATTCTATATGCAGTTTTATCTATTGGAAACGTAGCTATAACAGTTATTTTGATGGACGTTATTTTTGGCAAAGGAAATCCAACGCCTATATGGGTAGAATATTTCATTTTAATCTATATCATAGCTCCTATGTTCTATGCTTATAAACTAATAGTTGAAAGCTTTGGTAAAAATAACTAAAAATTACATCAGTAAACGAATATATTGAAAAATGATTTACTTGAGTGTGTTAGATGGAAATAATTTTAAAGATCTTGGGTGGCATACTATCTACCATTATTGTTGGTTATTTTTATAGTCGAGCGGAAAATAAGGAAACCGACGGTAAATTATACTTTGGTGGATTTATCCTTAGCGTAGCGATTTTTTGTTTTTTATTTTCAGCTGGTATGCTATGGATTTGGCTTTTTGTAAATCATGGCGGTCAAGATATACCTATCGCATTTTCAGGATTTGGTTTTGGAATTGGTTTTGTCTATATGTTTTTAGAGTACTACTTTACAAAAGGAAGCTACGATTTGATAGGTATAAAATTTTATAGTCTTTGGTCTGGACATAGAGAGTATGCTTGGAGCGACCTAGCTCGTGTTGACTATAATAACATCTTTCATTGGCATATATTCGAATTTTCAGATGGTAAAAAAATCTTGATATCCTCTTATCTAAATGGTCAGAAGGGTTTGTTTGAAGTCTTGGAAGAATATGACAGGAAAAACATATAGAGAAATTAATGAGTTGTCTACTTTCTTCTCTAAGGTCTATTCTCTTCATTTTCGAGCAGTGATACCTCTCTGTAAGAAATGCAGGGCCTCTCATTAAATTCATTTTAAAATGTTAACATCTTAATTATAAGTATTGTTTTTTATGGAATTATCTTTTTTGGTTTTAGTGCTATTTGTTGTGAATGTGTTTGCATGCTTGGCAATACAAAAAAGTAGTGAAAGTGAAAGAAAAAAATTGCTCTTCACTTTGTCGATTTGGTTTATGCCGCTTATAGGCGTATTAATTTTCTTAGTATTCAGAGTTCATGAAGAGAAGCAGGGTGTTGGTGCTAATTTAGGTGCTTTCCTTGATGATCTGGCTCCGACTGAAATTGAGGTGTATGGCAGCCGGTTTGATCTGCAAGATAATAACGGATCTCCTTTATTTGATTGGGATAAAATTAATAGCTGGTTAGATTCTCTAGAGAATTCGAATGAAGCTTATTCCTTAGTTAGGAAAGCATGGTTACTTCATTTAAGGGACACTCTTGGAGATAACTTTCGACTATATGAAACTTCGGAAGTAGTAGTGTTAAGTACTCAGGTTGACTCTGAAATAAATACTACGGTTGAATTTTTGCATAAATCTAGAGCGAAGATAGAACGGGTACTAAAAGGAATATGTCAATTTGATGAGGCAGACAAGAGTGTTTTGATTCTTCTTGATGATAACGACTCCTATTACCAGTATATCTCTCAGTATGAGTCTAGCGAGGAAGCCATAAGTGGTGGGATGTTCATTCGAATTCCGATTCCTCATTTTGTCGCTCGCAATGAAGACTTGTATATTCTCGAGGCAACCTTGATTCATGAATTAACTCATAGTGCACTGAATCATTATGCACTACCTGTTTGGGTTGATGAAGGGCTAGCGGTTAATACCGAGCAACGATTAGTCAGCACAAGTCGCCCTATATACAAACCGGAAGCTCTGTTGCGAAAACATCGAGAATATTGGTCTGAGGATAGGATTCAAGACTTCTGGTCAGGGCGCTCCTTCCAAATGAATGGTGACTCGATGACCCTATCTTACGAATTAGCGCAAATACTTATTCAGCATTTGTCTGAAGACTGGGAATCATTTAAAAACTTTGTTCGAGATGCAAGTTATGAGGACGCTGCTGACAAATCAGCAAAACAGCATTGCGCAGTTGATCTTGGTATTAGTGTTGCGGCTTTTTTAAATAAAGAAGGGAAATACGGGCCAAGGCCTTCCTGCTGGCCGATTAGTTAGTTGAAATGTAACCTATGTAGGATATTCGTATTCGATTGTTTACCCGTCCCAGAGAAAATTATAGTTCTTCAACCGTCATGTGTATCTCCTGTGAGTGTTGTGGCTTTCATCGAATCACGTTGTATAAAATCGTTATACCATCTTATCAATTTAGGATATCCTTTATCGAAAGGAAGCAGTTCTCGAAATGCTAGCCAACTTAAGGAGGTGGCTAAAGCAATTTGAGCCAGCATAGGGATATTATTTAAGTCGACAGTGTCTTCAATATAGTGATAACTGCTTATTAGTTTATCACTAAGGCCTTTATAAAGTGTTGGGTAACGTAGCTTTTCTGGTCGACGTTCAGATTCCCATCTAGCTTGAATGCCGATCTCTGACATACCATCCGCCAGAGCTTCGATGCGGAAAGCTTCGATTTGATGATCCCTGCTTTGTGGGATTAATTTTGGCTTATTGTGCAAACCATCTAAATAATTGCAAATAACGCTGGAGTCAAAAATAATTTTGTTGTCATCAGTGATTAAAATAGGTACCTTACCCAAAGGGTTAAGTCTATAAACATCTTCATTCCTATTTGTTGGACTTGTCTCATGATGTACAACGTCAATATTTTTTTCTAGTCCTATTTCATACGTAAATACAAGTACTTTTCGCGCGAAAGGGGAATGGGTTTGGTAAAGTAATTTCATAGGGCCTCCTTTGTATTATTTAATATGGTTATTTTCTGTAATAAAAATTATTGGCTTAAACTCTTTTTCTGCTTGGGATGCGTGCGAAAATTTATTTTTAATAAATGCCGCATATCCTGCTGCTCCTGATGGTGTTGTAATAAGCCCATGTTGCTGTAACTGGTGAGTTGCTGCCTCGGCTTCCTTTTCGGAAACCGTTAAATAATGAACATTACTATGTTGTAAAATATTAAATGCAATAATGGATGGGTTTTTACAATCGAGTCGCCCCATGGATGATATGGATCCTTTAACGCTTGTGGGCTTTCCAGCTTCATGACTTGCTTTTAAACAAGGCGCATATTCAGGTTCTACAATATAAATGCTGGGTTGAGTCTGCCAGCTGTGGCGTATCATATATGTCATTGCACCAGCAAAGCCGCCGACACCTGCTTGTAAATACACATGGCTTGGCCAGTGATCGGTTTGTTCAAACTCTCTTCGAAGCTCGTCAGCAATCACAGTATACCCTTCCATAATTAGGGATGGTGGATAGTGATAGCCAGGCCATGAGCTGTCAGCGAGCAATATTGCCTGTGTGTGCTTAGCATCTGCGATAGCTGCTTCCATAGACGCTTCGTAAGTACTTCCTTTTTTTATGACTTGCGCTTCGAGTTTTAATAAATCTTTTTCGAAGCTTGCGGGCACTGATTCTGATAAATACACACGTGATCTTGCCCCCAGTAGACGAGCCCCTGTAGCGACTGCAATACCATGATTGCCTGCACTTGCGCAGACAAAACACAGAGACGACGCCATATCACGTATAGTCTTTGTGAAAATTTCAGATGTTTCTAAAGGTTTGCCATAGATCTTTTCCCATTGGTCTGAAATTAAGTGAGCAACAGCATACATACCTCCCAAGCCCTTAAATGACCCGAGTCCTAGCCTTTCCCCTTCATTTTTAACGATAAGTTCTATATCCGAAGATATTTCTATTTTGATCGTTGGCGTTATTTGATAATCGGTCAACTGTTGAAAAAACGAAAGTGGCTTTTGAGGGTTAGGCTTAAAACTTATCATCAACATAATCCAGGGTCGTCTGTAATGGTTAAATAATACACACTCGAAGTGATCGTTAATGATCGAAAAATTGCTTTTTATGATATTATTTGATCGCTTCCCCTCATTTAATGAATAAAAGATTATGAATGACAAACTTGATAAATCAGATCGAATCTTACTGGCGCACCTACAGGAAGATGCAACACTCAGTTTGGAAAAACTATCAGATGTCAGTCATTTGTCGATTGCGTCCGTACAGCGCCGTCTAAGGCAACTGCGTAAGAAAGGCATTATTGATCGAGAAGTTGCGGTTTTAAAGCCTAATGCTCTTAACCAAAAAATGTCGTTCATCGTAACAGTTGAATTGGAACGCGAAAGTGTGAGCCAACTAGACGCTTTTAAGCGTGCAATACGCAAGGATGCGAGGGTTCAACAATGTTACTATGTAACGGGAGAAGGCGATTTTGTATTAATGTGTATTGCACGGGATATGCAAGATTTTGAAGATCTAACCCACACATTATTTTTCAACAACTCTAATGTAAGACGATTTCGCACATCCGTTGTCATGGACAGAACTAAAGTGAGCCTTTCCGTGCCTATTGATATAGAAAGTTAAAATTAGATTTTTAGATAATAGTTTTATTTTTACTACTATAGCACGTAGTAGCTAAAGTAATAGCAATAATCTCGGCAATAGAAATCAACACTAATAAGGCATTCACTGTATAGCTTTGATATAAAGTGGTTGTATGTGTTCTAGAATAGTTTTTCAAGAAATAAATAGCATGCATCTAAAGCCTTCACTATAACATCTTTTTATTGCTAGTGTTTAGAATCAATCATCCATATAAAAATGGCGTTTAAAATTTAACTTTGGCGTTTTTGAGAAGTGAGTTTATATTTCATTCTTGTGTGATTTATGTCAAGATGGCGTCTACGAAAGTAAGTTGTTTTATAGTCAAATATAATAGATATGGAGGTCATATACTCGTGATTACCTCTCTCTGTATTACTAGAGTCAAGTGTTGTTTTTCAAAGAAAATAAAATATAAATCTTCATGGGTTAATTTCTTTCAATTTTCAAAATTTGCATATACTCAGCTAGAGTTTGGCTACTTAAGTATTTACGAAAATTCCTATCAAAAAGCGCTTTTCTTTAATAGTCAATCTCCATATGAAAGTTATAAAAAAGAAACTGATTTTTATTATCAATTTCGATTAAATTTTTTCACTTAGCTATGTAAATAAATGAATGTTGCTTAGTGTTTATCTAAGTGGGAAGTTGATTAAAGGTGTATTGGATATAATTTTCTGATAAAACAATTACTATGCTACTACAGAGCAACCAACTACATAGCCACATTTTACCGCTGCGTTAAAATATCGAAAGGTGGATTTTGTTGAATAAACAGGAATTCTGAACAAGATACTCATACTATGAAAAAAATTTTGCCTATATTTATTATCACTATGTTGTCAATATCTTGCTTTGGAAATGAGGCGTTCTTTGTAGATAACAAATATTTGGAAATAGAATCTAAGATAGAAGGAGTTTTGCATAGAGGGGAGCCATTTAAAATTTATCTCAGATCGGAAGGTGAAGAGGGTTCGGATTTCCTAAAATCTGCCGAACTTATAATTGGTAATGAAAATTACAGTTTAGATACTAAATCTTTTGGTCAAGTTCCATTTCCAAATTTAAGGAGAGCTATTTTGCTAGAAGATACAGGGATAAATGGTTCATACTATTCGCTCTATTTGCCATTTGGAAAAGTGAAAAAATGTAAGGGGTTATTCAAGCGTAAAGCTAGACAAGCCCAGTTAGTCCTAAATTTCACACGTCTATCAGATAACGATAGTTATGTAATAGAAGCATGCTAAAAACTATATAGCAGGTCAATTAACTAAACGCTATTTTAAGTGGCTGTTTTTTGATCTTAATATGCCATAGTGTAGTTTTTTGCGTTTCTGAAAAGCGGAAAAACTAGTCTACTACCTTAATATTGAGTAATAGGTGTTAAGCTATTTAGATTGAATATTTTACATATTTGACTTTAGTTACAACTGCTAACGGATAGGAACGAGAAATGAACGGAAATAGTAAACCAATTTATAGTATGTTCATGCTCATATTGAGTATCTACATCTTGGTCGTAGTATTCTTGGGTTCTTTCTTTATCAAAGACACAGAAACCAAGCTAGTTCTGCAATATATAGATTTTTCTATTTGTATCCTTTTTCTTGGTGATTTCTTTGTAAACTTATATAGAGCCGACAGTAAGCTGGCTTATATAAAATGGGGCTGGCTTGATTTTATATCTTCTATTCCTGTAATTGACCCTTTACGTTGGGCTCGTATCTCCAAAGTTATTCGCATCTTACGTTTCCTTCGCACTATCAAATCTATAAAAGTTTTAATCTTATCTATACAAAGGAGTAAATTTCAGAGTTTTACACTGGTGGTACTGTTAATTACATTCTTGGCATATACCATATGCGCGAGCATGATCCTTGAATATGAGCGAGATGCTGGTGGTTCTATACAAACAGCTGAAGATGCTTTGTGGTGGGCGTTTTTAAATATAATGAATGCTAAGATCAGCATAAGCCAAGCTCAATCAAGTGTCGGTATAGTGTTTACAGTCATCCTCAATAAAGTTGGCTTACTTTTATTTGCATATTTCAATGCTATTACTATAGCTTGGCTAATAAATAGACGTGTAAATTTTGGCAATGTCGCTGATCAAAAAATATCACTAAACAAGTGAAAACATGGATATGCTAACATCAGGTTTATATAATTTTCCGATATTAATATTTAAAAAACCCGGGAGGTTAATAAAAATTTAGCGGGTGTAGTACAGAAAACTAAAGTAAACTAATTCTGACCCTTGAAAATATTTTAACAATTTATTTACGCTGATTTACTAATTCAATTTTTATTTGTTAGGGGTGGAAGGGTGAGCGAGAAATTTGAAGAAATGATACACGACGAAATATTAGCTATTCTAGATGGCGAAGATCCAACTGAAGCTAAGGCTATCGCTGAACTTAATCAGAGAATCTATGAAGAGTCTAAAAAATATGTGAATAAGGTATCGAGTGAATGGCCTCATATTATTTTTAATTGGGATGTGTCAAGTTCGTCTCAACGTTTTTCATTAGATGGAGTAACTCAAGAACAGTTTGAAAATGATCATCCAGAAGGTTTTCTTCTTGGGTATGTTTCTTTAAAAGAATTTGATTCGATTCTGCATATTTGCAGTAGAAGGGATCATGGTGAGCTATGGCAGCTTGGTTCCCGGTCCAAGTTGGCAAGGTTAGTTATTTACTTGTCAGAAAATAGACCAATTTCTCCACCACTTGTAAAATCAATAAGTGATAGAGAGGTTATACTACAAGGGGGACATCACAGATATGCAATTGCAAAAGAGCTTACACAAGAAAAAATTCCTATTTATGTTGCACCGGCAGAAAAAAATCAGATTGATAAATTACTAACTGTCGAATGGAAAAATGCGTAATATATGTTAAAACTCGCCTGCAACAAGCAGTGATTAAGCTTACTAGAAATCCTTTTTTCTCGCCTTTTATCCAGAAATTGGCTATACATATGAAAAATATGCTGGTTATTGCAATAGTTTTTTTGTTCAAAGTACAGTCGCTGAATAATCCGACCCTGAAAAACAGGCGTTAGCCAATGAATTATTACGTAAAGGATATCAAGCGTATTCATCGCAACATTAATTGTATCGAATTATTCTCTTGCCTTAACCGCGACGGGAACAGTTAAAAATTATAGAACATTTCCCAAAGCGCAAACTGTTGTAGCTGCACGTAACCATGTAGTCTTCGATCTCAGTATGCCTCTAGAGTCTGGTTGTAGCCTATTATACGTTGCGCCTGAAGATACAACTTCCATTTCTCTATTGTTAGCTGCTAAAATGGCGCAAAAGACAATCACGGTGACATATAATACAAGCCCTGCGCCTTGGGGTCATGTCCCAACATGCACTGTGGTTGAAGTCTCTGCTTCTTAAGGCTGAAAAGTGAGTAGCAGTGATTCCATTAGTGTCAACAGCCCCTAGCATAAAATGCAGTTACAGTGACATTCTCTACGCCGCAGCAAAATAGGTATCTCAGAATGAGAACGCATGTAAGATTCAAAACCTATAAATTCAAACCACCAGAAGATGATGGTGAGCCTTCTACTGGCGAAGAGCTTGCCAAATGGCTTCTAGAAAAAATCGATGCTAGTTTTAAGCTTGGTTATCTTGATGATAACTATTACTGCATTCTCTCCTTAGGTCAGCCGATAAACGAAAAAATATAAGGTGCATGTGGTCATGTAGAAGGAAATATATGAAAGGTTTTAATGAAACTGAAGCCTAACTTTCTTGATAAACTGTTAAAAAGACCTTTACCAAAAGAGTTTCTGGAGTCACTTTTATTAGAGCTTGATACCGTCCTGTATAGCGATTCTGAAATATCGGAGATCGAGTGGTATGAAGAGGGGCCTCGACTTGAGGAAATGAATTATGGCGAACACCCTTAGTAAGACGGATAGTAAGGCGCTTAATAAGGCCATCACGGGGATATCCTTCACTCCATGGTTCTTTCGGACGGTTACGCTATTTTATTTTAAGGGAGCACTTCATAAACTACACCTAATATTACAACGTGGGACGAAAGATCATAATGATGAACTTCAAACTGCTGATATTATTCTTAATAACGATGGCAAATATGGGCTTTGCCCAAGGCAAACCTGAAGAACAACTGGAATGGGCTAAAGTTTTTGATAAGTACAACGCAAAAGGAACAATCCTGGTTGTAGATAAGCGCAGCTCTTTGCAAGAAGTAAAGGTGTTTAATTCCGAGCGAGCTAACAAACGTTTCGCCCCTGCGTCAACATTTAAGGTTCCTCATACGCTGTTTGCTTTGGACGCAGGCTTGGTAAAAGATGAGTTTCAAATATTTCCGTGGGATGGTGTAAAGCGAAGCTTTAAACTTCACAATCAGGATCAAAATTTACGCTCAGCTATGAGATATTCAGCACTCTGGGTTTACGAAATTTTTGCAAAGCAACTTGGTGAGGAGAAAGCGAAAAATTACTTAAAAAAGATCGACTATGGGAATATGGATCCTAGAACGGATACGGGAGTTTATTGGATTGATGGAAAGCTCGCTATTTCTGCTTATGAACAGATAGATTTTTTGAAAAAGCTCTATCGAAATACGCTCCCTTTCCAAAAACAACATTTACTTCTTCTAAAAGATCTTATGATAGTGGAAGCTGGCAGTAATTGGATATTGCGAGCAAAGACTGGGTGGCAAGGTAGCTACGGCTGGTGGGTCGGCTGGGTAGAGTGGCCATCCGGCCCTGTATTCTTTGCTTTGAATATTGATACGCCGAACAAAATGAAAGACTTGTATAAGAGACAGGCGATTGTTAAAGATATTCTCTTGGCAATTAATGCCTTACCGACTAATAAATAAAGCGATTAGAATATTGTAGTTGGGCACGTCGCTTGAGACATTATACTTTAAAAGAGAAAATATGGAGCCTATATATTTAAAGGTCACTTCATGTGATCCGTCTCATTCCCTTGCTTAGTATAGTCAACAAGCAAGACATAATTTCTGCATTTTTGAGTATTACCATTGTTACCTTTATTAATGACTTTAAACTGATCATTTTATGAATAAAAAGTGTTTGTTTTGGGTAAGGTTTCGTAAGTAAGCTGATCTATATAGGTATTTTCGCGCTAACAGGGGGTTGTTAATAAGATTTGATTCCGTCATCTAGCGCCAAAAACTGGGAAATAATAGTGATGAATTGTTCTGGCTCTTCGGCCCAAGTCCAATGTCCTGTTTCTTCTAAAAACTTAAGTTTTGCGGTGCCTTCGGGCAGCATTTTGTAGAATCTATACGCCATTTGTGGTGTGGTTTTCCAATCCATTCTTCCATTTACTATCAGAGTAGGTATATCAAACTGCTTGAGTATCTCTTTATTAATTATAATGTTTTTTAAAGTTCCAGTGATCTTCACTTCAGGGTCTTTTCCAGCTATATCTAGATATACATTAATATTGAACCTATCTCTTTTATCTAATGAACGGTATTTTCTCAGATCGGCTCTATTTCTAGGGTCGTGCCAATCAGACTTATTTCCTATTTCGCGACTGTAGAATTTTTTTGAGTATTCTGATTGTCCGGTAGAAATGCCACTAGCTCTTATTTTTTCTAGCTCCTCCCATTGTTGAGGAAAAAACGTTTTGCGCAAGTATTTCGCTGCGTCCACATTCATTTGTTGGCTAATGCCATCTATAGAAGCGCTTAACATAATGAGTTTTTCTACATTCTGAGGATGCTTTAAAGCATACTGTAGAGCAGGTATGCCACCATAGGAATGGGCAGCCAACACAATTTTACTCGCTTTAAGATGTCGTCTAAGGGTCTCTATATCGTGAACAGTAATGAGTGGTGAGAACTTTTCTTTAATTTTTCTTGTAGACCTACCAACACCGGTCTCGTCGAAATAGACAATTTTGTAATTATGTTCTTTTAAAAAGTCCAATGCACCCCAGAATACAGTTCTACTAGCACCCGGACCGCCATTAATCATTATTATCGGCGTCCCCATACCATCTTCTTCATAATAAATTTTTCCAAACTTGCTCTTAATATAAGTTCCCTGGCCATAAGGCTGTGGTAGCTTATATTTAGGTGATTGTGAAAAAACAACAATAGGAGAAAAAATGAAAACTGCATACGTTAATAATATAATGTTATTTAACATGTCATTTCCGTGAAAATTTATTAAATAGTGAATGTTTTAAAAGCTGATCTTTAGTGAGTAGGTTTTATCTTCACGAACATTCGCTTGGTAATAGCCTCGATTGCCAACAAATGACCTTATGCCAATTTTACTTACCATTAATAGGCGATCGCCATGTTTGGAGGAGTATGAAAATATGGGCCAATCGTCTGTGTGATTGCCTGTTGAATTAAAGGTGTTTAGCCACCTAGTGTAGGGCGTATTCTCATTTTTAAGATAACACGTAGCGTTATTACAACTAATTTTACCTGTTACTGTTGCAGTACCAAAAGTTGCTGTATATGTTGTACCGGGTTTTAATGCATTTGGTTTAACGTTATTTAGATATAGATCTACTAAGGCGAAAGCCATCTTGTCGATCGAAGAAATCCACCTAGCATTTGACAGTATTGAGATAGCTAAATCTTCATCGGGGTAGAGCACCAAAATTGATCTCGCGCCAGGAGTGGCTCCGGCGTGATGATATACTTTTCTCCCCTGCTCATCATGACCGATACGCCATCCAAAACCTACGTGGAATGTTGATGTTGCAACAGCTCGGCCGTTATTTGTAAGTGAAGGTGAAAATAGCAGCTTTTCGTAATCCGTATTACTTCTACTTTTATTCAATACTTCATATCCAAAATAAGCTAATTCGGACGCCGTTGCTGATAGACCTGCTCCAAATATACTGTAGGACTTTTCACTAAAAGCGATTTTTTCGACACCACCAAATGAAAGTGAATAGAGATTAGAGGTATTGGGGTGAAGATTGCGAATGTCCTCAATAACGGGTGTCTTTTTTCCTGTCCAGCGTCGTATAAAGTCGGGTAAACTTTTAGAGAGGGCCCTTTTGCTTACTAACTCATAAATCACACCGGCTAAGGTGTAGCCATGTGTTGAGTAATGATATTTATCCCCAGGATAGGATAGAAGGCTTCTTCCTTTTAGGGTTTCAAGTGCTTCTTGTGCCGACTGATAATGTTTATTGTCGATATCGTAGTCTTTTATTTGGTAATGTGGCATACCTGAGGTGTGGGACAATAATTGCCTTATAGTAATTTGATGGTAACGTTCGTCCAAGTTCGGTACATAGTTTCCAATATGGGCATCAGGATTTAATTTGCCTGCGATGACCAGTTCAGCCAGCATTGATGCGCCAACTATCTTAGAGACGCTAGCTAATCTAAAAATACTTTCATTTGTTGTGTGCACACCATTTTCTACGTCGGTATAACCTGTAGAAGCGGATGCCACTAGTCTACCTTTATGGACAACAGAAACTGAAAAGCTGGGAACTTTGGTAACGTTGCTTAGGCTATCCAATAATTTAGATAACTCTTTTTCATATTGACTTTGCTCAGAAGTAACTGCTTTGACGTTTTCTTGGCCATTGGTCTGCAAGCAGGCTAGGAATATAACAAAAGCAATAAATCGTAAGTGGGTTATTGAGAGCTTCATGTTGTGTCTCTTCTGCCTAAGTAGGTTACTCAGTAGAGCACGATGCCTGTTAACTTGTTAGTTAATAAGAGTCAAGAAGCGTTATGAATGGTTATTTGGGGTTAGCGAGTTGTTTTAAATGAAGCCAAATTGGATCTTTTGAGTTATTTTTATGCTGTTTGCTTAGATTTAGTTTGCCAGAAGAAATCAGCTCAAGCATACCTTTGAGGTGTGACTTTAAGACATTTTCAGCATTTAAATTAGGTAATACCTCAAGGCTATCTGTTCTCAAGATTGTCGCTGTTTTTGGCTCAACGATACTCAAGTTCACAATGATTTTCTGATTCTGTGTTATTACTTCGAAGTAACTTATTAAAGCGATACGATTTTTTCTGGCTTGAATTGGAACGAGCATGTCTTTTTGTCTATTAGATAAGATAAGATTTATCTTACCTTTGGCCATTTCATGGGATAGTTTTTGGTGCCAAATTGTGTAGATTCTAGCTGTAGATTTTGGCAGTTGCTGCTGATCAACATTTGTCCACAATGCAATGCGATTATTAATATAGTTATGTTTCGAGTGTGCTTTTAGGAAAACAACGGCGCTAATGGTTATGAACAACAAAGCTATAATTATTCTTGCTGCATTTTTATGTGTTTTAAAAAAATTTAAATAATCATGATTTTTAGAGATCTCTTGTGGTCTTAAGTTATTTAAATTATCTTCGATAATGAGTCGATAACCTTCCCCCCTAATTGATCGTATAACTAAGCCATCGATACCTGATTCGGTAATCGACTTTCTTAAAACGAAGACTCGCTGCTTTAGGGTTTCTGGACTGACTGCGCTATTTTGCCAAACTTGTGATGCAATAGTGTTTATTGATACCGTTTCCTCATTTGCATCGGCTAGAACTTTAAGCAATTTAAAACTCAGTGGATTTAGGCTAAGAACATGATCTTTGTAGGTGACAGTATGTTCAATGTTATTGAAACTTAAACTTTTCTTTAGCATGTTATTAAAGCCTAAAATTTAAACTGTTCCCGACACTAACGGGTTAACGAGAATTTTCTAGCTGTGCCTAGTAAGGATAGTAAACAGTTTTTAACTTATGAGCACCTCTAATAACTCATCTTAATATACTGCTAATGATGTATGTGACCGCATCCACGGCCTTGGTGGTTATCACTTAAGAAAAGGAAGTAGAAAACTTCGTCTGTACAATAAATATAGCGACTTAGTTAGGAGCAGCGGGGCGCTTAAAAATGATAGCGAGTGCGGGTGGAAGTAAAAACCAGAAGCCTGATTTGGGCAACAAAGCCAAACCCAGAAAAGCGATAAGCAATAAAAGAATGCCAATGCTAAGCGGCGGTGAGGGTATGTGTAATAAACACGTGCCGAGGGTGAAGATAAGAAATCCGGATACTAGAAACCAGAGCCCCAATCTGTGTGCATCAGATTGGATACTCCCTACAAGTCCTGTTTGCAGCCACTCAGTATAAATGGTGCCATAGAGAAAGACGGCTAAAATGGTGTGAAGTGTTGCCACAGTCATAAGCCAGTAACCTATCCACTTCATGTTTTTTCTCCATATTTTTAGATATTTCTAGTATTTTTTACACTCTTTCATAGAGATCGAATTTTTGATCGCAACCATACGTAGGCGTATGGTATGATTTAGAGCCGTTCAATGTCAATACTCACCCGTATGGAGAGCTTTATGGTAACTAAACGCCTTACTAAGGATGATTGGCTTACAGCAGGCTTCGAGGCTTTAACTTCACAGGGGTATGGCGGTATTCGTGCAGAAGCACTTGCCCGTAATCTTAAAACGACTAAGGGCTCATTTTATTGGCATTTCAAAAATTTAGGGGAGTATAAGCGCTGCCTTCTCGATAATTGGCAGCTTTTACGCACTGAAGAGATTATAGAATCTCTTCAAGAGTTTGAACCTGGAGAGGCTACACTTTATGGCCTCCTTGAAATGGCCAAAGAGGCCGAGCCTAATACTTATCTGATAAGGGCTGAGATGGCAATTCGTGAGTGGGCGCTACATGATATTGAAGCTGCGAAAAGAGTGACGACAGTGGATAATAGGCGAATTGAGTTTCTAGCAAAGCAATTTAAGGTTGTTGGAACAAAAAACGCCTACTTTGCTAAAGCTCTTTATGCCTCTTATATCGGGTCGAGGACACTAAAAGCCAGTGTTAAGGCCAATGCCAATCAAGAAGTACGCTTGGTACTCAAATGCCTGATTGATGCCGTTAAAAAAGGCGTTTTAGTGTCTGATTAGATTTTTGGCGCTAATTTAAAATCTATATAAAAGTGCGCTTGCTTTTATAAATCGTTTAGAAATTCGAGCAGCTGCTCTCTTTGCACTTGATTAAAGCGAAGCACCATATTTTTCGCACTTTCTGCTTCGCCGCCGTGCCATAACACCGCTTCCAAAATATTACGCGCGCGGCCATCGTGCAGGAAGCTGGCGTTTGGGTTGACGGTTTTTACCAAACCTAATCCCCAAAGGGGAGGGGTTCGCCACTCGTGTGCTGTTGCCTGGAATTCAATGGCAGTTTGCTTAGGAGCCGTTTGGTTACCTATTGATGTGTGTGAAAAATCTGCGAGGTCATCACCCATATCGTGTAGAAGTAAGTCTGTAAAAGGTTCTATTGCTTGGTTGGCGAGTTGAGGAAAATCTACATGCTCGACAGTAGTATAGGACTTAACATGGCAAGCATTACATCCGGCATTATTAAATAATTGTTCACCAGCTTGTACGCTTTGAGCATTAGGATTACGGCGCTGTGGTACTGCTAAGTGACTGGCATAAAACTCTATGTTATCGAGCACTGAAGTGGCGACTTCATAGGGATAGTCGCTCATGCTATCACCGTTGCCGTTGGGTGAATTTAAACAGTCTACTTGGTGGCTGATACATCCTTCTTGCAAGAAAATTTCTGTTGTTAGCCCCATATCATTATTAAAGGCTGCGGCAGCTTGTTGCCTTACTGAAGGTTGTCCTGCTTTCCAACCGAAACGACCGAGTTTTGTTTGTTGATTTACAGCATCCCATACGGTGTTGGCTTTGCCAGAGATTCCATTATTGTCGCTATCTGCGATATCTTGCTGGCTGCGGATAATATCTTCATCAATAAGGGCGAGTAAACCTAAACCAATCATCGGTTGTGTGACCCGCGCCGAGAATATGGTGTCGCTGTTAAAGTCGTAGCCTGAGCTTGCGTAGGTGCTTTCGAATTGCCATTCGGGTTTACGCAATTCTACGCTAAAACCGTCTTCAAAAGTGATGTTGTGATAAGTGTAGCTAACCGCTAAGTTCACCTCGTTTTGAATATTGAAAATCGATCGCTGTTGCAGCTGGCCGCCGACGTTTGTATCGCCAACATTAGCTAAGCGGCCTACCATCATGTCTGTTCTTTGTTGTTCGCTAATGTCGGATTTTGCTGCTTTAAATAAAATTGTGGAAAAATCATTTTCACTAGCCGAGCCGGTATCGCCAGGAGCATGTCCACGACCATCCCGTATATGGCAGTTTTGACAAGCATTATTATTAAACAGGGGGCCTAAACCATCGCGTAGTTCAGTGCTAGAGGTTTTTTCCACCCATGGATTTTCAAAGAAATCATCGCCAATGTTAAATTGTCGAATCTTTTCTACATCAGTTAAATTAGCCACATGAGAAGAAAAAGAATTTGAGGTGGTATTGTTTACACGTGTGCTATCTTGCGCGATAACGGGAGTGGGCGTTGGTGAGGTAGTGCTTCCGTTGTTTTGCTGATTGTTACTATTATCGTTACCACCGCTGCCACTGCATGAAAATAAATTAAATAAGGCGAGGCCTAGAATTATACTGTTTGTTTTCATTGTACTTTATTGTGATCGAAGTTATTGCGCCTTTGTAGGCGCAATAAAGGAAGGAAATTAAATGAGTATGAACCGTACCCTAAGTACTATTGTTAGTCGCGGTTAGCTGCCACTAATTAGTCGCCGTCGCCGCCACCGTTAACATTGAGTTCTTCTAATGATAACGCCTCTCTGGCAAGGTTTAATTCTAAACCTAATTGGATTAAATCGAGGCTTGCTGAGTTTGCGTTATCAAATTCTGTATTACCTTGTCCCAAACCAATAATCTGATCAAAACGTATGGTATTGTTAGTACGTTCACCAGTTTCTAAAATTTGTGACATTTTGCTTTCAATGTTAATCATTAACATATCAATGGTTTCATATAAATTTTGATCGCGTTCTCGCAGTAAATCACCAAAGCCTGCTCCGCTATTTTCTTTGTAAGTGCCGTAGAAGGCGTTTTTTATCCCTTGGAAATTATGATAAATCGCCACATGGCTTAAATCACTAAAGCAGTCATGTTCTTCTTCTGGGTCGCCGGTTTCTAAGGCTGTGCCCATACGTGCCGAAGCCAGTTCGTCGTCAGCCATAACTTTCATCGAACCAACAATATAAGCCAGTGCTTTGTCGGAGTTGACAAAGTTATTGGCCAAGGTGCCTTCTGTTTGTATCGCTTCAGGGCTCCACTCGGCAACCATTGCCGTTAGGTCATCTACTAATAATTCCGTCACCACCCTTAGATACTGTGCTCGACGTTCGCAATTACCGTTGCTACAACTATCTGTACTGTAATCACTTGCTGGTCGCACGCCAGCACCAGCATTAACGCCATTTAAATCTTGTCCCCATAATAAAAATTCAATGGCATGGATACCCGTAGCGACATTCGCGTCATCATTATTTAAACCATTTTGTGATGTTAAGAACGCTTTGGTAATCATGTTGCTGCTGGCAATAATATTATTGCTACTGTCATCTTGTGTGTAGTCGATCAAGCCCTCTGCTAGTGGCCAGGCATTTACCTGTCCCTCCCAGGCATCCACACTTTCGATACCGCTAACACCGGTATTAGTGTTGAGGGTGATATCTGTATCCCAACGCATGACTTCACTTTGTTGGTAGGGAATACGCAGCGCTTTATAGGCTGTTTTAGCCTGTGTCAAATTGTCTTCATTGGGTTGATCCAAAAAAGTGCTAATGGCTGTTTGAAGTGTTTGTGCAGCACTTAGTGAATCTGAATAAGCTGAATGTGCAATTGTTACATAGTTATCAATCACTGCTTTTTCTGTTACTGGTTGAGGTGTGGGTGAGGCAGATGACGATCCGCCTGAAGTGCCGCCCGACGAATTATTACTGCCGTTGCATGCGGTGATGATGGTTGCTGCACTGATAAATAGTAAAAATGCAGGTGTTAAGAACGAGTGCCCTTGCATTATATGAATTCCCCTAATAATATTTGATAATCTAAATAATAATGATTATCATAATCGTGTGTTTTAACGATTTCAAGTAAAGTGCTTCCGTGATTTCTGATACTGCTAATTTTGCCTCTGTATTTGTTGCTGTAGTAGCAGAGCCGATTACGTTTTTGGCGAGCCCGCATAAACGTATTTTTTGGCTGTATCTACTCAGTAGTGCCTTTATCGCAATCGTTGTGATGTGGATTAAAAAGGATTCATTGCGGTTAGTTGTTCAGAAGGTGGTAACTCCGCGTTTATGGTTACATCGCTCCAGCTTGCATGACTTTCAGTGGCTTTTTTTTAATCATGCTTTGCGGGTGTTCCTGGTAGTTCCTATTCTCGGTGGGAGTCTATCTCTTGCTATTATTATAAATCGCTGGCTTTTGCAGACATTTGGCCCTGGAAATTTTTGGTTGCTACCTGAGATTTGGGTATCGCTAGCGTTTACGGTAGTGCTCTTTTTAGCTGAGGACTTCTCTCGCTTTCTCACTCACTACGCCTTTCATAAAATCCCCCATTTATGGCGTTTTCACGCTGTGCATCATAGTGCAGAGATATTAACACCTGTCACTCTCTATCGTATTCATTGGTTGGAGATGATGGTTAGCAGCGTTAGAGGGCTTGTGGTACTGGCATCGGTGAGTGCTGTGTTTATGTATTGCCTCGACAATCCAATAGGCCTCATCGATATCCTCGGTGTAAGTGTTTTTCACTTCTTTTTTAATATGCTCGGAGCAAATTTAAGGCATAGCCATGTCTGGTTAGGCTTCGGTAAATTTGAAAAATGGCTGGTTAGCCCTGCGCAACATCAGATTCATCACAGTGTTGATGCGGCGCATATTGATAAGAATTTTGGTGCTACTCTTGCCATATGGGATCGTATGTTTGGCTCGTGGCTAGCGAGCAAGCGGCAAGAAGTAACACATTTTGGTCTTGTTGCAAAACAAGCCGAGACCCTGCAATCTCTGCCGGAGAACTTCTGGGGACAGTGTTATAAAAATATCTATTATAAAAATAAAAGCTAGCCTAGTTGTTAAAGAGCCATTGCTTACGCAATGGCTCGCTGGTCTTGAAATTGAATCTCTTTTTCGTGCCACTGATTGTTTTCAAATACATACAAGGATTCTGCACCAATAGCTGAGCTATAGGCCATAAGTAAGCTGTGGTGGCTGTGGTCTATTGGGCGCGCCTCATTCCATCGATATCCCCAATGAAAGTGAAATGAAATCACGGCATCTTTTTCTAGACGATTAAGATCTCCCATGGTCAGTAACTTTCTTACGGCATCAGTTGTTGTGTAATAATTGCGCAACACATCGCCAATGTTGGATCTTTGCTTAGAATGACAAACAATGGAGGTGTATTGATTTTTCTCTTTAATGGCGATGATGCAGTATGTCATAACGCTATTTCCTTTAATTATATTAATTCCTGGCATAACCATGGGTCTCTCAAATGAAGTGATATAGTGTCATGAGGTGGAAAATGGAACTAGTAGACAATTGCGTATTGGTTTGTGAGACATTGTCCATAGGACAGCTTTTTATGGATAAATTAAGCTGTTTTTTATAGCTGTTACCATAAATAACGTGTTAATTGAACGCGACCACTGTCAGGCTATTGATGTGCTTAGGTTTTAGCAAATAGTGGCAGAAGCGATTTAGTGAAGTATTTATTTAATGTGGATTAGGATAACAATTTTTTACAAAAAGAGAGAGCCAAATTGACTCTCTCTTTATTTTATCTGTACAGATAACAGTGAAATACTACTGCTCTTCTAGCACAACATTATCAATAATAAAGTTTACGCCTCGTTGTGGACCGAAGAAATAAAGGCGGGCGTCCTGGATTTCTCCTGTAGCTTGCACACTAATCGCACCACTTAACTCTGTCCAATTAAGACCGACGCGCTTAATGTCAAAACGCTGCCAGTTGCTGCCTCGGTCATCTCTAAAGAAAAGACGTGCTTCAACATTTTGCTCGCCTCGTGAGACGTCAGTCAGCCTTGTCCAAGCACTAAGTTGATAAACCTTATTTGATGCTACTCTGCTAGTAATACGTTGCATTGGGCCATCGTACCAAACTGCACGACTAAACGTTCTTAGGCTGTAATTACCTTCTTGCTGTGCTTCGCTAATAGCGCCGATAGAACCATAGAACCCTGTTTCCCAATTGGCTGAGGTTCCGTCTTCAAAATTACCGTTGAGTACCACATTAGGTGAGGTGTTGCCGCCACCATTACCCGGTTGATTTACCTTAACTGGAACAATGCTTACTTGATCTAGATAGAAGTTTTTATCTTCAGAAGGGCCATAAAAGTGAACAAATAGTTCTCTAATTCTTCCTTCTGCTTGCAGAGTGAACTCACCGCTAATTTCATTCCACTCATTACCAGAAATACCAATACGATCAAAAGTAATATAACGTCTCCCTTGATCGTCGGTAATACCTATAGCCATACGTCC
Source organism: Agarilytica rhodophyticola (assembly GCF_002157225.2). Classification (NCBI taxonomy): domain Bacteria; kingdom Pseudomonadati; phylum Pseudomonadota; class Gammaproteobacteria; order Cellvibrionales; family Cellvibrionaceae; genus Agarilytica; species Agarilytica rhodophyticola. Next base: position 2,136,286 of record NZ_CP020038.1, read on the forward strand.
TTGATCTGATCCATCTCCTTGAAGACGCATAGCGGCAGAAATTTTATAAGTATCACCATCGCTGAGTTTACCTAGTAAGTCTTGTGATGCGCCGGAATAGAAAAAGCCGCGGTTGTTGACTAATAAACTTTGCTCTCCGGTGTAGCGACGAATATTGTCAATGCGTAAACTACTGCTGTTAAACTTATCTAGCCATGCGTTTTGTCCTTCCTCGAAGCTTGCGTTTTCCACTAAATTATTAGCAATATTTGGCACTGGACGCACAGGGTCTGCTTCTGGCGCTGGTGATCCACCACCGCCGCCGCCACCACCGTTATTATTACTCGGTAGGAAGTCTGCAAGTTGGCGGGCAACCGCGTTTACTGCAAATACAGAGTCCGAGCCATCACCGCTATTACGGCTGACTCCGCATGGTACGCCACGGCATGTTTGGTCCGGGCTGGAAAAACGATTTACCCTTCTGGCATTAAATACTTGGCTGTAGGCCATAATAGTGGAGAAGTTGTTCTGCACTCCATAGCCCACACCAAAATCAAAAACGCCACCTGAGCTGTTTTGTCGGCGAGAATGTCCTAGCCCCATGTTGTGTCCCAACTCGTGAGCAAAGGTTGTAGCTCCACAGTTAGAACCGGAAATAGAAAAGGCGGAATTTTTAGCAAATCTTGAAAGTTGGCCATTGCGACCGCTACCAACGTAGCCGATGCCGCACACGGTGCCACCGCTTCCTCGCTGAGCTGGTATAAGGATCGCCACCAGGTCGGCGCCATACTCTGCGCGTAACTCATTTACCTGAGCATCTCTGCGCAAGGCATCTAACGAACCGCCATCAATAGCATTGACTCCTCTGACGTTTAATTGTTGTGAGTGAACAAGGCGGATACGCAGATCCATTTGGCTATCTTCATAGCTTGTATTTGAAAATTCAATTAAAGAATTAATATAAGTATCGATTGCGCCATTTCTTTCGCGAGCCGCATCAGATGTGTAGAGAACCATAACATCAACGGTGCTTTGCGCAAAACTATTCACACTTACCATACTTGAGATAATACAGAAAATATATGTAAAGCCTAGGCTTACAATTTTTCTACTTAGTCTTTGCTTCATTGTAATTACTCTTATTGTAAAAACTCTAATAGTTAATTTTCTAAGTTTGATGATTTAATTTTTATCATCTATTATTTTTATGTGGTAAATCTTTTTCTGATCGAAATAGAACTCCTGTTTTTTATTGTTAACAGACCCTAGGTAACATCTAAAAAACTCAATTATAAAAAACTCAAGCCGCTTAATATAAAAGCCTAGATATAGAAACGGCATAACACTAAAAGCACTTTATTTTAGTGATGCTTGGTATCACTATAACGAATCAACACAAGCCTTTTTCGTTATATTGCCTCGGTTAACCAGGCGAAGCTAAACGTGTTAACAACTAAAGAACTATGATATTGGTATTCGCAATCAGCTTGGAGGAATATCGCTATCATCCGGAGTTAAATAAACTTCATCAGTGACAGATCGGTTATGTGATTGTGCTATATCATCTTCCGACGCAATCCAGCCTGAACGTTGTCCAGCTTCCAGCACATAGGCACCTTCTGGAGTTGAGAGCGAGGCAAATGTTCCATGTTCACCTTGTGTAATGGTTACGCTATGCCGTTCGCCATCATCTCCTTGAATAAAAGCCTTAACTGTTTTATCGCCGTTGGGGTGATAAATAACGTTATTAACTTTCGCATTGTACTGAGTGTTAATCGCAGGAATTGATATATTAAAGTTTGAATTTTTCTTGAGAGCCTCTATTTCCGAGCGTTCGATTTCAATAAATGTCCGACTAACGCCGTCGCCATTTAAATGAGAGTATTGCTTCGGCACTTCATTAGTCTCGCTTTGGCTAGACCAGATATTGCCGTTTGCTCTTGATCTATGGGCAATGCCTTCTTCAGTAATGTCGTTGACAATTTTAGCTTCAGTTTTTTGCGAGATAGAGGCCGGACTTAGCTGCTGCACGTCAGTAGAACCTGCCGTAGGTTCTGCTACCATTCTATCTGGAACTGCAAGCATTGATTGAGCAGAGGAAGAATCTTCATCTTGAATACCAAAATATATAGCTGCCCCTACAGCTATTGGACATAACACTAATAGAGAAGACTTAATCATAATTTTGTGCTCAAGTTATAATAATATCAAAATATCGATATGATTCATTCGGGAATGTAAAACTTAGAAAAGTACGTTTGATCTAAACATTACAATTTGCGCGGATAGTACCCCGTCATTTAGTGTGATTTAGCGATGTTAGTCACAAACTTGTTTAGCACAGAAAAGCCAAATAGATAATGTGACAGGGATCTCTATTTATTTTGTTTTTATGCCATCTATACGATCGAAATAACTCGCCTTTATTTAAATAAAGTCGGTTTATTTAATTGTTGTTGTGGCTTTTTTGATAATTAATACTTTAATTTTCTCAATACTTTTTTATTTTCTAGATAATTAATTTTATGTGCGCTTTTGGTCTTGGGTTATTCAAATGAAATATTTCAATTAGGGAGCCCAGTAGTAGTCTAACTCTTCTTATAAGCTTACTTTTAATACGAGTTTTCCATAGCATATTTCTTTATTAAACTTTAATTGTGTCTACCTCTATTGTTTATTGTTTTAAAAAATTAATGCCAACTGGTTTGGCAGATTAAAAGTGTGTGCTTCGTTTTTTTGTTTTGATATATCATATCATTTTTGCTTTTTAATTATGGAGATGTGATTTTAGTGTATATGGCTATCGGCTTTTATTTTTAATAATTATTTTTATTAATAGTTTTAAATAATTTAAAACTATTAAAATTAAATTTTCTAATAGTAATTTTTTGGAGTTTTTTTATAAAAAAATTTGATCTTCATTTAATTAATATATTGAACGAGGTGACAGGCTGGTTAATTGTGATGATGTTCAATAAAAGAAAAAACGAGAGGTTTATATTTCTATAATAATTAAATCACTAATGCATTGTTTTATATTTGATTGCCCCTTTTTTCGAATCGGTTATCAAAAAAATCTTATCTACTTTTATAGGAGCTTTTATGAGGCACTCAATAAAGCGTTTTTTAGAGCTGCGAAATGTTATTTATCAGTTACCTTCCGCTGCAGCTATTGCCAGTATTTTAGCGCTTTCATCACCTAATGTGATGGCCGCCAATAATGCAGATGAATTTTCAACAGACCATAAAATGATTTTGGACGCACGTGCTGTAAATTTTTCCGGAGATGATGTTGGTATCAATGGTGCGAGTTTCTTAACCGATGACTCAGTCCTGCGCTTGACGTTTAAAGCTTACGATCGAACATTCTCATTAAGCATTAGTGAAAATACTAAAATTACTGAGCAAATGCAGACACCTGTCAGTGAACAAACGCAATTATATAAAGGAAGTCTTGATGGGGTATCAGATTCTTGGGTTCGACTGAGCCGCCGCAATGGTGTCTATTCAGGAGCTATTTACGATGGCAAAGAACTTTTTATTATTGATGAAAAAACTATTGTTGTTGACGAAGCAGCACCTTGGTTACAACAGCAAGTAAGCCAGTATAAAACCGAATCTGTGATTTATCGTTTATCAGATAGTGTTGATACCTCCTCTTGTGGGCTTGAAGATAAGTCTTCAAAGAAAAGTCGTTATCAACAGCTCGTCGATGAGTTACAAGGATTAACTCAACAAAATAATGTTGCTTTAGCTGCGGCAGAGCGCCAGTTAAATGTAGCTATTGTGACTGACACACAATACGCAGCCTCTAGCCGTGGGGATACTCGTGGCCAAGTATTAAGCCAGATGAATGTTGTCGATGGAATTTTTTCTGAGCAAGTGGGTGTTAAATTTGCTATTGATAGAATTGTTGAGCTTAGCAATAACGGCTCTCTTACTTCAACTAACTCATCTTCGCTTTTGAATGCCTTTCGTTCTTATGTTAATCGAGAAATTCCCAATCCGGGCTTAGCGCACTTGTTTTCCGGTAAAAATCTCGATGGCAATGTTATTGGCATCGCTTATCTACGTGCTTTATGCACACGCAATGGTGTTGGTGTCACTCAAGCAGGTGGTCGTGGTGTCAGTGGCGCATTAACGGCTGCTCACGAATTTGGCCATAACTTCGGAGCTCCTCATGATAATCAAGGAGGCTCAGCATGTGCGAGTACATCGGGTCGCTTCTTAATGAATCCAAGTCTTAATGGTAGTGATCAATTTTCTAATTGCAGCTTAAATCAAATGGCGCCGATTGTTCGCAACGCATCGTGCTTGGTGGATATTACAAACCCGCAGCCCACACCAACGCCTGTGCCAACGCCCACTGCCACGCCAGTACCAACACCTAGCCCTAGCTGTACTAACCTTGAAAGTGTGAGACCTTTCACTAACACCAATACTGGAAGCTTTAGTGCCAGTGGCTGTAGTTCAAGGCTTACGGGTAACATCTGGCGTGCAAGCAACCAGACTTTTACTATTAGACCCGACACGGTATTAAGTTTCGAATTCGCGGCCAACAATGCCGGTGAAATTCATGGTATTGGTTTTGATGAAAATAATACCGCAAGCCGCAATCGTATTTTCCAACTGTCAGGCTCACAAAACTGGGGAATAAGACGCTTTAGCTACACGGGTAATGGACGTATACAACGATTCGAAATTCCCGTCGGTCAGTTCTATACTGGTTCCGGTTTCCGTTTAATTTTAGTCAACGATAAAGACCGTGGTAGTCAGAACAACCAAACCGTGATTCGCAATGTTAGGTTGAGTAACTAAGTTACTTTTATAATAACTGTAATTTCTATAACAACTGCAATTTCTATAACAGCAACCGCCAGCTAGACTTCTAGCTGGCGGTAGTACTACATTATTTAATATCTTGTTTAAAATTCCCTTTTTTATTATTGAAACACAATATTATGTCTTCTTATTAGATGCGTGTTTATGATGAAGTGAAGGCCTGTTAAGTTAAATAACAGTCCATAGCATTATTTTGCTACAATGGCTTTTTTGTATGTATCGTCGAATCTGACATGTGTTATTGATGTAAATTTAAGCTATTAATGAGCGAATTTTCCCTTCTTGCATGGTGCTTAACAGCATTTGTCCTATTTCTTGGCTGTTGGCTGCAAACGGCTCTAGGCTTTGGCATGGCCGTGATAGCGGCACCTATTGTGATTTTAATTAACCCCAGCTGGGTGCCCTATGTGCTCACATGGATCGCTCTGGTTATCAGTGCAACTAATGCTTGGAATTTACGTCGCAATATTCACTTCAAAGGTATGTTGCCCGCATTTGTAATGCGCTTACCTGGCACTGCCTTAGGTGCCTATGCTTTAGCGCATATTGCGGCTGTATGGTTGCACGTGGTGGTGACGCTGTGCGTTTTAATCGCAGTGATAATCAGCGTTGTCTCTATCCGTTTTGAAGCGACCAAGAATCGCCTAGCTGTTGCTGGTTTTGCCAGTGGTTTTATGGGCACCACTACTTCCATTGGTGGTCCGCCGATGGCATTGGTTATGCAATATAGTGAGCCTGATACAATGCGCGCAAATCTCAGTCTTTACTTCACGTATAGCTGTATTTTGAGCCTGGCAAGCTACTTTATTGGTGGCCTCATTGATCCGCATTTAACCCTAGTATGTTTAAGTTTTGTACCTAGTGCTCTTCTCGGCTTTTGGGCAGGGGCAAAAACTCGTCCTATGATAAGCCTGGGTCTTTTTAGGCCCTTGCTATTGGCCTCTTGTGGTATCGCATCTCTTATTTCTCTTGTGGGGATTGTTATCACTTTTATTTAACTATCTATGTAGTCGTCGCAGAATAAATTCATGTTAACCTATCAGGCTAAAAAGGCCTTTGAGGCAAAGCCTTGGGGGATCGTTTTAACATCATATTCACTAGGCAATTTCCTTGGCGGTATAAGGCCCTGGAATTTAAGTGGTCATTTTAGCAAAACAGATATCGTTAACGGATACCAATAAGGGGAGACATAGGCTTTGAAGATTTTACTATCACTATCTACTATCGTTTTGATGCTTTTTCATGTATCGAGTTACGCCGATGCGGTAAAGCAGACTAAGGGCGATTTTGTTGATAAGTTTCGTCAGCTCGATGAGGTATTGCCCACGCCAAACTTGTACCGCAACGCGGCGGGCGAGCCAGGACAGGCTTACTGGCAACAGCAAGTAGATTATGTTATCAACGCCACATTAGATGAGAGCAAACGCCGCCTGTCTGCTGAACAATTAGTGACTTACCACAACAACTCTCCTTATAGCCTTAAATACCTGTGGCTACAACTTGACCAAAATCGCTTTAAGCCGGATTCTCTGGCTGAACGCACTGTCGAGTTCGGTGGTATCGGTCGCCGTGGCCCAGCCACTCGCAAAGAGGATACTCTCAATCATATTCCTGCAGGTATCAGCCTGGGAGAGCTGCGCCGGCAACAATGGATGGACGATAACGAACCCGGATACAAGATTCTTTCGGTGACAGATATCAACGGTAAGGCCTTACCTTATACTGTTGTTGGTTCACAGATGCGTATCGATCTCCCCAGGGCCCTTGATGAGAGCGAGCAGATCCAATTTAAAATGCAGTATATGTTTAACATATTAGAAGAGGACTCGGTGTCTGCTAGGGCTGGCTTTGAACACTTTCCTGACGATGCGCGTAAAGGCGGCAATGATATTTTCTTGCTGGCACAGTGGTTTCCGCGCTTGCAGGCTTATAGCGATTACGAAGCATGGCATAACAAGGAATTTCTTGGTCGCGGCGAGTTTACTTTGGAGTTTGGTAACTACGAAGTGAATATGACAGTGCCAGCTGATCATATTGTTGCCTCCACTGGTGTGTTACAAAACCCTCAAGAAGTGCTTACTGAAACTCAGCGTGCACGCTTGAAAAAAGCGGAGAATGCAAAACGCCCAGTTTTTATTGTGACCGCAGAAGAAGCACTGGAAAAAGAAAAAACAGCCACCAAACGTGTGAAGACATGGCGTTTTAAAGCTGAAAATGTACGTGATTTTGCTTGGGCATCATCGCGCAAATTTATGTGGGATGCGAAAGGCTATCAGCAAGGTGGTGAGGAGATGCCATTTGTCATGGCCATGTCTTTCTATCCCAAAGAAGGGGGCGACCTGTGGAAGAAGTATTCTACTGAAGCTGTTGTGCATACTATGGAGGTATATTCGCGCTTCTCATTCGATTACCCCTATCCTGTGGCACAAAGTATTAATGGCCCCGTCGGTGGAATGGAATATCCAATGATTACTTTTAATGGCCCACGTACCACTTGGCAAGAAGATGGCAGTCGTACTTATTCTCAAGCTGAAAAACGCTTTCTTATTGGTGTGGTGATTCATGAGATTGGTCATATTTATTTTCCAATGACTGTTAACTCTGATGAGCGCCAATGGACCTGGATGGATGAAGGGCTTAACAGCTTCTTAGATGGCGTTGCTGGCCGTGAGTGGGATCCAAATATTCCTTGGGGAGTAGAGCCTAGGGATATCGTGGATTATATGAAGTCAGATATTCAAGTACCTATTATGACTCAGTCTGATAGTGTCTTGAAACTCGGTCCTAATGCTTATACCAAACCCGCCGCCGCCCTTAATATTTTGCGCGAAGTTATTTTGGGGCGCGAACTATTTGATTTTGCATTTAAAGAGTACGCCTTGCGTTGGAAATTTAAACGACCTACGCCTTCTGACTTTTTCCGCACTATGGAAGAAGCCTCTGGTGTTGACCTTGATTGGTTTTGGCATGGTTGGTTCTACACTACTGATCACGTAGATATCTCCATTGATAAGGTATACAAGCTAAGAATTGATGATAAAAATCCTGATGTGGACTTCGCGCGCCGTAGAGAGTTTGAAGCGGATAAGCCCATTTCTTTGTTTAACGAACGCAATAAGGCTGAAGGCCGTAAGTTGTGGATTGAGCTGAATAAAGATGTCAGTGACTTTTATGATAAGAACGACCGCTTTACTGTTACTAATAAAGAGCGTAATGAATACCAACAGATTTTAGCGGATCTTGAGGAGTGGGAGCGTCAAGCGCTTAAACGTGCCATTAAAGAAGATAAAAACTACTATGTTCTAGACTTCTCTAATCTCGGTGGTTTGGTAATGCCGATCATTCTTGAGCTAACCTATGAAAACGGTAAGAAAGAAGAAATGATGATTCCGGCAGAAATTTGGCGACGCTCTCCTCACCATGTGAGTAAATTAATTGTCACCGACAAAAAGAAAAAACTTAAGTCGGTATTAATTGATCCGCAATGGGAAACAGCCGATGTGGATATTGAAAATAACTATTATCCTCGTCGTATCGTTCCTTCACGTATCGAAGCATTTAAAGAAGAGCCAAGTCTTGACCCTGTAAAACGAGATATTATGCAAGATATTAAAATGAAAGTTGTTAAGCCTGAGACGAGAAAAAAGAAAAAGTAATGAAGGTCTCTACTAGCAAAAATAATGGTGTTATTTGGCTCAGCTGTTTGCTGATGTGTATGCTGGCTATTTCCAGCCATGGACATCAGCAAAAGCAAACCATAAGTACATTGTTATTTAATCAACGCACGGGCAACATTGAGGTTGCCCACCGCTTCTATATTCACGATGCTGAACATGCCATTAAACTGGTGGTGGATAAAAAAGCGGATATTATACGTAGTGAAGCATCGCAGCGTGCTTTTGGTGATTATGTTCAAAAGCATTTCAAGCTAAGTGTGCAAGGAGATAATGCCTTGCCTCTTAACTATGTTGGACATGAAGTTGAAGGTAAGTTCTTTTGGGTGTATCAAGAAGTGAAGATCCCGACTGCACTAAAACAGCTTAATATTTACAATAACATGTTGCGAGAAGTCTGGAAGTCCCAACATAATTTAGTCAATGTAGAAGGCAGAGGGAAGCGCCAGTCAGTGGAGTTTTTTGGTGATGATGAATGGAAAACACTTAAGCTAAGTCAAAACTAGTCACAAACTCTAGGTTTTTTATGTACAACGATGTCTTAACATTCTGGTTTGAAGAAATTGAAGAGTCTCACTGGTGGGTGAAAGATAGCGAATTTGACGAGCAAATAAAACAGCGCTTCTCTGGAGTTCACACGAAGGCAACAAAGTGTGAACTCTTCGAGTGGCGAAGTAGCATTGACGGTAGGCTAGCTGAAATTATTGTGCTTGATCAGTTTTCAAGAAATATCTACCGAGATACGCCCCAAGCATTCGCTAACGATGCTCTCGCGTTATCTTTAGCCCAAGAGGCCATATCTCTCAAGCTAGATCAACAGTTAGAAGATCGTAAAAAGAGCTTCCTCTATATTCCATTTATGCACAGTGAATCTCAGAAAATCCATGAAATTGCTGTGGAATTGTATTCTAACAATAAATTGAAAAATCTCGATTTTGAAATAAGGCATAAAAAGATCATCGATAGATTTGGCCGCTATCCACATCGAAATGATATTTTAGGTCGAACCTCAACAGCCGAGGAAATAGAGTTTTTAAAAAGCCCTGGCTCACGTTTTTAATGATACCAAGCCGAGAACAGACCTATCATTAAGTATTATTTGGGAGTGTGCAGCTCGCTCCCAAATTTTTATCGTCGACCTCAGTCGTTTTTTCATGTCGTTTTCATCAATCCAATCGCAAAAAGCAGCGTTGCAATAATTGAGCACAGGGTACGTAGATGATTCCAACGACTCCATTGTTTAATATATCTTTGCCATAACTTTGCAGCTCTCCCATCATTAGCTGATATATTCCCTAACTCATCGTTAAGTGGAACATTACCCACTACGGTAACAAGAAATGTTCCACTAATGTAAAGAAGGCTGGCACTTATTATCCAGTAATATGCTGTTTGTCTATAGATGAGCTGATTAATTATCAGTAATAGACTCGATAGAGCTGTACCTATAAAGACAATTAAAAACCAGCGATTAATGACCACAATATTGATCGACTGCATGGTGTTGATCGCTTCAGCTGTTGGTGTACGCGCTATTGCCTTTATTACAAACGTGGAAAACGCATAAAATGTTCCTGCCATCAGACCTGCACCTAGCAGCGATATTAATATCATATACATGGTGATGTTATTCATGCCGGTATTTTCCATATTCCTGTTACTGCAACTTCGCGCGCGTAGCTAGTGAAATCTCTGGGCTCGCGGCCGAGTGCACGATAAACGCCATCTGTTAAGTAAGCATTGCGTCCGTCGAGCACGGTTTCAAATAAATAATTTAATAACCAAGCAATGTCGTTAGGCATACCTGAGTCAGTAACGCCTTTTGCAAAGGTTGCCTTGGGTATTTGTACAAATTGTACTTCTCGTCCAGCGGCTTGTGAAATCTCACTTGCTAGTTCGCTAAATGTTAATAAGCGTGGTCCGGTGACTTCATAAGTCTCAAATGCGTGGCCATATTCCGTTAGCGCGGCCACTGCAACGTCGGCAATGTCATTGACGTCGATGAAAGGCTCGGGAATGTCGAGGGCTAATGTAGGTAGTGCAATAGTGCCGCTTAACACCATATTGAGAAATTCACCTTCAGAAAAGTTTTGCATAAACCAGCTCGCCCGCACAATTGTCCATTCCACATCTGTTTGTTGCACTATACGCTCGCAGGCTTGAGCTTCTTCTTCACCACGACCAGAAAGTAAAACAAGTCGTTGTACACCTGCTGCTACTGCCATTTCCACAAAGTCATGTATTATCCCTGTGGCACCTGGGATGGCGAGATCCGGTGAGTAGCTAATATAGATGGCACTGACATCTTCTAATACTGCTTGCCAAGTGCTAGGTGCATGCCAATCAAAAGATGGGGTAGTTGAGCGAGAGACTGCACGAGTTTTTATATTTCGCGCTTGTAAGCGTTGTACGATACGTGTGCCGGTTTTTCCTGTGCTACCAATCACTAATGTTATGCCATGATTTTGATAAGTGTGTGATTTTGCTGACATATCTATTATCCTCTTATAAGCTTGTAAGTAATTAAATGATCAAAATTTATGATGCTTAGCTTAGTTGTTAGCTTAAATAGGAGAGCGATTTTGCACCATTCGCGAGATAATCAGATTCATATGCGTTCGTCTAAAAGCTGCTGATGGACACTTTAGGTGGGCTGCTAGACGCTCCTCGGGCAAGAGGCGCTTTTGCTTTGCGCGCTGTGATGAGTGCGCCTTGGTCTCTAAGGGTCGTTGCCGAATCGCCTTTGACATTAATTGCCGTTGTTGATGGTAATCTTTGGCTCCGCCCTGATGAGGGTGAGGCTATAGCGCTTGGCCCTGGAGATATCGCCATTACTCGCGCTCCAAATCACTATAATGTATCCGATTCCGCCACCACGCCAGCTCAAGTGTTTATTCATCCCGGGCAGCGTTGTTGTGATGCTCAGGGTAACTCTCTACTCGAAGAAATGACCCACGGCACACGAACCTGGGGAAATGATCCACAAGGTTCCACCGTTTTTTTGGTAGGCGCTTATGAACATTTGAGTGACATCAGTGATCGACTGCTGAATGTATTGCCACCCGCGCTCTCTTTGAGACGTGCTGATTGGGAGTCGCCTTTGCTACAGCTACTTTGTGATGAAGTAGTGAAAGAGGAACCCGGACAGGCAGCGGTTCTAGATCGTTTGCTCGACCTGTTAGTTACTGCGGTACTTAAAGCTTGGTTTGCTCGCCACGACGAAAATCGGCCACAGTGGTGGCGTTTTCAAGGGGATAGAATTATCCAGTGTGCCCTGCGCTTAATGCAGGATAACCCCGCTTATCCGTGGACTATCGACAAGCTGGCCTCTCAAGCTGGAGCTTCACGAGCATCCCTCGCTCGCCGTTTTCACGACTTAGTGGGTGAACCTCCGATGACATTTTTAAAAAATTGGCGTATGGCGTTAGCCGCTGATTTACTGTGTCAACCAGATGAAAATGTCGGTACTGTTGCAGAAAAAGTTGGTTATGCTACGCCATTTGCTTTTAGTGCTGCATTTAAGCGTATTCGTGGGATAAGCCCGCAGCAATATCTAAAAGATGCTCGTAAAGCTGAACAGTAGGCTTGATTATCGGTAATTATGAAAGGCGATATATGAAGAAAAATCTCTTACCTTTATTGTTGAAGAAAAATTTAAGGCAAGAGATTTCTGTTTACTCGTAAAAGTCTTAATACTTAAGGACGTATAGGAGAAACTAAGCTCAGAGTTTTTCCTTTATCTTTCTGAAATTTAGCCAGTTCCATTTCTCCATCGATAGGTGCAATAGTCACCAGGTGTTCTATCTTTAAATAGGTATCGCCTCGGTGAGACTTTAAATTACCTTTGCCATATTGATACAACTTTTCGCCATATTCATCCCCGTTATCGTCATAGTTGGTCGTAATCCAATAGACTTTATCGAGCTTGAAGTAACCTTCGTTAAGTTGATTAGAAATGATACCTTCAAACACAGCTTTAAGAATTTGTCCTTTAAAAGACCAAATATCATCATTCCCTTTTGTTGTTTCTATTTTTACCCACATTAACTCTTCCATTTTAAGCCTCGATAAAATTTAAAATGTAAAAATCATAGTTTCTTGAAGAATTGTCAGCCAACACTATCGTTTTATAAATGTTGTGCCATCTGCCGTATTAAAACCACTTTTAGTAAGTTCTAGTGCTAACAATGCGCGTTTACCTCTATCGCTTTCTGTGACTACTACAAATTGCGGTAATAAACGTTTTTGTCTAGCCCACTCTATAAGTGCTCTACCGTTGTCGTGCCCATTTAGGTAAAAATCTATTGCTAGAATAGAAATATAATGCTCCCTTAGCACTTTTTTTGCTGTACTACTATCATTGCAGTAAATATCAGCGTGATAACTCTCTCGTTTACTTAGAGCAACGCGCATTGTCCTTCTCCTTTTTAAGCTATTTATAATGGGTCGTGCTTTAGGTTTTGTGCATCCCCTGCACATATGGAAAATCCTTTTGCAAAAATCGACGACTTGATTCTTTATGTCAATAGTTTGATTTATTTACTTGTATTAAACGCAAAAGACCCCAGTTGTTGCCAACCGGGGTCTTTTGCGTTTACCGGAAGGCATAGCCTTCCGTAAAGAAAGCTATTTATTTAAAACTATTGCTGTCAACTGCCATACAGATGTGTTGTGATCCGCGGTAACAGGTGTTTATTTCTGCGACTGGTTTTACGCGAGTCGATAAATAATAAAATGTGCCATACCACTGATAGTTGAAATTCATTGTTTGTTACCCAATATATTTACTTGTGTTGGTGAATCTTTTTAAACGATAAGCTTTAGGTTTCTCGATTACAATATTTATTTTTTGGCTGCTTTTTGCTCTATATCATTGGGTTATATGATTAACTTTTTCTTTAGAAGTGGAGTTACCCTATCGCGAAAATTTGCAATATTTTAAGCAGGGCCTATCGGAGAAATTTTACTAATAATTCAAAATTTCTCTGCCGGTAAATTATATTGTCCATCTATAAGAAAATATTATAAAACTCATTTAAAATTGTATTTCTCCTTTAGTAGTTTAATACTCTAACGCCAACGTACTCAGCAATCCCATTCAGAGACAAAAAAAAACCCGGAAAGCGTTTCTCGCCTTCCGGGTTTTTTTGTATTGCTAACACTGGAAGGCGAGATGCCTACCAGTGTCTTTTTCTAGCAGGCAAAGTATGGACGCGGGAGATCCTCTTGGGCATTACCTACTGCCCCAGATATCCACGTAATAAAACTGCAATGTCTCGAAAGTAATAAAATCATAGTTTTCTCATACTTAGTTTGGGCGCATTATAGTGCTACGTGTGAGAAATGCAATATATACACGGTAAACTTATATTTTTTGTAACTTATGGTGCCAGATTTAAATGTTATTTATAAATTTTAAATACTCTTGATACTACTTGAAGTACTGAGCTTCTTTCTTACTACCATTAGAGCATAACCTAATAGGTTCAGGCCTTTCCATTTAAACGGGTTCTCTACATCACTAGAGTCTGATGCTAGCCCGATACCCCATATTTTATCTACTGGGCTAGCTTCTACAAGAATTCTTTCTCCAGTCTTTAATAGAAAATCTCTTATTCTATGATTCTGCCTAAATTTTTCTAGATTGCCTTGGACAACAATGTCAAACCGTTTCTGATTCCATAGCGCTTCGTTGAAATTATAAACAGATCTGCCGAGCTTTTTTGCTTCACCTGGAGTTGTTGCTGCAATAATTTTTTGCTCGGCAGTGTTATCCGAAAATAAACGAGCTTTCTCAGCCATCATATAATGTTCGGCGGTTGCGTAATGTATGCCATTAACACTAAAGCCTGCATTATACCATTGACTAAAACAGCTCTTGCTCACTTGATTCAACTTCTCTTTGTGACCCCAAAAAAATAAGTATTTTACATGCTGCTTTGTCGCTACAAACTCTTGTAGGTGTTGATTATTTTGAATATCTATTATTTTCATTGTTATTTGAAAACTAAAGTGTCTTTAAATATATTAAAAGTATGTTGATCATTAGATGAATCTAATACTGAGAAGCGAATATTCTCAAAGTGGTCATGAAATATACCTTCCTTACTTAGAGCATGTTGAAAATACCTAGCAATAAGCGCCGGATCATTTCTGAATACACCGCAGCCCCATGCGCCTAAAACAATATTTGTGTAACCATGTTCATATGCTATAGCGAGTACCATATTGATGCGCTGCTTCATGACCTTTTCCGCCAACGATTTTTCTTGTTGCTTTAGTGAACCATAGTTGACAGCAGGAGCTGTAATAATCGACGTACACCAAGGTGACTCTAACATTTTATCATTGTCGTCCCTAAACACCGGTACGGCAGGTGAATAAATTATATGATCTTGGTAGAGACAGCTTTTAAACTTTCGGTTATCTAAATACATACTCATGTAATGCGTGAGTGATGCATAAAGCGCACTAGCCCTTGTAAGGGCTTCTTCCTGTGCCTGACTACCGCCAAGAAAGCCTCCGCCAGGGTTTTTGGCTGAGGCAAAATTTAGACATATAACTTTATTACTCGTTTTTTCTAAAAGACATTTAGCGCCGGAAAAAGTCGTTTCATTGGCCACTTCAATGCAGGTGTTGAGGGCATTATCTTTACTACTTTTGTTGACGTCTGTGTCCACAAGCTCCAGAAGTGATTCAGGTGTGTAGTGAATAGAATTCGCTACACAGCCTTTTATTGAGTCAGTTAAATCTACAATTTTTCCATTAGCAGCTTTATAACTTCTTTCTTCTAGTATTCGAATGGTTTCTTGTGCGATTTGTGCTCGTTCAGTCCTATTTGTCATTCTATTTCCTTAATTTTTATTTATTATCTATTAGTAAAAATGCTTACCTTATAAGTTTTCACCAATAGGCATTTTTCCAGCTATTTTGGAAGCAATACGGTAACTATTTAATATTTATGATCTTGGTCCTTCGATAATACGTGTAAATAGGAATTGCTCTCCATTTATACTTGTTCGATAGAGCTTTGCTGGTCTATTACTTCCCCGACGCATATTGCCGGTTTCTTCTATACATCCAGAATCTAGCATTCTCTTCCTGAATGACTTTTTCTCTATTCCTGTACCGATAATTATTTCAAAAGTTTCCTGTAAATCCGTTAGGGTAAACTCATCAGATAACAGGTTTACCGGTAAAGAGGTATACAATACTTTTGCTTTTAGTCGTTCATGGCAAGCTGTTAATACCTCATTATGATCAAAAGCAAGTTTATAGTCGTTTTTTGCTTCTTCCACTGGAACCCATGCAATGTCTTCCGTTGTTTCGGTTAGTGATAGGTCAAGCTCTTTTGAAGAAATAAGTGCAAGATAAGCTATGGTGACAGACCAACCCCTCGGGTCACGCTTTTTGTTGCCAAATGATCCGACTTGTTCTAAGTAAGGTGATTTTACACCTGTCTTCTCCTTTAATTTTCTATGAGCGGTGCTATCTAAGTTTTTATCTTTATCTAGATCTATAAATCCTCCTGGTAACGCCCATTTACCTTTTGCAGGAAAATTTGCTCTTTTAATTAAAAGCACACAAAGTTCACTATCTCTCAAAGAAAATATACCCATATCTACCGATGTCAATGGAACATCAAATTGGTGGATATCGTAATTTTCCAGAAACTCTTTCTCTGATGGATAGATCTGCTCTTTATACATGGCTAATAGAAGGTTAGATAAAAATACATTGACATTATGTTAGTGTGACACTATCTTAGTGTTAAAGAGACACTAAGTCAATAATTAACAAACCTAAAAACAAAAATAGAAAATATAAACGTAAAAAAGTAAAAAAATATAGGAAATTCTTAAATGGAAAGTAAAAAATTAAAAAAGGGAAGTAAGCTTCTGAGCTATGTGTTGAGGCATGCCCCTGAAGTAATTGGCTTGACTCTAGATACCCAGGGTTGGGCTTTAGTCAGTGATATCGTCAAGTTAACTGAGCGTGGCAATACAAAGCTCACACGGCAGATGATCGAGTATATTGTTGCAAATAATGATAAGCAACGCTTTAGCTTTGATGATTCTGGGAAAAAAATCCGAGCGAATCAAGGGCACTCCATTACTGTAGATCTAGGTCTAGAAGCTCAGGTTCCTCCAGAGGTTTTATATCACGGAACAGCTTCACACCACTTGAGGCACATTCTTAAAGATGGCTTAGCTAAGAAAAATCGACACCATGTACATTTGACTAAGGATGATACTACCGCAACAGTTGTGGGCCAAAGGCATGGCAAAGTAGTGATTTTAAAAGTGGATTCGCTGGCAATGTACAATGATGGTTATCTATTCTATGTCTCTAGCAATGGCGTTTGGTTAACAGACCATGTGCCCACAGAATTTATTGAGGTTGTATCCCAGTCTAATACAATATAGCTGAGCATATGGATTTGCGGATCTGTAGAATCTAATTAACCAAGCTGTTCTTTTAAGAATTCAATAAAAGCTTTTGTTTTTGCAGGCATGGCTCTGCCGCTTGGTATAAGTGCGTTTACCGGTGGGCCTGGTATCGCGCTTTCTGGAAACAGTTCTACCAACTCCCCGTTTTTAATGGCTGAGTTTAGTGCTTTATCGTAAGTTTGAGCGATGCCTAAACCTGAAATAACAGATTCTATAAAAGATCTGCCATCACTAAAAACGGCTAGAGGCGAGGGTGTCATTTCTGTTATTTCGTTATTGGATTCTTGAAACATCCAAGTGCGAAGCTTACCGGTATGTAATCGATATAATATTGCATCGTGATTTCGCAATTCTCCTAAATTCTTAGGTGTTCCCTTTTTCGATAAATATTCAGGTGATGCACACAAAATGCGTTTAGTATCGCAGAGTTTTTTTGCAATAAATGTGCTGTCATCCAGGTTACCGATTCTGACTACAATATCCCACTCGCCTTGGATAGCGTCTTCGAAGCGATCTGACAGGGATAGCTCAATAGAAACTTTGGGGTGCGTTTGAGTAAAGATGGGGAGGGATTTAACTACGTCGCGGCCAATTCCTATTGGTAAATTCACTCGTAGGCGGCCCGCGGCTTCATCTTTTCTGGCATCCAGAAGTAACTTAGCTTCATTGATCGTATCGATAGCGTGTTTCGCTGCATCGAGAAAGATTTTTCCTTCCTCGGTTAATCGAATGCTACGTGTTGTGCGGTTAAACAGTTTTAGGCCTAGTTCCTCTTCCAGTCTTTTAACCGCTTTACCCGTACTTGATTTGGTCGAGTTCATGGAAGCTGCCGCGAGCGTGAAGCTACCGTATTCAGCAACGGCAATAAAGGCGACGATTTCATTTAACAGAGCATGTTGGAACATCTATTGTGTCCTGAGAGGATACTATGAGTCTCAAACTAGCATGTTTATCCTATAAAACTCAACATTTAAACTGCTCCTATTGGTTGAACGCAGACGCTTCTTAGTAAGAGTCACCTTAAAAATGAGAAGAGTGATGCAACCATATCATATACGCGCGATCTTACTTTAACTTAATACCATAAATGAGGAATAGACTATGTCTCTTCAAGAACAACTTGATGCATTTAAAGAACAGTTCAAAAAACAGGCTCCGGAGGGTGCCATTGAGGCCTTCGCGAGATCTTCTCAAGAATTAGCCGATAGCGGTCAAGTAGAAAAATCACTCAAGGTGGGTGATAAAGCTCCTCGTGCCGTATTGTTAGATCCCAATGGAGATGAAGTGACATTAGAGGAACTTCTTGCCAAGGGCCCTGTAGTTTTGACGTTTTATCGTGGTGTTTGGTGTCCATATTGCAATATAGATTTAAAAGCATTGGAAGCCGTTGCCGACGATATTCGCGCTAAAGGTGCTACATTAGTTGCTATCTCTATGCAGGGGGCGGCAGACAGTCGTAAATCCCAAAGAGATAACAAATTGAGTTACCCAATTCTTACCGATAAGGCCGGCGAGCTTGCAGATAAATTTGGTATTCGTTGGACGCTACAACCTTATGTTGTTGATTTTCACAAAATGTTTAACGTCATTTTACCGACTATCCATGGTGATGATAAATGGAACTTGCCTATGCCAGCACGTTACGTTATCGATACCGATGGAACTATTGCTTATGCCGAGGTGAATCCAGATTATACTCGCCGTCCAGAGCCAAGTGATTTATTCCCTGTGCTCGATAAGCTGCAACAGACGACAATAGCGTAGTATTAAATATTAGAAGCCTCTTTAATGTAACTAGTCATATATTAAAGAGGTTAATAGATATCTATAAATAGTCGTCTAAGGTTAGCGTCAAAACTGCCTTTATTTTTTACTTAAATACTTATATAAGCAATATTTCTTTCTCTATTCCTACTTCTTTTCAAAAATATCATCTTCGCTGAATCGTACTTTTGTAAGCTTTTGGTTGTCGTCATTTTCAGACCTATAGCCAAACGCAAGTGCTACTAAACTTGTATAGTCGGACGTAGCAAGCCCCAATATTTCATCGTACGTATTGCGGTTAATACCTTCCATTGGGCAGCTATCGATCCCCAGTAGAGCAGCAGTTGTTATTGCCGATCCCAAGGCGATATACGCCTGTTTATTAATCCAGATAGCTTGATCTTCAGCGGATTTTTTTGCACAAGTTTCTGTTAGCATTTTACTGAAATCCTCAATGGAAGACTTCTCAATTTGTCTTATATTTACAATACTGTTGAAATATTTTTCCAGGTAATCAGTGCTTATGTGTTTCAAACCAGCGATAACAATTAATTTTGAAGATGTCAAGATTTTAGGTGCGTTTAATTTTACACAATCAGCCAAACTTTGCTTAATCTCACCGCTTTCTACTTCAATAAATTTCCATGGTTGTAGGCCGAAAGAGGAGGGGGATAGCCTTAGGGATTGTTTGATAGTATGCCAATCTTTATTGGTAATTTGAGCTCTTGTATTAAATATCTTTGTAGCATATCGCCAACGTAATGCGTCGATAATAGTATCTACATCTTTTGTATTCATAATTCCTCCGCAGGATAATCATTATTGCAATTAGACTTAAAATTTAAGTAGTGTGCGTCTGTCTAAGTCTTAATATTATGTCTTTGCGCTAAATTTTGAAGTTGCTTGTCTATTCTTCTAAGCAAACCCCAGCTAATACTCATATTTTATGGAAACTTAGGTAATTTATAGCGAGGTGGTTTAGCAGTGTGTAGGAGACAACAACTTATTTTAAATATGGTACAGATACTTTAAAGCCGGCGTTTTTCTCTTAGGAAAAAACACCGGCTTTAATTGTTCATTTTTTAAATGTTTTATTGTATTTGTGGACTAATTTGAGATGTTGTTACGCTGTGCTTTTCTGATCCGTCAAAAACATGTATAAACGTTTCTGGAAGCGGGCGTCTACGGTAATTATCGGTTTCGTCTCCGAACAATACATTTCCTTCTTCATCTAGTGCAATGACTGTTGCCATAACAGTATCTTTAGGGTAGCCAGGCATGCCAACGGGAGAGCCGTCGATATCTTCGATACCTAACACCTTTGCTCCTTTTAGATCTTCGTCTTGCAGAATTTCGAAGTGATGGGGTAGGTTTAGTTTGTCAGCGAGTGCCTTTGAATTTTCAAAGCCTTGATTTGAGATAAATTTAACCTTTACACCGTCTTGCATGAGCTTTTGTGCATGCTTTTTTACTTCTTTCAGTTGATTCATACAGAATGGACACCAGTTAGCTCGGAAAAAAATCAAAAGCGTTTTAGAGCCATTAAAGGATGTGGAAGATACATCAGATTTATCTAGTCGCTTAAAGTGCATCTCAGGGAGTCTTTGACCTTTGATGATAGCTTGACTTTTTTCGCGCTGATAATAAGAAAAAGACCATACATACCAGTGCAGTGACACAAAGCCCAGAATGGCAATGCCAAGAGGAATAAATTGTGCCGCGGTCAGTACTATCTGAGAACTATATAGTGTATAGATAACCAAGGTTAAGCCAACAAGATTAATCAATTGAAGGGCAGGTAATCTTTCTGATGTTCTTGAAATACTGAGTGCGTTTGTTAATACCATGAGGAAAAAAGGCAAAGGTAATGTTGCCAGCAGTGCACCCACCCAAACTAGGTTGCCCCCTGATATATAGATCATAATACCTGATCCTATGCCACTTAACATGTTAGATAGAAACATTGGGAGAATAAGTTTTGTCTTCATTTTAAGCTCCTATAGCGTTTGGTTAATTGTCAAAACTTGAGCGCCATATTAGTGCTTTTTGCTAGCGTGATAAGCACCTCAGATAGAGGAACAATGTTTCCAAAACGAATACAATCAATGAGATTTAGCAAAACTATCGTTTTATAGATTTTATAAAAAATGAACAAACAAATGGTAGATATAGAGATGTATCTGTTTATATTTATATGGTAGGGCGATTAGTTCTCTTCTTTTCTCAGTATCCGATATCGTATGTTATTTAGAGTCTAAACGTATCCTTTCTCTCTTTTGTATCAAAAACGGAAACACTCAATCTGCAATCGCGATCTTTATCATTATTCTCTTGGCCTCTAAAGTATCAACCGTCCTAGCAACAGATGAAGACTCAAAAGATACTGTTTTTAGCTCTCATGTTTTTAAAGCTGATTTTTTTAAAATAAAGACCTTAAAAACTATTGTCTTAAAATATAAAACTATTTTTATAAGTTACTAACGGGAGATATCATGTCACTGGTAAATGAACTCAATACCTTTAAAGCTGAATTTTTAAGTAAAGTTGATCAGAATGCTATTTCTATCATGGAAGCAGCAGCGGCTGATTTAGAAAATGAATTTCGTACGCGAACTTTGTTAACCGTAGGCGATAAAGCACCAGATTTTACACTTCCTTCTGCCAATGGCGATTCCATTACATTGTCAGAAAAATTAAAAGATGGGCCCGTCATTATTTCATTCTATCGAGGGGACTGGTGCCCCTATTGTAATTTGGAGTTACGTGCATATCAAAATATTCTCCCAGAGATTAAAGCTGCTGGTGGTAACCTTATTGCGATCTCACCACAAACACCAGACTCTTCACTTTCAACGACAGAAAAAAATAATCTTGAGTTTGACGTACTTTCCGATGTTGGTTCAAACGTTTCGCAAAGTTATAAAGTTGCCTTTGTGTTGCCGCAAGCATTACAAGACCTTTACACCAAGTTTGGCGGTCATTTACCTAAGTACAATGGTAGCGATGATTGGGTATTGCCTGTGCCTGCAACTTTTGTCATCGATCGCGACTTAAATATCGTGTTAGCTAATATCGATACAGATTATCAAAACAGACTTGAACCTGAAGATACTCTGGCTGCAATAAAAGCACTTGACAACTAATAATATGATTTTTTTCGCCAATGCTAAATGCATAGTCC
Source organism: Agarilytica rhodophyticola (assembly GCF_002157225.2). Taxonomy (NCBI): domain Bacteria; kingdom Pseudomonadati; phylum Pseudomonadota; class Gammaproteobacteria; order Cellvibrionales; family Cellvibrionaceae; genus Agarilytica; species Agarilytica rhodophyticola. The sequence goes on from NZ_CP020038.1 coordinate 2,158,176, forward strand.
TTATAAAGTGAAGTAGTTAACTAAGAGAAATAAGACCATGAACATATTAGACAGTAAAATTTTGATTACAGGTGCCAATCGCGGTATTGGCTTATCGTTAGTGGATAAAGCACTAGCGCAAGGTGCAGCAAAAATTTATGCAACTTATCGCTCGCAGAGTAACCTTTCGGTTCTAGAAGCTTATGATGAACGAGTGGTGCCGATTTATTTGGATCTCGGTGATAAATCAACAATGACAAAACTTCCAGAATTAGTGCCGTCTTTAAATATCCTCATTAATAACGCAGGTATATTTACGGCTGAAAGTTTACTAGAGGATACTGAAATACAATTACGTAACGATCTTGAGACTAATTTTTTTGGAACACTCGCAGTTACTAAAGCATTGTTGCCTATTTTAGAACGAGAGCAAGCTGCTGCTATTATCAATATATCGAGTATTGCAGGTCTCGCCGCAATGCCAAGTTTTGGAGGGTATTCGGTATCTAAGGCCGCCATTCACTCAATGACACAGTCAATTCGAGGCAAACTCAAAGCGTCTGACATCTCGGTGCATGGTGTCTATCCAGGGCCTGTAGCGACCCGTTTGACGGAAGACTTTGATATGGAAACAACAGCAGCTCCAGTGGTCGCTGAAAATATTTTGAATGGAGTTGCGCAAGGGATTGAGGAAATATTTCCAGATACTCTATCACAACAAGTTGGGCCGCTTTTTTTGAGCTCGCCTAAATCCTTAGAACAGAACTTTGCTGAATTCTAAGTGTAGGTTTTGGTGCTAGGCCTTAGTCCATTGCAAAACATTAATGTTTCTTAATTCACAGGTAAACGGTTATGAATGATTTTAAAATACATACTACTGAAAGCGCTCCGAAAGCATCTAAACCAGTGCTGGAAGCGGCAAAGAAAAAAATGGGTTTCATCCCAAATCTTATGGCGACCATGGCTGAGTCACCGGTTATGATCGAAAGCTATCTTACGCTGATGGGATTATTTGATAAAACAGAACTGAGTGAGACAGAACGTCAAATTATTCTAATGACAAATAATCGATTAAATGCCTGTACTTACTGCATGGCGGCACATACGGCTGTATCGAAAATGTCTGGTGTAGACAATGACGTCATTGCGGCTTTGCGCAGTGGTACACCTATTAATGATCCTAAGCTCGAAGCTTTGCGCACGTTTGCCATTATTATTAACGAATCCCGCGGATGGGCCTCAGAGGAGCAAGTTGCTACATTCCTCGCAGCCGGCTATACCAAGCAAACAGTTTTGGACGTAATTGTTGGAACCAGTCTTAAAGTGCTTTCTAATTACAGTACTCATATTGTCGAGCCAGAACTGGATGCTGCCTTTGCTCAAGTGGCATGGACTAAGGATATGGTTTCAGTCGCTTAATTGTTATCGCATACAAAAGATCCCCTTATATAGTTGTTAGTGTTAAAGAGGTATGATTTCGTGAAGAATCTCAATATACATTTGGCTGAGCTTCAAATGAAAGTTGAATCGGGAGTGGAACCGTATAATCTTACGCCACAACAAGTTAAAATCATTCGTGAGTTTGACAAACAGCTAAGAGAAACTGGGATTTTGGATCGCACCATCCGTCCGGGGTTTAAGTTTCCTGATTTTGCTCTGCCAAACCAATACGGTAGTATGGTCGAATTGGGGAATTTATTAGAGCGCGGCCCAGTTGTTATGAATTTTTTTCGCGGTATATGGTGTCCATATTGCAACCTTGAACTTCAGGTATTGCAGAAGTCATTAATAGAATTTGAGGGTGCGGGGGCTTCGCTGGTTGCAATATCTCCCCAAGTGTCGGTAATGAACAAGCGAATCGCTCACCAAAACGGTTTACGATTTGAAATCTTATCCGATACAGGTAATTCTTTGGCCAAAAAAATAGGTATTAGCTATCATCTAAGTAGGGAGTTGATAAACCGAGTGTATAAATCACTGGGTGCTGAATTATCGGTGTTTAATGGCGATGATAGCTGGCAGTTACCTTTAACATCGCGCTTTGTAATTGATATTGACGCAACGGTTATTTCCTCAAATGTCGATGTTGACTTTCGCAAGCGACCAGATCCGAGAGAAACGTTAGCGGTGGTTAAAGCTATGACGCGTCGTACTTCCATTTGATAAAAAGTAGGATCATTTATGACTGAACACAATATGCACTCACTACACAAAGGTGAACGCTATATTCAGAAGCGAAGACATACACCTATTGAACTAACGGAGCAGATCCCGAATTATATTTATACCGATATGCCTCAACAGCATGCTGATTTTTATCGTGAGTTGCCCTATTTGCCTCTCGCTGTGTTAGATGAGCAAGGCCGTCCGTGGGCCAGTTTATTGGTGACTAAATCGAACAGTGACTCTTCGGTTGGCATTCAGGTGTCTTTGAAAAATGCGTTAAATATTGTATCTCCAGTCAATAATTTTGATCCTTTTATTCGAGCTTTAAAACAAATAGATTTTGCTTCTGGCAATGAAGATGTGTATTTTGCTGGCGTTGGTATTGATTTTTCTAATCGACGACGCAATAAGATCGCGGGAAAAATACAGTCAGCCGAGTTTGATTCAGCTAGTAAACTCAGCCTTAGTCTTGCGTCTAATGAACATCTAGGAAATTGTCCAAAATACATCACTATTCGCGCGTTGGAGCCTTACCATCGCAATGCGGAAAGTAGTATGGATCGATTTGAGTCTTGCCAGTCGCCATTACCGTTGTCATGCAAGAATCATATTAATCAGGCGAGTACAGTATTTTTAGCTACAAAGCATATGCCTAATAATAAAAGTGAGGAGAGCGAGCGGGCCAAGATGGGATTCAACCATCGTGGTGGAGCTCCCGGTTTTGTTCGTGTTTACGAAGAAGTTGATACTGCTTCAGCTGATGGAAGTGTTACTACATTTCTGGTGTTACCTGATTTTTCAGGCAATCGCTTTTATCAATCGCTAGGAAATATTCAGTGTAATGAACTCGTGGGCTTAGCTTTTCCTAATTTTAGCAATGGCGATATGTTATATATTACCGGAAAAGCTGAAAACCTGTTTGACGAAGATGCTCAAGCATTGATGCCGCGTACCAGTTTAGTCACGCGTATTCGAGTCACTGGTGCGGTTTTTGTAAAACAGAGCTTGAATTTACAAATGGTGTCGGATGAGCAATATTCACCTTACAATCCGCCGGTGAGATACTTGCGCCAAGAATTAGAAGAAATGGGACATTCAAGTGAGGCTAGCACAGGATTAGAGTCAGAGATGACGGCTCGTTTAGTTTCAGCTAAAAAATTGACCGAAAGCATAACTACTTTTACCTTTCAACTGTCCGCAGCTATTGAGACACGTTTTCCTGGTGGCTTTGGTATCTTCGATTTTTCAGAGGTATTGGACACGGGATATAATCATATGAATGAATTTAACCCTCAAATGGTTAATGAAGATTATATTCGTACATGGACTCTATCAAGTGCTCCCAACTTTGATTACTACACAAAGCAGTTTGTTCCTGTTGATCAGATTGACATTACGGTGAAACGTAAGCCGGGAGGATTAGTTTCTAACTTCCTTCATGACAGCGGTACTTCTTCTATCGAGTCTGATCGAGATATGGAGGTGAAACTTAAAGGTACGGGGGTTGGGTTTAGCTGCTTTTACCTGGAGACACCGGAGAGCATACCGACTATCCCTCCTAAAATGCTCTGGATTTCGGGTGGGGTTGGAATTACCCCTTTTATGTCTATGTGGGACGGCATTGTTAAGATGAACGAAGCTCTCTTAAGTGGTGAGCATACTCAACTGTCCACCGATATCCTATTGATGTTCTCTGGGAGAGGAGATGATATTAATGTGCTCAGACACTTTCTTTCACACACCCCGTCATTGCCTAAGGCTATATCTATCAGTATTTTGATATATCAAAGTCCAAGGACTGGTGACGCGCAATCTGAAACACTCTTCGATTCACTACAGCGAGAGTTTCCACAGGCTCTTCTATCGATTGAAAAAAGGCGTATGCAGGAGTCAGATTTTAAAAATATAAATGATTTACTAGAAAGAGAAATATTTCTATGTGGTCCTGATGCTTTAATGAAGCATGCACAAAAATGTTTGACGTTATTATGTGGAGATAACTTAAAACTCCACCAGGAATCATATTTATTTTAGTTGGAAAGTATGGGCGTAGGGTTGGTAGATGTTAACTGAACTGATAAGCCTTACCTATGCCTCTTTTTTATCTTGTCTTATTTTTCTCGACTTGTCTTTTCTTGTTTTCGCTATTTTTCGGGTCTAAGAGGTCGATTGTAATAATACCTCACTGCTTGTTTTTGCGTCGTCTAAAGTCTTATGCTGTTGATGCTTTGCGTTTGAGTAAAACTCATCTTTATTGAAATTGACGCGCACTTTGATCTTTATGCATAAAATTGAATATTAAAAAAAATCTTGTCAGGCCAAAGAGCGAACCTATTTAGAAAAATCGCCTCAATGTAAATATAATTGTTTTCAATATATTAAATGGCATTTCGATGACTTTTTGTTATTGCCACAATGCTATAGAATGCCGTCCGAGTTTTGGGTATTTCATATCGAATAAATACAACGGCCCAAAAATTGTTCAAACAAAGGGAGATAAACTCCCAAAGACTCACAATCATTTGTTTGTAGCTTGGATGGAGTGCTGTCATAAGGAGCAATCAATCCTCGCCTAATGGAATCGCTTGGAGGCGTTATGGCAATTTGCCGGACTTTTCTTACTCTTCTTTTTCCTCTTATCTTTTTATCCGCATGTGGTGGCGGTGGTGGTTCTGGATCGGACAGTTCCCCTTCAACACCTACAACAAATTTTGAATCTTTTGACGTTCAAGCTACTGCCGTAAAAGGCCCTTTAGCTAATGCCAGGGTTGATCTATACGCGATGGATACAACCCAACCAGACTTAAAAGGGGAGCTGATTACTTCTTCTAGAACTGGGGGGCAAGCAAATGTCACTGGGTTAGAAATAAGTGAGCCCTTGGCGGATGCCTATATATTAGAGTTTGTAAGTGAAGAGTCTACGATAGACTTGAATACAGGCCAACCCTCGGTTTTAAGTAGACTTCGTACTTGGATTAATGCAGAACAGATCCGCCAAAGACAAAAGGTTTATGCAACACCGGTATCAACTTTGGCAGGTGATATGGCCGCACTAATGAGTGCAGATGGGGCGAGCCCTGAAGATCATTATGCTGTTTTTTCTGATGCGTTAAAAATCATAAGTACTGAGTTTGGGTTTGGGCAAACCCTCGATGATGGGATTGTCACCTTGTCTCCAATGTTGACGGAGGGAGTGGTAAGCCAAACTCTTGTGAGACGGCAAATAGTATATCGTGCTGTTTCAGAAGCCCTAGTTGCAGTGTTGGGGAATTTAAAAGAATACGGCGATGTTAGCTTTGATGAAATGCTTAGAGCAATAGCCCAAGATTTATCTGACGAAACTCTGGATGGAATGAACTTTGATGTGCAGGTTTCCGAATTTGAAAATATTCCTAACCTCGTCACCTTATTGGATGGCTTAGCTATCGGTCAGCTTGAGATTCCAAATACAAATAATCAGGGATCAGCATTCACGGTCAGCGATATTGAGCAATTAATGATTGAGGAGCTATCTCAGATTGGCGTAAATGCAAATACTGCACTGCTAAATGAAGGTGCGGTTAATGTCATCTTAGTACCAAGGGGCAGTGACTTTGACAATGACGGGATACCCGACTTAACAGATGCCGATGATGATAATGATAAAGTCATAGATTCTGAAGATGCCTTTCCGCTGGATGCCGCCGAATATCAAGATACCGACAATGATGGTGCAGGCGATAATGCGGATGTATATGATAACGATGCTAGCTGTTTCCTAGAATCTGATGGCAATGGTAACGAGTGTTATCTCACTTGGTTAGCTACTCAAAAGCTTGATTTTTTGGAAGCCAGCTCTAATGGTGTGATTCACTTTTTGGGGAGTGACAACAACAGGATATTTCGGTTTGACACAGCAACTCGTCACTTTATTAGCCCCTTAGCGTTGGACTCAAGCTTCGGCCCTGTTATAAAAGTTGCGCATTCGCCAAGTCATCAGCGACTTTACTTGGCGCACTCAAACGGACAAATCACCTATTTCTCAGACCAAGGTGGTAGTCAACAAAGCTTTGCCAGCACTCCTCGTACAGCGGGCGGCCTAGCGTCCGTTGGTGACTACTTATTAGCTCAAGATCCCAGCGGTGCTTGGAATACTCACTACATCTTTGATGATCAAGGTAATCTGACCGATAGTGAAGAATGGAACCGTTATTCGCGCACTTATACTTGGAGTCCTGCGGATTCGCGTGTTTACTTTTTCCGCGATGGCTCTAGTCCGAACGACTTGCATTACGAAGTGATTGATCAAACTACGGGCGAGATCACTGCTGAAGGTGAAACACCCCATCATGGCGATTATTCCATGACTCCCCCCATTCGTGTCTCGGCTAATGGTCAGTATGTTTTACTAGGTAGCGGAGATGTCTACGATAGTCGTGCCAATTTGGCTTGGTCCGGCTCTATTGGCCGTCAGTTTGATGATGCTATTTGGTTGGCCGATGGTGGTCTTATTACTGTTGCTACAAAATCTGATGGTGTTTTTTTGGAGCGGTTCGATGCCGATCTAACCCTTGTCGAGCAGCTAAGCTTTGATGGTAGCGTGTTAGCGTTAACACAAACTGACAATGGTATTTACTTGCTTGTGCTGGAACAGGAAAAAATCGTTGTGCATTTATTCACACCTAATAATGACAGTGATGGCGATGGTGTGAGCAATTGGGAGGACGCCTTCCCACTGGACGTGGCAGCATCAATGGACAGTGATCGCGACGGTTATCCCGATAGCTGGAATGAGGGCTATAGTGCTAACGACAGTACCACAGGCTTACTATTGGATGCCTACCCCCAGGACACCGCTTGTTATCTGCCGGAGCATGGTGATGGCACTGCCTGCGATTACACTGCGACTATGCCGGCCTTTTTGCCTAATGTTGTTCTGGCTGATAGTACTGGAGATATCTATTTACTTAGTAGCGATAACTACCGCATTTATCGATGGTCTACCTCGGAGTCAGCATATATCGACCCGATTGTGGTTGGTATAGACCAAGGGTTTTCAGTCTTAGCGCCAAGCAAAATGGCTTATTCACAAGCCCATAATCGACTCTATTTGGGTTACAGCAGCGGGGCGATTCAGTATGTGGATCTGGATGGGGATTTATCTGAACAAGCCTTTGCCAATACTGCTCAAGCTGTTGGCGGTTTGGCGTCGGTGGGCAGTTTTGTCTTAGCCCAAGATGCCAGCGGCGCGTGGAATACCCATTACATCTTTGATGAGCAAGGCAATCTGACCGATAGCCAAGAGTGGAACCGTAATTCGCGTACCTATACTTGGAGTCCCACAGATTCCCGTGTTTACTTTTTCCGTGATGGCACCAGCCCGAACGATTTGCATTACGAAGTGATCGATCAAGTCACGGGCGAGATCACAGCTGAAGGTGAAACACCTCATCATGGCGATTATTCCATTATTCCTCCCATCCGCGTCACGGCCAATGGCCAGTATGTTTTACTTGGCAGCGGTGATATCTATGACAGCAGTGCTAATTTGGCCTGGTCTGGCTCCATTGGTCGTCAATTTGAGGATGCCATTTGGCTAGCTGATGGTGGTCTTGTGACAGTTACTACGGGATCTGATGGCGTATTTTTAGAACGCTTTAGTGCTGGCCTTGAAATTATCGAGCAGTTAAATTTCAATAATAGTATTGCGGTGTTGGCGTTAGCACAAACTGATAACGGCATTCATCTGGTGACGCTGGAGAAGGAAGGCATCGTTGTACATTTGTATACGCCTAATGATGATACCGATGGCGATGGTATCAGCAACTTAGACGATGCTTTCCCATTGGATGCAGCGGCATCGTTGGACAGCGATCACGACGGTTATCCCGATAGCTGGAATAACGGCTACGGTGCTGGCGATAGTACCACAGGCTTAACATTGGATGCTTACCCCGAGGACAGTGCGTGTTATTTGCCAGAACATGGTGATGGCACCGCCTGCGATTACGCTGCGACCATGCCAATCTTTGAACCAGATACCGCGCTTGCCGACAGTGCTGGAAATATTTATTTACTCAGTAGCGACAACTACCGTGTTTATCGCTGGTCCACTTTAGAGTCAGCTTATATCAACCCGATTGTGGTTGGTATAGACCAAGGGTTTTCGACGCTGGCACCGAGTACAATGGCCTACTCAGAATCTCATAATCGGCTGTATTTTGGTTATAGCAGCGGGGCGATTCAGTATGTGGATTTGAATGGGGATTTATCAGAACAAGCCTTTGCTAATACGGCCCAAGGTGTCAGTGGGTTGGCATCGGTTGGTCGCTACTTATTAGCTCAAAATGGCAGAGGATCGCGGAATACGCGCTACATCTTTGATGAACAAGGCAACATAGCCGATAGTGAAGATTGGAATCACAATTCAGGCACGTATACCTGGAGTCCCACAGATTCCCGTGTTTACTTTTTCCGTGATGGTCTTAGCCCGAACGATTTGCATTACCAAGTAATTGATCAAGCCACCGGAGAAATCTCTGGCAAGGGTGAAACACCCCATCATGGCGATTATTCCATTATTCCACCCATCCGCGTCACGGCCAATGGTCAGTATGTTTTACTTGGCAGCGGTGATATCTACGACAGCAGTGCTAATTTGACCTGGTCTGGCTCTATTGGTCGTCAATTTGATGATGCCATTTGGTTAGCCGATGGTGGTCTTATTACCGTCACGACGGTATCTGACGGCGTCTTTTTAGAGCGTTTCAATGCCGACCTTGCGATTGTCGAGCAGTTAAATTTTGATGGTAGCGTGGTGGCATTAACACAAAGTGACAATGGCATTCACTTGGTAACGCTGGAGCAAGAAGAGATCGTTGTGCATCTGTACACGCCCAATGAAGATACCGATGGCGATGGTGTCAACAACGTGGAGGACTCCTTCCCACTGGATGTGGCGGCATCACTAGACAGTGACCACGACGGCTATCCCGATAGCTGGAATAATGGCTACGGTGCGGGTGACAGTACCACAGGTTTAGCCTTGGATGCCTACCCTGAGGACACGGCATGTTATCTACCGGAGCATGGCGATGGTAACACCTGCGATTACGCCGCAACCATGCCGACCTTTGTACCGGATGCCGTTATTACCGACAATGCCGGGCATATTTACCTACTCAGTAGCGATAACTACCGTGTTTATCGCTGGTCCACGTTAGAGTCAGCTTATGTCAATCCGATTGTAGTTGGCATAGACCAGGGCTTTTCAACGCTAGCGCCGAGTAAAATAGCCTATTCAGAAGCCCATAATCGGCTCTATTTGGGGTATAGCAGTGGGGCGATTCAATATGTGGATTTGGATGGGGATTTATCTGAACAAGCCTTTGCCAATACGGCCCAAGCTGTGGGCGGTTTGGCATCGGTAGGTAATTTTGTCTTAGCTCAAGATGCCAGCGGTGCCTGGAATACCCACTACATCTTTGATGAGTATGGCAACCTTACAGATAGTGAGGAGTGGAACTACTTCTCAAGATCTTATGCTTGGAATGAGGGTAATTCCCGTGTTTATTTTTTCCGTGACGTCACCAGCCCCAATGACTTGCATTATGAAGAGATTGATCAGGTGTCGGGAGAAATTATTGCTGAAGGTGAGACGCCTTATCATGGAATATATCCTATGAGAGGTCCAATTAATATATCTGCAGACAACGCTCAAATTCTGATTGGCAATGGCAATATTTTCAATGCCTCGGACATGACTTGGGCGGCAACTCTCGGTATCAATTTGCTGGATGCAATTTGGTTTGATGAGGTTCTCGTTACTTTAGAAGATTCGGCCACAACTAATGTGAGTTTGTGGGATCCGGATTCTCTGCAAGTTATCAATAGTTTTCAGTTTGCAAGTGATCCCGTGGCTTTGATTGCAGACGGCGATAACGTAATCCTTCTTCATGAAACGGATGAAGGGCTTGTATTTGCTGATATTCTTATCGGCGATCAAGATAGCGACGGGATGCCTGCATGGTGGGAAAATTTGCACGGTTTAAATGATGATGACAATTCGGATAGTACTTTAGATGGCGATGCGGATGGTCTTGATAATCTGGAAGAATATTTAGCCGGTAGCGACCCTCATAATGACGACTCGGATGGCGATAATTTAAATGATGGAGAGGAAGTCCGTACGTATTTAACAAGCCCAATTTTAAGTGATACTGACGATGACGATCTCAATGATTATGATGAAATCAATACCTATTTAACAAATCCCAATGACATGGATAGTGACAACGACAGTTTTAGTGATGGGGACGAAGTACTTAGATATAATTCAGATCCAAATAATGCTTCTTCCATCCCTAGTGCTATTGCAAGCTACTTTGAGTCATTCGAAGCCTCAGAAATACCCGCGCTGTGGCAAGTAATCGATAGCGATAATGCAGGTTGGTATCTAGAGACTACAAATGGATATGACGGCAGCCAAAGTATACGTTCTGGTGAGATAGACGCTAATGAACATAGCGCAATTAAGTTTGCCCATATTTTTAACGAGGGAACTTTGAGCTTTTATGCTCGGGTAGATTCTCAAAGCTGTTGTGATAGATTGTATGTTTATTTGGACGGTACTGTGGTGTTAAACACGACCACAAACACTTGGCGGTTGTTCTCTGTTGATTTAAGTGAAGGCTTGCATATATTGGAATGGCGTTATCAAAAGGACGGATACGGTAGTCGAGGTAGCGATGCAGCATGGATTGATAACATTTCTTTTGATGCTAATTAGTTTATATTCAGGGAAAACTTATGAAGATAGTTATTTGGTTAGGTTCTGTGCTAGTGGTATCGGCAACATATTTTTTAATTTTTAAAAATGACAAAGAGCAATTAGCCGGAAAACCCGTAGCAATGGGCCCATTGGTAATTGAATCGAAGGCAACAATGGCTCCCGAAATATCAGAATCTACAAGCACAAAACTTACTGTAGTAACTCAAGTCAGTGACAGCTCAACGGATCAAAATCTCATCGACAATGTCGGTGTCTCTAGCTCCTTGAGCGCTTCTGAGTTAAGTTCGCTGAAACAACAATTAACTATTGAATTGGACGATCCCTCTATCGAGTACCGATACGGCGATTCCGGTGAAGTATTGATGGAGTTAGATAACAATGAAAATAGTCCATCATATAACAAGCCTCTCAAACAATACGAGTATGTTGATGGACGTCTCACCTCTGTGACTCGTTTTGAATACTTTGGCGATAAAGTAAAAAAATACCATTTAGACGTTGCCTACAACGATAAGGGAGAGCTGGTGAATTACCGGGAGACTCAAAAGTAAATTAATGATCTAGTAAGTTTTTAGCCCAAAACCTAAACAAGAACCCGAAAGATTTAATCACCTTTCGGGTTTTTTTATTCCCGATTACACTCAATCGAATTATTTGGGCCGTTAGTTTTACTCGACATTCTCACAAAGATAAGGCGCCGTTATACAAAAAAATGGCTGCGATAGAGGGTTTTTACGGAATACTACTCTTGCCGAAGCTCAGAAAGTATTAGGGGTTGCTCCAAGTTACGACTTTTATTTCTGTTAACACAGTATTTTCTCGTCCTCATTTTAGTCTTGTTCCTGTATTAGCGAATAGGACATATCACAAGTGGTGTTACGTCTTTATTGGATTATCAGTTAATTGGAAGATGTCACATGAATTTACTACCGGTGAACCCGCAGAAAACGTTTGTCATACATCTATTCTGTTGATCTCAACCTTCATGATTTTGGATTTAGAAATATCTACAGCTCATGAGGGTGAAATCCATCAAAAAGATCAAAATCGATAATCTTTACGCTCCGCTAATGAGCCTTCACTGTGAATGAAGCGGAATATACTAAATACCTAAAGGAGATAGACTCTATGGCTCTGTTTAAAATTAAATTTAATAAAAATAATATGAAAATTTATCGTTTTATTGTAATGGTAAATTTGATGGTCATATGTACCGGCTTTTGTGCAACCAATAATGCTTATGGTCATGCCCAAACTCGAAGTACATCAGAGTATGTAAGTAGAACAGCTCTTCAGCAAACACTTAACAATTTAACCAATTCCGGTACGGATATTGATGAGTTGTCTGTATCGCCAAATGGCCATTGGGTTATTGTCGCCGGTAAAAGTGTCTACCGAAGTGCGGGTGTGCCTCAAGCTTTAATTGACAAAGTGTTTCAGTATATTGGTGCTGGGCGTCGTATCGATGCTATTGCAATATCTGATTCTGGTGCCTGGGTTGTTGCGGCAGAGGATTTGTTTTGGCGATCTAGTGGCGTGCCGTTAGGTAACGATCTTCAGACTGTTGTGAAAAATCGTCAAAATGCAGGAAGACGAATAGACGAAATTGTTTTTACACCAAATGATGGCTTTATTGTTTTATCTGAGGGCTACTATCACGCAAGACGCTCACCTTCTAAGTTGTATTCTGCTCTTCAGGATACAAAATCAAGTAAGCGTAAACCTCGCCGCATTAGTTTTGGTGCTGACGGTCGCTGGGTGTTGTTGTCCGATCAAGCGTTTGCCAGTGGTGGTTTAAATAGTACTACTTATAATCGACTCACTAATTGGCAGCAAGCAAATCGCTCTTTAGATCATGTGGTGCTTGGTGTAGGAAATAATCATATTTTATATTCACATGCCAATACAGTTATTCCTCAAGATGATTTACTGCAAGCGGTGGAGTACGACTTAACGAGAGATGATGGTACAACAGCTAACATATGGGAGCGTATGGAAGAGGCTAATGTGCCGGGGGTTACACTGGCAATAATTGAAAATAACAAAGTCAAATATGCACGTGGCTATGGATTGCTTGAAGCTGGTAATCGTGATCGTTTTGTAAAAGCAGATAGCCCTTATCCTGTAGCATCCTTATCTAAATATGTTACTGCGGTTGGTTTGGCTCGGGTCTCTCAGGAGGATGGGCTCAGCTTTTTTGCCGATATTCGATCATTAGCGAGTGTTCATGACGGTGGACATTTAGATCTTTGGAAAACCTTCGGAGAGGACGATAACTTTTATGGTACGGATTTGCCTTGGGGAATGCGCTTAGACCGCTTAATGCGTCATGAAGCCAGTATTAATACAAATGACACTAACGCTGGATGGGGAGGCTACCTTACAGGAACAACTCAATTTAGTACGTGGCAAATACTTTTGGGTTACGGTTGTTCTGGCGATAACTGTAATTACCTCAATAGAAGCGTCTGGTACGACCCTAATTTAAATTCGCCAAGTACAGCATCATCCGCATATTCCAACGGGGGGTACGAGTTAATTCGTGCGGCGATGGAAGATCATCTTAATGAAAACTTCATCAATATTATGGATGAAAAAGTGTTTACACCTTTGGGAATGAATAACAGCACTTATGATCAACCCCTCTCGGGTAGCTATGAAAGCCGTGCAGCAGAGCCACATGATGAAAATGGCAACGCAATTGCGCGAGATAGCTATCAATGGTTGGCTGGAGGTGGTTTATACACAACACCAGAAGATTATGCCAAAGCCATGCTCGTGATAATGGATCAAGATAAAAGTGCTAGCGATGATTTTCTAGGACAGTATTACACGGATTTTCTTCTAAGAGATCCTAATGATCATTCTGATGATACGGTTAACCGCTATAGTGGCGGCATTAATATTAGCCATACTCCACTTACAGATAGTACTGTCAATGGACGGTTTGCTCACGGCGGATACCTACCTGATATGTCCAGAGCAAGAATGGTAGGCTCTCCAATTGAGGGCAAGGGACTGGTGGCAATTATTAATGCAGATACACCGGAAACACCGAGACTTTTATGCGAAATTGAGCGATCTTTTCGTGATGCAGCAGGAATCCCTCTAATTTCGTGTAACTAAACGATATTAAATATTAGAAAGTGTTAATGGAGAAACAAGGATGTTTCTCTAACAGGTCATCCTAGCTAAGCCTTGTCGGAAAAGTTTGCTACAAACAACACACAAGGCTTGGCTTTCTTTTTTTACCAAAACTTATATTCACGGCTTATCTATTGTTCATGTGAGAATGAGGAATAGCTATCGTGGAGGTGATGACACGCGACATATTAGCCGGAGCGGCCAAACTATGGTGTCAATAACAGGTGTATAGTGATAAAGCAAAAATGGTGGGCCCTCACAGACTTGAACTGTGGACCTACCGATTATGAGTCGGGTGCTCTAACCAACTGAGCTAAGGGCCCATTTTTGCTTTTTGCTGATCTTTTGTCGTTTTAATGAACGAGTTAAGAATCTCAAACAGAGGCGGTGTTAAGAAGTAAACAGCTCGCCTTGTTGCAAAAGAGCGGCGCATTATAGTGTGCCGCTGAAGGAAAAACTAGTACTTTTTTACTGGTTGCCACTGCCGTCGTCTAAGAACCCACGTAGGTGGTCTGAGCGGGATGGATGGCGCAGTTTACGCAGGGCTTTGGCTTCGATTTGACGGATACGTTCGCGGGTGACATCGAACTGCTTGCCTACCTCTTCCAAGGTATGATCGGTGTTCATGTCGATGCCGAAGCGCATACGCAGCACCTTAGCTTCTCTGGCAGTGAGGCCAGCCAGTACCGAGCGTGTTGACTCCTGTAAGCCTTGGGAGGTGGCAGACTCGATAGGGGAGGTAATGGTGCCGTCTTCAATAAAGTCGCCAAGATGTGAATCTTCATCGTCACCAATGGGGGTTTCCATGGAGATGGGTTCTTTGGCAATTTTAAGGACTTTGCGAATCTTGTCTTCGGGCATTTCCATACGCTCACCTAATTCCTCAGGTGAAGGTTCACGTCCCATTTCTTGTAACATCTGACGGGAGATACGATTAAGTTTGTTAATCGTTTCTATCATGTGTACAGGAATACGAATGGTTCTCGCCTGATCGGCAATAGAACGGGTAATCGCTTGGCGAATCCACCATGTGGCATAAGTGGAGAACTTGTAACCGCGTCGGTATTCGAACTTATCCACCGCTTTCATCAGGCCAATATTGCCTTCTTGGATAAGATCCAGGAATTGCAGGCCGCGGTTGGTGTATTTCTTCGCAATTGAGATAACCAAACGAAGGTTAGCCTCTACCATTTCTTTCTTGGCGCGGCGTGCTTTCGCTTCGCCAATAGACATGCGGCGGTTAATTTCTTTTACCGTCGGCAGATCTAAGTTGGTTTCATCTTCGATTGCCTTTAACTTACGTTGGCTGCGCAAAACTTCTTCTTGGTATGGGCGCAGAGAATCTGAATAGTCACGTTTTTTTGCAATAACGTCTGGAATCCAGCTTTCATTAGTCTCGTTGCCTGGAAACTCTTTAACAAAGGTTTTGCGGGGCATACCGGCATTACGTATACAAAGACGCATAACCGCACGTTCTTCACCTCTGATACGCGATAATGTTTGACGGGCTTCGTTATAGATTGGGTCAAACTGGCGTGGTGGCAGTTTGAAGTATTTGAAGACTTCACCAAGCTCTTCCAAAGCCTTGTCCGTCACTCGGCTTTGGCGGCCATGCTCTTCAAGAGCTGCGTTTGCCTTATTTAAGACAGCGCGTAGTTCTTCAAAACGCTCTTTTGCGTACTCAGGGTCGATACCTGAGTTACCTTCTTCATCTTCATCATCACCTGCTTCATCAGAAGAATCGTCATCATTCACCTCATCTACCATAGGAGCCGCTGTGGCAGCTGCAACATCTTCAGTGGGATCTAACCAGCCGCCGATAACATCACTCAAGCGCCTTTCACCTTTTTCAATGAGGTCGTATTCGTCCATAACCTTCTGCACTGCACTTGGCCAGAAAGCGAGGGCAAGCATAAGTTCGCGAATACCTTCTTCAATACGCTTGGCGATAGCTATTTCGCCTTCGCGGGTGAGTAGTTCCACTGTGCCCATTTCTCGCATGTACATGCGCACTGGATCTGTGGTTCTGCCTGCTTCAGTTTCAACTGCTGCAAGTGCGGCAGCTGCTTCGGCTGCGGCAATTTCATCCGTGGTTGGATTTTCCGCATCCGACATAAGCAGTTCGTCGGCATCCGGTGCAACTTCATAGACGCGAATGCCCATGTCGTTGATCATCTGGATAATATCTTCTACTTGATCTGGATCAGAAATATCTTGAGGAAGGTGATCATTCACTTCATCGTAAGTGAGATAGCCTTGCTCGCGTCCGCGATTGATAAGTTCTTTAATGCGAGATTGATTTTTACCCTGGTCGCTCATTCAGCTTCCTGTAGCATAACTTGGTGGATTTTGGCAAGCGGGCGATTATATCGGGATATGGTTCGCCTATCCATACAATTATCCATAAAATCATAGTAAATGATGTATAAATTTATGAATTTAGCCTATGTTTGCCTCGTTGTCATGACGCTTATATTGCGAATTATATTTTTGTTAAGACGATTAAACGCTGTTTTTCTTCATTTGTGAGATTCTGCAAGCCTTTTGCCTTTAGTGTTTTCAACTCTTCTACTTGATCGATCTTGTTCTTGGCAATCGTTAGTGCATCTATAGAATCTTGCAGCTCCCTGACTTGGTCATAGAGTTTATGTATTGATTTAGCCTCGTTTATCTCATGATTAGCCATCAAAAAGGCAAGATCTTGTTGCTGTTTGATACCTTTTGCTCCTCCCCAGAATCCTAAAATGCTGTTGAAGTTACTCTCTGGGCGCTTGCGCAAGTAGTTAATAATTTCTCCTAAACGCACACTATCGGGGTTAGAATCAGCCGTAAGATCGGGTACATCTTGTAGCTGTTGTAACAAGCTTGGGTTATCTAACAGCAAAACAGTGGCGACTTTTGCGGGGTTTTTGTTAACTGCGGAAGCCCTTAAACTCTTTGTTAGTCCCTGTTTTTGCTGGAATTGAGGTACTGATGACGGTGTTGCCTCAGCTATACCAGTAGCCTCAGTGCGTGTTTCCTTTGCCTCAGTGCTAGACACTAATGGCTGTGTCTGGCTAGTTTGTTTTGCTGTCCCTGCTTTTTCTGTTTTTGCTATAGGCGCTGGTTCAGGTAATTCCAGCTTTTCTTTTTGTAGCTCATCAAGCACCTCGCGAGTGAGGCCGGTGCGCTTGGCCAGGTTGTCGAACATGAGCTCGCGAAAAATCCCTTCTGGCAATTGGCCGATCATTGGTGCCGATATTTTGCTAAAGCGTGCACGGCCATCCATAGTGCTGATATCAATATTTTCCGCCGCCACATCAAATAAGAATTCTTCTAGCGGCACAGCTTGTTTAATTTGAGCTTGAAAGCGCTCGGGGCCAATTTGACGCACAAGGCTATCGGGATCTTGGCCTTCTGGTAAGAAGAGGAACTTTATTTGCCTTCCATCTTCCATGCTGCTGAGTGCGTTTGTAAGTGCTCGCTTAGCAGCACTGCGGCCTGCGGCGTCGCCATCAAAACAGAAAACAATGTCATTAACATAACGAAATGATAGCTTTAAATGCTCTTCCCCGCAGGCAGTGCCCAAGGTCGCCACGGCATTGCGAATACCGAACTGGGCGAGGGCGATGACATCCATATAGCCTTCTACCACTAGTAGGTGGTCCAATTTCCGTTCAGCTTTGCGTGCTTCATACAGGCCGTATAGCTCGCGACTTTTGTGAAAAACTTCGGTTTCAGGCGAGTTGAGATACTTGGGCTTGTCATCGCCTAATACTCGTCCCCCAAAGCCAATCACTCGACCCCTTTCATCTTTAATGGGGAACATAACGCGCTGGCGAAAGCGGTCGTATTTTTTGTTTTCTTCAGGCTTAGAGATTACCAGGCCTGAATCGATCAGCAGTTCGATCTCTTCTTGGTTGCTACCGAGCTTTGTTAAGAGATTGTTTCTGCCCGCTGGTGCGAAGCCAATGCCAAAGTCTCTTGCTATTTCGCCACTCAAGCCGCGATTCTTTAGGTAGTTAACAACCGTATTTTTTTGTGGGTGCTGTTTCAGCTGTGCTTGATAGTGCCTATTGGCTTTTTCTAAAATCTCATAAAGCTTTTTACGTCTAAAGTCTTGTTTCCTAAAGACTTTGTTTTCTTCCCTTGGAACCTCGACACCAGCGGTTTTAGCCAATGATTCTACTGCATCAATAAATCCCAGGCGTTCGTAGTCAATAACAAAGCCCAGCGCATTGCCTGAAGCACCGCAGCCAAAACAGTAGTAGAACTGTTTGTCTGGGCTAACCGTGAACGAAGGTGTTTTTTCCTGGTGGAATGGGCAGCAGGCGGAGTAGTTTTTACCCGTCTTTTTGAGTTTTACACGGCTATCAATCACACTGACAATATCTAATCTTGTCAGTAGATCATCGATAAAGGTTTGTGGTATGCGACTCATCGCTTAAGTGTACAACTCAAAAATGACGATGACAAAAAATTAAGATAAGTAAAGAACAGCGGGGTAGGTAGGTATTATCCGAGCTGTTCTTTCACTGTCTTGCTGATATCACCCATATCGGCTCGACCTTGAACCTGAGGTTTAACAAGTGCCATAACCTTGCCCATATCCTTCATAGACTCTGCGCCGCTATCACTTATGGCTTTGCTGACAATGGCCGCTATCTCATCCGCACTTAGAGCTGCAGGCAGGAAGTCTTGAATGACGCCAATTTCATAAGACTCAACATCGGCCAAGTCTTGGCGGCCTGCATCTTGATACTGTTTAAGAGAATCTTTTCTCTGTTTAGCTAGCTTATCGAGGACAGCGAGTACTCTAGCGTCGTCAAGCTCTATACGCTCGTCTACTTCAATGCGTTTGAATTCAGACATAACCATACGCAAAACAGCCAGGCGAGGCTTGTCTTTGGCGCGCATAGCATCTTTTACTGCGGAAGATATTTGAGCTTTGAGTTCACTGGCCATAAGAGCTGATTTCAACTTCTTCAGTATATTGTTATTTGATTGGCTTTTTCAGCCAGCTTAACCGACTTCACCGGTTCAAATAACTTGACCGGTTCAATCAATCTAAATCTTGTAATTGAGCAATACAGAATTTGACCTCGGTTAAGGTCAAATAAGGCGATCAATTAATACAGGCGCTGGAATTTGCGGTTTTCGCGTTGTACCTTTTTGGCGTGACGCTTAACGGCAGCTGCAGCTTTACGCTTACGAACAGATGTAGGCTTTTCATAGAATTCGCGACGACGTACTTCTGCAAGGATGCCTGCTTTCTCACATGAGCGCTTGAAGCGACGCAGGGCTACATCAAATGGTTCGTTTTCTTTCAGTTTTACTGAAGGCATATTTTTACCTGTGTTGGTTTAAATCGTTCATTCTGGTTGGCATATATTTATGCAATATAAAGCCAGCCTAAATTTTGGAGCGAGATTCTATACATATCGCCTTAAAGGCGCAAGGTATTTACTACTAATAATAGCCTCAGGAAGAGGATTTTCCTCGATTTGAATGTTCTTATCCGATGAAAAAGGTGTTAAGGTCGCGCTTTTTCTAGGCCTGTCCCCTTATTGCAGAAGCGCATAGTGGCAGGGTAAATATAGTTTTTTAAACGTGATAATAGCTTTGGTAGCATAAAAATGCGGGTACTTGGTATAGAAACATCATGTGACGAGACGGGTGTGGCTGTTTATGACAGTGAGCAGGGATTGTTAGCGCATGAACTCTACAGCCAAGTTGCTGTGCACAGTGAATACGGCGGCGTGGTGCCAGAGTTGGCCTCAAGGGATCATGTAAGAAAACTTATTCCGCTAATTGATCGGGTTCTGAATGCCGCAGATTCTCACGAAAAAATCGATGGTGTTGCCTATACTTCTGGCCCCGGTCTTATTGGCGCACTTCTGGTCGGTGCGAGTGTTGGTCGCTCCTTAGCATATTCGTTGGGCTGCCCCGCCATTGGTGTGCATCATATGGAAGGGCATCTATTGGCGCCTTTACTTGAGGAGAATCCTCCTGCTTTCCCTTTCGTTGCACTTTTAGTTTCTGGGGGCCATACCCAATTGGTGGAAGTTAAGAGCATTGGCGACTATACCTTATTGGGCGAATCCCTCGACGATGCCGCAGGAGAAGCATTTGATAAGACGGCGAAAATGCTGGATCTTGATTACCCTGGGGGCCCCAATGTTGCGCGTATCGCCGAAAAGGGGGATCGTGCACGTTTTACTTTTCCAAGGCCTATGACAGATCGGCCTGGTCTTGATTTTAGTTTTAGTGGCTTGAAAACTTTTACCCTTAATACGGTGACTAAGTATGCAGGCGATAACGGCTTGCCTGATGATCAGACCTGCGCTGATATTGCCGCTGCTTTTCAAGAGGCAGTGGTAGATACTTTAGTGATCAAATGCCGACGGGCACTTAAGCAATGTGGCATGAAAACATTAGTGATTGCTGGAGGGGTGAGCGCCAATACACGTTTACGAATTAAGTTGGAGCAGGCTTTGGCGAAAATAAATAGCCGAGTGTTTTACGCTCGTAATGAGTTTTGTACTGATAATGGTGCGATGATCGCTTTTGCCGGCTGCCAGCGTTTGCTTGGGGAGCAGCATTCAGCCTTAAATATAGACGTTAAACCCCGCTGGCCGCTCGATTCTTTGCCTAACACCTAGTTGTTGCAACAACTAGTAATGGTTATTGCAACATTGCCACTTTAAGGCTTTAGAGAAAAGTTTTATGGATACAGTTTTTATTGAAAATCTTGCGGTTAATGCCGTAGTCGGGATTTTTGATTGGGAGCGCGCAGTGCCCCAGCAGATCATCATCAATATCGAGATGGCCTCTGATGTTAGTAAGGCTGCGCAGTCAGAAAACATTAATGATGCGCTAGACTACAGTTTAGTGGCCAGGCGTACTTCAGAGTTCATTGTGAGTTCACAATTTTTATTACTTGAAACTTTGGCCGAGAAAACCACATCTTTAATTATGGCCGAGTTTAATGTGCCTTGGTTGAGGTTTAGCTGCACTAAAACTCAGGCTATGCGCAACGTCAGTGGTGTTGGTGTGCGTATTGAGCGAGGTGAGCGTCCAAATGGCTAAGGTCTTATTAGGTATCGGCAGCAACATTGATCCCGAAATTAACATTCGCAACGGTATCGAAGCTTTATCTTCTTGTCTTAAGCATATACTGTTGTCGCCTGTTTATGAAAGCCGTGCCATAGGGTTTACTGGTGATAATTTTTTAAACCTTGTGGTGGCTGGGCATACGCATTTACCTTTGGGTGAGTTTGCCACCGTGCTTCGGGATATAGAGTATCGCTTTGGAAGGGAGAGAGATGCATCTAAGTATTCTTCTCGCTATCTGGATATCGATATCCTGACCTACGATGATTTGGTTGGAGAATTTCACTCTATTGCACTGCCACGTGATGAAATTCTTAACCGTGCTTTTGTGTTAAAGCCTTTGGCTGATTTGGTGCCTGATGCTCTTCATCCGCAGGTGCAAAAAAACTATCGAGATTTATGGTGTGACTTTGATCAGGAAGGGCAGGATATTTGGTTAAGTCCTTTTTCTCCTGTATTAGATTATGATGAACTCGATCATCGAGAGGATTTAGTCGGTTAATAGGCAACGGGAATTGTTATTGCTGACTCTTAAATTCTTCGAGTTTTTCGATGCGTTGCTTTGCTATAGCATCTCCTAACGCTTTGCCGCTAAACCCCTGAGCCAATAGGGCTTGAGGGTTAACGGTACTGATCACCTCCAGAGCTTCTAGCAGATATCTTTCTTGCTTATACTTCCGCTCCTTTAATTTTTCTGTGCCCACCGCGTAGGACTTGCACGTAGTAAGTAAGTCTTTAAATCGTTCTGGTCGTCGCAGGCTATCGGTTTTCGTCAGTAAATCCAAAATATCTTCTGCTAACAGAGATAAAGCCCTGTCGACGTATTTATGAAATCGGATAACCAGACTGCAAAGTTCCCGATATTCATTGGGGATCATTAATTTTCCAGCTAACTCCGTTAGTTCCACTAGCTCTGGCGAAGGCTTGCCCATCGGGTTAGCTGTGGCATTTTGCTTATCTAAATCATGTAAAAGTGTTGCCAAACGTACAGTACTTTTATCACTTATACTGCATGCATAATTCAAAGCTCTCAGGGCGGGTGGCGAGAGCTGGGGTGGTTGCTCTGAAGTATGTAATGAAATTAAGTGGTCTATCTGGGGCATAATAACTTTCAACGCTCCACACTCATGTAATACCTCTAAAAATACATGAGGTGAGCGCTCGCCGAGGGCTCTGGAAAATTCTTTCCAGACGCGCTCTGACACCAAGTGAGCTACTTCTCCACTCGCTACCATCGTCCCCATAAGCGCTTTAGTTTCTTTGGCAATGGTAAAGCCTAAGTGATGATAGCGGCTAGCAAAGCGCGCGATACGTAAAACTCGTACTGGATCTTCACGAAAAGCTTCTGAAACGTGCCTCAGTACTCTGCGGTCAATATCGTTTTGGCCGTTGTAAGGGTCGACCAGCTCACCATTATCCAATTGTGCGATAGCATTGATGGTAATATCTCGGCGCCCTAGGTCTTCTTCTAGAGTGACTTCAGTCGAGGTATCAAAAGTAAAACCTTGATATCCATGTCCGGTTTTCCTTTCCGTTCTTGCCAAGGCATATTCGTCTTTGGTCTCTGGATGCAAAAAAACGGGAAAGTCTTTGCCTACGGGCGTAAAACCTTGAGCTTGCATTTGCTCCGGTGTTGCACCCACAACCACATAATCATATTCATTAGTAGGATATCCCAGTAATTTATCCCTGACAGCACCGCCTACTAGATAAACTTTCATTTTTTACTGTTGACCTTTATTGATGAATCGTACACACTCAATAGATATTTGCTTTAATTCTATTTTAAAAACACTTATTTAATAATTATGTCACACTTCACTATGTTTAAGACAATGGAGTGTGGTGTATTTGATATTTTTAATGCTCTGTATGTATAACATCTCGAGCGTAAATTAAAACTTAGGATTTTAATATTTTGCATTATTTAGCAGCAGTCAAACCCATGCAAGTGACACAGTCCTGGCGCCATCGTGCGTGGGTCTTGTGTTTACGTGCCTGCTGCGTGCTGATTTGATGTATTGATTTATATTTTTCTATCAAAAGGCCGCAGGTGAAAATCTGCGGCCTTTTTTGTTTTGGGCTTGGAGTTCATAAGCTATGAAAGTTGGAATGGCATATTTTTGTGTAGTGATGATTTGGTCTACCACTCCATTAGGTATTAAGTGGAGCAATAGCAGTTTATCGTTCACTGCGGCAATAGCATCAAGAATATTTTTTGCGCTTTGTATTTGTTTATTGCTGCTTGCTGTTTTGCGTCGTCGCTTGCCGTTAACCCGAAGTGATTTACGTGTTTATTTTGCAGGAGTAATAGGTGTCTTTCCTAATATGTTGATTGTGTATTGGTCTGCCCGATACATTCCATCTGGTTTGGCGTCGGTAATTTTTGGTTTATATCCGTTTATGGTGGGCTTTTTCTCTTACTTTATTTTAAAGGAGAATGTTTTTGATTGGCGTCGTGTTCTTGCTCTTGGCTGCGCTCTGCTCGGCCTAGGTGTGGTTAATATTGATCAGTTTAATATGGGAGGGAACGCGCTCTACGGTGCTTTGGGGATGTTAAGTTCTACGATACTTTTCGGTTTAAGTTCCGTGTGGCTAAAGAGAATCGGAGCAAATATGGATCCACTTCAGCAAACATCTGGTGTTCTACTCTTTGCAGCACCTTTATTCATCTTGAGCTGGTGTTTGTTCGATGGTGAAGTGCCGCAAGCTATTGATCAACGTTCACTTATTGGCATTTCGTATCTTGTTATATGCGGTTCGGTACTAGGAGGTATGCTATTTTTCTATGTGCTAAAAAATTGCAGTGTAGCATCGGTCGGAGTGATTATGTTGATTACGCCAATATTTTCGTTATGTGTTGGCACACTTGTGGATGATGAAAAATTTTCTTTATCGACAATATTAGGATGTGGACTCATTATTTTTTCTTTAGCTATTTATCAAAACCTTTTTAAGTATGCAAAGAAATATCTGTTTTCACGCTGGCGTTTCCATGGGGCTTAGGGCCCCCATTTAATAATTATACTGGCATTGCCGTTTCCTGCATTTCTGGGGTAGGACATGAAAAGCTCTGTTTGGTTTTTCCGCCTTCGATAGAATGTAAATGAACATCAAATCCCCATAGGCGATGGATATGTCTCAATACCTCTTCAGTGTTTTCAGGCTCTAATGGGTTGCGATTAAATCGTGAGTGGTGGAGTGTCAATGAACGGTCTCCTCGCACATCCACATTATAGACTTGAATATTGGGTTCGCGGTTGCCCAGATTGTATTGTGCTGATAAATTTTCTCGTACTTGCTGATAGCCGCTGCTGTCGTGAATAGCGGTGACTTCGATATCTTTTTGTAAATCATCATCCACGATGGTAAACAATTTAAGATCACGCATCAGCTTAGGGGAAAGAAACTGTAAGATAAAACTTTCATCTTTGAAATTACGCATGGCAAAGTCGAGGGTTTCCAACCAGTTGGCACCGGCAATATCGGGAAACCATTCTTTGTCTTCCTTGGTCGGGTTTTCACATATACGGCGGATGTCGGTCATCATATGAAAGCCCAGTGTATAGGGGTTTATGCCAGAAAAATATTGGCTATTATACGGCGGTTGATAGATCACACCACTGTGGGATTGCATGAATTCAAGCATAAATCCATCTGTGACCAAACCCCGGTCATACATGGTGTTTAATATTAAGTGATGCCAAAAACACGCCCAGCCTTCGTTCATTACTTGAGTTTGACGTTGAGGATAAAAATATTGGGCAATTTTTCTTACAATGCGTACGACTTCTCTTTGCCAAGGTTCTAATAGGGGCGCATTTTTTTCAAAGAAGTAGAGCAGGTTTTCCTGTGGATCCTTTGGAAAGCGGTCTTGCTCTTGTTGCTCTGCTTCTTGTTCCTGGCTTGGTATGGTTCGCCACAAATCATTAACTTGCTTTTGTAAATAGATTTCCCGCTCTTTCTGGCGTTCGCTTTCCTCAAGTGGCGATAAAGGGTAGGGACGTTTGTAGCGGTCGACACCATAGTTCATCAAGGCGTGACAAGAATCTAAGATTGCCTCCACTGCATCTACACCGTGACGTTCCTCGCACTCAGCAATGTAGTTTTTAGCAAATACTAGGTAGTCGATAATAGATGAGGCATCTGTCCAAGCGCGAAATAGATAATTGCCCTTAAAAAAAGAATTGTGGCCATAAGAGGCGTGAGCAATAACCAATGCCTGCATCATCATGGTGTTTTCTTCCATTAAATAAGCAATACAGGGGTCGGAGTTTATGACTATCTCATAGGCAAGGCCCATTTGACCGCGTTTATACGATTGTTCGACACCTAAAAATTGTTTCCCGTAAGACCAATGGTTATAGCCTATTGGCATGCCAACCGATGAATAAGCATCCATCATCTGCTCAGAATTAATCACTTCGATTTGATTAGGGTAGGTATCGAGTTTAAATTCTTCTGCAATTAGACTTATTTCGTAGTTATATTTTTCCAGTAAGTCAAATGTCCACTCTGAACCTGTCGAAATCGGTTTGCGTTTCTTCATAGGGTTTTCTTCTGAAATAGTTGGCGGAAAACAGGGTAGATATCACTAGAATCAACCAACTGTTTCATTGCGAAGGTATCGGGAAAGTCGCTGAGAACTTTTTCGTAAGCATACCAAAGCGCCTGGTGTTCCCGTGAGGTAATTTCGATATAAGAAAAATATTGCAGCTTTTGTAGTAACTTATCAGCAAGTAAACGATAGCACACTGTAGAATCGTCATTCCAGTTATCGCCATCTGAGGCTTGTGCACCATATATATTCCATTGGCTAGGCGGATAACGATTTTGTAGTATTTCGTCCATTAAATATAAGGCACTTGATACGATTGTACCTCCGGTCTCTCGGCTGTAGAAGAATTCTTCTTCGTCCACTTCTTTTGCACTGGTATGATGACGAATAAATACCACTTCGGTATGTTCGTAGTTACGTTGTAAAAATAAGTAGAGTAATAGAAAAAAACGTTTGGCAATATCTTTGGTGTTTTGATCCATCGAGCCTGAGACATCCATGATGCAAAACATCACCGCACGAGAATGCGGTATCGGGTGTTTCACGTGCAAATTGTATTTGAGGTCAAAGTCGTCGAGCCAAGGTACGCGTTTGATTTTTTTAGCTAAGGCTTCGATATCATGCTTTAATGCTCGAATGCGATCGAAGTCCAGCTCGCTGTTTTCTTTCTCTAATTCTGCCAATTGTTCTTGTAGTGTTCTGAGCTTCTTTTTTTTACTGCCGGTGAGTGCTATTCGTCTAGAATTCGCCGAGCGTAATGAGCGAACAATATTAATTTTTCCTGGCGAACCTTCATTGCTGATACCGGCGCGACGCATTTCGAATTCGTCAATTCCCGCCAGTTGACGTTTCACCAGATTGGGAAGCTCAAGATCTTCGAACATAAAATCTAGAAATTCTTCCTGGGTGATCTGAAAGACAAATTCATCCATGCCTTCACCAGAATCACTGGCGCCAGGGCCTCCACCTCCTTGACCCTGACCACCCGGTGGGCGCGGTATATGATCACCTGTGCTAAATTGGTCGTTGCCGGGCAGAACGCGTGTATTCACGCCTCCTTTGCCATGCTGAAATACCGGTTCGCTAATATCTTTGGTCGGAATGCTGATCTTCTCGCCCTTGTCCATATCCATGATGGAGCGTTTATCCACAGCATCCGACACTGCTTTTTTTATATGGTCGCGGTAGCGTCTTAAGAATCGCTGACGATTGACCGTACTTTTCTTTTTAGAATTTAAACGTCGGTCGATAATATAATTCACATGTCACCTTTTGCTTTATGCTTTTTGTACTTCCATATTATTGCGGCTATTTATTGCGACTTCCTGACTCTCAAATACCACTCAGAGAGTAGGCGAACTTGTTTTTCGGTATAGCCTCTCTCGACCATTCTGGCGACAAAGTCTTCGTGTTTTTTCTTATCTTCCGCAGACGATTTAGTATTAAATGAAATAACAGGTAGGAGATCTTCAGTATTAGAGAACATTTTCTTTTCAATAACGGTGCGCAGTTTCTCATAGCTGTTCCAAGGAGGATTATTGCCGTTATTGTTGGCCCTGGCGCGTAGTACGAAATTAACGATCTCGTTACGGAAGTCTTTCGGATTACTTATACCTGCGGGTTTTTCGATTTTCTCTAATTCTTCATTTAGCGCTGCCCGGTTGAGTATTTCTCCTGTTTCCGGGTCGCGATACTCTTGATCTTGAATCCAGAAATCAGCGTAAATCACATAGCGATCAAAAATGTTTTGGCCGTATTCAGAATAAGACTCTAAATAAGCTGTTTGGATTTCCTTGCCAATGAACTCAATATAGCGCGGTGCCAAGTATTCTTTAATATGGGATAAATAGCGATCGCGCACATCTTCTGAATATTGCTCTTGTTCTATCTGTTGCTCTAGTACATACAACAGATGTACGGGGTTAGCAGCAATTTCTGTAGGGTCAAAATTAAATACTTTAGACAAGATCTTGAAGGCAAAGCGAGTTGATAAGCCGTCCATACCTTCATCGACACCAGCTGCATCCTTATATTCTTGTAAGGATTTTGCTTTGGGGTCTGTATCCTTAAGATTTCGGCCGTCATACACTCCCATTTTAGAGAAAGTATTGGAGTTTTCTGGGGGCTTAATACGGGATAAGACGGTGAATTTGGCGAGCATCTTTAAGGTGTCTGGGGCACAAGGAGACTGGCTCAGGGAGCTGTTTTGCAAGAGTTTTTCGTATATATGTATTTCGTCCGAAACTCGTAAACAATAAGGCACCTTAACAATGTACACCCTGTCAATAAAAGCTTCATTGTTTTTATTGTTTTTAAATGTATGCCATTCGGCTTCATTAGAGTGAGCAAGCACTACGCCTTCAAAAGGTATAGCCCCTAAACCTTCAGTGCTGTTGTAGTTACCTTCTTGAGTGGCCGTTAGCAATGGATGGAGTACTTTGATGGGAGCTTTGAACATTTCAACAAATTCCATCAAACCTTGATTGGCGCGACACAAGCCACCAGAGAAGCTGTAGGCGTCCGGATCATTTTGAGGGAATTCTTCTAGCTTGCGAATGTCGACTTTACCCACCAACGAGGATATGTCTTGATTATTTTCATCCCCTGGTTCTGTTTTCGATACTGCAACCTGGTCGAGAATCGAGGGATAGATTTTAATAACTTTAAATTTACTAATATCGCCGCCGTATTCATGTAAACGTTTAGCAGCCCAAGGCGACATGATAGTTTTTACATATCTAGGTGCGATACCGTAGTCTTCTTCCAAGATTTTTGCATCTTCGTTCGGGTCGAATAGACCAAGGGGGGATTCAAATACGGGAGAACCTTCTAAACAGTATATGGGTTCTTTTTCTATGAGTGACTTAAGCTTTTCGGCAAGTGAGGATTTACCTCCACCAACAGGCCCTAACAAGTATAGGATTTGTTTCTTTTCTTCCAATCCTTGAGCCGCGTGTTTGAAAAACGACACAATTTGCTGAATAGCTTCTTCCATGCCATAGAATTCTTCGAAAACCTTGTAACGTTTGATTATTTTATTTGAAAAAATCCTGCTTAGGCGTGGGTCTTTGGAAGTATCGACAAGTTCAGGTTCACCTATCGCCTTAAGCATTCGTTCAGCTGCGGATGCATAAACGGAAGGTTGTTTTTTACAGAGATCTAAATATTCCTGAATGCTGATTACTTCTTTTTGAGTCGCTTCATAACGTTCACGATAATGGCTAAAAATTGTCATTTAATGCCTCCTGATTACGCTTTAACATTTTGATCCGATCTTTCTGAATCTTTCACTGCCCAGCGCTTAAATGTCACGTGCGTATGTCGCAAGCTAAAAAAAATCCATATGCAATAACTTAGTACGCTCTTTACTTAATGATAGACATTATGATCACATGAGCCAGTATAAATTCAATGACTTATTGAATTTTTTACACTTCGTTTACAAATACTATTTAAAATATACGTCATAACGCAATGTAATGTATATGCTTTTATCTATAAAATATTTAGTATAAGATGAAATTTATAAATACTTTTATTCTGTTGAGTTATACGTTTTTTTTATGTGTTAAGTTTCAACAAAATCGAACTTTTAAAGCCACTTAATCTTTAAGCAGGCTAACGCATTGTTCATCTTTGGTTAATAACTTTAAATGTGAATTTAATCTAAATATAAACGTAAATTAGGTCATTATGTAATGTAATGTGGTGTGAGAAAATTTGCATATAATCATTATTAATGATGTGCTTATTTACAATACATAATACTTTTTACAGGACATACCCCTTTACTAGTAGTGGCCTTTATATTTGTTGCTGAATATCGATAACGTGCACTTGTTAACAACTTGATACATTTAATGTTGTTGCCGTACTTTATGGTGTGAATTTAAGCCTTACGCACTTTAGATTCATGCTTAAATTATAGAATATCAAAATATGTTGATAGAGCTTTTGGAACGTATTTATATTACTTTTCTGGCGCTGAATGTGATGTTCTAAGTAAAGATCTTAATTGTTATATAAATAAACGCTTTTTCTTTTCATCAATTAGATTTTTTGCTACTTAAGAACTGACTCTAGAGGTTGTCATTGCAAGGGCAACTGACAGAAAAACAAGTTTGGTCTTCTAATCGCATCATTGTTAAGTCACCACCCCAAACACAGCCTGTATCTAAGGCATAAAAACCATCTCTATTAGATTTCCCTTGCAGAGATGCCCAGTGACCAAAAATAATGCGTTGGCCTGCACATTTATGGTTTTCATGAGCAAACCATGGTGCATATCCCTCAGGAGCTGAATTCGGCTCTGTTTTAGTTTTTAATTCCAATTGTCCTTCTGCGGTGCAAAATCGCATGCGAGTGAAATAGTTAGTAATAAGTCTTAAGCGAGCATTACCTTGAAAGCTATCATCCCAGCAGCTCGGCTCATTACCATACATTTGGCTAAAAAAATCGTTTGCTTGCTCGCTATGAAGGACTTGTTCAACTTCCTGAGAATAGCTTAGCGCCTGCCTTATAGTCCACATTGGGGGAATCCCGGCATGAACCATGGTATAGCCAAGATCACTATCGTGATGCACTAGGGGCTGGTCTTGCAACCAGTTGAGTAGCTCATCACTATCCCTTGCCTGCAAAATATCTTGTAATGTATCTTTTGGCGATAGCTTTTTAAAACCTTTAGCTGCTGCCAATAAGTGTAAGTCATGATTCCCCAGTACCATCTTAACCGAAGGTAGCTGCTTGGCGAATCGCAGGGCGCCGAGGCTGTCTGGCCCACGATTTACCAGATCCCCTGCGATCCACAAGGTATCTTGGCTTGGATCGAAATGGGCAATATCTAAAAGCTTTTGTAGGGGTGCTAGGCACCCTTGAATGTCGCCGACCGCGTACGTAGCCAATGTCAAGGCCTCAGCTTAGGTAGTTAATATGTGCAGCACTTTCGTACCTTCAGTAGTACTGTGATTGGCGTTAGTGAAGAGCGTCCTCTTGCACCAGTGCAAATGCGGGAATTTGCGCTTCGAAGCTCTCTCCCGATGGAGTTTCCATGGTATAGGTTCCAGTCATCATGCCAGTTTTAGTTTCCATAACGACACCGCTGGTGTAGGTATAACTTTCACCTGGGGAAAGTGTTGGCTGTTCACCCACCACACCAAGGCCCTGCACCTCTTGGGTATTCTCATTGGCATCGGTAATGAACCAATGACGACTTATTAACTGTGCAGTAGTATCGCCCAGATTGGTCAGATTGATAGTATAGGCATAAACAAACTTATTACTTTCCGGATTAGACTGCTCGGAAATATATTCGGTTTTTACATCAACTTGCACATTATTTGTTAACAATGTCTTCGCTTCCCCATAATGCATTACTGAATTGAACATAGTTTTCTACGCTAAGGGTTTCTGCTCGCAATGACAAGTCTAAGCCGACGTTTTCTGCTTGCTCATCGCTCACTAGCTGTTTCAAGCAATTGCGTAAGGTTTTCCTACGTTGTTGAAAGGCGGTTTTTACTAGCGTATCAAAATTGCGTAAATTATCTGCCACCAATGTTGGCGTTTGGTAAGGCTCCAATCTAACTACTGCAGAATCTACCTTCGGTGCTGGATGGAAACAGTTTGGGGGTACTTCGAATAATGCCTCTACACGACAGTGATACTGAGTCATTATACTCAGACGACCATAGTTCTTTTCTCTAGGCTTTGCAGCTAGGCGCTGAACAACTTCCTTTTGCAGCATAAAGTGCATATCACGTATGTAATGTTTGTTATCCAACAGGTGGAATATAAGAGGAGTCGATATGTTGTAAGGCAGGTTACCAATAACGCGTAACGCATCGTTTTCGTCTCTTAGGAGGGATGAAAAGTCGAATTTAAGTGCGTCGCCTTGATGGATTTTGAAGTCTTTGTACTTGGCGAATTGAGATAGCAAGACAGGCACTAAATCTCGATCGAGTTCCACTACCTGAACACTTTCATTACTTTCCAATAAATGACCCGTTAATGCCCCTTGACCCGGACCAATTTCAACAATGCGATCTTCCGCTTTTGGTGCAAGAGAGCGGATAATATTATTGATAACATTTTGATCAATGAGAAAGTTTTGACCGAAACGCTTGCGCGCACGATGCCCTGATGGTGTGGGTTTTGGCATAGGTTAAAGTGTCCGGTTACTCGCTAATTGTGCGGCAATAGTCATGGCTTCTAGCAGGCTGCCTTCATCAGCGATGCCTTTCCCCGCGAGGTCTAGCGCCGTGCCATGGTCGACTGATGTGCGGATAAAAGGTAGGCCCAAGGTAATATTGACTGCCTTACCAAAGCCTTTGTGCTTAAGTACTGGGAGCCCCTGATCGTGGTACATTGCCAGCACTGCATCCGCTTTTTCTAAATAAGACGGGGTAAATAAAGTATCTGCTGGTAAAGGGCCAATAAGTTCTACCTGACTATTATCAAAGCGCTTTAGTGTTGGGGCAATGGTGGTAATTTCTTCCATACCTAAGTGGCCGTTTTCACCTGCATGAGGATTGAGACCCGCCACTAGGATACGAGGTTTGACAAGACCAAATTTCTCTCGTAGCTCGCGTACTAAAATGTCTATGACTTGGTAGAGACTCCCTTCTGTAATGGCAGCAGAGACATCTCTCAAAGGGAGGTGTGTGGTGGCCAGTGCAACACGTAAACCTTCGGTGGCGAGCATCATGACCACTTTTTCGGTATGGCTACGTTCGGCGAAAAACTCCGTATGACCACTAAAAGCAATACCGGCCTCATTAATAATACTTTTTTGTACAGGCCCTGTTACAACAGCACTATAGGTTTTTTGCAAGCAAAGTTCGGTGGCGACTTCTAGGCTCTTGAGGACATAGCTGGCGTTGTCCTTGGATAATGTGCCGCAGATGGAAGGTTTTGTGAGCTCAACAGGGAGAACATTAATTGCACCTTTTGCTGTAGCTGCAATAGGCTCGTTAGGAGAACAAATGCGAACAGCAAGGGGCAAGCCTAATTGCTTGGCCCTCTCTTGCAATAAGGTTGGGTCGCAAACTGCAACCCAAGGTGAGTCAATTGCATGTTGTGCAATTTTAACCGCTAACTCAGGCCCGATACCTGCCGGCTCGCCCGGTGTGACCAGTAGAGGAGTTGTTGTCATCAAGCTTTATATTTTGATTTCGATAAAAGCATTATCGCGCATTTCTTGAATCCACAGCTGCACTTCGTCTTCAAAGCGGCGGCTCATCAAAACATTTCGTGCGCGAGTGCGAATGGCTTGTTCTGTCATATCTTCCGCGCGACGGTCTTGTACTTGTAAGATATGCCAACCAAATTGAGACTTAAAGGGTTCACTAATATTGCCGATTTTAGTTACTGCCATATTTTGCTCGAAGGCCGGTACAAACTGACCGGGAGAAGCCCAACCTAAATCACCACCGGAGAGTTTAGAGGCAATGTCCTCTGAGTGCTCTTTTGCCAATTCGGCAAAATCTGCATCCTCTTCAAGTACTGAGCGTCTGAACTCTGCGAGTTTTGCCTGAGCTTGATCGTCATTGAGAATCGCCGAGGTTTTTAGAAGAATATGTCTAGCTTTGGTTTGGTTGACGATTTGTTTGGTTTCTCCACGCTTACCGTTAAGTTTAAGAATATGAAAACCGGCCCGGCTGCGTTCAGGGCGAGATACTTCACCTTCGTCAAGTTTTGGCGCGATATCGGCAAATAGTGTCGGCAAATCAGAGGATTTGCGCCACCCCATAGCACCACCTTTAAGCGCTAAGGGGCCGTCCGACTCTGCCAGTGCTAATTCTTCAAATTTGGCGCCATCTTTGAGGCGCTGATAGATTGACATGGCCTTGTCTTCAGCTTCTTTAGATGTTTTTACATCGGCAGAAGGTGGCAGTGAAACAAGGATATGGCTGAGATTATAATCGGGGGAGATCCAGAATTTAGCATCTGCGGATTTTAAGAAATTATCCACATCTTGCTCTGCAATTTTAATGCGCGATCTCACAAGGCCCTGGGAGATATTTTGCATCGTCAGTTGGCGGCGCAGCTGGCCTTTAAATTCTTCCACGCTTGTGCCTTCCGATTGCAACTGTCGCATTAATGCCGCTTCATCCCATTTGCGGTTTTTCATCAAGTTCCCCATAGCATTGAGCACTTCTTGGTCGCTAACGGTAACGCCATAGCGCCGTGCTGTACTCAGCTGCAATGTTTCATTGATGAGCTGATCAAGAATTTGCTCTCTTAATACGTTGGCAGGCGGCAGTCTAACGCCAGCGCTCTCAGAGCGTTGGGTGACTTCGTTAACGCGAGAGTCCAGTTCGGTTTGAGTGATAACATCCTCGTCTATTGTTGCTACCACCCGGTCTAGTATTTCCACTGCCGCAAACGCAAGATTAGGTACTAGTGCGGTGAATAGTGCTGCCTGCAGCGATTTTTTAAGTAAGCGCATAATTCCTGTAACTGTCTATTTAGTAAAACTATTAATAAAGTAATTTTTCTCGTGTTTCGTAGCCTGATATACCATCGTTTAGGATGGAGTTTACCTTGGCTCCGGAGCCGCCTAGACCCTTAAAGTGGATTTCGAAGAATATCCCTTGGTCGTATTGCGCGCTTTCATCAGAAACTAGATTGGCTATATTACTGTCTAGCCAGCGTCGCGCCAAGAATCTTAGGCGATAACAGCAATCGTTATATTCGAACCCTAGGAAGGTTTCGAGTTCCTGTTGATTTTCAAAATCGTAGTTGACACGGCCCATCAATGACCATTGTTTGTTAACTGGGTGGGCGAATGATACATCCAACTGATCAATATCGCGGTTAATAATGTTGCTTGGCCCGAGGGTATTCTGGTCTCGTAAGAAAGAATAGGTGATATTGAAGAGTTTTTTATAATCTTGTGACGCGAAGTTTAAACCCGCTGAGCCACGGTTGATTTTACGGCTTTCAGTATCGTAAATAGCATTGGTAAATAGCTGGGTTCGCCTACCTAAATTTACTCGGAGTTCTGATGCTGACTCTGAGGTATCTTCCGTTTCTTCTGGACTAAGGCTGCCGGCAAGGGTTACTCGGCGATCTCTAAAGTGGAATATCTGACCGACGCTGGCGATAAATAGATCGCGCCCTGTATTGTTATTCTGCCAGCGACTAGTGAGACCAAGTGTCACTTGGTTGGCGTCATCGAGGCGATCACCGCCGATAAAGCGCGAGTCGCGATAGAGTTGTCCGTAGGAAAAGGTTCGCGCTGAAGTATCAAAATTGACATTAAGGTCGTTATTGGCTCCTATACCTAGCAGCTCATCATGGTTCTCAAACTGACGATAAAGATAAAAGACACGTGGCTCGAGAGTTTGAGTAAATGCGCCCCCGCCATGTTCGAATACTAGCCCCATATCGACGCTTGCTTGGGGCGCTGAAAGGCTGAGTTGCTC
This sequence comes from Agarilytica rhodophyticola, assembly GCF_002157225.2. NCBI lineage: Bacteria > Pseudomonadati > Pseudomonadota > Gammaproteobacteria > Cellvibrionales > Cellvibrionaceae > Agarilytica > Agarilytica rhodophyticola. Next base: position 2,193,307 of record NZ_CP020038.1, read on the forward strand.
CTGCTCTGTAAGCGATAATAAGGGATTTTCATCCAAGTCGTAAGAAAGGGTTTTAAATCCTACTTCCGGGGTAAAAAAGCCCCATGGATAACGCTTCTCAAGACGCATTCTGTAATCAGTATTAAAACGCTGGCCGGTAAGGATGTCGGGACGATTATCACGATGCTTAAACTGCGTGTACCTGTTCTGCAAGATAAAGGTCCAGTCGTCGAAATTATAACGACCATCAATATCGATTTGTGGCAGCTTACGGTATGGTGAATCGATATCTACCAGAAGTATCTGTTGTGACTGAGCAAGTGACGACAGCTTCCAATGATCAAATTGATAGCCCACCTCTAAGGATTGGTTTAGAAAGATTTGGTTATTGGAAGCGAAGGAAGACGCACCGAGATCACGAAAATAGTCTTCGTCACTAACCTTGGTGTAATCTGCTCGTGTATACCAACCCTCTGTGTCACCACCGCGTTGATCAAGCTTTGCCATCCATCGGTTATTCCCTTTATTAGGGCGTGCTCGTTCTTCGGTGAGTTGGCCTTCTCGGATTAGGTCGTCCAAATCTGGATCTGGGCTGCCGCCATCGTTAGGTAAGAAAGCCAGACCGCCCTCTGTTCTCATCCATTTATTTAAGTAGCGTGCAGAGCCTTCGAGCATTGTGCCCCGACCGGAAATAAAACGCGGCGTTAATGTCGCATCGTAGTTGGGCGCCAGATTCCAATAATAGGGGAGAGAAAAGTCTAAGCCGCCATCGTCACTACTTCTAAACGAAGGGAAAAGGAAGCCGGTTTGCCTCTCGTCACCTACTGGGAATGAAATGTAGGGCAGATAAAAAATAGGAACAGAGCCCACTTTCAATTTAACATTTTTGCCTGTCCCTCGGTTGGTCTCCCTATTGACCGTTAACTTCTCTCCTTCTAGCATCCACGACTCGTCTCCCGGTTCGCAAGCTGTCAGGCGGCCATCTTCCATTTCTACCACGTTAGCTGATACTTGTTTCACCGACTTGGCACTGCCGCGAATAATGCTCTGGCTACCGATACTTTTGTTGGCACGCTGAATTTTGAGGATGAACTTGGCATCATTAAATGAGGCCTTGCTTTGTGAAGTACTGACTTCAGCATATTCCCCTTGAATGAAGGTGCCTGGTTCCCGAATGGTCACTTTATCGGCGAGGGTGGCACGTTCCAGTTCTTGCTCATAGGTCATGGTCGTGGCTGAAATAGAACGAGTGCCTTGAGAAACACTGACATTTCCCGTTAATACCGCTTTATTACCGTCTGTAATTTTGGCGTCATCCGCTTCAACAATCACTTCGAGCTTTTCTAGTTCCTCATCGGTTAACGCGGCAGCGGCTTCAGGGCCAATCTCGATATAGAGACCGTTGCAACCAGGGGGAATGGCATCGTGGAGGTATTCAGGTAAATCATTTTTTGCCACCCACCCATAGGATGCCGCTTGCGCTTTTTCGATGAGCGCGGGGTCATCACTGCGAATCATTTGAGCCTGTGCTTGTAAGGCCAGCACTATGAACGGCAAAGTTATTAAGCGCCGGGTCAGTCCGAGATTTAGTATTAAACCTGGAGATTTTTGTTCAGTGCTAAGGTCTCGGGTGCTAGGGTCTTGGGCGTTAAGATGCGGGACGCTAGGATGTTGGACGCAAGTGAATCTGGCTGAAATTCGATTGAGCAGAGCAAAGCTCTTGGGCATACTTAAAGTCCTAAACATGGCAGAGATGGATCAGGCGACGATTATAGTGCTAAGTGAGAGTAAAATAAAAAAGTTCTAAAAGATAAATTAAAAAATAGTACTGTCTTAAGCATTTGTGAGTATTAAATAACCATTTGTTCGTGACTATTAGGTATTACTTCCATGGGCTTCTCGTAAATTGTAGGCCAATACTTATATACTCGAATAGTCCGTATCATTAAACGAAAATTAATGATGATAGGATGTATTAACTATTATCTGGGGAGATATCGATCATGACAAGTGACTCATCCGTTACTGCTGTAACTAGGTCATTTGAAGACAGGCTGAAACGTTGGGTAACGGAGTGTCTGCAGAATATGGAGGTTATAGAAGAGTTCCAGTGGTTACCCCTTACTGGAGATGCAGGTTTTCGCTTTTACTTTCGCATAAGTTTGCCTAATACTAGCTTGATTGCAGTTTATTCGCCGCCAGAAACTGAAAATAATCAAGCCTTTTGTGATATCGACAGATTTTTCTTCCAACAAGGTATTCATGTGCCAAAGATTTTGGCATATCTTGAAGCTGAAGGTTTTTTCCTGCTTGAAGATTTAGGGGAAAAAATGTACCTCGATCACCTCAGTGATGAGACGGCGAGCAGCCTTTACGGCGAAGCTTTTTTTGCATTGCTCCGAATTCAACAGTGTCCTTTGGATGAAAGTATTTTGCCACGCTATGATAGGGATTTTTTGCTCAGTGAAATGCAGTTGTTTTGCCAGTGGTTTGTGGCAGAGCTACTTGGTTATGATATTAACGATGAAGAGCAACAGCTAATTGAACGTACTTTTTGCGTTATTTTGGATAGTGCATTGGAGCAACCTCAAGTTGTGGTTCACCGAGATTATCACTCTCGTAATATTGTCTATGGTGTCGCAGGCTCCCCTGGGATTATCGATTTTCAGGGTGCCTTGATCGGGCCGCTTACCTATGATGTGGTGTCGTTACTGCGCGATTGCTATATCGAATGGCCGGATCAGCAAGTACGATCTTGGGCTCTGGCCTATGCTAGTTTGTCAGTAGATGCAGGCATTATGGAGTCGGTTAGCGAAGAGCGCTACCTTCGTTGGTTTGATTTAATGGGGTTGCAACGCCATATTAAAGTGCTCGGTATTTTTGCCAGGCTTTCTATACGCGATGACAAACAAGCTTACCTCAAGGATTTGCCTTTAGTGATTGCTTATGTTCGACGAATTGCTCGACTCTATAGTGAGACTAGCCCCTTTGCTGATTGGTTTGATGCAGTGCTCTTACCGTGTATCCACAGTCAACCATGGATGCATAATTAAAACGTATGAAAGCGTTAATATTAGCCGCAGGTAAGGGAGAGCGTATGCGTCCTCTTACCGACCATCGGCCCAAACCTTTGCTAAATGTTGATGGCAAAACTTTACTCGATCATCAAATCGATAAGCTGGCGCGTGCGGGAATACGAGAAATAGTGATTAACACTTCTTATCTCGGTCATATGGTTCACGAACACCTACACAATCGACCGAGAAAAGATATCGAGATTTATTTTTCAGATGAAGATCAGCCGCTAGAAACCGGCGGTGCTATCAATCACGCGCTCGATCTACTTGGCGAGGCGCCTTTTATCTTGGTTAATGGAGATGTATGGACAGAGTTGGACTATGCTTCGCTGATAGCTCGATACCGAGATCAGTTCAATGTTAGTAAAAATAACAAGCATATATATGGCCATCTTGTCTTAGTGCCTACCCCGGATTTTAAAATCCACGGAGATTTTTCTATTCAAGAAGGATTTTTGCAGCCCTTAGTAAAGGGACAAGGTGATTATACTTTTAGTGGTGTAAGTATTTTATCGCCACAAATCATTTCCCAATATCCGAAGCGCCGCGCAATTTTTGCCTTAAAAGAAGTGTTTGATTGGGCAATGGATACGGCTTGCTTAAGTGCTGAGGTGTATGATGGCTTTTGGTTAGATGTTGGCACACCTGAACGTTTTGAATTTCTAAAAGAGCGTATAGGCTAAACTATTTAACGCTCTACCTCGACGCCTTTTGCGTGTTTATTAAGAAATCCTCGTATGCGCCGAGTAAGACGATTTTCTGCACGTGAATCTGCTTCATTGGGCCTCATTAATTTTACCTGATAATAGTTTTTAGTATTGATACGGGCCAATTTCTGCCGACGTATTTTGACTTCAGTATTATCTAGATAATGGTCGCTGTAGTAGATATCTAAAATGGGAATGGGAATATCTTTAAGGTAGGGAATCAGCTTTTCTTCAGTATTTAAAATCTGATTGCGTGCTGCCACCATAATCAGCGCCCGGATTTTGTATGGCACCTCATCTGCTGCGGCTTGAGCTGCATCAGCAGAAGAAGCGTTTGGGGCTAGCATCTGGATAAACTTTGCGGCACGAATGGCTCCAATGCCGTGGCCAATAATCACAATATTGTATTGACCTTTCTCATTGAGAAACTGTATTGATGTACTAATCCGTGCATTTGACGATAATTCAGGGTCGGGCTTATCTTTTTTCATCATCGTACTATTATCCTCCATAGCCTCTATATTGGAGGACTTCATCATAGTATCCTTCTCTAACGCGGCCATGGCTTCTTTATTGGCTTCGTCTGTTGCTGTGGCATCCATCTGCTTTTTATCCATCGGCTTATCTTCTGAAGTGTCTTGTTCCTCAGAATCGGTATTTGTCTCAGTAGCGGACAGAGGTAGCTTTTTTTCTGGTCGTTTAGGTATCGTGAGTTTTCCTGGCGGTGGTAGGCTAATAGCTAATGTTGACCAACCGAATTCACTTAAATTATTGCGTATGGCACTGACAGTATTTGGCCATTCAGCAGACTGACCCTCGCCATGTAAAATGACTACGGCTCCAAAGGGGTTGTCCGTCTTATCCTGTTGCCACAGCGCCATAAATTTCTCATCCATGGCGTTAAGCCATTGCACATTATCTTTTTCCACGGCCTGCATTAGCAGTTTGGTCGCTTTGGCTTGGATATCAATCATTTGCCTTGGGGCGTTGGCATCTGGGGTAGGGGATGGTTGTTCTTCTTGTTGCTGCTCTTGTGGGTCGGCGGGCTCGGTAGCTCCCGTGTTATCTGTTTGTTGGGGGTAACTAAACTCAGAAATAGGTGATAGAACTGCCAATAGCAAAATGGCGTTCAGTATTATTGCTAAAGCTTTTTGTGGTATGGTTGATCGGACAATCATATGTTTTAAAATATCCTGTATGTATTCTGATTAATCGAGGCTTATTGAATGTCTAAAGTACCTGAGTTTAAGATCGCCCCTTCTATATTATCGGCCGATTTTGCTCGACTTGGAGAGGAAGTTGATGCTGTTTTAGAAGCTGGAGCTGACTATGTCCATTTTGATGTAATGGACAATCATTATGTGCCTAATCTTACTATAGGCCCTATGGTGTGCAGTGCTCTGCGTAAATACGGTATAAGTGCAACAATTGATGTTCATTTAATGGTTGAGCCAGTCGATGATTTAATTAAGCAGTTCGCTGATGCCGGTGCTAGCTATATCACTTTCCATCCCGAAGCCTCAAAGCATATTGATCGCTCCATCAAGCTAGTGCGAGACTGTGGTTGTATGCCTGGGTTAGTACTTAACCCAGCGACACCCTTGTCTGTTGTGGAACATGCGATTGACCAGGTTGATATGTTGTTACTTATGTCTGTTAACCCAGGTTTCGGCGGGCAGAAATTTATCCCTTATGTGCTAGATAAAGTCGCTCAAGCCAGACAGTTAATTGATGCTCGTGGCCTTGCTACACGTTTGGAAATAGATGGTGGTGTTGGTTTATCTAATATTACTGATATTGCTAAGGCAGGTGCTGATACCTTTGTCGCTGGCTCTGCGATATTTGGCGCTGACGACTACGGCCAAGTGATTTCGCAAATGCGAGAGCTGTTGGCAGCGAGCCTGATGACTGAAGTTTGATAGTGAGATCGTAGAAGCTATCGCATAATTGCTGCACTTACCGATACGCATTAAAAATAACCTGCATGGGCGAGTGATGAAACAGCTTCTATAGTATGAAACAGCTTCTATAGACAGTTAAATTATATGTTTTTTTAAAACAAAAATATGCTGAAAAGCCATGGAAAAAAATTCAGAGATTGAATTTTCATTAGAAGAAAACAAATCCTTATTGAGTGAGCGTCAGATCAGTAAAATGTCTGAAGTGCACAGCTTCAGTGGCGTTCAGCTGGATAATTTAAAAGTTCTACATCAAGAGAGCAGCAATGAGGAAACCCTCAAAATATTTCGCCAATTGCGTACACAGTTATATGATCGCATGGCGGGAAACAACTATGTCTGCATGGTAACATCTGTCTGTTCTGGTGGCGGGGCTAGTTATACGGCTAACAATTTGGCTGCTGCCATTGCTCTTGATAAGTCTAAGACATCGGTTGTTGTGGACTGTAATTTTTATAATCCTAGTGTTGACGCACTCTTAAGTGCTGATGCCAATCTAGGTTTAATAGATTTTTTATCCTCTCAAGAGATGGGGGTCGAATTTATTTTATATGCTTCGGGCATTAAGCGTTTGCGTGTTGTGCCGGCGGGCAAGCATATTAACGATGCCACTGAGAAAATGTGTTCAAGTAAAATGGTGGCATTTATTTCTGAGATAAAATCTCGTTATAGCGACCGCTATATTATCGTAGATAGCCCCTCTGTCGGAGAGTTCGCGGCAGATGCAAGAATTCTAACGCAGCTATGCGACTTTGTGGTTTTAGTTGTGCCTTATGGGAAAGTTTCTCAGCAGCAGGTACAAGAAGCGATTGATACTATTGGCGAGCAGAGAATTGTAGGGGTGGTTTACAACAATGTTTAGCACCTGTGTCTTTCTACAGTAAACACCTGTCTACAGCAAACAAGTGCTAAACACAATTGTTTTTAGTCATTCGCCATCGCTATGTTATATTTCTTCATTAAATCATAGAGCGTTGGCCGGGTGACACCTAGTAGCTTGGCGGTGGCCGAAATGTTGTATTCTGTCATTGTCAGTGCGCGTAGAATAGCCGCACGCTCAGCGTTGTAGCGCACTTCCCTTAAGTTCAAGCTGAAGTTACCTTCTGAGATTAAGCCGAGATCTTCCGATGAGATGAGCTTGTCATCGCACATAACCACACTGCGTTTGACCCGATTTTCCATTTCGCGAATATTGCCAGGCCAATCATACGCTTCAATGGCTTCCACAGCTTCTGGAGTAAAGCCTTGAATACTCTCGTTATTTTGCTCGATAAAGTTTCTAAGAAAGTGTCTGGCCAGTAGTAATTTATCTCCCTGGCGTTGTCGCAGAGGTGGGATTTCGATTTCCATTTCACAAATTCTATAGAATAAATCTTCGCGAAATGTGCCATCTTTTACCATTTGTTTAAGGTCTTTGTTGGTCGCACAAACTACGCGAACATCAACAGGAATTTCTTCTCGGCCACCGACGCGTTCAATAATCCGCTCTTGCAAGAAGCGTAGCAGTTTAGCCTGCAAGAGTAGAGGCATGTCGCCAATCTCGTCTAAAAATAACGTGCCGCCATTGGCCGTTTCTACTTTTCCTAAAGTCCGTTTGTTAGCTCCGGTAAAAGAACCTTTCTCATAGCCGAATAATTCGCTCTCCATAAGGTTTTCTGGAACGGCGGCGCAGTTAATCGCTACCATACGCTTGCTTTTACGAGGGCTTAGGTTATGTAAGGCCTTGGCCATAACTTCTTTACCTGTGCCGCTCTCGCCAGTTAGGGTGCAGGTCACATCGGAAGGCGCTAGCTTTTCGATAGTGCGACAAATCTTAAGCATTATTGGATCACAGGCAATGATGCCGTCCAGAGGAGAGGTCTGCTTTTCTTGCAGCAAGCGATGCTGTTTTTCAAGGCTATATATGTGAAAAGCCCGTTGCAGAATCAGGTCTAAGGTTTCTGGATTAACGGGCTTTTGATAAAAATCATAAGCGCCCATTGCCACTGCCCTTACAGCGTTTTCATAGTCAGCGTTACCTGTCATGACAATAATCTTTGACATAGGGGCAAGATTAGATATTTCTCGAATACAGCGGAAACCTTCATCGACGCCTTCCTCATCAGGCGGCAACCCTAAGTCTTGAAGAATAATGGGGGGTTCGTGCAAGCGAATTGCTGCAATTGCATCTTCTCTGGTGCCTGCGACAATAACTTCGTACTGGTCAAAATGCCAGCGCAGTTGACTTTGTAGACCAAGATCATCTTCAACAATAAGAAGTTTTTGTTTTTCTGATTTACTCATGATGAATTTGTAGCCTGTGGAGGTGGTTTGGAGTGGCATAGGCTATCAACCCGCCATTATTATTCGCCCTGGGATAAATACTCGAAGAGATATCCGCGAGTTTTAGTTCGCCGGGAGGCTTATTATAAACGTCGTGCCCTCTCCAAGCGAGCTTTCCACGCTAATATTACCACCTAAGCTTTGGATATACTCTCTGGCTTGATAAACGCCGACGCCCATTCCCTTGCCTGACTTGGTGGTTTCGAAGGGTTTAAATAACTTGTTATTAATGAAGTCTTTATCCATACCTTCACCGTTATCTTCTATAGTAACGGTAATTGTGTCATCTTCTAATATGGTCGAAATATCCACAAAACCGTGATTTGGTGTGGCATCCTGCGCATTATGGAGTATGTGGGTGAAGACCATAACTAAACTGTCAAAGTCTCCTTTGACTTGAAGGTCTTCTTTAAATGGCACCAAAGTGGGCACAGGAGGGCGCTTCTGGCAGCGTTTTATTGCCTCTATAAATATATCTTTTAAATGCAGTACTTTAACTTCTTCCCCTTCTTCGTTACGCTGAAGTTTACGTAGCAGATTATTCATTCTCTCCACGGAATTTTTGATAGTGTGGATGGCGTCTTCAACGAAAGCTGGGTTGTCTTTATGCTTCTCTGCATTTTTTACAACCAGAGATTGTTGGGCAATAAGATTTTTCAGGTCGTGCATGACAAAGGCTGAGAGTTTATTAAAAGCGTCAAACTGACGCGACTCTGCCAATAACTCCGCTTGTTCATGGCGGGCGAGATAGCTGGCAATCTGTCTGCCCACGGTTTTGGAGAGATCTAAATCTTCCCAACCTATAAGTGAGTGTTCTTTGGGGGAAACCAAAACCATAAAGCCAACAAGGTCTTTCTCTGTAAGTAAGGGAAATACTAACCAAGCGTCGGGAATTTGGTTCATCCACAGCGGCAGATTTTTATTATTCAGGCCTAGATCATGAGTATTAGAATTAGGAGCAAATACCCATTCATCTTTTAGTGCTTCACAAAATGGGCTGGTTTCAGGCTCGAACACTTCTGATATATCAAACTGGGTATTTATCTGTCTAACCGGTACCATCACATTGGAACGCAACAACCAAAGTGCGCCGCCGTGGCAGTTGAAAAGATCGGCCGCGACAGTAATTGCTCGTGTTGCTGTATCAGTTGTTGATGTTGGTTGCGATAACTGATTAATAAGTTTAAGCCACTCGGTGCGATAATCGTATTTGTAACTAAATAAATGCTTGTTAATCAGTACGCTCAGCTTTCTACGTAAGTCTGATGATGAAAAAATAAATCCAATAAAAAATAAACCGGCGGCAGAGAGGAGGGTGTAGATAATGGTTCCCCAATTACCACCGTAAATTCGCACATAATAGCCACCGATTGATAGTGCCATTAAAAATGCACCTGCCAGCGTTAACGAGGTGGTATAAAAGATTACGGGCCGAGAAAAAGTTAATTTGGCCGAGGACTGGGAAGGTTGTGCCATAGTAGCGACAGCCAGCACCATTAAAACCGACGATGCCATAGATACCGCTGCCCTTGCTTGCCAGAGATCTGAGTCTAACTTGGCGAACAATAAATGCTGGGTAAATAAATAAGCATCAAATACGTAGACGATCGCCAATGCTAAACATATAAGCTTAAATAAACGGTATTGTGTATTGTTACGATAAAGTTGCTCGATGCTCAGCAGACTTATAATTGGAAATGCAATACCTTGCCAAATAATCAGCTTTTCTTCGATGTTTTTTAGCGACTCTGTGAGATAGTTAAAGCATGCTAAGCCAAGGCTAGTTGCACAAATAAAATAAACACAGACTTTAAAAAAGAGTGGTAAACGTGTACCGCAAAATCTCTCCGTACTTCGATCAACAGATAATAACCACAGTACATAGTGGGCCGACTCGGTTAACAGTAATAAGCTTAAATAATCTGTACTAAAACTATGTTTGATGGCAATACTTAATAGCCATACAGTTTGGAAAAAAGCAGCGGTCGCCATTATCCATAATAGTCTGTTTTTGAGAGCTTGATAGATAAAAGCAAGGGTCAGGACAAAGGAAAGTACTGAAGCACTGAAAAAAGCTGTTTCTGTTACGCTGCTGAATTCCATAAAAATTATTATTAACCATTCAGAGGTTATATAGTTAACCTACAAAAAATTACTGGCTATTCTCGGTAGTTTTGAGAACTGCATATTTAAAGTTGTTCGAATAAAACTCACCTAGAAAAAGCGAGATAATTTGGCCTGACTGAATGTGGAATTAAGTAAAGCGATAGCCACCAAACTGCCTCATGCCTTGCCCCCAATTAGACGTGGGGGAGTATGCTATGTCTCCTGAAACTTTGATACTATATTTTCTAATATGCGATCAAATATTGGCGTACTATCCAATATCTTTGCTTTCTTAAACTGCATATCGTAAGCAAATTGTCGACGGGATTTCTCCAGACTTTTGAAGCCAAAGCGGTTTACAAAAATATAGGACTCTGAGTCGATTTTTTTACTTAGTTTACAGCGTACAGTTTTTCCATTTTCTTCCTGATATTCGATCCATGTACCTTCAGCAATATTTTTTGCTTCAAGATAAAACTTGCTCGATAGCTCTTCATACTGCGATTGTTGTCTCTCAAGTGCCGTCATTTCATCCCATGACTTCTGAGTACCTTCAGCTTTGCCTAGTACTTCTTTTTGGGCATTATCCAAATTGCGGAACTTAACTTCTTCAGAGGAGTTTCCGGTAACAATACACTCTATGGTTTGTTCTATTTCTTCAATACGGCTCTTGCGAGTATCTGCGTTATCAATTGCCAGTTCTAAACCTTTTTCGATACGGCTAAGAATTTCTGGTTTTAGTCTTTGTGCACGGGCCTTTGATCTCTCATCGGAGTGGGATTTACACAGCCACAGCAAATCTGATATTAGCTGCTCGTTTTCCACCCAGAGTGCGCCTTCCTTGCCTTCTTTAATATATGTGATGACTAATACTTGTAGCCAAGTGTTGGTTAAAAATTCGCTGATGGTGTTAGGTAATTTTTCATCTTTTAGCTTGTCGAATAATGTCGACTGTGCAAAAGCTTTTGCGTTGCGAATTTTTGCCTTACCCATTTCTGTTTGGGTTGTGCGATTTTCTACAATATGGGTTTTGCGCGACTCTTTTTTAATCAGTTCTTCTAGTTCAGATTGGATAATACTGAACACCGAGTCATCGACAGAATACTGTCGGTTAATGGTTTGTATGCCATCGACAATGGTACGGTACAACGAATCCCTTTCTAGCGGTTTGCTCTCATCAAACTGCAAGCCTGCCATAGTTATCGTATTAATTAGCTTGCGTGCTGGATGCTCGCCATTGGACAAGAAAGAATTATCTTTAAGAGCAACCTTTAATATAGGAATTTGTAAACGACATATCAAAGACTGTACTACGATGGGTAAGTCTTGGTCTTCGAGAATTTTCTCAAAAAACATTGCCACCAAATTGATCGTATCTTCTTCCGATTGCTTAAGAGAATTAGGCGTATTGGGATTGTTTTTGCTGAGTAACTCGTTGACCAGATCACGCAATACCACTTTGGGCTCGGTGCGCGCAATTTTATGATCGATAACCGGCTGTTTCGGTGTCAGAATTGAGGCGAGATCTTGCCCTGTAAGAGCCGGGCCGGGATTGCTGCCGTAGACATAGTAGTTTTGGCCACCATTAACTCCTCTAATTGCCGTCATTAAAGATGCGAGTGCTTCAGGAGATAGAGAAATGGTTCTCCCTGGAATTACTGGGGGCGCTTGCTGTGTTTGTGTTTCAGCTTGCGTATCGACGGCTGTTGCTGTCTGTTCTTCTTGGCTATCTTGCCTATTTGGCGCGGGCGATACGCCAGGATTTTTTATTAAGTTCTTCGGAACCTTCGGCAGTATACCTGTTTCGATTAGGGTTTGGTTTGCATCAGCATATACATGGCCAAGTTGCTTGAGTACGTGTTTTTCAAATAGCTTAAAAAGTATTAATCGAGTTTTTATACTGATCTTCAGTTTATCAATACAAGCTTTAACAAAGGCTTTTGATATTTGCTGAGGATCTAGTGGATTATTATCTTCGTCGACATTAGTTTGCAGCAACAGATGATCGAGCCGAATACCTAATTCGTATATCTCGTTTTTATAGGATTCGCGAGCCCGACTGGACATGTTTTTTAGCGCCAGTTCAATTTCTAGGTCATCCCCTTCGACGATAGATAAATTGACTTCAGCATCTGCTGCTGGTTCTTTGTCGGCATCATTGTTTATTGCTGGATTTATTAAACTCTCAAAGCCTAAGGTCAAGGCTTGTAGAAATGCCGAAATCAAGCCTTCCTTTTTGACGCGTATTTCACGCATAGACTCGAAGTATAAATTTTGTTCGTTATTGCTGGTCGCTCGCTTAGATAGCTCGTAGAACAAATCATCAGTGGCGGAGAACATATGTTCCATCAACTGTCGGCTTGAGCTAAGGGCTTCACTTTCAATATGCTTCAAAACTCCTGGTGAGCTTAGCTTCTTCTCATTATTTCCTCTGACTAGTTCTAGGTGACTAGTTGGAATGTCAGCTGCCATTTCAATAAACTCTATAAATTTGTCGAATTCGTGTCCGTTAATAAATTTTGAGGCATAAAAATAATTTATTAGCAATTATTATGCCCAAAATCATGTGGCGTTTTTTGTTATCTTCGTTATTAGATGTGTATTTTTAAGATATAACGCAGGCTAAAAATAGCATAACTTGCTTGAATTGAGTATTCACGAGGCTTTTCTCCCTGACTTATTTTCACTTTTTTTGATTTTTTATTTCCAAATAGGTATAGGTGGAAGTTTTTTGCGCCACAAGTTGTTGAAATTGTGACAGCTTTAAAAACAGGTATACTTTTTTTTGTAAAGTTTATCGACACTTTTTTGGGGGTGGCCTCCGTTTTAACCCTTGTGTAGACGCAGTGCAGCAATACTATTTGATAAAGCGGCTCAATAGGATCGTTCAATGTTATTGATGATAGATAATTATGATTCCTTCACATACAACCTCGTGCAGTATTTTTATGAATTAGGGGAAGATGTCAAGGTGATCAAAAATGACCAATGCGATATGCAAGAGATAGCGGCTATGCAGCCGACAAGAATCGTTATTTCCCCCGGTCCTTGCACACCTGCGCAGGCAGGCATATCAAATAATGTGATAGGGGAATTTGCCTCAAGTATACCGATTCTTGGTGTTTGTCTTGGTCATCAAAGTATCGGCGCCATTTTTGGTGCTGATGTGGTTCGGGCCAGAAAAGTTATGCATGGTAAAACCTCACAAATCTTTCATCGTGGACAGGGGGTATTTCAAGGTTTAAGTCAGCCTTTTACTGCCACGCGTTATCATTCGTTGGTGATTAGTAAAGAATCTTTGCCCGACGTGCTGGAAATTACCGCTTGGACTGAAGATGAAAATAATGAAATGGATGAAATTATGGCTGTACGACATCGTCATTATCCTGTCGAGGGCGTGCAATTCCACCCCGAGTCGATATTGAGTGAGAACGGCCACACTTTGCTGCAAAATTTCCTTAATCGCTGAAAAATAACTTGAACGATTTTGAGTAATGTGACCAGCCCCAACAAAGCCTAGTGCATCTGTTCTCAAGATTAGATGTTATATCTAATTTATGGAACAATAGTAGTGTTCTGGTGTAAAAAGCATAAGGCAAAACCGATCAGTTTACCCCGTGTTGTGATGACGTGAGTGATATGTTGAAGAGTGGCAATACTCTTTGCAATGTGCGGGTGTGTGGGAAATATAGAGAATTAAAAAAATGAATATACGTGAAGCGCTTTCGAAAATTGTTGTCGGTGAAAGCTTGAGCCAGGCCGACATGCGTGAGGTAATGCAGCTGGTGATGAACGGCGAAGCGACACAAGCGCAAATTGGTGGTTTTTTGGTGGCACTGAGGATGAAAGGTGAGACCATCGACGAAATCACGGGTGCGGTAGAGGTAATGCGTGAACTGGCTACTCCTGTGAACGTCACAGCAGATAATCTAGTGGATACCTGCGGTACGGGTGGCGACGGATCAAATCTATTCAATGTTTCTACTGCTTCGGCTTTCGTCGCGGCGGCGGCGGGAGCGCATGTGGCAAAACATGGTAACCGCTCGGTGTCGAGCTCCACAGGAAGTGCCGACGTGTTAGAGCAGGCAGGAGTGAACTTAGCTACTTCTGCAGAGCATGTGGCGAGAGCTATCGAACAAATTGGTGTGGGTTTTATGTTCGCGCCATCTCATCATGGTGCCATGAAATATGCTGTGGGGCCTCGCCGTGAACTTGGTATTCGAACGATGTTTAACATGCTCGGACCAATGACTAATCCCGCTGGCGTTAAGCGCCAGGTTCTAGGTGTTTTTAAACGAGAGCTATGTCGTCCTTTGGCGGAAGTTTTAAATCGTTTAGGCAGCTCTCATGTGATGGTAGTCAATGCTGAAGACGGTTTGGACGAATTATCCATTGCTGCGCCGACACATGTTGCTGAGCTCAAAGATGGCGTTATCACCGAATATCAAATACATCCAAAAGAATTTAAGCTCGATTACTCGGACTTAAATGGATTAGAAGTCGGCAGTTCTGAAGAATCTTTAACGTTGATTAATGCGGTTTTCTCGCGCAAAAAAGATCATGCGGTGGATAAAGCTGCCGGTATTATTAAGCTAAACGCTGGGGCTTCGATTTATGTATCTGGCGTTGCTTCTTCCTTGCAGGAGGGCATACTTATGGCCGAGGATGCGATTGCTTCTGGTGCGGCTAAAGAAAAAATCAAAGAACTAGTGGAGTTTACCTCCATCACAGAAGAATAGATGGGTGAGGTATTATCGGTGACTGATAAACCGGATATTTTAAAGAAAATTATTGCACGTAAGTACCAAGAAGTTGAAGAGCGGAGTCATTTCCGTAAGCTCAGTGAATTGCAGTCCCTGGCTAGAGATTGTGCGCCTGCCCGCGGCTTTGTCAATGCTATGGAACAGCGAATAAAAGCAGGGGAGCCTGCAATCATTGCAGAAATAAAAAAAGCGTCGCCTAGCAAAGGGGTTATTCGCGAAGACTTTGATCCTGCCGCTATTGCTAAGAGCTATGAATCCGGCGGCGCAGCTTGCTTATCTGTCCTTACCGATGAGGATTTTTTCCAAGGTTCTGATGAATACTTGCAGCTTGCCAGAGGTGTTTGTCAGTTACCTGTGATTAGAAAGGATTTTATTGTCGATCCTTATCAAGTTTTCGAAGCGAAAGTGATTAATGCTGACTGTATTTTATTAATCGTGGCAGCATTAGAGAAACAGCAGCTTACTGATTTGCATGACTTAGCGGTAGAGCTGGGCTTAGATGTTTTGGTAGAAGTACACGATCGGCAGGAGTTAGAGTTAGCCCTTGAGCTTGATTCGAAGCTCGTTGGGATCAACAATCGAGATTTGCGTAGCTTTGATGTAAGTTTAAATACTACACTCTCCCTGTTAGATATGATTCCCAATGAACGTATTGTGGTAACGGAAAGTGGTATTCATTCTACTTCCGATGTGGCAACGATGCGTGACCATGATGTTCACGCTTTCCTTGTAGGTGAATCCTTTATGAGGGCGGCGGAGCCTGGTGAAAAACTCAGGGAGCTATTTTTTGCCTGAGCGGCATTCTAATTAGCCAGTTTTAGCTAAACCTCTTCCCACGCCCCTGCCTATTTTTACTGGTGAAATTAATCGCGACTTAGCCTATTTAAGATAGGCTAAGAGTCGGGCAGTAAAGATGGAGGTGAGTTAGATCATTGCCGATTTAGCATCGTTGCCAAAATACATCGAGCCGAGGACTTCTAATGTTTGCGGTGCCACCATGATGTGCTGTGTCGCTACGTGTATATCTCTAAAATAACGCTGCAGCTTTGACTGTTTATATACAGAGGTACCTCCAGCTAAGCTGTACATCTCATCCACCACTGAAGCGCTTTTTAAAACGGCATTGGTGGTGGCCAGGCGTAAATCTCGTCGTGCGGCCAAGCTGACCTTGTTACCATTCTGAGCGATATCCCAGGCTTTATTTAACTCATGATAATAAAACGCGCGAGCACTTCGCAGATCAGCTTCGGCCTGCGCAAGTTTTGCTTGCGCGGTGGATTTGTTGGCGATAGTTGCACTGGAGCCCACTCGTTTTTTGGTCGCGGCGACTGCCACCAATTCGTCGATGGCTGCCTGGGCAATCCCCATACACACGGCTCCGATACCAAGTGCTAAAAAGGTGAATTGCGGGAACGTATACAGTGGTTGATTTAAGGTGTCTTTGTCTGGCAGATAGCCGGCGACGCGATCCTCCGGTACTAATAGATCATTTACGCGATAGTCGAGGCTGCCGCTGCCGCATAGACCCGACGAGTGCCATGTATCGAGAAATTCAATGTCAGCTCTCGGCATCATTACCATATGGGTGCGTTGTTGACCGCGAGGGTCGAGCATCGGTTCATTGTTATCAAAGAACATGCAACCGCCGAGTACCCAGTCCGCATTTTGGCTGCCGGATCCCCACTGCCATTGACCTGAAACACGAAAGCCGCCTTCAACCTTGTCGGCCCGGCCGGTTGGTGCAAACACGCCAGTCAACATGACATCAGGAGAGGTGAAGATTGACTGGGCCGACTTTCGAGGAATCATCGCCAGAGTTGTTCCAGTAGTCATGGCTATAAATGCCACCCATGCGCACGACGCATCACCTCGCGCTAGAATCTCGATGACTTCACTACTGATAGGTGCTGGTGTTTCGAGACCGCCAATACTGGCTGGCACACCCATGCGATACAAACCCGTCTGCGCCATTAGCTTAGATATGTCTGCTGGTACACGACGCTGGGTCTCAATATCGTTTGCCATTTCATGACAAACTTGGCTGATTCTTTCTGCCTCTTTAATCAAATCAATATTGGTCACAAATAATACTCTAATTTTGTGTTCAAAGTTCATTGGATTTCGGCTGCAACATACCGAGGGCCATTCAGACAAGTTCTGAATGTAATGCGGCACCCGATCGAACGTGTTGCAAAAATATGCGGGTACCTACATTAAGGAGGAGCTAGCGTGTCCCGTAGACCACCATTGTCTTACCCTTGACTGACACAAGGCCTTGGTCTTCCAGTGTCTTTAATACACGACCAACCATTTCCCGTGAGCAACCAACGATACGACCTATCTCTTGGCGAGTAATTTTGATTTGCATCCCATCTGGGTGGGTCATCGCGTCAGGCTCTTTACACAAGTCAAGTAAGGTTCTGGCAACTCTTCCTGTCACATCCAAAAATGCTAAATCGCCCACTTTTCGTGTTGTATTGCGTAAGCGTCTAGCCATTTGAGAGCCGAGGGCAAACAAAAATTCTGGATGGCTTTCCGATAGTTCGTTGAACTTGGCATAAGATATTTCACCAATCTCACATTCTGATTTGGCTCTTACCCATGCGCTTCGATTATCCTGTTGATCGAATAGACCCATTTCGCCAAAGAAGTCACCATCGTTAAGATAAGCGACGATCATTTCTCTACCTTCTTCGTCCTCAATTAAAACAGTAACAGAACCTTTGACGATATAGTAAAGAGAGTCACTTTTATCTCCAGCGTAAATAAGTGTGCTTTTAGCTGGATAGCGACGTCTGTGGCAATGACTTAAAAAATCATCAACATTTTTGATATGTGGTGTAAGTGACACAGCAACCAAGTTGGTAACCTCTGATTTTTTGTATTTTGACCGAGTATAACGCCATAACAAAAAAAAAAAGAATGTTTTCTATGAATTTCGGTACGAATGCACAAAATGACGCCAATTTTGTTTGTTTTGCACTCAAATTTAGATGAACTTTTCTTTAGGCGCCGATTATTTTTTAAAAATATGACATTTCTCTGGTTTTCATTATGCTAATCTATTCTGCTTAAAAAATTTTTTATAAGCGATATAGATTGTATTGAGGAAGGTATATGAAAGCGACGGTTAGATGGCAAGATGGTGTTGCGTTTCAAGGTGAATCTGGCAGCGGTCATCAAGTGATGATGGACGGTCCGGAAGATCATGGTGGCCGCAATCTGGGGGTCAGACCAATGGAGATGGTGTTATTGGGCCTTGGTGGCTGCGCTTGTTTTGATGTCATTACGATTTTACAAAAAGCTAGGCAGAATGCCTCGGCTTGCCACGTTGAGCTTGAAGCACAACGGGCTGATGCAGTGCCTTCTGTGTTTACTCACATCAACATGAAGTTTGTGGTGGCGGGAGAAGGGCTTAAGGAGACCCATGTAGCACGAGCCGTTTCGCTCTCTGCTGAAAAGTACTGTTCGGCGTCCATTATGCTAGAAAAAGCCGGTGTTGAAATCACTCACTCATATGAGATTGTTCCAGCCTGAGTGCCTAGTATTTAATATTATTAGCAGTAGTCTTCAGCAATTTATTATTATTAATTTGATCGCCTTTTACAGTTTGTAACTCAAGCTTGTCATAGCTGATGAGATGAATGTCATTGATGATTTGACGGCCTTGGGAAACACTATCCCGCCTGCATCTAGCGCTGTGGTACCGTGCTGTTTCTCATCAATGATCATTTGCTCAACTATAGCTTTGGATGCGTAATCTTCTTTTGGCAGTTTGTCCAAGTGACTCGATAGGTGCTTACACACCTGCTCCTCGGTGGCAGCAACAAAGCCTAGGCTGATCTTATCGCTGATCATGCCGGCCGTAGCTCCAATGCCAAAGGAAAGGCCATACCACATAGGGTTTAATACGCTCGGTTGGCTGCCAAGTGCTGTCAGCCTTTGCTCGCACCAAGCTAAATGATCAATCTCTTCATCAGCTGCTTGTTCCATCTCTGCCCTTACTTTGGGAAGCTTAGCTGTCAATGCCTGTCCCTGATAGAGCGCCTGAGCACAGACTTCTCCTGAGTGATTGACGCGCATTAAGCCAGCCGCGTGCTTTTTTTCCTGTTCATTTAATTCTACTTGCGAAGCTTGTTGCGCTTGCGGGCAGGGTCGCGTCATCGATTGTGTCCGCGGTGTGAGACTGCGCAGGGCTCTATCGAATGAACAGATAACATTATCTACCAGACTTAAGCTGGCACGATTACTAGAATGAGACATAAGCTTGCGTGAGACTCCGTGGTTGAGTAGCCTTAATAGATCCAGGGCAGAATACAGGAATATTCCAGTCTATGAATAATAATGATTTAAGGTTAATACTCAATACTAAAGTATCATTAGTCGTTATTGAAACATACGATGAGCCTAGAGCGCTCTCTCTTTTAGAAAGCTTGTTCAAGTATGAAAAAATTCCTGCTTGGCGTTGGTCAGCCACCGAGGGAATGGCTCACCTGGGGTTTGGCCTGCAGCTGCAGCTTAGTGAGCGGCGTCACGAGCCTGAAGAAATGCTTAAGCATATAAAGTCCTGTGCCGAGAAAAGTGCTTTTGTTCTCTGCGATATTCACCCTTATCTAGATGAGCCGAAAAATATTCGGCATCTTAAAGACATTGTCTTCAACGCTGCTGGTCATAAGGTTGTGCTAGTCAGTCATGAATTACAACTGCCGCCTGAGTTATCTCGTTATGCGGCGTCGGTAAGCTTGTCGATGCCCACTGAAGATGAGATCTTGGCGATAATTCGCGAGGAGGCGCGCAGTTGGGCAGCGCAGAACAATAAGTCGAAGATAAAAACCGATAGTGCCACCCTACAAAAGCTGGTAGACAACCTTAAGGGCTTGCCTCATCAGGATGTCAGGCGTCTCGCCCATGGTGCTATTGCCGATGACGGCGCGATAACGGAAAGTGAATTACCCAGTATTACCCGACGTAAGTTTGAACTTATGGATATGGAGGGAGTGTTGCACTTCGAATATAGCACTGCTCATTTAAAAGACGTCGGAGGACTCAACACCCTTAAAACATGGCTTGAAGAGCGTCGTAACGTTGTTACACGGGATGTTATGACTCATTCCCCTAAAGGTGGGAAAGACGCTAAAACCTCGGAAGTGGAGCTAGATGCGCCCAAAGGGGTGCTGCTGTTTGGTGTACAAGGTGGTGGCAAGAGCTTGGCAGCAAAATCCATCGCAGGAGTGTGGGGCTTGCCTTTGTTAAGGCTCGACATGGCCTCGTTGTTTAACAAATATGTGGGTGAGACTGAAAAAAATATGCGTGAAGCGTTAAAGCTTGCCGATATGATGTCGCCCTGTGTGCTTTGGATGGACGAACTGGAAAAAGGTATGGCACAAGACGGTTCTTCTGACAGCGCTACAGGTAAACGCTTACTGGGCACTATGCTAACTTGGATGTCGGAGCGTAAGAGTAGTGTGTTTTTAGTGGCTACCAGTAATGATATTAGTACTCTACCTCCGGAGCTAATGCGCAAAGGGCGCTTTGATGAAATTTTCTTTGTAGATTTACCTGATGCTATGACTCGAGGGACGATTTTTTCAATCCATATAGAGAAGCGTGGACTTGCGCTACAGCATTTTAATCCTGCAGAACTTGCCGAAATGGCTGACGGTTTTACCGGAGCCGAGATAGAACAAGCAGTGGTGAGTGCTACCTATTCTGCGTCAGCCCAAAGTGAGGCTGTGGCGCAGCATCATATTGTTAGTGCTATTCAAAATACACAGCCCCTGTCTGTGGTTATGGCGGAGCAGATCAGTCAGCTGCGTGCTTGGGCTCATGAGCGGGCTGTTATTGCCAACTGAGGATCTCGACGAGTGCCTGTCTATAATCAGATATTTCTATACTCAAATACATTTAATAGACAGGCGGTGATGAAAGCGCTAACTACTTTTCTCGGTTTATCGCGCGGTAAGCGATATCTCTGCGATAGTAGATATCTTCAAAACTGATTTGTTGGGTGAGCTGATAGGCTCGCTTTTGCGCCTGAGTAACACTTTCACCTAATGCTGTTGCACAAAGTACTCGGCCGCCGTTGGTAAGTACATCTTGGCCTTGCATAGTCGTTCCTGCGTGGAAGATCTTGGCATCATCGGAACTGTTTTCTAAGCCCGAGATAATCTTGCCCTTGGCATAACTACCTGGATAACCACCTGCTGCAAGCACAACACCTACAGATGGCCGCGGATCCCATTCTATCGCGCATTCACCCAGTGACTTATCAATCGCCGCAAGGCACAGCGCACTCAGATCGGATTGCAGTCTAAGCATGATGGGTTGAGTTTCGGGATCGCCAAAACGGCAATTGTACTCAATCACTTTGGGAGTTCCATCTTTGGTAATCATGAGACCGGCATAGAGAAAACCTGTATAAGCATGGCCTTCTGATTTCATGCCTGAAATTGTGGGCATTATGACCTCGTTCATAATGCGATCGTAGACCTCAGGTGTTACCACGGGCGCAGGAGAATAAGCACCCATGCCACCGGTGTTCGGGCCTGTGTCTCCTTCACCCGCGCGTTTATGATCTTGGCTGGTAGCCATGGGGAGCACATTTTCACCATCGGCCAGAACAATGAAACTGGCTTCCTCTCCTTCGAGGAATTCTTCAATAACAACTCTGCAACCAGCATCACCAAAGGCGTTTCCTGATAACATATCAGTAATGGCATCTTCGGCAGTTGCTAGATCTTCTGCAACAATGACACCTTTGCCAGCTGCTAAGCCGTCTGCTT